>CAVSSI010000001.1:0-499485 GCA_963730655.1 uncultured Bacteroidota bacterium
CTGCGCGCGGAATGAGGTTGTTCGCCAGAAATCAGCCCGCTTTAAATGGCATGTGCTTTGATCTTAACGCTGTTCGTAATTATATACTCCCACCTTTTTAACCGCACGCGGCGCGACGTTCGTCCACGACTTAAAGGCTTTTCTGAATGCGGTCGGGTCAGAATATCCCAGGATATCTGAAACTTCCGATATTTTTATCGCGGGGTTTTGCATCAATTGGAAAGCAATATCTTTTCTGATTTCCCCGGCAACATCGCGGAAGGTCGTGCGCTCCAGCATCAGTTTTCGTTGCAGGCTGCGGGGTGTCATATCCAATGCTAAAGCAGCTTCATCAATAGAGGGTATCCTTCCCCTGAACTGCATGAACAATACCTGTTTCAAATTTCCCCTGGTCGTGTTGGTTGCGAGCAGCGCCTGTTTTTCGGCTACCATTGAGTTGAAGCGCTCAAACATAGACTGATCGCTGGTGAGTATCGGTGTGGCTATATCTTTTTTATCTAAAATAATCCGGTTCACCTTCTGGTTAAAAAGTACGTCACAGCCAAAAAACTTTTGATATTCAGAAATTTCCCGCTTTGGGTAAGCCAGTTCTATCCTTAACGGAACAATGCGCTTACCTGTAAGTGCTGCGGATGTGTTGAGGGTTGATGCAAATAAAAAATCGTTTGCCTGCCTTGCCGGTTCAGGATGCTTCAGCAGCCACATTTTATTCTGTTCTATTTCAAGAACGGCCACATCATTGATTGTGTATTTATATGAAACCATCGGCGATACCATGTGGCCATACCTGCTTAACATTTGCAATGCCTGGTCAAGATCTTTACAACTTTGGATCAAAAAACCAACCATGCCATGAAGCATTTTTGGCGTGTCAATACCTATATGCAAACCGATTAAGGGATCGCCGGTGATCTTTAAAAGGGGCACCCAGATCAACGCTGCTTTTTCCCATTCAACCATTTTTTCTGAGTCGCCCACTTCATCAGCATTGATATGTGACACCTCACAAAGTGCATCAAATGCCGCTCCGAATGAAGTAGCTGTTTGAAAGATGGTACGTATAACCGTTCCCTGTAAACCCATGGCGCAAAATATATCATTTTAAGAATAAAAGATGCCTTTTCCGGCCCGCAAAACGAAGGTTCTTTGTATTCTAAATTACAAATATTATGACCACGACTAAAAGCATGTTTTTAAAAAAATGGGTGACCGGCAGCCTGGTCGTTTACCCGGGATTATTGGGCCTTTTGCACCCGCTGATTGCGCACGGGTTTACCGGCGATCATGATAAACTGTTGACGACGCCCCAGTTTATCATGCATACCATTTCTATATTCATTTTTGTTTTCTTCCTTGCCGTTTCGAGGAACAAAACATTTGAAATAATCGGGAAAAAGAAAACCCTGTCAGACGTCTGGCCATTTCTTTTTTTTACGCCATGGGTGTTCTGGCTGGGCTACTATACCTTGTTCGTGCCGTTCGATATTCTTTTTATGTTCCTCTCCATCGGCATCATCAATGCCATACAACTAAGGCCGTTTGTTAAATCTCCTGCAAAATGGATATGGCAATGTATACTCGGTTATTTGCTGGCGGCCGTTGCAGGTATTTTGATCGGTCTGGGCGCTTATCTCCGGTATTACAAAGACTTCCAGGGCATCTCAAGAGATCTTGCCACCTGGACATCCATCAGTATTCCCGCGGCATTCGTTGTTGCTTACTACTTCAGGTATATCCTGAGCAGGCAGATACGGATCGAAGACAGCCGGGACATGATTTCCGAAAACAAACCGCGTTTCTCAAAGGTTGCGTGAAAATTTCCAGTCACTAAACCAAGATGCTCCTGCTACGGGAACGAAGAATGGGGTTGTGACGGGTATTGTGACCTAGTGGGGAGTAAAGTAATAGGGAAACTTTTTACGGTTTCCCTATTGCGACCATTAAATGAATGTAACTATTCTTAAATTTTTGAGCTGCTGTATTAATTGATATTATTCAATGTTACTTTTACCATCTGACCTAATGGAGGTCCAAATCCAAAGCTGGATACATACAAATTTCCATCAGGTCCCATTGCCATTGCAGTTGGAAAATTTAAACCTGATATTACCTCTTCTACTGTTCCATTGGCATTAATTTTTCTTATTCTACCTGCCCCGGGAGTTGGGAAAGGGTTATTGGCAGTCAATTCCAGCACATAAATATTTGAGTTTTTGTCCGTCACAAGTCCTACAATGGCACTAAACCCTGTGGCTATTTTTTTCATTATACCACTTGGTGTAATCTTAAAAACGCTGGAGATACCGGTAATAGGAAACACACCCAAATCGCCTACAAAGAAATTCCCTTTATAAGCCAATGCTGTTGGAACTATATGTCCTTCACTTGCAGAAATATCAACCACTTCTTTGATGCTTCCATCCAAACCAACTTTTACAAAATTGCCGTGATTGGGTTCCAATGCATAAAAATTATTTTCTGCAATCGCCATGCTAAACCAATTGCCTTCAGGTGTGTAGTCATCAGGCTCATTGTGAGCACCTGGATGTGCTACTGACCACGAGCCCAAATCGGCGATCAGGGTATGACTTCCATCTGAATTAATTCGGTATATGCCGTTGGTTGAAGATGGAACTCCATGACCACAACCTGCCCCTGACTGAAGGACATACAGTGTATTACCGATGAAACCCACATCTGCCGGCCCGAAAAAGTCTGCTTTAGTTCCGTCCGCATTGGTTCCAACGCTTGTAGGCAGATTATCAACTACAGTTACCCGGTTGCCTGATGATGGATCAATTCTGGATATGCGTCCCCCGGTAGGGCAACCAAAATAAGGCGAGAATACATTCGGTTGGAGTTCTACGCAACTTTGTGTGCTACACAAAGCAGTGGCTCCTGTGCCGGCTTCGGCAACATATAATTTGCCATCTGGTCCAAATTTTACTCCTCTTGGATAATTGAGACCTGTTGTAATAACCGACATGGTAGCCGGGGTTGTGTTGGATTTTTTGCTAAGCGTGCTGTTTTCAGCCGTTAAACCGTTGCTGGTTTCCGTAGAATTTATGTCCTTCTTGCAGGAAGCGAATCCAATAATAAAGCACAAGAGGATAAACTTAAGATAGTTGCCCTTGAAAGATGTTTGCATAACTTTTTTTTATTGGTTAAAAAAATAGGGCTAACAGATTTAAATTACCGTTGGTATTAACAGTAGATATTGGTCATCTTAAATAGATATACCGGTAGGTGGTAAATGCATCATTACCCAAAAACTATGTTCCACAGGGATGTGAAAGAAAGGAGAATAAAACAAGAAGAAGAAGTATGAAAAATTCCCAGGGGAGATTGGAATCGAAAAACGCAAATGATAAATAGCTGTAGTGAATTTAACCACAATTATTTGAAATGCAATCATTTTTAATAATATGACCGGTTTGGTAATGAATAAATAATTGCAGCAGGCTAATCCCCATATATCAACAAGGTGCAAGGGCGCTGCTTGTTCAGGCCTGATAGTTGCTGAATTTCTTAATAGGCTGACAAGTCGACCCCAAAAATGGCGTAAATTGGTAGATTAGACAATAGAGGTAGGACAACGAATCGTGTCGATGCGTTTAATTGGGGAAAAATGACCTCAATAGGTTGTTGCGAAGAGATTTATGACATCCGGATGGATAGAAAAATCCAATTCCATCTACTCCATATTCTTTCTGAAATAGATCAGAAATCCAATACTAAGTGACCAATTATTTTGCGATTAAACATCACCCTAATCTCATTTGGACAGTTTACTTTCAAAAAGATCGCGATTCAAATGAAATGTTCTTTCATAACCGGATTTCTTTTGGTAGAGTTTTTTGCAATTTTAGATGGGTCAGCCTTATGGGCCCAGGAAGGTCGTCGCCAGATGCCGGTTGTAAAAAATAATTTTACAAGCTTCACCAGAAAGTATACAAATCGAGGAAAATTATGGATGGAAAGAAATAAGGCTTTTCTGCGCCATCCCGATGCAAATTTTGGTGATGGTTGCAGTCCCAATAGCAAATCGGTTGAACTTTTTGCAAAAAGAACGATTGATACCAAATTCTACATTAATAAGGACAGTCCATCGATTTTTTATGCTCAATGGTCATCAGGCCCCATGCACTTCAAAAGGAACGGACAATGGATTACAATTGATACGCGGCTGAGCCCAAAAGGCCCATTACGCTATGAAGCATCAAATCAGGAAGCTCCGTTGGGTTTTGATATTAAAAGAAGATCATCCTATATTCTTACTACGGATGGTAGAACCTATTTCAATCATTGGCAGTTGTATGGGAATAATGGGAGCAAAGAAACCTTATTAGCCACCGCAGATTGGACAAATTATACAGCCGGAGATGATGGAATCGTTATTAAAAATATTTTTCCGGGTATTGATGCAGAAATGAAGGTATTGAGAGGTTCAATTAAAACAAATTTTATAGTACATGCCAACAGATTTTCCAGCTATAAAACACTGCTATTACGAGATTCTTTTTTGAGCGGACGCCCTGGAAATTTAACTTTCCCGAATGGACGCTCTGGAAATGGTTTGGCGTCTTCTGCTGATTTTCGCGTGGGTGCAGGCACCACGCTTCATATAAAAGAAGGTGTTATGTATCAGAAGCAAAATCCATCCTCAACCTACCAACATATTCCGTATAATCTTGACCATAACAAATTGACACTGGTCATCAATAACGAATTCCTGAATGCTCAGGTTAAGATGGGCGATGTAGTAATAGATCCGCTGGTGCAGGAGATGGGCACTTTGAAGAAGAAAGAGATTTCCGGATCTCATTCGAATCAGAACTGCAGTCTGGATACTGCTTGTGAATACGATTTTAAGGTACCCGCACCGCAAGGGGCAACGATTATTGATGCCATGTTTTCGTTTGAATTTACGGCAAACGCTCCCTGCGTTGGCCAGGACGGGGCTTTCTCATTTACAATAAATGGCGGGTGCACCTCTAAAATGTGGATAGGTACTGCTGACGGTACAGGACGGCAGAATTTTCCAAATCAAAGCATACTATTGAATAACGGAGCCAGCGTGGCTGGTTGTTTCCCCGGTCCGGTTTGCGATCGCGTGGATATTCCTTTTACTTTTAATTTTTTTAGAAAGTGCCATGGCCCGGATGGTTGTGATGGATCATGCATTGAAGCCTCCAAGGATTTAAAGATAACCCTGGTGGGACGAACATTTGATTCTGCTTCCCTGAGTGCATCAGGACAGAGTACCTGTGCTGGCGGTCCGGTCACCTTAACTGCAAGAGGATACAACGGTGTGCCTCCTTACAACTTCACCTGGCAGGGACTACCGCAATTTAATGGCGATTCGGTCATTCAGGTTAATCCTAATGGAAATGCCGTATATACAGTTCAAATTAACGATGCATGTAAGGGTCACGGTGATGAGCCGGTATCAAAATCAATAAATGTGAATGCACCCTCTAAACTACCCACGCCGGCATTCACATCAAACAGTCCCGTGTGTACCGGGGGGCAACTTATTTTAACCGTACCTTCTGTTGCTGGCATAACATATTCAATAAAGAATCCAAACGCAGGTCTGGGCGGCAGCCAGTATGCGGGTACGGCTGTTTTTGACAATGTTACTGCTGCATATTCCGGAACCTGGATCGCCGTAGCCTCCGATGCCAATGGTTGTTCTTCAGACACGGCAAGCACGACAGTCGTTATCAATCCCGCTGTTTCTCCAACAGTAACGATCACTTCTTCGGGAATAAATATTTGTCCGGGTACCCAGGTCAACTTTACGGCAACAGCAACCAACGCCGGAAATTCACCCGTTTACCAATGGCTGTTAAATAGTAACAAAGTAGGCAAGAACAGCCCGGTGTACAGCAACAGCAACCTGGTTAACAACGATGCAGTAAGTTGTATAGTATCCGCCAGCGGGCCTTGTGCGGGTGCCGCCGATGTATCAAATATTATTGTGATAAATGTAAGCACGACGGGTGCACCAACATTTGACGCAATCGGGCCGCTTTGTCAAAATTCGACGCCTCCGGTGCTGCCACCAACATCGAAGGAAGGAATTTCCGGAACATGGAGTCCGGCGAGCATCAATACATCTGCCCTTGGAACTAAGGCCTACAAATTTACACCATCATCCGCTGACAATTGCGCAACTCCTGCGACTTTAAACGTTACAATCGTAAGCGCCATCTCACCAACTTTTCCCCCAATAGCAGATTCATATTGCCAGAATGCCACAGCCCCGTTGCTACCGACAACATCGAATGAAGGTGTCAACGGAATCTGGAGCCCTGCTTCGATTAACACCGCAACCGTCGGCCGTACTTCATATACATTTACTCCCGCAACGGGTCAGTGTGGAAAATCTTCGCAGATCGCCATAACGATCAACCCGCTTCCTGTATTGAATATGGGACCGGATGTAACTATTGCTCCCGGAGCCAGTACTACGCTGAACCCATCGGTGACGGGTAATATAGTCTCTTATCAATGGAGCCCATCCACAGGGCTGAATAATGCGACCATTAAAGATCCTGTTGCAAGTCCATCTGTTACTACGCGTTTATTCGTTAGATGTTACTGATAACAATAAATGTGAGGCCACCGGAAGCATTAAGGTTACTGTGTCAGCGGCAACATCAAAAATTTTAGTACCCAATGCATTTTCGCCAAATGGTGACGGCGTCAACGATACATGGATCATCACCGGTCTTTCAGCTAACCCGGGAACAACCGTGGATGTGTTCAATCGATATGGTCAGCTTGTTTTTCATTCAGAAAATTATAACAAAACGTGGGATGGAACTTTTAATGGTAAACCCCTTCCCATGGGAACTTATTACTATATCGTTGATGCAAAAAACAATGAAAAAAAAGTGGCAGGTTCTGTTACCATATTTAAGTAACGCATGATTTTAAAATTGTGATATTGGGAAAAAAATTTGTGATCAATGGCGTGTGTTTTTTAATGCTGGGTGGCGTGTCTGCCCAGCAACAGCCCTATTACACGCAATATATTTTGAACAATTTCATCCTGAATCCGGCGCTTGCAGGGATAGAAAATTATTGGGACTTAAGATTAGTTACCGCAATCAGTGGGTCGGTTTACATGGTGCACCAACCACGATGTATCTTACTATAAACGCTCCTCTTGGTAAAACAGAATATGACTACGAAACACCTGTCACGGTTCCTGATCTTCAGGCGAAGAATCTGGGTGCAAAACAATTCTGGATGGAGTATACCGCGCCACCGGCCCATTCCGGAGTTGGCTTTACGGTTATAAATGATAAAACCGGTCCCCTCAGTCGGATTGCCGCCTATGGCTCCTACGCATATCACCTTCCTGTGGGGGTCAAAACCAGTTTGAGTTTTGGCCTTTCTCTTGGTGTACAGGAAGTAAATGTAGACGTGAACGCGGTAGATTTCGGACAGGCTAATCCCATCGATCCGGCGGCTTTGGGAAGCGGATATCTGAATAAGCTGGAGCCAGATGTCAATGCTGGTCTGTGGTTATCGAATAAAAGTTTCTTTTTAGGATTGTCTGCTCAACAAATTGTGCCTGTTCCGATTAATTCCAGCAATGGAACAGACAGCAACGGAGTTACGATGCTCAAAGGAAAACTGATTCCACACACATTTTTTACTGCGGGGTATAAGATATCAGCAGGTGATGACATCAACATTCTGCCTTCTGTCATGATCAGTTATGTACAACCGTTGCCGATTGGTTTGGATGTAAACGCTAAAATACAATACCAGGATTTGCTCTGGGTTGGGTTTTCATATCGTTATAATCAGGGATACGCAGCCATGTTGGGAGTCAACATCAGCAGCACGATTAATTTCGGCTATTCTTATGATTATACCACAACCCAACTGAACACAGTTAGCAGTGGCACACATGAAATAGTACTTGGATTCTTATGGAGAAAAAAAAATAATAATTCCAATAATAAATAGATTATTGTAGACACAGGAAGGGGAATGGACAACAAAAAAATATGATTTATATGCGATATTATTTGACCCGGCTAATCATCAAATGCAGCTATGTATTGCGACCAGCGCGTTCTCTGGGCCTCCTGGTTCTTTTATTTATTTCACTGTCGGTCCATGCCAGTGGTTCGGTTACTGACTACGCAAAATTTAAGGATACTGTAAATTTGCCGGATAAAGTGTCCAGAGATGAATTTAAGAAGAAGGCACTTGCTAAAATAAAGGAGTTTCAGGGTTGTCTGTATATTCTATGCGACAAAAATTCGGGAAGAACGGCACAGGATAACGCAGTAGATCAGGCCACCGCTTTATTTGTCGATGGGGCCATTATAGAAGTTTCATCAATACATAGCAATGAAAAGAAACATTTAAGGGTTCGTGATTTTCTGGAGAAATTAAGAAACCTTCACTATGAGCGCATTGTGATCACTTTCTCCCACGTGGATTACGTTAGCAATATTCGTAAAGGAGCCGATGGTAAATATTACGGATTGGTGAGCTTTGAACAAACGTTCCGTGCATACCGGGATGAACGTTTGATTTATGAAGATGAAACAAAAAAAACGACCGAAGTTCAACTGATTGTTTACGAGAGAAGTCTGCATGGTAATGCCATCCAGCAGTGGGATGTGATGTTATCAGATGTTGAGGTATTGGGCACGAAAACCCCAAAACAGTAATTGCACGGTGATATGGCAAAAACGCATATATTAAAATTTTGGCTTTTTATTTCCTTTTCTATTTGCCAGCATCACCTCTTCAGCCAGGTGTATTCGAACAATGGCGATACCAAAGAGAAACATTTTGTCTACGAGGTAAAGGAAATAGATGAATTTTTTGAGCGGTTTAACGACGACCCGAATTCATTCCTGAGAGACGTTTACAAAGACCATCATATCCGTTTCAATATTAGCAGGCAACGATTGATCCGGAGTTTATTCAACTATGAAAACAGCTCGTGGGACAGCGTTATGATAAATTCATTTATCTCGGAAGTTACAAACAGGAAAAAGCCGGTTTATCTGAATTTTTATGGAAATAACTGGTACGCTGAACTGACATGCAGGTTCAAATACGGTTCTTCTGTAATGGTAATTCCGGTGATCATGCAAATTGAAATGACCCCAAACCAGGGATCTAAGTGGATGATTGCTGCCGTCGGAACCAGTACGCTTAAATCAAGGACGGTTGTAACCGAAATGGCTCCAAGTAAGATAAAAACAAAATTCATCCCGCCGACCAGTCACGGTACAAATTTTGTTTCCTTAAAGAGGGTATTTGAAGACAGGGAGAATTTGTCCAGCTACTTTGAAAACGTGCACTTAAAAGGCTCCAATATGCTGGAATTCTACAATGCTATTTTGAATCGGGAAATTGAATTTATGGATGTCATCAAAATCAAATATCATTTTTTGCTGGCGGATAAGTGGATATTTACGGTGGAGAATTTTCCGCGGGAGGCGCTAAACTCGGGTTGGCTTATTAATGATATACAAAGGGTTTCTTTGACCGGGATGGAGAATTATAGAAACAAATTATTAAGTGGTAACTGATGTCTAGGATAATACTTGTCTTTGTTGGATTTAATTGCCTGGTTCATATGTGCCGTGCCCAGGATACATTAACTGCGAACGACGTAAAAGTTATCAAAGCAAGGTCAGAGATTACCATTGAAAGATACTTTAACAACCTGTTGAATACGATTTCGTACACTGGCGCAGAAAATACCGATGTCAGGGAACTGATTAACCAGCAGTTTTGAAGATAGTGACAAACAAATATTTCTTAATAACCAGGTCGCCGTTGCTGATGATATCAGTGATCCGGAATACTCAAATTCTTCGAATGCTCCCGAGGTACCCGTTATTCAATATTTAAATGCTTTTAATACCTATTATGGAAAGAGTGATGCAAATTCAGTGGACTTCACTGATGTCCGGTGTTCGCGGGTGAAAAAGGGGAAAAAGAATATGTACATAAATGTCTATTTCACTTCTTTTTTCAAAAATGTGTGCCTGCCAAGACCATCTACTCCGTACAAGCCGACAAAACGGGTAGCCGAGATTTTTATCAGGAGAGGAACGAACAACAAATGGCTTCTGTATATTTCAAGAATTGGTTTCTTCAATCCGGCCGATACCCTGAATGATTTTTCAGACAATATAGTAATAGCTGAAGCGGCAAAGCAAGACAATTCATCCGGGGGCGTCGGCGAAACAATGGACCCGGCCGGACAAATTCAACCAATATATCAATCAGGCCCGTTTGGAGGAGAAGAGAAGGAATTACCAAACAGCCATTAATTTATACTCCAGGGCAATAGACATCGCGCCGGAGAAAGGGGAAATGTATAGAGCCCGGATAAAGGATCTCACCGCTTCCTTCAGGATACTTGCTGATCTGGAAGAGAAATACAGGGCGGGATATTATAAAGAGGCTGTTAAACAATATACTGAACTCCTCAAAAAGCCGGCCTTGAATGCCGATTATATCAATTCAGATTATTATTTGGGAAGGGCCAAATGCTTTGATAAAATGGGGCAGTTGACAAAATCGTATAACGAGCAGGTCAGGTACTACCATCAAGCGCTGGACGACTACAGTAAATCGTATGAATACGACAATGACAATATGGAAACCATCCGGTGCAGGGCAGATCTGTATAAGCGCATGAACCGAAATGTTGAAGCGCTTACCGAATACAGGATTTACCTGGCAAAGGATCCATCCGATATAACGGTTTACGAAGCCATGTCGAATCTTCACATGCAAAACGGGAACCTGGATCAGGCAGTAAAAGAAAGTGACCCTGCGCTATCCCAGGAGGGTATTGACCCGGTTTTTAAATCAAAACTGTATGCTGGCAAAGGACTGTTGTATGTGCAAAAGAAGGATTATTCCAACGCGGAAGAATATTTCACTCGTGCGATTGCCCTGGATAGCAATAATGCCTATGCCTGGTATAATCGCGGACTGGCCAGAATCAAAATGAACCAGATTCAGGACGCTGCAACTGACCTCGTCTCCGCTAAAAGTAAAGGGCTTGGCTCAACAGATATTATAAAAATAGACAGCGCTGCGCAAATCATATTTGAACGCGGAGTGTATGCCCTCGGCCTGGGTAATTACGATTCGGCGCTGCTGTTTATTGATGCTGCCATTACTGTAAATCCAACGAAGAGCTATTATTATTATTCCCGTGGGGAGTGTTATTTTTTAAAGAATGATTTTAATGAAGCGATCAAAGCGTATTCATTGGCAATCGCATTAAATTATCAGGGAGCATATTATAAAAGAGGATTGGCCAATCTTCAGTTGGGTAAGGCTACGGAGGCGATCGCCGACTTTAACAGGACGATTCAATATAATCCGCAATTTTATCTGGCACAAAAAGGAATTGGCGATGCCTGGTTTGCGTTGAACGATTATAAAAAATGTGCAACGAGCCTTGAAACATGCCTGGAGATGAGTTCGCTCCGGGAAGCCCGTTCGTCCAGGACGGTCTCGGAGATTTATAACACCATTGGCAAAGCTTATTACAGGATGAAGAATTATCCAAAGGCTTTGGAGAATTACAGGAAATTTCTTGCATTTTACCCAAAAGAAATTCCTTCTTCCTTTAATTATGAAATGGGCAATATTTATTTGAACACAGGTAAATACGACTCTGCCAATAGCTACTTAGTCAGATCCTATCAGAGTGGCCCGCCGAATGGATATATTATATATAGTATGGCTAGTTGTATTTACCTGCGCGGAAATATTGACGAGTCTTTGAAATGGTTTGAAAGGTCTTTTAAGACAAAGGCATTTGACAAAAGTTTTGTGGACCAGGATACACTGCTGGGGTCACTGCAGAACGACAAGAGGTTTAAGGATTTAAAAAACAAATATCTTTAAAATGGAGTCAGCATTTGCTTATGGATCTTTTTTGGTAGCGTATTTTAAATTACCTGATAATGAATCCTGAAAGTATAACTTATTTATTTGAGACCGGCATTGACGGTAAACAGGAGGATTACATTTGGCCTGTTGCCGGAGAGGCAACCGGGAATGACAAAGTTTTCATTGTTTGTGACGGCTATGGAAGTTTCCATAGCGGCGGAATCGCGAGTAAATCGATCTGCCAGTTTATGGCAACGAAAGTCTTGAAAATAACCGAAAGGGAAATGTCAGGCGAACTGATCAACAAATTATTGAGTAAAGCGAGAGATCAGTTGATTGCCTATACCCGGGAATACAGATTAGACACGGATCTGGCCACTACATTTTCAATGCTTGTTCTATATCATCAGAAGGTGCTTGCGTCCTGGTACGGCGATAGCAGGATCTATCATATGCGGGGCGGAGTAATTCTTTTCAGAACGGAGGATAGTTCGCGGAACCCGGCTACGGCACGCGGCATCAGAGCTGATAGTTCACCAATATATGCATCAACAAAATGGATTAATGATGTGCGGGATGGTGATTATTTTTTGATTTGTAGTAAAGGCTTAACAGAAAATATAACAGATGAGGATATCAAATTATTGATCGGCCCAAATGATAAAGAAAATATCGACCCGACAGTATCGTTTAGGAGATTGGCTTTAGAAAAGACACTGGACAATTATTCTATGTATTTGATAAAAGTAAGACCGGGTACACAGAAAATAAGCAGAAATGGCGTATTCAACGCAGGCAGAAAGAAAAAAGGCGCAGGGGTGATGCCAATTATCGTGCTTGCCCTGACGATCATAGCGGTTGTAATTATAGTTATTTATTTACTGAACCCCCAGATATTAAATCCTGAATGGCAATTTAAAAATCAACCGGCACAGCCTGTGGATGTTCTGCGTCATGATAGTGTTCCTGACGCAATCAGTAAGCCGGCGCCACTGAAACCAGTTATTAAGACGACCGATTCTGTAACAATAAACGAAGAAAATCCTCAGGAGACACTACAAGACGATAATTCAGCAGTTGGTCAGGCCGAAGAAAAACGTCAAGAGACGCTACAGAACGATAATTCAGCAGTTGATCAGGCCGAACAGAAGCAAAACCTGACCAAACAAATGAACCTCCCATAAATCAAAAGAAACGGGTGGGGCAGTTGTTAATAAAGTTTACTACTGATGAATCGTGCAAACTCAAAATCACGAATCTGGATCTGGATGAAGTGATCGATTGGGATTTGTCCCAAAATGATAACGGCACCCTTTATTTAAAGCCGGGAAAATATTCGATTCTTGCAACGAGTATGATCGATAGCTCCAAAACGCAAAACTTATAATTTTGACGTGAAACCCGGGTCTTCAAATGCCGTGCAAAGCCTTCAGATTAAATTTTAATAGCTGGTCTTTTTCATTGTCAGGCTCCTGCGAGCCGTTTTTCCATGCGCGGTCACTTTGTTAAACATTTCATTCGCTGCGGAGGGATTTTACGGGGTTAGCGAGGGCCGCGCGGACAGTCTGAATACTGACCGTCAACAGGGCAATGGCGAGGGCGACGGTGCCGGCCACGAGGAAGATCCACCAGCTGATCTCCGTACGATAGGCAAACGTCTCGAGCCATTTGTACATGGCCCACCACGCGACGGGGAAGGCGATAAGCGCAGCGATCCCGACAAGGATCGTGAAGTCCCTGCTGAGCAGGCCGACGATGCTGGTGACCCGCGCGCCGAGGACCTTGCGGATACCGATCTCCTTGGTGCGTTGTTCGGCAGCATAGGTGACGAGGCCGAAAAGCCCAAGGCAGGCAATGAGGATGGCGAAGACGGCGAAGGTGATGAAGATCCGGCCGGTATGCTGCTCGGCGTGATACAATTTATCAAAGTCGTTATCCATGAAGGTGTAGCTGAAGGGCAGCCCTTGCTTTTCGGCATGGAACTTACTTTCCACCTGCCGGATGAGACTGAAGACATCATTCGTGTGGAAGCGGACGGCCATGCTGCTCCAGTTATACGTGTTGACCACCATGAGAAGGGGGTGGATCTTGTCATGCATGGAGTTATAGTTGAAATCCTTTACGACGCCGACAACATGATAGGTGATAGTCCTGAACAGATCATCGTGATTGTAGAGGATCAGATTGAGCGGGTCTTTTACGCCGAGCGTCGCTACGGCGGCTTCATTGAGGAGGATGGCGGTGGAGTCGGTAGGAAATTGCGCGAGGTCGAAATTGCGGCCTTTGATCATCTGCATGCCGAGGGTAGGAATATAATGGTCGTCGACCCTGAGCGTAGTCATGAGGATCGCCTTTTGGGCGTCGAGCGAGGCATCCGGGAACCAGCCTTCCTGCCAGTACTGGCCGCCGCCGACGGTAGGGAGGTCGGGGGTGATGGTGGCGTCGGTGACCCCGGCAAGGGTGAGCAGGTTATTGCGAAGATTGGTCGTACCATCCCGGCCGAGCGACCAGGTACCATGGATCACGAGTACCTGATCCCGGTTGAAGCCGACCTCCTTATTTCGAATATAGTGCAGCTGGCGATAGATGACGAGGGTGCTGACGATAAGCCCAATAGAAATAAAAAATTGAAAGACCACCAGGCTGCTGCGGAGCCAGCTGCTCTTAAAGCCTGCGGCTATCTTTCCTTTCAATACATCGATCGGCTGAAAGGAGGAAAGGTAGAAAGCGGGGTAGCTGCCTGCGAGACAGCCGACCAGCAGTACCAGGAGGATGAGGATGGGCAGGAACCGGCCGCTGAAGAGCACGTCGGGATGGAGCGATTTGCCGGCAAGCTGATTGAACATCGGCAGCAGCAGGACAGCAATGACAAGGGCCAGGGCAAGGGAGAACAGACTGAGCAGGACGGACTCGGTGAGGAACTGGATAATGAGGTGTCCTTTTGTTGAGCCGGCGACTTTGCGGATGCCCACTTCCTTGGCGCGGTTCGCCGAGCGGGCGGTGCTGAGGTTCATGAAATTGACGCAGGCGATCAGGAGGATGAGCACGGCAATGACGGAGAAGATGTATACGAACTGGATATTGCTGTTTACTTCGAGCTCACCAGACTTATTGGAATGGAGGTGCACGTCGGTGAGGGGGATGACGGGGCACCGGAAGTGATTTCCTGCTTTCTCGAGGTCGGCGCCCGAAGTGTGGAACATTGCCTGGAGGGCCGGGCCGATATGGAGGTTAACTACATCATCTACAATCTTCTGAACCTCTGCCCGCGTCGTGCCGGGTTGGGCAAGGATATAGGTAAAATAAGAATTACTTACCCAATTGTTGTCGCTGGGGTCATTAAAATTGTATGCTTCGCGAAGAGGGCGAATGAAGCTGAAATGAAACTGGGACTGTTCCGGCATATCCCGGATGACCCCGGTGACCTTGAGGAGCTTATTGTCATTATCTACCTCCAGCGTGCGACCGATGACATCGGTGCTGTTGAAATAGCGGCGGGCGGCACTTTCATCGATTACGATCGAATGAGGGTTGTTGAGGGCGGTATTGGGATCGCCGGCGATCATGGGCAGCGTGAAGACTTTAAACATCGTCGAGTCGGCAAAGACGAAGTGATGTTCGAAGACGTGGTCATTACCCTTCCTCACCAGCAGGTCGCCCGGGTTGCGGAACCGGACCATCTGCTGGATCTTCGGATAGGAAGCGACGAGCGTAGGGCCGAAAAATTTAGAGGTGGTGACCGCATCGTACTGGGTGTTATTCAGGTACACATCCTCATCGATCCGATAGATGCGATCGGCGTTCACATTGTAGCGGTCGTAACTGAGCTCATCCGTGACGTACAGGACGATCAGCAGACAGACGCCGAGGCCGGCAGCGAGGCCGATGATGTTGAGGGCGGTAAAGCCCTTGCTTTTCCTGAGGCTGCGGAAGGCGATCTTGAGATAGTTGCGGAACATGGGTTGGTCGGTTTTATGACGAGTAAGGCGGCCAAATCATTAGGACGATCCCAAAAGAGTGCCGGGTTTATAAAGTCTTGAAGACCATTTTTCTGTCAGGGCCTGCGAGAGACCATGATGTTCGGTTTCGATACAGTCATCGTGCAGGAACGAGCATCGGCCGAAAACCTCAGTTACTGGAATATTTATCGAGATTTTCCAATTCCGATTTTATTTTATGATTCCAGATCGATTGTGCAGATTCATCCATACCATGATTGGTTTCTTCTTCATAAGATGCGTGCATCTTGTTCATTTCATCATGATTAATATCATAAAGACTATCCAGGTCCTGTTGCACCGTCACATATCTGAACTTATATTCGGAAAATGTTTTTCTTAACTTTCTCGCGAAAAGTTCAGCAATATCAAAATTCAACTGCTCATGGATCAACCAGAGACTATCATTTTCAGAAATTACAGCCCATGACTTAGGACGAATGAAGATTCCAAATGCTGCCGTCTGAACCGCGTTTTTTTTAGCATGTCCAATATATTTTATTCCACAAATAGATACGGAGGGATAAGATGCGTTTGTATCCGGTTTTCCACGAAAATCTTTTGGTGTCAATTTGTAAGCGGATGACCAATAAAGAGTGTCCTGTGCGGAAACTTTTTTAAAGCTGAATATGGTCAAAATCACGGTGACAATGGCCAGGGTGAGTTTCATCTGATAATTAGGGTTAAAGTTGCTCAAATTAGAAAGAAAAGTGCACGATACAAATTGGATTGCATCGTAAAATAGTTTCCTCACTAAGTAGTTACCCTTAGTATTGCCCATGCAGTCATCATTTTTATCAGCTAACAATAGCCAATCCAAAAAATTGCTGATTTAAAGACGGCGACCATTGCGTCGTTAGAACAGGAAACCCGGAGATAATAGTTTCTGACACAGAAGACGTATTGGATAATATTACAAAAATGGTTTAACTTAGGACACGGAGGTTATTAACATGAAGCTACTTTTTTTACTCCTGCCAGTCCTGTCGTTCAGTCAATCTTTCCATAAAGTACCTGAAAAGAAGGATAACACTGTTATTGTGCACAATGTAACATTTGATGTTGCCGTACATAAAATGATAGACATGGGTATTCACATTGACAAAATTGACAAGGATTATAAAACAGCCCAGTATAAAGTAGACGGAAATCAAACAGTTTATATCCGATTTGACTCGGCTGGAAATATGATAGTGACCAGTGATCTTTTTTTTCGGGGTAACATATTTGTCCAACATTCTCCCATCCACTACGCGAAGTCCTCTTTACATAATTTTAGGTGGCGAAAAATGATGAAGTATGCAGAAGCTTTTCCCGATTTAGATTATGCCAAACTTTAGCTCCAACCGTTCGCGTTACCCATCGCCATCAACGGCAAATCTTTGGTTTAGATAAACAGCAAAACCAACTGGATAGTTACAGATAGTTGCTCCTTTATTATACTCCGACTGGCTAACTATGTTCATATTGTTCTGATAGCTCGACCAGCCGGCTTTAAAGAGCAAGTGGTTTGACCTTAACAGCTGTTCGTAATTATACACTCTCGCCTTGTTTAACCGCACGCGGCGCTGCATTCGTCCACGACTTAAAGGCTTTTCTGAATGCGGTCGGGTCAGCGTATCCCAGGATATCTGAAACTTCCGATATTTTTATCGCGGGGTTTTGCATTAATTGGAAAGCAATTTCTTTTCTGATTTCCCCGGCAACATCGCGGAAGGTTGTGTGCTCCTGCATCAGTTTTCGCTGCAGGCTGCGGGGTGTCATATCCAATGCGGACGCAGCTTCGTCAATAGAGGGTATCCTTCCTCTAAACTGCATGAACAATACCTGTTTCAAATTTCCCCTGGTCGTATTGGTGGCGAGCAGCGCCTGCTTTTCGGCTACCATGGAGTTGAAGCGCTCAAACATAGACTGGTCACTGGTGAGTATGGGTGTGGTTATATCTTTTTTCTCTAAAATAATCCGGTTCACCTCCTGGTTAAAAAGTACGTCACAGCCAAAAAACTTTTGATAGGCTGAAATTTCCCGCCTGGGGTAGGCCAGTTCTATCCTTAACGGAACAATGCGCCTGCCTGTAAGCGCTGCGGATGTGTTGATGGTTGATGCAAATAAAAAATCGTTTGCCTGCCTTGCCGGCTCAGGATGCTTCAATAGCCACATTTTATTCTGTTCTATTTCAAGAACGGCCACATCACTGATTGTGTATTTATACGAAACCATCGGCGATACCATTTGGCCATACCTGCTTAACATTTGCAACGCCTGGTCAAGATCTTTACAACTCTGAAGCAAAAAACCAACCATGCCATGAAGCATTTCGCGTGTCGAATACCGATATGCAAACCGATTAAGGGGTCGCCGGTGATCTTTAAAAGGGGTGCCCAGATCAACGCTGCTTTTTCCCATTCAACCATTTTTTCTGAATCGCCCACTTCATCAGCATTGATCTGCGACACTTCGCAAAGTGCATCAAATGCTGCCCCGAATGAAGTAGCTGTTTGGAAGATGGTACGTATGACTGTTCCCTGTAAACCCATGGCGCAAAATATATCATTTTATGAATAAAAGATGCCTTTTCCGGCCCGCAAAACGAAGGTTCTTTGTATTCTAAATTACAAATATTATGACCACAACTAAAAGTGTGTTTTTAAAAAAATGGGTGTCCGCCAACCTGGTCGTTTACCCCGTGTTATTGGGCTTTTTGCACCCGTTGATTGCGCACGGGTTTACCGGCGATCATGATAAACTGTTGACAACGCCCCAGTTTATCATGCATACCATTTCTATATTCATTTTTGTTTTCTTCCTTGCCGTTTCAAGGAACAAAACATTTGAAACCGATGGGGGAAAAAAGAGAACCCTGTCAGACGCATGGCCATTTCTTTTTTTTACGCCCTGGGTGTTCTGGTTGGGCTACTATACATTGTTCGTGCCCTTCGATATTCTTTTTATGTTCCTCTCTATCGGTATCATCAACGCCGTTCAGCTTCAAGACCATTTGTTAAGTCTCCTGCAAAATGGATATGGCAATGTATACTCGGTTATTTGCTGGCAGCCGCTACAGGAATTTTGATCGGCCTGGGCGCTTATCTCCGGTATTACAAAGATTTCCAGGGTATCTCAAGAGATCTTGCCACCTGGACATCCATCAGTATTCCCGCGGCATTCGTTGTTGCTTACTATTTCAGGTATATACTGAGCAGGCAGATACAGTCCGAAGGCAGCCAGGACATAATTTCCGAAAACAAACCGCAGTTCTCAAAGGTTGCGTGAAAATCTCCAGTCGATAAATCAATTAAAATATGGTTTTACAATGTGTTACTGCGTAGCAATATGAACCGGATTGGATAAATGTCTGATCTGGAGATTCCGGACGATGAAAAGGCGACACTGGTCGCGGAACGGGCAGACTCCCGAAATGGTTTGGAAAAATTATAATCCGATCCTTTTTTGGTTACGGCATATAATTGCCAGCGTCGCAGCTCTCGCGAGCGAGCTCGCATCGCCTTCCAATAAAAAAGCCGACACAACTTCGTTGTGACGGCCTCGTGAACCGGATTGGACAAATTTCGAACCATTTTATGGAGGATTTGAGGCTTATTGCTGAATTAGCTGCCTGAAAATGAATATATTGTCTCTACTGAAATAGCTTAATTCTTCCTTCGACCATTTAGGACTCTGATGGCACTTAGAGTCTTACGCACCCATCGATGGCCACTTCTAAGGGGCCTACAGATCTATTTGTTGGATTTTTATTTTTCCCTTCATCATGGGGTGGGCATTTGATGTAGCTATTAGATTAGCAAATCTGATTCCCTTTCACAAAGAAAAATGATGGGAGATGGTCAATAATTCGTGAATTTTGCTATTGATAGCCGGAAAAATAGGGGTGGTACACTACGCCAAGGGTATCCATCACGCATGGCGATGAACGGATTTTTCCTCCTGTGGCTGCGGTCCATTTTAATGAATTGACTGTATTAATAAAGTCAAACGCATATAATTTGAAGTCATCACTTCCGACAAAAACCCACTCGTGTGCAACCGTGGGACTGGAATTAATCGGTCCGGTGGTTAAAAATCCGGATCCTCCCGCACCATCGTTAATACGGTTGTCATCTCTGCGCAAGAGACCACCCTGATCTCCATAAAACAAATACCTGTTCACCATGGTAGGACTACTTTTACCCACATTGACCTCCTTCCACCAATTTGAGGTGTAACCTTCGATTTCTAATAAATTTCCGTTATCCTCAATGGCTAACACCACCTCGTTGTCCATTTGCAAAGGCGAATTTACAATCAGATGTGTGAAGTGTTGTGTGACATATCTGACTACGCCATAGTTAAGGTCAAGTGTTACCAATGTGCTGTCCTTTGATCCTACAAAAACGAATCCCGGTGCGTTAGTGGGACTTGAACTCGCACCGGTGCCTGGAATATTCGCCCAAAGCAAAGATCCGTCGTCGACATGCACTGCGTAAACATTTCCGTCTTTGCTGCTGCAATAGACGACATGGTTTGCCACCACCAAATTCGGTCCCACGCCACCATGAGTCGGGTAAGACCAGAGTTTTTCCCCGCTTGTTTCCTTTAGACCATAAAGGTTGCCGTCCTCACTATTTACCAACACCACCCCATCGGAAATAAAAGGATCAACCTGTATCGGGCCGCCTGTTTTAAAACTCCAGAGAAGTTTGCCTGTGAATGAATCATAGGCATAAATCGTCCCGTCTTCGCTTCCTGTAACGACTGTAGATGAAGAAATGGTTCCGTTGTGAAAAAAGCTTACGTCTGCAAAAGGACTGGTAGAAATCGCTGCGCCTGTTTTTGCCGACCACTTTTTTGTGCCGTCAGTTGCAGAGAAAGCATAAAGATTTCCGTCATCGCTGCCGATGAATACTGTTCCTGTAACCAGCAGATGTGCGCCGTTGCCGGGATGCACGCCTTCATTACCATAATCAATAATAAACTTTTCGCATCCCGTCAGCAGCAGGAGAAATAACAGGCAGGAATATTTTTTATGTGGATTTTTCATCAATAGAACAATTCAATTTTTCTATATAGTACGCCGCCCTCATTGGTTTTAAGCATTCTCGTAATATTTCCAACTGAATCTCTTTCAATGATATTGGTAAAACGATCCGCTTTTACCAAAGTTTTGTTCCGGTGACATCATCCGTTACGGCAAAAAGAGAATCTGTATAAGAACTGCATATGTCCTGATAATAGCTATAAAGATCAGGATGATAAGTGTCTATTTGAAAATACGTCCAGTGATATAAAACACCCCTGGTGACAAAATAGGTCCGGGTTATCATTTCCCACATAAGGGAATTGACAGAGTAAAATGAGTTATAAAAGTTGAGAAGGTCTTTATTCTCCTGCTGATAAGTGAAATCAAACCGGTGTTGACCGCTGACCTGCAATAAATTTGGATCTTCCAGATCGGCGGCAAACGTCCTGCAGGTGTTGTCATTGTTAAAAATATAAATGCCTTCAAATCCGACATCATAACTATCGGGAAAGTGAACCTGGTCATCGAAAAAAATATTATAGTAATAAGGCGAAGACATAATGAATTCAAATGAACTGTCCGTATAGCGCCGAACGTCCAGGCCTCCAAGATCAGTTTCTCTGAATGGATGGTAGACCTGTTGCGACCGGGTGCAGTTCACAATATCCAGTCTGTTACCCTCCCAGTTGACGGACGAGGTAAGGGCGTCATAAGCAAAAGCAGGAGAGCTCCCAGGCTGGTTCAGCATTTCCATGTAGCTGGGATCATTACCATAGCTGTTATAATGGAGATTGATATCGTAATTGTCGGATCCGCCTGCTGCGGCATAGTTCCTGCATTGAATACTGTTGAGCCTGCGGGGCTGACTGGATGAAAAAATATAAGTCTTCGAACCTCTACTTATCAGGTTGGGATGTGCCTGACTATAAAACGCGCTGTCGCTCAGTTGAATTGTATAGGCGTTGGTGTTAGTATCATAACTAAGCAGGTAACCGACTATTGCTGTGTCTCCCGGATAACCAGGCAATGGATAGCTAACCTTCATACCCTTTACCATTTTTGAGGGATGCTGAGTAGTCTGCGGATTATCGTTTGTCTTGGTGCAGCTAAAGCACAAAATGGAAATCAGCACCAGAGCAGTGACAGTCCGCATGAAAAGGGGTTTCCCGAATATAAGCATAAGTATCAGAATTTAAAAAACTGTCCAGTTTATAAGGGGCCGGCACAACGACTACAAACAAAAGCCCAAAAAAGATGCCCCTAAAAAAAATATTCGCTGATTTTCTAAAGAAATCTGCTCCACCTGTTCCTTCAAAGAGAAAGCAATTGCAAGAGATTGCTCAACTGTTAAATTCATGCGGAGCCTCGGACTCAAAGGAGATAAACAAGTGGTTGGGTAATCTTCATAAAATGTCAGACGCAGATTGCAATGCAATTTTTAATGCTCTAAAAAAGAATTATGTCGATTGAAAATTTACAGGAAGAAATCCGATAGATAAATTGCAAATACTCAATTTTACGGGCTGTGTTTTTGATTTAAGTTATTATACAATATTCAAGTTCTACAGCGGCATCTAATTCGCCTGCATATAAAGAAGTATTGCCAGTAGCTTTTAAGTTAATCTCAACTCTATTTAACCAAGCAAGGAAAGTGTCATATACTTTCTTTCTAATAAAATTTCCGAAAACAGTATTCCGTGCAAATGTGAAAATTTGTTCAGATTCAGAAAATTCTTTGCTTGAAAATTCAATTTTACATATTCCAGCTGACCCTATGTATTCAACACTATAAATGCTACCCCGTTTTGTTATTTTGAAGTTGAATTTGAGTTTTGTCTTTCTTTCTCCGAATAAACTTCAGATGAAATTTTGTAGTATTTGTAGGCATTAAAATACTCCGTCAAATTGGAACAAAAATACGTACCAACATCCTTTTTACTTAATGAAGTCCGGTTAGTGGTTACTTCGGAAATAGTAGTCACGTTGTTAGAAGATGTTGTTGCACTTTTATTAGATTCACAGCTTTCCGACGACTTCGTCGGTCGGCGGTTTATCTTTTTGTTTGTGAACCGGATTGGATTTTCCTCACTTCGTTCGGAAGATCCATACTCCTGCGAGGTGCTTACCCAAAGCGTTTAAGTAAGCCGTCCATCTGCTTCGCAGATGAACGCTTTTTCATTTGTCCGCTCCGGCAAACAAGTTTGCCTCGCTTCCAAATAAAAAAGCCGCACAACCTCGTTGGCGGCTTACTTAAAGGCTTTGTGAACCGGATTGGATTCGAACCAATGACCCCAAGCTTAGAAGGTTTGTGCTCTATCCAGCTGAGCTACCGGTCCAGAAAATGATCAGAATAAACTGATTTCGCGCAAAAATAATGTATTTCAGCTAAGATTAAAAGCTATTGCTTTCGCAGGTTGAAATGATCCTCGTAATTCTCTGTTCCGCTGATGGTGCGGGTGAAATAAAGACTGTCACCTGTTGTCGTCATCTTATACTTGCCCACCAATAATAAATCGGCATCAGGCGTGGTACATAGATTGGTGAAGTTGATGGAATCTCCGGAAACATCATAGTTGCCATTGCAGATGGACTTTGTGGTTCCGGTACTTGTGCCGCTGAAAATACTGCCGACAAATACCAGTTGCACCACGCCGGTATCTTTCAGATCTCCGGTCTGAATATAATATCCATTATAGGTTCCGTTCAGAGTCCCGCTCGGTTCATTGTCTTTTGCACAGGATGCAATCAAAAAACTCAGCATCAAACACCAGAGAATCTTTGTCGTCGTAAATATTCTGCTCATTCAGTCAATATTAAAATGCTTCCGTTTTTCAAACGGTTTGCAAAAGTCTGCATAAATTCTAAGAAAAGGGCAGGGGAGTTCTATTGGAAAAGCTAAACTTTCAGATTCGCGGGATAAATGGAGGGTGCAGATACTCCCATACTCCCATACTTCATGACTCCCATACTTGCTTCAGCTTCCTCTGGAAATTAGGGTGCCAATCCGTACCTTTGCCCATTCAAAAATTACTGCATGATCCGCGCGAATAATGTCACCCTGCTGTTTGGGAAAAGGGTTTTGTTTGATGAAGTGAATGTTTCCTTTACCAAGGGGAATTGTTATGGGGTGATCGGCGCCAACGGTGCCGGGAAATCCACTTTTCTCAAGATCCTTTCCGGTGAAATTGAACCCACCAAGGGAAATATCGAAATCAGTCCCGGACTGCGCCTGGCCGTGCTGAAACAGAACCACTTTGAATTTGATAATACCACGGTTCTGAATACGGTGCTCATGGGCTATAAAAAGCTCTGGGATACGATGCATCGAGAAGGATGCCATCTACCTGAAGGAGGATTTCACCGAAGAAGACGGGATCCGGGCCGGTCATCTGGAAGGGGAATTCGGGGAAATGGGTGGTTATACCGCAGAAAGCGATGCGGCTTCCCTGCTGAGCGACCTGGGGGTAAAGGAATCCATGCACAGCCAGCTGCTCAAGGAACTTTCCGGTGCCATGAAAGTGCGGGTGCTCCTGGCCCAGGCGATTTTCGGCAATCCGGATATCCTGTTACTGGATGAACCGACCAATGACCTCGACGTGGAAACCATCACCTGGCTGGAGAATTTCCTGGCGGATTATGAAAATATCGTGATCGTCGTTTCGCATGACCGTCACTTCCTGGATGCGGTCTGCACCCATGTGGCCGATGTGGACCGCGCCAAGATCAAGGCCTATACGGGTAACTATACTTTCTGGTACGAGTCATCCCAGCTGATGGCCCGCCAGATGAACGATAAGAATAAAAAGACGGAAGACAAACGCCAGGCGCTACTGGATTTCATCGCCCGTTTCTCGGCCAATGCATCGAAATCCAAACAGGCGACTTCCCGTAAAAAGGCCCTGGAAAAACTGACGATCGAAGAGATCGAACCTTCCAACCGCCGCTACCCGGGTATCATTTTCAAACAGCAGCGGGAGGTGGGCAACCAGATCCTGAATGTGAAAAAGCTGGCCAAAACTGCACCGACGATGGCACCCTGCTTTTTTCCGATATCAGTTTCAGTCTGAATAAGGGCGATAAGGTTGCACTGGTCAGCAAGAATCCATTGGCACTCACCGATTTCTACGAGATCATTACAGGAAATATGAAGGCCGATAAGGGCAGTTTTGAATGGGGAACCACGGTTACCAATGCCTATCTGCCCAACGACAACCATAAATTCTTCCTGGACAAGAACCTGAACCTGATGGACTGGCTGCGGCAGTATGTTCCGCCGCATGTTACGGATGTGGATGAACCCTTCCTGCGCGGATTTCTGGGAAAAATGCTTTTCAGCGGGGATGAAGTGATGAAGAAAGTAGGGGTATTGAGCGGTGGTGAAAAAGTGCGTTGTATGCTCAGCCGCATGATGTTACAGGATCCAAATGTAGTTTTACTTGATGAGCCGACCAATCACCTCGACCTGGAATCGATCCAGGCTTTCAATGAAAGCATGTCGAATTTCAAGGGCGTGGTGATGATGACCTCGCATGACCATACCTTCCTGCAGACGGTCGCCAACCGGGTTATTGGAAATCACCCCGACGGGAGCGATTGACCGCCTGACGACCTTTGATGAATACCTGGCCGATGATCGCGTAAAACAACTCCGGCAGACGATGTACACCGGGGGTCAGTTGGTGAATGCCTAGTAAATTTATCCTTTGGACTATACTATACCCGCCTCCACCCGAATTGGTCATGTTCACCTCAAAGTGGCTGACATCGCCCGGTCGCTCAAATTTTACCAGGAACTGCTCGGGTTCCAGATCATGCAATGGTATGGCGAAGATGCCGTTTTTATTTCTGCCGGAGGTTATCACCACCATATCGGTCTGAATACCTGGTACAGTAAAAATGGACCTCCCGCACCGCAACGGTCCGCCGGACTTTTTCATACGGCCATCCTTTACCCGACGAGAAAAGATCTGGCCTTTATTCTGAAACGACTCATTGATGCCAAATATCCGCTTGACGGGTATGTCGGATCACGGGGTTTCCGAGGCGCTGTACATGAATGACCCGGATGGAAACGGGGTGGAACTCTACTGGGACCGACCAAAGGAAGACTGGCCAGTAGATGAAAAAGGAGGGCTGCGCATGATTACCGAGGCCCTCGACGTTAAAGGATTGCTGGCCGAGCTGGCCTGATACAATAAATGGTCTGTTTCCGCATTTTAAGAAAAACCGGTTAAGTTGATCAGATGGCTGCTTATAGGATTGATTTTCTGTGGGTTGTTGAATAAAGTTAGCGCCCAGCTTCCTGGCTCCAAACCAACGGTACCCGCTAAGATTTCCTCCAACCTCCACCGCAAGTATATCCCGGTAAACAATTTCCCCCAAAAACTGGATTCCCTGAGCCTGGTCCCGGGTAGTTTTATCGATCTCCGGCATTCCCGACAGCGCCTATACCATCGACTATGTTCATTCCACCATCACCTGGAAGCGCCAGCCCAATCTCGACAGTGTACTCGTGCAGTACCGGAACTTTCCTTACCAGCTAAACGGTGTGGTGCAGCGGCTCGATTATACCAAGGTGATGGACAAGTTTGTAGTCGTGCCCAATGTGTACAACAAGGACGCCAACTATGCGCAGGATAATTTTTTCAATTTCGGGAACATCACCTACAACGGAAGTTTCGGCAGGGCGATCTCTTTCGGAAACGCGCAGGATGCGGTGGTGACTTCCAACCTGAATTTGCAGATCAGCGGTTATCTCGCCGACTCCATCGAAATCGCGGCGGCCATCACCGACAATAATATTCCCATCCAGCCGGATGGTACCACGGCCGAGCTGAGTGATTTCGACCAGATCTATATCCAGTTCAAAAAGAAAAACTGGTCCCTGCGCATGGGGGATATTGACCTGCGGCAGACGGACAATTATTTTCTTTCTTTTTACAAACGACTGCGCGGCGGTTCCTTTGAAACCACTTCGAGATTTTCCAGCTCAGTCATCGAATCAGTATCCTGGTCAGCGGTGCGGTGGCGAAGGGAAAATTCAACCGGAATATTTTCCAGGGTCAGGAAGGAAACCAGGGTCCCTATCGCCTGCAGGGAGCAAATAATGAACTCTATTTTATCGTGCTGGCCGGAACCGAAAAAGTTTATATCGATGGCGCCTTGCTGCAGCGGGGAGAGGACCAGGATTATGTGATCAACTACAATACGGCAGAAGTCAGTTTTACGCCCAAGCGCATGATCACGAAAGACAGCCGCATACAGGTGGAATTTGAATATTCCAACCAGAGTTATCTCAATGTGAATCTCTACCTGGCCGACGAAGCGCAGATCAATAAAAAACTGCTCCTGCGTTTCGGCGTTTTCAGCAATAGCGATTCGCGCAATTCGCCCATCAGTCAGACCCTGGATGCGGGAAGAAAAAAATTCCTGCAGGACCTGGGCGACAGTATCAACAATGCTTTTTATCCGGTTGAACCGCTGGATACCGGACAGGGGATCAGGACAGATTCTCTATCGGAAGATTGATACGATCTATATAGCCGCCGAACGGACTGTATACCCATGATTCGATTTTTATTGCTTCTAACGATCACAGCTATCCGCTGTATAACCTGGCCTTCACCAGTGTGGGCCAGGGACAGGGAAATTATATTCTGAACTCCCAGGGACTGAACGGAAATGTATATCTCTGGATCGCGCCGGTGAATGGCGACCGGCAGGGACAGTTTGAAGCGGCGGAATTCCTGGTCACGCCCAAGACCCAGCAGGTGATCACGGGTGGCGTGGATTATGCGGTGTCTAAAGAAACGACCCTGAAAGCGGATTTTGCGCGCAGTCGCTATGATGTGAATACCCTTTCCACGAAAGACAAGGCCAACGATGCGGGAAATGCCACCAAGGTCACCCTCACCAACCTGCATTTGCTGCACAGCGGATTTCCGGGATCGGTGATCAGTTCCTATCTCACTTATGAATACAACGATATCCGTTTTCAGCCGCTGGAACCGATACGATCGGTGGAATTCCTGCGTGACTGGGGTCTGCCGTTACAATTACCCAAGGCCAATGAAACTTTTTATAAAGCCGCTTTTAAACTCACGGATAAAGCGAACAATGAAATTCATTATGAACTCGCGGGATATAACCGCAACACCGATTTCACCGGTGTCCGCAATCTGCTGGGACATACACTGAAAGTGAACGGATGGAATTTTAACGATCAGATCAGTTATACGGTTGACCGCGGAACGATCTACAATGGATATTTTTTCCGTCCCACGGCGGATATTTCCAAAACACTGAAAAAATTCGGAAACTATATTGCGGGGATTAATTTTTCGATGGAACAGAATGTGCAGCGCTATCCCACCACCGATTCGGTTTCGAACGACAGTTATTCCTTCACCATCCTGCAGGCCTATCTGAAATCGCCGGAGACGGGCGCCGAATAAATGGGGCGTGAGTTATTTCTACCGGCAGGATGCCTATCCCTACGGAAAAAATCTGGCCCTGGCCAACCGCAGCCAGAATGTGAATGTATTTACGGAGCTCACGAAAAATAAAAACGAACAGGTGCGGGTGAACGCGACCTACCGGAGTCTGCAGGTGATCAATCCGGCGGTGAGCACCCAGCAGGCAGATAACAGTCTGCTTACCCGCGTGGAATACACCATGCACGAATGGAAGAGTATGGTGATGGGAAATATTTTGTATGAAGTGGGATCGGGGCAGGAGCAGAAAAGAAATTATACCTATGTGGCCGTTCCGGCAGGAACCGGTCAGTATACCTGGATCGACCTGAACAACGATGGCATCCAGCAGCTGAATGAATTTGTGGTGGCGCAGTTTGCCGATCAGGCTACCTATATCCGGATCTTCACGCCGACCAATGATTTTGTAAAAGCCAATTACAATACATTCAACTATAGTGTGTCCATCAATCCGCGACTCCTCTACGGAACGCATGCCAAAGGATTTAAAAAGTTTTTGTCGAATGTTTTTTTGCAGAGTTCCCTGCAGCTGAATCAGAAGGAACTCGCCACCGGATTTGTGGAACTCAATCCCTTTAAATCACCGCTGAACGATACCTCCCTGATCAGCCGCAGTTCCATCCTGGTGAATTCCTTTTCCTATAACAAACTCGATCCGAACTGGGGATTCGATTTCAGCAATAACCGGAATGTTTCCAAGGCCCTGCTCACCTTCGGTTACCAGACCCAGACACTCAATGAATGGAACCTGCGCACGCGCTGGAACATGAGTAAATCGCTTGTGCTGAATGGCGTTTTCAAAACGGGCACGAACTATTTATTTTCCAACAATAAAAGTTTCGACAACAGCAACTACAAAATATCCCAGTATTCCATTGCGCCGGACCTGAGTTATACACGGCGGGCGAATCTGCGCGTGAGTATCGGCTACAATTATAATCCGCAGAAAAACGATCCCGCTTATGGCGGCGAAACTTCTTTTGCCAGTTCCATTATTACCGACGTAAAATACAATCTGGTGCAAAGCACGTCTCTTCAGGGCCGGTTCACGATGACCGATATTCACTATACCGGCAATACCAATACCACCGTGAGTTATATCATGCTCGACGGTTTACTTCCCGGAAAGAATTATATCTGGGGACTCGACCTCACCAAAAAACTCGGCAGTTTTCTCGAACTCAATATCGCCTACGAGGGCCGCAAGCCCGGGGAGGGGCATGTGATACATACGGGGAGAGCGAGTATTAGGGCGATACTCTAGTAGTTGACAGTATGCAGTTGACAGTTGACAGTATTTATCTAGCTCATTAATTATTTCATTTACAATTAACAATTGACAATTATCAATGTCAACTGTCAACTGTCAACTGCCAACTGTCAACTAACAACATCACGCTCTAAAATCTGAAATGAAATCCCCCCTGAATCGGCAAGTGCATATAGACTGTAAACAAACAAATCACTTTTGTTATTGAAATATTCTCCGGTGAAACTGGCGCTGATTCCAAAATGACAGGTGAAATAATACGCTACGCCGAATTTTAGTCCGGCGGTGAAATCTCCTTTCAGGTTGGGATTCGTGGTCAGCACGGTATTCCCGCTTTCTATTTTCCCGTTGGTGGGGATGGAATATCCAAAGGATATGGAAACGCTTGACTGAAAGCCGATCTGTTTACCGAAATTGAATTTTCCAAAGATCTGAACGGGAATGATCGGCTTGCCCAGGTAAATGGTATTGTAGGTTCCCGGTGTTGAACCCGGATAAATCAGATCATCCTGATAGGTAAGTATGATATAAGATGCCGGATAGTCCCAGCTGGAACCAATGGGTAAGCATGCGGGAAATTTCAAGGGTTCCCGTAATCTGCGGTCCATTGGTTTGTGAATGTTCGGTTGGATCATTAAACCGGGGAATGGAATTAAATGATTTTCCCGCTTCTATGGAGATCTCCCATTTATTATCGCAGACCAGTTCCGTTTTGGTTACTTTTTTATCATAACCGTATCTGACATTGTATAATGAACTGGAAGTCATACTGTCGGTCTGATAGTATGGGTCACCGGCTAGTCCGATCCGCATCTGCACAAGGCTGTCGCGACAGATATTATAATACTTTGTACCTGGAAGCGCTGTCGATCGTAGCGGGAACGACTAAGCGGTCCCTGAAATGAACCAGGGTGTCTTTATGACGGACAAGCTCATACGTAGTATCGTATTTTTTACCCTTTGTTTCGGAACGCAAGATATGCGCCTCGTAATAATTCATACGCAGAATGGCCGGACGGTTAAGCGAATCAATTTGTGCGGGTGCTGCGCTGACAGAGGATTTAATGGAGAGCGTACGGCAACATCCGGGACCATTCACGGGAACTACTCCGCCCACGCCACCAGGGCCACCCGTGGTCGCATCCACATCCCCGTTCGGATAAAATGCATTTCCGCAGGTGAACAGGATATATAAAAAACATCCGTCTTTATTGATGAGTTTCCAGGCTTCAACACCGTCTGGTGATTCACCTGCCGGGTTTAGTTTTACATAGAGATAGTTCAGCACATCTGTTTCCTTATTGTAAAAACCCAGATTACCCAGCGTGCCGGGCGTGATATATACTTTTTTAATATTTTTTGTATTCAGGTCCTTGTATCCATGCCAGAAACCCGAATTGCGCAAAAGGACGTCAAAGGCCTTGAAGGTCCGGGCATTTTTTTGTTGCTGAACGGTATCCCGGATGGACTTCACAAATGCTTCCGGCGTGGTGATTCCGTTCATTCGTTGAAGAAAAGGAAACTGCGGATGCCGCCCCAGGGGATCCGTAAATAACCGGGGTTCATTATGTTTATCGAAAAGATAGAGCCTGGAATGCTGGTAACATGGTTTCTGGGCATTCAATGCAAGGCTGGAGACCATCAATAAGAAGGCTAAAAATGATTTCATCTACTGAAATTTAAGGTTCGGGGTGGAAAGGGGAGGGCAGGATTGGTCATCTAACGCTAAAAAATGGCTTTTCTTACGTTCACGTTCTATTGGAATCTGATTCGTTTGTAGTAGTTAAATTCTAAAGGAATCTGTTCCTGATCGGCAATCATTGCCTATGGAATCCGTCCTGGTCGGCATCATTCTACAGGAATGCCGTTTCTGTTTATGACCGCGGATTTATTTTTTCGCTGCCCGCAACATGGATTCCAGCGATAATTCCACATCTTTTTCCGTAGTGGCCCAGGAACTGATGCTGATGCGCATGGCCGTTTTTCCCTGCCAGGTAGTGCCGCCACACCAGCAGATGCCGTCATCCTGGATTTTTTTTATCACATTCAGGGTGGTTTCGGAATCCCCGAAACTGACCAGGACCTGGTTGAGTACAACATCATTTAATATTTCGTATCCGGCCTCACGTCAGTCCTTTCGCGAACTGACGGGCCCGCAGGCAGCTCGCTGTCGATCATATCGGCAAGTCCTTTTTTTCCCAGTGATTTCAGGGCGGCCCAGACCGGTATGCCCCTGGCTTCGCGCGACATTTCCGGTACAAACTGAAAGGGATCCCGCCGGTTCATTTCCGGGAGATAGGCCGCGGAAGCAGCGACTGCGCTAAAAAGGGAAGCGGCATCTTTCACAAAAACAAATCCGCTATCGTAGGGAACATTCAGCCATTTATGCGCATCGGTTGCCCAGGAATCCGCGCCTTCAATTCCTTCTACCAGGTGTTTTGTATTTGGAGAAGCGGTCGCCCACAATCCAAATGCACCATCCACATGTACCCAGCATTTTTTCTTTTCTTCCGGCATATTTCTCCGATCGGATCAAAGCTCCCGCTGTTTACATTACCGGCCTGCAAACAAATGATGGTCGGTCCTTCGGTTGCCGGTATTTTATCCGGAATAATTCTTCCCTGTTCATCTGCCGGAACCCGGATAATTCTTTCCCTTCCAAATCCGATCAGGTTCAGGGCCTTTAAAATACTTACATGTACTTCTTCCCCGGTGATCACCGTGATCTCCGGCGCATGAAACAATCCTTTGGCTTCCACATTCCAGCCGGCTTTTTCCAGCAAGCGGTGACGGGCAGCGGCGAGTGCCGTGAAATTGGCCATCGTGGCCCCGGTAACAAATCCAACGGCGGTCTGTTTTGGCAAGTCCGAGCAATATCCAGTAGCCAGCCGCTGCTTATTTCTTCCAGCAGGGCTGCAACGGGTGACATTAAATACAAACCGGCATTCTGATCCCAGACCGTGGCCATGAGTTTGCCGAGCATCGCTGCCGGCAGGGAACCGCCATTTACAAATCCGAAATATCGTCCTCCGGTTGATTTAACTGTGGCCGGAGAACCTTTTTCATCCAGCAGTTTTAATATTTCTTCAATGGATACCGGATTCTCCTGCAGTGGTTCATGAATTGCTGAAGATGATGCGAGTGATCCGGCAGAAGGAAACACGGGATCCTGATGCGTTCCCGGAATATAGTTTTCCGCTATTTCGGCGAACTGTTTAAATATGCTCATATACAGGTTGTATTGGTTTATTAAGTGTTATGGTGCAGCATGCGATTATGGTGGCCGAATGGATTGGATGTAAATGGGATATGAAATTCCCATCTGTTACTCAACGGTCGATTCACGATCAACCATACGACAATTTACCGAGTCAATAAAAAAACCGGAAGCCCATTGCTGGAACTTCCGGTTCTTTTTATAATAAACCTTAACCCTTAGCTAAATAAACCACCTTTCTTCAGCTCTTTTGTATCTTCTCCGATCTTGAAACCATTGTGGTAGATTTCAATTTTGTAAGCACCTGGTACGAATGCACCGGATTGTTTCCAGGCAAACTGTACAGATTTGGTTTTACCGGCTTCGATATCAACCGGAACTTTAGCAGTGTAAATTTTGTCTCCTTCATCACGGCTGGCGAAAGTTCCTGAACCCAGAGCAGGTACAGAGATCGGCTTGCCATCAGGACCAGTGATACAAACATAAACATCAGTCTGTCCAGTCTGGGCAATACGGTTGTTTACGTCGAAGGCGATGATCAGCTTGTCAACTCTTTTTGCTGTAGTCGTAACTTTTTCCTTACCGTTCTTCTTGTCGTTAACCGGAGTTACAGAAATGTTGGAAGCATTAAGGGTAGAAGCGATATCTACTTTCTTTTCCAGGTCTTCTTTCTGGGTTGTTGTAGTAGACAGATCAGAAGTCAGTTTTTCTTTATCAGCAGTCAACTGCGTTTTGTCGGCAGTCAGCTGCGTATTCTGTGGGTCAGTGTAGCTACCTGTGTCTGAAGATCAGAGATCTTTGTGTTCAGGTCAGCGATCAGTGCTTTTGCTTTATTTAATTCAGCAACAGTTGCATTCTTTTTACCCAGGATGCTTCTGATTTCAGCTTTCTTTTTAGCGATATCAGAATTAGCACCTGAAAGCTGTGACTGCAGGCGGTTGTTCGTTCCGGTTAAAGAATCGAGGCGAACCAGGGCATCATCAAAATTCTTCTGTAATGCTCCTTTTTCGTCAGTTACTTTAGCAATCTGTGTTTGCTGGCTTTGCTGTACTTGTTCCTGTTTGTTATTGTTCCAAAGCAAATAACCCCAGGTTCCAAGGAATCCTGCAGCCAGTAATCCGATTACGAGATTCTTAAAATCTTTTTTCGGAGGCTGACTTTGAGGAGTCGCAGATGGATAATTGGTTGTGCTCATGGTTTGTTCTTTTTATTTTAAAAATGTGATTTCATACGGGAAATGAGGTTTAGTCATGTTTCCAGTACCCAGTTAGTCTAAAACCGTGCCAATTTTATGTTTATTGCACCTGATGTGAAATCAATTAATGACATCTCATAAATTGCCTAATTGTCAACAGTTAATGCAGTTACCCATTATGCTTACAGCGTTGAGTTACGCATTATCATTCCGGTTAATCGTTAGCTTTTTAAATATCTTGCAGCCAAATCAATTCAATTTGTCTGCTGAACAGATCATCCGCGACTGGAAAAAAAAAATTTTCAAACCCGTTTACTGGCTGGAAGGGGAGGAAGAATACTTTATTAATGAAGTGATGGATTTTGCCGAGCACCAGCTTTTACCGGAAGAAGAAAAAGCATTTAATCTTTCTGTTTTTTATGGAAAGGATGCGGACTGGGCAGCTGTGGTGAATGCCTGTCGCCGTTATCCGATGTTTGCCGAACGGCAGGTGGTATTATTGAAAGAAGCCCAGCAGATGCGGGATATCACAAAGCTGGAACCTTATATCCAGCAGCCGCTGGGATCCACGGTTTTTGTGGTTTCCTATAAGGATAAAAAAGTGGATGGCCGGAGCAAACTGGCCAAACTGCTGAAAGAAGCCGGCGTATTGCTGACCACAAAAAAAATGTATGATAACCAGCTTGCCGGAATGGGTTACGGAATTGTGCCAGTCGAAGGGACTTACGATTAGTCCGAAAGCACATGAGTCTGCTGATTGATCATATCGGCAACGACCTGACCCGGATAAAAAGTGAGATTGAAAAAATTCAGATCAACCTGGGCAACCGGAAAATCGATTCATGAAGATGATGTGGAAAATTTTGTCGGCATCAGCAAGGAATACAATGTTTTGAATTGCAGGCGGCGCTGGCGAAAAAAGATCTTTCCCAGGCCATCCGGATCATTCAGTATTTTGAAAGCAATCCCAAAGCGGCGCCCATCCAGCTGATTTTGCCTGCGCTCTATAGTTTTTTCAGTAAAGTATATATGGTCTTTGGTCTGGCAGCGCCGATGAAAAAACAGCTGCCGCTGCCCTGGGTGTCTCTCCTTTTTTTGTAAAGGATTATCTGCAGGCAGCCAAAAATTACGGATTTGCCGGAACAGAAAAAGCCCTGCTTTTATTACATCAGTATAATCTGAAGAGTGTGGGTGTCGGCGTGGTGAATACGATGGATGGGGAGCTGATGAAGGAACTTGTTGTCAAACTAGTTTGACAACTAAGTTAGTTGAGAGTGTGAGAGTATGAGAGTATGAGAGTGACAAAGAACTTCCATACTCTCACACTCTCATACTCTCACACTCTCACACTTGCTCTCCTTGTCTTTCGCCAGTTGTTCTTTCAACGCTTCCAGCCCGCTGAATTTTTCTTCGGCACGGAGAAATTTCTTTACAAATACCTGCAGGGTTTTTCCGTAGATCATCCGGTCAAAATCAAAAATATTTACTTCAATCATTTTTTTGGATCCGTCTACCGTTGGGCGGAAACCGATATTCATCATGCCCGATAAGTTTTTTCCGGTTCATCCGAAACCTTTACATCCACCGCATACACGCCGTCGCCGGGAATGAGTTTGGTTTTTTCTCGCGATCACCAGGTTCGCCGTGGGAAATCCAATGGTTCTGCCCAGTTTATTTCCTTCCACCACTTCACCGCTGAAAAAATAAGTATATCCCAGTAACTGGTTGGCAGTTTCCATATCCCCTATACCGATGGCTTCCCGGATGCGGGTGGAACTCACGGAAATGGAATCCAGCAGGTGCGCCGGAATTTCCAGCAATTCGTAGTTGTAAACGGCAGACTGCTCCTTCAGCAGCGCATAGTTTCCGGCTCGTCCCTTTCCGAAATGATGGTCATAACCGATGATCAGGGTATGGGGCTGAAAATAGTGAATCAGAAACTGGCTGATATAATCCAGCGGCGGAGAGCTGGGCAAATTCTTCCGTAAACGGAATGATCACCAGGTGATCGATGCCATTGGTATCCAGCAATTCTATTTTTTCGTCCAGGGTATTGATCAGCCGGATTCCCGAAGCGGCATTGATAACCGTTCGCGGATGGGGATCAAAAGTGATGATCACCGTTTCCCCGTTTATTTCAGCGGCCCGTTTTTTCATTTGGGCAATCAGCTGCTGATGCCCGGTATGAACACCGTCAAAGGTTCCAATGGTGAGTACGGCATTTCGAAAACGGGGTAGTAGGTCGATATTCCTGTAAACCAGCATAAGTAAAATCTGGTGCGAAAATATAAAATCGCGGTGTATGAATTAAAATTTCTCCTTTTCCTTTGCCGGCCCTGTCGATTCTATTAGCTTTGCGGCTAGAATAATCAGTTTATTATGTCACTTTATTCCAGACGCGGTGTTTCGGCCCAGAAAGAAGAAGTTCACCAGGCAACGGCCGGCCTGGATAAGGGTCTTTATCCCTTCGCTTTTTGTAAGATATATGCGGATTTTCTGGGCAATGATCCGGACTGGGTGAACCTCATGCATGCAGACGGAGCAGGAACAAAGAGTATTCTGGCCTATCTGTACTGGAAAGAAACCGGTGATATCTCTGTTTGGAAGGATATCGCCCGGGATGCGGTGGCGATGAACCTGGATGATCTTTTATGCGTGGGTATTTATGACAACCTGCTGTTCTCTTCCACCATCGACCGCAACAAATCCAGGATTCCGGGAGAAGTTTTACAGGCGGTGATCGAAGGCACGCAGGAATTTTTTGACGAGCTGAGAGGCTATGGCGTAAACATTCAGTTCATGGGTGGTGAAACAGCTGATGTGGGCGACCTGGTACGCACCATCGCCGTGAACGGAACCATGACGGCGCGCTGGCCCAAATCAAAGATTATTACCAATGAAAAAATTGCGCCAGGCGATGTGATCGTCGGAATTTCCAGCAGTGGAAAAGCGAAATATGAAAAAGAATATAATAGTGGTATCGGCAGCAATGGACTCACCAGTGCGCGGCATGATGTGCTGGAAGCCAGTTACGGTCATTATTATCCGGAATCGGTGGAGCCGATGCTGGACAAGGACGTGATTTATACCGGCAGCCATAAAATGACCGACCTGGTGCAAACAGAAACCGGCGTGGATACCACCGTCGGTAAATTATTGCTGAGTCCGACCCGAACCTATGCTCCCGTGGTGAAGGCCCTGCTCGAAAATCATTTTGATGCTATTCACGGCATGATCCACAGCAGCGGGGGAGGACAGACCAAATGTCTGAAATACCTGCCCGCCCCGATGCGCGTGGTGAAGGATAATCTTTTTACACCCCCGGTGATATTTGACCTCATCCGCCAGTCTTCGGGTGCGGATGACCGTGAGATGTACCAGGTATTCAATATGGGTCAGCGCCTGGAAATTTATACCAACTCCGGCAGCTGCGCGATGATCTCATCAAACTCATCCAGGCATTTGGAATGGAAGCCCGCGTGATCGGCAGGGTGGAAGAATCATCAAAAAAAGAATTGCTGATTGATACCGGAAAAAATCAGATTGGGTATTAAGATTATTTTACTTCCAGTACATAATTAAAGGGTTGCTTTTTGTAGGAATCTACTTTTACACCATGATTCATGGCTGGCGTCCAACGGCCACTTTCCATTAATACCCGAATGGATTCTTCCCTCAATGCCTCAGGTCCGCTGATCGCGATCACATCCGATACTTTGCCATTGGTCCGGACAATAAACTCCACCACTACGGTACCCTGTATTCCTTTATTGGCGGCATCATCCGGATATTTTAAATGGGTAACCAGGTACCGGTTCCAGCCTCTCTGACCGTCAGGATATTCGGCTTCCACTTCCACTTTCCTATAAGGGACCGGCAGAATCGGATACAGGCATGTTTTCGATCAACGTGGGTTTTTCCTTTAATACAATTGAATTTGCGATGACCGGTTTCAGGTCCGGGTTGGAATTATATTTCCTTATCCCTTCCAGGATATCGCGTGCAATTTTTTCCTGGTTCTTTTCATTTTGCAGAAAATCTACGTCTTCCCTGTTATCCAGGTATCCGCATTCGATCAGGATGGCGGGTACCGTAGTTTTATCCAGGACCATCACGCCGGTTTCTGATTGTTTTAATTCCGGGGTAATCTTATAATCCGTTTTTATATACTCAGTAATTACGGATCCAAGTTTTACCGAGGCATCGTGATATTTACTTTCACTTTTCGGAACATAGATGGATATGCCTGAATTCTCTTTTTGATCAGTTTTTTCTTCTTTCATATTCGCATGAATGGAAATAAAAAGATCTGCGTTTTGTTTTCCCGCCAGCTCAACCCGGTTCACCAGGGAGGACCGGAGTGTGCCATCGCCGATCGTTTCATCTTTTTCACGGGTGAGGATAACCTCCACATGGTATTCTTTTGCCAGTGATTTTATTTTTTTGCTAAGTATCAGCGTAAAATCTTTTTCATAAATACCATTGGCATAGGCTCCGCTGAATTCTCCTCCGTGTCCCGGATCAATAATCACACGAACCGTTTCTGGTCCGCCGGGTGTTAAGCGTTTTTCTGATTTGAAAGAAAATAAACAAACGAGGGCCGTGATCATCGGAATGATCAGGAAGCGGGCCAGCAGGCTTTTTCTGTTTTTCTGTGTTTGGGTAATCATTGCGATTCTTCTTTTAATATGGGTTTTAAAAAATGGATGGGTGAGGGGGAATTTTTTTCCGGTTGCATTTTGCAGTAGCAGGGTGGCATAACTGAACCGGTCGGTTTCGGCGGATGCATATTCATCGGCTGTATATTCATGAATGGCGCGGAGTTCGCGGTGAATCAGCAAAAGAAATGGATTGAACCAAAAGAATACAGTCAGGAATTCTATCCATAAAATATCAGCTGAGTGTTTGTTGACCGCATGGTAAATTTCGTGCCTTAGAATTTGCCGGGCCGGTTGGCTTTTGATCTCCTGGTCTTCGCCCCAGAATATATTTCGGAAAAACGAAAACGGGGTTCCTTTTTCAGATACAAAGTAGATGGTCGCCCCGGGAAGCGGAAGGAAGGTTTTGTTTTTAGACAGGCGATACAGGTATCGGATCGTCATCCAAAGCCGGATGAACAGAAAAAGACTCGTACCGATACAAAGGCAGGTAATTAAAAAGGGCCCGTTGAAGATATTTCTGCCTCCGTGGCCGCCATAGATCGTCACGGCTTCCTCCCATTTTCCCTGGCCCACACCCAGTAAACGGATCGCCTGACCGGAATCTTTATGAAACCAGCCGGCTGGCAGACTGAAATGTAAAGCCGGAATGAGCAGACTGAATACCGGAATGCCCAAAAGAAAAATGCGGTTGAAGAAGTGGATTTTCCGGTTCCTGAGAAAAAGGCTGTAATAACCGAAGAGTACTCCGGAGACCAGGATCGTTTTAATGATATAGATCAAGAGGGTCATAGTCTGTTATTTTTAATGGGTTGGATCGGTGAAAAGACGTGTCATGTCTTGATGTTTTTGATCGATTGCGGTGAAAAGGCGGGTCATGACTTGGTGTTTTTAATGGATTGGATCTGTTGCAGGAGCAGTTCCAGTTCGGCCTCGGAGAGTTTCTGATCATTGATAAACTGCGAAACCAGGCGGGCAGGAGAACCGTTGAAATAACTTTTTACCAGCTGGTTTACTGACTTCTTTCCATATTCAGTCTGCGAAATCAGGGGTTTATAGAGGTTATTGCGGCCATATACACTGTATTCCACGAAGCCTTTGTCCACCAGGATCTTGAGGATTGTTGCGATGGTGTTCGAGTGCGGTTTGGGTTCGGGAGTGGATTCAATAATATCTTTCAGGAATCCTTTTCCGAGTTTCCACAGCACCTGCATCACCTGCTCTTCTGCTTTTGTTAAAGTCTTGCCAGTATTCATTTCTAATATATTAAGGGCGTTTGAGAATCGTTTATGGTAGATCGTGGATGGTTTATGGTGGATCGTTTATGGTTAGTCTTAGATCGATAGACAATACACCATACACCATATACCATACACAATAAACAGTTGATTAAGGGCTCTTTTATTATAACTATAAAGATAGTTATTTGATCAAATGTATAACTAATTATTTAGTTCTACCAAGTTTTATGTTTTTTAATTGGAGAAAGGTTATGAAGTTCCGCAATTGGGTATTACTTTCGTGCCAGTACACTGCGGAATAAATTTAATCTTACCCTTATCAACTTTTCCGCCTTTTGCATTGTTATATCGTTGATTCATACCCGACAAAAGCATTGTCAACTTTTTATTTATACCCATTATGAGGCAACTTAAAATTGCTACACAGATTACTAACCGTGATTCGCAGGCGGTTGAAAAGTATTTGCAGGAAATTTCAAAGATCTCCATGATCACTCCTGAAGAGGAGACCATTCTGGCCCAACGGATTAAGATGGGCGACCAGAAGGCATTGGATAAACTGGTCCAGTCCAACCTACGTTTCGTGGTTTCGGTGGCAAAACAGTACCAGCACCAGGGACTTTCACTGAGTGACCTGATTAACGAGGGAAACCTCGGCTTGATTAAAGCTGCACAGCGCTTTGATGAAACCAAGGGTTTTAAATTTATTTCTTACGCCGTTTGGTGGATTCGTCAGTCCATTCTGCAGGCTTTGGCAGAGCAGGGCCGATTGGTTCGCCTTCCTCAAAACAAAATTGGCACCTATAACAAGGCAAACAAGGCCTATATGGCTTTCGAACAGGAACATGAACGCGAACCTTCAACGGAAGAACTGGCCGAATTGCTGGAAATGAGCGAAACGGAAATCAACAATATTTTCCAGAGCAATACCCGTCACAGTTCACTCGATGCCCCGGTGCACGAAGCAGAAGATGTGGCCATGGGCGATCTGCTGGAAGGTGGCGATGATACGGATGATGATGTGATGAAAGATTCACTGCGCGACGAAATCCGCCGGGTACTGAAATCACTGAGTCCGCGCGAAGCGGAAATCGTGAATGCTTATTTCGGACTGGATGGCGAAAATGGTGTTACCATTGAGCAGATCGGTCAGAAATATGATCTGACCAAGGAACGCATCCGCCAGATCAAAGAAAGAGCTATCAAACGTCTGCAAAAAGCCCGCTACAGCAGTGCACTGAAAGCATATTTGGGATAATTATTAATTATCAATTTTTAATTGAAAAAGCCATCCCGGCAAAACGGGGTGGCTTTTTATATTACTCCCATACTCCCATACTTCTCATACTTCCCATACTTGTCAGCTGGTCATCTGCACGACCTTCTTTCTCAACATTTACGATTAAATTGCAACCCGGCTTTGAGCCAGGCTTAACGCCTAACGCTTAACGCCTAACGCTCTTTGGGCGTAAAAGCGAAATGACAATAAAAGAAGTGACCTAAAAAATTCAGAGAAGACGAATTATGGAAAATAAAGTTTCAGAGCGTGTTCATTGTTTGATTATCGGATCGGGACCGGCAGGATATACTGCTGCTATTTATACAGCACGTGCCAATCTCAAACCCGTCCTTTACCAGGGTATCCAGCCCGGTGGCCAGCTGACGATTACAACAGAAGTGGAAAACTATCCGGGTTATCCGGATGGCGTTCAGGGTCCGGAGATGATGGTGGATTTTGAAAAACAGGCGTCCCGGATGGGTGCGGATATCCGTTTTGGCCTGGCGACCAAAGTGGATTTTTCCCGGCATCCCTTTAAAGTATGGATCGATGATGAAAAACTGATCGAAGCCGATTCTGTAATCATCGCTACCGGCGCTTCTGCAAAATGGCTGGGCCTTCAAAGCGAAGAAAAACTGAATGGTTATGGGGTAAGCGCCTGTGCCGTTTGCGATGGATTTTTCTTTAAAGGAAAAGAAGTGGCTATCGTAGGTGCCGGGGATACGGCAGCCGAAGAAGCGCTATATCTTTCTAAACTTTGCACAACGGTGCATATGTTTATTCGCCGCGATCAGATGCGGGCATCCCAGATCATGCAGACAGCGCATTCGCGAATCATCCAATATAAAAATATACTGGAACACCGAAGCAGAAGAAATTCTGGGCGAGAACAAAGTAGACGGCGTGCGCATCATCAATTCCGCCACAAAAAAAACAGAGACCATTCCGGTCAACGGATTTTTTGTAGCCATTGGTCACCAGCCGAATTCTGCGATATTTAAACCATGGCTTGATATGGACGAAACCGGATATATCAAAACCGTTCCGGGCACTTCCCGAACCAATGTGGAAGGTGTATTTGCATCGGGCGATGTGCAGGACCATATTTACCGGCAGGCCGTTACAGCCGCCGGCAGTGGTTGTATGGCGGCACTTGACGCAGAGCGCTGGCTTACGTTGCAACCGAAGGCAGATTAGGAGATTAGGTGATTAGAAGATTAGGTGATTCTTTTTAGTTCATTTTCATCTGTTCATCTGTTCATCTAATGATCTAATTACCTAATCATCTAATCACCTAATCATCTAATCCTCTAATCACCTAATTATCTAATCTGCTAATGATTACAATCGAACTTCAGAACCTTGTTTTTTTTGAGCACCACGGTATCTATGAAGAAGAACGAAAGGTGATGAATTCTTTTGAAGTGAGTCTCCAGGTTTCTTACCCCGAAACCAATATGGTGTACGAACGTATTGCGGATACCATCAGTTATGTTAATTTATTCCGGATCGTACAGGCGCATATGAAGGAACCTGTTTTTCTTTTGGAAAAAATCTGTCAGGGCATTATCTTAAGCATCAAAGATCAGCATCCGGCCGTATCTGAAATTTCAATTAGTATTTTTAAATTACAGGCACCTATTGAACACTTTGTCGGCAGGGTAGGAGTTACGATGCGCCGTTCATTTAAGGAATAAATATGCTTCGACTGTTTACGTTATTGATCGCGGTATTTCCGTCCCTGTTATTTTCCCAGGACCTAAACCAGCTCCTGAAAGAGGCGCAGTATCAGGAATCCCTGTTTCACGAAAGTGAAGCGTTTTTAAAATATGCCGAAGTATTAAAAAAAGATCCCAATAACCTGCAGGCCCTCTGGAAATGCAGCGACCTCTCTTCCCGTATCGGGGCACGTCAGGCGGACAAAGAAAAAATGCGGCCTTATTTTATGGCAGCCAAAAATTATGCCGCAGCAGCACTTCGGGTAAATCCAAATTCTTCCGATGCGAATTTTGCGATGGCACTCGCCCTGGGCAGGGTATCCCTGATATCCGGTACCAAAGAAAGGGTGATGATGGCGAGGGATGTAAAACGATATGCGGAAAATGCCATCCGGCTTGATCCGAATAATTTCAGGGCTTACCATATTCTGGGCCGATGGAAATATGATGTGAGTAATCTGAACCTGGCAGAAAAATCATTCGCCCGGGTATTTTATGGCAAACTGCCATCTGCTACGCTGGAAGAAGCCATCGCTGATTTCAATAAGAGCCGTTCGCTTTATCCGGGATTCATTCTAAACTATTATGAACTGGCCCGTTCTTATCACCGGATGGGGGAAGACAAGAAAGCGATTGCCAATCTGAATATACTCCTGGGCCTTCCCAATGTGATGTATGATGATACCCGGGTAAAAGTAATTGCCCGTCAATTGCTGACAGAGTGGCAATAACTCCTTTTCCAGTCGTTAAATTTTAGTATTATTGCGATCCGCATGATGAACATCAGACCAGATTTTGATATACACAACGAAGATCCTGCTGCCGAAGATGCAAGTCAGTGCCGCTTACTCATTGAGATTGGCTCAGACTCCCTGATTTTTGTATTATTAAATGTACGCGGCATGAGGCCCGTGGCAATCCGGGTGTATCAATGGCCACACCTGAAATCAAACGATGCCGAATCCATCCTGCGCGGAATCCTGGAAGCTGATCCGATTTTAAGCAGCTTTAGACCCAATGAGATCTTCCTGGTTTACAATTTTCCGGAAAGCAACCTGGTTCCTGAAAAATATTTCAGTTCCGATATCAGGAGGCCGGTAACCGATCTGATTTATGGGAACCTGAACTCCGACATGGTGCTTGATGAAAAAGTGCCCTGGTTTGAGTTCCACAATGTGTACCGGGTTCCTTTAGCCATTCATTTATTGATGCAGGAAAAATTTCAGTCTGCCCGGTTCTGGCATTTTTACAGTCTTCAGCTGAAATGTTATAAAATGTTTACGGCTAAAGAGGAAGCCTCTTACATGAAAGCTTTTTTCTATCCCGATAAAATGATTGTGATGGCCTTCAAAAGTGGCCAGCTCCAGGTGATACAGCATTTCACCTTACCAGGATTCAAAGGATGTGGTTTACCACCTGCTGAACTGCTGCACCCAGCTCGAGCTGGACAGGCAGGAAGTGGTTCTGGAAATTTCCGGGATGATTGAAAAAAAATCGGCAGTTTATGAAGACCTGGACTTATACTTTCTCAATATTCGTTTTGACGGTATGGAAGACAGTATCAAAAAAACGGACGAACTCATTCAGTTTCCAAATCATTTTTTCGCATCGCTGTTGAAAATGTCGATATGCGTATAATCGGAGGCGAGTGGGGTGGAAGAAAAATCAATCCCCCGTCCAAAATGCCGAATACCCGGCCCACTACTGATATAGCGAAGGAAGGATTATTTAATATTCTTCAATCCAACCGGGAACTGGAAGGATTAAAAACCCTGGATCTTTTTGGTGGCACCGGCAGCATCAGTTTCGAACTGGCATCACGTGGTGCATCTGATCTCACCATTGTGGAAAAAGACCCACGCATGCTGGATTTCATTCGGAAAACTGCCGGACTCCTGGGACTGACCAGACTGAATGTGGTACCATCTGATGTTTTCCGTTTTTTGAAAACCACCAGGGAGCAATACGATTTTATTTTTGCGGGACCACCTTATGCACTGGAAACCATCGATGAGATTCCTGCATTTGTTGTCGGGGGAAATTTATTAAAAGAGAAAGGATGGTTCGTTCTGGAACATACTCCGAGAAACCGCTATCAGGGGCTTCCCCTTTTTGTTACGGAAAGAAACTATGGCACCACCATTTTTTCCATCTTTATTAATAAAACCGGATGAAACCCATATTCATCAGTGGTATCGGAACGGCTATCGGAAAAACCCTGGTCGCCGCCGTACTCACCGAAGCATTAAAAGCAGATTACTGGAAACCCGTTCAGGCAGGGTATAAAACCGGCACGGACCGGTCAGTCCTTGCTTCCCTGATTACAAATCCCGAAACGATTATTCATCCGGATGGGTATACTCTGCAAATGGCCGCTTCACCACATATCGCAGCAAGAAATGAAAACCGGCGGATTGAACTCCAAAAACTTGTGCATGATTTTCAGCAAATGGATAAAAGACGTCCATTGATTATTGAGGGCGCCGGCGGACTTGATGGTGCCCCTGAATGAAACGGAATTTGTATATGATCTGGTAAGAGAATTAGATGCGAGACTGATCCTCGTGAGCCGAAACTATCTGGGCAGTATCAATCATTCCCTGATGACAGCAGCTATCTGCCGGTCTGAAAAGCTGGATGTAGCCGGCTGGATTTTCAATGATCAATACCTGAATTATGAACAGGAAATTTCCGGATGGTCAGGATATCCCCGGCTGTTTTCCCTGCCACTATTCGATTCCATCACCAAAGAGACCATCTTTCTGGCAGCCGGAGGAATTGATTTGGATTACCTTTATTCAAGGTTATGAATGTAAACTATCCATTAATTAAGACGGTCAGGATGCTCCTGCTTCCTTTTTCCCTGATCTATGGATTGATCGTCATTTTTCGAAATTGGATGTTTGACCGGAAAATCCTTCGTTCCGCTACTTTCAACCTGCCGGTTGTTTGTGTGGGAAATCTTACCGTAGGCGGAACCGGTAAATCGCCCATGGTGGAATTCATGATAGAAAAAATGAAGCAGTCGTTCCGGATAGCGGTGCTCAGTCGCGGATATAAAAGAAAAACCCGCGGGTATGCCCTTGCCACTCCGCAGAGTACCGCGCTGGAAATCGGGGACGAACCCATGCAGTTCTTCAATAAATTTCCGGATGTTACGGTAGCCGTGGGGGAGGAACGGGTGTTTGCCATTCCACAGCTTTTGCACGATAAACCGGATACCCAGGTTATCATCCTGGATGATGCATTCCAGCATCGTTCCGTAACTGCGGGATTAAATATCATTTTATCAGAATATAATAACCTCTACACGCGTGACTGGTTCCTGCCTACCGGCGATTTGCGGGACCAGCCCAAAAGCGCCCGGCGCGCGGATATGATCGTAATTACAAAGTGCCCTCCGGATCTTTCGCTGGCAGAAAAAAACCGGGTGATATCGGAAATCAGACCTGCAGTTGACCAGCAGGTTTTTTTCACGACCATCGCCTACGGTCAGGCATACCAGGTGATTACCCGGGAACCCCGGGCTATCAACAGTACAACAGAAGTGCTGCTGGTGACCGGTATTGCCAATCCGGGTCCGCTTAAAAAATACCTGGAAGAAAACTTTAACGGATATGATGAACTGGCATACAGTGATCACCATATTTTTACGATCGATGACCTGAAAAATATATTAAAAAGATTTAATCAGAACCCTTCACCTCATAAAATTATCCTTACTACGGAAAAAGATGCGGTACGCCTGCAGAAATTTTCCCAGCAGTTGCAGGACCTGCCCGTATATGTATTGCCCATTCAGCCGGTATTTTTATTTTATGAGGAAAATCAGTTTACACAGTTAATAACTACATTCATCCAGGAATTTCCTGGTCAAGCATAAAGTGATATGGGACATAAACATTCAGATCATAAACATTCAGATAAGAAAAAGAAAAAAGCTACCGAATTTTTGCACCGGGGTGTGCTGGAGGTAACGCGGTCGGGTATGGGTTTTGTTATTGCACAAAACCTGGAAAGGGATGTGTTGGTGCGGCCAAATGATTTTAATACAGCCATGCACGGCGATACGGTGTTGGTTAAGATTACACAGTCGAAAGGAGGCAATAGCCGGGTGCAGGGTATGGTGGATTCTGTGGTCGAAAGAAAGCAGACGGATTTCCCCGGACATATTGAAATGGGAGACGGGTTTGCTTTTTTCATTGCTGAAACAGCCAGACCCATGTCGGATGTTTATATTCCATTAAATAAAATGGGAACAGCGGTTGACAAAGACCGGGTTATTGTCCGGATCACCGACTGGGGAAAAACAAAGAAACCGCAGGGCGAAGTAATACAGGTGCTGGATGAATCCGACGAAAATGACCGGGTGATGAAAGAGATCCTCATCGAAAACGGATTTGCCATTGTCTTCCCTGAAAAAGTATTAACTGAATCTGCAAGTCTTCCGGAAACCATTCCGCCGGCGGATCTGGAAGGCAGAAAGGATTTCAGGAAAACACTCACTTTCACGATCGATCCCGCCGACGCAAAAGATTTTGACGACGCCATTTCTTTCCGGAAACTAAAAGATGATATGTTTGAAATCGGCGTGCATATTGCCGATGTGAGTCATTATGTGCTTCCGGGAATGGCGCTGGACGCTGAGGCATATGAGCGGGCCACTTCGGTTTATCTTCCTGACCGGGTCAATCCGATGTTACCGGAGAAAATATCCAACGAACTATGTTCGCTGCGGCCACATGAAGACAAACTTTGTTTCTCTGCCGTTTTTCAGGTGAGTAGTAAGGGCGAGATGAAAGAATACTGGCTGGGCAGAACCGTGATTCATTCCGATCATCGTTTTGCCTATGAAGACGTGCAGGAGATCATCGAAAAAAAAGAAGGGGAATATAAGGAGGAGATCCTCATGCTGCATGAAATGGCGCAACGTTCCAGGAGGCAGCGGATTAAAAAAGGAGCGATAAATTTTTCTTCTACCGAAGTCCGGTTTAAGCTGGATGAAAAAGGAAAGCCCATTGGCATCATGGTGAAGGAAAGTAAGGAATCGCATCAGCTGATCGAAGAATTCATGCTGCTCGCCAATCGCACGGTTGCTTCCCATGTAGCGAAAATTAAAGTAAAAAAGAAACCCGTTCCTTTTCCCTACCGGATTCACGATACTCCTGATAAGGAAAAACTTGCACCCTTTGTGGAATTTGCAAAAAAATACGGGCATACATTCGATACAAAAACACCCGAAGGAATTTCAGCCTCTTTCAACCTGATGCTGAAAGATGTGAAAGGAAAACCCGAGCAGCATGTGCTGGAACAACTGGGTATCCGTACCATGGCCAAAGCAGTTTATACCACAGATAATATTGGTCACTATGGTTTGGGATTTACCAACTATTGTCATTTTACATCTCCCATCCGCCGGTATCCGGATGTGCTTACGCACCGGATTTTGCAGGAAGTGCTTGATGAAGAAATTCAGTCCCACCATAACCTGGAAGAGCAGTGCAAACACTGCAGTGAACGGGAAAGAGCAGCCATGGATAGTGAACGGACTGCCAATAAATACAAGCAGGTAGAATACATGAAGGATTTTGTGGGAGATACCTTTGAAGGGGTGATCAGCGGAGTGGCGGCATTTGGATTCTGGGTGGAAACCGTAGAACATAAATGTGAGGGCCTGGTGAGCCTGAACAGCCTGATGGAATATGATGATTTTCGTTTGATCGAAGGGGAATATGCGTTGGTTGGAAAACGCAGTGGCAGGAAATTCCGCATGGGGGATAAAATTACGATTAAGGTAATCTCGGCCAATCTCGCCAAGCGACAGCTGGATTACGAGTGGGTGTTAAAAGCCTAAAGCCTAAAGCCCAAAGCTTAAAGCCACCGTCAACTGTCAACTGCCTACTGTCAACCAAATCAGCAAATACAATTAATTAGAATCTTGAATGAAGCGTTTTCAGGAATTATCACAGCAGTTTGCAACACATTTTAGCAAAACACATTTTCCGGATCAACCGGAAACGCTTTATGGGGCTGCATCCTATATGATTGAAGACGGGGGTAAACGGATTCGTCCCGTACTCTGTCTGCTGGGCAGTGAACTCTTTGGACCGATTCATTCCGATAGCTGGAAGGCGGCTGTGGCACTTGAACTCTTCCATAATTTTACCCTCATTCATGATGATATCATGGATAAGGCACCACTCCGGCGCGGAAGGCCCACTGTACATGCAAAGTATAATGAATCCACAGCCCTGCTTGCGGGTGATGTGATGTTGTTACATTCATACGATTACCTCAATGAAACCAGTCCGGACTATGCACAATCCCTGATCAGGCTTTTAAACAAAACCGGAAAAGAAGTTTGTGAGGGTCAGCAACTGGATATGGATTTTGAAAACGAAAATGCCATTTCGCTGGAGCAGTACATGCATATGATTGAATTGAAGACGGCTGTTTTTTTAGCGGCCAGTCTCCGGATGGGTTCACTGATTGCCCGGGCCTCGCCGGCAGACCAGCAGCATATTTATGATTTCGGAAAAAATCTTGGACTTGCTTTCCAGGTGCAGGACGACTACCTGGATAGTTTTGGAAATCCGGCTACTTTCGGAAAACAAACCGGTGGAGATATTCTTTCGAATAAAAAAACATTTTTGCTTGTACATGCCCTGGAAAAATCCGCACCGGATAAGAAACAAGCCATCCTTAAACTTCTTCTCTCTTCTCCATCAGATAAAGTGGAACGAATGATCGCGTTGTTCCATACCTGCCAGGTAGATCAGGCGGCACAGTCAGCCAAGGAACATTATATGAAACTTGCCCATACCCACCTGGAACAAATTCAGGTGCCAGATGAAAATAAGGTGGCTCTCCGGGAACTTGCCGAGTATTTGATTGCGCGGGAAATTTGATCGGTTGGCCGTTGGCCGTTGGCAGTAGGCGGTTGGTGGTTGGCTGAAAATGTATTAATCATCTAATCATCTAATCCCCCTAATCCTCTAATCCTCTTACGGCACCAAATAGCTAACTCCTTCCAGCGCCAGATAGCTGTTTGAAAACACTTCCCGGGCCTGCGACTCAAATTCATCCAGTTTGTCGTATTTAGAACTAAAATGACCAATGAGCAGTTGTTTAACCCCGGCCATTTTAGCAATGGTGGCAGCCTGAACCGTAGTACAATGAAATCTTTTGGCGGCACGCTCTTCCAGGTCCTTCAGGTAGGTGGTTTCGTGGTAGAGCATATCCAGCCCTTTTACCTTGGCTGCAAGGTCCGGATGAAAGATCGTATCTGCCGAATAGGCATACGACTTGGGAAGGGGGCCCGGATCTGTAACGGATTCATTCGGGATCAGGACACCCTCCTTGTTTTCATAGTCCTCCCCCCATTTTAACCGGTCGAAAAATGAGGAGGGAACGCCGGCAATTCTGGATTTTTCAGGATTTACCCTGCGGGGGGGACGGACCTGCCGGAAAATAAAGCCCCAGCACTCAATCCGGTGAAAAACCAGGAAACATTCTATCTGGAAACGGCTGTCTTTCACCAAAACCCCTTCTTCTGTCAGCGGATGAAAAATCAGGTTAAAAGGCAGCTGGGTATCAGCTACCCGTAACTGCAGGTCCAGAATATCTTTAAGGGCTGCCGGACCAAATAAGTGCAGATCCTGGTGACGGCCGAGGAGTCCCATACTGGTCAGCAGGCCGATCAGTCCGAAATAGTGATCCCCGTGGAGATGGGAGATAAAAATATGGTTAATCCGGCTTCGCCTGATCTTGTATTTGTTCATCTGCGACTGGGTGCCTTCCCCGCAATCCACCAGGAAAAGATGATCGTCCAGCGTGATCACCTGGGCGGTCGGATGCCGGTCGAAGGCAGGTATGGCAGAATTATTGCCGAGAATGGTTACTGCGAGCACTTTGCGGTTTTAATTGACCAATTGGGCAGTTGGAGCCCTATTTCCTGTATATCGGGTGAAAAATAATACAAAAAGTAATAGGAACAGGATTTGATCGTTACCCTTATATCCGTGTCCCTTTGATTTAGTCCGTGAATTCCCTTTCGATTTCTTCCATAAAGATGATGTCAGAAGCCTCGCTTTGCGAAGGCACAATTTGTAATATTTCAAATTGTTCATTCTGATCAAAAAATTTTTTGAGTTCCGGTTGCATTTCGCATAAAACAAAAGAAGCGCGATTTGCATAAAACAGGTTTCTCAGTTCAAGAATGGCATGTGCAGCAGCAGAATCCATTTTTTGAATGTCTTTTACATTCAGGAGCAGATTTTTTACTTCCTGTTTCAGGTAGGGCTCACAAAGATCATGCAGCGCTGCTGTCATATTAGCAGCAAGAATGGGTTCGACTACAGTAATGGCATGGAATTTATCGTTGGTACTGATTTTGACTTTCATTTTATCCGGCATTGTTAACATACGTTGATAAAGCACTGAAAACAGGAATCAAAAATATTCGTTATTATTGTATAAAGCACAACTGGTTAAAAATGGATAATAATTTTTCGGCCCAGGTTAAGGAGATTATTTCGTTCAGCAGGGAAGAAGCCTTAAGGTTAGGAAATGACTTTATTGGAACAGAGCATTTGCTGCTGGGACTGATCAGGGAGGGGGACAATACGGCCGTCCGGATCCTGAAGAGTTTTAATGTGGATTTATATGAGCTCAGAAAAGAAGTGGAGCTTGCCGTAAAAGACAAGACGGGAAAGAATATTGCAAACATTAACAGTCTTCCACTCACCAAACAGGCAGAAAAGGTGATCCGGGTTACGGTACTGGAAGCGAAAGCACTGAAGAGTCCGACGGTGGAAACCGAGCACCTCATGCTTTCGATTCTGAAAAACAAAGAAAACATAGCTACGCAAATACTAAATCAATTCGACGTGGACTACGATTTATTCAGAAATGAACTGGGTGTTGTTAAAAGTAACGATACCCGCAGCGAATATGCTGAAGAGAATGAGGATGATTTTGATGAGGAAAAGAAATATGCGCAACAAAAAGCGCGTCCTGCAGGCAATACAAAAAGTAAGACACCCGTGCTGGATAATTTCGGCAGGGATATTACCCGGCTCGCGGAAATGAACTCGCTTGATCCGATCGTGGGCAGGGAAGAGGAAATTGAAAGGGTTTCCCAGATCTTGTCCAGGCGCAAAAAAAACAATCCCATTCTGATCGGTGAACCCGGTGTTGGTAAAACAGCCATCGTGGAAGGTCTTGCCCTGCGCATCGTGCAGCGTAAGGTTTCCCGCGTGTTGTTCGACAAACGCGTAATATCACTGGATCTTGCTGCACTGGTTGCCGGTACCAAATACCGTGGTCAGTTTGAAGAACGCATGAAGGCGATCATGAATGAACTGGAAAAAAACCGGGATGTCATTTTGTTTATCGACGAAATTCATACCATCGTCGGTGCAGGTGGCGCATCCGGCTCGCTGGATGCTTCCAATATTTTCAAACCGGCCCTGGCCCGCGGCGAACTGCAATGTATCGGCGCTTCCACCCTCGATGAATACAGAATGTATATCGAAAAAGATGGTGCCCTCGATCGTCGTTTTCAAAAAGTAATGATTGATCCGCCAAGCGTGGATGAAACCATTCAGATTCTGGAAAATATCAAATCCAAATACGAAGATTATCATAACGTAACTTATTCTGATGAAGCCATACAGGCCTGCGTTAAACTGAGCGACCGGTATATGACCGACCGCCTGCTGCCAGACAAGGCCATTGATGTGCTGGATGAAGTAGGTGCAAGGGTGCATTTGAAAAATATCAATGTGCCGCAGAATATTGTTGAATTTGAAAAGAAGATTGAAGACGTTAAGAACGAAAAGAATAAAGTAGTAAAGAGCCAGAAGTTTGAGGAAGCCGCCTCACTTCGCGATGCGGAGAAAAGGCTGCAGGAAGAACTGGAAAAAGCCAAACTCGAGTGGGAAGAAGAAAGCAAACACAAACGGTATCCGATAGATGAGGATAATATTGCCGAAGTGGTGAGTATGATGACGGGTATTCCGGTGAAGAGAATGGTTCAGGCGGAAAGCGAAAAGCTGCGGAATATGTCGGTTGACATGGGTGATATGGTGGTCGGGCAGGACGAAGCGATCCAGAAAGTGGTGAAAGCCATTCAGCGAAACCGGGTTGGCTTGAAAGATCCCAAGAAACCGATCGGTACATTTATTTTTCTCGGTCCTACCGGTGTTGGTAAGACTGAACTTGCCCGGGCCCTGGCACGCTATATGTTTGATTCGGAAGATTCACTGATTCGCATCGACATGAGCGAATACATGGAAAAATTCACGGTGAGCCGCCTGATCGGCGCTCCTCCCGGATATGTAGGTTATGAAGAAGGCGGACAGCTGACTGAAAAAGTGAGACGGAAACCTTATCAGTGTGATCCTGCTGGATGAAATTGAAAAAGCGCACCCGGATATCTATAATATCCTGTTGCAGGTATTGGACGACGGTCAGTTAACAGATGGTCTGGGAAGAAAAGTGGATTTCAAGAATACCCTGATCATCATGACCTCCAATATCGGGGCCAGACAGTTGAAGGATTTCGGTGACGGCGTAGGATTCGCCACTACGGCCAGAACAGCCAATGCAGACGAAAACAACAAGGCCGTAATTGAAAAAGCGCTGAAACGGACATTTAGTCCGGAGTTCCTGAACCGGATCGATGATATCGTTATTTTCAATTCTCTGAACAGGGAGAACATTTTCAATATCATCGATATCCTGATGAAAGGGGTTATGAAACGGCTGGTGCAACCTGGGATTCTACCCTGGAACTGACAGCAGAAGCGAAGAGCTTTCATCGCAGAAAAAGGATATGACCAGGAATTTGGTGCCAGGCCGCTTCACCGGGCGATCCAGAAATACCTGGAAGATCCGTTGGCAGAAGAGATTCTGAATCATGAATATCAAAAACGGGGATGTTATGATCGCCGATCTGGATAAGGCAGAATCAAAAATCAAATTTACACTGAAGGAAAAGGAGAAGGAAGCTTCTGAAGTATAAACAAACAGGTTATCTTAAATATTATTTGCCACGGCACACGGAAAATTTCCGCGTTTCCGTGGCAAATCTTTTATTTGTATTGCGGTAACACATGTCGGGAAAAAAAATTATCATAACGATCGACGGCTGGTCATCCTGCGGCAAGAGCACGCTGGCCAAACAACTGGCAGCTAAACTGCAATACACTTATATTGACAGCGGGGCCATGTACCGGGCCATCACATTATATTTTTTGCGCAATCATGTGGACTGGACGGATTCAAAGCAGGTACTGAATGCGCTGAAGAATATTCATATTGAATTTGGCTTTCATGAAGGGACGAAGACCAACTGAAGTACTGCTCAATGACGAAAATGTGGAATACCTTATCCGTGACCTGGTGGTAGCAGAAAAAGTAAGTGATGTGGCTGCCATTAAAGAAGTGCGGGAATTTGCCGTTAAACATCAGCAGTCCATGGGTCTGAAACGCGCCATTGTTATGGACGGAAGGGATATCGGAACGGTTGTATTTCCCAAGGCAGAACTTAAAATTTTTATGACGGCCGACAATGCGGTGCGTGTTGAAAGGCGATTCCGGGAATTGTATGAGAAGAATCCGAATATTACGCTCGAGGAAGTAAAGAATAACCTGGAAATGCGTGACTATATTGATTCCCACCGGGAAATCAGTCCGCTTCGGAAAGCCGCAGATGCCATCGTACTGGACAATTCAAATATTTCGGAACAGGAACAGTTTCAACTTGCCCTGAAATGGGCGATGGAACGGATAAAACAACCTGCTTAGCATATTCTGTATTTTTAACTCGGTATTCTTCCTTTGCTGAAAAACTATTTGCAGAATATTAACGGATTTTTTTGCTTCTGAAAAATCGGATTTCTTCTTCCGGTTAAATCAAAAAATCGCTCCGGGCTTATTTCTAATTGTATTTTTTACACATCTTGATCCCATCGGCGGCTAACTGGCAGTAAATAATTTATATTTAAATATTTTGATATGCATTTTAAGCTCATTTACGGTGCTTTACGATTTGATAATGTGAAATTTTCGATTGAGATTTGCGTTGTTAAAACAGAAAAATGGAACAATTATTCATATCCTCCTTTATCGCTTACTTTGGTGACCTGCATTTGAATAACCCGGCCCTGCTGGATCTTTTGAAAATGATTGTGGGCACCACATCATGGATTGGAGGTTTGGTTGGTTTTTTATACATGAGGGAAAGAAAGCTGAAAGCAGCCATAAGCAAATAAAAAGATTTTATGAGAACGCATAAAAAAAGCATCCTGTAAAATCGGGATGCTTTTTTATTTATAACGTATCGGTGAAAAAGAATTTATAATATAAGCAGGTTCTGCCTGTGGCAATGCGGTAGGAACAATTTGTTTTACCTGGATTGAGCGGAAATAAAAATAGCTGACAATTACTGAACCAACCACCGCGCAGAGGATGGAGATTTTTGCGATATCGCGAACGCCCGAATCCGTAAACGCAAGCATGGTCGTGAAGATAGACATGGTAAATCCGATACCGGCAAGGGTTCCCATTCCAAATACCTGTTTCCAGTTCACATTAGAAGGCAGATGGGCAATATTAAATCTTACCATGATCCGGCAGGCCAGGTAAATACCCAGGGGTTTACCGATAACGAGTCCGAAAAATATTCCCATGCCTACCGGTGAGGTTAGGGATGAAACGATATGTGCCGGTAATAAGATGGCTGTATTGGCCAGTGCAAATACGGGAAGGATAAAGAAATTTACCCATTTGTGAATTGCTTTTTCGATAATGGCGAGCGATTCCACCGGCATAGCAAAAGCAAAGAGCACACCGGTAATACTGGCTTCCACACCGCTCTGCAGCATGCCGTACCAGAGGGCCAGTCCAAGAATAATCTGCAAAATTCCAAATTTTATTTTCATCCGGTTGCAGAGCAGAAGACCGGCGTAAAGCACTCCACATACCGCCAGGGCAAGCCAGTTAATATGACCACCATAAAATAAAGCGATCACTACGATGGCGCCCAGATCATCAATAATGGCAATAGCCAGTAATAATATTTTCAGACCCACCGGAAATCTTTTTCCGAGAAGGGAAGCAGCAGCGATGGAGAATGCAATATCGGTAGCCGTAGGAATTCCCCAGCCATGTGAATACCCGGAGTACATATTAAATCCGATAAATATCAGGGCCGGCATCATCATGCCTCCGAATGCGGCACCAAAGGGCAGTACCGCTTTTTTAAACTGGGAAAGTTCACCGGATAAAAGTTCTCTTTTTATTTCTGTTGCAGCCAGCACAAAGAAAAAAGCCATTCCGAAATTATTCACCCAGTCAATAAATGAATGCGGAAGTCGGGCGGAAGAAAAAATTCCGGGTGTAAATGCGTTATTCCAGAAATGATTAAACCAGGCTGAGGAAGAAGAATTGGTTAGCACCAGGGAAACGACCGTACAACCTAACAATAAAACACCCGTAGTGCGACTGTCACTTAGCAGGTCCCTTAGCGGCGAAAAAATATGATGAAAGGGTTTTGCTTTTAGAGCTGGCATACCTTATAAATTATTATAATATATTGCTTTTACGGGCACAGTAAAGATATTAACTTTTTTTTCCGGAATCACTCGATTTATTTAAAATATCAGGAAAAATATACACATAATAATTTAAATATATGTGATTGATTATAACTGCATAATTAATTAACATGCATAGATTTATATGTAAAATAAAAAGCCCCTGCTATGCAGGGGCTTTTTAATGGGCAGCTTAATAATTTTGAAAACTTAATCCACATAACCATGAACACCCATTTCCGGGATATCCAGGCCTTCCATTTCCACTTCAGCGGAAACACGGATCGGCGTGATTTTATTGGATATTTTAAAGAAGAGATACATCACCGCAAAGACAAAAATGAAACAGGTAAGTGTGCCGATACATTGTGCGGCAAACTGACTGGCATCTCCATAGAACAATCCTTTCACGGTACCGGGAACTCCGTTCCAGCCATCTCCATAGGAACCATCCGCGAATAAACCGAGGGAGAGCACACCCCAGGCTCCGTTGATCCCGTGAACCGCTACTGCACCAACCGGATCATCAATTTTTAATTTTCTGTCGATAAAATTATATCCGAAGTAAACCAGGAAACCTGCAATGATACCAATCGATAACCGCGCCAATGGAATTGACAAATGCGCAGGGAGCGGTAATGGCTACCAGTCCGGCCAGCAGTCCATTGGCCAGCATTCCCGGATCAGGTTTCTGTCCTTTCAGATACATAATCAATAATACAGCGAGTGTAGCCGTAGTACCTGCCATCATGGTATTAACGGCAACGATACTGATACGAAGATCAGTACCGGCCAGTGTTGAACCCGGATTGAATCCGAACCAGCCGAAAGCCAGGATAAAGGTTCCGAGCAGGGCCATCGGAATATTATGACCCGGGATGGTATTAATGCTACCGTCTTTCCCATATTTTCCAATACGTGGGTCCGATCACAATGGCTCCGGCAAGTGCGGCAACACCACCCACCAGATGTACTACCGAAGAACCGGCGAAATCCACATGACCATGACCGAGATGGAAATTCACACCCAGCTGGGAAAGCCAGCCGCCGCCCCAAACCCAGTTACCGAAGATGGGATAAACAAACATGGAAATAAATAAACCGAAAAGTATAAAGGATTTGAAGGCCCATCTTTCTGCCATGGAACCAGTGGGAATGGTCGCTGTTGTATCCATGAACACCATCTGGAACAGGAATAATCCAAACACACCTACATCGTACACCTTGCTGTTCAGGAAAAAACCGGCATAACCCCAGATACCGAAATCGTGTCCAAACATATGGACAATATATTCATGCGGTATAACACCCGGACCTCCACCCAGGGTTGCCAGCATTGAGGGCTCCCCCAAACATAAACGCAAATCCACAAACCCAGAATCCAAACATACCCAGACCATATACCAGGAAGTTCATCGTCATGGTATGGGCCACATTTTTCTTTCTGGTAAAACCGGTTTCAACCAAGGCGAATCCAGCCTGCATGAACATGACGAGGAATCCTGTAATCAGGGTCCACATTAAGTTAATGGCAATTTTGTTGTGACCACTGTTATTGCCAATGGTATTTACCGTGGCAACAACTTTGGACAGAGCTGAATCCTTGGGCGCTGCCAGGGTATCGATGCCCAGGTCTTTAATGGTACCCGTACTGGCGCCTGTCGGATCCTGCGCCATTACAGGAACGACCATGAAAAGGCAAAGGAAAATCGCTAAACATGCAAAGGCCGCCTTAAAAGCTTTTGCATGTTTCTGTCTGATTTGATGCATGTCGATTGGTTTTAGTTGTGCTTTTTGTGTTTGGAGAATCCTTTTATGAGCTAGATATTAAAAGACATAGGTTGCAGCCAAAAGACCGCTGAACGTTGATGTTGTCGGGTTGCCATCATGATTCTGAAAAACGCCGTCCGGGAACAAACCATTCGTCGGATTACTGTAGGTATCAAGACGTAATTCAGGCATGATGGTTAATTTACCCACGTGGATCTGACCGGTTAATGTGTACTCCATATAACTGCCGGCAGGCAATACCGCAGTGTTGATGATGCCATCTTTTGTATCGAAGTACTCACCCCTGAACGTCATACCAAAAGTCGGACTTGGATCAAGATTCAGATAAACGGCAGCTCCCCAGAAAGTTCCGGAAGAGTCGTAACCTGGACCCTTACTCTTGATCATCTGATCTGTTCCGTTAAATCCTAGACTGAATTTATCAGACAGGGTTCCTGTAACCACCAGGTCGAACTGATTTAAAGAGGCTGAGGTGGACGGATCGGAGGGCGCAATATTTCCGCCCTGATAATTCAGAAAGAATTTCCATTTGCTGTCGGGCGTGGCCGTACTCAGCTGGGCAATGAACATCTTGCGAACATCAGTTGTGGATGTGTTGTCTGTCGGATTGGAAACACCCACCATGATCGCTGTTTTGCCGGCGATGGCGATATCCGCTTTCAGACCTGTGTTGTAAAAAGGTCCATAGGAAAACATATAACTCATGGAGTAGTTTCTGTTTGCTGCGGCATCCACTACTTCATATCCGATATGGGTTCCCCATTTACCCATGGTGAGTTTTACCCGGTCAGATATATTGTAGTAGACATTCGCCTGTACAATATTGGTGAGCGAGAAGAGGTTGGGATTGGCGGCCTCATTATAGGAAAATTCCTGTGCCCTTCTTCCAAAACCCAGTTCTACTGTAACACCACCCTTTGACCAGCTGTGGTCGGCCCTGATCGTGGCCATACCCAGTTCAAAGGAATTCTGGGAATTCGTAAAGCTGGTAAGGTTGTTCGTGACGCCCGCAGGAGGGTTTGCAAAGTTGTACCGGTAGTACAGATCCAGGGATCCGGAAAAAGTGGTGGCCGGGTTAGCCGGAGCAGTCACTTTAACCGTGTCCACAACAGTTGCCGGTTTTGTTGAATCCTGGGCGCGAACAGAAATAAATGCGCCGATAGCCAGAATAAGCAGTTTGAAGTTTTTAACCATTTTGTTTGTTTTAATTGTTTACGGAAATCAATAGCGTTCCCTGACCAGGGGAGTCACAGTAAAATTTTTAAATGGCTAAGCTGAATCGTTATCGGACCGGTTTTCAAAAAGTTGGATGGGGGACTGGTGTCCCGGAATCAGCGTATAGGAAGGTTTAATCTAAAACATTAAACAAATATGTAATACTCATTTAACTTTGTGAAAGTATTATTAATTATTAATATGAAATGGTATGTACATACATATATTTTTATTTAATATGATGTGTAAATTAGATTTTATTTAAAAAAACCATATATGTCCTAAACATTATTCAATAAAAAAGGGCCCCCCGGAGAGAGCCCTTATAAGGGTCAATATATATTGTTTAATGCGATCTATCTCAGAAACAGGATTTCCCTGTATTTAGGCAGCAACCATTCGCTGTCGTCCACCAGCACCTCCAGTTTGTCCACGTGATAGCGGATCTTGTCAAAGTATGCACCTTTTACATCGTCGCAATAGGCGATGGCTTTGGCGCGGGTGTCGGTGAGAACGTTGGCTTTTTTGCGGGCTTCAATCATCTGACTTACCTGTACACTGATCTCAGAAATATGTTCAGAGATCCTTTCCAGGATGGAACGCTGGTTGGAGAATGCAGGTTCCTTCAGTCCGATTTCTTTAATCCCCAGGATATTCCGGATAAGGGTATTCTGATATTTGATAGCCGGAGGAAGAATATGGCTCGTACAAAGCTCTCCCATGATCCGGGCTTCAATCTGCACTTTCTTTATATATTTTTCCAGTTCTATTTCATGCCGGGCTTCCAGTTCAACATGGGTTAGAACATTGTTGGATTCAAACAGGTGTTTGGCCTTATCGGTCACCATGGCATCGAGGGCAAGCGGCGTGGCTTTCACATTGGCCAGTCCTCTTTTTTCCGCTTCCTTTGCCCATTCTTCGCTGTATCCGTCTTTTTCAAAAAGAATTTTTTCACTGCTTACAATGTATTCGCGGATCACGTGCATGATCGCGATTTCTTTTTTCTCCCCTTTCTCGATCAGGGTATCTACTTCCTTTTTGAATTTTTTTAATGTTTCCGCCATAATGGTATTCAACGCTGTCATCGCACTGGCACAATTGGCTGCTGAACCTACCGCGCGGAATTCAAATTTATTTCCGGTAAAGGCGAAGGGAGAAGTCCGGTTACGGTCAGTATTATCCAGCAACAGTTCCGGAATGCTGCGATGCAGGTCGAGTTTGAGAATGGCTTCATCCTGTTCGTCGAATTTAGCACCCACACGTTCTTTGATATCAGCGAGAACCTTGGTCAGGTATTCGCCGATGAAAACGGAAATGATAGCGGGTGGCGCTTCGTTTGCTCCAAGCCGGTGATCGTTACCCGCAGAAGCAATCGATGCCCGCAGAACATCTGCATAATCATGAACAGCCTTGATCGTATTTACGAAAAAAGTCAGGAACATCAGGTTTGTCTTCGGTGTTTTACCGGGAGCAAGCAGGTTAACCCCGGTGTCGGTAGACATGCTCCAGTTATTGTGTTTGCCATTTCCGTTGATTCCGGCAAATGGTTTTTCGTGCAGCAGGACGCGCAGTTTGTGGCGTCTGGCTACCCGGTCCATAATATCCATCAGCAGGGTATTGTGATCAACGGCCACACTGACTTCTTCAAATATCGGAGCGCATTCGAACTGGGAAGGAGCTACTTCGTTGTGACGGGTCCTTAACGGAATACCCAGTTTATAAGATTCGGTTTCATAATCCCGCATAAAGGCATAAATCCTTTCCGGAATAGATCCAAAATAATGGTCTTCCAGCTGCTGGCCTTTTGCCGGCGGATGACCAAAAACTGTTCTTCCGCTCATCACCAGATCGGGCCGTGCATTTGCCAGGGCTTCATCAATTACAAAATATTCCTGTTCCCAACCCAGGGTTGCTATCACCTTGGTTACATTCTTGTCAAAATAATTACATACGTCCACCGCAGCCTTATTCATGGCTTCCAGGGATTTCAGCAAAGGCGCTTTATAATCCAGCGTTTCGCCGGTATAGGAAACAAATATGGTAGGAATACATAATGTTTTGCCGGTTTCAATCTCCATGATAAACGGAGGCGAAGATGGATCCCAGGCAGTATATCCGCGGGCTTCGAAAGTTGCCCGGATACCTCCGGAAGGAAAGGATGATGCATCTGGTTCCTGCTGGATCAGGGCATCTCCTTCAAATTGTTCAATGGATGTTCCGTCTCCTTTAATGGTAAAAAAGGAATCATGCTTTTCAGCTGAAGAACCGGTGAGTGGCTGAAACCAGTGTGTATAATGTGTAACACCCTTTAATTCAGCCCACTGCCTTAAGCCTGCCGCAATCTGATTGGCAACTGCCCGGTCAATTTTTTTGCCACCCTTGATGGATCCGGTAAGGCTTTTATAAGCTTCATCACTCAGGAATTCCCTGGCTGTTTGAAGCTTAAATACATTTTCTCCGAAAATTGCGGTGATTTTTTGAGATTCGTCCATTACAACTGGTGATTTTGTGGACAGATCATTAATAGCTTTTACCCTTAACGATTCCATTTAGAATAATTTTTATTGAAACGAATGTATGCAGTAATTCATAATGACGAAAAAAAAAGAAGATTATCCTCGTTTTTTTAGAAAATGTTCGAATAATTACTCAAAACCTAGGCATTTTTTGCGATTTCTCTATTCAAATACATAAAAAAATGTAACATTAGGGATAATTTTAATGTAATTTGAAAATCCAGTACCGGAGTTTCTGTTGCAGGAGCGGGTTACCGGCATATAAAAACAGAAACAGGAAAAGCAGGAGGATAGAGCGGTATCGGACGATGGCTCCCGGAAAAGGGACAGTATAGCCAATCAGAATCATCTGGCAGATTCCGTAAATACAGGAAAAACCAATACAAAGGGTGGGAGACCTGGGCTCTGCGCCGTGGGCTGACCATGAAAAAGAGGAATCCGGCGAGCAAAAAAAGAACTTCTATTGAGGACAAAGACTGAAGCAGGTTTTTCCCTTCCCAGGGCCAGGGTCGCAAAACACTGTTGGCGGTTGCCTGCGGCAGCAGTTTCAGAAAACTAACCGGGCCCGGGGTTAAACTGTCAAGTCTGTATCGCGTATTCCCTTTTAATGCAAAAAAACGTTCCTGGGTCAACTGTATGGGTCGGGAAAGCTGGAAGGAGGGCGGAAGAAATAGACTCATCCCGAAAATCAGGACGGTGATAAGAAAAGCCCGGGTAAAGTACCCTGGTCCGGACACTTTTCTCCGTATACCCGCCAGGTAAGCCATGTAAAATGGAATAAAAACCGGCAGGAACTGGTATCGGATGAGCAGCAGGCCTGCAAAGCCGGCCAGGATACCCGCAATATATCGTTTCCGGTGTTTTTGCGCATATGCCTGACTGTTATAAAGGATCAATACAATAAAAAGTAAAATCAGTGCTTCCGCCCGGATTCCGCTGCACCAGAACATAATAGATGGTATAAAAAAGATGAGCAGGAAATTCATTCCAATTTTCTGGGGAAATAGTCTGGCCAGCAGTTTAAACAGTAGGAGCGGTCCGGCAATCATTAGAAAATTAAACAACAATACATCGATATAGTAATTTTTGCCGCTTAGCAGGTTAAGGAACGCCAGGCTTTTTACCATGAACCAGGGTTCAAAATGACGGATATAAAAAAGAAAGGCCTCCCGGCCATTGTTTCCGGTGGCTTCCAAAGCGCGGCCCGGCCAGAAATCATAAAAAAATTGCCGGGGATGGGACAATAAAAGATTGGTTTCTTCTTTTGAATCTTTGAAAAAACCCCAGGTATCATCACCATTATAAAAATGCAGAAACACCCATCCATACAGGCACCCCATGAATACTTTGAAAAGAACAATGGAAGCCGTATGATATATCGTAAAAGGGAATATTTTCCGCCGGATGATCAGGTGCAGCAAAATAGTTCCTGTAAACAGGTAAAAGAAAAACAGAAAGTAAGCCAGCATGGGAACTTTACCTGATTTTGATTCCCCAAATCTATAAATTTGAATTTAATATCTACGGATGATCGTTAACCTGCCCGAAAAGGAGAAGAAAAAGATTGCACTGGTGGCCAATAGTGCCTGGTCCTTGTATAATTTCCGGATGGACCTTATCCGGCACCTTTTATTGAGATTTGAAGTACTGATCATCGCACCAAAGGATGAATTTGCCTCAGAACTGACCCGGGCGGGTTGCCGGTTTCAGGATATTCATTTCAATAACCGGTCTGAAAATCCGCTTCAGGATTATAGCGTTGTACAATTCCCTGAAAAGCATCTATAAAACCGAACGACCCGATCTTATTTTTCACTATGTGATTAAACCCAATATTTACGGATCACTGGCCGCAGCCAAAGTGGGGATTCAGTCCGTAGCCGTAATCACCGGACTGGGTTATACATTCGACCGCCGCAACTGGCTGAACCGGGTCGTTTCCTATTTATACCGCATCGCTTTAAAAAAGACCTTCGAAGTCTGGTTCCTCAATCAGGAAGACGCAAACTTATTTATAGAACGAAAGCTGGTAATCCCGGACAAAATAAAAATCTTACCGGGTGAAGGCATTAATACCGGACATTTTTTTCCACAAACCCATAAACCCGTTGCCAGAACAAAAGCGTTTCAGTTCCTGATGGGCACCCGGCTGTTACGAACAAAGGGGGTGGCGGTATATGTGGAAGCGGCGGGCATCCTGAAGAAAAAATACCGGGATGTCCGTTTTGAACTGATCGGTTTTTTTGAAAAACATCATCCGGATTCTATAACAGAATCGGAATTAAGGCATTGGCAGAAAAAGGATATCATTCATTATAGCGGATTTGCGAAAGATGTGCGGCCGTTTCTGCGGCAGGCGGATTGTTTTGTGTTCCCTTCTTTTTATCATGAAGGAATTCCCCGCTGCCTGCTGGAAGCAGCAGCCATGGAAATTCCCATCATCACTTCTCTGAATACAGGTTGTAAAGAAGTGGTGAAAGAAGGAGAAAACGGTTTCCTCTGTTCTCCGAACAATGCGGCTGACCTGGCAGCCCGGATGGAAGAGATGATGAAGCTGGATGCAAACCAGCGTGCGGCAATGGGTAAAAACGGAAGAATAAGGGTGGGCGAAAAATTCAGTATTGACCGGATTCTTGCGGAGTACGACCGGACGTTAGAGCAAATTAGATGATTAGGGGATTAGAAGATTAGGGGATTAGAAGATTAGATGATTAGAAGATTAGAAGATTAGAAGTGTGCTAATTGCGAAAATAAATTTTGCGAGTTGAACTAACTAAAATAACACCCGCGTCATTTTTGCAAATTCAAATCCCCTAATCATCTAATCCCCTAATCATCTAATCTTCTAATCCCCGAATCCTCCTCAAGCCTGCCTGAGAAAATCCAGAATTCCGGAGTTCAGGATCTTCTCTTCCCAGTGCCAGTTTTCCAGGTTGGGAAATTCGTAGGAAAAATTATTGATCCAGTCCCATTCCAAATTAGACAGATCGTCCTTGAGAATAAAATAATTTCCCCCGTATCTTTCCTTGAATTCTGATATCCAGAAATAATTGGTGGTAATTACCGGAATCTGCATAGCTGCATATTCCAGGAATTTTGTGGGTGTCTGCGCATTGAACGGCTCCTCATCCGGTATATAATTAAGGGCAAACTTTGATCTGGACAAAAAAGCCGGAACCTCTTCCCAGGGAACAGCAGGTTGAAAAAAAATATTCCGGCAGTGACCAAAGGATGACGCGAGTTTTCCTTCATCATTTCCCAGCAGCAGAATGGAATGCGCCTTCAACGAACCTTTATCAAAAATTTCCAGAAGCCTGTCCAGTTTCCGGTGAGCAGACATATTCCCGCAATAAATAAAATCATATTCTTTTACGGACTCCGTAGTCTGCTGAAAAAAAGTATCACTGATGCCCATATCCCGGTATCCGAACGGAATTTCATCATGAATATTCAATTGTTCCCGCACATATTCATTTAAATACAACCGGAAATGCGGCCGGGGCGTGAACCTGCATTTTATGAAATCTTTTAGCTTTCGGTAAGGAGGAACCGAAGCAGAGCTGTATTCGTGGATAATCAGTTTTTTTTTATGAAATGATCGCGGGAAGAATCCCATCAGGTACCAGTATACGTCGGCACCGGAAGTAGTTTCCTCTCCATATGCTGCAATGCAGGTTTCAATATTTTGTTTTTGAAAAAAAAGCTGATAGGCAGTGAGTTCGGGTAAAAAAGCGCGATGGTTGTGGATGAAAGCAATCTTCATGGGATCCTAAAATTATAGAATAGATTAACGCGCGCTTCGTAATTTTGCGGTTTCCCCAAAGAACATGGATATTACTGTTAAAACCGCCGAACAACTCAGGCTAACTCCGGAAGAGTTTGAACTCATTTGTCAGAAACTGGGCAGAACACCCAATTTTACGGAGCTCTGCGCCTTCAGTGCGATGTGGAGCGAACATTGCAGTTATAAAAATTCCATCCGCTGGCTCAAAACACTGCCACGCGACGGAAAAAAAATGCTGGTGAAAGCCGGAGAAGAAAATGCCGGACTCATGGATATCGGAGATGGTCTCGGTGTGGTTTTTAAAATAGAATCCCATAATCATCCTTCTGCCATTGAACCCTTTCAGGGTGCGGCAACGGGTGTCGGAGGAATTCACCGGGATATTTTTACCATGGGAGCACGTCCCATAGCCTCCCTGAATTCGCTGAGATTTGGAAAATTAAATGATCCGCAAACCCAGCATCTGCTGGCGGGCGTGGTTCATGGCATTGGTCATTATGGAAATTGTTTTGGTGTTCCTACAGTAGCCGGTGAAATATATTTTGATGAATGTTATCATACCAATCCGCTGGTGAATGCCATGAGCGTCGGGATTGTAAAAAAAGGGAAGACGATATCTGCCACTGCGCTGGGAAAAGGCAATCCCGTGTTTTTTGTGGGCAGTGCCACGGGTAAGGACGGTATCGGCGGTGCCTCTTTCGCATCTGCCAATATCACCAAAGAATCTGTACAGGAATTGCCCGCTGTTCAGGTAGGGGATCCCTTCCAGGAAAAAAAATTACTGGAAGCCTGTCTGGAAGTGATTGAAACAGGTGCAGTCGTGGGCATGCAGGATATGGGCGCAGCCGGTATCATTTGCTCCACTGCTGAAATGAGTGCAAAAGGAGAAGTGGGAATGCGCATCGACCTGGATAAAGTGCCTACCCGGCAGTCCGGGATGAAGGCCTGGGAATTACTGCTCAGTGAAAGTCAGGAACGAATGCTGATGGTGGTAGAGAAAGGCAAAGAAAAACTGGTTCTCGATGTTTTTGAAAAATGGGATCTTCCCTGTTCGAATATCGGGGAAGTGACCGATGATAAATTACTGAGTTTTTATTATCACGGAACACTGGAAGCCGTGATTCCGGCGTATGAACTGGTGCTGGGTGGCGGAGCTCCCCAATATACCCGGGAATTCAAGGAACCGGCTTATTTTGAAAAAATAAAATCCTTTAATCCGGATTCTATTCCGGAAACGGCAAAGGAAAATTTAAAAGCAGTTGCCGAAGAACTGATCAAATTGCCCACGATTGCATCCAAAAGATGGATCAGTGTACAGTACGACAGTACGGTTGGAGCAGCCAATACCTCCACCAATGAACCCTCAGATGCGGCCGTGGTGAATGTACTCGGAACAAAAAAAGGAATTGCCATGACCACGGATTGCAACAGCCGTTATGTGCTGGCCGATCCGTATACAGGGGCCATGATTGCGGTTGCGGAAGCCGCCCGGAATCTGGTATGTTCCGGGGCCACTCCATTGGGCGTTACCAATTGCTTAAATTTTGGAAATCCATACGACCCGGAAGTATATTACCAGTTCGTGCATGCGGTAAAAGGAATGGGGGAAGCCTGTCTGAAATTTGATACCCCGGTAACCGGCGGAAATGTAAGTTTCTATAATCAGCATCCTGATGGTGCCGTGTATCCGACACCAACGATTGGTATGGTCGGATTGCTGGAAGACACCACACAAAAAATGACCCTGTTTTTTAAACAGCCCGGCGACCAGATTTTTATGATCGGAAAATCAAGGAATGATATCAATTCTTCTGCATTCCTACATGCATTAAACGATGTGGAATATAGTCCGGCACCTTATTTTAATCTCGGGGAAGAATTTGAGCTGCAAACAAAACTGCTGGCCTGTATACACGAGGGAATCCTGGAGTCTGCACACGATGTAGCGGAAGGCGGACTGTTCGTAGCCCTGGCGGAAAGTGGTTTCCACAAAAACCTCGGGTTCTCGGTTTCGAGCCAGAATAAATCCATTCGTCAGGATGCTTATTGGTTTGGGGAATCCCAGAGCCGGGTAGTGGTATCCGTAAAGAACGAAAATCTGGAAGCCTTTAAAAATGCCATGGAAGGAATTCCCTTGGAAAAACTGGGCGAAGTAACGGCTTCCCGGATTCAGGTGAATGGAGAAAACTGGGGAAATATCAGGGAGTGGAAACACGAATATGATACGGCTATTGAAAAAGAAATGGCATCAATTGTAGAAGCATGAACAAGACGTCCACCATCGTCGTAACCGGTGCGGCAGGTTTTATCGGCAGTTGTCTCACAGGTTTTCTGAATGAAAAAGGATATGATAATCTTATCCTGGTTGATGAATTCAGCCGGCTGGATAAAGTAGATAACCTTAAAAACAAAAAATTCCGGAACCAGGTTGAACGGGATGATTTTTTTCAATGGCTGGAATTGAGAAAACCGGAAATTGAATTCATCTTTCATCTGGGCGCCAGAACGGATACCACCGAATTCGATTATGCGGTTCACCAGCGGTTAAACCTGGAATATTCACAATCGGTCTGGGATTATTGCATGCTCAAACAAATTCCCCTGGTGTATGCTTCTTCAGCAGCCACCTACGGATCCGGTGAATTGGGATATCAGGATGATCATGAACTGCCCTTCAAACTGGAACCCCTGAATGCCTATGGTATTTCGAAAAATGAATTTGACAAATGGGCCATTCGTCAGCAGAGTCATCCGCCATTCTGGGCTGGCTTAAAATTCTTTAATGTATACGGACCCAACGAATATCATAAAGGAAGGATGGCCAGTGTGATCTGGCACGCATTTAACCAGATTAAAAATAACGGAACCGTAAAACTTTTTAAATCCCACCGTCCCGATTTCAGGGACGGACAACAGTTGCGTGATTTTATTTATGTAAAGGATATTTTAAAAGTCTGTTTCTGGCTGATGGAAAATTTCAAAAAAATACCGGACAACGGATTGTATAACCTGGGAACAGGGAAGGCCAGGACCTTTGAAGCCCTCGTCCGGGCCACATTTGCAGGGGCAGAGCGGCCCGCCGATATTCAGTACATCGATATGCCGGAAGATATCAGGGATAAATATCAGTATTTTACAGAAGCACGCATGGAAAAATTAGCCGCAGCCGGATATACCGATTCATTTTATTCACTGGAAGAAGGAGTAATGGATTATGTCAAAAATTATCTCTTAAACCATAACTACTATTAGGAAATGATCAACAAAATCGGCATTATCGGTGGCGGAAACCTGGGTATGGCCATTGCAGAAGGACTTATCCAGAGCGGCTATATTAAACCCGGACATATTCTGATTACGCGTCGTTCTGTAGATAAACTGCATGAGCTGGAAAGGAAAGGCGTAATGGTCAGTTCCAATAATGCTGACGCGCTCGATTATGCCGGACTGGTGATACTGGCGGTTAAACCTTTCCAGGTAGATGAAATACTCCTGAAACTAAAGAACAATTTCAAAAAAGGGAAACATATCCTGATTTCTGTTATTACCGGTGTTAGTATTTCCCATCTTTCTTCCCTGGTACCGGAAGGAATTCCCATCGTACGGGCGATGCCCAATACGGCCATCGCCATCCGGGAAAGTATGACCTGCCTGTCGGGAAAGGATGTAAATCCGGAACAATTACAGGAGATCATGGAAATTTTTAACCAGCTCGGCAGTACGGTTAAGATCGATGAAAAACTCATGGACGCGGCCACTGTACTGGGGGCCTGCGGAACTGCTTTCGCCATGCGCTATATCCGGGCAAATATCCAGGGTGGTATCGAAATTGGCTTTGATGCGGCTACAGCCAGCCTGATCGCCGCCCAAACGGTAAAAGGAGCCGCCGAACTTCTCCTGAAAAAACAAACCCATCCTGAACAGGAAATAGATAAGGTAACCACGCCCAAAGGGTTGTACCATCGCCGGCTTAAATGAGATGGAACACCGGGGTTTTAGTTCCTCCCTGATCAAAGGGCTGGTTGCCAGTTACCAGAAGATAGGGCAGGACTAGAAAGCGCAATTGAAAATCAGCTGATTATATATAAATGTGCATAAAAAGGAGCCATCCGGACTTGCATTTCTTGAAATATAGGGGGAAATTTAACGTTGTAGAAAAGACTTGTTAGATAACAGGAGACTGTTAAGATCCATACCATGAAAATAACCCCTAGCAGCTGCGTTTTAGTAGCAGAACTCTTTACCATCTTTCTATTTCACCTGGTGAAAATAAAACAGGCTGAAAAACATCCCGCAGAAACCGTTTTAACCCATACCGTAAAGGTGAAGCCTCTTCCTAAAACCGATACTGACAACAAGAGCGGCTTTGAATACATGCTGGTCAGTCTGATTAAATAGCCGGCCCCAATCCTGCAATACTCCAGTTATCCACATTCTGCTTTCCCCTTTTCGGAGGATTAAAAAATTTGCCGTAGGTTTGCATGACCTTCTGGTTACTGTTTTACATCTGTAATTCAACAGGTCATACCATATCCATTTACTGAGTTTTTTAGTCGTCTTAATTTAAAGATTATGGCCAAATATATTTTTGTTACCGGGGGGGTTACTTCTTCTTTAGGAAAGGGAATTATAGCCGCATCTCTGGCAAAACTTTTACAGGCAAGAGGCATCCGGGTAACGATCCAGAAATTTGACCCGTATATCAATGTTGATCCGGGTACCCTGAATCCATACGAACACGGGGAATGTTTTGTAACCGAGGATGGGGCTGAAACGGATCTTGACCTGGGGCATTATGAGCGGTACCTGAATATTTTCACTTCACAGGCCAATAATGTTACTACCGGAAGAATTTATCAAACGGTTATCAATAAAGAAAGAGAAGGAGCATACCTGGGAAAAACCGTCCAGGTGGTTCCGCATATCACGGATGAAATTAAAAGAAGGATGCTGCTGATTGGTCAGCGCAATGAATACGACGTGATCATTACCGAACTCGGCGGAACAGTCGGGGATATCGAATCCCTTCCGTTTATTGAAGCGGTTCGTCAGTTACAATGGGAGTTGCCGGAAGAAGATGTGGTGGTGATCCACCTGACCCTGATCCCTTACCTGAAAGCCGCCAAAGAATTAAAAACAAAACCTACCCAGCATAGCGTGAGAATGCTTAGCCAGGAAGGGGTTACGCCGGATATAATTGTGTGCCGCACAGAAGAACCGCTTAATGCCGAAATCAGGAAAAAAATTGCGCTCTTCTGTAATGTAAAAGTAGAAGCGGTGATTGAAGCGGCAGATGCATCTTCCATTTACGAAGTGCCGGTAACGATGATGAAGGAAAAGCTGGATCTGATCTGCCTGAAGAAACTGAATATCACCAATTATCCGGAAGCAGAACTGACAAAATGGAAAGAATTCCTGGATAAACTCCGGCATCCGAAATCCAAAGTGATTATTGGTCTGATCGGGAAATATATCGAACTGCAGGATGCCTATAAATCGATACTGGAATCATTTGTTCATGCCGGAGCGATGAATGAATGCAAGGTCCAGATCCTGAATGTGCACAGCGAATCCATTACAGAAGAAAATGTAGCGGAAAAACTGGGAAACCTGGACGGACTGCTGGTGGCACCGGGTTTCGGTCACCGGGGCATTGAGGGAAAAATTACCGCAGTTAAATATGCCAGGGAAAATAAACTGCCATTCTTCGGAATCTGTCTGGGTATGCAGATGGCGGTTATTGAATTTGCCCGAAATATTCTGGGACTTACCAAAGCGCATTCCACCGAAATGCAGGCGGATACACCGACACCGGTGATCGACCTCATGGAACAGCAGAAAAAAATTACTGTAAAAGGTGGAACGATGCGCCTGGGAGCCTATCCCTGTGCCATCGAAGAGGGCTCGCTGGCCAGAACCATTTACGGGAAAGCCGGTGATTTCTGAAAGACATCGTCACCGGTATGAATTCAACAATGAATACCTGCAGCAGTTTGAAGATGCAGGTATGCTGGCCAGTGGAAAAAATCCTGAAAGCGGCCTGGTCGAAATAATCGAATTACCCGATCATCCTTTTTTTATCGGGGTCCAGTACCATCCCGAACTGAAAAGTTCGGTGGAAAATCCCCAGCCTGTTTTTGTTCATTTTATAAAAGCTGCCAAGGAATTTGCGAGCAAACGGGTTTCGCGAAATGCGGTATTAGAGAGAGAGATGATTTAAGCAAGTGTGAGAGTATGGGAGTGTGAGAGTGATTTGTCGAAACTGCCAACCGCCAACTGCCAACCGTCAACCTCACCTCGCCGGAAACGCCCAAACTAAAAAATCCGGAAAAACTTTATTCCAACTTGCATAGGCATGAATACCGGATGGAGATTCTGAATAAACAATTCCCTCAGGACCCACCACATTTTTCTTTTCCAGCAGGGCGATGATATCCTTCGTGTCGTCAATTACGTCAATGATACTGTCTTTATCCCGGTCTCCGGTTTCTTCTGCAGCCCCGCAATAGAACCAGTATTGCAGTCCTGGTTTTTTCCTGGATGCTTTCAGTTTGCTGTACATGATCCGGTTCTTTTCATCGGAATAATTACTGTCTTCCGCGGCGAGATCCCTCCACCAGAAGGATCCGGAGAATATCCCCACTTTGCTGATCTTGTCGGGATGGTTCCAGGCAATATCAAATGCAGAGAGTCCGCCCAGCGAACATCCGGCAATGGCTACGGACTGAAATTTCCGAACCCCGGTTTGTTTTTTTACATAGGGATATAATTCATCATTGATAAAAGCATCGTAGAAACCGGCTTTATTTCCCCGGGCTAAGTAATCCGGTTTTCCAGATACGCCGTATTCTTTCATCCGGTCACCTGCTTCCACACCAATAATCACCAGGGGAGATATTTTACCCGCGGCATACAAACTGTCCAGTGTCTCTTTCACCCGCAACGAATCGAGTTGCTGTCCATCATTCAGGATAAGCAGATTATACAGGGACCTGTCCGAAGGTGGGGGTGTGTGCAGGATATGCAGTTTAACATTTCGCTGAAGATGCCGGGAATATAGATTATCGTCGGTTTGTTTAATCTTTTTACAGGCTGATAACAGTAAGCATAAACCGATAAGCGAAAAAATCTTCATTTTATAAAGATAGAAAATGCAGTGTTTCAGAAATTGCAGTAATTTTTGAACTTCCGATTCAAAATTAGTTTGGATGGTAGTTCATATGATCGTAAATTTGCCCTCCACATCGCGAAGTAGAGCAGCGGTAGCTCGTCGGGCTCATAACCCGAAGGTCCCAGGTTCGAACCCTGGCTTCGCAACTGAAACATCTGAAAATAAAAAGGCTCCCCGGAGCCTTTTTTATTTTTAGTAATTGCCATTTATTCATCTGCTCACCGATTTAAAATCTTCCTGATACATTAACTTTAAGGATCAGTAGTTTAAGACGCCTAAAAATCGCGCAATGAGAATTCAGTTTCTTCTCCTGATTTTTTCGTTGTTGATCCTGACCATCGGCATTACCGCTTTTGTCACCAGCAGTTCCCGGATGCAGATCAGTCGGTCACCTGAACCGATCAGGGGTTGTTCGCCAGCCGCATTATCCGAAACAGGGATCGGTGCGGACGGTAAATTTATTCCACCATTGCCCGGATGGGGAAACCATACCCACCTCATTTCCACAACAAAAGACAGTGCCCAGTATTATTTTAACCAGGGTCTCACCATGTATTTCAGTTATCAGTTCGGGGAGGCGAGGGCATCGTTTAAAGAGGCTGCCCGCTTTGACCCGGATTGTGCTATGGCATATTGGGGGGAAGCCTTGTCAATGGGTCCGCCATATAATGGTGCCCATAGTTTTAAAATGAGAAAAGGTACCGCAGAAGTGTTGTCTGCCATGAATAAGAACAGGGATCATGGAACGCCAAAAGAAATAATGCTGATGGAGGTCATGAACCAGCGTTATTCCGCCGATACACTGGACATACACAGAAAAGAGTTGAACATAGCATATGCAGATGGCATGAATATGCTTATGAAAAAATATCCGGAGGACCTGGATATTGCCGCATTGTATGTGGATGCCGTGATGCTCATTCATCCCTGGGATTTCTGGAATAATAATGGTTCTCCAAAACCATGGACACCTGAACTGGTTAATATCTGCGAACATATTTTACACGAACAACCACTTCATCCCGCAGCACTGCATTATTATATTCATGTTACGGAAGCCTCCCGCAATCCGCAGGTAGCCCTGGCAAGCGCGGATATTTTAAAAGACCTTCTGCCCAATGTGCCACATATGGTGCATATGAGCAGCCATGAATATGAAAGAAACGGATTATTTGCCAAAGGCGTTTCTGTAAATGAAATCGCCGACCAGAATATTATGTTATATGATTCTCTCTCGAAATTATTCACCGGAAGGCATTCTTCTCATTATTTTGCCGTGCAGACCTGGTGTGCAATGAGCGGAAATATGTATCAGAAAACGATGCCGCTGGCATACCGGTGCAGAAACAGCGTTCATCCGGCGCACCGGGAAACGGATGATCAGGCAAAGTATTCCATGCCGTTGATGGCATATGTACGCATGGGCAAATGGGACGAAATTATTGCAGACAGTATCCTGCCAAATAAGGAATGGCCGCTGGCAAATGTTTTATACAACTTTTCCAAAGGGATGGCCTTCGCCCGGAAAGGTAAACCGGAAGAGGCAGCCAAATTCCTGGACAGACTGAGATTTTTTGAGCAGGATAGTATTTTGAAGGTGGTGGATACTCCGTTTAATGCTCCGGTAAAAATGGCCGGGATTGCAGATCATATTCTGGCTGCATCCATTTCCTTCGAACAAAAAAAATATGAGCAGTCCCTGTCCCTCCTGAAGCAGGCCATTTTAATTGAAGACAGTCAGATATACAGTGAACCCAAGGACTGGCTGATTCCAACCCGGCAGTACCTCGGCGCTTATCTGATGCAATTAAAAAAACCTGCACAGGCTGAACAGGTTTACCGGGAAGATCTCCAATGGAATCCGGGTAACGGCTGGTCAGCCCTTGGATTATACCAGAGCCTCCTGGCCCAGGGAAAAGCAGGGCAGGCTTCTGATTACCGGAAAATATATCTGGAATCATTTTCAGCTTCAGACTCCATACCGCCGGCTTCCGTTTACTGACACCGTTCCTGTTCTGTCAGAACTTATCCGTTTTATACGGAAGATCCGAAAGCATATGGATCTTTTCTTATTCAAACTTTCGCAGGTAATAGCTACGGAACGTACAGGAGGCGGTATTGATATCTCCTTTTCCCAGGTGATACCATGGATTCCATTCCGGTTCGTACGGATTGGACAATACATAGATAGACTGGGCGGGCATGTATCCTTCCACAAGTTTAAATACAGTATCTGTGCCGGCTTGTACAGCTGCATCAATGATCATACAACAATGGCCCGGATTGCCCGGATAAATAATCACTGTTCCGGGTTCCATCCGGCTAGTACCTGGTAATTCGCGGCACAGCGAAACCGTATTCGCATATGCATATACGATATCCAGGTAATTTCTTAAGGCCGCGTGAGAAATTTCTACCGGAGATGCAATGATGGGAGAGGATCTGTTTTCGGTTGATGAATACGGGACGTATACCTTTTAAGTAGTCGGCCCAGCTATAGAAGAGCCCTGAATTAAAATGAAATCCGATGGAAGAATATTTTTTCCGGGTGAATAAGTATTCTGCCCGGATGCGCATCAGTGCATCTGCACATTGTTGCAGATCGGCTGTACCCACATCGTAGGTCAGAATTTCAACATGTTTTTCCTGGTTGTAGACGGGATTTCCTTTAAAATCGAGGACAGGACCTTTTTTCCGGGGAAGATGTTGTAAGAAATACGGCCATGAATCCGTCGGATAGACAAGGGGCACTGGATGAACAATCCCGTAATCCGGCCGGGATAGAAGACCGGTCGTTTTATTGTACGGCGGATGTATTTTCCCGGTTTGAAGAACAGAATATATAATAACCGGAATACTCAGAATCCAAAGCGGGTACAGGGTGCGCATGCTGAAGGTTTTTCCCTGGATGCGCAGTGGATTCTATTCCATATCAGAAAAAAGGGATTCACAAAATATTAAGGAACATCCCCCAAAATTTTCTATTTGCCAAACAGTCTTTTAAAAAAACCTTTCTTCTTTTTTTCTTCCGGAGGAGGCGGGGTTTTTACGGGTTCAGCTTTTTTTTTACCGCCGTTTGCTTCGTCCAGTATTTGTTGTTCAGCGGGAGACAACTTGGAATCGACAGGCACATGGGGTGAACTGGTGTCCAGCAAATACTGGTTTGCATTTCCATTTCCCTGATCATTTCCTTCAGCACCCGGGGGCTGCGTCTGATCGATAATATGGGAATAGTCATACATATCCGCTTTCATATTTTCGGGTTGTACAAACCTGGACCGGCGGTTCAGGCCGAGATCTTTATCCGCAGTTATTTTTGCATAAAAATATTCCCAGATGGGCCGGGCTGACCGGCCGCCTTCTCCCAGTTTCGTGTCTAACCGGATAAAATTATCATCGCATCCCACCCATACGCCGGCAAGCAGCTGGGGAGTATAGCCAATAAACCAGGCATCCGTATTATTCTGGGTTGTACCGGTTTTGCCACCCATTTCTGCCAGGCCCAGCCGGTCTCTCATGCCGGCAGCTGTTCCGATATCTACGGTTCCCTGCATCATCCTGCACATGGTATACGCCGTGTTCTGGCTGATCACTTCTTTTCTTTCTGTATCAAAGCGGTCCAGCACATTTCCGTTTTTATCTTCTATGCGCAAAAAATAATAAGGTTTGGTGCTGAATCCGCCGGAAGGGAACATGGTGTAACCCCACATCATTTCATACAGGGAAATTTCAATGGCACCGAGGCATAGGGAAGGATAAGCTTCCATTTTCGATTTGATATTGATATTGTGCAGGAAGTCCACAAAGCGTTTCGGCGTTACCTGTTTCATGATGGATGCTGAAGCACAGTTTAATGAATGCGCCAGGGCCGTTGCCATCGTTACCTGGGCTCCGTAGTCCTCACATTTTCCTCCGGCGGGTACCAGTCCGAACCCGTCGAAATACTGGGCCTGATTGTCGATCAGTGTTCCCGGTGTAAAACCGGCATCTTCAATGGCATCCGCATACAGCAGGGGTTTTATGGATGAACCAACCTGTCGTTTGGTATTTATGTTCGCGTGATCAAACTTATAGGTTTTGAAATCAATTCCTCCGATCCATGCTTTCACGGCACCGCTCATCGGATCCATGGCCATAAAAGCCGTTTGCATCATCTGATGGTTGTATTTGATGGAATCGAGCGGACTCATTACCGTATCCGTTTCGCGTCGTGAATTCCAGGCAAATACTTTCATTTGTATGGGCTGGTCAAATGATTTCCGGATCTCTTTAGCCGGAATTCCATCGTCTTCCATATTTCTCCAGCGTTCTGTATTTCTGATCAGCGATTCCAGGATATTGGTATGTTCTTTCCAGACCAGTCCCTTCCGGATGGATGTTTGGGTATTTAAAACTTTCTGCAGACTGGGAACCTGTTTGGCTACGGCTTCTTCTGCATATAATTGCATTCGGGGATTGATGGTGGTATAAATCCGTAATCCGTCTTCATAGAGATCATACGGTTCACCGGTTGCCGGGTTTTTATGGTCTTTGCACCATTTTTTTAAATCATCCCGGATCACATCCCGGAAGTAAGGAGCCAGCCCGTTATTTTCATCCAGTTTTCTGTAATTGGAAAGGTCAATGGGTTTCAATTTGTATTTACGGCCCTCTTCTTCGGTAATATAATTGCTTTCCACCATCCGGTTGATGACCGTGTTGCGGCGTTCGATGGCAGCTTTCGGATTTTTTCTTGGATTATACAGGGTATTGCCACTGAGCATCCCGATAAGCATCGCTGCTTCATCAACCGTTAGCTGTTCGGGTTCTTTCTGAAAAAATGTACGGCTGGCATTGCGGATGCCATATACATTGTCGCCGAAGGGAACAGCATTCAGGTAAAGGGCGATGATTTCTTCCTTGGTAAAATTTCTTTCCAGTCGCACGGCGATGATCCATTCTTTCAGTTTTTCAATTCCGCGCCGGGCCATATTGTGCGATCCCTGACCCAGCATATATTTAGCCAGCTGCTGGGTAATGGTACTGCCACCGCCATCCCTTCCGAGTTTTACCACGGCCCGCAAAACGCCCATTCCGTCAATGCCGGAATGTTCATAGAATCTTTTGTCTTCGGTTGAAAGCAGTGCATTGACCACGTTTTTGGATATATCGTGGTATTCTACATTGCTGCGGTTGCTTTTATCTTTATAATATTTCCCCATCAGGGTTCCGTCATCTGCATATACTTCGGAAGCCAGCATGATGGACGGATTCTCCAGTTCTTTCAGAGAGGGCAGGGGTCCGAATACACCAAAATTTATCAGGGTCAGTAAAAGGACAAAGCCAAGAAGGGAGGCAAAAAAGACTTTCCAGAATATCGGGATCGCTTTGCGCATAATCAGGATTTAAAGTATTTTTTCGTTAATCGTTAATCGTTTATCGTTCTATCGGTGTATCGTTAATCGATCTGCTATCTGCCATCTACTATCCACCATCCACCATCCACCATCATTTGGCCGCCGGAAATTTATCAGGGGAATAGACCTGTAAAAATTTCTTATAAAGCTGCATGTCTTTATTCACTTTGAGTATTTCCAGGTTCCGGTCATCGATGATGACAAAATAATATTTCGCAGCGGGCAACCAGGGTATAATTTCCCGTGGAGCTGCATTGCCGGCCTTGTCCAGGTAAGTCAGGGCTGCGGCTGCATTCGCAAAACCATGGATGACCATCAATTTCGTTGTATCACTGACCGACTCCTTGCTGATCTCATAATTTTTTCCATAAAAATTTTCCCGGTTATACCGGTCGAAAGCATTTTTTGATTCGGTTACATATACCGGATCTACCTTGGTCATCACCAGCACGACGGACTGGGGATTATCGGGAGCCCAGATGTACGGGGAAGCAAATAAGCAACTGTGCTTTTAACTGGGCAGCATCCGGTTTCCTGATCACGATCTGGCTGCTGTCATGTACGGCGTTCTGAACATTCAGGGCTTTTGATTTTGCATCCGGCGAATCGACTATTTTCGGTTGTGCGGCTACGTTAGCCGCACGGGCAATGCTGTCTTCCGGTAAACGGTTCACATGCAGATTCCTCAGGTAATTTTCGATCCTTTCCCGTTCATTCAGTACCCGTAACATATTTTTCGCCTTGGCGGCCATCATGGTACCCTGGTATTTGGTAATAATTTTATTCAGGGTGACTTTGCCAATACTGTCGTAACGGTAATGGATATAATAAACCGCTTCGATATATAAGAGCTGGGGTGTCCAGTATTTATCACCGTACATACTGTCGAGTTTCAGCTTTTCTGCAGCAGCTTCGTCAAAATGACCTTCAATGAGTTGTTCATATACCTTTTCATAAGCCCGGGTGGCCAGGGTGCGCACCGGCAGGTCTGCAGGGCCCTTTGGCGGGTTTTCGATCAGGGTAATATACCTGCCGGAAGGGAATTTTTGTTTCATCATCGCCAGTATGCGGGCTGCATTGAGCGAATCATTTAAATGGATATAACAATAATACTGGTTATATAATGCCTCCTGATAAAATCTTGTTTCCGGGAAACGGGTTTCCAGACTATCATACATGTTCAGTGCGGAATGGTAGTCGGGAATATAATCCTGCAGGAATTTGCCCACCAGGAAAAGTGGCATTCTCCACGGAGTCCTGAGATTTTTTCAGTTTTTCCGGGGTAAGCGGGAGCCCGTCCATCAGTTCCTGGGCAGTGAGCTGTGGGGCCTGTGCAACAGCCACCGGGGTTTCCGCACCGTTCATCAGCAGGTTGCTGGCAGGTGTAAGACCGGTAATCTGTTTGTTGATCATGGATTGTACCTGCCAGTTGTCCACATTGGGCCGGTTTCCCCATTTGGATTTAAAATCATTGTATCCTTTGGCTTTTACCGACTGGTTATAGAAATACCATTCACCGGCACTGCTGGTTCCAAAAATATCTGTGTTGGCATTATTGCCGGCGAAGCCATAACCTCCCGAACCACCGCTAAATCCATTATCTTCTTCAGAGAGGCCCTGTTGTTTCCGGCTGGCCCGCAATAATTTTTTGATATAGGCATCCCTTTCTGCCGGAGTCATGGCTGCGATACGCTGCAGGCTGTCCTGTCTTTCAATAATCAGTATTTGCGGAACAATATGACTGAGTGCCTGCTTGCGGTCAAGCAATACTTTCAGGGAATCGGCAATCTGGGGATTATTGGTATTGACGCTGTCATAGGCATATTTGGCTTCCGGATACATTTTATCCTGCATGAAAATCCATCCGAGTTTGAGAAAAGCACGATCCCGGTTATAACCCAGGCCATTGGCATGTTCAATGCATTTTTTATAGATAAGCCCGGGCGGCAACTTTATTATTTCTTTCCAGTTCCATTTCAGCCGCTACATAATAAATGACGTCGAGATAGGGTTCATAAATTTCTTTCCGGGCCATGCGCATCAGTGCATTCAGGTTTTTCTGAATATAGTCTCCCTTCGCCCCGTCACCCTTGTTATCCCGGATGGCATTTAACCTTGCATATACCGCCAGTGCCGGATCCAGCGTATTGGTGGATGCATTTTCATACCAGCTTTTTGCTGCCGCAGGATTATCACTACGTTCATACATCTGGGCGATCAGGAATTCCCAGCGTGCTTTTTCTCCCTGGTCGGTCGTATTATTCAGGGCAAGACTCAGGTGCAGGGCAGCACTGTCCCATTGTTTGATTTTATAAAACCATAAAGCCTGCATTTCATGCAGGGAGGGCTGAAGTCTTGCAGGGAAATTCGGATCATGTTTAAGTACTTCAATCAGTACGGATCCGCGGGTTAATTTTTCCTGTTCAAAATAGGTTCGGATCTGCCAGATAAAAGATTCATTCCGGCTGGGAGGTAAACTGAATGCTTTTTTTACAACGCCCCTGTTTTCGTCAGTTGAAATGGTAAAAGCATTTCCACCTTCTTCCGAATTACTGCCGATGGGAATGGGATAGTTATCGGGATCCCGTGGCGCATAGGCATAGTTCACAAATTGAAAAAGGATATGGGCTGAATCAAGGTTATTTTTATAAAAATAGGCCCGGCCCATCAGCATATAGAGGTTATCGTTCCAGCTGTTCCGGAGATCGTGCAGGAGAACTGCTGAGTTTACTTTGTCAATAACGGAGTCCAGGTTTCGTTTATCCTTGGCTGTTGTTTCCAGACTATAATTGTAAAAGGGGAGGAGCTGGGTGTAGTCTTCCCTGAACTGGGATTTGGCCCGGGTCAGTACTTCATTCAGCTTGTTGTTGGTATTAAAATACCAGTTATACTGGGTTATTGTATTTTGAATCAGTGCCCGGGAATCTGACCATTTGGTCTCCGTTGTTTTCTCGTAACCGAGGGTGCGGTTTTCATATTTCTGGGGTTTCCGGAGGTCATAATCCACTCCTACCTGACCGGAGCCGGTCAGGGAATGAAAAAAAATAAAGAATATAACTGAGGCTACGATCCGTTTCACCCTTCGACCTTTAGGATTGCATGCAAACTAAAATGTTATTAACTGATAAACCCATTATTTATTTTAAAATTTCGTCAAATTAAGGTCGTTTTAACCTGCAAACCAATAACTTGTTATCTTTAGCCCGCAATATCCGCTTATGGCCAAATTCGATGCCAATTCCACACTTAAAAGATTGCAGAACCGGTACAGGCTGGTGGTGATGAACGACGACACTTATGAAGAAGTGGTCACTTTCAAACTTTCCCGACTCAGCGTATATGTTTTTCTCAGCACGGTTTTTGTGTTACTTACCGGACTTACAGTCGCTTTAATTGTGTTTACTCCATTAAAACTTTATATCCCCGGATATGGAGATTTAAATAATACTACGGAGCTCCGTGAACTAAAAATACGAACTGATTCGTTAGAGCAGGAAATGAGGTACCGTGACCAGTATTTTCAGAGTTTGAGAAATGTGCTGGAAGGGAATAGTACGGTAAAAGTGGATACAACAGCGCTTAAAATTCCGAAAACGGAAAAAATAGACGATTAAAATCTGATACCAATGTTTAATAACAAAACCAAATCTGAAACAGCAGAAACCGCTGTGCCATCCGGCAGTGCCAGTCTTATCGGTAGTGGAACAACCCTGAAAGGGGATATTTCGAGCAACGGGGATCTCCGTATAGACGGGACCCTGATCGGGAATATCACCAGTTCATCCAAGATCATCATCGGTGCAAACGGTGTGGTGGAGGGGGATATCAGTGGTCAGCAGGCCGATATCATGGGCAAGGTAACCGGTACCATTAAAGTGAAGGAACTTCTTCAGCTGAAAAGCAATTGTCAGGTAAATGGCAACCTTCATGCTGCCAAGCTGCAGATTGAACCGGCTGCCAATTTTAACGGACAATGCCATATGATTCAGGAACAGCCCGTTTCAAATGCCAAGTCCGGATCTTCTTCTTCCCAGAAAGACGATTATCTGAAAAGTCCGAGACTGGCTATTTAAGCTGAAGCTTAAGCTTAACGCCTAACGCCTAACGCTTCTGTTGGGTGGAGGGAAAGGTATTTTCTTTACAAATCATCATCCTTTTTCTATCCGGCGGGCAGAAAATATTTATATGGCCAACGCAGCATTTCTTAACTTTCTGAAGACACTCTGCAGGTCAGGGCGCTGTCCGGTATCACCAGATTTAAACCTTATTTTTTACCTCCTGCTTCTGGCATTATGCTTTAGGCTTTAAGCCTGACGCTTTTGCTTTAAGCTTTGGGCTTTAGGCGTTGAGCGTTCGGCGCTAAGCGTTAAGCCCAAAAAGATTAATTTCGCGGCATAACCTGTTACATGCAAAACGGAACTCCGTTGAAAGCTTATTTTCCTGTCGTTTGCGTTTTTCTGGGAACCAGTCTGGTTCTGATGCTGCTTCGGTTTCTTATTTCCGGGACCCGGGGTAGACTTCAAAGTTTTCACTTATGGGCAATGCGCTGCTTTTCCTGGTGGGTTGTATTTCCCTCCGAATGAGTATGAAAGCGCTTACGGATAAAAATGTACAGGTATTTCTCCGGTTGGTATACGGTTCTTTTATGATGAAGTTTTTTGTGTTTGCCACCGTTGCCTTTATCTACATTTTCACGTATAAAAAAAATATCAATAAACCTGCTCTGCTGGGATGTTTCGCTTTATATATCCTGTATACTTTTTTTGAAATCCGGACTGTGTTGAAACAGGCAAAACGTAAAAATGCCTAAAAAGGAAGCGCCCCTCGAATACCTGGATAAATACCTGCCCCCGGGAGCCTCCGAAAAGCTGCTGGAATACCTCCACCGGTATAAAGTTCATTTAACGATCACAAAGACCCGAAAAAGCATTCTGGGAGACTACCGGCATGCGACCGGAACAGATAATCACCGGATCAGTGTGAACGGCAGCCTGAATAAATATGCATTCCTGATTACGCTGATCCATGAAATCGGACACCTGATCACCTACCAGCAATATGGGAACCGGGTAAATGCCCATGGCAAGGAATGGAAACTCGCATACCGTACCGTTTTGGAAGATTTTTTACGACTGAAATTATTCCCGGCTGACCTTCACCAAACCCTGCTCAAATCCCTGCATAACCTTCCGGCAAGCAGTTGTTCTGATGTCAGCCTGACAAGGGTCTTAAAAAACTATGATGCGCCGGATAAAACGGTGCTGGTAGAAAGTATACCGGTGGGCAGGTTATTCAAAACCGAAGACGGCAAAATATTTAAAAGAGGTAAACAGATCCGCAAGCGGATTGAATGTATGGAACCCCGTTCAGGAAAATTGTATCTCTTTAGTCCGGTTTATGAAGTGGAACCGATGGATCATGAATTCAGGATCCAATAACGGCCATCAGGCCATAGAGAACAATTACAGTTAATACAACAACAGCGAGGAATGGCTTGTGGGCGGATTTCATAGTGGCATATTTCGTTTTCGTGGATTGGATCTTAACGTTAAGATATTATTTTTATTTTTCAGGTGCAAGCATTTTTGTCATCATTTTATTCATGGCCGATTCGTATGGTCCCTTTAACTTTGAAAAATGGCTGAACCTATTGTTGAACTCAGAAATGTGAATATTTACCAGTCGGGTACCCTGATCCTGGGCAATGTGAATATTGTAGTGAATAAAGCGGAATTCGTATACCTGGTGGGGAAAACAGGAACCGGGAAATCCAGCCTGTTGAAAACCATGTATGGTGAACTAACCATGCGGGAAGGGGAGGGAACCGTGGCCGGATTTAATCTCCGGGAGATGAGCTGGAAAAAAGTTCCGTACCTGCGCAGAAACCTGGGAGTTGTATTTCAGGATTTTCAATTGCTTACTGACCGGAACGTTATCGATAACCTGAAATTCGTTTTGAAAGCTACCGGATGGAAGGATGAAAGGCTGATGACCGAAAAAATAAACGATGTGCTGGATAAAGTGGGACTGAAATCAAAAGGATTTAAAATGCCTTTTGAAATGAGCGGTGGTGAACAACAACGCGTGGATATCGCAAGGGCTTTATTGAATTCTCCCAAACTCATTCTTGCAGATGAACCTACCGGTAACCTGGATCCGGAGACATCTGATGAAATTATGCAGCTTTTATTTCAGATTTCCCGGGAATATGGAACCACCGTTATCATGGCGACGCATGACTACCGGGTAGTGGGAAAATTTCCGGCCCGGACGCTGCGAACCGAGAAAGGCAAGGTATTGGACAATGCTACCATATCTGTGCAATAAGCAGGCTGGCGGTATGATGATTGTCATACTGATTCAGCAATTTTTCCCTTCTTAACTGCAGATCAAGAAAAGTGAAAGGACGTTCGTAGAGATTCTCAACAATCACTTTGAATTCCTTTGCACCATCCGCCAGGTGACAAAGTTCCTGGAGCCCGGTTCCTTCTACGGCTTCCGTATTTACCACACAGTGTCTTCCGTTAAATAGTGCATTCAGTAATTTCAGTTTAACCCCGGTACAATTGAAGGAAGGAATAACGTGCATCTGTGCCTTCGAAATGATATCCTGCAATTCGGAATCAGTGGGATCGGGAACAATACAACAGTTTTTAACGCGGGCAACGGCCCGGTAGATTTTCGGTCCCGGATTCTTGCCGGCGATCACCAGAGGGATGGGAAGATCGTCGAATACATTTTCCAATAACCAGACAATTGCTTTTTCATTTTCGTCTACTGACAGGTTTCCATGATACAGGCAATAACAACCTGTTCCCTGGGGAGAATTGATATGCTGGAAGGGGAGAAATACAGGAATGACCTGAATGTTTTTGGACTGGTAGCAGACGGATGCCATGTCCGCATCAAACTGGGTTACGGCCAGCAGGGGCCAGGAGGAGGCAATATTCCTTTCATATTTTTTCAACACGGCGCTTTCGCGCAGATAATATAATTTTTTAAACCAGGACCCGCTGCATTTGGCAAGTTGTTTATAGTACACCGATTCCACATTATGCAGGCGGAGTAGAATTTTTCTTGCAGCAAACCGGTGATCCTGCATCAGATAGGAACAATGGACTCCTTCCAGCAGGATCGGATACTCATCCTGTAAAAGCCTTTCCAGCAGTTCGGGATTGGAACGGGAACAAACAATATAGGGAAGCTGGTGCGAAAAACCTTTATGGCCCGTACGGCGCGGATAATAGTATACCTCTTCACAAAAATCATTCAGTATGGGTTGTTCATCCCTGCCGCTTGTAAAACAATGCAGTTGAATCCGGATTCCTTCTTCATGCAGCGTGCGTATTTTATAGTATAAATCGAATACACCGCCATAGTCCGGCGGATAAGGAACATCATGACAAACAATATGAAGTTTCCGGTTCTCCATTAATAATTATTAACCGATTCCTTTTCCACTTGTTTAAAAATATCAATTACTATTTTGCTTTCATTTTCCCAGTTCAGCGCTTCCCTTACCAGGCAGGTATTTTGTTTCCAGCGGTGAAGAATCTCCGGATGACTGAAAATCTCTTTTATTTTCCGGGCAATATTTTCGGGATGATAATCATCAATAAAGTCTCCCACATCATATTGATTGATGATTCTTTCCACTTCTACCAGGCGGCTGGCCAGTACGGGAACCCCGGCATGCAGGTATTCAAATAATTTATTCGGAAGACTGTATTTGTGATTTACGACTGTGGGTTTATCGATGGAAATACCAAGATGGGCTTTCCGGGTAAAATGGCCAAGCACTGCAAAAGGAACTTTTGGAATCAGGGTTATTTTATCAGAAAGCTGATTCTGGTCAACCATTTTTTCAAGCTTACTGAATATATCACCACCACCCACGATCAATAAGTGATATTCTGATGCTTCCAGGAATAACATGCTGTACACAAGTTCTTCTGCACCGCGGCTCTCATTGAGACCGGCCCCCTGAAGAATCAACATGTTTTTGCCGATCGGGATTTGCCGGTCAATCGAAGCAATCCAGTCCTTTTCTTCCTGGGTAAGCTCGGGATAACCCGGATTCTTATACCGGCAGATTCCTGACCAGGAATAGTTTTTTGTGGTAGTTTTTGCGATAGAGGTTGGAGATGGATTCAGAAACGGTATACATATATTTCAGCCTGGAAAAAACCTGGCTTTCTATGAATTTCCAAACCGAACGTCGCAGGGGTTTTTGATCCAGTCCGGCTGTTCCCAGGTAATATTCGTGACTGTCATAAACAATTGGCTTTTTTTTAATTCGGGCGATGATCATGGTTGCGGGCATAACGTCCAGGTCATTTCCCAGGTAGATATCGCCTTTTTCCCGGAGCAGTCTGAAAAACAGCCTGATATTAAATTCCATATAGAACAATGCGGTGCGATTAAACCAGAGTTTAATCCTATCTGTTTGATAGTCACGCTGTTTTAAGGCTAAACCTGATTTTTTAACGGAACCGATCAGCAGCACTTTATACCCATCCTGGTGAAGGGTCTGGCAGATTTTATGAACCCGGTAGTCGGTTACCAGGTCACTGATGACGGTTACGATAATGAGCTTTCGCTCAAGTGGATACAGGTAGGACTTCATAATGAATGTATACTTAGCCCAAACAGGGATTTTCAATGAAAACGTCGAAATACGCAAATAATTCTCTACCTTCGCGACCGAAATTAGCAGAATATTATCTGGATGCCTTAAAAAAATTGAGATGCCTTATTTGACAAAAGACAAAACAGCAGAATTCTTCACAAAGTTCGGAACAAGCGCTACAAATACAGGATCAATCGAAGCTCAGATCGCTTTATTGACCGAACGTATTAACCGCATTTCCGAACATCTTCAGGAAAATAAAAAAGATTTCTCTACCCACCGCGGGCTGATGCAGCTTGTAGGAAAGAGAAAAAGACTGTTGACTTACCTGAGCAACAATGACCTGCAGAACTACCGCCAGCTGATCGAAAAGATCGGTCTCAGAAAATAGTGGATTCCCAACGAATATAAGTTGGGAATCGTTTTTTCAGCATGTTGCATTCATCATCGTTAGTTAACCGTTCCAGGATCCCTCCTGCTTACTGTTCGGACGATTTATATCAAACGATTCATTATGTTATCACAGCCATTCAGTGTAACCTTTACCAGCGGCGAAGGGGCACCCATTACTATAGAAACCGGAAAACTTGCCCGTCAGGCAGATGGTGCCGTTACCCTGCGCCAGGGGAATTGTATTATCCTGGCCACCGTTGTAGCCAATAAGGAACCCCGTGAAGGACAGGAATTTTTTCCGCTTTCAGTGGATTACCAGGAAAAATTTGCTTCTGCAGGAAGAATCCCGGGCTCTTTTTTTAAAAGAGAATCCCGTCTGAATGATTACGAAGTACTGACCAGCCGGTTGATTGACCGTGCCCTGCGTCCTTTATTTCCGGAAGATTATTTCTGTGATGTGCAGGTGCTGGTTACACTGGTATCCAGTGATTCCGAAATCATGCCCGATGCCCTGGCAGGTCTTGCCGCTTCGGCAGCGCTGACCATTTCTGATATTCCCATTAAGGAACCCATCAGTGAAGTAAGGGTAGGAAAAGTAGATGGAAAATTTATTGTCAATCCGACCCGTTCCGAACTGGAAAAATCGGATTTGGAATTCCTGATCGCCGCTACAGATAAAAATCTGATGATGGTGGAAGGGGAAGCCAATGAATGCAGTGAGGACGACCTGATCCAGGCACTCCAGATAGCCCATGATGCGATACGTATTCAGATTAAAGGTCAGCTGGACCTGCGTGATAAAGTGGGTGCTAAAGAAAAAAGAGACTACAAAAAGCCGGAAACAAACGAAGAACTGAATGCCAAAGTTCAGGCCTTCACCAAAGATAAAATTTACCAGATCTCCAAAGCCGGAAGCAGCAAACATCAGCGCAGTGAAGCTTTCGACCCGGTAAAAAAAGAACTGATTGAAAGCCTGGGACCGGAAGTTACGGATGCAGATAAAAAATTAGCCAAAAAATATTATGCCGACCTGCAATGGGAAGTGGTGCGGAATATGATTGTTGACGAAAAGATCCGGCTCGACGGACGTCAGCTGGATCAGGTACGTCCGCTCGCGATGGAAACAGATCCATTGCCAACACCGCATGGTTCCGCTTTATTTACCCGGGGTGAAACACAGTCCCTCACTACGGTAACACTGGGTACTCCGCTGGATGAACTGCTGGTGGAAAGCGCCGCGAAATCAGACTATACCAAATTCATCCTGCACTATAATTTTCCTCCTTTTTCCACAGGTGAAGTAAAAATGATGCGTGCTCCGGCCCGCCGTGAAGTGGGACATGGAAATCTGGCCATGCGTTCATTGAAAAAAATGATGCCGGGAAATGATTATCCTTATACGGTTCGTGTGGTAAGCGATGTGCTGGAATCCAATGGATCTTCTTCCATGGCTACTGTATGCGCAGGATCTCTCGCCCTGATGGATGCCGGGGTTCCTTTCGCCAAACACGTGAGTGGTGTGGCCATGGGACTGATTTCCAGATCTTCTGATAATAAATATGCGGTACTGACTGATATCCTGGGTGATGAAGATCATCTGGGGGATATGGATTTTAAAGTAACCGGAACCCGGGATGGAATTTGTGGTGTACAGATGGATATTAAGGTAGACGGGCTCAGCATGGATACGATGCGTGAAGCGCTTGAACAGGCCCGTAAGGGAAGACTGCATATACTGGATGCCATGTATGAATGTATTCCTGCTGCCAGGCCGGAAGTGAAACCACATGCGCCAAGAATGGAGAAATTATTTATTGATAAGGAATTTATCGGTGCAGTAATCGGGCCCGGTGGTAAAATCATTCAGGAAATTCAAAGAGAAACCGGCGCTACCATTAATCTGGAAGAAGTAGGTAACCAGGGTGAAGTAAGCATCTTCAGTCCTTCCAAAGAAGGTCTGGATAAAGCAGTAGCCTGGATCAAAGGAATTGTTGCAGTTCCTGAAGTCGGATCTGTATACGAAGCCAAAGTAAAATCAGTTATGCCTTATGGTGCTTTTGTAGAATTCCTGCCCGGGCAAACAGGGTTTACTTCATATCAGTGAAGTGAGCTGGAAAAGACTGGAAAGCATGGACGGCGTTTTAAATGAAAATGATATGGTGAAAGTGAAACTGATCGGTGTGGACAGCAAAACCGGAAAATTCAAACTCAGCCGTAAAGTGCTGATGCCAAAACCAGAGGGCAGACCTCAGGAGCAGCATCAGAATGAGCGTGAAGCGTAATGAAAGCTTAACGCGGTAAAGCTTAAAGCCTGAACGCAATAGATAATTTAATTCAGTTAGAATAAATTCAAGAGCACTTTTTAAGTGCTCTTTTTTTATTCAGTTATTCAGGAAATTCAATTTAATTTTCAATTATTAATCTAATCAAGCTTTGAGCTTTAGGCGTTAGGCTTTAAGCGTTCGCAAATGACCCGCTATATTCATATCACTGTACAGACAACGGATTCGGAAGAGTCGGATATCCTCGTTGCCCGCCTGAGCCAGTCCGGATTTGAAGGCTTTGAAGAAGAACCCAAAAAACTGCATGCCTTTATTCCGGAATCTCTCTATGATGCAACACGAATTGAAAATATTATTGCTGAAATAAAAGGAGTGGCAGATCCTTTTCATACTTTATTTAAGGTTGAATATATCGAACCCAGAAACTGGAATGCAGAATGGGAAAAAGATTTCGAACCGGTAGTCGTTGACCGTTTCTGTGCGATCCGGGCTCATTTTCACGAACCGGTTCCCGATGTTCAATATGAACTGGTGATTACGCCGAAAATGAGTTTCGGAACGGGTCACCACGCCACGACCTATATGATGATTTCCACTATGCAGCATCTGGAGTTCAGGGATCTTTCGGTTCTGGATTTTGGTACCGGTACCGGTGTTTTGGCCATTCTGGCCTGTAAACTGAATGCGGGAACGGTAACGGCAATCGATTCAGATGAATGGAGTATTGAAAATGCAACCGAAAATGCAAGATTGAATGACTGTGAAAAAATCAGGATCGAACTAAGGGATTCCCTGAGCGGAATGGGGCAATTTGACCTGATCCTGGCCAATATCAACCTGCGGGTTATACTGGAAAACATGGAATTTCTACGACAACATTTGAAGCAATCGGGCGTTTTTATAGGCAGCGGGGTCCTTGAATCTGATGAGGAAAAAATCAGGATCAAGGCCCTCCAGGCAGGTTTTACACTGGAGAGGTTAATGACCAGAGATAACTGGATTTGTTTCAGTTTAAAAAATCAGTTCATATAGAGGATAACCTTCCTGTTTAATCGCTTTTTTTAATTAATTTTGAAATCCAAGTATTCGAGCCGTCCATGAAGGAAGTTTTATTTATCGTGTTTGCCTACCTCATTGGTTCCATACCGACGGCCGTGTGGATCAGCCGATATTTTTTCGGAGTGGATATTCGTGATTATGGAAGCGGAAATGCCGGAGCCACCAATACTTTCCGGGTTTTAGGATCAAAATGGGGCTGTATCGTGATGTCTGTGGACGTACTTAAAGGGCGTTATTGCCACCAGCCTGTATATCGTTTTGCCTTTTTACATGCATAATGAATGGGACCGGACCAATCTGATGGTCGGGCTTGGCCTGGCAGCTGTGGTAGGCCATATATTTCCCCTTTGGGCTGATTTCCGGGGCGGGAAAGGGGTTGCCACCTTATTTGGGATGATCCTGGCTATTCAGCCCCTGGTGGCCGTCTATTGCGTCGGGGTGTTCCTGCTCTGCTTATACCTGACCCGTTTTGTGTCCCTGAGTTCCATACTGGCCAGCATCGCTTTTACGGTACTGATCCTGTTCATTTTTAATGAAAAGGAACCCCTTTACCGGGCTTTTGCCATCGCCGTTGCCCTGCTCGTAATCCTGACCCATCAGAAGAATATCAGCCGTTTGCTCAGGGGAAGTGAAAGCAAGATCCCCATTTTAAAGTACCGCGATAAAAAAAGGCCCCGCAGACCCTGAAGAACTGCTTGATTTAGCTAGATATAATGCATGGTTAATCAATATCTTACCCTGGATTTTTCCCAAGACACGTGTAAATACCCTTTTTAACGTTACAGGCCGGGTTTTAGGATGAATTTCTTTTACTGACGTTAAGTTTTCGTTACCTTTGCAGCCCTACCAACGGCTCTGCAAACAAAATCACATAAAGCATGTCATTAACTTTATTGGAAAAGTTGGAACTCAAAGAAGAAAAAAGTATTTTAATTCAGGGTCTTCCATCTTCGATAGAGAAGCAATTTGCCAAACTGGCTTTTGCAAAGAATGTGACCCCTCTTTTAAAGATCAAAAAAATCGACTTTGCCCTGGTTTTTGCCGTGAATGAAACCCAGTTAAAGGGTATCATTCACGAAGTATTACCAGCCCTCAGCAAGGGAGGTAAATTCTGGGTGGCTTATCCCAAAACCAGTTCTAAGATTGCAACCACCCTTAACCGGGAATGCAGCTGGACCTGTATCACCCATGCGGGTTTTGAAGGCATCAATGAAATTACCCTGGATCATGTATGGACCGCAACCCGGTTTGAGAAAGTTTCAGTCGGGGCTTCTTCAAGCCTTCTGAACAGGAAAGTGGTGGAAGAACTGGCAGTTTAATGGTTGATCGTATATGGTGTATGGTTAATGGTATTTAGTGTATCGTTAATCGTCTGTCGATTTCCCGATCCACCATACACGATCCACCATCTCAACAGGCCACTCTAAATTTTTACGATTACTGTTCCCGCCTTCACCATGAGTTCTTTTTCCATTTGTTTCAAATGGAGATGGGTTTGCATAAACATGAGTTGTTCTTCCGTATTTTTTGATTTTTCCAGGTCCCGCTGATTCATATTCATCAGCCGCTGAATTTTTCTCAGTTTCAGATAGGTTAGGGTCGAGCCCACTTCTTCCTGGTATAGTTCATCCCGGGTTGGAATTTTTCCTTCATATACCCTTTTCCAGTTTTCACTTACTTCATAAGGGAAGTCCATGATGGATACAACCAGGGCACCGAGTTCCTGGTCTTCATGGTATAAAAAATTCCGGGAAGTGGGTTCCAGTTTCTGGTCATACCAGATTTTATAGAGTTGCAATACACGGATCAGGTTTTTATTATCGAACATGTCTTCGTCCTCCAGTTCCGGCAATAAATAATCCGCCACGGTGATTTCATCATTCCAGGGTTTGAGGCCAAATTCAAGAAGGGATCTGACAATGGCACGTTCCTGTTGTTCATCGCGGTTCAGCAGTTCATTCAGTTCCTCATCAAGAAATACTTTTTCCGGCTGGCTGGTATCAGGAGATGATTCCGGGGGAGCCGTCTTGTTTTCAAACTTGCTGATCCTTTCCCGGATGAATTTGTTTACCAGTGTATTCAATCCGGTTTCATCAATTTTCAGGAGTTCGGATGACCGGCGGATATAATCCTGCTGCCGGGTAAAATCCTCCGCCTTGTTGATTCTCGAAATGGTTTCTGCGATCTGGTTAACCAGCAGTGCTTTTTTGTTACTGTCCCCGGAAACCGCTGCCAGCGAGGTTTCCAGCTGAAAGAGAATAAAATCTTTTTTATTCGCGGCAATTAAATCCCGGAAGGCAGCAGCACCGAATTTGCGCACATATCCGTCCGGGTCTTCCTGATCAGGAATCAAGACCAGTTTCACCTGCAGGCTTTCTTCAAATGCCAGGTCCATTCCGCGCTGGGCTGCTTTAATTCCGGCCGCATCCCCGTCATAAATAATCGTGAGGTTGGACGTGTATTTTTTAATCAGTCTCAGCTGGTCCGGCGTTAGTGATGTGCCTCCGCTGGCTACTACATTTTCAATGCCTGCCTGGTGCAGGGCCACTACATCGGTATATCCTTCTACGAGTAAACATTCATCCGCTTTGTCGATGGCCTGCCTTGCAAACCAGGATCCGTAAAGCAGTTTACTTTTTATATAAATTTCATTCTCCGGCGTATTGATATATTTCGGTGCGCGGTCGTTATTCCGGATTACACGGGCGCCAAAACCGGCAATTTTACCCTGCGGGTTGTGGATCGGAAAAATAATCCGGCCCCGGTAATTGTCGAACGGTTTTCCATCCCGCATCACCACGAGTCCGCTTTTTTGCAGGAGTTCCGGATTGTACATCGCAGCGATCGCGGCAGTAGCAAAAGCATCCGGTGCAGACGGATTATATCCCAGCTGAAATTTTTCAATGATTGCTGCATTGAATCCACGTTCCTGGAGATAACTCAGACCTATATTTTGTCCTTCTTCGGAGTTTTGTAATATGTCACTGAAAAACTGCTGGGCGAAATTGTTCAGGATATAGAGACTGTCTGCTGTTTGCTGCTGAATTTTTATTTCCGGACTCAGTTCGGATTCTTCAACTTCAACATTGTACCGGTTGGCCAGCCATTTCAATGCCTCCACATAAGAGAATTTCTCATGCTCCATGAGGAAACTGATGGTATTGCCACTTCGGCCGCAACCAAAACATTTATAAATTTCCTTTGCCGGAGAAACCGTAAAAGAAGGTGTTTTTTCGTTGTGAAACGGACAGAGACCCAGGTAATTGGCGCCCCTTTTTTTTAACTTCACATAGCCGCCAATGATTTCCGTTATGTCGATGCGGCTGAGAATTTGTTGTATGGTCTGTGGTGAAATCAGGTGATGGATTGAGCGTCTAAAGTAATTTAAAAAAAGCATCTTTACAGCCCTTAAATCATAAGCATGGACCCTGTTTGGCTGAGGATGGAAAGTTTGGGGGTGAGGATCGGCGGAAAGGAAATTCTACACGATATTTCATTGGAAATCAGGGCCGGCGAACAGTGGGCTGTATTCGGTGAAGCCGGGGCGGGGAAAACTGTGTGGGCACATACACTGGCTGGCAGTCATGCGTTTTCCGGATCCATCGATTTCCCTGAACGTAAGGGTATTCCACTGGAAAAAAACGTGCTGGTCATCGATCAGCAACACCGGTTCCGGGATCTTCAAAACCAGTCCAATTTTTATTACCAGCAGCGGTATAATTCATTTGATGCGGAAGCGACCATTACGGTTAGGGAAGACCTCTCCGGAATGGAAGGGAATAGTCAGGTATTGTCGAAACCGGAACTGCTGGATAGTTTTCACTTAAGCGCATTGCTGGATGAACCCCTGATCCAATTGTCGAACGGGGAAAATAAAAGGATTCAGATTTTAAAGGCCGTTCTCCGGTTTCCTTATTTACTGATTTTGGATGAACCTTTTACCGGTCTCGATGTGGAGGGCCGCCAGTTCCTGGATGGAATTCTGGAAAAACTTTCCCTGGCTGGTCAGCGTCTTCTCCTGTTCAGCAGCCGGGATCATCTTCCGGGCTGTTTTAACCGACAGGCCCGTTTGCAGAATGGAACCCTGGTTCTTGCGAACAGAGATATGGGTGCCCGGTCTTCGTTTTCTGCAACAATCACCCATTCCGGAAAGGATTTTCCTTCATCCATTTCGTTTACCTATCCTGATTTTAAGTATGCCGTCCGAATGCACCAGGTGCATATTCGATATGAAGAAAAAAATATTCTGGAGGGAATAGACTGGGAATTGCGAAAGGGCAGCCGCTGTGCACTTACCGGGCACAATGGTGCAGGGAAATCAACTTTACTGAGTCTGATCACGGGCGACAATCCGCAGGCTTATGCCAATGAAATTTATTTATTCGACCGGAAAAGAGGTACGGGTGAAAGCATCTGGGAAATCAAACAAAAAACAGGATTCCTTTCTCCCGAACTGCAACTCTATTTTGATCCTTCGGCTACCGCATTTACAGCCCTGGCTTCCGGTTTATTTGATACCATCGGACTATTTCGTTCATTGTCGGCCGTACAGGAAAAGCTGGTCATGGAATGGCTGGATTTCCTGGATTGCACCAGCTATTCACATCGCTTATTGAGCAGTCTGCCGATGGGCATACAGCGTTTAATTTTGCTGGGCCGGGCGATGATCAAAACACCACCGCTCCTGGTGCTGGATGAGCCCTGCCAGGGACTGGATGCAACTCAGACCGGATTTGCGGTAAATATGATTGACCAGTACTGCCGGAATTACCAGGCCACCCTGATTTATGTGAGTCATTATACGGAAGATTATCCGCCGGCCATGGATCAAATACTCCGATTGCATAAGGGTAGAATTTATAAGTAGTTGATAATCAACACAAAATTAGCTTAAAAATAAATACATGTTTCCAAAGGTGTAAAAACGGGCTCCTGAGTTCTTAAATGTACTAAATTCGTGTTGCTGCAGTCATCCTTACTACCCCCCAAAAATTCTTCTGCAGCTGGTACATACTTCCCATTAATTCTAACATCCATACTGAGTTCATTTTTTAAAACCGTGTAGTATGTATTCTTATGCCCTGTTAGAAAAAAGCTGTTATTACCTTATCCAGGAAACGGACCTATCTCCGGTAAGTCTGATCAAAGTGAACCTGGAAACCGAACAATGCATGTTTGTATCCAGGTATGGGGAAGAAACCATTAATGAATGGAAGAAAAAAGGAGACCCTATTTTTGATATTCTGGAACTGGTGAGCGACGATAAAATAAAAGACTGGGAATCGATTTATAACGATAACCAGGGATCCTATAATTATGAAGAAGATGAGGATTAATATCTTTCTTCGAGGTATTCTGTGTGCGCGAATTTCCAAAGACCGAAGGAAATAAGCAGGTTGGCCAGGCAAACGGATGAATAATTGATAAACTGCACATAGGGTTTTTGAGACCCGCTATCATTCAGGTAATTAAAGTGATAAACCACGGCGAACAATCCATAGTAAAAAAGGAATCCCGACAACACAAATACGATTGCTGTTTCCTCATCGGAATGCTCCACTTTCTTAAAATAGTTTGCAATACCCCAGATACAGAGTATCAGGCAGATTAAACTTCCTATACCGATAATGATGTCGTCTGAATCGAAATTGAATCCTTTCCAGATGATCATGATGGTTTCAAAACCTGCGAAGGCCAGGATCAGGTACAAAAAGAATTTCTTTCCAAAAGCGTAATAAAAAGTCAGGAAAATGAGTGGGGCATCTATGAGATTGTAATACAGGGTGATTAAATGGGTTACCGAGTTATACCATTGCCATTGAAAAATTTCGGGGAAATACAAAATCCCGTTGATCATCCAGAAAATGGAAACCACCATATAGGTTTTATTGGTAACCAGCCTCTTCCAGGAGTATATAATCAGCGGGAAGAAGCAAAGAATTACAGCGAGTATGGACATCAGCTGTATAATTCCCGGTAAAAGACCAGTTTTCAAGGGTTAGAGTTTATATATACAATAGCGTTGAATTGAATGTTTTATTATAGGTAAAAATACTTGGTTTTGTACTCAAATTACTGCGGACAATTACCGGTAGACTGCAGTTTAAAAAACAGGAAATCAAGAGAATAAGAAAAGATTTATTCACAATCGTGCGTAATTCGTGCAGCTTTGCAACAGTTGGATTTACCTATATTTGCGACCATTCATTATGGCAGAAAATAAGTCTGATTTATTTGCATATACAGAGGAATCCATCCGTTCGCTGGACTGGAAAGAACATATCCGGCTCAGACCGGGCATGTATATTGGCAAGCTGGGAGACGGCAGCAGTGCCGACGACGGCATTTATGTAATGGTTAAAGAAGTGGTGGACAACTGTATCGATGAATATACCATGGGCCATGGAAAACAGATTGAAGTGGAGATTGAAGAAAAAATGGTACGCATCCGGGACTTTGGCAGGGGCATTCCGCTGGGAAAGGTAGTAGATGTGGTAAGTAAAATCAATACCGGTGCCAAATACGACAGTAAGGCATTCCAGAAGGCGGTTGGACTTAACGGGGTAGGAACCAAAGCGGTCAATGCCTTAAGCCAGTCATTCGTGGTAGCTGCTTTCCGGGACGGACGCGAAAAAAGGGCTTCTTTTTCAAAGGGGAACCTGGTTAAGGAAAATAAAGAAACCAGCACCTCGGAACAGAATGGCACACTGGTTGAATTCATTCCGGATGAAAGCATTTTTAAGAATTTTCATTTTATCAATGAATACCTGGATAATCAGTTCTGGAATTATTGTTACCTGAATGCAGGTCTTGTAATCAACTACAACGGCAAAAAGTATTTATCCAAAAACGGACTGCTGGATCTGCTTAAACGAAAGACCAACGAAGATGAACTCCGGTATCCGATAATCCATTTGAAAGGTGATGATATTGAAGTTGCGATTACCCATAACAGTGATTATGGCGAAGAAATATTCAGTTTTGTAAATGGCCAGTATACTACCCAGGGTGGTACACACCAGCAGGCATTCCGGGAATCCTTTGTAAAAGTGATTCGTGATTTTTATAAAAAAGATTATGAAGCCGCTGACATCCGGCAAAGTATAACCGCGGCGGTATCCGTTCGCGTGGTTGAACCTGTTTTTGAGTCCCAGACCAAAACCAAACTCGGCAGCCAGTATATGGAGGAGGGCGGGGCCAGCATGAAAAATTTTATCTACGATTTCCTTGCCCGGGAACTGGATAATTTTCTGCACAAAAATCCTTCCATCGCGGATGCCATGAAGAAACGCATTGAGCAAAGCGAAAAAGAAAGGAAGGAATTATCCGGAATCCGGAAACTGGCCAACGAAAGAGCGAAGAAAGCCAATCTGCATAATAAAAAATTAAGGGATTGCCGGGTACACTATAATGAAGAAGCCACCGGCAAGGAAAAAAACCTGATCCTCGAAAAACAAAAAGAGTCAACCATTTTTATTACCGAAGGTGATTCTGCCAGCGGTTCGATCACCAAAGTGCGCAATGTAGAAACGCAGGCAGTATTCAGTCTGCGGGGCAAACCCCTGAACTGTTTCGGGCTTACCAAAAAAGTAGTTTACGAAAATGAGGAATTTAATCTCCTGCAGCACGCATTGAATGTTGAAGACGGAATTGAAGGACTCCGGTATAATAATATTGTGGTGGCAACCGATGCCGATGTGGATGGAATGCATATCCGCTTATTGCTCATGACCTTTTTTCTTCAGTTTTTTCCTGACCTCGTGAAAAATAATCATGTATATATCCTGGAAACACCATTATTCCGCGTGCGTAATAAACAGGAAACCATTTATTGTTATGATGAAACAGAGAAACAGGCAGCCATGAAAAAACTGGGTTCGAAACCGGAGATTACCCGGTTCAAAGGACTTGGGGAAATTTCACCGGCAGAATTTGCCCGTTTCATTGGTTCAGATATGCGGGTCCAGCCCGTGATGATCATGCCGGAAACACATATTCAGCAATTGCTGGAATATTTTATGGGAAAGAATACCCCTCAGCGGCAGGATTTCATCATCGGTAATCTCCGTATGGAAATTGATCATGCCGAACAGGAAAAATAACCAGTATAAAAACTTATTGCATGTTTCACATCGTATTTGATTCAGGAGGTGCAGGTCTGCTTTCAGCGGCTATGGATATGGATGATGCCCTTGACGGGGAAACCATTGTGATTGAAGATGACTACTCGGTGGGTCCTGTGGGGAATATATACACGCCGGACGGCAGACAGGAGCGCGCAGCCTGGTGGAATCTTATCCGGGAAGAGGGTCCGGCACCTGCAACCGTTTCCGCTGACGATGACCATTTACAGGTAATTCTCCAGAGGATGGAAGAAGAGGAGTTTGACCAGATCTGGATCTGGGTTGCCCCGAATATCAGAGATGTTTCGGGCTATTACTGGCTGGTCTCCCAACTTGGCAAATTTGCCGGCAGAATTTATATCATCAGTTTAAATAATTTACCCTTCATCAACGAAAAGGGAAATGTTTTCTATCCTACAACGCTGTCTGAGATACCTGCCCGTGAATTCATTAAGGCAAAGAAACTTGCCCGACCCGTTACCGGAGCAGAATTTGAAACAGACCCGGATGAATGGATAAAACTATCTGCAGAAAATAAAAATCTTCGTACGCTCGAGGGAGGAAAGAAAATCATTCCGCAGCAGGATGACTATTATGACCGGGCTTTACTGAATTTTCTTCAGCCGGTATTTCAGAAGATAACCCGCACTGTTCAGCAATTTCAGCTGAAATCGTCCGAAAAAACAAATGAATCTTTTTTGATCTGGCGCCTGAAACAACTGGTTAATTCCGGTTTCGCGGATCAACAGGGAGAAACGATCAGGCTGGCAGTGAAGGAAACAGACCAGGTTAATGGTTAATTGAAGGTTTTCTGCCCAGGATTTTCAGCATATGAAAATGAGAACGGACGGCGGATCCCATGGTTTGAAATTCCTTATACTGGATTTTGTGGTGGGCACATACTGTTTTTACGATCGATGCTATGGCCGGATAATGAACATGACTCACTTTAGGAAAAAGGTGGTGCTCAATCTGATAATTCAGCCCGCCCACAAACCAGCTGATTAATTTATTTCCGGGTGCAAAATTAGCCGTGGTTCGTACCTGGTGAATCGCCCATTCTTCCTCTATTTTCTGGGGTTCCAGTCCGGGCGCAAATACAAATTCAACATCTTCCACAACATGGGCCAGTTGAAAAACGATGGCAAGTGTGAGTCCCATCATGATGTGCATGCTGCTAAAACCTACAGCCCAGGCGGTCCATCCCACGAAATGCACCGGTAAAGCGATGTAAAAGACAATGTATAAAAGTTTACTCAGCCAAAAGATCAGATGTTCCGTAACATCCATTTTCTGCAGATCAGTATTATTTACCCGGCGCCTGAAATATTTATCAAAATCCATCAGCGATACCCAGGCAAATGAGGATATGGCATACAGGACAATTACATAAATATGCTGAAAACGATGTGCTTTCGACCATTTCTGTGATTCACACATTCGCATAACCGGGCTTTTGGCAATATCATCATCAATTCCGTCGATATTCGTGTAGGTATGATGAACGATATTATGTTTGAATTTCCAGATAAAGGCATTCCCTCCAAGCAGGTTCAGGCTCAGCCCCATCATATTATTGATCCAGTTTTTTTTCGAATAAGAACCATGGCAGGCATCATGCATCACATTAAATCCAATGCTGGCGAGCACAAAACCAAGCAGCGCTGAAAGCAAAACACCGGGAACAACCCCAGGCGTTTTGAATAATAGAAAAAGATATATGACCATCGCTGCCGGAGCCAGCACGAGGGTCTTGAGATAAAGTTTCCAATTCCCCGTTTTTTGTACACGGGTTGCTGAAAAATATTTTTCGACAGAATATTTCAAATCCTGGTGAAAAGAATTGTTTTTGCCGGCGAACGAAATTTTATACATATCGGGATACTTCTTCCGGCTCCAAAGATATCGCTGTTTACCTGCAGGTGAAAATCAATTCTGCTGTAGAATTGTTAACTCCCTATTTTGTCCATAAGCTTCTTGTAACTGATTCAGTGGCTGGAAGTTCCTGCTTCCCGCTAAGGCCAGATGGATTTTAACTGGCTTACTTTAATATCTTCCAGTGGTTTACGGGTTACACCCGATTGTAAGATGTTGAACGGCTGACCTGGAAAAAATATTTCCGTCATGGTGGTTAAACCCTGGTCCGCAAAAATTTCCAGCGAGCTATAATCTAAAATCATGGTGATTTTCGAATGACCGGAGGTTGCAATGCGGGGGGCGTAATGTATGCCGGCAAACCGGGAATCAAAATCTGAAATTCCGGAATGGGTTCGGTCAATGTAGAATGAATTTTTTTCTTCGTTATAACCGGCAACCACATATTGCCCCAGGTCGTTGCTGAACACAAATGAAAATGCATGCAGATTATCCACGGTAAATTCCAAACGTGTTGTGCCGGAGATGGACGTTGTGTCTACGGAAGAAATTTGCTTGTATGATTTCGTTTTCACAACCAGTTTTTCCAACGCGTTCACTGGCTGCATGGTGGTATAATAACTTTGTCCGATTTTCCGGAGACCCAATATTCGCGGAATGGTCATTGCACTTCTCCATTTAACACTGGGGACCCGGGTGCCGTATAACCAGTTGCTCATCCAGCCCAGGAAAATTTTTTCATTTCCGGTATTGCTCCAGGTAATACCTGCATAATTATCGGGACCATAATCTGCCCATTTCGTGATTGTATCCGTACAGGTAAACTGACTCCCGTCAAAATCACCCGTAAAATACTGGGTTCCGGATCCTCCCTGTATACCGCCTGGATTGATATTTACTATCAGCAGCCAGATTTTTTTTCCATCTATGGTGAACGGTACGAGATCCGGGCATTCCCAAACGCCCCCATGGGCACCCAGTCCGGCTCCGAATTCACTTTCCTTATTCCAATTTTTCAAATCCGGGGAAGAAAAAAACAGAATCCGGTCACCGGCAGCCAGTGTCATAATCCATTTTTTTTGATCAGGATACCAGCTGACTTTAGGATCCCGGAAATCTTTTAAACCTGGCGTTTTCAAAACGGGGTTTTTATCATATTTAATCCAGCTTTTACCCGCATCCAGGCTGTATGCAATACTCTGATTTTGGAAAAGACCCGTCCCGTTTTTTTCTCCCACCGGATCATGTTGCGTAAATATGGCTACAAGAGGCGTTTTTCCTTTCGTACCCAATCCGCTGGTATTTGATTCGTCCACCACCGCACTTCCCGAAAAAATATATCCCAGGTTGTCCGGATATAATGCAATGGCGACCTGTTTCCAGTGCACCAGATCCCGGCTGACGGCATGTCCCCAGTGCATCGGACCCCAAACCGTGCTATCCGGATAGTACTGAAAGAATAAATGGTAAGTCTTTTTATAATAGACGAGGCCGTTTGGATCATTCATCCAATTCGCTTTCGGAGAGAAATGAATCTGTGGACGGTAGGGTTCATGATATACCAGTTGTGACCTGCCGGTGCTACAGAATAAGAGCAGGATTATCGGAATAGTCAGGGTCCTGCGGAACATGGTATCCGTTTTGTATATCAAGATAGTCTATTTTAGTCCTTAAAAACTCAATCTATGGATCTTGATGCCGTGAAACTACCCCTGTATTTAAAAATGGCGCAGGTACTCATGGGTATCGCTGTTTTTTTTTATATCCTTTACCTGGGACAGGATATAATCATTCCGCTGGTATTTGCCATCATGATTGCCATTCTGCTGAATCCGGTGATCCTGTTTCTGTGCAGGGTGAAAATTCCGAGGATACTGGCTATACTGCTATCGTTATTTGTCACCATGATTCTGATCGCCGGTGTGTTTTATTTTTTCATTACACAGATATCTCTTTTTAGTGAATCTGCCCCTCAGTTCAAGGCAAAATTCCTGATCCTGTTTAACGATTTCGAACGATGGGTTTCACAATCCTTCCATGTTCCCAAATGGAAGGTGGATGCATGGGTAACCAAGACCCAGAAGCAGGGAATGGATAATGGTACCGTGGTGATTACCGAAACCATCTCTACCATCGGTGGTGTGTTTATGACATTTGTTATTATGCCGGTGTATGTATTTATGATCATTTATTACAAGCCGCTACTGCTGGAGTTTATCTCCAGGCTGTTTCCAAAAAATGTTCATACAACGGTTGTCGAAGTGCTCACTGAAACCAAGGGACTAATTCAGAGTTATCTTTTCGGGTTACTCGTGGAAGCCCTGCTGGTGGCTATATTAAATTCCGTTGCCCTCTGGATTCTTGGTATTGAATATGCGATTCTGCTGGGGGTGATCGGTGCACTCCTGAACGTAATACCCTATATCGGCGGACTGATCGCCGTAGCCCTTCCCATGCTGCTTGCGTTGGCAACCAAACAGCCGGTTGATGCACTGTATGTGATGATTGCCTATCTTATCGTCCAGTTTATAGATAACAACCTTTTTGTTCCGAAAATTGTGGCTTCCAAAGTGAAAATAAATGCACTGGTCTCCATCATTGTCGTGCTTGTCGGAAACCAGCTTTGGGGCGTTCCGGGTATGTTTCTTTCCATTCCGATAACCGCCATTGTGAAAGTGATTTTTGACAGAATCGGACCGCTTCAGCCATTTGGATTCCTGCTCGGGGATAACCAGCCGGATCTGACCAAAGAAATTTTCGTTGTGCGCCGCAGGTCAAAACATGTTGCGACAACTGCCAATAAGTAGGAATTTTACAGGAATTCCTTTACATTTATAAATTGTCATTTTAACATTTAATAACGCTGCCATGAAATCTTCTGCTTTGTTTTTTGTCATCCTGTTATTTATAGGCTGGGGCCTGTCTTCAGCCTGTCAGTCTGCCCCGGAAAAGGGAAAAGAAATCGTTGTGCTGGAAAATGGTAATAAAGTTTATTATGGTACAGTTGGAAATGATTCGGTATACGCCTATACGCTTAAAAACAAGGAGGGACTGAAAGCGGTGATCACCAATTATGGCGGCACCATCCTTGAATTATGGACACCGGACAAATCCGGTAAATCCGGAAATGTGGTGCTGGGCTACGATTCATTGTCGGGTTATCTGCAGAAAGGGAATCCTTTTTTCGGGGCGCTGATCGGACGTTATGCCAACCGGCTAAGCAAGGGCACATTTACGATTGACGGGAAAACATATACTCTTGCACTGAATGATCATGGAAATACACTTCATGGTGGCTTGAAAGGTTTCGATAAAGTGATCTGGACGGTGAACCAGGTAAATGATTCCAGTCTTGCACTTTCTTATCTGAGTCGGGACGGGGAAGAAGGATTTCCGGGTAACCTCAATGTAAAAGTAGTATATACCCTCCGGTCCGGAAATGAACTCATGATTGACTATACCGCGATGACGGATATGAAAACACCGGTGAACCTGACCAATCATGCTTATTTTAATTTATCGGCCGGTAAAGACTCCACCATCCTTGGCCACGAACTCAGGATCAATGCGTCTAAATTCACACCTGTCAATGAAACCCTGATCCCTACAGGAAAGCTGGCTTCAGTTGAAAACAGTCCGATGGATTTTTTAAAATTCAAACCTATTGGGAAGGACCTGGAAAAAGTGAAAGGAGGATATGACCACAACTATGTGATCGACAGAAAGGATTCGGGCCTTGTCACAGCTGCGGAAGTATATGAGCCCGTCTCCGGGCGCCAGATGCAGGTGAGAACAACCCAGCCGGGTATTCAGTTTTATACCGGTAATTTCCTGAATGGAACCTTAACGGGCGGCGATGGAAAAAAGATCGTTCAGCATGGGGCCTTTTGTTTGGAAACGCAGCATTTTCCGGACTCGCCCAACCAGCCATCCTTCCCGGGTGTTATCCTTGAGCCGGGACAGACTTTTCACGAATTGACGGTTTACCGGTTTTCTGTAAAACCATAATATGGTTGGTGGTTGGTGGTTGGTGGTTGGTGGTTGACCGATGACCGTTGACCGATGATGGGTAGAGGATGATCAATGATAATAATATGAAAATAATCAAACTTGTTTTTCTGTTTTTTTGTTTGTTGAAAACGGCTTCAGCTCAGCCTTCCCGTGAGGTTTGGAATGCGGAACAGGCGAATCAATGGTATGCCCGCCAGGGATGGTTGCGGGGTTGTGATTTTATTCCGAGCACTGCCATCAATCAACTGGAAATGTGGCAGGCAGATAGTTTTGACAGCGCGACGATTTCCAGGGAGCTGGGTTATGCCCAGTCAATCGGTCTCAATTGCATGCGTGTATTTCTGCATCACCTGGCCTGGCAACAGGATCCGGCCGGTTTTAAGGAACGGATGAACGAGTACCTCCGGATTGCAAACAACAGGAACATAAAAACCATTTTTGTTTTTTTTGATGACTGCTGGAACGAGTCCTATCATGCGGGAAAACAGCCTTCTCCAAAAACCGGGGTTCACAATTCCGGCTGGCTCCGGGATCCGGGGAAATTATTGTACGATGATCCTGCACTGATGACCGTGCTTGAAAAATATGTAAAAGATGTGCTGCAGTATTTTAAAAACGATCCGCGTATTGTGCTTTGGGATTTGTACAATGAACCCGGAAATTCAAATTATGGCAATAAAAGTCTGGTCCTGCTCTCCAATGTTTTTAAATGGTCCAGGAAGTCAATCCCATACAGCCATTGTCTGCCGGCGTCTGGAACAGGGATCTGACAGAACTGAATGCTTTCCAGCTTTCCCATTCTGATGTGATCACCTACCACAATTATGAAAACGATACCGCACACCAGCAGGTAATTGACAGTCTGCGAAAATATAAACGACCGCTGATCTGTACAGAATACATGGCCCGGCTGCGCAACAGCACTTTCTTCAATATCATGCCCTTACTTAAAAAAGAAAATGTCGGCGCGATCAACTGGGGACTGGTCAGCGGAAAAACAAATACCAAATATGCCTGGGATACACCGATGCCCGACGGCTCAGACCCAAAAATCTGGTTCCATGAAATTTTTCATGCCGATGGCAGACCGTATAGTGAAAAGGAAATTGAGTTCATTATGAATCTGACCGGAGTTAAAAAACCTCCCAGCCAAAATTAGCCAGTTCCATTTGCGTTGTTTCGAAATCACGGTGTATGATTCCCCGGATGCCCAGGGTTTCTGCCACCTGAACAAACATGGGCCGGTCTTCCAGGTATATGACTCTGTTCCGGGTCCACATGCGCAATGTCCAGGGCAATTTTGAAAATATCGGCATCCGGTTTTCGGAAATGAACAATACAGGAGCTGATAAAAAAATCAACAAACTCGCAAAGTCCGAAAGTATTGATCCGGTGTTTGTTCAGCTCACTGCCTTCATTGTTGACCACCGCAATTTTTATCCCATATTTTTCCTTGATTCCCCGGATAAGGGCGAGCATTTCAGGAAACGGTTTGGACTGATCAAACATAAATTGCCTGAAAGTTTCTTCCGTAAAATTTCTTTTGTTATAAAATACCAGACGATCGAGGTATTCGTGCAGTGAGATTTTGCCGGATTCATAAGTATCAAAGGTCAGGTGATGTCTTTCTTCGGTTTCTTCCGGATCCAGTTTAAAATGCTGAATGGCTTTTTTTCTGGCGCTGCGGTCCCATCCATTGGTCAGTAGTACGCCGCCGATATCTGTAAAAATGGTGGTTGGAGCTGATGTTGTTTTTTTCATGCGATGGTAATCTTTTTTTCCAGGTAAACATCCTGAATGCTGTTTAACAACTGAACGCCTTCTCCGAATGGTCTTTGAAATGCCTTTCTTCCGGAAATCACACCGCTGCCACCTGCCCGTTTATTGATCACAGCAGTGCGCAGGGCATCCTTTAAATCCTGTTCTCCTTCGGAAGCGCCTCCGGAATTGATCAGGCCGGCCCTTCCGGAAAAACCATTCAGCACCTGGTACCGGCAGAGATCAATAGGATGATCCGATGAAAGATCCGTATACATTTTTTCATCCAGTTTTCCATAAGGACTGTTGCCTGTATTCAGCGCCTTGTATCCGCCATTCAGTTCAGGCAATTTTTGTTTTACGATATCTGCCTGTATGGTTACTCCGAGATGATTGGCCTGTCCGGTAAGATCGGCAGACACATGATAATCCTTACCGTCTTTTACAAATGCATTATTGCGCAGGTAACACCATAATACGGTAGCCATGCCGAGATGGTGTGCTTCTTCAAATGCCCGGGCTACTTCTGTAATCTGCCGGTCAGATTCCGGGGATCCAAAATAAATGGTGGCACCAACCGCAGCGGCACCCATATTCCAGGCATCCCGGACGGTTCCAAACAGTATCTGATCATATTTATCCGGATAGGTAAGCAGTTCATTGTGATTGAGTTTTACGATGAAGGGTATGCGATGTGCGTATTTTCGTGCTACCATTCCCAAGCACACCAAAAGTGCTGGCAACCGCATTGCATCCGCCTTCAACGGCCAGGCGGACGATATTTTCCGGATCAAAATACATCGGATTTTTTGCGAATGATGCGCCTGCACTGTGTTCCACACCCTGGTCTACCGGCAGGATGGAGAGGTATCCAGTACCCGCGAGCCGGCCATTGATTAAAAAGCTGTTGAAGGCTGCGCAGCGTTTGCAGATTCCGGTTTGATGCCGAATAAACATCTTCTATAAAATGAGGAGAAGGAAGATGGATGGAATCTTTTGGAACTTTTTTGCAGATATGGGAAAAGAGGTCTTCATTTTCCTTTCCGAGCAAATCGGTGATTTCTTGATAGGTCATATGGATAAACCTGACCTTAAAATTAAGATTTGCCAAGGAAAGCAGATTTCTTTTTGGAACTGCCGCACGAGCGAAGTCCGGTATCTTCCTAGGATACAGCCAGTTTGGGTCTTGTTTCAGATATTTATTCAGGTTGATCAGCAACACGCTGATCAGGATCACCAGCAGGCCGGCTAACCTGCAGCGTGCTGACATGTTCAGAAGCAATAAAAACGCCGAGTAAAACCGCTACCACCGGGTTTACATAGGCATAGGTGCTCACCTGTGCAGGTGACCTCACTTCCATCAGCCATACAAAACAACTGTAAGCCAGAATGGATCCGAAAATAATGAGGTAGAACAGAGAAAACCAGGCATCTGCAGAAACGGAAGCGAAGTGAAATGTTTTATACTCTCCCGTAAAGGCCGCACCGGTTAAAAAATAAATACCCGCAAAAAACATCTGCCAGCTCGTGTTGACGTTAGCCGGGGCCTGTGTCTTTCTATATTTGGCATATAAGGAACCCACTACCCAGGACATGGAACCGATGATCAGTGCAAATAGAGCGAGTTTGTTCATATGGATTGTGGTCGGTATTATAAGAAGATGAAATATTGGGAAGAAATAATAAAAATATTCCGATCAGTCCCAGTAATCAATCCGGTAATGATGGATTTGCTGCGAAAAATTTTCTTTCCAGTGTGGTTTATCATACACTACATACCAGAGCGGTGCTGCAGAAATAATAATGGCCACCCAGGCACTTCCCACATATTGTTCAACAAAGATTACAACCCCGTTACCGATAAATAATATCAGAAATCCACTGATGGCTGCCAGTTTGATCGTTGCCCAGTCCAGAAGTTTTTCTTTTTTCCAGACAGACCACCCCATCATCATAAGGCCGGCTATAATAAAACGTATGCCTCCCAGCAGAAAGGGTGGAAATCCATGCAGGGCCCGGCTGATAAAAAAATACGTGGAGCCCCAGACAATATAAACGGTCAGGAAAGCCAGTATGACAGATAAGGATGCGGGAGATTTTGTTGCGGTGTGATTCATCTGCTGATATTTTTCTTTTCCTCGTCCTGTAAAGTTATAAAGATATTTATTATTTTTGCTTACGAATTGAAGGAATATTTGAATATTTGCTTTCGAAAAGAAACTATATTAGCTAAAATGCTTTCATATGGAATTAGACAAAACAAGCTGGACGATCCTGGCCTGCCTGCAGGAAAATGCAAGGGCTTCTTTTGCGGATATCGGAAGAGAGGTTGGATTGTCCGCGCCGGCGGTTGCGGAGCGAATGAATAAACTGGAGGAAGCAGGCATTATTAAGGGATACCGGATTGAAGTGGATTATGAAAAAACGGGTTATGCCTTGAAGGCATTGATTGCATTTACGACGAGTTCCGGAAAGCTCCAGCCTTTTTTAAACTATATTGAAAAAAGGGATGAGGTACTGGAATGCCATCGTGTAACCGGCAATCATTGTATTTATCTGAAAGTGGTGGTGGAGAATTCCGGTCATTTACAGGAATTGCTGGCCCGTATGATGGAATATGGAGAAACCACCACATCGATTATTCTTTCGAGTCCGATTACCCACCGCATTTTTACTAAACACGAAACGCCTAAAGGAAAAGGTCGCGCTGTAAAGGCCCGCCTGGTATAACGGAATAGGCATCCAGGCTGGTTATTCCTTCCTGACGCAGTACGTCTTCATCGATATAATGATTGCCGGTATTTGTCCTGGAATCTTTTTGCAAAATATAGAAAGCGGCATCAGCCATGAATTTCCGGCTTGCGGCTGACCTGGAAAAGTTTTTCACCGCCCAGTAAATTTTTCACAGCGGCCGTAGCGATCAGGGTTGCAGGCCAGAGACTGTTGGAGGCAATTCCGTCTTTTTTAAATTCCTCTGCCCATGCGCCGGCCATCAGGCTCATATTATATTTGCTCAGTGTATAGGCCACATGGGGTTTGAACCATTTCATATCAAAATTCAGGGGGGGAGACAAAGTAAGGATATGCGGATTTGCCGCATTCTTCAGCAGGGGATAAGCATATTTGGTGACCATAAACGTTCCCCGCACATTGATATCAAACATCAGATCAAATCGTTTGGGTTCTGTTTTTTCTGTATTGGTCAGGCTGATGGCGGAAGCATTGTTCACCACGATGTCGAGGCCTCCGAAAGCGGCCATCGTTTTTTCCATCACTTCCTGGATCAGCTTTTCATCCCGGATATCACAGTATACGGCAAGTGCCTTTCCGCCCGCGGCTTCCACTTCGGCGGCAGTGGAATAAATCGTTCCGCCAAGGCGTTCGTCTTCAGTGGTTGATTTGGCAGCAATTACAATATTGGCTCCGGCAGAAGCCAGTTTCAATGCAATCGCTTTTCCGATTCCGCGGCTGGCACCCGTGATCAGAACTGTTTTATTTTTAAAATCCATTCGAAGGATAATATGATGATGAATTTAAAAGCATGGCATGAAGTATGTATTTATCTGTCTAAAGATAATGCGATGTCTGCCATTCCAAACTCTTTTTTCGTTTTCCATATAGATGTCATAGATGTCAGGGAAATGTCCACTCCTAAACCGGCACCTGAATGGCCACCGGTGGAACCTGCACCCGTTCCGCCGACTACCGATCCGGTTCCGGTTGTTCCTCCGGTTACAGGAATGCATTTCGAATTCTATTCCTTTATGTTGAATTAACAGCCCCCAAGTATTTATATTTGATACTCAAGGGCAATATGGAATATTTTCTGGGTATTGACATTGGAACAACCTCGGTAAAATCAATTGCTTTTTCCAGGGATGGAAAAATTGTATGTGCGCATTCGGTTTCCTATCCGATCCACCATCCGTTTCCCGACTGGAGTGAGCAGGATCCGGATGAAATATCGAAGGCGTTGTTTAAAACTGTGGAAAATATTCTCCAGGATCTTTCTCCCCTTATCCCCACACTGTGTTGTTTCAGTTCTGCCATGCATAGTCTGATCGCTGTTGACTTAACGGAAAGGCGATTTCTCCCTCCATTATCTGGGCCGATAACCGGGCAGCGGATATCGCTGCACAGATTCACGCGGAAAATCGGGCGCAGGCTTTTTATTCACGCACCGGACTACCTGTTCATGCCATGTCACCTTTTTGCAAATTGCAATGGATCAGACGGAACCAGCCAGCACTCTTTGAAACGGCCCATAAATTTATCGGGATCAAAGAATATGTTTTTTATAAATTATTTGGATTCTTTGCGGTGGATTATTCTATTGCAGCCGCAACCGGACTGATGAATATCCATTCCCTGAATGGGATCCCTGGATATTGGAACAATGCGGAATGACCGCGGAAAAGTTTTCAGAAATTGTGGCAACGGATCGAATATTTACCTCCCCGCGTTTATTTCCATCGTTAAAAGAGGTTCCGTTTATCATCGGAGCCAGCGACGGGGCCATGGCAAATCTGGGTTCAACCGATGAACCGGGTTCCCTGGTGGTAACCGTGGGTACCAGCAGTGCAGCCCGAATTATCGTGGACAAACCGGAGATCGATCCGGCAATGCGCACATTCTGTTATTATATCAAAAATGACCAATGGCTCTTGGGCGGCGCCAGCAATAACGGCGGAATCGTATTGCAATGGCTGCAGGAAGATTTTTTTCGTTCAAAAGAAAACGTTCCCTGTTTCTTAACCAGGCAGCCGCTGTGTCATCCGGTTCCGGAGGTTTGATTTTTCTTCCTTATCTGCTGGGGGAAAGAGCGCCGATCTGGAACGCAGATGCCAAAGGGATGATATTCGGCTGAAGATCAATCATGATCAGGCTTCCATGGTGCGGGCATCTCTGGAAGGGGTCATTTATTGTTTGTATGCGATCAGCCAGCCGCTGTTTGAAAAAACAGGAATCAAAAATGTTTTTGCGACCGGCGGATTTGCCCGAAATGAAATCTGGCTGCAGATATTGCAGATGTTTTTAATCTTCCGGTGCTGGTTTGCGATACCGTTGAAAATTCTGCCTGGGGTGCTGCGAAGTTTGGGATGGAAACCATTGGAATTCCCTGCACAGCCCATCCGCCGGTGAGTAAAACATTTCAGCCGGATCCGGACGCGCATGCCGTTTATCAGAACGGCTTTCAAAAATTTCAGCGACTTTATGAATTACTTAAAAGCGAATTCAAATAAAAAGGGGTGTATGGAAATACACCCCGTAACGACTGCCATCAAATTTAACTCTCTCAGAGGTCATGGACGGGATCGAACCGCCGTAAAAGGTTTTGCAGACCCGTGCCTCACCACTCGGCCACATGACCCTCGTATTCTAGATGCAATGATAGGTTAAATATATTAGTCTACAAAATTAGTAGACTAATTTATTTCTTAATAATCGTATTATTCGTATCCGGTTTTCAAAAATGGCGGCGCTGATCGGGGAGGAGTTTCTTAAATTTGCGGTCTGAACTCATCGTGAATTGAAAAAAATTTATAAACCAACGGATCAGGGAGCACCTTATATGCAGGCGATATATAAAACTGTGCCGGATGATGGCAACCTGCTGATTCATCTGGAAGATATTTTTTCAGAAACGGAGGAAATTATTCAGCTCGCTTTCTGAAGAGAAAATGAATTACTCGGTATGCACCCGGCAAATGGACGATCAAGGATATGCTGGTTCATATGTCGGATTCGGAAAGAATTTTTATTTACCGGGCTTTGCGATTTTCACGGGGGGATGAAACACCGTTGCCTGGATTTGAAGAAAGTTTATATGCGGAAAATGCCCGGGCAAATGAAAGAGAAAAAGAAGATATTATGCGGGAATATTCCCTGGTAAGGGAATCCAGCATTGCATTTATTGAATCACTTTCCGATGAGGCCTGGACAGAAAAGGAGCTGGCCAATAATAATCTCCTGTCGGTGCGATATATCGTAAACCTGATTTATGGCCACCACAAACACCACCTCAATATTTTACGGGAAAGATATCTTTAATTATGGATGAAAAAAAACCGCACCGGCATTTCCATTGCCGTGGATATGGATGGTGTATTGGCAGATACGGAAACCCATTTTATTTAGTATTATGAAAAAGAATCGGGCGAAAAAGTGGACCGGAAAATCACTGCTGGGTGTTCCGGAAAGCCAGGCTTTTCCGGATAAAACAGCCGTGCAGCGGTACGTGCGCACGCCCGGATTTTTCAGAACCCTTCCGCTTATCACCGGTAGTGTGGAGGCCATAAAATCCCTGATGGAGGATTTTGATGTATATATTGTTTCAGCAGCCATGGAATTTCCGCTTTCACTATTTGAAAAAAAACAATGGCTGGAAGAACATTTCCCTTTTATATCCTGGAAGAATATTGTTTTCTGCGGAGATAAAAGCATTATCAAAACGGATTACCTGATTGACGATCACTTGAAAAACCTGGATCATTTTTCAGGCATTCCGCTTCTGTTTACCAGCTGCCCATAATGTGCATGTAACCATCATCACCGGCTGAATAACTGGAATGAAATTCTGGAATATTTTGAAAAAATGCGTCTAAGCATAAGCTGTAACGCTAACGTCTAGAAATGCCAACGTCATCTGCATGCAACTGTCAACCGTCAATCTAAACAATTAAGTATCACCGTTCCGCCAATAATCAGCAATGCGCCGAGGGCAGTTTTCCAGCTCAATGCTTCGCCCAGAAAAATAACGGACAAAACAATCGTGAGCGCCACACTCAGTTTGTCAACCGGCGCAACCTGCGATACTTTTCCAATCTGAAGGGCTTTGAAATAAAATATCCAGGAAAGCCGGTGGCCAGTCCGGATATAATCAGAAAAAAAAGATTGTGCCTGGAAAGATTTTGCAGCCTTTTATATTCTCCCCGGAAAAAAACGATACCCCAGGCAACGAGTAAAATAATAACGGTTCGTATGGCAGTGGCCAGATTGGAATTCACATTCGTCACGCCAATTTTTGCAAAAATCGCAGTGAGCGAAGCAAAGAAGGCGGAAAGCAATGCGTATATCCACCACATATTTTATTTTAAGTATAAAATGCCCGTAATATTTTATTCAGTTGACCAGAAACTTCAAACATACCGGATTCGGAATGCTGATTTCCTTTCCGGTTGCTTTCAGCAATCCGGTTACCGGATCAATGGAAAACACGACGATATTATCCGTATCCCGGTTTGCCACCAATAAAAAATGACCGGTTGGATCTATCACAAAATTGCGCGGATGTTTTCCGTTTACGGAAATGATTTGTTTGTTTTCTAAGTTTTCCGTCTTTACGGATGGCAAATACAGCAATGGTATTGGAAGCACCGCGGTTGCTGGCATATAGAAATTTTCCGTCTGCGCTGATATGAATGTCGGCACTGCCGGGATCCCCGTTAAAAGATTCCGGGGTTGTACGGATTCGTTGAAAATGAATGAGTTTTCCGGACAGGGAATCAAAATGAAATGCGTCCACGGTGCCGGTCAGTTCACCGATGATATAGACATCGGGTTTGGTTGGATGAAACGCGATATGCCGCGGTCCGGTTCCGGGTTTCAGAGAAACAACGGAATCCGTGGGCTTCTGTCAGCGGAATATTTTCGGATGGATTGAAGGCATAAACATGTTCCTGATCTGTTCCGAGATTTGCTGTCAGCAGGAATTTTTCATCGGGAGAAAAAATGGTTGAATGCACATGGGACGATTTCCTGCCTTGCTGTATCTGCACCTTTTCCAAACTGCTGAATGATCTGGGCGGCAGGTGCCAGGGATCCATCGGTATTGACCGGCAAGGCAGCCAGGTTACCTGAACAATAGTTTGCAACAAATACCCATTTGCCGGTTTTATCTTCCGAAACATAACAGGTGCAGGTTCCATGACTCGACTGGGAATTTAAAAATGCCAGCTGACCCGTTGAAGGTTCAAATGCATAAGCACAGTACCGCAGCCTCCGGTTTCGTCTTCACTGGCCGCATAAAGATGTTTGCCATCCGGTGAAATACTGAGATAAGACGGATTTGCTGCCTGTATGGTGCTTACTTCCGTTGCCGGTTCCGGTCGTGGTATTAAAACGGTATACATAAATACCCTTACTCGCCCCATTGGTATAAGTGCCGATAAAAAGGTAGGGATCCTGGGAAAAACACGAAAAAGAAACGAATGAAAAACAGCAAAAAAAGATTCCAGCGCATGGAAAAAGTTTTAAAATTAGACTTCTGCAATTTACATGAAAGGTATTATGCTTCAACGCAATAAATGAATGGGGTAAAAGCGTTATTTAATTTGAAATCCGATCCCCATGAAACTGCTTAGCTGCTGCCTGCTGGTATTTATTGTTGTCCTGCCAGTCCTTGCCGGACAATAATGTCGCAATGATTTAATGCAACCCACTACGGCATCGTTTACCGGAAACGCTGCCTGCATCCGGTGAACCGGTGGAATCCGAACAGGTTCACTTAGCCGTTCCGGCTGATAAGACCATTCCACACGCATCGGTTATACTGGCGAGAAAACAGGTGCCCATTCTTTGTTATCACCAGATTCGTGACTGGAAGCCGACCGATTCAAAAATTTCAAAAAAATATATCGTTCCTCCTGCTGCATTTGCCGCCCAGATGCGAATGCTCGCCGATAGCGGTTATCATACCATTACACCGGATCAGTTATATGCTTACCTGATTTCCGGTGCCACGACTTCCTGCAAAACCCATCATGCTGAGCTTTGATGATACGGATCTGGATCAGTTTACCGTGGCCTATCCGGAGATGAAAAAATACGGATTTAAAGGGTTGTTTTTTATCATGACTGTTTCCCTGGGACGGCCGCATTATATGAGCCGGGAACAGGTGCGTAGCTTTCTGATGAAGGCAATACCATCGGTTCACATACCTGGGATCATCATAATGTGAAAAAATATGACGGCAACGACTGGATTAGCCCAGCTGGATAAACCAACGAAAACCCTGGAACAGATCACCGGTAAAAATATCCGCTATTTTGCCTATCCGTTCGGACTATGGAATACCGCTGCTTTTCCGGAGCTTAAAAAAAGAGGATTTGTGGCTGCCTTTCAGCTCAATGAAAAACCGGATCAGGCAGATCCGCTCTATTGTATCCGCCGTATCATCGTTCCGGGCACCTGGAACGGAGGAACCCTGAATCAGTGGATCCAGCGCGACTTCTAAGCCGTTACAATCTTCCTATCTTGCCTTTCATGATTTCCCCCGAAAAGGCGACCATGTTCCGCAACCGGCTCACCAAAGTATTCCGGCATATCAGCAAAGCCGCCAGACGGCAGGATATCAGCTGTTACCGGATTTATGACCATGATCTGCCGGAATTTCCCTTTTGTATAGAAAAATATGAAGACTGGCTCTATGTGGCTGAATACCGCCGTAATCACCATATGGAAGAGGCGGAACATGAACAATGGCTGGAAGATTGTAAGGAGATCATCGAGGAAATCACCGGAATGCCGGCTTCCCGGATCGTACTGCGCACCCGTCAGCGTAAATCAAACCGCCAGGATCAGTATCAGAAGCTGGATGATGAACAGCAATTCATGGTAGTCCGGGAACAGGGATTGAAATTCAAAATCAATCTGACGGACTATCTGGATACCGGTCTTTTCCTGGATCATCGGATTACCAGGGCCATGGTGCGGGACCAGGCAGCGGGTAAAAAAGTTCTCAATCTGTTCTGTTATACCGGATCATTTTCTGTATATGCAGCGGCGGCAGGCGCTGCAGAAGTGGTTTCGGTGGACCTGTCCAAAACCTACCTGAAATGGGCAACCGAAAACATGGAATTGAACAGGCTTTATGATCCGGCCAGACATCACTATCTCCATGAAGATGTAAAACAATGGCTGCAGACCCTTCCGCCGGGTATTTTGACCTCGTGATCATGGATCCGCCAACATTCAGCAATAGTAAACGGATGGATGATTTCCTGGATATCCAGCGGGATCATCCGGTGCTGATCAACCAGGTACTGATGGCTATGAAACCTGGCGGAATTCTTTATTTCAGCACCAATTTCAGCCGTTTCCAGATGCAGCAGGAAGCCTTGTCGGCATGCACCGTAAAAGATATCACCCGGGCAACCACACCTTTCGATTTCCAGGGAAAACTCAACCGGTATTGCTTTCTGATCACGAAAAACTAACCCGTTCCGGGCTGGCCAGAATCCTTCCTGACCTTTCAATTCTTCCCGCATTTTTATCAGACTGATTACGGCACCTGTAAAGGCCCCTGAGATGCATTTCAAATGACCGCCTGAATCGGGCATGGATTCCATTTTAAAATAACCTGCTCCGAACCCGGAAAAAAGGGGAATATTTCTTCTGAAAATCTATGCTAATAATATTGGAAAAACGCTGTTCCACGAAGGGGCATTACTATACTTTAAGGACAATTTTATTAGTAAGTAATTTAAATTTAATAATATTGATATTTAATATATTATACTAATTATAATTATAATTTATATTGAACAATAATCTTATCAGGCAATAGCTTCCATTGATAAAAAAATCAGTTAAATTTGACTTTTTGAACAGATTGATATGATAGTATCTGAATTACAATATTTTCCACCGATCACCTTCTTTTCTACTTTGTATACGGAAACATATGTGTATTTAGATGTATATGAACTTTACCGAAAAATGAGTTTTCGCAACCGTTGTCTGATTGCCGGAGCCCAGGGAATCATCTCTTTTTCGGTTCCATTACAGGATGGAAGAAATCAGCAACTGCCCGTAAATGAAGTAATGATTTCAGATGCTGAAAAATGGCAGGCCCGGCATTTTAAATCCATTCAGTCGGCCTATAACCGTTCGCCTTTTTTTGAATATTACCAGGATGAACTTTTGAGAATTTATCAGCAACCATTTTTCGAACCTGGCAGACTGGAATCTGCATTGTCTGAACTGGGTGAAAGAAAAACTGGACTGGCCGGCAGAAATCCGTTTTACGGAAAATGCCATTCCCTTTCAGGCCTCCGGAATGGATGACCGTCGAAACCTGGTGCTTCCAAAAAATTTTCATCAGTGGAATCCGGTAAAATACCGGCAGGTTTTTGAAGAAAGAACCGGATTTTTTCCCAATCTTTCGATCCTGGATTTGTTATTTAATACAGGCAAGCAGGCGGGGGAATTGCTTAAAGAATGCTTGAAAGCCTAAAGCCTAAAGTCTGAAAGCCATGCGGTATCCGTCATCCGTCAACCGTCAGACGTGTCAACCGTTCAGTCCGCCAGTTCGAAGCAATCATCTCGGCAATATCCATCACTTTTACCTGGTCTTCTTTTTCTTCATGTTTTACGCCGTCGGTTAACATGGTATTGCAGAACGGACAGGCAGAAGCGATCAGGGCGGCACCGGTATCCAGGGCTTCGCGGGTTCTTTCAAAATTGATCCGGGTATTTCCTTTTTCTTCTTCCTTGAACATCTGTGCGCCGCCGGCGCCGCAACAAAGACCCTTGACTTTGGCAACGTTTCATTTCCACCAGTTCAGCGTCCAGGGCTTCCAGCACTTTTCTGGGCGCTTCATAAATGCCATTGGCCCTTCCCAGGTAGCAGCTGTCGTGATAGGCGATTTTTTTGCCTTTATAGGACCCGCCTTCTTTTAAACGAATCCTGCCTTCATCGAGCAGTTGCTGGAGAAAAACGGTGTGATGAATCACTTCATACTGACCGCCCAGTTCCGGATATTCATTTTTCAGAATATTGAAGCAATGCGGACAGGCTGTTACAATTTTTTGTACCTGGTAGTTATTTAATATCTGGATATTCTGATAGGCCATCATTTGAAAAATAAATTCATTGCCCGCCCTCCGGGCCGGATCGCCTGTACACATTTCTTCCTTGCCTAAAATGGCATAGCGAATACCGATATGGGAAAGAATGGTAGCAAAGGCCCTGGTTATCTTTTGTGCACGCTGGTCATAACTGCCGGAACATCCGACCCAGAACAGAATTTCAGGTGATTCTCCCCGGCTAAACAGGTCGGCCATGAGGGGTACATCCATATAATAATTATTTATTGCTGTAAATCTAACTGCAAATTTAGCGCGCCGGATAAGCACTGATTCGGTAATTTTAAACTATAATTCCCATTATGCCCGCTGATGACAAAATGCTTTTAATCCGTAACTACGATCTCTGGTGTCACCTCTCTGACGAAGATTATGAAGACCTGAAGATCGAACACCATTTTCTGGAAGTGCCAAAAGGAGAGTATATTTATTTTGAAGCCTACAATCACAATAAGATCTATTTTGTAAAAGAGGGCTATATCCGCATCGGACATATTGATGCGGAAGGAAATGAAAAAGTAATGGAAATTATTCAGAAGGGGGAATTATTCGGCCAGTTTACCCTGGAACGAAGACAACCTGCACGGTGAATTTGCCCAGGCTTATAAACAGGATGTAAGTATTTGCGCTTTTTATATTGAAGATTTTGAAAAATTGCTGAAAAAGCGACCGGATCTCGCGCTTCGATACAGCAAACAGGTGGGAGCCAAACTCCGGACCATCGAAAACCGTTTGCTGAATCTGTTAAATAAAGATGTAAAAACCAGGCTGATCCATTTTTTCTGGCAGCTGGTTGAAAATAAACTGGGGGAAACAATGCCCGAAGGATTCTGCATACCCAATTATCTGAAACATGAAGACATTGCCAACCTGATCGGTTCCAGCAGACAAACGGTTACAACCATGATCAATGAACTGGAAGCGGAAGGCATTCTTTCTTATAACCGTCAGCAAATCTGCTTCCTGAATGTTAAAAACCTGAAAAAAAGACTTTCTGTCAATTAAACTGACAAACCGGAGAGCCGGCAGCAGAATAGTTTTGATGAAATGGCAACAATTAATACACCCCTTAAACTAAACGAAACCATATGAATATGCGTAATCTCGCTATCTGGATCCTGCGTCTGGTTCCGGCAATCATCCTGCTGCAGACGCTGTATTTTAAATTTACCGCCCATCCGGAGTCAGTTAAATTATTTACTGCACTCGGTATGGAACCCTATGGCCGGATTGGTACCGGCATACTGGAATTAATTGCCGCGATCCTGATCCTGATTCCGCGGTTCACGGGATATGGTGCGATTCTCGGATTGGCGCTGATGACAGGGGCTTTATTTTTTCACCTGACCAAACTGGGAGTTTATTTTGACGGGGATGCGCTGTTGTTTACCTATGCCGTGGTTACTTTTATATGTTGTGCCATCCTCATTCTGGCTTACAGAAATCAATTGCTGAAACAATTTAAAAGAAGATAATTTCCATGACGGGTTCTTTGATGTAAAAAATTAATGATATAGTGTTACCGGATTTTGTCTAAGTTTTTTTTTAATGGTGGGAACGGCATCCGGGCAGATGCATCCGGTAGAAAAAGAATCCAGCATACATTTTGCCATTAAGAATTTCGGATTTAATACAAACGGCAGTCTGGCTGCCCCGACGGAGATATTTCTTTTAATCCGGATGATCTGTCCAAATCTTCGTTCAGTATTACCATTAAATCGGAATCCATCAATACGGATAATGAAAACAGGGATGAACACCTGCGTAATGAGGATTATTTCGATGTGAAAAAATATCCGCTGATCCGCTTTGTATCTTCTTCCATCCGGGCCACGAATAAAAAGGGAGACTATTCCGTTACAGGCACCTTAACCATGAAAGATAAAAGTAAGGAAATCACCTTTCCCTTTACGGCCGTTAAAAACGGGAACGGGTATCTTTTTACAGGAAGTTTTAAAATGAACCGGCGGGATTTTGATATTGGCGGATCCAGTACCATTTCCAATGAACTTACCGTGAATATTAATGTCCTGGCACAATAAAGAAAAAATATTATTTATAGAAATCGACTTTATGGAACTGCAAAATGCCGTACGCCGGGTTTTCATAATGTTAACCGATTCGCTGGATCAGCTGGAGGAAGAGCAGTATAGTCTATTCCTGTGAAAATTTATCCGGCAATACCATCGGTCAGCATGTGCGTCATATTATTGAAATGTTTCAGCGTCTTGAACTCGGATATCAAATGCGGGGAAATCAATTATGACAACAGGAAAAGAGATAAACAGATTGAGACCGATAAAAATTATGCAATCCGGTTAATAAATGAAATTGTTCAGCAAATACAAAAAGAGAATAAAAATCTTTTCCTTCTTATATATCCTGATGAAATAACCTGCTGAACCGGAAAGAATTTCAACCAGCTATTTCCGGGAGATTGTATATAATCTGGAACATACCATCCACCATATGGCGCTGATCCGGGTCGGCCTGCGCGAAATCGGAGGAATACCGGTTGATGATTCCTATGGAGTCTCTTCGTCCACCATCAAGTTCCGGAAGCAATGTGTACAGTAACCTTTATTCCCACAGCAGGCGGATATTATTTCACCTCCAGCCGCGATGAATATTCCGGACGTCCTTCCGCATTATTACCTGAAGTTTATGAAAGGAATGGCCATCGGCTATTGTATCCAAAAGATCCGAAAGGAGGCGGCTCCTGGATTGCTGTACATGAATCCGGTAATGTCGCCGTTTTATTAAACGGGGCCACCCGGAAACATATTCCGCAAACCGGTTACCGGCAAAGCCGCGGACTCGTATTGCTGGAAATTATTTCCGCTCCATCACCTGCGGATTATTTTGAAAACATGCATTTAGAAGGAATCGAACCGTTTACCGTGATCTTATTTGAAGATAAGAAATTGTATTCCGGCAAATGGGACGGAAGGATGAAATGGACAGAAACCCTGAATCCGCGGAAGGCACAGATCTGGTCTTCCGTAACCCTGTATGATCCGGCTGCAATCCTTACAAGAGAAAACTGGTTTAATCATTGGTTAAAGGGAATACCGTTTCCGGGCACCCTGGATATTATTCATTTTCATCAGCATGGCGGAGACGGGGATCCGTTCAATAATATTCTGATGAAACGGGATGACCAGCTGTGTACAAATAGTATCAGTTCCATACGACTTAGTTCCGGATCCGCTTCATTCCGTTATATGGATCTGATAAAAGGCGATACGAATGACACCATGTTTCCCTTTCAAATAACAATTCCGGTAAAAGCATGATTGAAAAAACAGGATGGAAAAAAAAGCCGTTCTGGATCCGGTTATTCCATTGGGAATACTGGAATTTCCATGTAATATATATTCCCATTTATCCCATTTTTCTTTTTCTCTGCCTGCGTGCCCGCTCCTTTTTTTTCTTTTCTGCTTCAAATCCAACCATCCGCAATGGCGGTTTCCTGGGGGAATCAAAAAAAGATATTTATGAACTGGTGCCTTCCGGTATGCAACCCAGAACCCTTTTTTTTCCCGGGGGTTCCCGGCCGGAATGGGTTACTGGAAAAATTAAAACTTGCCGGATTTCATTTTCCGCTTATTGGTAAACCGGATATGGGGGGGAAGGGCAGGGGAATAAAAAAGCTGGACAATGAATCTGCAGTAAAAAAATATACCGTTGCTCCGGGAACGGATTTTCATATACAGGAATTTATTTCCTTTGAAAAAGAATACGGCATATTTTATTACCGGTATCCCGGAGAAAAAAAGGGAAAGATTTCCGGAATTGTTCGAAAAGAATTTCTAAAAGTGACCGGGGATGGCAGAAAAAATATCCAGGATCTTTTAAAATCAAATCCCCGGGCGATTTTACAATTGCGGCAACTCGGAATACAGGAACCGGAAATGCTGCAACGGGTGCTTCGGGAAAATGAAGTTTTTACAGTAGTTCCCTATGGCAATCATGCAAGGGGCGCACTTTTTATTGACGACAGTTCATCCATCAATCCGGAACTGGAAGAAACGATGGACAGTATTTGCAAACAGATACCTGATTTTTATTTCGGAAGGCTCGATATCCGCTATGAAAGCCGGGAACTGCTGGAAGCGGGAAAATCATTTTATATAGTGGAGGTAAACGGTGCAGGAAGTGAACCCACCCATATCTATGATCCGCGTCATTCCCTGTTCTTTGCGTGGAAGGAAATCATCCGGCACTGGATCATTCTTTTTAAAATCAGTCGTGCCAACCACCGGCGGGGTTATCCGTATCTTGGATTTTCAGAAGGAAGGCAGATGTTCAAAACAGACCGTGCCAATTCAAAAATCCTGGCTGCCATGCAGAAAAAGCCGGTTTGACTAATCTGTTCACTTAATGCAAAACATATCTTCATTTTTTCTGGGACTGATACTAAGTTTTCTTGGCCAGCTTCCCCTGGGTACGATGAGCCTGACTGCAACACAGATCGCTGTGCAGGAAAACTTCCGCAATGCCTGGAGATATTCCCTGGGGGTAGCCCTGATTGAAATCCTTTACCTGCGTATGGTATTATCCGGAATGCAATGGCTGATGGGTCATTCATTCTGGCTGATTCTGTTGAATTGGATGGCGATATTATTTTTTCTGGTACTCGGTGTTCTGAGTTTTATCGCTGCGCGAAAACAGAAGAATAATAATAAAGCCCTGATATTAAATAACGGGATGAACCGGTTTCTGATGGGAATGAGTATGAGTGCCCTGAATCCCGCGCAGATCCCCTTCTGGTTTATCTGGTCAGCTTATTTTATAAATATGGGATGGCTGCCAGCCGGATTTCAGTCATTCAATTTTTTTACAGCGGGTTCGGGACTGGGTACAGTGGGAGGACTTGCCCTATATATGTATGGAGGTAACTGGATGATTAAAAAAATGAAAACAAGCAACAGGGCACTCAATACAGCCATGGGGATCGTTTTTATGATTGCTGCAATAGCCCAGTTATACCATCTGTTGCGGGACTAACCATTTTTCCAGGCATCCCGGTCTTCCGGACTGAATTTCCAGGGTGCGAAATTATTTTCCACATTGCCAAACATCGTATTCCATTCCTGCGGGGCATCGGAGTCTTCCATCACCAGGGACCGGCGAAGCTCAAGAATAATTTCCAGCGGACTGATGCTTACCGGACATTCTTCCACGCAGGCATTGCAACTCGTGCAGGCCCTGAGTTCTTCAACCGTAATATAATTTTTAAGCAGGGCCTTACCATCCTCATGGAATGTTCCGTTTGTCCGCACATTTTTTCCCACTTCCTCCAACCGGTCACGGGTATCCATCATGATTTTTCTGGGAGAAAGTTTCTTGCCCGTGATATTCGCCGGACAGGCAGCAGTACAGCGGCCGCATTCCGTACAGGAATAGGCATCCAGCAGGTTTCGCCAGCTCAGGTCCATCACATCCCGGGCACCAAATTTTGCAGGCGGTGCCGCATCGGCAGGCGCCATTTCAGGTTGCATGGCATAGAGTACTTCCTGCTGAACAGATTTCATATTGTGCATCTTTCCTTCCGGCCAGAGACGAGCAAAATAGGCATTGGGAAAAGCCAGCAGGATATGCAGGTGTTTGGAGTAGGGCAGGTAGTTGAGAAAAGCAAAAATGCCTGTAATATGTAACCACCAGCAGATTCTCTCCAGGAGTTCCAGCCGGTGACTGGACAATCCGTTTAGCAGGGGATGCAGCCATTGGGAGATCAGAAAATTTCCTGTAGGTTGAAAAGCGTAATGCCCGAAATATCTTTCCTGTAATAAAGTGTCTGAAGCATTCATCGTCAGGAAAAGCGTCATCAGCAAAATTTCGGTGATCAGAATATAGTTTGCATCGGATCTCGGCCAGCCATCCAGGTCATGACTAACAAATCGTTTCAGTTTCATCAGATTTCTCCTGCATAAAAAAACGACACAGGCAGCCAGCACGAGCAGGGCAAGGATTTCAAAGGCATTGATCAGCCAGATATAGGCTTCACCCATCGGCCGGAAAAGCCGGTGCCTCTCCAAAATACCATCCAGGAAAATTTCCAGAACTTCCAGATTGATGATAATAAATCCGGCGTAAATAAAAAAATGCAGCACGGCCACCAGTGGATTGCGGAACATTTTTTTCTGGCCGAATGCCAGGAGCAGGAGGTTTTTCCAGCGCAAGGCCGGCTGGTCAGTGAAATCTTCCTCTTTTCCAAGCAGGATATTTTTACGGATGCGCAGGATATTCCGGGTAAAAAGCCAGATGGCCGTAGCAGACAATAAAATAAATACAAGTTGTTGTACAGGCCGCATGCGGCGAATTTATAAACCTAAGTTATATCAGATTTGGAGGATTTCTGATTTTCTTTACCTTGGGGTATGGAGAAGAATTATATACTCAGTCCGGAAGTTGCAGCAAAAAAATTGAAGCGGATGGCTTATGAAATCCTGGAAAATAATTTTGGTGAAACCGGATTTATCCTGGCCGGAATCCGGGAAAGCGGAACCGTGATTGCGAAATCGATTCAGGAATCACTGCTGGAAATTGCCGGACTGAAAACCGAACTCATCACGGTGAGTCTGGATAAGAAAAATCCAAAAGAAGTTACGCTCAGCCAGCAGCCTGAGTTGCAGAACAAAGTGGTCATTATGATCGACGATGTTTCAAACAGTGGCAAAACCCTGCTTTTTGCCATTAAACCCTTTCTGGATGCCAATCCCAAAAAAATACAGACCCTTGTTCTGGTTGAAAGAAGCCATAAAACCTTTCCGGTAAAACCCGATTATGTGGGTTTATCCGTAGCCACTACTTTACAGGAGCATATTTATGTGGAAGTGGAGGGAAAACAGGTAAAAGGAGCCTGGCTGGAATGAACTGTAAATAACCCTTTTTTTTATCGTTTTTTCTCCTGAAACCCTGCTGATTTCATTACCTTTGATGCCTTATAAAAGCTTGGGTTTTACAGGATTTTAAAAAATTATGGAAGAAAATATCATACCGGAAGAAACGCAGGATAATAATCGCATCATTCCCATCAACATCGAAGAGCAAATGAAAATGGCATACATAGATTATTCTATGTCGGTCATTGTCAGCAGGGCCCTGCCCGACGTGCGGGACGGGCTTAAACCGGTCCATCGCCGGATCCTGTACGGAATGAATGAACTGGGCAGCAACAGCAATAAACCTTTTAAAAAATCAGCCCGTATTGTTGGTGAAGTAATGGGTAAGTACCATCCCCACGGGGATGCGGCCATCTATCATACGATGGTCAGGATGGCGCAGGAATGGAGTATACGGTATATGCTGGTAGACAAGCAGGGAAATTTCGGAAGCCAGGATGGAGACGGACCGGCAGCCATGCGTTATACAGAAGCACGTCTGCACCGGCTGGCAGAAGCCATGCTGGAAGATATCGATAAGGAAACCGTGGATTTTCAACCGAATTTCGATGACTCCCTTACGGAACCAACCATTCTTCCCTCCCGTTTTCCGCAGTTGCTGATCAACGGCGCCAGTGGAATTGCGGTGGGAATGGCTACCAATATGCTTCCCCATAATCTTTCGGAATCCATCGATGGTTGTGTGGCTTATATCGATAAAAAAGATATTACGATCGAAGAGCTCATGCATTATGTGAAAGCACCGGATTTCCCCACCGGCGGAGTGATTTTTGGAATGGAAGGAGTGAAAGCCGCGATGCATACGGGCCGCGGACGGGTTGTGCTCAGGGGGAAACTGCAGGTAGATACCAAAGCAAACGGACGGGAACAGATCATCGTTACAGAAACGCCCTACCAGGTAAACGTGGATGGAGTTTGTGACCGTATCGGACAGCTGGTGAATGAAAAAACGATTGATGGCATTACCGGTGTAAATAATGAATCCAATGAAAAAGAAGGTATCCGGATCGCGATCGATTTACGAAGAGATGCCGTTGCCAATGTGGTCATCAACCAACTGTACAAACATACCGAGTTACAAACATCTTATGGAATCAATAATGTTGCCCTTGTAAAAGGAAGACCACGAACCCTTAACCTGAAAGAAATCATTTCAGAATTTGTTGAATTCCGTCATGAAGTGGTTATCCGCCGAGCCCAGTTTGAATTAAGGGAAGCCGAGAAAAGAGCGCATATCCTGCAGGGTTATCTGATCGCACTGGATCACCTTGATGAAGTGATTTCACTGATCCGTTCTTCTTCCACACCTGATCTGGCAAAAGAAAACCTGATCAATGCGGGCTGGGGACTGAGTGAAATTCAGGCAAAAGCCATCCTGGAACTGCGCTTACAGCGCCTTACCGGAATGGAAAGGGATAAGATCCGTAATGAATTTGATGAATTGCAGAAACAGATTGCGCACCTTAAAGATCTCCTGAGTGACGAAGTCAAAAGATTTGCCCTTATCCGGAAAGAACTACTTGAAATCAAGGAAAAATTTGGTGATAACCGCCGTACGGAGATTACATACCTCGATGATGAAGTACAGATCAAGGACCTGATTAAGGAAGAGGATGTAGTGATCACGATATCCCATAGCGGATATATTAAAAGAACTTCGGCTACTGAATATCGTCAGCAACGCCGGGGCGGTCGGGGACTGAGTGGTGGAAAGAGCCGGGCGGAAGATTATATTGAACATCTTTTTGTAGCCAGTTCACACCATACCCTGTTGTTTTTTACGGAAAAAGGAAGATGTTTCTGGCTGAATGTTTACCAGATTCCCGACGGAGACCGGGTCGGCAAAGGCAGGGCGGTCCAAAATCTGATTCAGATACCGGTGGACGATAAAATAAAAGCCATCATCGATGTCAAGGATATAAAGGACAATGAATTCCTGAACAGTCATTATATTGTGTTGTGTACCAAACGGGGTGTGATTAAAAAAACACAGCTGGAAGATTTCAGCCGGCCAAGACAGAGTGGAGTAAATGCCATTACCATTCTGGAAAATGATCAGTTGCTTACGGCAAGATTAACAGATGGGAATTGTGAAATTATGATGGCAGTCAAATCGGGCCGCGCCATCCGTTTCCCGGAAGAAAATGTAAGGCCCACCGGCAGGGGTGCCATTGGAGTTAGCGGAATAGAAGTGGATGATAATCCGGATGAAGTGGTTGGCATGATATGTGTCAATAAGGATGATAAATCCAAAACCGTCCTGGTGGTCAGTGAAAACGGTTACGGTAAAAGAACGCCGATTGATGAATACCGGGTAACCAATCGCGGCGGAAAAGGAATCAAAACCATTCAGGTCACAGATAAAACAGGAAAACTGGTCGGTATACTGGATGTAACCGAAAAAGAGGACCTGATGATTACCTGCAAATCGGGTATAACGATCAGAATGCCGGTAAATGGCATCAGTGAACTGGGCCGGGCCACACAGGGTGTGAAACTGATCCGCCTGGATGAAGGCGACGGAATTGCAGCCATTACACAACTTGATGAAGAATCTACGATAGAGGAAAAAGAGGGGGAAGGCCCGGTTTTGGATATATTACCCCCGGAATCAAGTCCCGAATAACGTTTTCAGAAAACTTCAAATAATAATCTCATGAAACGGATGATTTTAAGCCTTATAATGACCGTAGTTATTACCGGTTTGTTCGCCCAATCGGTGGATAAAGCGAAAGATTTACTAAAAGCGAATAAGCTGCCAGAGGCAAAGGAGGAAATTGACAAAGTGTTGCTGGTTGAAAAAAATCAGAAAAATGCAGAAGCCTGGTATTACAAAATGAAAATATACAATGCCATTGCTACGAATGATCCATTGAAAACGCAGTATCCCGATGCGTACATTGTATCCCTGGATGCCCTGAAAAAATACGTCCAGTTAGACGATAAAAAACAGATTTTATTAATTGCAGACGGATATAAACCCATCAATGAAATTTATGCAGGTTTGTTCCAGCTGGGGGCGAGTAGTTATAATGATAAGAAATATAATGAGGCGCTGAACTATTTCAAAGGCGCTATCGATGCCATCACCTATATGCATAAACAAGGCTGGATCAAGGATGGCATGGATTCCACTTCCATACTGTATGCCGGTATTTCAGCCGAAAAATCTGACAAGCGGGACGAAGCGCTTATTTATTATAAAACCATTGTGGATTCCGGTATACTCACAATTGGCGGAAACAATATGAGTGAAATTTATAAATGGGTGGCAGACTATTATGCCCGCAAAGGGGATAAGGCAAATGCAGCCAAATATATTGCCATTGGAAAATCGAAATATCCCCAACGATCTGTATTATGATGAAGTACAACTGGATGAACTGCGAAAGACCGGACCAAAGGATTCCCTCTTTGCATTGTATGAAAAAATAAACAGGATGCATCCGGACAGTGCGATTTATTTTTTCAATTACGGACTGGAATTATATCAGTATGCAACGGATACAACCGGCGGTAAACATGTGGCCAATGCAGATTGAGCTGATCAAAAAGGCGCAGGAAAAACTGCAGACCAGTGTAAAACTGAATCCCAATTATCCGCAGGCCTACCTGGTACTGGGACAGATTTCCTATAACCAGGGTGTTGAATTCCAGGTATTGGGAAAACCCAAGGGAAATACCAATGCGGATGAATTGAAAAAACGACAGGAATACCGGGCCCAGGCAGTAACAAAATTTGATGAAGCCATTCCTTACCTGAGAAAGTAGACCAGTTGCTGGGCGGACAGGGTAAATTAAAGAAAGCGGATAAAATTTCTTTAAGGGACTCTTATGATATGCTGATCACCATTTATGAATCCAAAAAAGATAAACCCAAAGTAGATAGTTATACGGATAAGTATAACAACGTAGATAAAGTTCATTAATTTCTGAAAATTCCGGGCGCCCATGTTGCAGATAACCAAACACAGCATGGGCGTTCTTTATTTTATCGAAGGGCAAAATGCAGATTCAGGTTCAATACCATTACTTTCTGATTGAATGAATATGCTGGTTCAATACCTACACCTACTTCCTTGGTAACCGGAATTACATATCGCAGTCCGGTTTGGAAATCAAAATAAGAGAGATTTAAATACCGCGGTGCAGCGACTACAAACAGGTGATTGGTTATTTTGTATTGCCCCTTCACATAAAAACTGAGCAACATCTGATTTTGGGAAGTATTGTTTTTAATATTCGAATTCGTATTCTGACTCCAAACCATATTGGTTCCCATAAAATAACTGAATTTCCCGGCGTCTTTTTTCCAGTTGCCTGCTTCAATTCCAAAACCCAGTCCATGGCCGGTTTGAACAGTCTGGTATACCGTCAGTTAAGGAAATGAAGGAACGCAGCAGAGCACTGCAATTCTGACTTTTTAATTCGTTTAACTGGAAAAAGATTATACAAATCATAATCCATCCTGCACGCGGGGTTCCTGAAATCCTGGTAAAATCAAAAAATGATTTCCCGGAAGAAATAGTAAATTTCATACTGATCAATTTAAAAGAGGTCGTCTAAGGGGAACGAACGGAAGTCTTTTTGAGGAAAGGATCAGTTGTCCGGATAAGGCAGATCGGTTAAGTGGGAGATCAAAGGATGATGGGGAGACTTAAATATACTTCGCTAATTCCGGTTTTAAAAGTGTTTTACATTTTTTTTCGAAAATTACTGTTTTGGGAAACTGTACTAAATTGGGAAATATACCCGTTTTAAGTGACAGGCAGGGTATAGAGAACTTATAAAACATGTGCTTTGCAGAATACGGCGCTGGAGAAACCGAAATCCAAATTCAGATTTAAACCGCAATTGTCCGGACTGCGCTTTTGTGCGGTCCTTTTCGTGGTTGTTTACCATTTCTCCGTGTTCCTGATGGGCCTTAAAAACTGGCATTACGACCTGGGTTCCTTTATTGTTTTCTTTTTTGTACTGAGCAGTTACCTGATTACCCGGATATTGCTGGATGCCAAACAAAAAGCATTGGACAAAGGCATGCCGGTCTGGAAAATTGCCGTAGCCTTTCTCACCCGAAGGACCCTGCGCATTTTCCCGGCCTATTATCTGTATCTGTTTCTCCTGTTACTGTTTCCCCTGGAGGGGATGGATTTGCGTCAGCATCCGGCCTTTTATTTTGGATACATGTATAATCTCCGGATCTATCTTACCGACAGCTGGGGCCCCTACGCTGTTCATTTGTGGACCCTTGCCGTTGAAGAACAGTTTTATATTATCTGGCCCTGGATCATTCTATTTATCCCAACCAGACATCTTGCCAAAGTTTTTGGATGCATGGTCCTGATCGGTATCTTGTTCCGGGTTGTTTTTATAACCGTGGCTACTCAGCCGGATCTTTTCCCGGTCCTGATTCTGACACCGGCCTGCCTGGATTCTTTTGCAGCCGGGGCACTGCTGGCTTATCTGCATTATTCGCGGAAAAGAAAACAACCACTGGCTAAAATGGGTATCCTTATGCCTCGTACCGGTTTGGATTTTTCTTATTCTTACCCAGCACAGCCATCAGCGCATTTTTTACGCAATGGACAGGGTATTTATTTCCCTTTTTGCCATTACCGTTATTGATGTTGCCAACCGGGGTTATACCGGTTTTGCCGGGAAATTTTTAGAAAACAGGGTCGTACAATACCTTTCAAAAATCAGTTATGGCATCTATTTATATCACCTGATCGCTACTTTATTTTTCTGGAAAATATTTGATATTGTTCAGCGTTTGCTGGTAAAACAGGGGTATGATTTGTCTGCCGCCGGGAAAATGGCTTGCTTCTCCCTTTATCAGTTTCTGGGTTTATTTTCTTCTGGCTGTTGGTTGCGCAACCCTTTCCTGGTATTGCCTGGAACAGCCCTTCAATAATCTCAAGAAATTATTTGACTATGTGAAGCCCAAAAAGAAAGCAGGCAGTAGAAGCGGATGCTTAGATTATCTGAAAAAATTAATCGGCCGGAACAACCATTTCTTATCGACAGGCATTTTATATCTGATCAGGATTTTAAAATGGATTTTCAACCAGTATAAAAAAGTAATCAGATTGAAATGCATGCCCATCGCCCGTTTTGCCTGTTCCAGGGCCATTTGCGGATTTGCCGTACACATGATAGATCTTATCCGAGGTGTAAGCAAAATAATGGGACAAATGTTTTCTGGAATATCGTTTAGTCCGGGCTTTGTCCTTCTCGGGAAGATAATTTTGAATGGTATCAACTACTTTGAGGATATCCGTCATGCTTTGACCGGAAAGAAAATAGCGGCTGGTAATATTGTTTTGATGTACCCGGTAAAGAGCAAGTTTTCGAGGACTGTGCGCAACCGGATAATGGGATGCAATACGTACCCACATTTCCCAGTCTTCTCCATAATGTACTCCGAAAAAACTCCCCAGTTTTTCATATACTGATCTTTTTACCACCATGGCCGGTGGCTGTATAAGCGGTTGACTGGGCAATTTCCAGAAGCCAGTTTTTAAGTATACCGGGTTCTGTTAATAAATCCCGGTTTTCATAGAGCGGCTGGGTTTCTTCATCAACAAAAATAAATCCGGTGAATGCAGCTCCGGCTTCCGGGAAAGAATTAAAGAGATATTCAATTTCCCTATAAAATCCGTTTTTTATCTGGTCGTCTCCATGCAATAAATGAACATAATGTCCCGTTGCCCGGTTAAGACAGGTTTCGAAATTGCGTAGGCTGCCAACATTTTTGGGTTGTCTGATAATAACCGATCCTTCCTTTCCCGATTTTCCGGACCAGTGATTCCACATCCGTGTCGGTACTGTAGTCATCCACCACTTCAATTTGCATGTATTCCGGGCCCGGGATCCTGCAGCAGGACAGACTCCAGATTCTCGATCAGGTAATTGCTGCAATTATAAGCTGGAATCATTACTGACCAGAGGGGTCTCTTCATATGATCCGGTACCGACTTTATTTCCGGAGGGTGCTGTGGTATACGTTCATTCATTCGATAACAATCGTTTTATTTCATAGATAAGGATAATAGGATAGTGTCTTGGCGCCAAAGGTAAAAAATAATACTAAAATCATGAGGCATCCGGACCCTGATTTAAAGATAACGGAAATGAGGGCCTTACGACACCAGCCCATTTTCCAATTAAACCACCGGAATCTTTATAATCCTCCACATCAAAAGACAAACAGGATTCCAGGTAAAAAAGCCGGGTTGTCGAATTTTTAACGAATGCCAGGGAGATATAGTACAAGCCATCATTTAAAAAATTTCCCGGAATCCGGGATCTCCCCTTTCACGATCCCTTTTTTCAAATGTATAATTTTCAGAAGCCAGTTCAAAAATCAATTCACCGGAAGAGCTGAAAACCTGGAGATTTACCATCAGCTGGCCGGATTCTTCGTCCTGGTAGTTGAAATTCAAAATAGATATCCAGTGTTGTTCTGATATCAATAACCTGGTTCTGGTCTTTATATTCCGGAATCAGTTCCACCCGGCTGATGCGGATATGTTCATTACCGGGCAGTGAATCCTGTTTCGAGTAGTCAGTACCCAGAAATTGTTCCCGGTTCATTTTTATATAACTGGCAAGCACGGATTCCGAATCACCGGAAGCAATGATCCTGCCTTTTTCCAGTACCAGTGCCCGGTTACATACATTCCGGATGGTTTGAATATTATGACTTACAAACAGAATTGTTTTTCCTTCTTCCCTGGAAATCGATTTTATTTTCGCCAGGCATTTCTGTTGAAATTCGGCATCTCCCACTGCAAGCACTTCATCAATGACCAGTATTTCCGGATCGAGATGGGCTGCTACAGCAAATGCCAGCCGTACATACATACCACTGGAATATCTCTTCACCGGTGTATCCAGAAAACGGGAGACGCCGGAAAATTCAATGATCTCATCAAATTTCCGGTCGATTTCTTTTTTCTTCATTCCCATGATATGCCCATTCAGGTAAATATTTTCCCGTCCTGTCAGTTCCCCGTGAAATCCGGTTCCCACTTCCAGCAGGCTGGCTATTCTTCCATTCCCGCAGATTCTTCCATGGGTCGGCAGGGTAATCCGGGAAATAATTTTAAGCAGGGTGGATTTGCCTGCACCGTTTTTTCCGATCAGTCCGAGTACTTCACCCTGGTAAACATCGAAGTTAATATCCCGCAGGGCCCAGATATGTTCACGGCTTTCGGGATCAGTAACGGATGGTTTATTTGTTTTCCCCCTCCACCATTCTTTCAGATCTTCTTTCAATGAACGGGAACCCAGAACACCCAGTCTGTAATATTTGGAAATATTTTCTGCCTCAATCAGTTTTTTTGCCATGACTTATATTACATCCATGATTTGAATTTCTCTTTTATTGAAAAGTATGATGCCGGTTATCAGTACGATGAATGTGGTTATCACACTCAAAAATAAATAGGGCAGGGGCAGGGGATGGGGTTTAAAAAATGAAGACCGGAATATTTCAATTACCGGTGTCAGCGGATTGAGCCAGAAGAAAAATTTATATTTCTGGGGAATGAGGGAAGCCGGATATACTACCGGTGCCGCAAACATGAACAGGCGCAACATGAACTGCATGATATTATCCAGATCCCGGTACTTGGCTGTCAGTACACTGATAATCAGTCCGCATCCCAGTGCAAAACAGGCGGCGATTACAATCATCAGCGGTGCCAGCAGGATCTGCCAGCTGAAATGAAGGGATGCGCCCTTCAGGTAATAAAAAATATACACGCCCAGGAAATAGCAGGAGTTGGATGGAAATGCGGAAAAGATGGAACAGTACGGTGCTGAGTGGAACAATCAGTCTTGGAAAATAAACCTTATTAAAAATGTAGGCATTGTACTGAAAAGTATTCATGGTTGTAGTAACACAATCAGCATAATATGACCAGATGATGGATTCCGGGAAGATAAAACAGGAAGGGCGGAATACCATCGGTCGAAATTTTTGCAACCCGGCTGAAAATGATAAAATATACAAAGGTGGTAAAAAGCGGTTGCAAAAAAACCCAGATAGGCCCCAGGATAGTCTGCTGATAGCTTGCCATGATATCCCGGCGCACAAACCGGAGCAGGAGATCTTTGTATTGAAAAAGTTCCCGCAGGTTAAACCGATACCATGGCCGGTGTGCTGAAATTTCCCATTGCCAGGCTTCTTTTTTCTCCATGTAAGCGAAAGTTCTGATCCGGTTCCGGAAAAGTAAAGCATTTTCGCCTAATTTGAAAACAGGAATAAGCCAGGGGAATTCAACCCTGGCTTTATCGGAATCTAGCAATGCATGCGGAAACTAAAATTCAGGAATTGAATTTTCCCAGTGATAGAATTTTCCAGGGATCTGATTTTGGCTAACAGTGTTTCTGAATCAAAGGGTTTAGCCAGAAAAAAATCAGCACCTGCATTGTAGGATTTTTTTTCAACGTCGGGCAGACCTGACATAATATACACCGGTGTGTCTTTTAGATAACTGTTTTTTATTTCACGACACACATCCAGGCCATTTCCGTGATCCAGTTTGATATCGAGCAGAATTAAATCGGGTTGGAGAAGACCGATCGTTTTCAATATTTCATCTGCATCCGACAAGCGGACAAATCCTGCAATGGTAAGCCTGAAGCAGGAACCGCAGACCATGCAACAAATCCAGGTCATCCTCCACAATCATTATTTTTAGCATGTGCATAGTTCAATATATTATTACGTATATGATGCTTAAATAGTTTCTATTCATAAAAAAATCCAGAGATTACCTGGGTAATTATATCTACAAATCAGAAACCTGTATTTTCCCAGAATTGGAAATATTATTCTTCCTCTATCAGTTCGTCCAGCTTTTCATCGCTGATATCATCCGGATCTCCGGACAATGGATTTTCTGTTTTTTCGAATGCATTGGAAGAACCGATATGCCCGGGATCCCCTTGTTTTTTTTCGCCTCTGCGTTTTTGAGTTTCTCCTTTTGAATTGTCTTTTGGATCCTGCATTATTTTTATTGATGCATTTGAATTACGCCTACATCGGTGGGCTGACCATCCACTACCAGAACATCCTGTTTAAAGCTGTCCCTGTACGGCGGCCTGCCTTCCACCATCAGCAGGTAGTTGCCGGGTTTTACATTCGTGATCATGAAATTGCCCTGAATAATCGGAGCATTTGCCGTATCCCCTTTGGAAATCACCCAGGCGCGGCTGGCCCCGTTTGGAGGATTTACGGATCCTTTAATCGGACTGTTCCATATAAACCGGAAAGAGGAGAATGTCGAAAGAAGTATCCAGCAGGGCAGGATAATTAAAACACTAACCAATTTGTTCTTCCGGGGGTTCATCTTCATCTTGTTCATATTTATTAATCAAAAATTATTCCTTGCTGACCCCAATGTCAAATAAAGCAGATAATACGGGAAAAACCCCGTACCACTCCGTAATGAAAAATGTATGTGTAAAACTATTCCGGGCTTGTGGATAATATTTCAACGTATATCTACGACAGACTTGTAAATTCACTGTTTAAGCAACCCCTTTATGCATTCAGTAGAAATTTCTCCCGTTTCTGAAAGAGGATTTGTCAGTACCGTTCATGTTTTGAAAGGCGGGGAAATTGTTTATTCTCTGCAGGAATTTCTGAAAATTGAGAGCCGCTTTTCCTGGGTTGATAAAAAATACCTGGTTTCAAAAATCCTGGAACTACAAAAAAAAACCGATGACCGCCGCAGATCCTTCCTGGTTATTTATGAGGATGGAAACCAGATCCGGGAGTTTATAAATATGGATCAGACTTTTAAACCGCTGCCTTATTGCTGACCTTCCATACCGGATTCCTCGTCTTCTTCTTCTATCAGTTTGTCATCCAGGTCCTTTCCAAACAGATCGTTGTCCTGACCTGTTTCTTCCAATAATTCCCCGTCTTCATCCCGGTCATCCAGGCTGAGTGACTGTATGGGCAGGTCTCTGTCGTAGGACGGTTCAAAACTTTCACTTAATAATTTTTTTTCAAGGGCAGTTACATTCGTATCCGGCGAAACATCATGCTCGTCCAGTAATTCATCACCTTCTTCATCTGCTGAGGAAGCCGTGGTATTCCCCGGTATGAAGAGAGGATTTATTCCCGGACGGATGGCCCCGGGAATGTCTTTTAATTCCGGGAGTGCCAGAACGGCCTGATCCCCTTTTAATTTTTCCTGATCTTCCGGAGAATCGGATATATCTCCATGCAGGTATTTTTTGTTATTCATAATCATTCTTTACCTTGTAATGCCGAAATATTCATGCCAGATATTTATTCATTTCAAAATGAATACAGGTGAACTTTTTCTTTCCCCGAAAATTATTTTTATGAAAAAAATATTTGTTATTATTCTCGTTGTGACAACGACGGGTTTGATTTCCTGTGGTAACAATTCAGATAAAACGCCTGCGTCAAAGGATTCTGCTGCTTCCGGAAGTTCCAATTCAATAGATTCAGCTGCCAATAACGGAATCCTTCCTCCATCGGCTGCCCCGGGGAATGCGGGAAACTCTTCGCTGGCCGATACCACTTATAAGGCGAAGTCAAAAGACTCTCTGAAAAAATAGCTTTTTAAGCGTGAAGCTTGAAGCGTGAGGCATGAAGCATGAAGTTTGAAGCATGAAACGTGAGGCAAGGGTCATAAGGTATTATGCTTCACGCTTCGCGCCTCACGCTTCGCGCCTCACGCCTCAAGCCTCACGCCTCACGCCTCACGCTTTGCGCTTCGCGCCTCACGCCTCAAGCCTCTTAAGCAGTTCCAGCATGGCCCTGGTATTATGATAGGGACATTTCCATAATCCGACCTTGTCCTGATCGGGCAGCGGGATATTATTTTTATCCACTCCCCAATACCATTCTCCCAGCCCGGTATCGAGAATATACCTGCGGATAAATCCCCAGGTTTTTAGCATGGCATTTTTATATCGCCCGCTTCCACTCAGCTCCCAGGCATTGCAAAAACCAATCAACGCTTCCGCCTGCGGCCACCAGTGTTTTTCCGGAACAAGTTCATCTGTTTTCTGATTGTATTCATACCATAAACCACCGTCTTTGTCCAGACCTTCCATGACCGCATCTGTAATGATCAGTGCATTCTGTTCTGCAATGGAAATGCTAACAGGTTCTGCGATCGATTCCGCACAGGATAATAATAACCACCCGGCTTCTATATCGTGCCCATATGAAATCAGGGAAGCATCCATCTGCCAGTCTTCACTGAAAAAAAGGCCAAGATGGTGATTTTCCCGGTTTATGATCCGATCATTAAAAATGGCGAGAAGATCAATAGTGTCTTTTTTAAGTTTCTCATCCGGGTGCACTTCATAGAGATTTGCATAGGCTTCCACCACGTGCAGGTGGGTATTCATGGATTTAGAGGCATTTTCATCTTTTGAACTCAAACGCTTATCAGCCAGAAACGACCAGTCCCTGGAAAAAGCTTCTGTATAGCCGCCCCGGTAGAGATCCCGGCTGTATTTTTCGATCAGGTGATAGCCCTCTAAAGCTTGCTGCAGGGCATCAGGCGCCGCGGTGACCCGGTAATATTCGCTCATGGCATAGACGCCAAAGGCCTGCGCATAGACCTGTTTATGACCGTCCAGCATATTTCCGTCTGCGTCTACTGACCAGTACAGACCTCCGTAGAGAGGATCTGTCATAAACTGCCTGATATACTCATAGGCATGCGTGGCAAGTTCCAGGTGCCTGGGATTATGGGTATACCGGTAGGCCGCAGAAAAGGTCCACAGGATACGGGAATGAAGTACAGAACCACGGGCTGCCCCGGATACGATCCGATTATCCTGGTCTATCTGACCGAAGAAACCGCCATTTTTATAGTCCGGGGTAAATCGTTCCCAATAACCCAGGATATTATCCAGTTCCATCGCCAGTTCAGCGGTAAAAGACTGTCCGTTTTCCCCGGTGGAAATGGAATGGGATTGATCATTCATGGGAATAGGATTGATCATTCATGAAGAGATGCCTTTTTCTTTGGACCGAGTTTCTTTTTTTCAAATGCAAGATTCCTGTCGATCAGCAAATTAATCCGCATCACCGACTGAACAGAAGTAAATCCGTCTGCCGGGGTATGGATGGCATAATCCAGCAGTTTATCGATTGAACTAACGGCTACATGTATGCGCGTATCGGAGGAGGCGTAATAAATATAAACGGTTCCGTCCTTATCGGTGATCCAGCCATTGGAGAAGGCCACATTGGAAACATCGCCAATTCTTTCTTCCCCTTCGGGTGCCAGGAAATAACCGGCGGGCTTATAAATCAGTTTAGAAGGATCCTTCAGATCAGTCACAAAAAGATAAAGTACATAACGAAGTCCCGCAGCGGTATTCCGGACACCATGGGCAAGGTGTAGCCAGCCGAGCGGGGTTTTAATCGGCGCAGGACCCTGGCCATTTTTTAATTCATATACGGTATGATAGATTTTTCGGTCAATGATGGATTCCCGGGAAATGACCGCTTCCTCCATGCCGGATGACAGCCCGAATCCGATTCCGCCACCTTTTCCTGCTTCGATAAAACTATCCTGGGGCCTGGTGTAAAAAGCATATTTACCCTGCACGAATTCAGGATGCAATACCACATTCCGCTGCTGGGCCGAAGGGGTGACCAGGTTTTTTAATCTTTCCCATTTTACCAGATCCTTTGTGCGGGCAATGCCGCATTGGGCGATCGCGGCAGACTGATCTCCGTCGGGTGCAGCCGGGTCCCGCATTTCTGTACAGAATAATCCGTAGATCCAGCCGTCCTCATGTGCCGTTAAGCGGATATCGTAAAAATTCGTTTCCTGATTGTTCAGGGAAGGCATGGTAACGGGTCTTTTCCAGAAAGTAAATCCGTCAATACCATTTTTACTTTCTGCAACGGCGAAAAATGATTTCCGGTCCACGCCTTCCACCCGGGCCATCAGCAGGTATTTGTTTTTCCACTTGATGGCACCGGGATTCAGCACCGCATTGATGCCAAACCTTTCCAGGAAAAACGGGTTTGTCTTTTCATCGAAGTCAAACCTCCAGGACAACGGAATATGATTGGATGTTAAAACGGGGAACTCATAACGATCATAGGGCAGGCCAGGATTTGATTTGACCTTTTTATTTTTCCGGTCAATGGTGCGCTGATGCTGTTTAATGATTTCGGACTTTTTTTCTATAAATGTTTTTTTCATAAAAGACGACCAATTTAATTCTCAAGCCTGGACCACCAGGTTCTTTTAAGAATAACAATGATAATGGTTAAAATGATTACGGTTACCATTAATGGAAGTTTCATCCCGAGCACCAGGTACATCGGCAGTATGGTGAGGCAGCACTGGGCAATAATACCGATGGTTACATTAAACATGTCCAGGCCGAAACGGCGATTCACTTCAAAACCGGGATTTTCCTGCAGAACCAGCAGCCGCACCGGTTTCCAAAATCCCCAGGGCCTCACACTGGAATAAAATTTTTTCAGTGTTTCCATATCCGTTGGTTTAGCGGTAAATGTTCCGGCTATACAACCGGCAATGGAAATCAGAAATAGCAGCGGCCAGTTATACAAGGGTAACTGGTCCTTAAAAATATAAGGGAATACCAGTGCAGCAGCGATACCGCTGGCCATGCCCCAGAAGAAGCCGTTTGCATTGAACCGCCACCAGTACCATTTAAACATGTTTGCAGCGATATATCCTCCATACAGGGCGCCTACGATCCATTGCAGTACGCTGTTTACATTCTTTACAAAAAAACCAAGCAGGATACTCAGCAATACCACCACGATCCCTACCGCATAATTCCGGTGTATAATCTGCCGGTTTGTAGCTTTCGGATTTATATATTTAATGTATATATCATTCACCACATAAGCCTGTGCTGCATTCAGCGTGCCTGAAAATGTGCTCATAAATGCACCCAGCAAACCAGTGAACAACAGCCCCATGATGCCGGCCGGGATAAACTGGATAATGGTTGCGGGTAAAATTTTTTCAAAATCCGTTCCGGAAGGAGAAGAAAGATTCAGCTGGTTATAACTCAGGAGTGCCAGTATGGTTAATCCGATGATCAGTGAATACCGGATGGGCAGCAATACAATGGATACGAATCCGGTCATCTTGGATGCCTCTTTCGGGGATCGGGTAGATAAAATTTTCTGCATGTCATAATTGGGAGCCGGCCCTGCTAGGCTGGCAAATGCACCCTTGAAAAGCATCATCATGAAAAAGAATCCAAAGGGACTGAATCCGTCTTCTGAAATTTTCTTATTTGCATCGGCGATGATAGCCGACCAGTCCAGGCCCAGCTCACGGTGGAAAAACGGACTATGCCATCCGTCCGGAACCTGGAGCTGATGGCCATGCAGCCTGATCACGGCAATGATGGCCACGGCCAGACAGGCTATCGTGAGTATGATATATTTAATCAGGTCGCCAATAACTATACTGTGCATACCCCCGATCACAGAATAAAAAGTGGCGAACAATGTAAAAATGATTCCATAAATATGGGGAACAAATTCAGGAGCAACATGAAAAGGGAACCAGGGCTGAACGGAACTCCAGGGAATAAAAATCTCCATGAATTTTCCGAGACCTACAAAACCATATGCCAGAAAACCAAAACATCCAAGCAAAGCAAAAACAACCACACTGATATGGGAAGCATTCGCTTTCCTGTCTTTTCCGAACCGGGTAGCAAGCCATTCCGCTCCCGTAGTTGCGTTGGATCTCCGAAGCCATTTGGATAAATACATCATCAGGAATATCTGATTAAACACCGGCCATAACCAGGGAATCCAGATGCTTTTCATCCCATAGATAAAACAAAGCGCAACCATCCACATGGTTCCGCTGATATCAAACATGTCGGAGGCATCACTCAACCCGAGAAGGTACCAGGGCAGTGATTTACTTCCCATGAGGTAACTTTCTTTATTTTCTCTTGCTTTTTTCCGGAGCACCCATCCAATCGTTACCATCGATATGAGGTACAACAGAACAATGCTGATATCAAGCCAGGTTAATTTCATGTTAGTTGGAATTTCTTACAGGTCAGAATAATAGGTTCTGTGTAAAAGCCAGCTGTCAATATGGTTCACAGAAATATTATTCCGGTATTTCGGGTCGGCTGAAATGGTTTGCCAGGTTTCACTGGTTCCAAACTCTTTCCATTTTTTTTCGCGGCTTGCTGCATTGGCGAATACGACCATATAAACCAGGTTGGGCATCCGGCTGCCACTCAGGACATCTGCGTAAAAAACAGCCTGGAAGTCCAGGGACTTAAATAATTTTATTTCCCCACCTGCATTGAACATATCTACTTTAAGCATATGCAGGTCCCGTGTCGGGCTCTCGTAACTCCTCAGTTCATAAATGGCATCCGGTTCATTTTTTAGTTTGGTCGGAATCAATTTGGGCTGATCAGGAAAAGCTTCCAGCAGGGTCGACTCTATCCGTGTAAAGGGCAGATGAGCCGTATCGGCATTCAGGAAATCTTTTCCCTCGCTCATGAACAGGGAATCTGCATTCAGATTTATTTTTGTTTTACGCCAGACTTCCAGGGAAACATACGGCACAATCACGATTGTCTGTTTGATTTCGGCCGTATCATTGGAAATGGGTTTAAAAACACCTACCTGTCTGATCCCCAGCCGGTGTAAGGTTTCTAAATAGGCGCCTTTTAAGAACTGATCCGTTGCTTCCACCTGGGCAGCGGTTTTCATTTTATATACCCGGATTTCATAAATACTTTTTTGTGCATGTACAGGCAGGAAACCCAGGATGTAAAACAAACTGAAAAGACCGGCAGCAGTTTTATTTTTCATTGTAGATGTTTTTTGTTTTTATACCGATATTCAAATAAGATTTTACCCGAACCGGCCATCTGTTTGAAATCGCCGGCAGATAATGATCCTTTAAAAGGTACATAAAACTCTGAACTGCTATTTTCTTTTTTACCCGAATTTCTCCAGGCCAGGGCATAGGCCACCTGATGGGACGCAACGACAGGGTAGAAGACCTTTGTCCACCAGGTACTGTCCGGTATTCCGTTGTACCCGAATTCCGTCAGGGCCGGAATTTTATGATGGGCTGCGGCAATACTGTCGAGCAGGTGCAGGTCTTTTTCGAAAAACCGGCTGAAGGATGCATTGTCTTTTAAAAAATTCGCCTGGTAAATATCGAAACCCAGGATATCTATGATTTCATCACCCGGATATCTTTCCAGGTATTCGGCTCCGGTCTGGAACTTATCGGTATTGAATGCGTATAAAAGATGATGAATATTTTTGGTGTCCCTCAGGTAGTGAATGGTGTACCTCCAGCACTGGATCATTTCTTCCGGACTGCACTGTCCTTTTCCCCACCAGAACCAGCCACCGTTGAGTTCATGGAACAGGCGTAATATGATGGGAATAGGTTCGCCGTTTTTTGCTTTGCAACTGTTTAAAAACTCAGCCACCCGGTCCAGCCACAGGGTATACAGACTGTTTTTTTCTCCACCCGGTAAAATGGAGGCAACAGCGCCGGGTTTATTATCCCAGGCCGTACCACCGGTTAACGGATTATTCAAATGCCAGCTTAATGTGATGATGCCTCCCCGTTCATAGGCTTCCTGAATATATTGTCTGGTTTTATCAAAGGGAACGGAATCGATATTTACTTTCCATCCCAGTTCTATCCGGCCCAGATCAAATCCATATACAGCCGGATATTCGCCGGTTACATCCCGGATATCACTTCTCCCGGAATCATATTTCCATCCCACACCATAACAGGGATCATCCTGATGCCCGAAGGCGATATTCACCCCGGAGAGTTTAGACAGGTTTCTGTATAAATGCTGTGTCTCTTTCGTGGCGAGCCGGTCACTGCATTGCTGTGCGGTGGCCGGCTGAATCCGGGAAAAACAAATCAGACTGAAATAAAGGAGGAATTTTCGTTTCATATGCAAGGGAAATCGCTTCAAAGCTATTTTTCATAGAACCCTGAAATAAATACTTTTTTAGCCTATGGTAGTACTATTTTATGGCAATCTTTCTGATTTATTTCCCATCGAGGCCGTTCTCGAAGGAAACTCAAGCGAGTTATTGCTGAATTTATTTACGGATTTATAATACTTTTTTTACTTTTAGACTAGCAGGCTTCCCTGAAACTGCTCCGAAAACGGGCGTAAAATGAAAAAAAACTTACTTCGGGAAATTACTCCGCTGACGCAGAACGACTGTTTCACCATGTTTTCGAGGACGAAATCAGGATTTGATTTTCCGCTTCATTATCATGATGAATTCGAACTGAATTTTATCCGCGGTGCCAAAGGGGCCCGGCGGGTGGTGGGTGATCATATGGAAGAAATTGATGACCTGGAGCTGGTATTGGTGGGCCCGAATCTCCAGCATGCCTGGTTTAATCATCAGTGCAGGTCAAAAAATATTTATGAAATCACCATCCAGTTTCATAAAGATTTATTTGATGATAAGCTGTTGCGTCGCAACCAGCTGAGCTTTATCAAAAATATGTTTGAGAAATCTTCACGCGGTATTTTGTTTCCCCGGGAAACTATTCTGGCGCTTGCACCCCGGATATGCGGAGCTGAACCAGAAACATGGATTTGATTCCGTACTGGAACTCATTTCCATACTCCATGACTTGTCCATTTCCCGGAATCTCCGGATTCTTTCCGATTCTGCCTTTACGAATGACCAGCTGACTTATAATAGCCGGCGGATTGAAAAAGCATTTGATTATATGAACCGGAATTTCGATAAGACCATTATGCTTTCGGAGGTTTCCAGGCTCGCGAATATGTCGGATGTTTCTTTCAGCCGTTTTTTTCGGCAGAGAACAGGGAATACATTTGTAGACAGTTTAACGGAAATCCGCCTGGGTCACGCAACGCGAATACTTATTGAATCCACGAATTCGATTGCCGAAGTCGCTTACCATTGCGGCTTTAATAATATCTCCAATTTCAACCGCATTTTTAAAAAGAAAAAAGGCTGTACACCCCGGGAGTTCCGTGAAAGTTTTTCCGGTACGCGGATTTTTATTTGATTTGTTTTTACCCATCTTTGTATCTCAAACCCCGGAAGCATGAGTACGACTTTTCAGGAGAACCGTTATGATGAGATGATCTACCGCCGTACCGGCAGAAGCGGTTTGCTGTTGCCGGCAGTATCCCTGGGTCTCTGGCATAATTTCGGTCATATAGATAACCAGGAAACAGCCCGCGAAATTTTGAGACTTGCTTTTGATAAAGGCATCAGCCATTTTGATCTGGCGAACAATTACGGACCACCGCCGGGTTCTGCCGAAGAAAATTTCGGAAGAATTTTTAAACAGGATTTTGCCAGCCACCGGGACGAACTGATCATTTCCAGTAAAGCCGGATGGGGTATGTGGCCAGGGCCCTATGGGGATCATGGTTCCAAAAAATATCTTGTCGCCAGCCTCGACCAGAGCCTGAAAAGAATGGGGCTGGAATATGTTGATATATTTTATCATCACCGGCCTGATCCGGATACACCGCTGGAAGAAACCATGCGTACGCTGGACCTGATGGTGCGCCAGGGAAAAGCTTTGTATGTCGGTATCTCCAGTTATAATCCGGCGGAATCGAAAGCCGCGATCGACATGCTTCGTTCCATGGGAACGCCCTGCCTGATCCATCAACCCAAATATTCCATGTTTGAGCGATGGATCGAAAACGGTTTACTGGATGTGCTGGAAAAAGATGGCGTGGGATGTATTTGTTTCAGTCCGCTCGCGCAGGGACTGCTTTCCAATAAATACCTGCAGGGAATTCCCGCAGGTTCCCGGGCACTCAGTCACCGGGGAAACGGAGCGATGGATGAAACCGCCGTTACGCCGGATAAAATCAGCAGGGCCGTCAAACTCAATGAGATTGCCCTTCGGCGCGGACAGAATCTCGCCCAGATGGCGCTGTCCTGGGTACTTCGTCATAAAGCGGTTACTTCTGTTCTTATTGGTGTGAGTAAACCCGAACAGGTTACGGATTCTATCGCCTGCCTGGAAAATCTTTCTTTCACCGAAGCAGAGCTGGGGGAGATTGAGCGCATTTTAGTGTGAGAGTGTGAGGGTGTGAGAGTTTATGTTTAATAATTTAATTTCACTCTCACACTCTCACACTCTCACACTCTCACACTTGTTCAAAACGCTTCCCCGAGATTAATAAAGAACCCACGCGATCCCTGTCGGCCGAAACCATAGTCAATGGCAATATTGGTTCTTGAAAATTTATTCAGTTTTATTCTCAGGCCGATACCACCGGCTGGTGCAGGTGGTCCGAATTGCCAGGTGTTGATATTCGTAAACGTTTCGAGATTTCCAAACACAGTCATTCCGAATAAGCCATTCCGGGTAAGCTGAATCCGGTATTCCACTTCCGCCATCAATCATGTTGTTACTCCGGAATCTTCCCTGTATATATCCTCTTCCGGTGTTGAAGGATTTATCCCAGGCCGTGCTGGGCAGCATCAGGTACGGCGGGTTACCGGTTAACGTAAACCAGTTATAACTCCAGAAGGCCAGGATATTCGGAGAGCTCGCCGGAAAACGAAGATAGGTGCGGTATTCCAGCAAGAGGGATGTCCAGTTTGTATTCGAACCCAAAATTTTTAACCGGGGTGCCAGCTGGAAATTGGTGTAACTGCCGCGGTAGGCATTCACCGGATTATCCCGTGTATCACGAAAAAAATCCAGCGCGAGTACCGGATGAAAAAGAAGTCGGACCCGACCCGTATTTTTCAAAATCAGACTCTGTACCCTGCTCCTGGCTTACCTGGTGGATATCCCAGAAATAATCCATATAATAACCCGCCGCCGATAAAAACATGCGGATGAACCTGGAATAAAATGGTCTGATGAAATTTCAAATACTGGTAATTGAGCAGGGTAGAGTCCTGCGGACCGGTATTCATGCCAAGACCGAATGTATAGGACGGATATTTTAAAAATCGCCAGTCTGAAACTAAAATGGTTTTATTGTTATTGAAATAAATCGTTGCCTGAAAAGGCAGGATCACCTGGTTATACTGGGAATAGGAAATACTGGTTGCAATGGTAGACGGAAGACTGGAATCGCCCACTTTCCTGTTTTTCCGATAGATCACCGCATTGGTGCTGACCACCGCCGCAAACCCGGTTTGTAAAGTATACCCGATGGCCGGAAACACACTGATTTGTATATGATTTTTTTTCCTTTCCCCATCTACTTTATAGTTATGGCTGTGCATGATATGCTGAACGATATCCGTTAGATCGGTAAGACTGTCAACCGGAACATCTTTCCAGGGGATCTGGGCAGAAAGACAAAGGGGTAAAAGGAAGGAAAAAAGAATTATTCGGAATCTAAACCACATCATTAGTCAGATAAGGCCTTAATAATCGTTATTTGAGGGGCGAAAGATACCGGATTCATCCAATAGCACCAGCGTTCTTTATAAATTGAAATAAATACCTTATCTTTGTGTTTCTGTATGTTATGACTTTTACTGCGTTTTCTTCTGCTTTCTATTTTCTGCAGCAGTTTCCCCAGATCAGTGTAACGTAAGGCAGGTAAAGTACCCTCTCAAAAGCGGTAGCCTTACCACATTTTTTTATCTAATATTATATACATTGTTATTCTCAGAATTGGGACTCATTGAGCCCTTACAAAAAGCTGTAGCCCATGAAGGCTACAAAACCCCCACGCCCATCCAGGAACAGGCCATACCGGTCGTTTTAGCCGGAAGGGATATTTTAGGATGTGCACAAACCGGAACCGGAAAAACCGCCTCATTCGTATTGCCCCTGCTGCAACGCATGCATGAACTGAAACAGGCGAACGGTATTACGCGGTCATTCCCTGAAAGCACTTATTTTAACGCCAACCCGCGAACTCGCCACCCAGATTCATGAATCCATAGAAAATTATGGCCGTTTCCTGAAACTGAAATCCGTCGTGATCTTCGGAGGCGTTTCACAGAGCCGCCAGGTTTCAGACCTGCGCCGGGGTTGTGATTTTATCGTTGCCACACCAGGCAGACTGATGGACCTCATGAATCAGAACTATATCGTGCTGAACGGCATTGAATATTTTGTTCTGGATGAAGCCGATCGTATGCTGGATATGGGATTTGTGCATGATGTAAAAAGAATCATTACCAAACTTCCCCGCAAAAGGCAGACCCTGTTTTTTTCGGCCACCATGCCACCGGCGATTCAGTCACTGGTAAGGGAAATCCTGACCAATCCGGTAGCCATTACCGTTACACCGGAATCGACAACGGCTGAACTGGTAGACCAGAAATTATATTATGTGCAGAAAAACGAAAAGCGTGCCTTGCTGCATCATCTGCTGAAAAGCGCGCCACCGGAAAGTGTACTGGTTTTCACCCGTACCAAACATGGTGCGGACCGTGTAGCCCGCGACCTGAATCATGCCGGTTTCAAGGCCACGGCCATTCACGGAGATAAAACCCAACAGGCGCGTGAGCGTTCCCTGCAGGGATTTAAGGATGGCAAAATGCAGATCCTCGTGGCAACCGATATCGCTGCAAGGGGAATTGATATTGACGATCTCGCACTTGTAGTGAATTTCGATCTTCCGAATATTCCGGAATCATACGTACACCGTATCGGAAGAACAGGACGCGCAGGCGCCTTCGGAAAAGCGATTTCCTTCTGTGATTTTGAAGAAAAAATTTATCTGAAAGATATCCAGAAATTTATCGGACAAACCGTTCCGGTGGAAAGTGATCATCCGTATCATCAGGCCCTGATGGAACCACTGTCTGTTGCCAGTTCTGCCGCTTCGTCTTCCGGACGCAGCGTGGGCGGAGGCCGGCGCTATGGCAGGAAGTTCTCCCAGCGTTAATTATTATTACTCCAGGAAGATCTCAGTGTTTGAATAGATTTTCCCGGCGGTGAATACCGGTTTTATACAAAATGGGTTAGGCGATTCCAATCGTTTAACCCATTTTTCATTTCGCGCCATTGCGAAAGATCGGGGTACATTTGCTGTATAAAACCATTTGACATTATGCCGCTGAAAATAATCATCACCGGGGTAACCGGCATGGTCGGAGAAGGCGTGTTACACGAGTGCCTGCTTTCACCGGAAATTGAAAAAATTCTCGTGGTTACCCGCAAACCTTCGGGAACAATCCATCCAAAGCTTTCAGAAGTTATACTGGCTGATTTTTTTAATCCTTCATCCATAATCAATGCCCTCAGCGGGTACGATGCCTGTTTTTTCTGTCTCGGTGTTTCTTCAGTGGGCATGAAAAAGGAAGAATATGAACATATGACCTACGACCTGACGATGGGATTTGCAAAGACTGTATTGCAGGTGAATCCGGGAATGCAATTCTGTTATATTTCCGGGGCCAGTACAGATTCTACGGAAAAGGGCAGGATGCACTGGGCCCGTGTGAAAGGCAAAACGGAAAACGATTTACAGAAACTGGGCTTTTCCCATGTATGGCTTTTCAGGCCTGCTGCCCTGAAAACAACCAAAGGAATGAAAAATACACTGCCTGCATATAAATGGTTCAGCTGGCTTTTCCCCCTGATAGAAATATTCTCTCCCAATTCCGTCAGTTCACTCGCGCAGCTGGGTCAGGCCATGATTCGTGTAGTAACCAGGGGCTATGATAAAAATATTCTGGAAGTGAAAGACATAAAAGCAATTATTAATTATTAATTGTTAATTGTCAATTGTTAGGCTTAGGGATTTAAGTCTGGAGAGCCTAAGTGTTGAATAATTTTCAAGCCTTGTCAAAAAAGTTCTCCGAAGACGAAACAAGGGAAAGCAATTCCAGTTTTGGTTCTGATTCCAGTCCGCTGGCCTCTAATTCCTTCGCAAACTTTTTAAAGGATTGAAGATCGGTTAACACCTGATGCGCTGCTTCATTTTCAAACTGGTCAAAGTGCATAAATGTTTTTCCGTCTGCCATCAGAAAGGTGCTGTATTTAATTCCCGGATGGTTCAACTTCCTTACCTCATGGGTAACCTGCCTGATATTTTCCATATTCTTCGCGGCATATTCCGTAGTTGTCGTATAAATTACCCGGACGATTTTCATGTTTATAATTTTTGTTTTTTGGCGATGGTATTTTTATTTGTCGGCATGTAAAACTAAAATATCATCACGGCCCTTCTAAATTAAGAAATTTGTGAACGAAATAGCTGCCCTGTACATTCTGCTGTTGATAATTAATCATTAATAATTATTAATTGATAATTATTTTCGCGCCATGATTGAATTTGCTCCGCTGATTGCTGATAAACTGAAAATCCGTTCCCAACAGGTTGAAACCGTTCTGACCCTGCTCGCTGAAGGTGCCACTATTCCTTTTATTGCCCGTTACCGGAAAGACAAAACCGGTGCGCTGGATGAAGTAGTCATTCAGCAGATACAGGATGAAGCCAGGACATTGAAAACATTTACAGAAAGAAAAACCGCCATTGAAAAATCCATCCGCGAGCAGGATAAAATGACCCCTGCATTGCAGGACAGAACTGGACAATGCACTCACCCTGGTTGAACTCGAAGATATTTATCTGCCCTATAAACCCAAACGCAGAACAAAGGCCCAGGCAGCCCGTGAAAAAGGACTGGAACCCCTGGCTTTACTGATCCTGGAACAGAAACCCATAAACCTGCCAGAAACAGCGACAGGCATTTATTAAAGAAGATATCAAAACTGCGGAGGAAGCATTGCAGGGCGCCCGGGATATCATTGCAGAGATTGTTAATGAAGATGAAAAGATAAGTTCCGCCATGCGGAAATTATTTGAAGAAACCGGCCGGATGGAAAGTAAACTGCTGACCGGAAAAGAAACCGAGGCCGCAAAATTCAAAGACTATTTCGATTTCTCGGAAAAAATTTCCACCATTCCTTCCCACCGGATCCTCGCCATATTGCGCGGATTTATGGAAGGTTTTCTGCGAATGGAAATTTCTCCCGTCGAAGAGGAAGCGCTGGCTTTGATGGAAGCACCATATATTAAAAGCAATGGAGAATCGGCAGTGGAAATCAGGAAATCCATTAAAGACAGCTGGAGACGTTTATTGCAACCGGCCATGGAAAGTGAATTCCGGATGGCGCTGAAAACAAAAGCGGATGAAGAAGCGATTACTGTTTTTGCAGAAAATCTCCGTCAGTTATTACTGAGTTCCCCACTGGGCAGTAAACGAATACTGGCCATTGATCCCGGATATCGTACCGGATGCAAAGTGGTTTGTCTGGATGAACAGGGGAGCTTCCTGAAATCCGATCTCATATTTGTTCATGAGAACGGCCGGGTGGCAGAAGCAGAAAATAAAATTCGGTTTCTGGTTGAAAAATATCGTATCGAAGCATTTGCTATTGGCGATGGAACGGCAGGACGTGAAACGGATCAGTTCATCAAAAATCTGAAACTGGGTCTGCCGGTATTTTTAGTGAATGAAGATGGTGCATCGGTGTATTCCGCTTCTGAAACGGCCCGCGAAGAATTTCCGGATCAGGATATTACGGTAAGAGGATCCATCAGTATCGGGCAGAAGATTGATGGATCCACTGGCAGAACTGGTAAAAATAGATCCGAAAAGTATTGGTGTGGGACAGTACCAGCACGATGTAAATCAGTTCCGGTTAAAAGAAAGACTGGATCAAACCGTGGTGAGTTGTGTGAATGCCGTCGGCGTGAATCTGAATACTGCCGGAAAACAATTGCTGAGTTATGTGAGCGGAATAGGGGAAGCGCTGGCCGAAAATATTATTAAACACCGAAATGAAATCGGAACATTTACCGACCGGAAACAATTGCTGAAAGTCCCCCGGCTGGGCGAAAAAGCTTTTGAACAATGTGCCGGATTCCTGAGGATTCAGAAGGGAAAAAATCCGCTGGATGAAAGTGCCGTGCATCCGGAAGCATATGGCGTGGTGGAAAAAATGGCGCTTGATCTGGGACTTGAACTGAAATCTGCTGATCGGGAAAGAAGACCTGATAAAAAAAGTGGATGCGCAAAAAATATGTGAGTGAAACCGTTGGTGAACATACCATCCGGGATATTCTGAATGAATTCCGCAAACCCGGACTGGATCCAAGATCTGAACTGGAACAGTTTGAATTTGCGAGTATTTATAAAATGGAAGACGTGAAAGCCGGCATGATCGTTCCGGGAATGGTGACCAATATCACGCGGTTTGGTGCATTTGTTGACATCGGTGTGAAACAGGACGGGCTTGGTACACGTGAGTGAAATCGCGAACCGGTTTATCACCGATCCCAATGAGGTTTTAAAACTCAATGACAAGGTGAAGGTGAAAGTAACTGAAGTCGATACGGCGCGTAAACGCATTGCCCTGTCGATTAAGCAGGCTTCTAAGCCTGAGGCCCAAGGCGTGAAGCGTAAGCTTCTAAGCATGAAGCTCGAAGCGTGAGGCATGAGGCCAGAAAGGACAATAGTGCTGAAAAGACTAATTCTATGGAAGATGCTCTCTTGGCACTAAAAAGAAAATTTAAAAATTAAATAAAGCCTCACGCTTCAAGCTTCATGCCTCAGGCTTTCGGAGGCTTTTTCGTTTCTGGTTTTAACCTTCCGGCTGCTTTCATTTGTTTTTGCAATGCCCATTCAATCTGGCCATTGACACTGCGGAATTCATCCGCTGCCCATTTCTCCAGGTTTTTGTAAACCGCTTCGTCGATCCGTAACACAAATGTTTTCTTTTCTGCCATGCTTCCGGATTTATTGATAAAGTGTTCCGGTATTGAGCACAGGAGTAGCGGCTTTTTCACCACAAAGCACCACCATCAGGTTGCTGACCATGGCTGCTTTTTTCTCTTCATCCAGCTGCACGATACCTTTTTTGGACAACATTTGTAATGCCAGTTCAACCATGCCCACGGCACCTTCCACAATTTTAAAACGGGCAGCAACGATGGCCGTTGCCTGTTGACGCTGAAGCATGGCTCCTGCAATCTCAGGGGCATACGCGAGATGACTGATCCGCGCTTCTTTGATGATGATTCCTGCCGGGGAAAGACGGTCATTCAATTCTTTTTCCAATAATTCATTCACCTGTTCTCCGCCATCCCGGAGTGTAATGTCGGCATGTTCGTCTTCCATATGATCGTAAGGACAGGTAGTCGCCAGATGACGCACAGCCGCTTCGCTCTGAATTTTCACATACTGAAAATAATCGGCCACTTCGAAAGCTGCCCGGTAAGTATCGCTTACCTGCCAGACGATCACCGCGGCAATTTCAATGGGGTTGCCCATCTTGTCATTTACTTTCAGTTGGTTGCTTTCCATATTCTGCGAACGCAGGGAAATGGGATAAGATTTGTAAAAAGGGTTAATCCAGAGCAGACCGTTTGCTTTTACGGTGCCTACATACTTTCCGAAGAAGGTCAGTACGCGTGCCTGGTTGGGATTTACGATCATGATCCCTTTGAGTAAAAAAATAAAGGCGGCCATACAGAGGATGGCAGGAAACGGACCGCTTCCTTCGTGGGCAACGATTGACAAATAAAAAGGCAGCCAGAAACAGGAGCAACCAGTGAAACCAGCAGTATGGCAAATCCTGAAATCGGTTTTATGATCTTTTCCATGGTATGTTATTGAAATGATATTAAAATGATATCAAAGGTAAAAACTTATTTGACATGGTCAAATAAGTTTTTGCTTAACGCTTAACGCCTAACGCTTAAGCCTGGTGCTATGAAAACCGCCAACGGCCAACCGCCAACGGCCAACCGTCAAAGCCCTATCTTTGCCTCAATGAACATTTCACTCAAAGGCAAAACCGCCCTCATCTGCGGAAGTTCCCAGGGCATCGGACTGGCGGCGGCAAAAGAACTGGCGCATAACGGCGCCCGCTGTATCCTGATGGCCAGGAATGCGCAGGCCCTGCGAGCAGGCGGTTAGTCAGCTGGAGAAACCGGCAGATCAGCATCACCAGTGGGTGGCGGTGGATTTTTCGGATACGAAAAGGGTGGAAGAGGCCATCAAAAAAATAACGGCGGAGCAAACCATTGAGATCCTGATCAATAATAGCGGCGGACCCAAGGCAGGCCCGATCCTGGAAGCATCGCACCGACCGATTTTGAATTCTGGTTCCGTCAGCACCTGGTGAATAACCAGATCCTGGTGCAGGCCGTTGTTCCCGGTATGAAAAAGGCCGGGTATGGAAGGATCATCAATATCATTTCTACTTCAGTTAAAACGCCATTGGCCGGACTGGGTGTTTCCAATACGATCCGCCTTGCTGTGGCTTCCTGGGCCAAAACCCTGGCCAATGAAATTGCCCGGTTTAATATAACGGTGAATAATATTCTTCCCGGATTAACGGAAACACAACGACTGGATGAACTGTTGAAACATACGGCTGTTGCGGCCGGACAGGATCAGTCCTTTATTGAAGAACAAATGAAACAGATCGGTTCCCATGAAACGATTCGGGAAGCCGGAAGAAATAGCCAATGTGATTTCTTTCCTGGCATCCCCTGCGGCTTCCTATGTAAACGGGGTAAATATTGCTGTTGATGGTGGACGAACCCCGGCGCTCTAAGGATTTAATTCCATCTCATATAACCAGTATACCAGGCCATAATGCTCATCGAGGATTTTTATTTTTTTAAATCCTTCCGATTCATAAATATGACGGGCAGCATACATGATTTCTGCAGAATGCAGGCTGATTTTTTTCTCACCCGATGCCCGTGCCTTTTCAATACACAAGCGGGTCAGGTGACCGGGCAATTCCCTTTCCGCCTGCATCGGGATGAACACCCACCATGCGGATATAACTGGTATCCGGGGAATAAATTTTTGTCGGGTTTCCACTGGGTACGAGGAAGGCCATGCCGACGAGCCGGCCATCGTTTCACAAACAAAACCATAACAGGTTTTAACAAGAAGGGGAAAGGTCTGGTCCGACCGCAGGACCGATTCCATTTTTGTCCAGTTCTCTGGCGTTAACTTCGGTTTCAGTATTCCGTAAGAAACCAGGGCAAGTTCCTGCAGGGCTTTCACATCTTCCGCAGCAGCCTCTCTGTACTCCATCATCAGTCAGCATTGTAATTTAAAAACAAGCGGAGAATTAATATTCAAAACGTATCACTTCAGGATCGTGGAGAATTTCGTTGATAAAAGACAGGTGATTTTTTTGTGATCCCCGAACAAACCATTCGCCGGTGATGGTGTTTTCATTTTTTATTTCCCGGCCCCTTTTAAAAATCAGGTGATGCGATTTAAAACATTCCTCAAATTTTTGCATGGTTTCTTCTTTGAATTCACATCCGATTTTGTAATTCCGCATCTGGTTAATCCGGTCGATCTGGTTCTCCAGTTTGCTGAAAATAAAAAGCATCAGCAAAATCAACAGGCAGGCTAAAAAAGAAACCCATTCATAACCTGCGCCGATGCCCATTCCCAGGGCCGCAGTTACCCAGATCATCGCGGCGGTGGTAATCCCATTCACCCCAAAATCTCCTTTGAAAATTACACCTGCCCCTACAAAGCCGATTCCTGTAGCAATATTGGATGCAATCCGGTCGGGATTATTGCCAGCACCGATATACATTGAAAAAATTGTAAACAGGGCAGATCCCAGGCAGATCAGGGTCAGGGTGCGGAAGCCGGCCGATTTACTCCGGTATTCTCTTTCTACGCCGATGGCACCGCCTACCAGGATGGAGAGCAGGAGTTTGGGAAGAATATCCGGGGGCAGTTGCATAATTGGTAAAATTGTAACACCTAAGATAATTAAGTTTAGGAAAAAGGCTATCCGGTTATTTTTGTAGCTTCCTTTCAATATTATTCCATGGATCTCTATTTCTTTAGCGGACTGGGAGCGGATAAACGGGTTTTTCAAAGACTGAACCTTCCGGATTTTTTCACCATACACCATATCGAGTGGTCGCCGGTGAACATAAAGGATTCCATGGCGGACTATTGCCGGGAACTCGCGTTGCAGATAGATCAGTCGAAACCATTCATCCTGGTCGGACTTTCCTTCGGGGGCGTGATTGCCATTCAGATGTCAAAATTTCTGTCTCCCGTGCAGACCGTGATCATTTCCAGTTTTTGTTTCAAAAAGGAACTTCCCGGTTTTTATATCCTTCTCGGCAAGACAAAAATATACCGCCTCCTGCCCAGCCGCGTTTTATTAAAACCCAGTGGATTTATTTTCCGCCTCTTCGGTGCCAATGATTCAGTAAAGAAGAAAATGCTCATCAGTATCCTGGAAGACACCGATCCTTTGTTCTTTCGTTGGGCGGTGAAACAACTGTTCACGCTGGAAAACAACTTTAAACCCGAACCATTTTTGCATATACACGGGACCGCTGATAAAATCATTCCTTTTAATATCCATATGGGTGCCATTCCGGTAGATGGGGGAGAACACCTGATGGTGTATAGCAAAGCGGAACAGGTAACCGAAATACTCGTTCAGCACCTGAAGCGAGGCAACTAGCTTTTTACTGACTATTACAGTTTTAGGTCTTCCTTTTTTGATATTAAATACAGGCAAATCCTTACATTTGCGTCCCGATAATCTCCTTCAGCCCAGATGGCGGAATTGGTAGACGCGCTAGACTCAAAATCTGGTTATCGCAAGGTAGTGCAGGTTCGATTCCTGTTCTGGGCACTTACGTAAAAATTAAGCCATTGTAAATTAAATAATTACAATGGTTTTTTTGTTTTGTTAGTACTGGTAGGGGCCACTTTATTTTTTTAGTTTTTAAATTGAAGGATGTCCAATAATTCTTTCGTTCGAATATTTGTAAACCAATCGTTCCATTTAGCTGTTGAAACTGAAGGGGCTATTTGTGCGAAGAGTTGAGAAGACGAATCTCTATACTTAATCCATCGTCTTTGTACTTGCTTTATATTGTCTGCAGTGATGGGACATCTGATATCATCAATCGGTTTTTTAGTCAGCTTATCGATAACTTTCCGATATGCATCGTTTAACTTTATGTCAGCTTCATTGTCGGCAACGACTGAATCTAATCCTTCACCTTTATTTATTTTGTCAACGAGATCTAAATAGGCGGTTTTTTGTTCAATTATAGATTCCTTTGCCCAAGCTATATAGCCGGTTCCATCAGATCCTTCCTCATTCCATGCTTTTTCTTCAATGAACCTGGAGGCTATCAAGTAGCAGCTTCTTAATGATTTTCCAGCATTATTATGAAGTTTAGGAATTAAATCATCTACCCGTATTAAAAAATCATTATTTGCCTTTTTTTCATCCAAACCTGCGCAATAAGCTTGTCCATAACCGCTAGTAACATATTCACATGGCTTGAATTCTACATTTTTATTTTCCTTCCAATTGGCATATGTGTCATCCACCGCACCCATAACCTCCTGTGGAACCCAACCACCTCGACTAACGAGTAGTAATACAAGTTTAGGGTTTGGTGGACCAAACCGACCACCAACAGAAGCTTCAGTTGCTAGATTCCAAATAGCATAGTCTCCTGTAATCTCACTATCCTTGAGGTTATATTTTTCAATAAAGTTTTTTGCATTAAATGGACCGGGTTCTATAGCTTCCTTGATTACTACGATCATGGGATCCGTTTCTGTTAGTCTTATTGAAGGATTTTTAGATTTGGCAATTTTGAAGATTTTATAAGCCAGCTCAGGATTTGCCTTTATAAAATTGCCTGCCCTAAAAAATAATTCGTCAAGAACTTCTTCTAGTGCTTTCTCGTGGCCCATTTTTGCAGCTTCCGTATTATGATAAAGACTCTCGTCTTGGGTTACGATATAATGGTATGCCAAATCATAATGTGCTTCTGCGTTGCCCATTGAAGCGGCCTTCAAATAAATTTCTTTGGCCTTGGATTTATCACCTATTTTGAAAAGTGAGTCTGCATCTCTCACCAAATCTTTACTTGATTGTGAGAAAACGGAATTTGAAATAGTTATAACCATGGGTAAGATATATGGAACTCTGATTTTCATGATTTATATTTAAAAGCCTGCAATTTCAAAAATAAAATCCTCACTCACAATTCTTCTCCATCGCCTCATACACCATGGCCTTTTTTTCACCCAGGTATATAGCTTCTTTAAAATCTGCACATATTTTTTCTTTTTCCGGTGCAGGAATATCCACAGAATCTTTGGTTGCCTGGACAGTTATATTCTTGTTTTTCAAAATAGTGCGGCTGCCTGCAGATTCCTGTTTCCGGATCCGCGCAAAGGCCCGGTTGGTATAGGCGGCCATGGTAAAAGGTTCAAAGCGCAGGGCCAGATCAAAGTCGGCAATGGCGGCATCAAATTTTTCGTCATTGAGCTCAAGGGTGGCTTTGGAGAAATAGGCGCCCGCAAAGCTGCTGTCCAGGGCAATAATTTTATTGCAATATTTTATGGCCCCGGCATTATCTCCGACTTCGCTGCTTTCTTTACTTTTCTGTAATAATGAGGCGATTTTTGCCATCGCTGGGTCAGCTTTTACTTTTCCGTTTTGAATAAATATCCGCTCTTTGATTTTGCCGGATGAATAGTAGCGGTATACTGAATCGGTTGGTTCTCCGTTTATATAATTCCCCCGGAGTTCAATTTGAGCATTAGGATAATAGTCGGTCCAGATTCCTTCTTCTTTGCCATCAATATAATTCCCATTCTGTCTGAGACTACCATCCGAATAAAATTCCTGACTAATACCATTTTCTAGTCCATTTTTATATATCTTTTTTGCCATCAGCTGACCGTTTTGATAGTAGAGGTATCTTGGGCCGTTCAACTTGCCACTGACGAATATCCCATCCCCTTGTTTTTTCCCGCTATAATAGTAATCGATAAACCGGCCGCTGTAAATGGCATCCCGGAAATACCAGGAACCGTTCTTCTCAACCATTTGTTTGGACGAAGGAATTAAACGAATGCTGTCCGGCCGACTCTGGTAAGCCTTTGTAAAAAAAAAGGTTACCCCGTCAAACCCTTCAAATCCGAGTAAGTGTAAACTATCTTTATTCTTTAGCACAAGGACGTACGCCAGTTCATCAACTTTAAGTTCGTTTCCGGGTTCCGGATCTTTTTGAACCAGTATCGAATCAACGACCATTGCGATTTTCTCATTGGTTTGCTGGGAAAAAATTTTCGTACTGATACAAAGGAAGCACAGGAACAGGATCTGTTTATTCATAATTCTAATAATGATGGAAAGTAGTATCTATTGGTTTATTAAACAATAAGATCGAAAAATGGGAAAGGAGGCTGGTAACTAAGGAAAATGCTTATGCCATCCACCGTTCGGTTTTTAACGGAACGGACTGGTTCTCTACTAGGTCTCCAAAGTAAAATGATAGCCGCTCAGATAGCCCCATGAGATTAACACTTCGTCTGTAATATATTGATATTTAAAATACTGAATGGATAAGTGGGCCCTCCTGAAATATCGTTGAAACAGGTTATCACTCAAAAGAGAAGACCCTAAAGAGGTCGCAAATTCGGGCACCTGACAAAAATAAATTTTGAGAAGCCGAACGGTTGCGCGTATATTTGCAGCTGATCGGCTTCGTATTAACCATTCGCAATTATGAGACGAGATATATTTCAAGCTATTGCTGATCCTACCCGGCGGGCGATCCTTGTTCTGGTCGCCGTGCAGGCAATGACCCCCAACGCCATTGCAGGGCACTTCGATATCACCCGCCAGTCCGTATCCAAACATTTACGCATTCTGCATGAATGCGACCTCCTGGCCCAAAAGCAGGAAGGAAGGGAAATTTATTATGGACTGAAATTCGAAAAAATGAAAGAAATCGATATCTGGGTAGACCAGTTCCGGAAGATCATGGAAGAGCAGTTCCTGCAACTCGATGAAGTATTATTAACCATAAAAAATAAGAAAAAATGAACCTGCTGTTTGATTTCAAAGTGGACAAAGACACGGCAACCATTCACGTTACGCGGGAATTCGCCGCGGACCAGGATCTCGTATGGGATGCCTTTACAAAAGCGGAAATACTGGACAAATGGATGGGACCCAAACCCTACCGGGTACAAACAAAGGAAATGGATTTCCGGGAAGGCGGTCGTTGGCTATTTGCCATGATCGGCCCCGAGAATGCCGTACCTGAACGCTTCAGCCTGGCGGAGTTTGTCGAAATCCAACCCAAGTCCAGTTTCACCACAAAGAATTCGTTTGCCGATGGAAATGGAAATCCCTTCAATTCCGGGTTTAGTTTTTCCATGACCAAATACACTTTCAAGAGCGCGGGCGAAAAAACCACGGTTCAAATTGCCAAAAAAATGGCAAGTCTTACCGAACTCGAACAGTTCGTCGCCGGAGGCTATTATGAACAAGGTACTGCCGCTGGCATGAAAAATCTGGACGAAGTTTTAAAGACCCTGGTCGTTAGTAAATGATAAAAATACTTACACAAAAAACGCCACGAATACAGAATAGAAAAACTGTTTGATTACCTGCGATATTTAAAATCACAAACCAGGCTATATATGAATCGGATAATTATTTCTTTAGTTTTCCTTATCCATATCGCAACAACGCAATATGCATTTGCTCAAACTGCTATTGACAAAAATCAACAGTTTGCATCACTCGGTAATTTTCTATTAGAGAATGGTCAGCAAATCAATGATTGTAAGATCGGTTTCCGAATATTCGGAAAGCTGAATGCAAAGCGGTCCAATGCAGTGATATATCCTACAGGAGGAGGTACTACCACATTTATGATTCAATCATTTTTTAGCATGGGTATGGATGTGGACACCACCCGGTTTTACCTCATATTGATCGACGCTTTAGGCAATGGCGTTTCCTCTTCTCCAAGTAACAGTACCAGCCAGCCGAAGACTTTGTTTCCAACAATTCAGTATAAAGGACATGGTAAATACGCAGTATAAAATGCTCGTTGAAAAATTGGATATTCATCACCTGGCTGCTGTAGTGGGTGGTTCTATGGGAGGAATGCAGGCATTGCAATGGGCTGTGAGTTATCCTGACTTTATGGACAAATGTGTCTCAATCGAAGGAACACCGAAATTTTCGACTTATGATCTGTTATGGACGAATACCTATATCGAGGCAGTAAAAAATGATACAGCCTATCACGCGGGTAATTATAAGGTGAATCCTGTTTTGCCATTGGCTGCACATTTAAGTCAACTGATGATCACCAGCCCTGCGTATTTGAACAATAATGTGCCGGCAGATCGTTTTTCTACATGGCTTGCCTCCACTATGAATAACCCCTTTAATACCGATTGTAATAATATGCTCTGGCAAATAAAAGCATGCATTTCACAGGATATTAGTTCTGCCGCCAGGGGTTCGATGGAAAACACGGCTAAAATGATAAAGGCAAAAATGCTGATCATTGCCAATAAGCAGGATCGTATGATTAATCAATCACTTTCCATACAATTCGCCGGAATGGCCAATGCAGAACTGGTTGTGATGGATAGTGATTTAGGTCATCTGATTTTTAGTGATAAAATTCCAACAGAGGCAACCCGAAAGTTTTTATCCCAATAATTTAAATCTTTGATATATGAGAAAGTTAATGATGAAGATGTCGCTTTCGGTCGACGGTTTTGTAGGCGACCAAAATGGCAGGAATGATTGGGTATTCAGATCCTCCGATGAAACGTCGAGGGCCTGGTCCGTCGGGCAAAGCTGGGAGTCAGGCCTGATCATCATGGGCAGGAAGTCGTTTGAGAATATGGCCCCTTACTGGCCGACTGCAACCGGGCCTTTTGCCGCGCCGATGAACGAGATTCCCAAGGCAGTCTTTACCAAAAAAGGATTTGCGGGGATCCCGCCCAGCGCGGGACAGTCGCCTGCCGCGGCTTCCTGGGCGGAGGCACAGGTTTTCGACGGTGATCTAACCGAAGAGATTAGTAAACTCAAATCCGTGCCGGGTAAACCGATCCTGGCCATTGGAGGTGCCGGATTTATGCGGAGCCTGATCGCGACGGGGCTTATTGACGAATACCATTTGGTTACACATCCCGTGGTTTTGGGCGGGGGGCTGACGATCTTCAATGGTGTCGCAGGAACGCTGGACCTGAAATTGGTAGATGTAAAGTCTTTCCCGGGAGGAATCGTAGCACACTCTTACCGTGTTTAATCTTGTTGCGAAGCTACTGCTGTCTACCATCGGAAGGTTTAACAATCCGTCTATATCGTGCAAAAGCCAGCACCCCGAAAACCATACCTATTAGCCCAAGTACCAATGCCGCCGCAGCACCAACTACTCCGTTTCCAGTGCCAGGGCCACCTTTGGCCATTGACAAATTCAGCACTGCGTTCACCAGGGCAATAAGCCCTAACGATATCGCTACAAAAACCTGAATTTTCGAGCTACGGGTGTTAATACTTACTGCGGATTGACGAAAAGACCGCACCCCAATAATTACACTTACCATTGCCAGCATGCCTGCTGTGGTTGCCCAGATTCTCCGGGTGGTAGCACCATAAATTGTAGTGGCAGCCGGCTCCGAAACTTGGGCAATTACCAGCACGGCATGAACAAGCCCAACGAAAACGGCAATGGCCGCAAGGCCAAGGAGACTATATGTCAGGGTTCGTTTCATATTAATTTTTTTGGGACTTCATTTTATATGAATTCTATCCATTTTTCTCATAACAAATGTCCGGCGTAAAAAAATCACTTCTGTCAGACTAATTCTACTTTTGACTGGACAAATCCTGAATGAAGATTAAGAACTGGCTAATGCTTTTGCCAGTCTGTTTTTTGAAAAGCCGCGAGAAATAATCAGGGTCAGCAAATCCTAATTCATACGCTAATTCTTTGACGGTGGATTTTTCATAAAACAAAATCCGTTGTGCTTCAAGCATTAATCGCTGTATCAAATATCCTTTTGGCGAAAGTCCTGAAAATTCCTTTGCTATGGAATAGAGTTGGTTTTCTGATAAGATTAGTTTTTCCGCAATGGAATTTACAGATGGTTGTTTTTTAAATTCGGTTTCAATAAAAAGTTTGAACTGAATGTATTTTGAAAGTCTGGTGCTGGAAAAAATTTCAACGCTGCTGTTCTTGAAATATGCATTGTTGAATTCAGTTAAGAGCGTATTGAGATGCGCAATGATGATTTCAGTGTTGTTCCGTGTGCTGTCGGTAAACAGCAGCAGTCTTAATGTCTCAAAAAGGTTTTTTACTCTTAGTCTTGATTCGTTGTCAAAAGAAATAGTTTGCTTATTAAACGGGTTGGTAAGAAAAGAAAATTGTCGCGGAAGAAGTGAAAGGCATCTGGATTCAAAACTTAGCGAATGAAATTTTAGTCCTTTTTTTAAAGGTGGTGAAGCATGAATTTGATTTGGGACGACAAATAGCAATTCTCCGCCCGAAAGATTTATCTCCAGCAAATCCACCTGGTGTTTTGCCGGATTCTGTTCATTATATATAAAAAAGTAACGGTCGCTTTTGTGGGGTATTTGAAACTTTTCGTAAATACTTTTGTGAAGTACAGAAAGGTCTTCCGATGAGCCTGTAAGGATTTTTAATTCGTCATGCTGCGAAAATCCATCTACCATCTCTTTCGGACTCCAGACATTTTTTTTATCAGTTGGTTTTTTCATCAATTTTAGGAATTGAAAACCACGACTCCTTTCGTTTTCTAACCTGACAGATTGAATTTTTTATATATCCCCAATTAATAGATTATAGGCGAATCATCTGGTCGTGGAACCCACCGTACTTCCGTGTTAGGAATCGGATGGCCCCGCTAGTCATTAGCAACTGTCATTAATATAAAGATCTTACATTTTTGGTGAAGCCATAACGAAACATCTTTAAATTCCTGTTCCAGGCAATACTTGTACTAATGTCTTATATTTATATTCGTTTCAAGATCCGCGCCCAGATATAAATTCGAAAAAATGGCGGACATAATTAAATATATCTACTATTGGGTTGCTTTTCTTACAATATTATGCTCATGCAGCACCCCTCAGGATAAACCTAAGGAACCTGTTGCCACAACAGTTGTGAAACAGGAGATTCCAAAGCCTGTAAAAGAAACAGTCATCACAGCAGAACAACAAAAGGCGCTTACGCCGGACACCGTATTACAAATTCTGAAGGACGGCAATAAGCGATTTGCAAATAACAATGTCACAGCCAGAGATCATTCGAGCCTGGTTAGGAATGCATCTTTTGGTCAGTTCCCCAAAGCGGTGATACTATCCTGCCTGGACAGCCGGATACCTGTTGAGGATGTTTTCGACAAGGGTATTGGTGATATTTTTGTTGCCAGGGTTGCGGGTAATATCATCAATGCCGATATTTTGGCCAGTATGGAGTTTGGATGTAAGGTCTCCGGTGCGAAACTGATTGTGATATTGGGGCATAGCAGCTGCGGTGCAGTAAAGGCCGCCGTTGACAATGTAAAACTTGGCAATATTACCAGCCTCTTAAACAAGATCAAACCAGCGGTGATGAAGTCGCAAAATTACACAGGCGAAAAATCATCCAAAAATGAAGAGTTTACAGATCTGGTGGCCAGGAACAATGTTCTGAATTCGATTGAAATTATAAAATCCCAAAGCCCGATTTTAAAACAAATGATTGAAAACGGGGAGATTAAAATTGTGGGTGCCTACTATAACATGAAAACAGGAGAGGTGGATTTTATTCAATAAACCATTAATTTTTAGCCAGACATGCTGGTCAGACCTTTTTGCGGTTGGAAGAAGGCATTCCGGGATTAGCATTTTCTAAAAAGCTTAATTTTTTCAGTGACAGACTATCGCCTAGATTCGATGCACGGTGAAAAGCTTCCCGGGCAGATTTAAATTCCTTTCGGGCCAGACGGCTGAGACCGATCATGTAATAACAGGTTCCGGGATTATAGTTCTGGAGGATGCAATTGCCAAAATCAATCTGCGCATTTTTATAGTGGCCGGATTTGTAATTGGCCATTGCCCGGTCATACAGAATCTCGCAGCAGGGGATATCCATTTCCGCACTTTCTGTTTCGAAATGATCCTTGTATAAATCGAGCCTCGCCTGGATACTATTCGTATCGGTGACATCAAAACCGCCTTTGGAATCAAGCGCTTTGTTAAAATAGAAAACGGCCTCACTATATTTTTTCAGTTTGTACCTGCTTACACCGGAATAGTAACTGCCAGCTGTATTGTCGGGGTATATATGCAGAAGTCTGTCGTAGGCCCTGATGGCAGAATCGTGTTTGTTAAGATGATCATAACATAGTCCCATTTGCAGGTAGGCATCCTTGAGATAAGGGTTTTCAAGAATCGCTTCGTCAAATTTCAGAACAGCAGCTGTGAAATTTCCTTCTGCACTGAGGTCCAGACCTTCGGAAAAAAAGTCTTCCTCCCGGTTGCATCCCGCAAGTATGGAAAATGCCAATAAAATGGCGATAAGTCGGTTAACCATCATGAATCAGAGCCTGTATGCGGCACTTTAAGCAAAACGCGTGCCCCCTTTAGTATCCTAATCATCAGATTTCTTAAAAGGTATATTGTTGTAAAAGGCAATCTGGAGCTGGGTCTTATTGCGGTTCTCGAAAAACTGGGTCATCACCCCAAGCTCGGCCTTCAAATATTTATTAATTACATATCCAAATGCCCCATACACACGGTCCTGGTCAAATACCGGTTTTTCTGCATTGAGGAATATTTCATTGTACGTTGAAAAATAAATGGTGTTCTTCGACATCGTCTTGCCGGTTATAGGGATATTCAAGGACAGAAAATACCTGAACCGAACATCCACATCATCCGGGAAAAATCGTTCTTCGATCCGGTAACGATGAACAATAAAGACGCGTCCGAAATTCTGTCGGGTAATAAACTGCTGGAAAATGCGGAATTCATTGGCAGAAATTTTTTTATCTGTTCCCGGAGGATACCTTTCAGAATAAATATAGGCGATGCCCAAAAGCACATTGTTGTTATTTTCAGTCAGGTCATGCCCGATGCCCGTACGTAAAACCAGTTGCTCCAGATCTCCGATAAAATTGTAGTTCCGGTACTGCACTTCGTTATGCCAGTTCCAGTTTTTATTGAAGTACTGATTGCCGAAATACATAAACCAGTTTCCAAAATTTGACTGTTGACCCAAAGAATGGAAATGGAAAAGGCCCGAACAGATCAGCACGAATAAGATTCTTTGATTAGATGGTCTCATCCGGCAATGATATAAAAAATTTAGCATCAGCAGGACTATCCGGCAGATTTTGAATTCAGACGATATACAAAGACAGGGGCAATGGGCTTTCGTCATCTATTTTCATAACTCCTACACAATTAATAACCTGGAATGTTTTTCGGGACAGAAGCCCTGTAATTCAGTATTCTCCTGAAGACTGCAATTTTGTTTTTTTTGAGGAGTCGGGATAAATGATTTAACTTTTGTATCCATCCCAATAATCCAAAATTGCTGCTTATGAAATGCTTATTTCACCATGGGCGGATTGTATTATTTAGTTTTTTTCTTCTTCTATTCATAAATATCTGCCACGCCCAGACAAATATTACCGGGCAGATTTTATCAAAATCAGACCAGACTCCCATTGCCGGTGCATCGGTAATTGTAAAAGGATCCAAGGAGGGATCTGCCACCGATGTCAACGGCCGTTTTTCCATTCGTGCGCGGCAGGGAGACGTGCTGGTGATATCGGGCGTAGGCATTACCACCCAGGAAGTGGTGGTGGGTACGGAAACCAACCTGGTGATCAGTGTAACGGCCAGCGCCAAGGACCTCAATGAAGTGGTGGTAACCGCATTGGGTATCAAGAAAGAAAAACGCGCGGTGGGTTATGCCACCCAGGAAGTAAAAGGGGAGGCTTTGGAAAAAGCCACCGAACCCAATATCGTCAATGGGCTGAACGGTAAAGTAGCCGGACTTACGATCAATACGGCGACCACCATGTTTGAAAATTCGAGATGTATACCTACGGGGGCAGGTACCTGTTTTGGTTGTGGATGGTATCGTTACCCAGAGTGATACCTGGAACCTGAGTCCGGATGATATTGACAACATCACGGTTTTGAAAAGTGATGCCGCAGCCCTTTTATATGGGAGTCCGGGTATCAACGGAGCCATTCAGATCACTACGAAGAAAGGAAAAGGCGGTTCCAACGGTTTTGAAGTGGCAGTTAATGAAACCTTTCAGTTCGATGCGGGTTTTCTGAATCTGCCCAAAACACAAACCCAGTATGGCATGGGCTGGAGCGGATATTATGCATTTATTGACGGACAGGGCGGGGGAGGCTGGTATGACAATTACGGATATGTATGGGGACCAAAATTAAACCAGAAGGATCCCAGCACAGCCAGCGGATATATGGAAGTTCCTCAATACAACAGTCCCTACGATCCCAGCCAGTTGTATACATTTACCCAGAACGGCTATACGGATCAGAGCCATTATAAACCCATGCCCTGGATTACGCGCAGCCAGAGTAACCTGAGCACTTTCCTGCAGACGGAATTATTAAATACCCTCAACGTAAGTGTATCCGGCAGAACGGACAAAAGTGATTACCGGATATTCGCTTACCCAGCTCAACCAGAAAGGGCAGGTGCCCAATACCAAACTGGGAACCACAACGCTGAGTCTTGCCGGCAGCCTGAAAATTACGGATAACCTGAGGGCCGAAGCCTCCATGTCGTTCAATCAGCAGTATACACCCAATTACCCGACTACGGGATATGGTCCGACCAATACTTTTTACGATATACTATTGTGGATGGGCCCGGATGTGGGCGATTAACGACCTGAAAGATTACTGGAAGCCGGGTGGCGGATATACCAATTCGAGTGGAAATTTTGTGCCTTACGGGGTTCCCAACCTGCAGCAGTTTACCTACAACTATACCTGGTATAATAATCCCTGGTATCTCTCCAATCAATACCTCCGCGGGTTATTCCAATGCGGTTATTGTAGGTCAGGCGAACCTTACCTATGATATTTCAAAAGAATGGAAAGTATTTGTGAGAAGTGGGATTACGGAAAACAATTCGAACTCCACGCTTAAAACACCATACAGCTTTATTGATTATCAGGCGATCCCATTCGGACAATATAGTGTGTCCTCTGCGAGCAACCTGATATTTTCTTCTGACCTGATGGTAACCTACACGAAGCAATCTGGGAACTGACTTCCACCTGACCGCGTCGGTGGGTGCTGCGGACAGATATGTGAAGCAGACCCAGTTAAATTCTTCAACGGTGGGCGGTTTATCCGTTCCCGATGTGTACAATCTGGGAAACTCCAACAATCCTGCCACAACCACGGATTCATTAAATGAAGAAGAAGTGAAAAGTCTTTACGGATATGCGGATTTAGCGTATAAGAATATGGTGTACCTGAATGTGAGCGTGCGAAACGACTGGACAAGTACTTTGCAGCCACCTTACAATTCCTATTTCTTTCCATCCGCATCCCTCGGACTGATTGTTTCAGAAATGTTGAAAATGCCAACAGCCATCACCTATGCCAAACTCAGGGCCGCCTATGGAAATGTGGCATCTGATGCAAAACCCTATCAGACCCTGCCCGTTTATACTGCCGGTACCCGGTGGAATGGCGTTCCGTCATTGAATACGCCTACTTCTATTTACAGCAGTGCCATCCAGCCCAACCGCACCGCCACCCGGGAAGCCGGTCTGGAAATGAAATTTCTTAAAAACAGATTAGGGTTTGACTTTACTTATTACAGTTACCTGGAAAAAGACTTTATCGTAAATATTCCGCTTTCCCAGGCTTCCGGTTACAATTCCCTGCTGGTAAACGGAAATGTTTTTGAAAGAAGGGGTATTGAACTGGTATTAAATGCGACTCCGGTAAAAACAAAGGATTTTGCCTGGGAAATCTTGCTCAATTATACCCGTTTCGAAGAAGTGGTGAAATCCTGGTATAATGGCGCCCAGTATGGAACCGTTAATTCGATAACCCGAATACGATTAAAGTAGGCGAAAGAACAGATACCTATGTCGGATATGCCTGGCAGCGTTCACCCCAGGGTCAGGTGGTATATGACGACAACGGCAATCCCACAATATATTCCGCAGCAGGTGAATCTCGGGCACAGCAATGAAGACTGGAGTTTTGGAATTTCCAACAGGTTCACCTACAAAAATTTTGCATTCAGTTTTTTATTTGACGGACGCATTGGTGGATTGACCTATGATGGTGTTGAAGCAAAAATGTATGAAGGCGGTCAGCATCCTGCCACGGCAAATTCATACCGGGATGACAGCTATGCCGGAAAAGCTACCTACGTTCCCAATGGCGTTATGGTCACCAGCGGATCGGCAACCTACGACGTGCAGGGGAATATTACCAGTGATACCCGAAAATTTGCCCCGGTAACGGCACCGACGGATTATATCAACTGGGTATTTAACTACTACACACAAAGTATCGACCAGTCAGTATTGTATAAAAGAACATTCGTCAAACTCCGGGAAGTTATCCTGACCTATACTTTTCCGCAGACGATGTTGAAAAGTGCCATGATTAAATCGGCCAGTGTTTCTTTTGTCGGACGAAATCTGTTGTTGTTTACCAAGGTTCCGTTCATGGATCCGGATGGATATGCAGGCACAAACCTTGCCGAACCATCCTATCGTAATATCGGCATAAACCTGAATCTGAAATTCTGATCGATATCTTAAAAATATTGCGATGAAACACTCATATAAAATATTCAGCATTATTTCCGGAATACTCCTGCTGTTTTCCTGTAACAAGACCTCGTACTACCAGACAAACCCAAATACACCTTCTACTGCCACGCCGGCGCTTCTGCTTTCCAGTATTTGTTATAATGTTTTTTATCCGGTATCCATGGACAGGTATGGTTATGCAAGCCGCTTTATTACCTACTACCAGGATGCCAATATTGTAGAGCAGACCTATGGATGGGCAGCAGCGAGCTATGACAACTACACTGTCCTGAATCAGGTGGAGGATATGAATACCCGGGCGATAGCGGCCAACCAGGTCAATTACCAGGGCCTTGCACATTTTTTCCGGGCGGTATTGTTTTCCCAGCTCACCGAAACATTTGGGGACGTGCCTTATTCAGAAGCCCTTCAGGCGTTGAATGGTATTCCCACACCAAAATATGATCCGCAGGAAAATATTTACGCGGGAATACTGAAAGAGCTGGATACGGCCAATGCCATGCTTGATCCCGCGCAGGGTGAACTGGGCGGCGATATTATTTACGGAGGCGCGGCCAATGAGATCTTATTGTGGAAACAACTGGTGAATGCTTTTCACCTCCGCCTGTTGATTCACCTTTCTAAAAGAGTAGGCAATACAACGATTGACGTCGTGCAACAGTTCCAGAATATTCTCAGCGATCCGGATAAATATCCGCTCATGACGAGTATCAGCGACAATGCCCAGCTGGCATTTAATACAACAGCCGCGAGTAACTATAACCCGTTTTACCAGAACCTGACCATTCAGACGACAGCTTCGATGGAAGAAGGAATTGTAGACACGCTGATCAGGTATAAAGATCCGCGGCTTTTCAGCTATGCATCGCCTATCAGCGGACAGCCTGCCAATGTATATTCCAGTTATACCGGGATCAACGCTGGATTGCAGGCATCCACCCAGCAAACGCTTTCGGGACTTTCTTCCCGCCTGAACAGCCGCTACTGGATCAGCCAGACCAATGATCCGTATATTTTTCTCAGTTATTCCGAACAGGAATTCCTGATTGCTGAAGCCATTTCGCGTGGTTGGGTAACGAATGCCGGCACAGCGGATACCTATTACAATAACGGAATATCGGCTTCCATGAAATTTTACGGAATTGACGACGGATCTATTGCCGGTTACCTGGCACAACCCCTGGTACAGTTTAATACAGGCAATGCCCTCACCATGATTACCGTTCAGAAATACATTGCCTTTTACCTGAATTCTTTTTGGGAACCGTTTTTTGAACAGCGGCGTACGGGCTTTCCTGTTTTCAATGTGGGACCGGGCACGCTCAATGATGAACTGGTGCCGAAACGCTGGTTATATCCACAGAACGAGTATGCGATCAATGCGGAGAATGTTAATGCAGCGGTTCAGGTTCAATATGGGGGCACCGATGATATCAACGGGGTAATGTGGGTGTTGCAATAATATTCATTACTTCTGTACGATCCATCGGTTGAGAAGATTATAAGGCATTTCCAGCACCAGTTTATAAAACGCGGAAGGATATTTTTGAATATCTATCCTGGCTTCTCCATTGGCTACCGGGACTTCCTTCAAAAGGTAGTAAACGTCTTTTCCGCCGGATTTGAAATTATTTGTTGTGGCCAGCCAGATCTTTGCCATGCCTTCTTTGTTCTCCACCTTCCATTGAATTTGAATAATCCATCCATTTTCCAATGAAGCTTTAGGGTTGGAGGCCGACAATTTTCCGGTCAGGGGGATCCCGTCTATTTCAAATAACTGATCCTGCGGAATTTTTATTTGTAGGAATCTGGCAAGGGAAGGAAGGATGTCAACGATGCCCGGTTCCTCCGTAAAAAAATAATGATTCAATCCCTTGGCATTGGTGGCCATCCAGGTTGTTCTCTCCCGGGGTGTTTGTCCTCCGTGATTATAACCACTTTCATCGCGGCCATGGTCGGTGGTAATATAGATCACCCATTCTTCGTTGAAATTTTTTTGCCGGTACTGGATTGCATTCCAGAGTTTGCCGATTTTCCGGTCAAGCATGATGACCGCATTGGTGAGAAAATCGCCATTTCCATGCCGGTGACCCATCTCATCTGTATATTCCAGGTAAACCCAGCTAAGATCAGGAGCCATTCTTTTAATAACCGCAGCTGCCGTATCCACCACCACGTCGTCGATCACGTTGTAAAAAAATCCGGCGGTGTCATGGGGGAATTTAATCGTATCCAGTTCCATTCCGTCAAAATAATAATCGGGTTGCAGATTGCCGGCTGCCTTTACATCGCTGCCAATCAGCCTCGTTCGGTTGTCGATCCAGGTGGAAAAAACAGCTGTTTTCTTTTCGGGATATTGCGCTTTATAAAGCCTGAAGATATTCCAGTAATTGTAATTGGGATCAGCAATATCATTGTCCCATACATTGTGTTTATTTACCCAGGTGCCCGTCAGCAGACTATTATATCCAACAGCGGAAATCGTAGGTGTCTGGGAATAACCGCCCTTTTCACCTCCCACATATGCATTTACAAATCCGCCTTCTTTAGTCAATGCGCGCAGGTTGGGCATGGGTAATTTCTGAATCAAATCTGCCGGAATTCCATCTGCAATTACAAAGACAGCTTTGTGTTTTTTTTGTGCTGAAAGTGTTGGTATAACAAGCAGCAGTGAAAAAAAGAAAATAATGATTGTTGGAATTTGCGCAGCCTTTACCGGTTTTGGATTGAATGGTTTATACTGTAACATATCTTTCCTTTTTAGCAGTATGATGTTCAGGGCTGGCAGAAAAAACGCAGTCTATCCAGCTGACAGATTACGAGTAATGGGCGGTAATCCAGTCACCCAATGCCTTTACGAACGGTTTAGGCGCATTCATTTGCCATTCGCCTCTGTAGATGGAAATGGTTGCCCTCGGTTCTCCTGGAATGCGTACAATGAATGCAGAGGGGGTACCAAAGGCAACAGGTTCGCCGGCTGCTGTCAAAGTACCTGCGTACTCTTTACCCTCTACTATTATTTTAAAAGGAATTTCTTTATGATTTTTGTCAATTGGTTTTTGGTAGTGACCGGCCATAGCGTAAAAATACGCTTTAGTTACTCCGCATTCGATTTAATTCCTCTTCCAGGCGGTCGAGGTTTTCTTCATTTTTTTCAGGGGCGAATGACTTTAATTTGTTACACTCTTCCGGACTGCTGAATAACATTTTGAAAGTTACCCGGGTGATATCCGGCGAAATTTCATCAAATATCGCGGCTATCTGGAATAAAGGTTTTGAATGACGGGTCCAGGCAATGAGTTTCGGCGGAATGATTTTTATAAACTCACATTCGTTCGAATAATGTCCCTTATCCGGGCCATGCATATTGAAACGCCATTTTCCACCGGGACGCAGGTCAAATTCATGAAAGGTATTGGTAAATCCATTGGGTCCCCACCAGTTTTGGAGATGCTCGGGATCTGTCCAGGCCCTGAAGACCGTATCCCGGTCAGCGTGTACGTCCCGGATATTTACAATCTCACGGTCTGGTGTTGTATCATATATTTCCTCTGCCATATTAATATTTATATGTTGTTTACTAATATAAATACACTGACAATCAGTTCTTTTATTGTTTTCGTTCGCTGAAGAAAGTCTTCTTTTCTTTCATAGCCTTTTGCCAGCCATAAGGAAATATGGCCTGCTCGTTTTTTACCATCGTCTCCATCATTTCTTTCACCGAATTCTGCAGGCTTTGCGGCAATGCATAAAACGATTTATCAACCTGTGTTTCCCTTTCATCATCGAATACACCATTCTGATGCCTTATGGCAATTTTCGACATTTTATAAAAAATCAAAAACTTTATTCTTCCATCACCATCTCCGTTCAACCCGGATGTTCCATAGACAATTATGGGATCTACCAGGGAATCATTATCATAATCTTTAAAGTCTGTGTATTTTGTCCAAAACCAGATATTATTTTCATCCCGGATCTTTTTGTCAATATGGTCATTTATTTCCCAGATTTTAATTAGTTTTTTGTCGATCATTTTCAACGCTACCGCCTTAATCTGGTAATTAATGGTGTCTTTGTTTTCCGGCGATATGGAATCTCCGCTTTCGGTCAGTACAACATAGTATTGTCCTGATTTGTCAGAATATGTGTAAACTTTTATTATAGAAAAATTTATGCCAAACGACCTGCACAGGGTATCCGGCAAAAGATTTTTTATCTGATTTGCGGAAAGTATTTCTCTAGTTAAAAATGTTTTTTGGGCGAAAATCCCTTCCGAAACAGTCATTGCGATCGTCAGAAAATAGAAATGCAATAATCTATAATATATCCCTGAGGGTCTGCGGTTAAACATCAGCAATAATGAGAAGCATGTTTAGTTATTCTTCTGTCAAAATACAAAATATTTGCAATAGCAACCCATCAGGGTAGGGGAGGCTGCCGAAGATTTATTTTATCTCTTCAAACTGTCCGGTCTGCCGGTTTTTCCGAACGTTGTCCCAGTTGAAATACCGGCCATTCATGGAAATATAAACACCCGGCGGAAGCGATTGCACAAACGCCAGGGCACAACCGAGATTGAAGAATCCATCGGAACTTCCGAACTTATAGGGGATCATGGCACCGGTGAGCACAATGGTTTTGCCCGGCACTTTTTCCGCCAGAATGGTCGCCGTAACGGCCATAGTATCCGTGCCATGGGTAATAATGATTTTGTTTTCCGTCGCCGCATTACACTGCTGGGCGATCAGCAGCCTTTCGCCGGAGCCCATATCCAGGGAATCAATCATCATCAGGGTTTGTACGGTAACTTTTGGTGTAACCCGGCTCCGGCTGATCATCTCCGGAAGATGGGTTTCCTTGAAAAAAAGCTGGCCGGTAATCTCATTATACTCCTTGTCAAAAGTGCCGCCGGTAACGAAAATGCGAATAGACATACGATAGGTTTGGGGCAACAAATCTATCTCAAATTTTCATCAAACACGATCTTTTAGGTGGCAGGAGATGAATGGACAGCCGGGCCAGACATTGAAGAGAAAGGGAGATAAATATCTGTGATTCAATACACCAAAAATAAATATCCGGAATACTAAAATAATTAGTAATCTTTGTAGCCTCACAGATTAGTAAGCATATGACAGAACAATTTATTCTGGTAATCCTTGGAATTCTCGCAGGGTGTACTGCAGGCTGGTTTATCGCCAGATCGAAGACCCTGGAAAAGTTAAACGCAGAAACCAATACCCGGATTCGCCTGGAGGCGGATTTGAAAAATATATAGGCCCGGAATGCTGAATTACAAACAGATTCGCGGGAGTTGGCGAATACACGTGAACAGTTTGCAGCGATAAACGCAAAGCATGATAAAATACGGCTTGATTTCATCGAACTGACCAATGAAAAAAACCGGCTGAAATCCCAGCTGGAAGAATACCGGCAGAATGAAATGAAAATATCCAGCCTCAATGCTGCCCTGCAGGCGAAATACGAAGAGGCCGTAAAAGCCGTAGAAGAACAAAAACAATTCGTGGAAGACAGTCAGAAAACACTGAAAGATTCCTTTGATGCACTTTCCGCAGCTGCACTGGATAAAAACAATCAGTCTTTTCTGGATCTCGCAAAAACCGCACTGGATACCCATGTAACGGAAGCGAAGGGCGATCTGGAAAAACGCCAGCAGGCCATTGACAACCTGGTGAAGCCCCTGGGTGAATCCCTGTCGAAGATGGATGAGAAAATCAATACGCTGGAAAACAAACGGGAAGGCGCCTACGGGCATATCAGCTCAATGCTGGACCAGATGAAGCTAACGACTTCAGCGTTGGATAAAGAGACGAGGAACCTTGTTACGGCGCTTAAAACCAGTCATACCCGGGGACGATATGGCGAAATAGCGCTGCGGAGACTGGTGGAATTTGCGGGGATGACGGATCAGTGTGATTTTGTGGAACAGGAAAGTACGGAAACGGAAACCGGACGCCTCCGTCCGGATATGATCATTAAGCTGCCGGCTAACCGGCAGGTGGTGGTTGACAGCAAAGTGCCGCTCGCCGCATATCTGAGAATTTTTGAAACCGATGATCATGAACAACAGAAACTCCTCATGGGTCAGCATGTTGCGGCGATTAAGGTTCATTTGAAACAACTGAGCGGAAAAGCATACTGGGATCAGTTTAAGGAAGCACCAGACTTTGTGGTATTGTTCATGCAGATCGAATCCTCTTTTGGGGCAGCCCTGCAGGCCTGGCCCGAACTGATCGAAGAAGCACTGGATAACCGGATCATCGTAGCGACACCGACAACCCTGATTACGATTCTGAAGAGTATCGGCTATAGCTGGAACCAGATCAAAACGATGGAAAATATTGAAGAGATCCGGGACGCGGCGGTTGAACTGTATGAACGCAGCAATACCCTGATGGCCCATATGGTGAGTATCGGAAATGGTCTTCATACCACACTAACGCATTACAATAAAGCTGTCGGAAGTCTGGAGTCCAATTTCCTTCCCCAGGGCCGAAGGATCCAGAACCTCAGCCAGGCTTATATTAAAAATCAGGTGAAAGAAGTTGAACCGGTTGAACTGGTTGTTCGTGAAATCACCGCCCTGCCACCAGTGCGTGAATTTTAGCAAGTTTCGGGTTTTCATTTTTATTTGTGAAAGAGATATTTGTGCAAATAATAATAAAAATGAATCTGTTACCTTTTGATGGCGAAGTATTATACTATGGAAAGATTATGACACCGGATACCGCCAATAGTATATTTTGAGGAGTTTCTGAATCATATCAACTGGAAAAATGATGAGGCGGTAATTTTCGGAAAACATATTTTTACGAAACGCAAGGTCGCCTGGTATGGCGACCGGGAATTCGAATACGAATATTCCAATATCACAAAACGTGCACAACTATGGACAAAGGAGTTGAAAGAACTCAAGGCACATTGCGAAATATTTTGTGGGGAAACTTTTAATTCCTGTCTACTGAATTTATACCATTCCGGTGAAGAAGGAATGGCCTGGCATAGTGATGATGAAAAGGATCTGAAAAGAAACGGAGCCATTGCTTCCATTACGCTGGGCGCCGAACGGCGGTTTTCTTTCAAACACCGGAAAAACCGGGAGAGGATCTCCCTGAATCTTGCACATGGAAGTTTGTTGGTGATGAAGGGTGAAACCCAGTCCTACTGGATGCATCGTCTTCCGCCGACAAAAAAGATCCATGGTCCACGAATTAATCTAACTTTTCGGACGATCCTCTAGGGCAGACTCACCTTAATAATCTCACCTTCCTGTGTTGTCAGGCTTACCTGTCTTCCACCAACAAAGGTTTTTCCATCCGGACTAAAAGAAACCAGTCCGCACCAGACTGCATGTCCGGCATATTGGGTATTGGTTGGTTCATTAAAATAGGTGAGGCGGTGTTTATTGGAACCATCGGTATTCATCATCCACCAGTCTGTTCCGGAACTGGCCTGTGCATTGGTCATCCACACAATATTATTTCCATCGGGTGTAAACCAGGCGTGTTCATTATAGTCGGAAGTGGTCAGCTGGGCAATATTATTTCCGGAGGTATCAATGGTGTAGATATTTTCATCAAAAAAAGATGGCTTGTTCATATTGCTGCAGAAAATAATCCGGCTATCGTCATTGGAAAAACCATAGGCTTCGTAAAAGAAATTGCTTACCGGTTCAATGGTTTTAATATTGGTTACATAGGGAACGCTGTCAGAAGGGTTAAAGGCAAAGTCGGCGGTTTTGATTGTCCAGTAACCGGCAGTTTGTGTGGGCACCCAGATATTCGCTGCGGTTTTCCGGTCGGTCCAGAGAATTTTTTTACCGTTATGCGAAAACCGGGGAATGATTACTCCATGGTCATTATCATTTACGATATCAACGAGTTTATAGGTTTTGGTTGCGGAACGGTTCATGATCCATATATCGGTATAGGAACCAAGTCCGGGCAATGCATCAAATGATGTTCCGTCATGAACGGGTTTTTCAACGGTCATCAGCAGCCAGTTGCCGGAGGGATGCCATCCGGGAACCGCAATATGTCTATCGGTTAACGGCGATAAAAGGCAGGTTACACAACTATCATTGGAGCCATCGGGATTAGCGGTGTGAATATCGTAGTACCCGTCGTCGCCTTTCGCGGAATAGGCAATCCGGTTGCTGCCGGAATGATCCCAGTCCACATCCAGTCCATGCGCCCGGTATGTGGAAACCGTAGTGGTAGCCGGTCCGTTCACCCCCTGTTTTTTACAGGAAATTACGCAGATGAACAGGAGAAATGCTGGGGAAATTTTATAAAATTTCATTGCGGGGCATTTTATTATATGCAACGAAACCAGGGGTAGAAAATTGCCCCCAAAAAGTGATTTTAAGACCGCTTTAACAGCCATGGATAAGCGTTAGAGTGAACGATAAATCAGACAGGAATATAAATCGCAGACATGATTTCCGAAGGCATAAAGGTCTTATTCGTATTCGGTTGTGGATTATCGTTATTCGATTTCATATTGTCCAGTTTCATCCCGGTAAGGAGAAGCGATCCCTTTAGTGTATTTTAGTTAACCTGCACAACCGCCTTGATTTTTCTAAAAGAGAGGATGCATTTCCTGATCATTACCAGGTGTGAAAACAGGACCAGCGGTACCAGTATCGCTGGCAACCAGATATAGGGGAAATGCTGGATAGCAATATTCGGCTGTTCAAACGCCAGTTGCTGGAATGGAGATGGAGCCGATAGAATGGCGCGTCTGACGATGAACAACAGCAGCCCCAGACAAACCAGGTTCCAGCCCAGCAGAAGCCGGGGCGAGATTTTTTTACGGATAAATCCGAAATAGTAAATGAAAGGAGCTGTCAATCCGGAAAAAATATCATAATTACCCCCGGCGAATGTCATGAGCTGCGGGACTTCACGATTCAGGAACAAACCATACAAGATCATTTCAACGGGAATACGAACAATATGAATTAATGTGAGCAGATCCGCACGCAACTGATCGATAAATCTTCTTCCTTTGGAAGTAGTGAATAATGCGATGATCGCCGCTATCGGAGGCAGCAATAGGAAGATAACCCTGGGAGGTGTTGTTTGAGTATTCTGGTAAAACCCGCTAAGGGAAACCAGTCCCTGTACTGATGCCCAGGTGAATAAAATAATCAGGATCGGCTTTGACCGGTCTGAAGCCCGGTAAAAAATATAGATGGACAGTATCGTGGTGAGTATAAATCCGGCGGGGAGGAGAATGCTAAAAGATTGCATATGGATCTCTTTTGTTTTCGCATACAAAGGAAACTCATAAAATCCGCGGTACTCTTCGCAAATGGCAAGAAATCATTTTTTGGAATATTCTTTCCGGATCCGGCTCAGGGAAGTGTCCGTGATGCCAAGGTAGGTCGCAATATGTTTTAAGGGAGCATGCTGGAATATCTCCGGATTGGATTTCAGAAGATTGGCATAACGTTCCTCTGCCGTTTCCGTGATCATCGAAAGGGTTCTGTTTTTCAAAGCACTGAAACCACGAACCAGGATATGTCGTCCGAAGTCACGGAATTCGTGAAATTCGTGAAATAGATTATTTAACTCCGCATAAGTAATAAACCAAACCATACCGTTAGTCAGGGCCTGAATATTCTCCCTGGATGGACTGCGGTTAAAAAAGGATGCAACCTCGAAGACAATCTGGTATGGGGCACAAAAATTCGTTGTGATATCATTTCCTTCCGTATCGTGTGCATAGGTTCGAATGAACCCTTTTTCCAGGAATAAATATTCATCGCAGATTTTCCCCTCCTGAAGAAGGATTTCATTTTTTGTAAAATCCCGGTGTTTGAAATAACCCGAAAATTCTTCGGCTTTTTGAATACTTACCAGGTTGGTATTCCGGAAAAACCGGATAAGATTTTCTAATGAAGATTCATTCAATGAATTATTTTCTGACACATCCATTATTTAAAATAGGAAAGCGGAATATCCTTCCACATATCATGGGAAAGTTTGCCGGTTAACAATGCATATACCAGGTAGATGGGCCAGAAAATCCAATGAAGGATGAGGAAAAATATGGAATGATTATAATACCAGCTGATCATCATGGCATAAATACCCAGGAGGAAGTAGATAAAACCTGAATTTCTCATTTTCGTATTATTTTAGGAAGTTAAAGTTAAAGGAATCCCGAGAAGGAATTGACGAATAGCTTCATTAACGATTTCAGGCTGCTCCATATTACTCATGTGTCCGGCATTCGGTATTTCTATTCTGACAGAATGTTTAACCTGGTCATGTATGAAATCAGCAAGGGTTATAAAATCCGGAATGTCCAGTTGGCCGATCAGTATAAGGACCGGCATGGCTAATTTATGTAGTTGTTCAATGGCAGGCGGTGTAATTGTTATTGCGGGATTTTTATTCGTCCAGAGCCAACCGGAGTATGACATCACTATTTGCTCCAGTTTTTGTGACACCAATGCATTCTTTACTGCGGATTCATTTATTGGATGATCCAGCCACATCCTATTGGCAACCGCGACCCCGTGTTCCTTACCCGCAGCATAAATATATCCCAGGTCGAAATTGGTAAACTTAAATCCGTCTATTGCTCCATCAACCAGAACAAGAGCCCTGGCTAGCCTTGAATAAGTGAGGGCGAAATTAGTTGCGACCCTTGCACCCATGGAAAGTCCGATCAATACTACCGGTTCCTGGATTTCTAAAAACTCCAATAAGGAATGGAGATCCTCATGGTTTGAATATGGTTTTTCGGTGGGAAGGGAGGATTTTCCAAAGCCCCGAAAATCAACCGAGATACAGGTATACCATACAGCGAAATACCTGATTTGTTCTTCCCACATGCGGTGGTCAAGACCGAAACCATGGAGAAAAAGCAGGACCGGACCTATTCCTGCTTTTGTATAGAAAAGCCGGCCATCCGGAACAGGGCAATAACTTATTTCAGCAGATGCAGATTCCAAAACAATGGTTTAATTCAGTTCGCCAGTATTTTATTTGGTTTTTTAACTAATACTTTCTTGCGAAGCCATTCCCGAACCGGTTCATCATATAGTTTGAGACAGGCATACGCGAGCACAATACTTAGGATCACCAGCAAAAGTCCAACCAGTAAACCCTTTGCACCAAGCGGAATTTTATTATCCTCTACCCAGGTGGTATATGCATAAATGAGCGGGTAATGGGTGATATAGAGTGGATAGGATATATCACCCAGAAATTTGCATATCCTGGCCGATTTCACACTGTGCAGCATCCCTCCGGCACCCATGGAGACAATTAACGGGAATACCAGGATCACACAAACCGCGTCGTAGATACCATTTTTCCAAACCTGGTGTTCGTCACCAATACGCGGAATGCAAAGGCAAAGGGCAATGAGGAAACTACACCACCAGAATGCGTTTTTAATATGTATGAGCTTACCAAGTCGCGAAAGCAAAACGCCGGCAAAAAAAGGGTAGAGGACCCGCGTAAAACCAATGAACAGGCTATCCCCGTTCAGCGCCCAGCCGCCGATCAGGTCACCCCGGGAACCAAAAACCAGATAAGCAATCATCATACAACCTGCCAGGGATACAAAAACGGATAGGAGCAGTTTCGAAAAACGGCGCACAAAAACAGCGTACAATATATTGGCGATATATTCAAAAAACAGGGACCATGCCGGCCCATTCAGGGGATGCATTTCCTGCCATCCGCGTATATCCATGGATAGCGGCACCGGGATCAGTGTACAGCCAATCAGCATAACCAGCAGCATTTTCCAGACGGGTGTTTCGGCAATTTGCGGGAATGGCGAACCTGCCTGGAAATAAAATAATGCGGCGCCAACCAAAGAACCCATCACCACCATCGGCTGCAGGCGCACCAGGCGGCGTTTATAGAACTCCCACTGGGTAAGTTTCCCCCAGCGGTCGTCGTAGGCATAGGCCACTACAAAACCCGACAACAGAAAAAAGAAGTCTACCGCCAGGTAACCATGATTGATAATCTGGGTAAAGGGGTTTCCTCCGGAAAATGTTTCGAATACATGGAAAATGATAACCAGCACGGAGGCCACTCCACGCAAACCGTCAAGGATCTGGTAATGGGCTTTGGAATCAGGAAAATCTGCAGAACTTTTCATAAGCAATCAATAGCCCTAAAAATACAGAATGGTTCCGTAGTTCCTAAAATATTAATTTTAGATTTTTTAGCTAAATTTCTCTTATGATTAGATATTATCTAAGTACTAAAAGAACATTTTCTCCCTCGAGCTTCGTGATTTTTAAGGTTTTTTTACTTCACCATAATTTCTATTGTTTTGCTAATATTATTTCTATCGACTTTTAAAATATAAATACCTGATTTAAGGCCGGCAATATTTAAATTATAGTGAAGGCTTTCAGCCTCATGATAATTCCACTGTTTTATCAAAGTCGTGGAATTCATGCTGTATAATGATAAGGTTGTAATTGGCGAAGTGCTTTGAACACTTAATGATTGAATCTTTTTGTTTGTCGAGCTTGAATCAATCGTATTTGTGGGATTGATATTAACAATTAAGTTATTTACGGTTGGATTTGGAGTTGCTGTAATACTAAAACCCCCCATCGAAGATTGAATAAAAGGTCTGGTCACAGTTACCGGTCCACACGTACCTGTCCCATTGAAAGTTAAAACCATTTGTTGACCGGAGTTTAGATAGAAACTAAATGTGCTCATAGTACTATAGTTCCATGTTCCAGATCCGCTGTGAGTTATAGAAATATTACTTACACTTGGCCAGGTAAATTGGCCATAGATATTGCCCACCGGAACAAAATTTACCGTTTGAATCGGTAGTGTTGCAGTATTTGTACTATATGTCCCAGTCAAATTATTCGGACTTCCTACTACGATGTTTTTTGTATAGGTAGATGTGCCACATGAATTTGTTAAAGTCACGGTAGCCACTTCTGAATAATCTCCAATTTTTGTTACATTAACTGTAGGTGTGCCCTGGCCACTGACAATAGAAGTGGTGCCGTTAGGGAAGGACCAGGTAATAGTCGACCCATATGCTGCATACGAATTTAATAAAGTATATGTAGCAGTCGTACAAAAACCTGTAGGTCCAGAAATTGAAATGGTCCCACTTGCTACACATAATGAGTTACTAGTGGTGCAGGCAGGGAATGTATTTGTATTTAGGATCTTTCTTAACAGGAAAAGGGTTGTTTGAGATGAGAGGGAGGCTTCATGCCACAAATTCCAGTTATTTCCTTCGCTAAGAGGGTTGTTATATCCATTTACACTCAGTGTTGGATCATAAGTAAGGCTATTACAAGTACCACCTGCGCAATCAGATGTAGAAGTTAGTACTGCTATAAATGGTGATAACGAAGGTGTGCTTAAAGTATTCCCTGTATATACACCGGGATTTAAAATATTCGCATCAATGTTATAAAACATATTTGCGCTTTGGAAATTATTTGCCGAACCATAACTTTGATTTTGCAAATCTAGAGCACTAGTCACGGGAATAAAATTGTGCCCAAAATGACCTGAATTGGTGGCCGTATTTGCCCCGCCACTGTTGTAGAAAGATATAGAAAAACCATTGGTCCATAAGTTAATGGTAGTCTTGGAGTTTAGATTATATACAAATTGAGACTGAGTTGTTTCATAACCTCCTGGTGCTTCATCATATGAATTAGCAGCTTTTATTTTGATGCCTACACCATGAATTTGCCAATATGAAGCGGGAATTCCAAATATTTTAATTGGTTTAAATCCACTAAAATTGTATTGTAAAACCTTATCTTGGGAAGTTGTATTGGCAGCATATACTGTTGCTTTAAAATTATCAACGTACCATTCTGCGCCTCCTTGGAAAATTTGGGAACCTTGTACGAGATTATTCCATTGAACACCATTTCCAGCATTTTTTGTTCCTGAAGAATTATTTCCCCGACCATTGCTAATCCCGTAATTCTTGGTTAACTGGGGGTAACCAAGTGATAAAAGTCTTTGAGCGAAAATAGTCCTTACTAAGCTTACACCTGCAGAGTTGAGTCGTCCATTGGAATAGTCGGCATAGGTTACTAACATTTCTTGTGCGGCTGGACTTCCGAAAGCATTGTACAAATTGCTTAATTGTGAAACATATTTTAAGGCCGGTGCGTCCATTAGTAATTCATTAAAAAGACATTGCATACCTATGGGAACATTGGCTCCCTGCTGAGGTGCATCGTAGCTAAAATAATTTTGCACATTGTGCGAAATGGTTTTGACTTCCATATCCCTCAATGCGTATCTGGCTATTAAGCCTCCCATACTATATCCAATCACCGTATTTTTATTAGTGCCAGTCTTAAATTGATTTACTTTTAGTATGACCTGTTCTAAAACCATTGCATTGTTTTCAATAAAATCATGGTTCTTGGTAAAAACAACGAATACAAAATCATAACCAAGATTTCGCATAGATGTAACAAATCCCGGGGTTGACCCGGTACGATAATCAAATTGATCCTGTAGAGTACTCGCTGAAGTACTATTTGACGGATCAAACCCCTCAACAATAATGATGGGCTTGTCAAATACTCGATCACAACCATTTAAGATTGTAACCGTAGCTCCAGGATTGATGTCACAATTTATTTGATCGAACACATTTCCATCAGAACAGCTAGGTCCGGCTCCGCTACCTAATGGTTGAATTGAATTGGCAGAATTTGTTTTCATATTGGCTGCGAAAGTAACACCACCTTTATTTATATAATCAGTAATGCTGGTATATAAAGGTGCAACACTTATATTCCATACGGTATCACCTTTAATATAGGAGGACGGCCTCTTATAAACAATGTTGCATTTTGCGGTAAGTAATCCATTGGAAGTATTAATCTTTGCAACCGCACAATACGTACCTGGTGTAGAATAATATATACTAATGGAGCCGTTTTGGTTTAATGTTCTGAAACCTCCCCCATCTCCAAAATCAATTTGAACACTTGTTATTCCGGGCATCATCCAAAACTGAGATGGGAGAGTAAAGTTTATTGTGTTAAACTGGGTTATAGTAGTTTGGAATGGTGCAAAAGCAAAAAACAACCCATTTTTGTAAGGAGAAGCGGATCTTCCGGGAACGTCTTTTAATCTAATACTATCCGGTGTAATAGTTAATAGATTTTGCGAATATGATGAGCTATTTATTTTTTGAAACGTAGTGTATAGAAACAATAATGGTATTGCTCCGTTATTTCTCATATACCTTGCCGCATTAACGTAGACCGAATCGCTGTTTGGGATAGAATTGCCATTCGAATTAACTACTGCTGATTTCAAAATGTTGCAAGCGGTAAAAAACAGACCGCCATCTTGAATAGTGTCGATTCTGGAGGAGACCAGGCTATTGAAGCATGAGTCGTTAAAAGGATTTAACGAATAATCCAATAATATTCCCGAAGGAATTTGCACCGCTGATTTATCCAATAACCCAAAACAAGTATCACGCCAGCGATTTATAGTTAAAGGAGTGCTATCCTGAATCAAAAATGTGTCTTGGGCAAAGATTGACAATACGATTCCGGAAGAAAGTAATAAGGTTAATAAAAGCTTTCTCATGTTGTAAGTTTTAAGTGATTACTAATTTGTGCAGTATGACAAAGGGCCGATTTTCAGAACAAATTCACAATACATGATAGTAGCAGAAGCCAGACCATCCTCATTACTTCGCTGGTGTATTGTCGTTAGATTACGGCAGCGACCAGGTCTTCACAAGACGGAAAGGGTGTTCATACCTCTTGACGGACTTTAAATCCTATTGTGTTTTCTACAGAATTTGTAATCGGTGACAATATGCAAGTGCGATTCACTCGGTTTTTTTGCAAAAGGGAAATGAAAGGCAAATGGCCAGAATCGTTACAGGACGAGTATTTCGCTTGACTCAAATCTCACGACAAAACTTAAATACAATCTCGGATATTTTATTTTATCCACAAATAGGTAAAAACACTTAGGCCGTAACTCTCAAATATTTGGAAAGTTTGAGTTCAAAAGTCTTTTAGAATTTCATTGGGATCACTTTGTCTCAGGCTTTTGATTATTTGTTGCCATACTTTGCGATTAGGAGATTGTTTTATTTCAGTGAAAGTTCCATCTTAGACTTAAGGCTTAAAATGAAGGAAATAGAGTTGAATTTAAATACGCAAAAATTACGAGGAGTACTTGTTTAAGAAGTAATCAGAGGAGAATTGAAAATAACAGTAAGATTTTTCCCGTGCGCTGGTCTGCGCTGTACTGCTTGTTGAATTTTTTATCGGGGATAGTATAACTGAGTGGCTAGGAGGATACTATCGACATCCATCTGGCTTTTATCACATTCAATAAGCCCGGAATATCGCGTGGTTTTATTCATACTTCCATGCCCCCGTTGTCCTGCCGATTTTATTGCAGTTTTTGTTGGCTTATTTCAACCGCTGATAGATTTCAACAGACTTTTCGTTGTTTGGATAACTGATTGTTTGTTTGTATTCATCCGGCCCATTCATTTCAATGTCGATCGAAATATCCTTTCCCCGGAGCACGTAATAGCTTGAGGTGATGCAGGACTCGGTTTCTTTGGTATTTCCGGTCATGGCGAATTTTCCATATCCCATACCCGTATGATGTTTTTTAAGAGAATCCGAAAAAGTATTTCCCCAGATATAATAGCCGCCATAGTAGGCTTTGTATTGATTCGTATTGTATTTCGTGGTATCGGTTCCCTTAATGTAATAAGTCTTTAATTCCTTCCATACGCCATCCAACGGGGTTGTTGAGGCGGTTCCTACAGAATTGTATTCTTCCGTGAGTATTATTTTCTGACCCTGGGATTCCATATCGGGTATCACCTGTTTGTAGCCGTTAGCCCTCTTGTCGATGAATAATTTATAGGTTCTTGGCGTATCGTCCCGAAGAGTATCTGTGGCACTATAAATAACATTCTCCGTTACGGTATCCTTTGCCGCACTGTATGATCCGATTCCGAAACTGCTGATGGAATCCCGCGCAAAAAAATTGGCGTACATCATATATTCACCGGTGTATATTTTTAACTGTTGCAACTCCAGGTAAGTGGTATCCAGGTTCTGACTTTTTAAGGACTGTGATTTCATCAGGTATGCGCCTGGCATAATGAGGGTTTCTTTTTTTTCACTGTTGCAGGCGATTAAAATCAACAGAGTGGAGGCAAAAAGAAGTTTCATTTTAGTAGTTTTTCGATGAAGAAAAATAAAGGACGGTCAGGGGACAATTTTCGGAGGGGATGCTAAAATAATTCTAACCGGGGGTAGGGAGTAGAATTCATTTTAACGGTAAACGATGGCTAAATAAAGAGCATACTAAATATAAGCAAAATTAGAGATATAAATATATATCGCGTGGAAATCCAAAGAAAAAACACCGGCCGGATTTAGCAGGGACTACCGGTAATCCGCCAGTTTGTACGAAACCAGCAAGGTGTAAATGGATTTTACTTTCTGGCCATTATTTTGTGCGGGTACGAATTCCGGAGCAAACAGTTTGGCTACCCGCAGGGCATCCTTGTCCATATCCATCTCAATATCATTTCCCAGTTTATAATCGGTGACGTTTCCGTTTTCATCAACGTATACGCGGATCTCCACTTTTCCCGGAATCCTTGCCGGATCGGATTCTTCATGGAATTTCAGGTTGTTCACCAGAAAATTATTCCACTGGGATTCAGATGCCAGCCAGATCGTTTTTGAAGTGGGTTCCTGTTTGATGTACTGGCCATAGGCATCCATATACGCATAAAACCCTTTCGCCGTGTTTTCCAGAATATAACTGGCAGTGGATGTATTGAAATTATAGGTCCAGGAAAGCGCACCATTAATATTGTAAAACTCCCAGATACCCGTGGGAACCCCTTCATTGTAAAAATGCCTTGCCAGCAGGATATTATTGGCTTTATTCAGCCCGTAATAATTCCATACGCCATCTTTTTTACCGGACTTGAACGCATTGGTCTGGGCATTGGTAAATAGGGAAAAAACAACAAGGACTGTGAAAAGGAATTTACTTTTCATGATATGCTTTTTTAAAGGATCAGGTTTATAAAATATTCTTATACTTCTTTAATTTCTTCAGATCCTCCGGGGTGGCCGGGAAAATACTTACCGCCGCTCCGCCACCTTTTGCCAGATCTATCTTCAACCGGGTATCCTGGTCAACGATATACTGTTCGATCACATAGGCTTCGGGATTGTCTTTCCAGTCTGCTTTCGGATCATCCCGGTAAATGATGGCCAGGTATTTATTTCCCTTTTCCAGAAAGGATAAAGACAAATCGGCCTTGCCGGCTGTTTTCATCGGTAATGGCACCGACAAACCATTTGGGTGTTCCTTTTTCTTTGCGGGCGATATAAATATAGTCTCCGGGTTCAGCAGCCAGTATCTTCGTATCATCCCAGTCCGTCGGTACATCCCTTATAAATTGAAAAGCGTCTTTATGGGCTTCATAGTTTTCCGGCAGATCCGCAACCATTTGCAGCGGACTATACAAAGTTACATAAAGCGCCAGTTGTTTGCACAGCGTGGTATGCATTTGACGGTCATGCACGGTAGCATGATATCCTTTCATTTTAAATATGCCCGGCGTATAATCCATCGGACCGCCCATCAGGCGGGTAAAGGGCAGGATGGTTTCATGCTCCGGCGGACTTCCGATGCTGAAGGCATTGTATTCATTTCCCCGGCCGGCTTCGGAGGCCATCCAGTTGGGCCAGGTACGCTGAAGTCCTGTCGGCCGCACGGGTTCATGGGAATCCAGCATGATCTGATATTCTGCTGCTTTTTTTGCCACACGCAGGTAATGATCGATCATCCATTGCCCGTCATGGTGTTCGCCGCGCGGAATAATCTTTCCGACATAGCCCGTTTTAACGGAAGTATATCCAAACAGGTTCATGAAACGAAAGGCCGTATCCATCTGACGTTCATAATCCGTGGCCGAACCGGATGTTTCATTGTGCATGATCATTTTCACATTTTTCGAAGCGGCATAGCGGGTAATTTCATTGATATCAAAATCCGGATAAGGCTTTGTAAAATCGAAAACATTTTCTTTCCAGTTCCCAAACCAGTCTTCCCAGCCCAGTGTTCCATCCTTCTACCAGCACACCCTGGATATTATTGGCTGCAGCAAAATCGATATAGCGCTTTACGTTGGCGGTATTGGCCCCATGATGACCATGGGGAATCAGTTGCCCGTCTTTCCCGAGACTGTCCGGATAATCGGAATAACTCCAGGTGCTTTTACCCGTCTGCATTTCCCACCAGACGCCGGTAAATTTCATGGGTTTTATCCAGGAGGTATTTGAAATAGCCGAGGGTTCATTCAGATTCAGGATCATTTTGGAAGAAAGGATGTCCGCTGCCTTATCGCTGACAATAATGGTTCTCCAGGGGGTTTTGAAAGGCGCATGCAGATAGGCTTTGTTGCCATAGGCATCCGGCACCAGGCTGGCCGTCAGGGAATAATTTTTCCCGTCTACATGCAGCTGCATGGCGGAATAATTGACCAGGGCCGCTTCGTGAATATTGATATATAAGTCCGTCGCTGGTTTTCATCATCAGCGGGGTCTGAACGGCATAAGGATCCGGGGCCACCCGTACGGCAATATCCGTGGAGCTGGCCACCATCTTCCGGTTATCGATTTCACTGAGCAGCGAAGTGGTATACAGGTATTCATTGGTATCATAGTCTCCGGGGATCCAGAAGGTCTTGTGATTTCCGGTCAGGTTAAACTGGGTAAGTTCATCCGTAACAATAAAGTATTTCAGTTTGGGCTGAAGGGGAAATTCATACCGGAACCCAACTCCATCTTCAAAAACCCGGAATATAATATTGAGCAGGAGTCCGGGCTCCCTGCGTGGACTTCAGGTGAACCGTCAGTTCCTCATAATGATTGCGAATGTCTTTTGTTTCACCCCAGACCGTTTGCCAGGTCTGGTCAAATGAATTTCTTTCGGTTCCCGTCACCACAAAGGAATTGTAAAACAGGCTGTCCGTATTCAGGGCAAACCCAAGCCGGGAAGGGGCGATGATGATCTTGTTATTATAAGTGACTTCATAAACAGGGCTCCCGTTATTATCCAGGGAGAAGTCAAGCTTCACTTTTCCCAAAGTGCAGGTTTGGGTTTGCTGGGCTTGTAGCTGAAAGAAAAAAAAACAAAAGCATAGAACGACAGGAATCTTAGACAATTTCATGAGTCAGAAGGGTGTTTTAAAAATTTAAGATACAGCTTTTATGTAATCTGATGGACTGGTTTCTTCAATATCACAAAATGCATTTGCCGCTGGTCACGGATTGACCATAATACAAGGAAATGTTAATACGAAAAGTTTCTTAGTTGAGTGGTGTTTTATTCGTTTCAACGGTACAATACCGGAGTTTATTAAATCCATATTATATTTTTTCAGGACCCAATAAAATAACGCTGCCGCTGATACCATACTGCTTGACTTAGTCTATCGGACAGGTATATATTTAATGTAGCATTACATTAACCACCACCAAAAACGATTACGTATGAAAACAAAACTAGTAGGACTATTTAGTCTCTTCCTGCTTACTCTTACCCTCCAGGCATCAGCCCATGGCCCGGTCACCGTGAATGAAAAACTATTGAAAGCTTTCCATGATGCCTTCCCGCAGGCAAAAACGGTTGACTGGAACGAAAGCGGAGACTATTATTTTGTCCATTTCCACGAAAGTCCAACTGTTGTTTCAGAAATAGAATATGATCATGATGGAAATTTTATCGAGTCAGAAAGGTATTATTCCGATATCAATCTGCTTCCCATACACCTGAAATGGGAAATCAATAAAAAATACAAGGACAAGACCGTTTTTGGCATTACGGAAGTAAATACGGATTCAGAAACCAGTTACTATGTGAAGCTGGAAGACAATAAGGAATGGATAACCGTTAAGGGAACTGCCTATGGTATTGATTCCGTTGTAGAGAAATTTCAAAAACAGCCATAAAAATTCTCATGTGATGATCCGTGTCCGACGAATAAATAGCCGTAAGGCTATTTATTCGTTTTCGTTTTAAGCGCCAGCCGTCTTTGTTGTCAACAAATAATGGAAACAACGAAAATGAATATCTTTCCGGATAAAATTGGCTTTCATGGTTCGTATAGGCTTAATCCGGGAAACAAAAATACCAGTTGACAACCGGGTGGCATTGGTTCCTTCCCAATGTAAATGGCTGCAAAAAAATTTCCCGGCTTTAAAAATATACGCACAGCCTTCCGCTGACCGGTGTTATTCCAATAAGGAATATGAAATGGCAGGGGTTGAAATACAGGAGGACCTTAGCGGCTGCGATTATCTTTTCGGTATAAAAGAGGTGGACATTAACCAACTCATTCCGGGTAAGAAGTATCTTTTCTTTTCCCATACCCGCAAAATGCAGCCATATAACCGGGATCTTTTTCGCGCGATTCTGCAAAAAAAAATAACGCTGATCGATTATGAGTGTATGGAACATGAGGATGGCCAGCGCATTCTTGGATTTGGTTTTTTTGCCGGTATTGTAGGCGCCCACAACGGAATGATGATTTATGGAAAGCGCTCCGGCAAATACGAATTGCCCAGGGTATATAAACAACCGAGTTTCAAACAACTTATTCATGGATATTTCGGAATCCGGCTTCCCAATATCAAGGTCGTGATTACTGGTTCGGGGCGGGTGGCGCATGGACTCCTGGAAGTGATGAACCTTTTGGGAATTATTGAGATTGAACCGGAGGAATACCTGTCCCGTAATTTTTCCTATCCCGTTTTCACACAACTGAAAGGGGGCATGCTTTACCAGCATAAAATAAATGGCGGTTATAACCGGGAGGAGTTTCATGAAAATCCGGATGCATATCGCTGTCTTTTTGGACCATACACGGAGAATTCTGATATTCTGCTGAATGGTATCTACTGGGATCCGAGGATGCCCCGGTTATTTGAATGGGAAGATCTTTTATCTCCCCGGTTTCGGATACAAACGATCGCCGATATTACGGACGATAACGACGGTTCCGTTCCCTGTAATCTGGGAGATGGAACCATGCAGGATCCGGTATATGGTGTTGACAAAAAAACGAGACAGCGAACACGGCCCTACCTGGAAGGATCCATCGATATGATGGCCGTCGGTAACCTTCCCAACGAACTTCCCCGGGATGCCTCGCGTTATTTCGGAGAACAGCTGATAAAATATGTACTGGAAGATCTTTTTAAAGAAGAAGGTTCTTCGGTGATTCTGCGGGCTACCATGGTGCGTGATGGAGAGATTACGGAGGGGTATGGGTACCTTCGTGAGTATGCGGGTTAATACAGATTGAGATTATGTAGATGATTAGATGATTAGGGGATTAGGTGATTAGAACTGCCAACCGACTACACTAAAGCTTCGTCGGGCAAAGCCGTCATCTGTCAACCATACACCATCAACCATGCACCATCAACCATGCACCATCAACCATACACCATCAACCATAATAGTCCTGCATTAGCACTTTAAACTCCGATTGAATATTTTCCTTCCCTTTTAATCGTCAGTTCTTCAGAAATGATTTTCGGGGATTCGTTTTTTGAAAAAAGCAGGATACTCCGGAACGGGGTATGTGAAGGGGTTTGTTTTACGTTCAGTTCTTCCTGAAGAAAAAAACCATTTTCCCCGGCGAGTTTTTTAAAATAATCATTCCGGTGAAAAGGAAGTAAAATGCTGAAAGCCCCATCGGGTTGAAGATTGGATCGTATCAGGCCGATAAGCGTTTCGAGGGTCAGGGATTCGTTATGTTTCGCCATATTCTTTTTCTGTTCGGGTGAACGCAGGTCCGATTCAAAAAATGGCGGATTGGTAATAATGAAATCATAGGCAGACGGAAAAATATAATCCCGTGCATCCCCTTCCAGTAATTGTATCCGATCGGCCCATGGGACTCTGCTTAATATTTTCTCCGGCCTGCAGGCAGGTTTCGGGATCACACTCTATAGTATCGATTCGGGTTTCTGTTTTTTGGGCCAGCATCAGGGGAAGCAAGGCGGTCCCGCTTCCGATATCCAATATGTTCTTCACTCCGTTTTCCAATAAATTTTTCACTCCGTTTATTCTTAAAGCCGTCCATGCACCGAGGATGCAGGAATCCGTACAGACCTTCATCGCGCAGCGGTCCTGGTGAATAGTAAACTGTTTAAACCGGAAATAAGGAATTGGGCATAATAAAAATTTACCAGCTGGCCCGGGCACTCACGGTCGTGGAAAGGGAGGAAAAGGATTGTTCATTAAATTTATAATAGCCGGTCATCGCGATCATGGCAGCATTATCCGTACAATATTCCATCCGCGGAATAAAGGTTTTCCATCCGGCGGATTTTCCTAGTTCTGCAAAGGCTTTTCTCAGGCCTTTATTTGCCGAAACACCTCCCGCCAGGCAGATCTGATGAATGCCGGTTTGCGCTAGCGGCTTTTTTTACTTTATTCAACAGAATCGAAACGATCCGGCCCTGTATGGATGCGCAGATATCGGCAAGATTTTTCTCAACAAAATCCGGGTCCTTTGCCTTTTCATTCTGAATAAAATACAGTATGGCTGTTTTAAGTCCGCTGAAACTAAAATTGAGTCCGGGAATCTGGGGTTCGGGGAATTTAAATCGGCGCTTCGTTACCGCTGGCCGCATACTTGTCAATCAATGGACCGCCGGGGTAGGGAAGTCCGAGAATTTTGGCGGATTTATCAAAAGCTTCGCCCGCGGCATCATCGGTCGTTTCTCCGATCACCTGCATCCGGGAGGGAGATTCACAAACTACAATCTGTGTATGACCGCCACTGACGGTTAAACACAAAAAGGGAAATTCCGGAACAGCTATCCGGGATTTTCGATCCCGCCGATCAGATTCGCCATTACATGTGCCTGCATATGATGTACGGCAATCAGCGGAATGTTCAGTGAAAAAGCCAGGGATTTGGCGAATTGCGCACCGACGAGCAGGGAACCGATCAAACCGGGTGACTGGGTAAAAGCAATGGCATCCAGTTCAGAAATTCTGATACCCGCTTTGACCATGGCCTGATCAACCACGGGAAATATATTTTCGATATGCGCACGGCTTGCCAGTTCGGGAACCACGCCTCCATAACGGCTATGGATATCCTGGCCGGCAATGATATTGGACAGGATCATTCCGTCGCGGCATACGGATGCAGCCGTTTCATCACAGGAGGATTCGATACCGAGAATGGTGGTCATAGCTTAGCTGGCAAAGATACTGAATGCAAGTGTGAGAGTGTGAGAGTATGGGAGTATGGGAAGTATAAGAGTATAAGAGTATAGGAGTATAAGAGTAAATAGCTTTAGGCTTTAGGCGTTTAGGCTTTCAGCTTTTAAGTGGTAGACCGTATAGCTACAACCGGATCAAGGCGGGAGGCAATGATGGCCGGTATAATTCCGGAAAGAATACCGACAAAGAGACAAATTCCAACTGCAAGTCCGATAATATCCAGCGGCACGGTAACCGCAAAACTGAACATAGCTGTAAAAATAGCAGCAAGAGCAAATACGGCAATCATTCCGAATAATCCGCCGATGATGCAGAGAAAAGAGGATTCCAGCAGGAATTCTGAAACGATGGTATTTTTTTTGGCACCGAGGGCTTTCTTTAATCCGATCTGGGAAGTGCGTTCCCGAACAGTGACAAACATGATATTGGCAACACCAAACATGCCGACAATCAGGGAAAGTGCGGCGATGGACCATCCGCCAATATTGAGGCTCGTAAAAAAACCTTCTGTGGATTTACTTAAGGAATCAATATCGTTCAGGGCATAATTATCTTCGGTATTGGGGGGCAATTTGCGGATCGACCGCATGGCACCGGTAAGTTCTTCTTTCAATAGGGGAATACTCACATTTTTTTTCCCTTCCACGATCATGACCGGATTAGCATCCTGGTACCGGGTCATCTGGCTCATAAATTTATATGGCATGATAATGCAATCATCATAAGCCCAGAAATTGATAATACTCGAGCCCTGTTTTTCTATTACACCAACCACGATGGCGATTTTACCGTTTTTCAGGTGCACTGATTTTCCAATGGCTTTCTGGGGATTCCCGAATATTTTCTGCGCAATATTAAATCCGATTACGATAAAATTTGTACCCTGATCAAAATCAGACTGCTGCAGGTATCTTCCTTCACCGATATTAAAATGCTCGATTTTTGCAAAATCTTCCGTAGTCCCGTAATAGTTCACCCCGTTCAGGATATCTTTACCATATTCAAAAACGGACTGATCCTTGGCCATGTATGTGGCATTTCCAATCAGCGGTACCCGGTCTTTCAACTGTTGTATTTCCTCGTATTTCGGTTCTGGTCTTTTATAATACCTCCACCAGGGGAAATTGCCATCATTCACATACTGCCATTTATCTATATAAATGGTGTTGGAACCCAGTGCCGCGATATCATTTTGTATGGCCGTTTTCATGCTGCTGATGGTTGCCAGCACACTGATGATGCAAAAAATGCCAAAAGTGATACCGAGCAGGGATAAGAACGTTCTCAGTTTGTTGGAACGGAATTCCTGCAGCGCCATTTTCAGGCTGGTAATGATGATATTGAAGTAGCGTGACAAACGATGGATTCAGGTGACAATATCGGCATAATTCGGCAATTATTTTCACCGCCCGTCCTCATTGCCACCGGTTTTTTAAAATTAAAATAGTTTAACGCGCCATTGACGGCTGAAAACTTTGCCCGGGGAAATTTTTTCAATGCCTTCCTTGGCTTCCAGCTGCTGATTGCTATTGACGGGGTCGGCAATACCACACCAGGGTTCCAGGCAAATAAAATCCGCATCTTTAAAGGACCATATGCCAAGAAACGGAAATTCGCCCATCTGAAATAAAATGCCATGTTTTGATTTTCCGGAAATCAGTGAAATTTCCGAGGAAGCGATATATTTAAAGACCAGGGCATCCTGGTAAAAAAGGGATTTTTTCAGATTGAGCCGGTTGCTGTCTTCTAATACCGGAACAGGCTGCAGCTGTATAAGTCCGTCTTTCGAAATGGGCCATCGTTGCAGGTTTTCGACTTCTTCAAATTTCAAATGATAATCTGAATATTCGGTGTTGGAATCCAGGGGTAAACGAAAAGCCGGATGTCCCCCCACGGAGAAATACATCAGTCCGGCCCCGGTGTTTGTAACCATATATTCCGTGCTGAGTTCATCCCCGAGAATTTGATACCGCACGCGGAATTCAAAATCAAAAGGATAATTTTTCCTGGTTTCTTCGCTGCTGCGCAATAGGAAGGATATTTCGTTGGCGGTTTGTTTTTCCGGCAGGAATTCCATATCCCTGGCGAAACCATGGCGGGGAAGCTGGTAGGATTTTCCCTGGTAGGAATAAGAATTATTCTTCAGGCTCCCGACAATGGGAAATAATACCGGCGAACGTTTAGGCCAGAACGCGGGATCTCCGTTCCACAGATATTCCAATCCAAAAGTTTTATTTACGATACTTTGAAGTTCTGCCCCCCGGGGCGAAACTTCCACTTTTAATAACTCATTTTCCAGGCTGAACATGGATGTTAAAAGAAATTTTGAAGTTCTTTCCGCAAAGTTAATATCTGCCGGCTGCCGGTGAAAACTATTATCTTGCGCAAATATGAAAAGAATATTCCACCTGGTTTCCCTGGCCTGCTGCTGCATGATTTTTTCCTGCAGCACACCGGAAGCGCCCGAGTACCTGGGCTTTCGCGATTTTTCCATTCAGTCAGTCAGTATGGATTCTTCCCAATTATTTACACGGCTCACCTTTTATAATCCGAATCCGTATAACCTGGAGTTAAAACGGGGCGACGTGAATGTTTACCTGGATGATAAACTGGCCAATCATTATGTGATGGATTCAACGATCAATATTCCGAAAAAAGATACTTTTTATGTTCCCCTGAATCTGAAGATTAGTCCGAAATTTCTCATCAGCAGTGCGCTCAGCATGCTGATGAATAATAATAAAATCAAGGTACGCCTCGAGGGCAGTGTTCATGTAAAACGCAACGGATTTACATTTAAAGTGCCGGTGAATTACGAAGTGATGCAGTCGCTTCAGTAAACGTTTATCGTGTATCGTTGATCGTGCGTCGTTGGCCGTTATTCTTTAGTCAACCGCCAACGGCCAACGGCCAACCGCCAACCGCAACGAACACTTCAGGAATTCAGCGTAAGCAGAATCGCCGCAATCCTCTCCTCGGTATCTGACTTTTTCTTTCTTTCCAGGCTGATGACTTCGGGTTTGGCGTTATGTACAAATTTCTCGTTGGATAATTTTTTGTTCAGTGAATCCAGAAATCCCTGGTAGTAGAGGAGTTCTTTTTCCAGTTCGTCTTTTCTGAGGGATTCATCCACTTTCTGCGGGCTTTCAAAGCCGACCTGAAAGGACAGGAAAGGAATTTTCCGTACGGCCTTATCGTCGCTCAGAGGACCATCCACCAGCTCAATATGGGTGCAGTTGAGTTGCTTGCAGACGATGGCATAGATACTTTGGTTGTCACCGAATATTTCGCGGGGAATGAGCAGGCGGGTGATCGCTTCGCTGTTTTTAAGCTGCTGCTGCTGCCGGAATTCGCGGCCAACGGTCAGGAATACACGAAGTTTTTCACCGGTTTCCAGATTGGTCTTGCTGAATGGGGTTTGTGGTGCCATCTGCTTGATACAAAGATCATCGCCTTCAGACCTGGAACGCAGCGGTGATAAATTTCTTCCGTTATAAAAGGCATAAAGGGATGCAGCCACAACAGGAGTTCATCAAAAAAAGCGATCGTCTGATCATAGTATAAAGGATTCAGCGATTGCTGGAATCCCGGTTTCACCCACTCCAGGTACCAGCTGCAGAAATCGTCCCAGATCAGGGAATAGAGGGTCTTTAGTGCCTCACTGATTTTAAATTCAGCAAATAAGGCATTGATTTCTGTTTTGGCCTGGTTGAAGCGATCATCGAACCAGTCGATGGCAAATGCAGCCGCATCAGATTCGGCCTCCGCCTTTGTATCGGGCGAAAGTTTTTCACCCCACATGTTCAACAGCTTCAGCACATTCCAGAGTTTATTATTAAAATGACGGCCCTGTTCCAGTCCGGCTTCATCAAATAAAAGATCATTTCCGGCCGGAGCGGAGATCATGATACCAAACCGCACCGCATCAGCGCCATATTTATCAATCAACAGGAGTAAATCGGGGGAGTTGCCCAGACTCTTACTCATTTTTCTTCCCTGTTTATCCCGGACCATTCCGGTGAAATACACATCGGGGAAGGGGATTTTATTTTTAAATTTCAAACCCGCCATGATCATTCGCGCCACCCAGAAAAAAATAATATCCTGTCCCGTTACCAATACCGCCGCAGGATAATAATAATTGAAATCCCTGTTTTCCGGATCTGTGATTCCCTTGAAAACTTCCATGGGCCATAGCCAGGAGGAAAACCAGGTGTCGAGTACGTCTTCATCCTGGGTCAGTTCCTCCTGAACCGCCAGTAATCCGTACTGATCCTGGTAAGCTTCGAGCGCCAGGGATTCGGATTCAGCCACCACGAAATTGCCCTTGGAATCGTACCAGGCCGGAATTCGCTGACCCCACCAGAGCTGACGGGAGATACACCAGTCTTTTACATTCTCCAGCCAGTATTTATAGGTGGCCAGAAATTTTTCTCCCGGATGAATCCGGATATTTCCGGAAACAACCGCTTCGAGTGCCGGTGCGGCCATGGGTTTCATCTTTACAAACCACTGGGTGGAAATTTTCGGTTCTACCACTGCATGACTGCGCTGTGAATATCCGAGCCGGGTAGCATAGGCTTCTTCCTTCAGCAGGAGTCCTTCTTCTTTTAATTTTTCCACCACTTTTTTGCGGGCCTCAAATCTGTCCATACCCACAAAAATTTCCGCGGCCGCCGAAAGGGTGCCGTCTTCATTCAGGGTGTCAATCACCGCCAGGGAATGTTTCAGTCCGATATTATAGTCATTGATATCATGGGCCGGGGTTACTTTCAGGGCGCCCGTTCCAAAATTCATATCAATGTATTCATCCGTAATCAGGGGTACTTTCCGGTTCACCAGGGGAACGATCACCTGTTTGCCATGAAGACCCTTGTACTTTGGATCATCGGGGTGAACACAAACGCCGGTATCACCCATGATGGTTTCGGGGCGCTGGGTGGCGATGGTAATAAATCTATCCGAACCAACGATGGGATATTTTACATAGTAGAGTATGCCTTCGATATCCCGGTATTCCACTTCCTCATCACTCAGGGCCGTTTTCGCCACCGGGTCCCAGTGGATCATCCGGGCGCCGCGATAGATCATTTTTTGATGAAAGAGGTCCACGAAAACCTTGATGACCGCTTTATAGTAATGGTCATCCATGGTAAATGCCGTCCGGTCCCAGTCTACACTGCAACCCAGTCTGGCGATCTGGTCATAGATGATATTCCCGTATTTTTCTTTCCATTCATAGGCATATTGCAGGAAGTCATCCCGGGTAGAGTTGGTTTTTATCAATGCCTTTTTCTTTTAGCATGGCGACTACCCGGGCTTCCGTGGCAATGGAAGCATGGTCGCTTCCAGGCACCCAGCAGGCATTAAATCCACTCATCCGGGCCCGCCGGACCAGGATATCCTGAACCGTTTCATTTAGGGTATGACCCATATGCAGCACCCCGGTTACATTGGGCGGGGGGATGACGACCGTAAAGGGCGGACGCTGATCCGGAGAACTGTTGAAATACCGCCTGCCCGTCCAGTGCGCGTACCATTTGGTTTCAACCCCTGCCGGTTCATAATATTTACTTATTTCCATCCCGAGTAGCCTTTTTTAGGATGGCAAAGTTAATCAATCGGTCAGAAGCAGGGAAAGGGAGGGGCCTAAATAAAAAAAGTTTCCATGATAAATGGAAACTCTGCTGAGGGAGAATATGAAGCCACCCTCGTATTAGTTAGAGGAATTGAAATCAGATTCAAAGGCATGATCGTTGTTACTATGCGAACCAGTACAGGTACGAAAGCAACATCACCAGGCTAAGAAAACCAAAGGCAAATAATGCTGTTTTGGCATTTTCTCCAAGGTGAAATGAATGCAACGTTTTTTTCATAAAAATAATTAAAGAGTGAAACCATGTTTAAAAACATTTGTTTCAAAGGGGGATACGAACTAAGTCAACTAGGGTCGGTTTTTCTTACGATTCGGGAGGGTTGCCAGGGTCAAAATCATACGGGTGGCTGCCGTACGCGACAAATATATATTGTTTTTTAGTGAGATGAAAGCGTTTTTGAAAAATTTTTTACAGGTTTGGCAGAAAGGCTAAAACCAAAAACTCCGGCTGGGCCGGAGTTCAACGAATTGTTATGGTTAATGGTGAAGGGTTAATGGACAAAGATTACAGGGGGACGACCTCCGTTAGTCTTTATCAATTGACGTTGACCATTCCTGGCCTAGGTCAGGGTAAAAACATAGGCAAACAGCATGATGGAGCAAAAGTACAGGACAGCGATTACCGCTGCCATGGTAGCTTTTTCTCCAACATGTGGAATGTGAAGGTGTTTCATGTTTTGGATTTAATGGTGAAAACTTTTAACGGACCACGCTTTCAATGGGTACGGCTTATTTAAATATTTTAAAAAAAGACTGAAACAAAGGTTAACTGAAGGGTGATTTTCCTAACTTTATTAGCAAAAGGCTCTCCTGAGCCAAACCACCCATGTATGCGATTGTAGATATCGAAACCACAGGCAGTTATGCTGCTAATAACGGCATCACTGAATTGGCTATTGTGCTGCACGATGGAAAAAAGATTGTGGATCGTTTTGAAACCCTGATCAATCCCCAGGCAGCCATCCCCCAATACATCCAGGTGCTCACCGGCATTCGCCCGGAGATGCTGGAAGATGCTCCGGTTTTTTCTGAAGTGGCTCCGAGGGTTTACGACCTGTTGAAAGACGCCATATTCGTGGCCCACCATGTGAATTTTGATTATTCCTTTGTGAAATACCAGTTGGAATCCTCGGGTTATGAACTGGACATCAAAAAACTTTGTACGGTTCGTCTCAGCCGGAAGGTCTTTCCCGGCCTGCCGAGTTACAGCCTGGGCAAGCTTTGCCGCGAACTGGATATCCCCATTCAAAACCGGCACCGGGCCGGGGGAGATGCCGATGCCACAGCGATTCTGTTTGAAAAAATTCTTCTGCAGGACAGCCAGGGAGCAGCCATCCGCCAGATGTTGCACGGAAAGAGCCGGGAACAATACCTGCCTCCAAACCTGCCTGCTGAGCAGATTGCCTCTATTCCGTATACCCCGGGAGTCTATTATTTCCATGATCAGAAAGGCAAAGTGATTTATGTGGGAAAGGCAAAAAATCTGCGAAGCCGGGTATGCAGTCATTTTTCAAATAACCATACCGGTCTGCGAAAGCAGGAATTTCTCCGGAATATATATTCTGTATCCTGGAAGGACTGTGGTACGGAACTCATGTCTTTTCTGCTGGAATGTGTGGAAATCCGCCGCCTGTGGCCGGCATATAACAGCAGTTTAAAAAGGTTTGAACAGCGTTACGGGCTATATGTTTTTGAAGACCAGTCCGGATACCTTCGGCTAACCATCGAGAAGAAAAAGCAAAACCTGCCGGCCTATTACAGTTTTAACGGAATTCAGGAAGGCTGGCAGATACTGCGCAAACTCGTCAGGCAGTTTGAACTTTGTCCAAAACTCTGTTTTATACAAAAAGGAAATGAGGGTTGTTTTGGAATCCGGGAAAACACCTGTCATGGGGCCTGCATCCAGCAGGAATCGGCAGCCGATTATAACCGGCGATTAACCGGAGCATTGGATTCCCTTCAGGAAATGCTTCCCTCTTTTATCATCCGTGACAGGGGCAGAGACTCTTCTGAAGAAAGCTGCATTTTAATTGAGAACGGCCGGTTTTACGGAATGGGCTACCTGGATAAATCTTTACAGATCCAGGATCTGGATACCCTGAAAGAACAGCTTACCGTGTATCCGGAAAATGACTATATGCGGGGACTGGTATATTCTTTCGCAGAGAAATGGCCGGAGAAGAAACAAGTATGGGAAGTGTGAGAAGTATGGGAGTATGAGAGTATAAGAGTAATTAGCGTTAGGCGTTAGACGTTAGGCGTTTTACCTGCGAAATAAACTGCGATCGCGGAATCATACGGGCACCCATCGATTCCAGATGGGCAGTATATACCTGGCAGTCGATCAGTTCCACACCTTCTGATTTCAACAGTTCTACATATTTAATAAATGCATACTTGCTGGCATTACTGTACCGGCTGAACATACTTTCTCCAAAAAAAACTTTTCCTAAGCGAACTCCGTATAAACCACCCACCAGTTCCCCGTCCATCCTTACTTCGGCACTATGTGCATAACCGGCAAAATGCAGATCGTTATACGCATTTCGCATTTCTTCTGTAATCCAGGTTCCATCCTGTCCCCGGCGGGTAATGGACTTGCACTGGCTGATCACCGCGTTGAAATCGGTATTCACTGTAAAATCAAAAGCATTTTTTTTCAACAGTTGTTTCATGCTGGAACTTATTTTCAATTCCTGTGGAAACAATACGAATCTGGGATCAGGACACCACCAGAGAATATATTTGTTTTCATACCAGGGAAAAATTCCATTCCGGTATGCATGTAACAGTCTTTCTCTTGAAAGATCGCCACCAATCGCCAGCAGACCGTCTTCATCGGCCATTTCCACAGGAGGAAACCGCAATTCCTGGTTCAGTGCAATGAGCGCCATAGGGGGATTTGAGAATTTGAGAATTTGGAAATTTTGGAATTCATTGAATTAAATTGGGAATGGGGGAAATCATGGATTAAAATATGATATCCGGAAAACAGGAATAACAATAGCAGAAGGTTTAATGGACGTGCTAAGCTCAGGAATTTGAAAGTACTTCTATCGTTGCGCCAATACCCCGGTCGGTGATGGCATCACACATTGGTTTTAATTCTTCATAACTGCCCTGCTTCACGGCATATTTTCCCTGTGTGTGAATAATCATTGCACATTGTTCTGCCTGTTCGGTGGAATGATTACAAACTTCAATCAGTGTCTGTATCACCCATTCAAAACTATTCACTTCGTCATTCCAGACGACCAGGCTGTAAGGAGCTTCCACTTCTGTCAGCACGTCCATGTCGAAAGCATGCTCCTCATAATTTCCTGGTTTATTTAACTGCTCAGCCATATGTTAAAATTAAAACAATGATTCATTTATACAAAGCCCATAATGGTAAGCTTTATCTAAATGAAGATATTAAACAAAAATTGTTGCCAATATTACCCAAAATGAATTTTATCTGCGGAATCTGCCCGGGAAGGCGCTGGCGCGGAGTTTGAATAGATTGATTATCTGTTCATTAAAATTTAAACTATATGAAAACGATTTTAATTTCCCTGGCGTTTGCCACAGGCCTTGGCCTTTGTGCATGTGGTGGTGGCAATTCGGAGAAACACGAGGATACGGTTGACAGTGCAAAAGAAGTAAATAAAGTGGTAAAACCTGTACAGGCGGATGCTTCCAATTTTGCTGTGGAAGCAGCCAATGGCGGCATGATGGAAGTGCTGCTGGGTAAAGTGGCCCAGGAAAACGCTTCCAGTGCCCGGGTCAAGGCTTTTGGTGAAATGATGGTTAAAGATCATACGGAAGCAGGTGATAAACTGAAGAATATTGCTTCTTCCCTGAATATTGCCTTACCGGATTCTGTAAGCGATGATTCCAGGAAAGAAATAGATAAACTGAAAAAGAAAAAAGGAAAGGATTTTGACAAAGCCTATGTTAGTATGATGGTGGATGATCATAAAAAGGATATCGCAGAATTCAGGAAGTGTGCAGACAATTGCTCCGATTCCAGTATAAGGGATTTTGCTTCAAACGCCTTGCCGGTGCTCGAAAAACACCTGGATTCCATTCAGGCAATTGCGTCGCATTGACAAGCTTAAAGCCGAAAGCCCAAAGCCGAACGCCTAACACGTAATGCCGGTGCAGAACTTTTCATAGGGGCTTGTAAATTTCAAGTGGGCGAAGAGTAAATCAGATTTTTGTTAACTGATGATTTTTCTCATTTGAAAAGAACTGTTGAGCATTAGGCGTTGGGCGTTTAGCTTTAAGCGTTTACCGGGCGTTTACTATTTTTGCTTTCAAACAACCGGTAAATGGCTACTTTACAAAAACATGTACTAAAGGATAATAACGATACTGGTTTTGGCGGCAATCCCGATAATTATGGGGGAAGGTTTGTAAACAGGGATGGAACCTTTAATGTAAGAAAGGAAGGAATGCCGTTATTCAGGAGGTTCAGTTTGTTTCACACCATGCTGAACCTGCCTTCCTGGAAGTTCTTTGGGGCTTTATTCGTTTTTTACCTGGTCGTTAATTTTATCTTTGCCTGCATATATTTTATTATCGGGGGATCTGAATTCCAGGGTATCCTGGCAGATACGCCCTGGGCGCTGTTTAAGGAACTGTTTTTTTTCAGTACAGAAACCTATACAACGGTCGGCTATGGGCGTGTGAATCCCGTTGGAAATATGGCAAATTCTGTTTCTGCCATTGAATCCATGCTGGGTTTCCTGTCGTTTGCCATAGCAACCGGTCTTTTGTACGGAAGATTTTCCAAACCCAAAGCCTTTCTTTTTTTTAGCAAAGAGGCGTTGATTAGTCCGTATAAAGATCAGAAAGGATTTATGTTTCGTTTTGCAACCTATAAGGATCATCATACGCTCACCAATGTGGAAATCAAAGTAAATGTTGCCATGCTGGTTGAGGAAAAAGGCAAAATGAGTTATAAATTTTATGATTTGAACCTGGAACGCAGCCATGTGGAATCCCTGCCTATGAACTGGACGGTTGTCCATCCGCTGAACCAGGAAAGCCCCCTGTTTGAATATTCGGCTGAAGACATGAAAAAAGCCGATCTTGAAATTTACGTGACCGTCCGCGGGTTTGATGATGTCTATTCCAACATTGTGCAGCAGCGGACTTCTTATACCTACGATGAAATTTTATTCGGAAGGAAATTTGTACAGATGTACCGGGAAAGCGACGATGGCAAAACCACCATTGTTGAACTTCAGCGGCTGCACGAACACCGGGAAGTACAAATTTGAGAATTCGGGAATTTGAGAATTCGGGAATGAACGTTTAATATTTTCCAACAACCTGGTGGTGACTCAATAAATTCGGGGAATGAACTTTTGCGATTTACCGACAACCTGTTTCTGATTCAATGAATTCAAAGAGATTTTAAATACGGAGTGGATGAAAAAGTTATGGGGAAATTGTTTAATATTTTTCATTCTTCATTCCGGTTTACAGGCGCAAAAATATGAGGTGGACCACGATACCAGTTATTATGTTACCTACCGGTCCATGCTTACAACCCGGGCCTATCTTTCGAGAAAATATAATGTACTCAGCTTCAATCCGCCTGAACCCGCTACCTCATTCAAGTATCGCGCAACCACTTCCCTAAACCTGGGAATCGGAGCTACCTATCACTCGTTTACCTTAAATATCGGGATAGGTATCAGTAAATTCAATCCCGACAACGAAAAAGGAAATACGAAATACCTGGACCTGCAGGGTCATTTTTATGCCCGCCGATGGAATATAGATCTGCTGGGAGAATTTTTTAAAGGTTACTATCTAACCCCGCAGGGACTGGCAGCTCCGCCCGGCAAACCATATTATCTTCGGCCGGATATCGGGCTTAGCCTGATTGGTTTTGCATTTTACAGGACCCTGAACGAAAAAAAATTCTCTTATCAGGCCGGATTGCTACAAAACGAATGGCAGAAAAAATCTGCGGGTTCATTATTATATGGCGGGGAGATTTATTATGGGGCGATTTATGGAGACAGTGCGTTAACCCCAAGCCTGGTGGATCCGGTCATTAGTATGGAGGGCATCAATAAATTTCATTTTTTCAGCTTCGGACCCGGTGTCGGATATGCGTACACGTTTGTTTATAAAGAACATTTTTTTATCCTCGGCTCCGCCACCATTAACCTGCCATTCCGATATTCAAATGAAATTTCCACTGTGCATGAATATAAAGCCAGTCATTTTGAATTCAGGCCCAATTATATCATTCATGCCGGTGGTGGTTATAATGGACCCAAATGGAGCCTGAGTTTGCTATGGGTAGACACCCAGCTTTTTATGAAAGGCTCGAAAACGGATTATTCTTATTCGGCAATTGTAGGTAATTACCGGTTGATTTATGCGCGAAGATTTACCCTCGATCCGAAAGTAAAAAAAATTCTGAAGCCGATTCCGGAAATTCTGGGAAACTGAAGCAAGTGAGGAACTATCGGAGTGTGAGAGTATGGGAGTTCTTTTCGACTCCTATACTCTCACTACTCTCACACTCTCACACTCTCACACTTTCCTCTGCGTAACTGCTCACGGGTTCGCAGGTACAAATGAGGTTGCGATCGCCATAGGTATTGTTCACGCGGCCAATGGAAGGCCAGAATTTATTTAGCCGGGTATATGGTAACGGATACGCTGCCTTCTCACGGCCATAAGCATGCGCCCATTCATCAGCCGTAATTGTAAACTGGGTATGAGGAGCATTTTTTAATGGATTATCCACCTTATCCATTTTTCCCTTCGCAATATCCTGTATCTCCTGGTAGATGGCAATCATCGCGTCGCAGAAGCGGTCCAGTTCAGATTTATCTTCACTTTCTGTAGGTTCAATCATAATGGTGCCAGGTACAGGAAAACTCAAGGTAGGTGCATGAAAGCCATAGTCCATCAGTCTTTTAGCAACATCTTCGGCTTCTATTCCAGCCTGGGACTTAAATGGCCTCAGATCCACGATAAATTCATGCGCACAGGTATTATTCGGTCCGGTGTATAGAATGGGATAATAGGATTCCAACCGGGCCTTCATATAATTGGCATTGAGAATGGCATAAGCCGTCGCCTGCCGGATACCGTTGGATCCCAGCATTTTTATATAGGCATAACTGATCAGCAGGATGCTGGCAGAACCAAAGCGGGCTGAACTGACTGCACCCGTGGAAGAAATTTTTGGATCTGTCCAGTGACCAGGCAGGTGGTCCTTCAGTAAATCATTTACACAGATCGGGCCCATACCCGGTCCGCCACCACCATGGGGAATGGCAAAAGTTTTATGAAGATTCAAATGACAAACATCTGCTCCTATAAATCCCGGACTGGTTAAGCCTACCTGGGCATTCATATTTGCACCATCCATATATACGAGTCCGCCATGATCATGAACGATCTGGCAGATTTCTTTAATCCCTTCTTCAAATACACCATGGGTTGAAGGATAGGTCACCATCAGACCGGCGAGTTCATTTTTATATAAACCGGCTTTCTCTTTCAGGTCATGGATATCAATATGTCCGTCTTCATCACTTTTCACCACGACCACTTTCATTCCCGCCATCACCGCACTGGCGGGATTGGTTCCATGGGCAGAAATCGGGATCAGCATTACCTGACGATGCTGCTGACCCTGAGCAGCATGATAGGAACGGATTGCCAGTAGTCCCGCATATTCTCCCTGGGCGCCACTATTGGGCTGGAGGGATGTGGCAGCAAAACCAGTGATGGTACTGAGCCAGTTTTCCAGTTCGGTGATCATTTGCTGATATCCCTTCCACTGGGAAGGCGGAGCAAACGGATGAATTTTACTAAACCGGGGCCAGCTCACGGGGATCAGTTCACTGGCTGCATTTAATTTCATGGTGCAGGAACCCAGTGGAATCATGGAAGTGTTTAAAGAAAGATCCTTATTCTCCAGACTTTTCAGATACCGCATCATTTCGGTTTCACTGTGATGCGTATTAAATACCGGGTGGCTCAGAAATCCCGTACTTCGGTTAAGTGTAACCGGTATGATTTCTTCGGGATGGTCGTGGTCAAAAAGGGTAGTGGCTTCATCCTGTTCACTATATTCTGCGAAAACAGATACGATATCCAGAATATCACGTTGCGTGCTGCTTTCTCCAATGGAAATAGAAAGGGTTCCTTTTTCTCCATAGAAAAAATTCATACCGTTTTTCTCGGCGATTGACCGGAGCTTTTCCGTATTGTCGATCCGGATCTGCAGGGTATCAAAGAAATATTCGTGCACCGGTTCAAAACCCAGTTCACGAAGTCCTCCGGCTAAAGCCTGCGTCAATATATTAATCCGTGTGGCAATATCTTTCAGTCCCTGCGGACCATGATAAACAGCATACATAGCCGCCATATTGGCCAGCAGGGCCTGGGCGGTGCAAATATTGGAAGTAGCTTTTTCTCTTTTTATATGTTGCTCGCGGGTCTGAAGCGCCATACGAAGTGCCCGGTTATTATGGGCATCCACGCTCACGCCGATAATTCTTCCGGGAATAGCTCTTTTGAAATCATCCTTGGAAGCAAAAAATGCGGCATGCGGACCACCAAATCCAATGGGCACACCAAATCGCTGGGCTGAGCCAATAGCCACATCAGCCCCGAGTTCTCCTGGTGGGGTAAGCAGCGTAAGGGCGAGTAAATCGGTTGCCATCGCTACGAATCCGCCGGCCGCCTGCACTTCGCGGATAAAGGACCGGTATTCCGGAATATTTCCTTCCGAGGTCGGATACTGAACGATGGCGCCAAAATATGTTTCATCAATATCAGCCTTTGCATAATCACCCTGCACCAGTTGAATATCCAATGGTTCAGCGCGGGTGGCGAGTACATCGTAGGTTTGTTTAAAGATGGCCTGGTCAACAAAAAACTTTGGAACGCCGACATGCTGGTGATCGCGGTTTTTTTGATTGAAAAACATGATCATCGCTTCTGCAGCCGCGGTTCCTTCATCCAGCAGGGAGGCGTTGGCCAGGGGAAGACCCGTGAGGTCGCTGACCATGGTCTGGAAGTTCAGGAGACTTTCCAGGCGTCCCTGGGAAATTTCAGCCTGATAGGGCGTGTACTGCGTGTACCATCCCGGATTTTCAAAAACATTCCGGAGAATTACGGAGGGTGTAATGGTGTCGAAATAACCCTGGCCGATATAATTTTTAAAAACCTGGTTTTTAGACGCGATATCATGGATCAGCTCCAGGTATTCCGATTCACTAACCGCCTCAGTTACCTGAAGAAATTTAGGATTACGGATAGAAGCCGGAAGGGCCTTGTCAATCAATTCTTCCAATGTTTTTGCCCCGACAATGCTGAGCATCTGGCGGGTTTCTTTTTCATTGGAACCTATATGTCTGCGTGCGAATTCGTTTGCCTGTTTATCGAATAAATTCATATCCCGGATATATGTATCAAAAGATGCGCAAAGGTAATGTGAATCTGTCGAATTTCAGGTGTCTGAAACGTTCAATCGTTGGCGGTTGGCGGTTGGCGGTTGGCAGTTGGCTTCCCGCCTCAAGCTTCACGCTTCACGCCTCAAGCCTCACGCTTTAAGCTTAAATTGCAGGGTTGATATACAAGTGAATATGGATGCACAGTCAAAAGTTACCCTGGAGACCTGGGAAAAGATTTCAGAAGAACATCAGAAATCCTATAAAAATTTTCTGGCCAAAGCGGGAAAAAAAGAAGTGTTAAAGGCGATTCCGGAATTGCATGAAAAAGCTTTTGCAGCGATCGATTGTTTAAAATGTGCCCGGTGCTGTAAACGGTATTCACCCCGTTTTAAGGGCCCGGATATTAAGCGCATATCCAAAGTACTGCAAATGAAGGAAACCGCATTCATCCAAAAATACCTGGTGTATGATGATGAAGGGGATTATGTGGCGGTATCTGCTCCCTGTCCTTTCCTGGGAGGCGATAATGCCTGTTCAATTTATGAAGACAGGCCAAGTGACTGCAAACGGTTTCCTTATACCGATGAAGATGTGATTCTGAAAAGACCCCAGCTGACCATGAAAAACAGTGCGTTTTGCCCGATCGTAGTATCTGTGCTGGAAGGACTGATGGAAAAAATTAAATAATACCCTGTATCTCCTCGTCATAAGCGGCTTCCAGACCCCGTTCAATGCCATCTCCCTGCCATTCCGTGACTCCCGGAATGGAAGTAGCCTTTAGTATTTCGGCCTTGGTTTTACCCGCTTTGATCTGACTGTACACAAATGCAGAGAGATTTTGAAGATAATCCTGCATGGCTTTAATATCCGCCTTATTACCAGTTACTTTTTCCGGATCAAAAGCATGTCCGAATATAAACAGGGTATCATTGTCAAATTCTTTTTGAATTTTATCCAGTACAACAATCCAGTTTTTTATTGACGCACCGGCTGATCTGTCGATAAAAGCCCATCTCCGGTTAAAGACCAGGTCACCCACGTGGGCGATATTGGCATGCGGGAAAAAAATGATGGAATCCCCGTTGGTATGAGCCGGACCGTAATAGTAAGTCTTAATATTCTCTTTCATTTTCCGGTACTCCCAGGTATCACCGTAAGTGATATCCGGATAGAGCTGATCGGCTTCTTTATTTTGTTCCTTGGCCACCCTTACCTGGTTCAACAGGGAATTCTGATGCGCGGCCACATGGTGTACTATTCCTTTGAATGAAATATTCCCTGCGGTATGATCGCCGTGGTGATGGGTGTTGATCAGGATCTCAAAAGGTTTATCCTGCTCTTTTTTCAGTGCATCGATCAGGTGTTTGGATTGATCCGGAAATTCAGCATCTACCACAGCGATATTTTTTTTCGAAATATAGTATCCGATGGTGCCGCCTTTTTCGGTAAATATTCCCACGTCATTGCGCAGCATTTTCATTTTATAAGGATTTTCCTGCATAAACTGTTTAAACCAGTCATAACGCAGAAGTGGGAGGGCGCCAAAACCTAAACCGGTATTTCTGACAAAGGACCTGCGATTCATTATCCGTTATTTATTTAAAGTTACCGATTTCTAATATTCCATTTTCCGGAGACTGGGTGCTTTAATCCAGGTGAACGCGACCACCAGCAGGGTCATGCATCCGCCAAAAACCACTGAAGGAACCACACCCAGTAAGCGGGCTGCGATTCCGCTTTCAAACTGTCCGAGTTCATTGCTGGAATTGATAAACATAGAGTTCACACTCAGCACCCTTCCCCGCATATGGTCCGGCGTTTTCAATTGCATGATGGTTCCGCGGGTAACCACACTGATGCCATCCAGCATACCGCTGATCAGTAATATTCCAAAAGATAACCAGAATAGTTTCGAAAGACCAAAGATGATAATACAGATACCGAATCCTGCAACGGCAAATAATAATTTCCTGCCTTGTTTTCGTTTTGGCGGAAAAAGGGTGAGCAGGATAACCACACAAATGGAACCAATGTCTGTTGCGCCATTGAGCAATCCAAAACCCTGGGCACCGACTTTTAATATATCACGTGCATAAACGGGTATCAGGGCGGTGGCTCCTCCGAAAAGCACGGCGAACAAATCCAGCGAAACGGCACCGAGTAGTTCCTTGGTTTTAAAAACAAAGGATAATCCTTCCTTCACACTGTCCCATGTTTTTTTCTCACCCCGTTCATTCAGCGGCTGAATGGGTTTTAATGAAGTCAGGATCAGCAAGGCGGTCAGTACGAGAAGGATCACCACGATGAGTGTACCCGAATTACTTGTCCAGGCAATCAGGAATCCGCCCAGGGCGTGACCGACAATGGATGCAGTAAGAAAAGCGCCCGTGTTCCAGGTGATGGCATTCTGCAATTTGTTTTTCGGAACGATCCCGGCCAGCATCACGTTGAAAATAGGCCCTGTAAATGAACGTATGATGCCGGTACCGAAAATAATCAGGTAAATGGCGGCAGCGATCCAGTGCGGGCTCAGATGATTTGTCCCCAGGTAAGAAAGTACGAAAAGACAAATCGCAGCTGTTCCGTATAAGGAAACTCCGGTAAGCATGAGTTTTCTTTTTTCACTGATGTCAATGACATGTCCGGCATATAAGGCCAGGGAAACTGCGGGAATAAATTCGGATAGTCCAACTATACCAATGGCTATCGGTGCATTGGTCAGATTGTATATCCACCAGCCAACCAGGGTACTCATCATGCGCAAACCCATAATAAATATAAATCTTCCAATGACCAGGCTTCTGAACTGGGGGATCTGCATTGCTTCGAGCGGGGAACCGGGGGGATGATCCGTTGTCATGGAAATCAAAGATATTAAAGCAGATCAGGGTAAAGTGAAATAATGCTGTCCGGGTTCATAATCTTTTTCCAGGGCATCCAGCACAACCTGGAAATGTTTTTCATTCCCCAGGAAATCCGCATTGGCTGCATCGATAAACAAGGTTTTGATTCCATGCTGACGAATATAACTGGTATAGGTTTCCTGCAGGCGGAACAGGTAGTCATCCGGAATGGATTGTTCGTAATGACGGTTTCTTTTACGTATATTTTTTTGAAGATGACTTACGGGGGCATGCAGGTAAATCAGCAGGTCAGGTTGAACCAATTGTTGAAAAATGATATCGAAAAGTTTCTGATAGAGATGAAATTCTTCATCCGGCAGATTTACTTTGGCAAAAAGCAGGCATTTCGAAAATATATAGTCTGAAATGGTAACCCGTTGGAAGAGATCCTTGGTATGGACCAGTTCTTTTAATTGTTTATAGCGTTCAGCCATAAAAAAAAGCTCCAGGGGAAATGCATATTGCTTTGGATTCTCGTAGAATTTCGGTAAAAAGGGATTTTCTGCGAAGGCCTCCAGGATTAGCCGGGAATTAAAATGACGGGCCAGCAAATGGGCAAGTGTGGTTTTTCCTGCACCGATATTTCCTTCCACTGCAATAAAATGATAGTTCATGCTTTGTAAATATCCGGAATCCCCAGCGGTTAAATTCAGGTCACCCAATTTTTTTTACTGTTAGTTCATCGGTACATTCCAGCAATAATCGGGAGATGGTTTTTCCAAGCACAGGATGAACCAAATCGGGTGATATTTCATTCAGGGGTTCCAGAACAAATCTTCTTTCCGCTATCCGGGGATGGGGAATGGTTAGTCCCGGCTCCTCCAAAACCAGCTGATTATAAAAAAGAATATCAATATCAATCGTCCGGGGTGCGTTCTTAACCGTTCTGATCCTTCCTGATTTTTCTTCAATCCCCAGAATGGCGTCCAGCAACGCATGCGGGTCCAGATTAGTGTTCACCACAATCACCTGGTTTAGAAAATCAGGCTGATCTTTTTTACCCCAGGGAGCGGTTTGGTAAACAGACGAAACTTGTAGAATCTGACCGCAAATAAGTTCTATATTTGTCAGCGCCTGCTGCAAATACAGGTGGCTGTCGCCCTCGTTACCACCCGTCAGCAGATAAGCTTTGTTCATGGATGATCTGATTAATCCGGTTCAAATATCTTTAATTTTATATTCATCAAAACAGAAAGCGCATGCGCAGCTTTTTTAAAATATTTTTGGCCAGTCTTCTTGCCCTGGTCGTTTTTGCGATCGTATTCTTCTTTTTTACGGTCGGCTATGTAAGTAGTGTCATTTCAAGCATAGGCAGTACTACCTCCGTCAGTACCGGTGCAAATGCCGTACTACTGCTGGATTTAAGCGTTCAATATGGCGAAAAAACCACGCCTGATGCATTGGCAGGACTCAGCGGACGAATGGATATCCCCGGGGTTTTTGATGTAATCCGGCTGATTCGTTTTGCAAAAACGGACAGCTCGGTCAAGGGGATATATATTAAGGCGAATTCGAATGAGAACGGACTGGGTACTTCGGAGGAGATCCGGAATGCCCTCCTGGATTTTAAAAAATCAGGCAAGTTTATCGTTGCCTACGGGGAAGTGATGTCCCTTAAAGCATATTATATCTCGAACGTGGCAGATAAGATTTATTGCAACCCCAAAGGCGGAGTGGAATGGAAGGGATTCACGATCAATATGCCATATCTGAAAGGAAGCCTGGATAAACTGGAAATTCAACCTGAAATTTTTTACGCCGGAAAATTCAAAAGTGCCACAGAACCCCTGCGTGCAGATAAAATGTCGGAGGCAAACCGGCTGCAGCTGACGGAACTGCTTGGCGATATTTTCAATCATATTCTGAAACAGACAGCGGATATACGGAATCAGGATACGGCTGTTTTACGGCGTTGTGTGGATGAACAACTGATTCAGACGGCAAACGATGCGCTGACCTATAAGCTGATAGACGGATTAAAATATAATGACCAGGTATTGGATGAAATCGCCGGAAAAATTAAGGCTTCCTCCATAACGGCGATCAATTTTGTTCCCGCCGGTAAGTATTTTGAGTCCGTGAAGAATAAATTGATCGGCAGCGGTTCAGAGAAAATTGCCATGATCTATGCGGAAGGAGATATTGTTGGCGGAAAAAACAGCCAGAAAGAAATTGGTCAGGATATTTACCGGTATATCATTCGTAAAGTGAGGCTGGATAAGGATGTAAAAGCCATTGTGGTCCGCATCAATTCCGGAGGAGGATCAGCGCTGGTGAGTGAAAATATCTGGAGAGAATTAACGCTGGCGAAAGCAGATAAACCGGTAGTGATCAGTTTCGGAGATGTTTCTGCTTCCGGGGGATATTATTTATCCTGTAATGCAGACAGCATATTTGCAGACCCGATGACCATCACCGGATCCATTGGTGTATTCAGCATGCTTTTTAATGCGGAATCTTTTTTCAAAAACAAATTGGGCGTCACCTTCGATGGGGTACATACTGCCAAACAACCGGATGCCATCACCATGTATCAGCCCCTGACAGATATGCAGCGCAGGTTTATTCAGAACGATGTGGATTCCATTTACCGGGATTTTACAATGCGGGTGGCTGACGGAAGAGGAAAAAACGTTAGCTATATTGACAGTATCGGACAGGGCAGGGTCTGGAGCGGGGAGAAAGGAAAGTCTCTTGGACTGGTGGACCGGATCGGTGGCATTCAGGATGCACTGGACTGTGCGGCCCGGATGGCCAAAATGAAATCCTACCGGCTCACTGAATATCCGGAACCGGAAAACTGGCTTGACCTGTTGCTGGAAAATTACAATCAGTCAGTAAAAATTAAAACCATCCGGGAGGATCTGGGCGAACAGGGTGCAAAATGGTACCAGACGATGTCCAGGTTTCAATCCGTTGCAGGTGTACCGCAAACCCGTCTTCCCTTTGAATTTAACCTGATTCCGTAGAATCTAAAATGAATTATGAGCCAGCCTTATAGTCAGTTCCAGGCCATGATGGCCATCTCCAAAGCCAGTCTCCGCGCCATTTTAAGAAGTCCGTCTGCCGTTATTTTCAGTCTGGGTTTTCCATTGATTTTTATCCTGGTCTTTGGTTTTATCGGAGGAGGCGGTACTTCGGTTTCAATCGCTTTGAGAAACCCCGCCGATAGTTCCAATTATGTGATTCGCGCATTACTTTCATCTGGTGTTGTCCGGATTAAGGGCGAAAAAGACAGCAGCGTAATGCGCAACGAATTGATAAAAGGAAGAATTGCTGCCATTGTTTCAATCGACTCCAGCCAGTCGCCGGCCGGATTCATGCAGTATAAAATAAGTACGCAGACCTCTTCTGCATCGGCGGATCAGTATCCCATACTCCGGATGGCACTGGCACAGACCATCCAGATGATCGAAGAAAGAAAAATACCGGATCAGTTTAAAATGATCAGTGTTCAGGAATTAACCCCGGTGGCCGGAAGGCAATATACCATGATCGATTTTATTTTGCCGGGCATGCTGGGGTTTTCACTCCTGAGTGCAGCTGTATTCGGAGTGGCATTTGTTTTTTTCAACCTCCGCCAGACACTGGTACTGAAGAGATTTTATGCGACTCCGATCAACCGGAAAAACATTGTTTTTGGAGAAGCCCTGAGCCGGGTATGTTTTCAGTTGCTCACTTCGTTGGTTATCATCCTTGCCGGTCATTTTTTCTTTCACTTTACCCTGATCAACGGGTTTGTCACTTTTCTGGAAATGATGGTACTGAGTTTCCTTGGCCTGGTGGTTTTCATGGGTTTTGGATTTATCATCAGCAGTGTGGCAAAAAATGAAAGTTCTATTCCGCCGTTCGCCAATATTTTTACACTGCCCCAGTTTTTACTGGGCGGAACTTTTTTTTCCACCCAGGCCTTTCCAAAATGGCTGCAGGGATTTTGTGAGGTGCTGCCATTGAAACAGCTCAACGATGCGATGCGGAATGTGGCCTTTGAAGGAGCTTCCCTGATGGACTGCGGAAAACAAATCGGCATCTTGTTGTTGTGGGGAGTATTGATTTATATCGTTGCGATAAAAACTTTTAAATGGGAATAGTACCGATTAAATTATTGTTTTGAAACTGATTTGGGAATAGTACCGATTAAATTATTGTTTGAAACTGATTTGGGAATAGCACCGATTAAACTATTGTTTTGAAACTGATTATTGCCAGCCTGATTGTTTTTTCTCTCATCATTCTTTTTTTGTTTGCGCTTTTCCCGTCGGATGTCTCGGTGACCCGGGTTGTGCAAATCGGAACCAGCAAGGCAAAGCTGTATAGAAAAATTGCAGATCTGCGGGAATGGAACTGGAATGAAATGGTGTATGATGCCTTTCCCAGTCATTACCCGACAGTTTATGCCGGGAACAGAATCGATTCCAATTCTATTGTGCTCAGAAATGTTACGGTTACCCTGGTAAAAGCGGGAGAGGATTCCGTTTTCACGCGCTGGCAACACGGCGAAAAGTATTTTATGGGTAATTTTATTCTGTCCTCACCAACCAGCGGTCAGACTGTTCTGCAATGGACCCTTCATTTCCATGTAAAATGGTATCCCTGGGAAAAGCTGGCCAGTATGTTCTACGATAAACAGCTGGGTCCGTTGATGGACAAGTCGTTGGGAAACCTTCAGAAATTGCTGGAAAGCCCTTGAGGAAAGTGTGGGAAGTATGGGAAGTATGGGAAGTATGGAGTATAGAGTATAAGAGTATAAGAGTATGGGAGTGAAAAGGGAGTCGAAATTATTTATTTCCAATCCGGATATTTAAATTCCGGAGAATTGGTATAGAATTGGCAATACAGGTATTAGCTTTTGAATTTTTTAAAAAATAAATTTACAATAGCGATGAAAAAAGGGATTTTACTTTCGATTGCTGCGCTGATCTTTTTTTCTTCCTGCGGGGATAAAAAGCCAGTGAGTCCACATGAAACGAGTGCAGGTCAGGATATTTCCGTCAGGTATGGCCGGCCCTATAAAAAGGGTAGAGTCATTTTCGGAGGGCTTGAACCTTTTGGCAAAGTGTACCGTTGCGGTGCGGATTCAGCTACTACAATCACGTTTGAAAAGGATGCCACTTTTGGAGGCAAGCCGGTAAAAGCGGGTACCTATACTTTATTTGTTATTCCAAACGAACAAAGCTGGACCATTATTCTGAACAGTCAGCTGGGTCAATGGGGCGCTTTTGACTATGATAAATATAAAAACCAGGATGTGCTTCATGTGGATGTTCCGGTAAAAAAACTGGATAATCCGGTTGAACAGCTGACCATTAGTTTACCACCTTCCAGTATGATCATCGAATGGGATCAGACGCAGGTGAGTATTCCGGTGAGTTTTAGTTGACAATTGGCCGTGGATCGTGGATCGTGAATCGTGATCGTGGATCGTGGATCGTTGGATGAAATTGCCTGACGCTTCACGCTTCACGCCTCACGCTTCACGCCTCACGCTTCAAGCCAAAGGGGATTGATAAAATGAAATCATACACTTTCCGCAACTGTTCGGGGCGAATACAATACGGAGGCATGATATAGACCGTATTACCCAGGGGTCGCAGGTAAATTCCCTGCTGAAGCGCCAGCCGGGTAATTGTAGCGCTGATTTCATTGACGTATCCCCCTTCACCCGAATTTATTTCAAAAGCCAGTACGCGTGCCCAGTACGCGGATATTTTGGAACAATCCATTTCCGGTTTTCGATAATTCATTTTTACTGAATGCCTCGTGTTGGCATCGGATGGATATTATGTTTTCCTGACAATCCTTTTCAAGCAGCAGATCCAGGCTGGCCAGTGCCGCGGTACAGGCCAGGGGATTGGCGGTAAAAGAGTGACCGTGGAAAAAAGTCTTTGAACGATCAGTGCTTAAAAAAGCATTAAACAGGGTTTGTGAGCACGCGGTAACACCAAGCGCCATGGTTCCTCCGGTAAGTCCTTTGGAAAGACAGATGATATCGGCCGCATATTGGAATTCCTCACTGGCGAATAAAGGCCCTGTGCGTCCAAATCCGGTCAGTACTTCGTCAGCGATGCATAGAATATTTTGTTTCCGGATAAATTCAAGCAAATCGTTCATATGGTCTGACTTATAGATTCGCATTCCTCCGGCAGCCTGTAGCAGGGGTTCATAAATGAACGCCGCGATTTGCCCCTCCTGGGATTGAATTATGGATCTTATTTTCTCTTTATTTTTTTTATGGGGCGTTTCAATAAAAACCACCTCAAACAATAAGTCCTTAAAAGCATTGGTAAAAATGCCTCGGCTACTCACGCTCATGGCACCGACCGTATCGCCGTGATAACCATTTTCAAATGCGAGGATTTTTTTTCGCTCCGGCTTTCCCATATTCTGCCAGTACTGCATCGCCATTTTCAGGGCAACTTCGACAGCCGTGGAGCCATTGTCGGAATAAAAAATTTTAGCCGGGTTACCGGGAAGTATTTGAAGTAATCGTTCAGCCAGGAGGACCGCGGGCTCATGGGTAAAATTTGTGAAGATCACCTGTTCAAGCTGCAGGGCCTGCCGGTAGATTTTTTCAGCAATATAGGGATTCGCATGACCGTGAAGATTCACCCACCAGCTGCTGACGGCATCGATATAAGAATTTCCCTGTTCGTCGAATAACAGGGCGGCTTCTCCTCTTACAATGGGAATGGGGGGTGCAACAAGCTGGTGCTGCGTATAAGGATGCCAGATTACTTTAGCATCTCTGTCACTTAGATTCATTCTTCAAAGATAGGAACCTGTCAGGCTTAAAGCCTAACGCCTAACGCTTAACGCTTAACGCCAGGTTTTTCGATACAACGATCCACCATTTATCATCAACCGCGAACCATCCACCATCCACCATCTACCATCTACCGTCAACCGTCAACCGTCAACCGCCAACGGTCAACGGTCAACCCTTTTTAAGGAACTGCAAATTCCGTTTTATCCCCTGGTACTTTGCCCGTTTCAGTGGAGAGTCCGAAAATATTTTTTTGAAACTTTCTTCCGTTAATTCATCCCAATCCTTTTCATTGTAATGCAGAATTTCGGCGATGGGTGTAAAAGCTGGTTCTCCGGTTGGTTTTGAAAAACGGTTCCAGGGACAAACATCCTGGCAGATATCGCAGCCAAACATCCAGTTATCGAATTTATTTTTCATGGGTTCAGGTATCAGCAGGTCCTTCAGTTCGATAGTGAAATAGGAAATGCATTTGCTGCCGTCCACCACTTTATCCTTTTCGATAGCCTGGGTAGGACAGGCATCAATACAACGGGTGCAGGTGCCACAGTAGTCCGCCATTTCCGGAGAATCATATTCCAGCTCCAGGTCAACAATTAAAGTGGCAATGAAAAAAAATGATCCGCTTTTTTTGTGGATCAGGTTGCCGTTTTTTCCTACCCAGCCCAGTCCGCTCAGTACCGCCCAGGACCTTTCCAGCACCGGGGCACTGTCTACAAATCCGCGCCCCTGAAAATCGCCGAATTTTTCTTTCATCTGGGCAAGCAGGTATTGAAGTTTGGGCCGGATTACTTCATGATAATCCTTTCCCAGGGCATATTTTGAAACCCTGGGGATATTTTTTTCTTGATCTAAAGCAGGAAAATAGTTGAACAGGAAACAGATAACCGACTTCGCACCAGGTAGAAGTTTGTAAGGGTTTACCCTTAGTTCAAAATGTTTTTCCATATAGTGCATATCCCCGTGTTTGCCCTGCTGTAGCCAGTTTGCGAGCTTTCGGGCATCTTCGTCTAACGGTCTTGCGCCAGCGATACCACAGAAATCGAACCCGGTTTTTGCAGCCAGTGATTTAATAAACTGAGTTTTGTCGGAGATGTTCATGATGAAGTCGGATAGTCTTTCCGATAATTTATTATATTTTTAGAACGTTATACCCCTTAAACACCAAACTATGGGCGCCTCCCTCAGGATTTGCCTCACCGGAATATTGCTTATTCTGCAAATTTACCTTTCTGCGCAGGAAAAGCCCGAAATCTATATCAGACAGAGCATTCCGGATTCCATTATAAAGGATGGAGATGTGGTAAGCTGCTTAATTGAAATTGAAGCAGAAGGCAAATCGCCTGTTAATAAAATTAAATTTTATCGAAATTTTGATCAGTATAGCGGTCGGTTTCCTGCTTTGTCTGTTGATTTAATCAGTTAACAATTAGTTGTCAAAATATCCTGCGAATATCAATATATGGCTAAATTCAAAAGTTTGCTTTTAATTCTGGGTATGTCAGTATCTGTGTTTGTCGTTTTGGCACAGAAAGAAAATTTAAAATTTGGAAAAATCACTCCTGCCGATTTCAGCCTGTCGCCCGGAAAACCTGACTCCGGAGCAAGTGTGCTGATTATTGCGGATATAGGTAACGTGAAATTTGATGGAAACACGCAGGGGTCATTCACTCAAGTTTTTACGCGTTTCATGCGTGTTAAAATCATGAATAAAAACGGACTTAGTGCCGGAAGCAGGGAAATAGCCATTTTTCATAACGGGGCGGAAATTGAGAAAGTGAGTTCCCTGAAAGGATCCACCTATGTTCTTGATAATGGCAATATCAGGGAAATTAAACTGGATGAGAAATCCGTTTACACCGAGAAGTATAACAGTAATATCGATATTGTAAAATTTTCATTTCCTTCCCTGACAGAGGGCGCCATATACGAACTGGAATATACGGTGAAGTCGCCTTTTTTTTATGGGTTGAACCCTTGGACGTTTCAGGGGGAATATCCGGGATTATGGAGTGAATATGAAGTGACCATACCAGCTCCTCTGCATTATGTAGTAAGAATGCAGGGAGACGAAAATTTTTACATCGACACAGTAAAGGAATTTTTTCAGACTTTTTCTCTCAGGTATGGTAGTGATGTGTATAACGGGAAGGGGAACGCGGTTAACAGAAGGTGGGTAAAAACAAATATTCCTTCTATGCATGAAGAATCATTTACGACGACAATTAAAAATTACGTATCAGGCATTAGCTTTCAACTCGAATATTTGCAGTTGAGTAAGGAATCTGAAAAAATTTATAAGATGTCCACCTGGACAACCTGTTCAAAAGGTCTGATGGAGGAGGATGATTTCGGACATCCACTGGATGAAGATAATTATTGGATGTCAGGTGAATTGAATGAAATTCTCCAGGGTTCAAAGCTGGATGACGAAAAGGCCAATAAGATTTACAATTATATACGGGACCATTTTACATGTTTGGGAAATTCCGGGCTTTATTGTTATCACTCTTTAAAGGAAATATTTAAAACAAGGCAGGGAAGTAAGGCTGAAATCAATCTGCTCCTGACTGCGATGCTCCGAAGAGCTGGAATTAAAGCTGATCCGATGATACTGAGCACAAGGGAGAATGGAGTGGCCAATCCCAGTTATCCGCTGCTTTCGGAATATAATTATGTGATCTGCATAGCTTTTCTGGACGACAAAATCGTTACACTTGATGCAGGAAATCCATATTTGGGTTATGGTCAGTTACCGCTGGCCTGTTACAATGGTTTTGGGCATATTATCAATCAGTCAACTCCGATGCCATTGTATTTTACGACAGATTCTTTACATGAATCCAGTATAACGAATGTAATTATAGTAAAGGATGAAAACGGAAAACTCAGCGGGGGGTATAACAGCAGGATGGGTAAAAGCGGATCCTTTAAGCTTCGGGAAACTGTTGGAAGTTCAGGTGTTAAGGAATATGAGAAGAAAATTCGGAATCAGATTGGTCCTGATCTGAATATCGAACATTTTGAAATTGATTCACTGAACCAATACGACCTGCCTGTCAGCATGTTATTTGATTTCGATATTAAAACCACGGGTAAAGAGGATATTCTGTATTTCAATCCCATTCTAAACGGGAATTTTAAAACCAACCCTTTTAAATCTGCCGATCGTCGTTATCCAGTGGAAATGCCCTATAAAATTGATGATGTTTATGTGCTGAATATGGATATTCCAGACGGTTACCAGGTAGACGAACTTCCCAAATCAGCCAGGGTTGCCTTTAATGAGAATGAAGGTATGTTTGAATACCTGATCCAGAAAAGTGAATCCGATATTCAGATGCGCGTGCGGTTAAAGCTGGACAAGACATTCATCCCGGTAGATGAATATGCCACCCTCCGTGACTTTTTTGCCATCGTGGTAAAAAAAGAAAGTGAGCAGATTGTTTTCAAACGGAGAAAATAAAATTTCAAGATCTGTCTTCCCGTGGGTTGAAGCATGAACGGTATTGAAGTTTGGGCCGGATTACGTCATGATAATCCTTTCCCAGGGCATATTTTGAAACCCTGGGGATATTTTTTTCTTGATCTAAAGCAGGAAAATCGTTAAACAGGAAACAGATAACCGACTTCGTATCAGGTAGAAGTTTGTAAGGGTTTACCCTTAGTTCAAAATGTTTTTCCATATAGTGCATATCCCCGTGTTTGCCCTGCTGTAGCCAGTTTGCGAGCTTTCGGGCATCGTCGTCTAACGGTCTTGCGCCAGCGATACCACAGAAATCGAGCCCGGTTTTTACAGCCAGTGATTTAATAAACTGAGTTTTGTCGGAGATGTTCATGATGAAGTCAGATAGTCTTTCCGATAATTTATTATATTTTTAGAACGTTATACCCCTTAAACACCAAACTATGGGCGCCTCCCTCAGGATTTGCCTCACCGGAATATTGCTGATTCTGCAAATTTACCTTTCTGCACAGGAAAAAGCAGCAACCTATATTAATGCTCCCACACCAGATTCCCTGACCAAGGGAGCTGATGCGGTTTGTCTCCTGAATGAGACGGTGATTGAAATCCTCTCTACCTCCAAAATGACAATCCGGGAAAGAAATATTTATAAGATCCTCAATAGAAATGCTGAGCATCTCGCCCACTATGCAACGGGGTATGACAAGCTAACCAATATCAATTATGTATATGGCAGACTGTTCAACGAACGGGGAGTGGAAATAAAAAGTTTTAAGAAGAAAGACATGTCGGATCAAACAGATGACGGTGATGCGTTTGTGAGTGATGAAAGAATGAAAGTCGCCAGTCTCAATTACAATATCATTTCCCTATAGCGTGGAATTTGAAGAAGAGGATGAGGATCTGGGGACCATGTATTTACCCAAATGGGCACCCCCGAGATCCGGAACTGTTTCGGTAAAACTCAGCCGGTTTATTGTAACGGTTCCGATGGATTATAAATTCCGGACGAAGCAGTTTTTTATGGATATCGACCCGGAGGTAACACAGGGTAAGAATAAAACAACTTATACCTGGGAGATCCGGAACCTGCCGGCCACACCGGACGAACCCCTGGCGGTTTCTTCGAATTATTATAATCCGGTGATGTTGCTGGGTCCGAATGAATTTGAATTGGAAGGATACCGGGGTAATGGATCGACCTGGGAGGAGTACGGAAAATTTTATGCTTCCCTGTACCGGGGAAGAGATGTTTTACCGGAGGACCTGAAACATCAGGTTCATCTTTTAACGGACAATATTAATGACCCGTACAAAAAAATTTCGATCCTTTACGATTATCTGCAGAAGAACACGCACTACGTTTTAATTATGTTCGGTATAGGCGGCTGGCAGCCTTATGATGCCAGTTATGTGGCCAAAAACAAATACGGCGACTGCAAGGCGTTATCAAATTTTATGGTCGCCTTGCTGAAAGAAGCCGGCATTCGGGGATACCCGGTAACTATTCATGCCGGTACGAACGAAACGAATTTTGTTTCTGATTTTCCGAGCCATCAGAGTAATCATATTATTTGCATGGTCCCGCTTAAACAGGATACGGTCTGGCTGGAGTGCACATCCCAATCAACCCCTCCAGGTTACCTGGGTTCTTTTACCTGTAACCGCTATGGTCTGACGGTGGATGAAAACGGAGGGAAACTGGTCCATACACCCAGGTATGAACTAAAGGACAATACCAGCATCCGCAAAATTTCTGCTTCTTTGGATATGGATGGAAATCTCCGGATCAAAAGTGAAACAGACTACAGGGCATTAAAATATGATCACTACATGTTTCTGACGCATGATCATTCGAAGAATGAACAGCTGGACCATCTGAAAGAATCGCTTGGACTGTCCACTTATGCCATCAACTCCTTTAATTATACAGAAGATAATTCATTTCGCTTACCGGTGATTCACGAATCGCTGGATATTACCGCATCTGGTTATGCAAGGATAACCGGCAAACGTATTTTTATTGATCCGGATATTCTTCAAAAATCTACCGTACAATTTCCGGAGGACAATGAAAGAAAACTGGATTTCCTGGTGAAAAATGAATTCCGTGAATCAGACAGTGTAGAGATCCTCATTCCCACAGGTTACACTACGGAGTCAAAACCCAGGGACCTGTTGCTCGAAACCCAGTATGGAAAATTTCAGGTGCGGACGGAAATACGGGACGACAGGATCCTGTATTACCGGCATTTTGATCAGTACCTGGGGCACTATGCTGCTGCGCAACTCAGCAGTATCAGAGATTTTTACAACGGGATTTATGAGGCGGATCGGGCGCAAATCGTACTGGTGAAAAAATAAACTGTTTGAATGAAATCATATGCCCAATTATCAGGCTTTACGCCTTAGACTACCTGCTATTCTTTTTAAGCCAGTTTCTGTTTATGCAATGCATCTCCGCCCAGAGCACAGAAACAGTAAAATTCGGGAAAATAACACCCGCTGATTTTCAACTGACTGCTGAAAAATTTGATTCCGGTGCCAGTGCGGTAATTATTGCAGATATCGGAACAGTAAAATTTGAAGGCAATTCATCCGGGTATTTTAATATCATATTCACCCGCTTTATGCGCGTCCGCATCATGAATAAAAACGGTCTGAATGTCGGAAGCCAGGAAATTTCGCTCTATCATTCCGGCGATGGGAGAGTGGAGAAAATTATTTCGATTAAAGGATCTACCTATAATCTGGAAAACGGATCTATACAGGAAACAAAACTGGATGAGAAATCCATATTCACCGAGAAGTATAATAATAATATTGATGACAAAAAATTTTCCATGCCTGCTCTCAAAGAAGGCGCTGTATTCGATCTGGAGTATTCGGTAAGGTCTCCATTTACGTCGAGAATGGATCCCTGGTCTTTTCAGGGCAGTTACCCAAGATTATGGTCGGAATTTATCGTTACTATTCCTGCTCCATTGCATTATGTGGTCAGGATCCAGGGTGACGAACATTTTAAAATCGATACGGCAAAATTAATTCCGGAGAGCTATTCCGTCAGAATCAGTAATGGAGCGTCTGCAGATGAAAATTATAACGTAGCTGGTAATTCCACTTATCGTCGCTGGGTGAAAACCAATGTGCCATCCCTGCATGAGGAACCCTTTACTTCCACCATCAATAATTTTTATTCCAAAATTTCTTTTCAGCTGGATTACATCCAATGGGGTAAGGATGACAGAAAAACACTTTCAACAATCAACCTGGAACCTGTTGTCCAAAAATTTAATGACCGATGATGATTTCGGTGTTTCCGTAAACAATGACCCGGGCTGGCTGACAGATGAAGTGAAAAAGATTACTACGGGGCTGAGTTCGGATTCGGAAAAGGTTGTAAAACTATATACTTACGTCCGGGACAATTTTAAATCTGATGGGAAACATGGCTTATATAAAGACGGCTCTCTGAAAGATATTTTCAGGAAGAGAAGCGGGAAGGTAGCGGATATTAACCTGCTGCTGACGGCCATGATACTGAAAGCCAATATCAAGGCGCAGCCCATGATCCTGAGTACCCGGTCACATGGACTGGCGGATCCAGGTTATCCACTGGTGGATGAATATAACTATGTGATCTGTGCAGTTTTTCCGGCAGGACGGCTTTTTACCCTTGATGCGAGCCGGCCCTATTTGAAATTTGGGGAAATACCCCTGGAATGTTATAACGGATACGGACATATTATTGATCCCATAATGCCCATACCCATATTTTTCACAGCAGACTCCGTGGTGGAAGCCAGTCTGACCCGGGTAATTATCATTAATGATGAAAAGGGAAAGCTTACCGGAAGTTTAATCTGCACTCCCGGCCGGAGCGAAACTTATGATATACGCGAAACAACCAATGGGTCATCATTAAAGGCATATGAAAAGAAAGTCAGGGATCTCAATGGGTCTGACTTAATTATGGAGAATTTTGGCATTGATTCTCTTAATAAATATGATTTTCCTATAACCATTCATTACGATTTCGATGTAAAAAATTCGGGTTCCCCGGATATCATATATTTTAATCCAATGCTCAATGAAAGGAATAGGACCAATCCTTTCAAATCGGCAGAACGTTTGTATCCGGTGGAAATTCCGTATTGCATCGAAAGCACCTATGTATTGAATATGGATATACCTGCGGGATACCAGGTGGATGAAATTCCGAAATCTACCCGGGTAGCCTATAACGAAAATGAAGGTATGTTTGAATACCTTATCCAGCATGATACTGAAAAGATTCAGATGCGGGTAAGACTTAGGTTAAAAAAGGCGTTTTTCCCAACAGACGAATACAGCACCCTGCGGGATTTTTTTGCAGATGTCGTAAAAAAGGAGTCTGAGCAGATCGTTTTCAAAAAAATAAAATAGTACTGTTCTATCCAAACCCTCAAAATGAAGCAAATAAAAATCATCAGATTTGGTCTACGGATTCTTGTTATTCTGCTTTTGGTAAAGAGTCCGGTATCCGCCCAGGACTTTGAAAACATAAAATTTGGTAAAATCAGTCCATCGGATTTTAACGTCACTGCTACTGGTTTTGATACCGGCGCGAATGCAGTTATTATTAAAGATTTTGGCAAGACTGAATTTGTTGGAAACGGCTCTGGTTTTTTCAGTATCATCTTTACCCGTTTTATCAGGGTAAAAATTTTAAATAAAAATGGATACGATGCGGCTGATTTTCGGGTTTTGCTTCTGGACCTGGAGAAAAAATATTTTGAAAAAATAAAGGATGTCCGGGGTTCAACCTATAACCTGGAAAACGGACAGATAAAGGAGGACAAACTGGATTCCAAATCCATTTTTACAGAAAAATACAGTCGTGACTTTAATATCGCCAAGTTTACATTGCCCTCTTTAAAAGAAGGTTCTGTTTTTGATGTTTCTTATACCATAGAATCAAATTATTTTGCAGAACCGCCAAACTGGTCTTTCCAGGGGGAATATCCCTGTTTATGGAGTGAATATATTGCAATAATCCCTTCACCATTTCACTACCTCGTTCAGAAAAAAGGGAATGATCATTACGATATAAACACCTCCAAGTCTGTCAGGGCACATTTTACAGTCAATGAGGAAAGTGAGGGTCTGGTATCGGCACAAAAAACCCTCGATGTATTTGGCACTTCATTTCAACACCGATGGGTAAAGAAAAATGTTTCGGCGTTAAAAGTGCAGCCCTATATCAGTGCCATGAAGAACTATGTTTCCCAGATCGGTTTTATCCTGGACTATTTCCAGCAGGATGACCAGTCGCCAAAACAAATGCAAAGAATATCCTGGTCCGACGCGAGTCATAATTTGCTCTTAGCTGCGAATTTCGGTTCCGAGTTAAGCCTGGAGAATCATTATATGGATGAAGACCTTAAAAAAGTTATAAACGGGGCTTCGAACAGCAGCGAGATCATCCAGCGTATCTATGACTTTGTACGGGATAATTTCGTCTGTACCAGTAGGGGAGGGATTTACATAAGTACTTCGATAAGAACAGTATTTGAGAAACGGACCGGGAATGCAGCCGAACTGAATCTGCTACTGGTAGCACTGTTAAGACATCAGAATATTAATGCAGATCCTGCTATTCTGAGTACCCGCTCGAATGGGATCGCACAGCTCAACTATGCGTTTCTGTATGAATACAACCATGTGATTTGTATTGCCCATACTCCGGAAAATGTGTTCAGGCTCGATGCCAGCAGTGTATTTAATCCCTTTGATCAGCTTCCGGCATATTGTTATAACTGGGGTGCCCGGGTAATTAATGAGCAGAATCCGGTCCTTATCCAGTTGTCGCCGGATTCCGTTTCGGAAACGAGGATGACGAATGCCATATTTATCAATGATGATAAAGGGGTGTGCTCCGGAAATGTTACGGTTAAATTTGGTAATAACCGGGCATTTGAAATAAGGGAAATGATAAAAGCTTCCTCGCAAAAGGATTTTTTTAAATCCGTTCAAATGGAGAATGGGGAAATGAAGCATTCCAATGAAATACTTGATTCTCTCAGCCATGTTGATTTTCCCCTGACGCTGCATTATGATGTTGATTTTAAAGACCTGAACGGGAAAGATATATTGTATTTCACCCCGGTGCTGGAGCCGTATTTAAGAAAAAATGTATTGAAGGACGCAGACCGGGCTTTTCCCGTAGAGATGACTCATACCATCGATGATACTTATGTATTGTCTATGGAAGTACCAAAAGGATTCCAGGTAGATGAATTACCCAAATCGGCGAGGGTAGCTTTCAGTGAAAACATGGGTAAATTCGAATACCTGATTCAGCAGACCGACAATAATATCCAGATGAAGGTTCACTTGAAAATAAATGCCGCTACATTTAAAATGGAGGAGTATAATGACCTTCGCGATTTCTTTGCTTATGTGGTTAAAAAGGAAAGCGAGCAGATTGTTTTCAAACGGATCAAATAAAATGTCATGATCTGTCTTCCGGGGGCTGAACGTGCATCTGGTGAAAAAAACGATGGATGGCGGGGGCAAGGATTACACCGATATTGGTAATGAAAATGACCCCGCTGAACAGGGCATAAAAAGAAGAAAAGAGCTTCCCGATCCGGGTAGTAATATTCACCACCGGTCCCATCCCGCTCAGGATCATACAGGCGTTGTGCAGGGAATCAAGCCATCCTATTCCGGCAGTATAATGATAACCCAGTATACCAATCAGTAAACATATAATCATTATAAATATTCCAAACAGGAAACTTTTTAAGATCCTTCTTCTAAAAACACTGATTGAGGCAAGTGGCTGATGTTTTGTTTCCAACATGGTCAAGCTTATAGCCAAAATTATCTGTTATCTTGCAATCCTCATTTTTTGCCTGTGAAATATTTTCTTGGATTTGATCTGGGTTCGTCTTCAGTTAAAGCAGCTTTACTTGATGCAGGGAGCGGGAAACCGCTGGCTACCGCCTTTTCGCCTGCATCAGAAATGAAAATTAATGCGCCAAAACCCGGATTTGCTGAGCAGGATCCGGAAAACTGGTGGCAGGAACTCATTCAGGCTACCCGGCTTCTCCATAAGAAAATTCCCTTTGCCAGCGATGAAATTGGCGGTATTGGTATTGCTTACCAGATGCACGGGCTGGTTTGTATCGATAAAAATAATATTCCCCTTCGTCCGGCGATTATATGGTGCGACAGCCGGGCTGTGGACTATGGGGCTAAGGCATTTGATACCCTGGGCCAGGGCTATTGTCTGGAACATTTTCTGAACTCACCGGGGAATTTCACCGCCTCTAAATTGAAATGGGTTAAAGAAAATGAACCGGAGATTTATAAAAAAACAGTGCGTGTATTATTGCCGGGAGATTTTATTGCGTTGAAATTGACAGGAGAAGCCGTTACCACCATTTCCGGCCTTTCGGAAGGGATCTTCTGGGATTATAAAGAAAATAATATTGCCCGTTCACTGCTGGATTATTATGGCATTGATTCAAATCTGCTCGCACCCCGCGTTCCCAGTTTTGGGCTGCAGGGGAAATTGCAATCCGCTGCCGCGGAAGTGTTGGGGATCGCAGCGGGAACACCGGTTTGTTACCGGGCAGGGGATCAGCCAAACAATGCATTTTCACTACAGGTTTTAGAACCAGGCGAAATAGCAGCTACGGCGGGCACCTCTGGTGTATTGTACGGTATTTCAGACAAAGCGTCTTTTGACAGACAGTCGCGGGTTAATCCTTTTATACATGTGAATCATTCACCGGAAAACGCCCGCTACGGAATATTGATGTGCCTGAATGGAACCGGTATCCTCAATAGCTGGTTGCGCAAGGAATTTTTTCCGGATGAAACTTATGAAGCCATGAACAAGGGCGCGTCCGCAGCACCCATAGGCGCAGACGGGATATTCTGTTATCCCTTCGGAAACGGGGCGGAACGGATTTTAGAAAATAAAAATCCGGGCGGTCATATTCAGGGCCTGGATTTTAACCGTCACAATAAATATCATCTTGCCCGGGCAGCCCAGGAAGGGATCGTGTTTTCCCTTATTTACGGAGCAGAAATCATGCAGGCCATGGGTCTCTCCCTTAACCGAATCCGGGCCGGATACGCCAATATGTTTTTAAGCAATCTGTTTACGGAAACATTTGCCAACCTGAGTGGTTGCCCGGTAGAACTGTATAATTCTGATGGCGCGGTTGGCGCAGCCCGCGGCGCCGGATTCGGATCCGGATACTATAAACATTTTAGCGATTGTTTTCGGGGAATGGAAATCGTTCACCAGGTTGATCCTGCTGAAAAAGATGCCGTTCGTATCCGGGAAATTTATACGGACTGGAAGAAGGGTCTGGAAAACATTTTACAACATGGCGCCTGACAAATAACAAACTAAAAACAAAAAGATATGGGCATGGTAAGGGGAGATAAAGAATTTTTTCCGGGCATTGGAGAAATAAAATTTGAAGGCCGGGAATCAGATAACCCACTCGCTTATAAATGGTACGATGAAAATAAAATCGTTGCCGGAAAAAAGTTGAAGGACCATGTGAAATTTTCTGTAGCCTACTGGCATAGTTTCTGTAATACCGGTGCGGATCCCTTTGGTCCCGGAACCCGGGTTTTCCCCTGGAATCAGTCTACAGATGCTGTTCAGGCAGCAAAAGATAAAATGGACGCCGCATTTGAATTCATCACCAAACTTGGCGTACCCTATTATTGTTTTCACGATACTGACCTGACCGATGAAGGCAGCTCTGCTGCTGAATATGAAAAAAGACTGCAAACCATCGTTGACTATGCCCGGCAAAAACAATCTGAAAGCGGAGTGAAATTATTATGGGGTACAGCCAATGTATTTTCCAATCCCCGGTATATGAACGGGGCCGCTACCAATCCGGATTTTTCAACCCTGGCCTATGCCGGCCTCCAGATAAAGAATGCACTTGATGCTACCATCGCACTGGGCGGTGAAAATTATGTTTTCTGGGGTGGGAGAGAAGGATATATGTCACTTCTGAATACCAATATGAAACGAGAAGTGGAACACCTGGGCCGGTTTCTCGGCATGGCCAGGGATTACGCCCGTAAACAAGGGTTCAAAGGAGCTTTTTTTATTGAACCCAAACCCTGTGAGCCCACCAAACATCAATACGACTTATGATTGCGCAACCGTAATTGGGTTTTTAAAAACATTCGGTCTGGATAAAGATTTTAAAATTAATCTGGAAGTAAACCATGCAACGCTTGCGGGTCATACCTTCCAGCACGAATTGCAGGTAGCCGCTGATGCCGGTATGCTGGGCAGCATAGATGCCAATCGCGGAGACGCACAGAATGGCTGGGATACAGATCAGTTTCCCACCCAGCTCAATGAACTTGTTGAATCCATGCTCATCATTCTGGAAGCGGGCGGACTGGCAGGTGGCGGAGTGAATTTCGACGCCAAGCTGCGGAGAAATTCCACCGATCCGGAAGATTTATTCCTCGCCCATATCGGAGGCATGGATATTTTCTCCCGTAGCCTGCTGATTGCAGATCAGATCCTTTCACATTCTCCCTATAAAAAATTCAGAAAAGAAAGATATATTTCTTACGATACCGGGAAAGGAAAAGATTTTGAAGAAGGAAAACTGATACTGGAAGATCTGCGGAATTATGCATTGGCAAATGGTGAACCCCGAATGATCAGCGGAAAACAGGAGTGGCTGGAGAATTTGATTAATCAATACATTTAGTTTAATTATTTCCCGAAGGCTGCATCCATTTTTTGGCGAAACTGCACATAGAGTTCTTTCTTCGGTTCGTCCGGTTTTTTGGGAAGCAGTAATGCTGCGTAATTCAGACTCCGGTCCACATAAGGATAGAAACCGGTCATGTTTAAACTCGTTATCGTATTGCCATTCTCTGTAAAGCAACCCAGGCCCAGTTTAAAACCCGTTGCTTCTTTGGGCATATATTTTACCGGCACAATGGCAAATTGAATTTTTTCCATCTCTGCTATTGATTTTTCGCTCAACACAGTCTTTCCCTCAAAAACCCCTTTGTTCAATATCATTCCCAGAAAATTGATAAAGTCATTCGCTGTGGTAACCGCACCATCGGCTGCATCGCTTGTTACTCCGTTATCATTCGTAAAACTGGTGCTTCGCATTTTACACGGGCGAAGAATTTTATCCTGTACGATCCGGTCAAATGTTTTTTTTGTGATTACTTCCAATACCCGGGCGGCGATATCCGGTCCGATCTGACTGTAAAAAATCTGGGTACCCGGATTGGTTTCTATATCTCTTTTTGAAGCAAATGCATCCACTTCGGTTTCCAGGTCCGGATACTTGGATTTTTCCAGCAGTTTCAACGGTCCTGGCGGATCTGCATGGATGCCGGTTGTATATGTCAGACAGTTCCGGATGGTGATATACGTCTTCATATACTTTGCAAAAATGGGGATGTACTTGCTTACTTTATCATCCAGTGAAATTTTTCCTTCATCTACATAAGCCATGACGGTTGCTGCCACAAGCCATTGACTGGCGGGGCCGGCCGGCACCTGGATGCGTCCGTTAAAATCTCCGGTCTCTTTTTCCAGCTCTTTTTTATAAACCACTTTACCATTTTTATATGCGGCGGCAATGATATTATTCCCAAAAAGTTTCTGGTTGCTGGTGAGGAAGGCGTCCATCTCCGGAGATGCAGATGGCGCGGTTTTAGCGGGCTGAGCCATTGGCGACAGCCAGATTAACAGAAAGATACAGACCGAACTGAAGACCCGGCATGGAAAAATTGGTTTATCTGACAGATTTTCAGGGATTTGGAATTGGTTTGTCTTTTGAGTCATCAGTCCAGATTTAAAATAGTTTTTAATGAATTTAAACAACTTTACCATAAAAGCCTCCGAGGTATTGCAACAGGCGCAGCAGCTTGCCTTCAATGCCCAGAATCCAACGATCGAGACGGAACATCTGATGCAGGCGTTGCTGGAGCAGGGAGATTCTCCCGTAGAATATCTCTTAAAAAAGAACAATGTCACCCTGCCGATATTAGAAACTAAACTGGCAGAACTGATCAGCAAATTACCGAAAGCCGCGGGAACAGAACCTGCGCAGTCCCTGAGCCGGGATGCAAACAATGTTGTCCTGAGAGCAGGAGCGGTTTTAAAATCATTCGGTGACGAATTTATTACTCCCGAACACCTGGTACTGGCCCTGATCCAGGGTAATGATGCCACTGCAAAACTTTTAAAAAATGCGGGCCTGACCGAAAAGGGACTTATCAGTGCCATTAAGGAATTGAGAAAGGGCGAAACGGTTTCGTCCAATACGCAGGAAACACAGTTCAATGCCCTGAATAAATATGCAAAAAATTTAAACGAACTGGCCCGTCAGGGTAAACTGGATCCGGTGATCGGCCGGGATGAAGAGATTCGAAGGACCCTGCATATTTTATCGCGCAGAAGCAAAAATAATCCGATCCTGGTTGGTGAACCCGGGGTGGGAAAAACGGCGATCGCCGAAGGGCTCGCCCACCGCATTGTAAATGGCGATGTTCCGGAAAACCTGAAATCGAAAACCATCTATGCCCTGGACATGGGTCAGCTGATTGCAGGCGCCAAATACAAGGGTGAGTTTGAAGAAAGACTAAAATCTGTTGTAAAGGAAGTTGCCGGCAGTGACGGTCAGATCCTTCTTTTTATCGACGAAATCCATACTCTTGTAGGTGCCGGAGGCGGAGAAGGAGCCATGGATGCTGCAAACATTTTAAAACCTGCCCTGGCGCGCGGAGAACTCCGGGCCATTGGGGCGACTACCCTGAATGAATACCAGAAATTTTTTGAAAAAGATAAGGCCCTTGAACGCCGTTTCCAGAAAGTAATGATCAATGAACCCAATCTGGAAGACGCTATTTCCATCCTGCGCGGTTTGAAAGACCGGTATGAAACTCATCATCATGTGCGGATCAAGGATGAAGCCATCATTGCCGCCGTTGAATTGTCGCAGCGTTATATAACAGATCGTTTTCTGCCTGACAAAGCCATTGACCTGATTGATGAAAGTGCTGCCAAACTCCGGCTTGAAATGAATTCCATGCCGGAAGAACTGGATCAGCTGCAAAGGCAGATCCGTCAGCTGGAAATTGAACGGGAAGCTATAAAACGCGAAAATGATGATGAGAAACTCCGGCTGCTCAGTATTGAAATCAGCAACCTGAGTGTGAACCGGGATACGCTGATGTCAAAATGGAAACAGGAGAAGGAACTGGTTGAAAAAGTTCAGCAGGCAAAATCTGAAATCGAAACCCTGAAGATCTCGGCTGAAAAAGCAGAGCGGGAAGGGGACTATGGAAAAGTTGCGGAGATCCGGTATGGAAAAATGAAGGATGCGGAGAAGGTTATTGAGCAGTTTTCAGACCAGTTAAAAAACAGCACCGAAAAGCGCCTGTTAAAAGAAGAGGTGGATGCCGAAGATATCGCGGAAGCGGTTGCAAAAGCCACCGGTATTCCGGTTGCAAAAATGCTGCAGACGGAAAGGCAAAAACTTTTGAACCTGGAAGATGAACTGCATCATCGGGTAGTGGGCCAGGATGAAGCCATTACGGCAGTCGCGGATGCGATCCGCAGAAGTCGTGCCGGGCTGCAGGATCCCAGGCGCCCCATTGGTTCATTCATTTTCCTGGGCACTACCGGTGTGGGTAAGACGGAACTTGCCAAGGCGCTGGCTGAGTATCTTTTTGATGATGAGTCCATGATGACGCGCATTGATATGAGCGAATACCAGGAAAAACATACCGTGAGCCGCCTGATTGGCGCCCCTCCCGGATATATCGGATATGAAGAAGGAGGTCAGCTCACGGAAGCTGTCCGCAGGAAACCCTACAGTGTGGTCCTGCTGGATGAGATAGAAAAGGCGCATCCCGATACATTTAATATTTTACTCCAGGTACTGGATGATGGCAGGCTGACGGATAATAAGGGACGGGTTGTAAATTTCAAGAATACCATCATCATCATGACCAGTAATATCGGGAGTCATATCATCCAGGCCAACTTTGAAAATGTTACGGAGAAAAATAAAGAAGAGGTGGTGGAACAGAACCAGGGTTGAAGTGGTTGACCTGCTCAGACAAACCATCAGACCTGAGTTCTTAAACCGGATTGACGAGATCATTATGTTCCAGCCTTTGCTGAAAACAGAGATAAAGGGCATTATCCGGATCCAGCTCGGAAATCTTGCAGAAATGCTGGTAAAAAACGGTATTGATTTGAACTTTAGCGAATATACCCTGGACTGGCTGGCAGAGAATGGTTTTGATGCCCAGTATGGTGCAAGACCCTTGAAAAGACTGATCCAAAAGGAGATAGTTAATCCATTGAGTAAGAAAATATTAGCAGGCGATATTGATTATAAACACCCGGTATTGGTAGATGTGTTTGATGGTATAATCGTTTTCCGGAATGAGTATCAGGAAAAGGAGAAAACAGGTCAAACATCTTAAGAACTTGTTAACTAATTTATTAACCTTTCGTTACACCGTAAAAAAGCTAATTTCTTTCAGTTAAAATACCTATTTTTAGCCGCCTCCTGCCAGTTAGTCTGGCTTGGAGGCTTTTTACTCAACTTTCCGCAAGGAAAACTGTTACTTAGGAAAGAGAAAAAATTTAAAGGATATAAATCATGGCTTTTAAGAAAGAAATCATTGAAATTATTGAACCAAGAGATGTATTTGTTGGTCCGGATACGGCACCCGTTACCTTGATGGAATTCGGAGAATATGAGAATGAAGATTGTGCCAAAGCACATGAAGTGGTGAAGAAAATCATGGAGGAATTCAAAGGGAAGGTCCGTTTCAATTTCAGGCATTTCCCCCTGACCAAAATTCATCAGCGCAGTCTGAAGGCAGGAGAGGCCTCTGTTGCAGCTGCCCAGGAAGGAAAATTCTGGGAAATGCATAACATTCTGTTCCATAACCGTCATAATCTGGGTACAACCAGCTTAAAACTACATTCCCGGGAAGCCGGTATATCGAATAAGAAATTCCTCGACCACCTGGTAAATGCAACATACGGCTGGCAGGTTCAGGGTGATCTCCGGGAAGGAATCCAGAAAGGAGTCACCACCGTTCCGGCTTTTTTCATCAATGGAGAAATGTTTAACGGAAAACCGACTTTTGATAACCTGAGCAAGGGGATTGAAGCCGCTTTAAAGAAGGCGAAAAAGAAGGAAAAAGCACCTGTAAAAGCGTAAAGCCTAAAGCTTAAAGCCTACAACAGGGGTTCACCTAAATTTATAATGAGCATTCCGGTAGTTCCGGGATGCTTTTTTTATACCGCTTACCGGTTTGCACTTGCTAATTGTCTGGCTAAAGCGTTAAGCTTTAGCCTTTGGGCTTTAGACTTAATGCTAGGCTTTTTCAAAATAAATGTCTAAATTCATTTCTCCTAAGACCAATATCGAATGAAAAGTAACGGTAAAACCAATTCTGTTCAGGGCGAACCCGGAATTGTAGACATTGACCGTACTTTTTACACATGGAAAAAAAGGTTTCCCCAGGTTGTCAATTACTTTAAAGAACGGTCGATACATGACCGGATGGAGGCCATCTCCCAACGCTCACAACATTTTCTGGAAGAAATAAAATCCCTCGGCTTTACGCGGACGATGGATGAATTGGATAAAGGCAAATTGCGTGTGTTTAATCAGCTCAATTTCTTTCAATTTATTACGGGCATCATTGTTCCCCTGATTTGCTTTTTCGGGAATAATAAATTTCCTATTTCCGCTTTTTTTATTGCCAGCCTACCGGCCTGGGTTTGTCTTGTCGTGCTGTATATGAATTTCTATATCCGGTTTGAAGTGGGAATGTTCACCTATTTTATTTTTTATCCGCTGGTCACTTCCTTAGTATATATGAGTGGGATGAACCTGGGTGTTGAGCTTTATTTTATATTGAACGGGATTCTGGCCGTTTTTTTTCTGCCTTTGATCAGCCAGATGCTGTTCTCTGTCGGTTTCTCCATGGTGAGTTATTTTATCCTGGTGGTCATTAATAAGGAATACAGCTTCCAGTTGCATACCTCCAATTTTTATTTATTTCTCTTTAACCAGATCACCGCCGTTCTTTTTATTTTCTATGCGTTATTCCTGATCAAAAAAGAAAGTAACCTGTATGAATTCGGAATACTCGCCACCAACCGGGCTTTACAGGAGATAAATGAAAAAATTGAAAAGCAAAAGGCAGAAATAGAACAGAAGGCCATTGAGCTGGATGAATTGAATTCATTAAAGAACAAACTTTTCACGGTTATTTCACACGATATGAAAACGCCGATGTATGCCCTGCGAAATCTGTTCAGGAGCATGCAGCAGCAGAATATGAGTGGTGCCGAAATAAAAGCCATTATTCCGGATGTGGTGAACGACCTGAACTATACCACGGGTCTCATGGAAAACCTGCTGCATTGGGTAAAGAGCCAGATGAATGCGTCCAGTATCTCTCCAACGGAACTGGATATGGAGGAAATTACGGAGAATGCCGTGCGTGTGCATCAGCTGCAGGCAGTGACAAAGAAAATTACGATTACCCGCGAAATGGAATCTTCTTTTGTCGTTTTAGCCGACCGGGATATGGTTAACCTGGTTTTAAGGAACCTCCTGTCCAATGCCATAAAATTTACACCGCAGAAAGGGAAAATAACCATCTGCCTGCAATCTGAATCGGCTTATTGCAGAATTTCCATCAAAGACACCGGAATCGGGATGGATCAGGAAGCGTTAAAAAAAATTCAGGAAAATAATTATTACAGCACCAACGGTACCGCACAGGAGAGTGGCACCGGACTGGGTCTCATGCTGAGTAAGGATTTTCTTTCTAAAAACGGCGGGGCACTGTTAATTGAAAGTGAACCCGGAAAGGGGAGTGTTTTTTCTTTTACATTACCGCTTGTAAGGGATGACGGATGACAGGAGCGTTTAGCGTTGGGCGTTAGGCCTGTCTGGCACGCAGGTACTGCACGGGCCATTCAATTTCTACACCCAGTTCTTTTGCCGCCCTGAGCGGGAAATACGGATCACGTAAAGATTCCCTCGCCATCAATATCATATCTGCTTTTCCGGTACGAATAATTTCATCCGCCTGTGCCGCCTGGGTAATGAGTCCGACAGCGCCGGTTAAAATTCCTGCTTCTTTTCGAATTGCTTCGGCAAAAGGAACCTGATAACCCGGACCAAGTGGAATTTTAATATGGGGAAGAAGACCCCCCGAAGAGGCATCAATCAAATCCACCCCCTGTGTTTTTAAAATCATGGACAACTGCACGGATGCCTGCAGGTCCCAGCCACCCTCCGAATAATCTGTGGAAGAGATACGTACAAAAAGTGGAAGCTTATCCGGCCAGACCGTCCGTATATCTGTAGTAATCTCTTTTATTAAACGAATGCGGTTTTCAAAACTGCCACCATATTCATCTTCCCGGTGATTGCTTAACGGGGAAAGAAAACTGTTGATCAGGTAACCATGGGCACCATGAATTTCGATCACTTCAAATCCTGCAAGTAAGGCGCGCTTCGCCGCTGATTTAAAATCTTCCCGCAGTTGCAGGATGTCTTTGCCCGACATCATTTCCGGGCGTTGATCTTCTTCTTTATAAGGTATCGGCGAAGGGGCTTGCGGTAACCATCCGCCTTCCGATGCAGGGATCGTTTTTCCACCTTTCCAGGCGGAATGGGTGCTGGCTTTTCTACCTGCATGGGCCAGCTGGATGCCCGGAACGGAGCCCTGATTTTTTATAAATGAAGTGATTTGCGCCAACGGCTCAATATGTTCATCTTTCCAAATGCCCATATCGTCGGGTGAAATTCTTCCGCGACTGGAAATACCCGTGGCTTCCTGGATCACCAATGCAGCGCCGCCAACCGCGCGGCTTCCCAGGTGCACCAGGTGCCAGTGGTTTGCAAATCCGTCTACACTGGAATATTGGCACATCGGTGAAACCGCAATCCGGTTTTTAAAACGGATACTTCTGATTTTCAACGGGTCAAATAACATATCGGGATTAATTTTTAAATTCGAGAAATGCCCTTCCCAGAAAACGGATTAAATCTGACGGAAGCATGGATTCTTCAGAATGAGTTGCCGCTGCCAGATCCCCGGCAAGTCCATGCAGATAAACACCAAGGCGGGCCGCTGTTTCAGGTGGGTATGACTGGGCCAGGAGTGCCGTAATGATTCCGGTTAATACATCGCCGCTTCCGCCTTTCGCCATTCCTGAATTTCCACTGGTATTAAATGAAATTTTTTCTTCCGGGCTAAACACGCCGGTAAAATGTCCTTTCAGCACGATGATGATATTATATTGAACAGCCATTTTTCCGGCTTTCTCCAGTCTTGTTGTTTCGTCTTTGCATTCGCCAAACAACCGGTCAAATTCTTTCGGATGGGGGGTAATGATGGTACCCGGATACAAAGCGCTTAATAGTTTTGGTCGCTTGCTGATCAGATTGAGGGCGTCAGCATCAAGCACCAGGGGTTTGCGAAAAGCCTTAATAAAATTTTTTAACATGGCAGCAGTGTCTGCATGAAGTCCGATGCCCGGTCCGAATCCGGCAGACTGATATGTTTCCAGAGTTTCCGGAAAACTGGTGAGGTGAAACTGGTCATCGTCAATTTGTACCATGGCTTCCGGAACCGTTGCCTGGATAATTTCATAGCCGCATGCCGGGAGATGGATGGTCAGCAATCCGGAACCGGCGGCCAAACAGCCTCTTGTTGCGAGTACGGCAGCACCAATTTTTCCGTATGATCCTGCGAGAATCAGACTGTGCCCGTAACTTCCTTTATGTGCAAAAGGATCCCGTTTTTTATAAAGTGAACCTGCTGTGGATTTGTCGAAAATGGTATAGGGAGAATGAAAACGGGAGAGGTAATCGTCTAACAATTTCATCCCGTAAAGGTAAAGCATCAGCATTAAAACAACCGTCAACTGTCAACCGTCAACCGTCATCTTTTCTCTCCGCCCCGTCCTTCAGGATCATTATCCGGTTCATCCGTATTTTCGCGGCTCTGCTGGTAATTTCCAAATACATCGCAGAGTTTTTTGGAAGCATACACGCGTTTATTATCGTTATTACAAAGGGCAATAATGGTTGCGTTTTCTTCCATCATCCGGATGAATACGGTCCGGTTTCCATGCCACCAGCCATTGTGATAGATTAATTTTTTACCTCCCGGGAAAACAATCATGCGCCAACCCAGTCCGTAGTTTCTCTTTCCAGGCTTTTCGAGGCTGTAAGGCGTATAAGCGCTGTCGAGGGTAGACTGTTTAAACAACACACTGCCCCGGAGCGCGGCATCCCATTTGAGCATATCCTCGGGGGTGCTGTAAATATTTTTGTCGCCATAGACCATGTCCAGGTATTCCATTGGGTAGGCCCGGCCGCTTAATTTATAGGAACGGGTTGACCGGCCACTGTCCAGGCTGGAATACACATAGGTATCCTGCATTTTAAGCGGCTGGAAAAAAGTTTTGGTCATGAATTCAGTATAGGTTTCTCCAGAAACTTTTTCGATGATCAGGGCGAGAAAAGCATAGTTGGTATTTGAATATTCGAAATGATGGCCGGCAGCCGTATAAATCACCTGATCGTGATGTTGTATAATGTATTGCAGCAAATCGGCATTGGTCAGGTATTTTCTTTTATCCCATCCGGACTGATCCATGAAGTGAACATAATTTCGTAATCCACTGCGCTGACTCAGGAGGTTTTTAATGGTTATTCCGGGAGGAAAACCGGTGAGGTATTTTGAAATATCATCATGAATATCCAGTTTTCCTTCTTCCCATAATTTCAGAATACCCATGGCCGTAAAAGTCTTTGATACAGAAGCCAGGTGAAAGGCCGTATGGGCATTTACGCTATCCAGGTGTTTTCTTGGATCTTTAAAACCACCATATTTTTCATAGACGATAACACCGTCATGGGCCACCACGAGACCACCGTTAAAACCATGGGAAAACAGGGAATCGAAAAAATGCCGGGATGCATTGCTGTACAGCTTCATTTCCGCCGGATGCAGGGTTTTTGGATGGGGTTCATCCAGGGCAAGCAGGGTTGAGTCCTGCTTAGGGCCTAAAGGTTTACCGGCAGGGGTTTGTCCACAGCAAACCAGGAACGAAGCGGCCATTAAATAGCAGCAAATGGTTTTCAACAGGTATGATTTTTTTTCAGTTACTATGCGCAAAAATAGAATATTAGACTTTTTCTTGCCTTCAGAAACGAGTTTTGTTTTTCCGTTTCCTTTTTTAGGGGCAATTTTGCCACTCTTTAGAGGAAATAACGCAAAAACAGGGTAGAGATTATGGGCGACAAAAAAATTACAAGTTATCCAAAGGAAAAAGTTAATATTCTGTTCCTTGAAAACATCAGTGATGCAGCCGTGAAGCGGTTTTCCATGGCTGGTTATACATCTGTTAAGAAGTTGACAAAAGCCCTGCCTGAGGCCGATCTGATCCGCGAAATCGGAGATGTGCATCTGTTGGGCATCCGGTCCAAGACCCAGATCACAGAAAAAGTTTTAAAAGCGGCCAAAAAGCTACAGGCCATCGGATGTTTTTGTATCGGCGTGAACCAGGTGGATCTTAAAAATGCCATGAAAGAGGGGGTTGCGGTCTTTAATGCGCCCTATTCCAATACCAGATCCGTAGCAGAACTGGTGATCGGGGCTTCGATCATGCTGATCCGCCGTATTCCGGATAAGAGCAAGTCGGCACATGAAGGCATTTGGATGAAAGAATCCAAGGGTAGTTATGAACTCCGCGGAAAGACGATGGGAATCATCGGGTATGGAAATATTGGTACCCAGGTAAGTATTTTGGCCGAATCCATGGGGATGAAAGTGGTTTTTTATGATATAGAGACCAAACTACCCCTGGGCAATGCTATTGCAAAAAAATCCATTAAGGACGTGGTTTCCGTATCGGATATCATTACCATTCATGTTCCGGACACGGATCAGACGCGCATGATGATCAATAAGCAACTAATCAAACAATTTAAAAAAGGCTCCATTCTGCTCAATTATGCCCGGGGCGAGGTGGTAGATCTTGAAGCACTGGGTAAAGCCCTGGAAGAAGGGAATCTGGCGGGAGCGGGCGTGGATGTATATCCGTTAGAACCGGAAAAAAACGGGGACCGGTTCACCACACCGTTGCAGCATTTATCCAATGTCTTGTTAACGCCCCATATCGGTGGATCTACTGAGGAAGCCCAGGAAAATATCGGGGATGATGTAAGCCATAAATTATTTCAATACCTGGAAATGGGTATTTCCACCGGGTCCCATACGATTCCTGAATTAAGCCTGCCGCAACACCCGGATACCCACCGGATTTTACACATACATTATAATGTTCCGGGTGTCTTATCAGAAATTAATACCCGGTTGTCCAACCACCAGATCAATATTCTTGCCCAGTATCTCAAAACGAATGATGATATCGGATATGTGGTGCTGGACGTGGATAAAAAACTATCCGCACAGGCGATCAGTCTTTTGAAAGAAGTGAAGAATACGATTAAGACGAGGTTGTTGTATTAGGGGATTAGAGGATTAGGGGATTAGAGGATTAGGTGATTAAATGATTAGGAGATTAGAATCATCTAATTACCTAATCACCTAATTATCTAATCCTCTAATCTCTATTATATCTTTTTTCCTGAATAATTTCCGGGAATGATCCCAGAACTCGCGATAGGTAATCCATACATACCTGAACGTTTCCCTGAGCTCCACACCGACGGTTTTATTGAGCACCGAATACATGATCAGGAAATTTAAAATGGCTGAAATAACCGTTCCATAAGCCGCTCCAAGCCAGCCGATATACCTTAATCCAAGGTACATGCAGGTATAATTCAGGGACATCGTGAGCAGGTTTACCCAAAAATTAATCCGTGGTTTACCAATGGCATCCATCGTGGTTCCAAACTGGTAGGAAAACGGACGGAGGAAGCTGAAAAGGATTACGATTTCCAGAATTGGAACAGCGGCATAATATTTACTTCCTGCCAGGATCTTGATGAAAAGGTGGGGTATGGTAAAGATCAGGAGGCTTACCGGAGCCAGGATGCTGATAATGGTACCGACCATTCTTTCAAAATAATAACGAACTTTTTCAGTTCCGGTGGTAGCCATGGCTTCCACATTTTTGGGGAACAATACATCTGCAATGGCCACGGAAGGAACATCCATCATATTATTGATCCGGCTAACCACATTATAATACGCTACGATATCCGCAGAGATCAGGGTTGACATGAACTGGTCGGCGGATCTTCCGAAAGTCGAAAAGACATTGGTTCCGAAAATGTATTTTCCAAAATGAAACATACGTATCATGGCTCTTTTATCTGCATCAAACTTTCTGAAAAAATATTCCTTCGCGTAATACATCATGAACAGAGAGCCACAAAAAATTGAAAGCACCTGGAGTTTAACCAGATTAACCAGGGTGAGAAAGGATTTATCTCCAAGCAGGAAAAAAATCATAAACATCATAAACAGTCCCTGACGGAAGAGATACCCATAAAAAATTGCCTTGAATTTAAAATGAGCCTGCAGTAAAACTTCAAAATGATTAAATGGAATCAATACCAGGACCGTTAAAATTCCCCATTGCAACAAGGGAAATAATTCAGGCGTTTTGAGCAGGTTTGTGAACAGATGTCCACCGAAAAAGATAATCCCCATGACGAGTAATGAAAAAAGGATATTGGTTATCAGAGAGGCGGACTGAACCTTGTTCCGGTTGTTTACATATTCCGGGTCGCTGAGAAATTTAATCATCGGGTTCCTCAGTAATCCCTGTTTTATAGTTTCCACCATGGTGATAATGGCCAGGAAAAGGGCCCAGATGCCCATTTCCTTAACGGTGGGAAAGACTCTTTTTGCCAAAATGATGTAACTGATTACACCAAAAGCGATGAGGGAGAATCGGTTCAGGAGGGTAAAAAATACGGAGTGAATCCAAAATGAGGATTCTAGCTTGATTTTCAAATACGGGTAATTTAAGCTCACGAAGCTATCCAATCCGGCTGGTAAAATAAAAATCTTAACGATCAGGTAAGCGGTCGCTTTGCCGGTAATCTTTCTTATAATTTATATTATGTTAAATAGTTTCGTACCTTTGACTGTCCGGAATCCCGGGGCACGGAAACTGCAGTACCTTGGTTATCCCCGTTTTTAGTCCTCCTCCCTCTTACTGCTAAAATATTTTTTATGGCATTCAACCTTATCGACTCAGTCAAAAACATTTTCAATGATGACTTTGTATCCAGGGCGTCTGCTGTGACCGGAGAAAATGAAAACAATATCAAAACTGCGATGGCTGCAATCATTCCCACGGTGTTGACGGGTCTACTTCATCAGACAGGTTCAGGAAATCCGCAGAGTATGCTGAGTCTGGCCAAAGAAGCTTCTCAAAGCGGGATCCTGATTAATCTCCCGGGAATCTTTGGTAATGATAGTCTCCTGGCTAAAGGTGGTGAAATGCTTAAATCATTATTCGGTGATAAATCCGGCGGGGTCACCAGTTTGGTTTCTAATTTTTCAGGAACCCGGGAATCCGCTGCTTCCTCACTGATGAATACGGCTGCTCCGGCGGCGCTGGGCGTACTGGGCAAACATGCCGCAGAAACCAAAATGAATGCCAATGGCATGCTCAGTTTTTTAAACAATCAGAAAGAGAGTATACTAAATGCCCTTCCATCCGGTTTGAACCTGGCCGCCGTTCTTGGTTTGCCAAGTCTTACCTTAATAGGTAATAAACTGGCCACCAGACTTTTTGAAATCAGAGAAGCCGCAGGCCATAGTGCGGGAAAAATAGCCCATTCCATACCGGCAGCAAAAAAATTCAATTGGTCCCCGCTTATTATAGGTGCAATTGTGGTTCTTGGGCTGGTTATATTCCTGGGTAAGGGATGTAACGGAGCAGAAAAAACTGATTCTGCCGCTGTCGTTACTGCTGATACTGCGAAAATGGATTCAGCGACCAGCTATCCGGTGGTTCCTGTTCGTTAGTCCATGAAAATAAAATTACCGGATGGTACAGAGCAGAATGCCTGTAAAGACAGTTTGCAAAAGCAGATGCTGGTGCGGCTCTAGATGAAAAACAAAAAGACAGAAGGATTTCCATCAGTGTACGGGCAAAATAGAAAGGAAATGCTATTTCAGATGCTTCCAGAGTGCCATGTTCAACTCTGTCATTTCCCCTTCTCCGGAGATCCGCTTGATCTCGAGAAGTTTTTTACCGATGGTTTCCGCTAAACCCGGTAAGGAGTTTGCAGATGAATGGGCATTTTTTCCTGAAGCGGATGGCCTGGCTGGACTGGATATTTTCGGATTGGATTTCATAAAAAAAAGGATATAAACATAACGTCTATATCCTTTTTTTATGCGTTTCTGTATTAACAATATTCTTCAAAAGCCGCAATCAGGTTATGGGCGATCATCTGGGCAGACCTACCCTCAATATGATGACGTTCAATCATATGAACGAGATTACCGTCTTTGAACAGGGCAACGGCCGGGGAAGATGGCGGATAAGGTAAAAGTTTTTCGCGTAATGTTTTTACAGCATCCACATCGAATCCGGCAAAACTTGTCGCCAGATGGTCGGGTTTTTTAGTGGTGTTATGTACGGCCATGAGTACACCGGGTCTGGCGGTACCGGCAGAACAACCACAAACAGAATTGATGACAACCAGGGTTGTTCCCTTGGTTTCCAATTGGTTAATGACTTCATCGGGAGTCCGCATTTCGCTGAAACCATTTTCGGTCAGCTCTTCTTTCATCGGTATAACTAATTGTTCCGGATACATGATTTGGGTTTTTTAAAAGAACGCAAATCTAATCAAATTGTTCATTACGACCTAAACCTAAGACCGGGGCAATCCCCTGATTGTTGTCAGAAAAAAACTAATTTCCGGAGGTTCCCTGTTATTTTGGCGCAAAAATATTGACTCCTGTGTCATATTGGCTTGTTTTTTACCCGGAAGACCATACGGTACAGGCTTTGACAGGAAGGGTTGTAATCATTCAATTTATTTTTAAAAACATAGTATTATGACACTCGTAAAAGTTAACAACAGGCCTTTCGGAAATCTTTTCAATGATTTACTGAATGAATTTCCGGTTGCTGCACGTTCCATCGGACAGGAGTTTTTTGCATTTCCCCAGACCAATATTCATGAAACTCCCGAAGCCTATCATGTGGAGCTGAATGTTCCGGGAAGGTCAAAAGAAGATTTTAAAATTCAGGTGGAACAGGGTTTGCTGACCATCAGTTTTGAAAAGAAAGAAGAAACTGCTTCTTCCGAAGATTACAAGACCCTTCGCCGTGAATTTGAATACAAATCATTCAAACGTAGTTTTTCAATCGATGAAAAAATTGCATGTTGATGGAATCCAGGCCAAGTATGAAAATGGTGTTTTGAAACTTCTTTTACCAAAGAAGGAAGAATCGAAACCAAGTACCAGGCAGATTGATATTGCCTAATAATCTGTAAAAGATGGTTAAGTGTGGTGGTTATATGTTCCCTTCCGCGATTTCGCGGGAGGGATTTTTTTTGGCTTTGATTTATACCTTCTGGATTATTTTCGCGAGTTCATTTCCCTGTGAAAACTATCTATGCGTAAATCCAGATATCCGTGGTTATTGTCCCTTATATTATTTTCGCTGTTCCGTGGGCTGACGGCAGCTGCCCAGATCCAGGCGGTTACACCAACCCCTCCGGCAACAGACAGTCTGCCGATCGACACGTGTCCTGGAAGACAGTTCGATACCAGTACAGGACAGCCTGCTGAGAATCCGGAATCTGAATCCCTATTTTACTTTACATGTGGATTCAACCCTGAGTTACCAGCTGGAAATTAACCAGGATCCCTCCCATTATTACTGGTTTCTCCGAAATTCGCCGCTTGGTCTCAAAATCAATAAAGACAATGGTCTGCTGACTTTTAAGGCTGACAAATCTTATTTTCTTTCCGGAAAATTAAAATATGATTATCCGTATAAAGTAAGTGTGGGAGTACAGAATCTTCAGAAACCGGCAGACCGGGTGGACACTTCTTTTACCATCCTGTTTTTTACGACAGAAATTGCGCCTTCCCGTTTAAAACCATCTGTGAACAGCGTGGTGTTTGTGGACGAAGGGGATACGGTGAGTTTTCGAATTGAATGCGAAGAAGGCAGTTTCCCGGTAGAATCCATTGGTTTTTTTTCCAATCTTCCGATTAAAGAATTATAAGCCCGTAAAAAAATGTGATGACGAATTCGTATGGAGCCCTCCGTACGATTTTATAAAAGAATCAGATTCTGTACATCAGAAACAGGTGAATCTGTATTTTGTCGGCACAAATAAATTTTTCATACGGGATACGGCCCTGGTAAGAATATTTGTAAAATCCGCGCTGAATTATCCATTTCTGTTGCAGGAATATGACCGTACAGTAAAGGAAGTACATACCTATATCCTACAGTTGAAATATGCCTTCGTGCAGCTGGATAAAAAAGTAAAGAATACAAAAACAACCCGCACATCATTTGATATGACCAGTTCGGGCAGCTGCTCTGGGCGGTACCGTACTTTCTTCTTCATCTTCCCTTGGAGCGCAGACGGCAGGTAAGATTCTTCCCAGCGCCGGTGTTGCTCTTGTGCCGGTAAAAGAAGCAGTTGCACCGCAAAAAATCGCAGAACAAAATGCCGCCTCCCTGATCCGGTCTTCCATTAAGCGAATGGAATACCAGCTTCACGAAAACACGTTAACCGGCGAGAAGGATCCGGAAATAATAAAGAAGATCACCAAACTAAGGGATGAAATGAAACAGATTCAGATACAGCTGATCGATGTGCCCATAGATGAAAATAGCAACATGAGCGAGGAGCAGCTGAACGACTATTTTAACAGCAAAAAAGTGAATAATAAGTATAAACTGAAAGGCAAATAAGAAAGTGTGAGAGTGTGAGAGTGTGAGAGTGAAATTGACACTTCACACTCTCACACTTGTACTCAGTAACCCAAAATCTTCAGCATACTCTGCGCCGTCTGTTCTTTGGCGTAGAGCCAGTCAACCAGTTTTCCGTTTTTGTCGTAATTGATCAGTACATGTTTTGGGAGAAGGAATCAGGCAGTGTTTGATTCCTCCGTAACCACTGATCTGGTCCTGATAGGCACCCGTATGAAAAAAACCGAGATATAACGGTTCGCCGTTGTTCAGCTTGGGCAGGAATACTTCATTGATATGTTCTTCGGAATCATAATAGTCATGACTGTCGCAGGTAATGCCTCCTAGCACCACACGCTGATATTCGACATCCCATTTATTAATGGGCATCATCAGAAACCGCTCGCCGATTCCCCAGGTATCCGGTAACGTAGTTATAAAGGAGGAATCGATCATATACCAGATTTCGCGATCGTTCTGCATTTTCTGACCGATCACACTGTAAATATGTGCCATGCTCTCTCCCACCGTATAACTTCCGAATTCGGTGAAAATATGCGGCATGGGCACATGATTCCTTTTGCAGGCTTTTTTGATATTGCCTACAATTTCATTGATCATGAACTGGTAATCGTATTCGAATCCGAGGGAATGCTTAATGGGGAATCCACCTCCGATATTAATGGAATCCAGTTCGGGGCAGATCTTCTTTAGCTGGCAATACAGGTTGATGACTTTGTTGAGTTCACTCCAATAATAAATATCATCCTTGATCCCCTTATTCAGGAATATATGCAGCATTTTTAACTGGAAACGGTCTTCATTCCCTTCAATTTTATCTACATAAAATTCAAGTACGTCACGGGGCCTGAATCCCAGCCTGGAAGTATAAAACGGAAAATTGGGTTCTTCTTCGGCTGCTACCCGGATGCCCAGTTTGAATGGAACTTTTACCGATTTTTTATACTGCTGCAGTTCATCCTTATTGTCGAGAATGGGAACAACATTTTTAAATCCTGAATTTAACAGGGAAGCGATACGGCTGGTATAGGGCTTTTGTTTAAAGCCATTGCAAATGATAAAAGTATCCTTGGTTATTTTTTTTTTGGCGTAGAGTTTTTTAATGATTTCTATATCATAGGCATAGGAAGTCTCCAGGTGGATGTCGTTGTTCAGGGCCTCCTCTACGATAAATGAAAAATGGGAACTCTTGGTGCAATAACAATAAAAATATTTTCCTTCATATTTATGCCGGGCTATGGCAGACGCAAACATTTTTTTTGCTTTTTTAATCTGCATGCCAATTTTGGGCAGGTAAGAAATCTTAAGCGGGGTACCGTATTTGGCAATCAGGGACTGCAGGTCTACCCCGTTGAATTCTAAATAATTTTCTTTCACTACAAAACCTTCCTGCGGAAAATTAAACGTCTGCTGAACCAGGTCAGCATACGAATTGTTCATGGAATCGTCTTGTTTGATGATGGCTGTACGATTTTGAAGTGAAATAAAACAGATACAAATATAAAATTATGAGGGATATCCGCAAAATAAAAGAGGTTTCCAAAAGGTTATTAATCCTTTTAGAAACCTCTTTCTATCGTCGGTCTGTTTTTTATTTTACGGAGTCGATGAGTTTTTTAAACGCATCCGGTTCGTTCATGGCGATATCGGCCAGCATTTTCCGGTCTAACATAACTCCTTTTTCATTCAGCAGATGGATGAACCTGGAATAGGTAAGTCCTTCTGCACGAACGGCTGCATTGATACGGGCGATCCAAAGTGCCCGGTATTCCCGTTTCTTGAGTTTACGACCCACATAACGGTAGGTAAGACCCTTCTCCAATACGTTTTTGGCTACGGTGTATACATTTTTACGTTTGCCGTAAAAACCTTTGGCCTGTTTGAGGATTCGTTTTTTGCGGGCCCTGGAGGCTACCGCATTTACTGAACGTGGCATATATTAATAATTTGAGAATTAGAAAATTTGGGAATTTGAAAATTGATTTTATTTCAGTCTCAGCAATCGTTTTACGAAATCCTGATTGGCTGAACTGACCATACCTTTTTTCCCCATCAGTCTTTTCCTTTTCTTTGTTTTTTTGGTGAGGATGTGTCTCTTGAAAGCTTTCTGGAAAGTGATTTCACCGGTGCCTGTGATTTTAAATCTTTTCTTGGCACTCGAATTTGTTTTAACCTTTGGCATCTTATGATGAGGTTTTAAATGATACCCTGCTGGCGGATTTGCAAGGGCAAATCACTTATGGGGCCATTTGGGCAATATCCACGCCCGGGGCGTGATTCCATTAAAAATGGAGCGCAAAAGTAGGGGTATTTTATCAAAATATGAAATTAATCTCCTGATCTATATGGGAATATGGGTAATATAGTGTCATCATTTATCGCGGTTTTAACGGTTTTCCACTATTTTTGCCTCCCTTAAAAATCACAGACTATTTATATGGACAAACTGATTTACCTCGTACCCCTGATGGGCATTATTGGTCTCTTATACACTTTTATTCAGTTCAAGTGGGTTTCTAAGCAGGACGAGGGTACCGACCGGATGAAACAGATCAGCCGTTATATCGCTGAAGGAGCGATGGCTTTTCTGAAAGCAGAATGGAAAATACTGGGATATTTTGTTGTGATCGTCGCCCTGCTTGCTGGGTTTTATGGCCAGCACGAACCCCCACTCCCACTGGGCTATTTCCATTGCCTTTATTTTGGGTGCTATTTTAAGTGCTACTGCCGGTTATATCGGGATGCGTGTGGCCACCAAAGCGAATGTAAGAACTGCCCAGGCAGCCAGAACAAGTCTGAGCCGGGCACTTAAGGTTTCCTTTACCGGAGGTTCGGTAATGGGTCTGGGTGTTGCAGGTCTCGCAGTTCTTGGTCTCGGGTGGCTTATTTATTATTTTAAAATCCATTTTTGCACCGGATGCAGAAGTGAATTCTGAAGAAATGCTGCGTACCATCGAAGTACTTACCGGATTTTCTCTGGGTGCAGAATCCATCGCCCTTTTTGCCCGTGTGGGCGGTGGTATTTATACAAAAGCTGCCGATGTGGGTGCCGATCTGGTAGGAAAAGTGGAAGCCGGAATTCCGGAAGATGATCCGCGTAATCCGGCAACGATTGCCGATAATGTGGGAGACAATGTAGGTGATGTGGCCGGTATGGGTGCCGATCTTTTCGGTTCCTATGTGGCCACGGTGCTTGCAACCATGGTGCTGGGACAGGAAACAGTTTCGGATGATCACTTTGGCGGTATGTCTCCCATCCTGCTTCCGATGATGATTGCAGGTATCGGTATTTTATTTTCCATCATCGGAACTTTGTTTGTCCGAATCAGCGAAACACGCCAGTATCAGTACAGCCAGTGTTCAAAAAGCCCTGAATATGGGTAACTGGGGTTCCATTGTACTAACTGCACTGGCTTCTGTAGGTCTGGTTTATTATATACTGCCGGAAACCATGACGCTGCGCGGTATTGAATTTACAAAATGGGGTGTACTGGGTGCTATCGGCGTCGGACTGGCGGTAGGAACCTTAATGAGTATGATTACAGAATATTATACCGCCATGGGTAAAAGACCCGTGCTGTCCATCATTCGGCAGTCATCTACCGGTCATGCAACCAATGTTATTGGCGGACTGGCTGTAGGTATGGAATCTACCTGTCTTCCCATTCTGGTTCTTGCCGGCGGTATCTGGGGTTCTTATGCCTGTGCCGGTTTATACGGTGTGGCCATTGCTGCAGCCGGTATGATGGCTACTACAGCCATGCAGCTGGCTATTGATGCATTCGGACCGATCGCTGACAATGCCGGTGGTATTGCAGAAATGAGTGAACTGCCAAAAGATGTTCGTGAAAAAACGGATGTACTGGATGCGGTGGGTAATACAACTGCGGCTACCGGAAAGGGTTTCGCCATTGCTTCTGCAGCACTTACTTCACTGGCTTTATTTGCAGCTTTTGTCGGTGTGGCCGGAATTAACGGAATTGATATTTATAAAGCAAAGGTGCTGGCTTCCCTTTTTGTAGGCGCCATGATTCCGTTTATATTTTCTTCTCTTGCCATCCGGGCGGTTGGAGAAGCAGCCATGGCCATGGTGGAAGAAGTACGCAGGCAGTTCCGCACCATTCCCGGAATTATGGAAGGAACAGGAAAACCGGAATATGATAAATGTGTGGCGATTTCCACCGAAGCTTCCATTAAAGAAAATGATGCTTCCCGGGGCAATCGCCATTTTTTCTCCACTGATCATGGGTTTTTTACTGGGACCGGAAGCGCTGGGCGGATTTCTTGCCGGTGCTACGGTGAGTGGTGTATTGATGGGAATGTTTCAGAATAATGCCGGAGGTGCCTGGGATAATGCAAAAAAATCATTTGAAAAAGGCGTTGAGATCAACGGTGAAATGTTTTATAAAAAATCAGAACCGCATAAAGCTTCGGTAACCGGCGATACGGTTGGAGATCCTTTTAAAGATACTTCCGGACCTTCCATGAATATCCTGATCAAACTGATGTCCATCGTTTCACTGGTCATTGCTCCTACCCTTGCCCAGATGTATTCGAACAAGGATAGCCAGGTAAAAGTGATGAAGATCCAAAAAGTTCAAAAAGAACTTTTTACCAAAGCAAAATAAATTAGTCGTCTGTTTTGTCGGCCGGAGAATTTGTTTCTCCGGTCAGCAATTTTTTTGCTTCCTGCAACTGCTTTTGCTGTGATATCCGGCACCACCGGATATTTCAGATCCAGTTTGCTCTAATTCACTCACGATGATATTGGCTAAAACCAGACGGGTAAACCATTTGTCATCGGCAGGAATAACAAACCAGGGTGCCAGGACTGGTGGAGGTATTCTCCAGCATATCTTCATAGGCTTTCCGATAGTCCTTCCATAAATCCCGTTCTTTCAGATCCCCTATCGAAAATTTCCAGTTTTTTGCCGGATCGTTAATTCGTTCCAGAAATCTTTTTTTCTGTTCTTTTTTAGAAACATGCAGAAAAAATTTCAAAACCACCGTCCCGTTATCGGCCAGGGTGTTTTCGAAATGATTGATCTGTTTGAACCTTTTCTCCCAGAATGATTTGTCAATATCCGTTACGGAATGTATATCCGGCAGATTTTCATTCAGAATATATTCCGGATGAACCCGGGTAACCAGCACATTTTCATAGTGAGAGCGGTTGAAAATTCCGACCATGCCCCTTGCCGGAAGGGCGTTATAATGGCGCCATAAATAATCATGTTCCAGTTCCTGGTGCGTGGGCGTTTTAAAAGAGGTAACGGTCACACCCTGTGGATTGAGTCCGCTCATCACATGTTTTATAACACTGTCCTTACCCGCAGCGTCCATTGCCTGGATCACGATCAGCACACTATAGCGGTTGGACGCATATAATTTTTCCTGAATTTCAGAAAGTTTCAAAATATCATCCTGCAGCAGACTCACCCCCGCGTCTTTTTCTACCGGCTTATCTTTATCATCGGTAAGCCATTCTTTTAAATCGATTTTTTTTCCTTCCCCTACCCGGAACCTGTCTGCATACAGGGAGATCATTGAAGCATCTGACATGATGGATGATGTTGAGTGGATTTTAATCAAATGTTAAAAAAATAGTTGGTTTACGAATTAAATCGTATTTTGAGTTGTATTACAAATTTAGCATATGGTATCCTCAAAATATATTAAACCAACAGAAAGTGAGCTGGAAATCCTGCGGATTCTCTGGGAAAGAAATAAAGCCAGCGTGCGGCATGTACACGAAGAACTTTCCAAATCCAAGGAAGCAGGTTATACCACTACCCTTAAACTCATGCAGATCATGCATGAAAAAGGCCTGGTCGGACGGGATGATTCCATGAAAATTCACGTATATTTTCCAATTGTAAGCCGGGAAAAAACACAAAAACAACTTCTCGGAAAAATGATTACCAACCTGTTTGGCGGTTCGTCCACTGAACTTGTTATGCATGCGCTGGGAAATCACAAAGCGTCTCCGGAAGAACTGGAAGAAATCCAGAAACTGCTCAACAACCTGAAAAAGCATTAACACATGCCCGGTTTTTCTACCCTTCTGACTGCTCTTGGATGGTCCCTGCTGAATAGTATCTGGCAGATGGCCGTTCTCTGGTCGTTTTATTTTCTGATAACGGCGGGGATAAAGCGCATTTCTGCAGCAGGAAAACATAATCTGGCTTTAGCATTTTCGGTGATCGGATCAGGCTGGATAATTTCATACTTTTTTTCAACTTTTGAACGAACCGGCTGATACGATACATTCAGGATTTATTCCGGTTTTCCGGTCCTTTAATTACTGGGTTCCCTATATCAGTGTACTATACATTGTTGTATTAACCATCCGTATGGTCAAATACGGATTTCAATATTTTGGCAGAAAGAAAAAGGAATACGGTAATTTTATTTCACCTGTATTACAATCCTTTGTTGACCGGCATGCCCGTTTGTTGGGCATTTCTTCCGGGGTGCGGGTTTATCTTTCAGACCTGGCGGAGACAGCTGAAACCAGTGGTTTCCTCAAACCGCTGATCCTGCTTCCGGTTTCCCTGATGACCCGTTTATCTCCGCAACAACTGGAAGCCATCCTTATTCATGAACTTTTTCATATCCGCAGAAACGATTACCTGATCAATATTTTCATGTCCTGCTTTCAGGGCATATTATTTTTCAATCCCTTTGCGCAACTTTTTTACAAAACCATTTCGAGGGAAAGGGAACATGCCTGTGATGACGAGGTGCTGGAAAGAGGATACGCTCCAGGGATATATGCTGAAGCCCTTTTTGGTCTGGAGAAATTCAGGCAGGTGAAACCGGATTTTTCCATAGCTGCAGATGGCCATAAACCCTGGTTGCTGATGGAGCGGATCCAGCGGGTATTGGGAAACCCGGTTCATAAAAAAAACAGGATTAACCCGTTTCTGATTTTTAGTCTGGCTACTTCAGTGGGATTATTAGGTCTTCAGCAAAAGACCTCCCTGCCCGAAACGGTTCAACCGGCTACTCCGGCCCTGTCAGGTTTCTGTTCTCCCGGCCAAATCTGATATGCAGGTGCTCTAAATTAAAACACCGGGAAAGAAACTCCATACAGGGTCCCATCCCGCAACAAACAAAAGATTAAAAAAATAGCCCTCCCTTTGCAGCCGGAGTATACCCGCGAAATGGAATACCTGCTGAGGAAGTACAGGATGAAACAAATAATTTTTGCAGATAATAATGGTTACCGCGGGATTTTTCCAATCAGCAGGCAGCCGGCACGAATGAAGAAACGATTGAACCGGTTCCCGGCACACCCTATGTTCCATCTGTAAGTCTGTCCTATGAAGCCGTTCCGGATCTTACCCAGGCAGACAGTATCAGGGATATTGCTGTACAAAGCAGGATAATGGATATGGTAATTGAATCCAGGTACCAGGCATCGGTCAAAATGAAAAATTTACAGACGGAAGTGGCAAAGAACCGTCAGCAGCTGAAGAGAATGGAAATAAAAAATCATGATCTGATCCAGCAACACCGAAAAAATATTAAACCGCTTTTGGAAAATCTTCAGGAACAGCTACAACTGAAAAAGTTGAAAATTGATCAGCTTAAAATACAGCTTCAGGTCTCCGATACAGAAATTATCCATATTTAAACGGAGGAATATTTAATTTTGCATCATGTCTTTCAATTACCGGGAATTATTGCCGGAGGAATTTGACGCATCCTCCCGTGTTTGGATTTATCAGTCAAGCCGCCTGTTCACCATTGCAGAAGCATTTCAGATCGAAGATTTACTCAATGAATTTACAGGATCCTGGAATTCCCATGGTCATCCCGTAAAAGGATATGCGAATTTATTTTTCGGACAGTTTATCATTCTGATGGCCGACGAAAAAGCTTCCATGGTCAGCGGATGCAGCACAGATTCTTCCGTTCGCCTGATAAAGACAATGGAAACCCGGTTCGGTGTAAATTTATTCGACCGCCAGCTGCTGGCATTTTTTATCCAGGAAAAAGTTCAGCTCCTGCCCCTTTCCCAATTGGAATCCGGGGTAAACAGTGGAATTCTTAAACCGGAAACGCTTTATTTCAATAATACGGTGCTGACCAAATCAGCATTGGAAAATAACTGGATCATACCTTTAAAAGACAGCTGGCTGGCAAAGAGAGTTTCTTTTCCGCAGGCCGTTTCGAATTAATCATGCGGAAGTAGCTCACCTGGTAGAGCGACAGCTTCCCAAGCTGTAGGTAGCGGGTTCGAGTCCCGTCTTCCGCTCCAAAAATAAATATGCTGAAACTGAAAATTATTACGGCCAGTACCCGGCCAGGCAGAAGAGGACCGAAAATCAGTGACTGGGTGATAGAAAAAACGAAAGAAGATCCTGAAATAAATGTAGAACATCTCGACCTGGCGGAGATCAACCTGCCTTTTATGGATGAGCCCCATCATCCCCGATTACAGAATTATACAAAACAGCATACCAAGAACTGGAGCGAAAAAATCTCGGAGGCGGATGCATTTATTTTCGTTACACCGGAATATAATTTTGGTTTCACGGCCCCGCTCAAAAACGCCATTGATTTTTTACACCGGGAATGGGCCTATAAAGCAGCCGGGATCGTAAGTTATGGTGGCCTGTCCGGCGGTACCCGTGCAGTTCAGATGCTGAAACAGGTTCTCACCACTTTAAAAATGACCCCGGTTTTTGAATCCGTCAATATCCCGTTTTTTGAACTGCATATCAAGGAAGGCATTTTCGTACCGACCGAATCCCTGGAAAATGGCATCAAAGCCATGCTGAATGAAATCAAAAAGGTCAATAAGGGGTTAAAGGTCATCAGGAGTTAATCATAACCTGTCATCCTGTCATTTATTCCTTTGTTTTGATTAAATTTGTGGTCCTAAAGGTGTTGAATGGAATTAGATATACTGACCAAAAAACAGGATGAATCCAGACAGGGTGAAAGTTATTCTCCTGCATCGGAAATCAATACCGGGTTTTCCCGCAAATTTTATATCGAGAGTTATGGCTGTGCCATGAATTTTGCCGATAGCGAAGTGGTGGCCTCTATTCTGCAGGGTGCAGGATTTACCGCAACCCGGGATTTTTCAAAGGCCGATCTGATCCTGATCAATACCTGCTCCATCCGGGAAAAAGCAGAACAGACTGTTCGCAGCCGGCTCCATATTTTCCGCCAGGTAAAAAGAGCGAAACCATCCACGCTGATTGCCGTACTGGGCTGTATGGCAGAAAGACTGAAATCAAAATTCCTGGAAGAGGAAAAACTGGTAGACCTGGTGGTTGGTCCGGATGCCTACAGATCCCTGCCGCTGCTGATCGAAGAAGCAGAAGGCGGACAGAAATCGGTGAATGTGCTGCTTAGCCGGGATGAGACCTATGCCGATATTGCACCGGTACGTTTAAACAGCAACGGGGTAAATGCATTTGTCAGTATCATGCGCGGATGTAATAATATGTGTTCATTCTGTGTGGTACCCTTTACCCGGGGAAGGGAAAGAAGCCGGGATCCGGAGTCCATACTGACCGAATGCCGGGATCTTTTTGAAAACGGTTACCGGGAAGTGACCCTGCTCGGTCAAAATGTGGACAGCTATCACTGGCATTCAGGTATTGACGGGGAAAAAGCCGTCGGCTTTGCCATGCTGCTTGAACGGGTTGCCAGGATTTCTCCGTTGCTGCGGATTCGTTTTTCAACTTCGCATCCAAAAGATATTACCGATGAGGTATTGTACACGATCGCCCGTTTCGAAAATATCTGCAATAATATTCATCTGCCGGTGCAAAGCGGATCCACCCGGGTTCTGCAGCGCATGAACAGGACCTATACACGCGAATGGTACTTATCTAAAGTAAAACGGATCAGGGAAATCATTCCGCAATGCGGAATTACTTCTGATATCATTTCGGGTTTTTGTGGAGAAACCGAAGAAGATCACCAGGAGACCCTTTCGCTGATCCGGGAGAGCCGTTTCGATTTCAGCTATATGTATTTTTATTCCGAAAGACCCGGAACGCTGGCTGCCAGAAGATATCCGGATGATGTACCCGAAGCAGAAAAGAAAAAAAGGCTGGATGAAATTATAAAACTGCAAAGGCAGATTTCGGAGGAATCCAACAGCAGGGATATTGGAACCTTTTCCAAAGTACTTATTGAAGGAGATTCAAAAAAAAGTGCATCCGCATGGATGGGAAGAAATGACCAGAATAAAGTAGTTGTATTTCCAAAGGATGGAGTTTCACTCCGGAAAGGCGATTATGCCCTCCTGAAAATTGTAGACAGTACAGGTGGCACCCTGATCGGTGAAATCATCTGAAACGGGAAACAACAGAAAAAAATTAATCATGGAATTACAGGCGATAAAAAACCGTTTTGGGATTATTGGCAACGCACCCGAACTCAACTATGCACTGGGCGTAGCGGTACAGGTGGCCAATACCGACCTGACTGTACTGATCTCCGGGGAAAGCGGTGTGGGTAAAGAAGCATTTTCGCAAATCATACATTCTCTTTCTGCCAGAAAACACAATCCGTTTATCGCCGTCAACTGCGGCGCAATCCCGGAAGGCACGATCGATTCAGAATTATTCGGACATGAAAAAGGTTCTTTTACCGGAGCAGTGGATTCCCGAAAAGGATATTTCGAAACCGTAAATGGAGGAACTATTTTCCTGGATGAAATCGGCGAACTGCCCCTGGGTACACAGGCCCGTTTGCTGCGGGTGCTGGAAGCCGGGGAATTTATCCGTGTGGGTTCATCCAAAGTTCAAAAAACGGATGTGCGGGTAATTGCAGCTACCAACAAAGATCTTCTGCAGCTAACGGAAAGAGGAAGGTTCCGCGAAGATTTGTATTACCGGCTGAGTACTGTTCCCATCCGGGTGCCTTCCCTGCGGGACCGGAAAGAAGATATTCCTCTTTTGTTCAGAAAATTCGCCGTGGATTTTGCCGAACGATATAAAGCTGCTCCGGTTCAACTGGATGATGAAGCAAAAAATCTGTTAATTCAGTACACCTGGCCGGGTAATGTGCGGGAATTAAAGAATATTGCAGAACAGATTTCCGTACTTAGCCAGGATAAAACCATTTCGCTTCAGCAGTTGAGGAGATTTATTCCGGAGAATACCGGAAACCGCCTGCCCATGGTGATGCCTTCATCCCATCATCCGGCACCGAATGATTTTTCCAACGAACGGGAGATTCTTTACAAGCTGTTCTTTGATATGAAGAAGGATGTAACGGAATTGAAAAAAATGTTCCTGGAAATTTTAAAAAATCCTTCCCTGGCGGCCGATACCCAGGAAGCATTTGCCCGGGAAATGAAAGAACTGAAACCGCAGGAACATTATACAGGCAACCTGGTTTCATCATCCTATCAATCCCAGCCCGTTGTCATTCAGCATAACGGAAACGGGAACAGCGAAATTCATCATCATGAAGAAGTGGAGGAATCCCTGAGCATCATGGACAAGGAAAAGGAACTGATCGTAAAGGCACTTAAGAAACATAAAGGCAAACGAAAAGATGCTTCGTCAGATCTGGGAATCAGTGAACGGACTTTATACCGAAAATTAAAAGAATATGACATCAGTGAATAAAAATAAAAAATACCGGTTCCTCCGTACTCTCTTTTTTCCTTGTTGTCATCACCGGAAACCTGCTCTCCTGCGGGGTATATTCTTTTAAAGACGTTTCAATTCCGCCGGAAATTAAAACCATAAATATCGGTTTTATTGAAAACCGGGCCCGTTTTGTGGATCCCCAGTTAAGTCCGCTGCTGACAGATAAGGTAAAACAAAAAATTGCGAGCCAGACCAAACTCATTCAGATTCCCGGGGATAATGCCGACTATGATGTGACGGCCTATATTTCCGCCTATGATGTGAGCACATCCGGTGTGTCGAATCAGGCGGCATCCATTAACCGGCTAACCGTAAGTGTACATCTGGCACTGAAAAACCGGCTCAGCGATCAAAAACTGGGAACACCGGATTTTGAAACGGATATTACACGATTATTTGATTTTCCGGCAACACAAACATTGAGTGATGCCCAGGTAAGCCTTGAATCTTCAATCGTTTCCCAATTGACGGATGATATTTTCAACCGCCTATTTTCTAACTGGTAATTATTTTCAGATGAACAGCGGATTCTCTTCAGTGATAGATGCTATTTTCGGAAAAAAGGACCTCGATTCTGTTTCGCTGGAAGAAATGTATGAAGTGGTTCAGGAATTTCCTTCTTTTAATGCGGCGCATTTACTGTTGTCAAAAAAACTTATCCGGGACAATAATGCATCTTTTGAAAAAGAGAGCATGCGGACTTCATTATATTTCAATAATCCGCTCTGGCTTCAATCCATTTTGGAAGAATCTGTGCAGACAGTCCATGCGGGGGTTACAAAGGGCGGCCCTGATCACGTATACCTGCATGAAGAAAACAAATCCGGAGATCCGGTTAGTATCGTTGTAGAATCGGTTAGTATCGTTGTAGAGAAACAGGAAGAACAGGATGTTCCGGGAATGGAATTTATTCCGGAAACACCAGATGAACAGTCAGTCGATTTTTTTGCAGAAGTTCAAAAACCGGAAACGGTAGTAACAAGTCCTGAATTTCATCATTCAGAAAAGGAAGCTGGGACCGTAACGAATTTTGATGAACTGATGTCAAAATATAGCATTGAAATCCCTGAGCCGGTATTGGAAAGCCCGGAAAATCTACCGGATGAAAAACCGGATATTGTTCATGAAATCGAAGAGAAAGCGGTTGAATCTTCTGTAGCTGAAACCGGAGAGGTTATCTTAAATGAATATGGAATTTTTGAAGATGCGGATCTGAAACCTGTTGATCAGGACCTGGTTGCATTTGACAGACCATATGAAAACAAACCTGCTTCCGGGGAGACAAGGGATTCCGAAATAAAACCGGAAGAACCTCATATCAATGAACTGGAAAATATTGTTGAAAATCAATATTCCGGCAAGTCCCCGGAAAAATCTGATGAAGCAGATTATGCATCCTTTGACAGGCCGGCAGAATTCGTGACAGATGAAGCACAACCGGCAGATACCGTTCTGCCTGTGGAAAAGACTTATGAATCCCCGGAAGATGAAGCGAATGACACAAACGGGGCGGATTTGATTACCGGTGAGACAGAAAATGAAATGAAAGGCCAGGTGCAGGAACTTGTTTCCCAGTTTGGTGAAAAACACAAATCCCTTCCTTTTTTTGATGCAAAAAAGGCCGAATCCATCGTTTTTGCTCCTTATCACATGATCGATTATTTCGCATCCCAGGGAATTAAACTGGTTTTGGAAGATAATCCGGCAGACAGTTTCGGAAAACAATTGAAAAGCTTTACGGACTGGCTGAAAGTGATGAAAAAGCTTCCGGCACAAGCCGTTTCAGACAAACAAAATGAAAAAGAGGCTGACCGGATCCGGCATTTTGCAGAACATTCCATTGAGGAAAGGGATATATTAACGGAATCCATGGCAGAGGTGCTGGCCAAACAGGGTATGTATGAAAATGCCATCGCCCTATACCAGAAATTAAGTTTGATTTATCCCCCCAAAAGCGCTTATTTTGCGTCCAGAATTGAACAATTAAAAGCGTCTTTATCATGATCATTTTTGTGATTATCCTCTTGCTGGTATGTGGTTTACTGGGTTTAATCATCCTGGTACAGAATCCGAAAGGTGGCGGACTTGCCGGTAATGTGGCCGGTTTCAGCAACCAGTTTATGGGTGTTAAACAAACGACAGATATCCTTGAAAAAGGTACCTGGATACTGGCGACAGCCGTGGTTTTACTTTGTTTATTCTCTACGGTTTTCATCCCGAAATCAACTTCCGTTAAAGGAAAAGACATCAAGGTTGCACCGACTTCAGTGCCGGTAAATCCTTCCCTTCCGGCTCAGCAGAAATAAACCGGTCAACGATATTTAAGACCCCGCATTCCAATGACGGGGTTTTTTGTTTATTTTGGTGAATAATCCAAATACACGTGAAGAAACTGCTATTCGGGACTCCTCATTTTCCTGCTGTTGACCGGAGCCATTGCCGGCTACCTGATCCTCGGTCCCGCTACTTCTTTTCCTGCGCCCAGTTACGACTTATATATTCATACCGGTATGAATTATGAGGAACTGGATTCCACTTTGAAAAAGGATGAGGTGCTTGCACATCCGGGGGTTTTTAACTGGCTGGCAAAACGGGTATCCTATCCTGCAAATATCAAAGCCGGTAAATATGAAATAAAAGAAGGCATGAATTTGCTGAATATTCTTAAAATGTTAAGAAACGGCAGGCAGGTTCCGGTGAACCTGGTGATCACAAAACTCAGAACGAAGGAAGACCTGGCCGGCATGATCGGCAGAAAGTTTGAATGCGATTCTGCTGCATTTATTCGTTTTTTGAATAATTCCGATACTCTTTCCGTTTATACACTCGATACCAATACGGTCATGACCATGGTTTTTCCGAATACCTATACTTATTACTGGAATACCACACCTTCCCGGATATTCAAAAAAATGGAATTGGCGGCACGGGCTTTCTGGACACCCGAAAGACTTCAGCAGGCATCCGCCCGTCATCTGAACCCGGTTACCGCCTATATTCTCGCGTCCATTGTGGAAGAAGAAACAACCCGAAAAACGGATAAGCCAAAAATTGCCAGTGTATATATGAACCGGATAGCCACCGGAATGCGCCTGGCTGCTGATCCAACCGTTAAGTTTGCCCTGCGCCGCTTTGATCTGAAAAGAGTATATGAAAAATATCTGCTCGTGGAATCGCCTTATAATACTTACCGGAATGCGGGTTTGCCTCCCGGCCCAATTTGTACTCCTTCGATGGAATCCCTGGATGCCGTTTTAAATGCACCGGAAACCAGGTATTATTATTTTGTGGCAAAACCGGATTTTTCCGGTTATTCAAATTTTGCAGAAACTTTTCAGGAACATATAAAAAATGCAAAAGAATATCAGAAGGCCCTGGATGAAGAGATGAGGATTGGCCAGCAGTCAAAAGAGAAGCCATGACCACGCTTGATAAATTCATAAAATCTTCTTCCCCCTACCGGTATGCTTCCTTCAAAAGTAAGTCAGTTTATTTGCCGGGATTTCAGGGACTGCCTTTATATGAGGTCATTGTATTTTTTAAAAGTCAGGTTCAGAAAGTCGGGCTGAATGAACGGGCAAGATCCATCGCCTTCAGTTTCCTGATGGCCATTCCTGCTGCAACGATATTTCTGTGTACCCTGATCCCCTATCTTCCGGTTTCGAAAAAACTCACCAGCCAGCTTCTGGTGCTGACAAAAGATATCACCCCGAACCAGAATACCTATATGCTGGTATCGAATTTTCTGAATGATTTTCTGACGAAACCAAGGGGAGGTTTATTATCATTCGGACTTGTGGTGGCTCTTTATTATGCTTCCAATGCCATGATCGGTCTGATGAGATCATTTAACCGGTCTCTTCCGGTGCATTATCAAAAGGAATTATTTTGAAAACCGGCTGGTTGCCATTCAGCTTACCCTGGTGATGATATTGATGGTGATCGGTTGCGTGGTGATCCTGGTTACCCAGAATGAATTGCTGAAATATGTTTTCAAAGCATTGCACGTGCACAGAAGTTCCATGAAGGGCCTGGTTAAATCTCTTCGCTGGGTGGTGATCATTCCCCTCTTTTATTTTACCATCGCTTTTATATATAAACATGCCCCGGCCATAAAGGAAAAATGGCATTTATTTTCACCCGGTACTACCCTGGCTACCATCCTGATGATCATGCTCACTTTTATTTTTTCATTCTGGGTGAATTATTTCGGAACTTATAATAAAGTATATGGATCCATCGGAACGATCCTTATCCTCATGATTGTCGTTTATTTCAATGCCCTGATACTGCTGATCGGTTTTGAACTGAATGTAAGTATCCATACGCTCCGGGAAAAAGCATCATGAAAGAAGCAAATCTGGAAATTTGAAATGTTTTGTTATAACGTCACTTTGATTTTACCGGTTTCTTTCAGCTATTAAACAGATAGGCAGACTTACACAAAAAAGAATCACGAGAAATGACCGGCTGATTCCGCATCCGTCATACCGGGAAGGCAATCCGGTAAAAGGAATTACAAATCCATTCATGACCACCCAGACCAGGCAGGCGAATAATAAGATTTTTATCCAGGAATTTCCAGGTTTAAAATATTCGATAGAAATTAAAATAAATCACCGACCAGGTCAGGGCGATAAAGTAATGCAGCAACAATCCCAACACCGGATACAAAGCGCCGGTTTCTTCGGAAACTGTTCCGAACAGTCCCCTGCTGATGTAGCGGAAAATCGTGCTGATATTATGCAGGTTTACGGGTTTGGCATATAGCATGATGGCAGCAATCATGTCCAGAACACCGGCCAGGAGACCGGCAAATAAAATTTTCTTCATTATGGTAAAATTAATAAAAGGATTTCAGATTTCTAAGGTTCAATATTGTTTAAACTCCATGTATTCCATAAATCTTCATAGTCTGATTTGGGCAGTTTGACCGTTTTATAGTGGGAGCGCGGAATCTTTCTGACGGAAAGCTTCATACAGACTCACCGCGCAGGCAACTGAAATATTCAGTGACCGGATCATACCCACCTGCGGAATCACAAAATTTCCGTCGGCCATTTCCCTGATTTCCGGACTCACCCCATCGTGTTCGTTTCCAAATATCAGCGCAACCGGATGTGTAAAATCGATATCATACAGGGAAACGGCAGAGGAGGAAAGATGGGTGGTAAGGATAAGCGGATATTTTTTTCTCAGTTCCGCAAAACAGGCAGCAGCATCAGTGTACTGGTGTATCGTAAGCCATTTTGATGCGCTGCTGCTGCTTCGGGCACCCCATTTTTTATGTTTACTGATTTTCGTATTCAAAATATAGATATCCTGAATACCCGTTGCATCACAGGTGCGCATAACGGCTGAAATATTATGCGGATCGAATACATTCTCCAGAACAACCGTCAGATCGTTCTGTCGTTTGTTTAAAACATTTTTAAGTCTTTCTTCTCTTTCAGGAGTCATTTTAGTTGGCGGTTGACGGTTGACAGTTGACGGATGACGGTTGACAGTGACGTGACAGTTGACGGTTGACAGTATTTTTCGGAATGCAAAATGATCAAAATTTTTGGCTTTAAGCTTTAGGCTTTAGGCTTTAAGCTTTTTTCCCCTGCAACATCGGAACAAAGGAAAAATGATCAAATACTTCTTCCCGGGTATCTGCCCTGCTCGTTTTTATAAATGCGCAACATCTGCTGCACTTTTCCCTCTCCCACCGGGATTACCATAAATCCACCGGGTTTTAACTGTTCAACCAGTTTATCCGGGATCGCCGGAGCTGCGGCAGTAACAATGATTTTATCAAAAGGGGCATAGGTTGGCAGACCCTGATATCCGTCTCCAAAGAAGTAACGGATCCCGGGAAAATTGCGCAGATAGGAGAATTGTTTATTGTGATCGTACAGCTGCTTTTGCCTTTCAATGGTATATACCTGGGCACCCATCAAGGCCAGTACACAGGCCTGATAAGCACTTCCGGTTCCCACTTCCAGCACCTTTTCATGAGGTTTTATTTCCAGCAGCTGGCTTTGATAGGCAACGGTATAAGGTTGTGAAATGGTTTGACCTTCAGCGATCGGGAAATGCCCGGTCCTCATAGGCGATCTGGTCAAAAGCAGAGTCTATAAAAAAATGTCTTGGGATTTCAGAAATCGCCTGCAGAACCTTTTCATCAGAAATCCCTTTGCTCCGGATAAGCTCTACCAATTGTTTTCGAAGACCTTTATGTCTGTATGAATCCGTTAACACCCGCATGGCTGCAAGATAATTGAAGAATTTTTTAGATTGCGTCTTTTCATTTGTAACTTTTCATTTCAAATCAGTCTTCCTTAAAATTTATTGCACATGAAGTCAACTGTTTCTGCGCTGCTCAGCCTGATGATGTTTGTGGAATATTTTATCTGGGGATCCTGGTATGTTACGATGAGTACGTATATGGGCAACAATCTGCATTCCAGCGGAATCCAGATTGGGGCCGCCTATAGCGCGCTGGCTATTGCCACCATGATTTCTCCGTTTGTGGTGGGACTGATTGCGGACCGTTTTTTTGCAGCGCAAAAAATTATGGGGGTATTGCATTTGGTGGGCGCCGTCCTGCTTTTTCTGGCCAGTCTGGTGACCGGGAACGGACCCTTTTACTGGATCATCCTGATTTACTCCCTCCTGTACATGCCGACGATCGCTCTTTCCAACAGTATTGCCTTTAACCAGATGGCTGATCCCGGGAAACAATTTCCCTGGATACGGGTATTTGGAACGCTGGGATGGATCGTAGCCGGATTTCTGATCGGAAGTCTGCAATGGGAGAAAACAGGCCAGATCATCAATACTTTTTATCTCGCGGCAGGTGCTTCTGCTTTTCTGGGACTGGTCAGTTTTTTCCTGCCCAATACACCACCCAAAGCGGCAGCCAGCCAGGCTTCTGCAGCAAAAGCACTGGGTACGGAGGCATTTGTACTGTTTAAAAACAATGCCTACCTGATATTTTTTATCGCCGCCATTCTCGTTTGTATTCCGCTTTCATTTTATTATGGATTTGCCAATGCATTCCTGAATGAAATCGGCGTGCAGGGTGCTGCATCCAAAATGATCCTGGGTCAGATTTCAGAAGCCGTATTCATCCTGGCCATCCCCTTTCTTTTTAACCGGATCGGGGTCAAGAAAATGCTCATGATGGGTATGGTGGCCTGGATGTTGCGATATGTTTGTTTTGCTTATGGAAATATCGATGCGAATCTCTGGATGTTATATGCAGGTATTATTCTGCATGGGGTTTGTTATGATTTCTTTTTTGTTACCGGTTATATGTATACCGAAAAAAAGGCCGGTTCCGCCATTAAAAATGCAGCGCAGGGCCTTTTTACTTTTGCAACTTATGGAGTGGGAATGTTTATCGGCACCTGGTTTTCCGGGTTCGTCGTGGACAATTATAAATTACCCGGAGGTGAGTGATCATCACGACTGGACAAAAATCTGGTTGGTACCGGCCTATATTGCCCTTGGCGTTTTGATTTATTTCATTTTGTTCTTCCGGGAAAAGAAAACTGTCCCGAACCTTACGGCAACAAACTAAATGATTTTCTAAAAAATTAAATTGAACTCATGAGAATAGCTATGTTAGGATCCGGTTTTATCGGGCGTTTTTATGCCGATTCATTACAGGGGCAAAGAAGCCGCGACCGAATTGTAAGTATTTATTCCCGACGGGAAGTGTCGGCCAAAAAATTTGCATCCGACTATGGCTGCGCACACTGGACTATTGAAATGGAAGAAGCCATTGCCCATCCGGATGTGGATGTGGTTTGTATTTCCCTTCCGAATAACCTGCATGAAACCGCTGTTCTGTTATGTTGTAAACATAAGAAGGCAGTGATCACCACCAAACCACTGGGCAGAAATGCCATTGAAGCCAAACGAATGCTGGAAGCAGTGGAAAAAGCCGGTATATTCAATGGATATCTGGAAGACCTGGTTTATACTCCGAAATTTTTAAAGGCCCTGGAAAGTGTAAAAAATGGTGCCCTGGGCAGGATTCTCTGGTCAAAATCAAGAGAAACACATCCTGGTCCCCATAGCGACTGGTTCTGGGATCTGGAACAGGCGGGTGGCGGATGTATTCTCGATCTGGGTTGTCATTGTGTGGAGATTGCCAGGAATTTTATTGGCAAAGATATCAAACCGGTGGAAGTGATGTGCTGGGCGGACACGCAGGTGAAACCCATTGAAGCGGAAGATCATGCTATCGGACTGGTGAAATATGAAAACGGTGCCATCGGTCAGTTCGAAGTGAGCTGGACTTTTCGTGGCGGTCTCGACCTGCGGGATGAAGTAATGGGCACGGAAGGAACCATCTGGATCAATAATTTTTTAAGAACCGGATTTGAAATGTTTACTACCGGTAAGGGAGCGGACTATGTGGCTGAAAAAGCAGAATCCAATTCCGGCTGGTTATTTCCGGTGGGTGATGAAATGAATGACCTGGGATACAATCATATGTTTACGGATATGTTCAATTCCATGGAAAAAGGTATTCAACCCAAAGAAACCTTTTATGATGGTTATGTGGTGAATGCCGTGCTGGACGCAGCTTATGCATCAGGCAAATCAAAACTATGGGAACCGGTGCAACTGGATATCTGGCGCGGGCAGACCGGGCTCTCCAAACCCAGCAACCTGGTGGAATACGATGCAGATCATTATCTGATTAAAGAAGAAATGACGCATTATGGGGCGAAGAAACTGATACTGAAAAACAAGAAACTCGGGATTAATATCTGAACGAATTCTATAAGTTTGCGATTTTGCACTATTTATTTGCCAACTACATATTTGTCATCATCTGTAACCCCTTTCCATTGATCCGTACGGAATGGAAGGGCCGGAAAACCTTCCTGGTTATACAGATTCCCGTCCGGAGCATCGTCGGCCCAGTTATAATGAACAGACACCGGGTCCGGCACCTCATCGGCATATACGATTACTTTATTATTTTGTATATAGGCTTTCGCATAGTGAAAATGATGATCCGCTCCTGCAACTTCAAACCCGCGGATATATCCGTATTTATCTTTAACCATCAATCCACTACCGGTATGGGTGAAACTGAGTTCGATTTTATTTCCTTCCGTTTTCATCGATGCATATACCGGACCGCTGTATTCCGCAGACTGTCCGTAAATATTACTAAGTGCAATGGCAGCAAGACGGAAACCAACGTCCTGTTTATTTTTTGGATGTATATCATTGGATTCTCCGATATCGGTTGTTACGGACATGCCGGTTGCCGGAAGGCTGAGGGTTAAGAATTGGGCTTCGCGCAATTCAGCCCAGGTACTGCCATGTTCACTGTTTCCGTTGTCAGCGTTCCAGCTGGCCAGCTGTACAAAATAAAATGGGAAATTTCCTTCACCCCATTGCGATCTCCAGTCGTTAATCATCAGTGGGAATGCAGTCCGGTACTGGTAGGCCCGTCCTGCATTTGTTTCTCCCTGGTACCATAATACCCCGCGCATCCGATAAGGAATAATAGGATGAATCATCGCATTGTATAACAGGCAGGGAAAATCGTTCGGGCCGAATCCCTGACCGCTGCTGGTAAATTTTGCAATACGAAAACTCCAGTAATCACTGAGTGGAATTATACCATTATCCGTTTTCAGGAACACGGAGGTTGAATCATCATAAAAACCACCGCCACCGCCCGTGTCTTCCACGCGAACGGCAATAATATTTTTCCCCGCTTTAAAAACCCCAGCCGGAACCGTATATTGCCGGGCTGCGGAATAGTTATAGGTAGTCCCTACTAATATTCCGTTCACATAAGTGGAATCGTTATCATCTATTTTGCCGAGGGATAATAAAACAGGCTTAGCGGCAGCTTTTTCACTCAGGTCAATTTCTTTCCTGTACCATACAATACCATCGAGGTCGTGTAGTCCGAGGGGCTGATTTTCCCAGATATTCGCCACACTCATCTTTGGCCATGTGGAACTGTTGTAGGCCGGATTTTTCCATTCCGAAGCAGGAATAGTATCGTTAATATTTTTTTGCAGCAGTTTTACCTGATTCTCCATGGCTTGCTTTTTCTTAAGGACGACCGGTGTCAGGTCATCGGACGGAACCGTGCTGATCATCTCTTTGAATTCAGGACTTTTTTCAAAGGCTCCCCTGCTGGTCCAGGTCTCCACCATGGTGCCGCCCCAACTGGAATTGATCAGTCCAACAGCGACGTGTAAGCGCTTTACGATTTCCCTGGCAAAAAAATACCCGACGGCCGTAAAATTCCCCGCGGTTGATGGTGAACAGGTTTCCCAGCTTGCGGATACAATATCCGAAACGGGTATTTCACTTACCCGGTTGGGTATTTTAATATGCCTGATCTCCGGATAACTGGCGGTATTGATTTCCACTACAGCATTCCTTACATTTTTCAGATTGAATTCCATATTGGATTGTCCTGAACAGATCCAGACTTCTCCGATCATGACATCGTGAAAGACTAAACTACTTTTTCCTTTCACGGATAAATCATATGGTCCGCCGGCAGACTGGGGATCCAGGGTTATGCGCCAGCTGCCTTTATTGTCAGCTTTTGTTTTTTTTACCTGTTGATTTATAGTGATCACCAGGGATTCATTGGGAGAAGACCATCCCCATACCGGTACGGGCTGGTCACGCTGCAACACCATATGATCTCCAAAAATACCGGCAAGTTTAAGCTGGCTGTTTGCGGTGAAGGCATACAACAGGAAGGCAGGCAACAGGTAGATTATTTTCATGTTCTTAAAAGTATGAATGGGCGTTATTGTAGTTTCAAATCTGAAATAATGGCGGCTATCTTTTTTTGAAGAAGATCATCCAGGGCGTCAAAAGAAGACCGGTGGTTGAGTTTTTCATGAACACTAAAATAAAATTTTATTTTGGGTTCAGTTCCGGACGGCCGCGCGGAGATCTTTGTGCCGTCTTCGAGAATGAATTGAAGAACATTACTTACAGGCAATGTTATTTTCCAGGTTTTACCTGTTTTCAGATCCTTTCCGGTACTGGTCTGATAGTCCAGTAAATGAACCACATCTGAATTATTGATGGTTACCGGTGGTTGATTGCGGTATGATGCCATCATATCTGCAATTTGTTTTTGCCCGTCCATTCCTTTTTTTGTAATAGAAATCAGGGATTCTTTATAAAATCCAAACTGGAGATAGAGATCTATCAGTTTATCATAAAGTGTTCTCCCTTTATTTTTCTCGTAAGCTGCCATTTCACAAAGAATAGCTACGGCGCTGACGGCATCTTTATCTCTTAATTTATCTCCCAGCATAAGCCCATAACTTTCCTCCCCACCGATTACATAATTTTCTGTTTTTTCTTTTTCTTTTATCAGTTCCGCGATCCATTTGAATCCGGTAAGTACATTGTAACATTTAATATTGGAGCGGGCAGCAATTTCATCAATCATATCTGTGGTTACAATGGTCTTAATAACCATATCATTGGATTGGGCAATCCCTTTTTCCTTGCGGGCTTCAATCAAATAATTAAAAGCCAGCACGGCCGTTTGATTTCCATTCATCAGCACCCATTCACCACGATCATTTTTAATACCGATACCTACACGGTCAGCATCGGGATCGGTTCCCAATAAAATATCCGCGTCGATCTCGCGGGCTTTTTTTAATCCCAGACTCATGGTTTCTTTTTCCTCCGGATTGGGGTAAGCTACCGTAGGAAAATTGCCATCCGGAGTTGCCTGCTCGTCCACCACGTGCACATTACTGAATCCAAATCTTTGGAGAACTTCCGGTACCAGTTTAATCCCGGTTCCATGAATCGGAGTATAAACGATGCAGAGGTTATGTTGTTTTTCGATGATTTCCGGATATACGGAAAGATTTTTTACCATACTGATGTAAGCCTCATCTATTTCTTTGCCCACGATCGTAATATGGGATTCTCCTCCGGTCCATTTCACTTCATTGACTGAGCCTATTTTTTCCACTTCCTCAATCACACGGTGATCATGGGGAGGAACCAGTTGGCCGCCGTCATTCCAATAAGCTTTATATCCGTTATACTCTTTTGGATTATGGGAAGCTGTACAAACCACACCGCCCTGGCATCCCAGGAACCGGATGGTAAAACTGAGTTCGGGCGTAGGCCGAAGCGACTGGAAAAGAAAAACCTTAATTCCGTTAGCTGCGAAAACTTTTGCAGCCGTTTCAGCAAAAAATCTGCTGTTATTGCGACTGTCGTGGGCAATGGCCACTTTTACGTGCTGGTTTGGAAAAGAGGATAACAGGTAATTTGAATATCCCTGGGTTGCCATGCCAATGGTATATTTGTTTATCCGGTTTGTCCCCACCCCCATTATGCCCCGGAGGCCGCCGGTACCGAATTCCAGGTTTTGGTAAAAAGAATCCGTCAGTTCATTCGGATTTTCTTTTTGCAGCCGTATAATTTCATCCTTGGTCTCCTGATCATAGTTTTCCGTTAACCAGTTATTCACTTTAGCCAGAATCACCGCATCCATAAAACTTACTTTAAATTTGAACCTAAGATATTGATTTTTATATGAATCAAATATCCCATTCCTTCATCATCCCGTAAAACAATTATTGATTGGCTGAGTCTTTTTCATTGGGTCCGTTTTGGAGAAAAGGCAGAATCCGTTCCCTGGTTTTTACGATCCTGCTGTTCATCTCCGTGACCAGCGAAGCTCAGGGAGTTTTTCTTCCTCCGAGCGCAACCTATCAGCCCGACCGGCTTAAAACAGTTGTTATTTCAGAGGTCGCTACCGGCGTGGCCATTTCGGCCGGTCTTTATTTTCTCTGGTACAGAAAGCACCCCAAAAGTCATTTTCACTTTTTTAATGACAATAACGAATGGTTGCAGATGGATAAAATCGGCCACGCCACTACTGCCTACAATATTGGAGCCATACAATATGACCTGATGCGATGGTGCGGGGTAGACAACAACCAGTCCATTGTCATCGGCGGGTTAACGGCCATCGGATACATGTCGATTGTGGAGATTTTTGACGGGTTTTCGTCAAAATGGGGTTTTTCCAGTGGGGATATGCTGGCCAATATATTTGGGGCGGCCTTATTTGCAGCCCAGCAGAAAGGCTGGAATCAGCAAAGGATATCTTTGAAATGGTCGTTTCATATGTCACCCTATGCTAAATATTATCCGGCAGAATTGGGATCCGGTTTCTTTTCCCGGATGTTAAAAGATTATAATGGCCAGACGTACTGGCTTTCGTTTAATATTGCCTCCTTTTTGCCGGCAAGTAGTGGTTTTCCTTACTGGTTGAATGCAAGTGTTGGTTATGGTGCCGAAGGGATGATCGGGGCCAGGACGAACCCGGCAACGGTGAATGGTAAGCCCATCCCCGATTTTCCCAGATATCGTAAGTTCTATTTTGCACCGGATGCCAACCTTTACAGCATTCCGACCAATTCCTCGTTTTATAATGCAGCAGCTTACCTCACCCGTTTCTCCAAAGTTCCGGCTCCGGCTTTAGAATGGAGCAAATTAAAAGGATTTCATTTTTATCCTATCTACTACTAAATGCAGGAGCCTGATGGGTTTTAATACGCTGTTTAAAAAAAATTCTATATTTTTGGGATGGTCTGCGATCCGTTGCCCCGCCCTATTTATGCCCAAATCATGAGCACCTATTTACTGCTGCGTAATAACCAAGAATCTGGTCCGTTTTCGATCGAGGAAATCAAAGGAATGTCTTTAAAATCTTACGATCTTTTATGGATTGTAGGGAAGAGTGCGGCTTGGCGATATCCGGGAGAAATTTCAGAACTTAAATCTTTTGCACCGCCGGTTCCGGAGCAGCCCGGAAATCTCTTTATCAAAAACAAGAATCCCGAAAATTTGAATGGAGAGTCCCTGCAGTTCAAAAAGACGGAGCCCGCAAATACAATAAACAGGGAGGGCAACACAGCAAAAGCCTTTCAAACGCATTCTGTATATGTAAATCTGCCGGCAGAAAAAAAATCCTCCGTTGTTTCATCCACCGGTGTCTTATATGACTCCGATTTTCAATCTGCTGCAAAACCTGCAGCTGATTTCTCCTATATATATGATCAGCGACCCTCCAGAGCAGTCCGGTTAACCGGTAAAATATTATGGATGGGAATAATCCTCCTTTTATTTGGCACCGGGATATTGACGGGTTTGTTTATATCAGATCGTAGAAATATTTTCTCAACAGATGCGAATCATCCGCAAAATCTAAAGGTCAATTCCAAGGCGGCCGTTAGTACTAAAAAAGAAATTTTGCCGGTTTCCGCCAGGGATGAGGAACCAGGAACCGGGGATAAAATAATAAATAATGACCCGGCTGTTTTTCAGTCAGATACCATATCCTTAAAGACAGTCAATACTACCCATAAAAAAAACCAAAAAAATTCAGTCCGGAAAGATCCAGAGACAATTTCATCAACGGGCCCCCAAACCGTTCACATGGCAGATAGCAGTCTAAGCCAGCATGCCCCTTCCAAAACGGAGGAGTTATACCATAAAATAAAGGCCCATCCGGAAAACTATGTTGATATGATCACCGGTAAGTATACCACCGGTATATTTGGAGGTGTTTCCGCCGTACCGGTTACAGTTACCAACAACTCACCTGAAATAATAGACCTGGTGGTGGTGGATGTTCAGTATATTCAAAATAACGACAAAGTATTTAAAACAGAAAAGCTTGTCTTCAACGATCTGGAACCCGGTGAATCCGTTACAGAAAAATCACCCAAAAGCCCGAGGGGCACTACGGTAGTAACCCGAATCCGCCAGATTACCGCACATAAAATGGATCTGAGTTTTTCCAACTAAACCGGCGGGGTTAACAATCATTTCATTTTTTATTTTACTAAGAATCAGTCATTGGCATAAAAGTTGAAATTACATAGTTCCAACCTATGTGATGCCTCGTTCCATATCCTCTTTGTCGTAAATCGTCCATTTAAACGCTATAATCAGGTACAGATGCGTAGAGGTATGTTGGAACTTTGCCTTCTCATTGTTGTGGTGATTGGTATCCATGCAGAAAGAATACTACACAACGGCAGCATTGAAGGAAGGATTTCACCGGCAAATACTTCTTCTTCGGTTATAGCTGTCCGGGGAAGTGATTCCCTGAAAGTGACCAGTAACGATGGGCATTTCGGCATGGAATTACAACCGGGTGACTGGAAACTGATTTTTGCTGTAAAGGAAATAAACAGCGTTCCCACAGAAAAGAAAATACAGGTTTTAGAAGGGCAACGAATCAATCTGGGCGAAATCCGGCTTGCCCAATAATCTCCCTCAGATTTTCGCAGGTTCCTGCAGGCCTCCGGGTCATTTTCGCCTGAAAAGTTCTATCATTGGATATGAAAAGCATTGTGGTTTTTGGAGCGGGTAAATCTGCCACCTGCCTGATAGACTATCTTTCCAGAATTTGTACAGAAAATAATTGGCGGTTATCGATCGCGATGCGGATGCGCAAACCCTGCAGAGTAAGCTGTCAGGTATGCCCGGTGTAAATCCGGTGCAGGTGAATGTTGAAAATGCCGCTGAGCGAAATACCTTAATTCAAAAAGCCGACCTGGTTATTTCCCTGCTCCCCCCCGCTTTGCATATCCTGATTGCGCGTGATTGTGTTTCAAATGCAAAGAATTTACTTACAGCATCTTATGTGGATGATGAAATCAAAAAACTGGGGGATCAGATCCGCGAAAAACGATTATTCTTTCTTTGTGAAATGGGCCTTGATCCCGGAATTGATCATATGAGTGCCATGGAGATCATTCACCGGATTCATGCACAAGGCGGAAAAATCCTGGTTTTCAGATCCCATACCGGCGGTCTGGTTGCTCCGGAGAGTGACGACAATCCCTGGCATTATAAAATAAGCTGGAATCCGGCGAATGTGGTCAGGGCCGGATCAGCGGGAGCGGTCTTTCTGGAATCGGGGACAGTTAAAAAGATACCCTATCCGGACCTTTTTGAAAATACCGGACTGGTTGAAATCAAACCCCTGGGCAATTTCGCCTGGTATCCCAACCGGGATTCCCTGGCCTATATTCCGGTATATGGCTTGGAATCGGCCCAAAGTTTTATCCGCACCACCCTTCGCCATCCGGAATTTTGCACTGGTTGGAAGAATATCGTCAGGGCGGGATTGACCAATGACGAGTCCTTTATTTCATCAACCGCTAAAACATATGCAGACTGGAGCAAACCCCTCCTTGCTTTTACGAATGATGCCAACAGACATTTATATAATCAACTGGGATTATTTGAGAACGAACTTCTGCCGCATGGCCAGATGACATCGGCAAAGATCCTTCAAACCAGGCTTGAACAAAAATGGAAGATGAAGGATGACGATAAGGATATGATTCTGATGCTGCATGAATTTGAATTTGAAATTGAAAACCAGAAAAAGTATCTGCGCAGCAGTCTTGTTGTAAAAGGAGAAAATGCTGTTAGAACAGCGATGGCAAAAACTGTCGGCCTTCCACTCGGAATTGCTGCTAAACTGATACTTGAAAATAAAATGCCTTTGACGGGATTGCATATTCCTATTATTCCGGAAATCTATAAACCGGTATTGAAGGAATTGTCAGGTGAAGGCATCCGGTTCCTCGAAGAAATCAATTGACCTCGAGATGCTGGGTATAAATGGTTTTATATTGCATATCCCGGAATATCAGGATATATAATCCCCTGCGCAGGTACAAGGTATACATGCCATTTCCATATAGCAAAATATGTCTGATCTGCAGGTACCACCTGCCCTGGTTTTGCATCCAGCGATTCAAACTGGTAGTAAGCCTGCACCAGAAAAATATCCTTGTTCTTGGTTTTGATGGATACCGGCTGCCTTCGGTTGGAGAGCGCCAGCCAGGTCGGCCTTGCATAATAATAAGTGGTTCTCGGATGGATAACCGTCAGATCATATAAGGTTGTACCGGTTACATTTACCGGTTCATCATTAACCAACGGAATGGAGGGAGATGTTACCGGAAACTTTTCGATATAGGCATCATAGAATGCCTTACCAAAAGAAAAATTACTTTCTTCTGTCATATCCGTCTGGTCGATCGTTAGCGGGTCAATTCCGGTCATTTTTTTAAATGCCATGCCCATTGGAATGAAATCCGGTGTTGTACTTTTTTCTGCAATATTCCCATACCCTGCATATACAAAAATTTTTGCCTCCGGATCCTGGCGCAGAATCTTGGCAATATTCAGGGCCTGAATGGAATCCCTTTCTGTGGGGGAATGCGCCAGAGCCTGCGGATCTTCATATGCAACCAGTTTAAATCCCAAATCCAGTGCCTGCCGGATCAATTCACCCGCTACCGGTTCAGTTGCAAAATGCCCGGTTTTATAAGTGAGTTTGGTGAGTTCCTGATCCGGCATCGGATTCAGCATCTCCATGGCCAGGTAACGAAAGCCCCTGTTATATAAAACATCAAGCAGGGAATAGGCAAATGCCCGGTGCAGGGGTTTGTTATAGGCTTCATTCAGCATGATCACCTTGTAATTCGACGCGATAAAACTGATAAATCTTTTTGCATCTGCATTTTTTATATTCTTCAGTTGCTGGATACTTTTTCCAATCTGACGGTTTTCAACGTCACTCAGATGGGTGGTGTCGGACAATTTTTGATATTCAAGGGCGGCAGCATAGTCACCGACAAAAGAAACGGTCTGACTGAGCAGGTCATAATAAACCGGGACTGTAAAATTCCGTATGAAATTTTTTATCGTTTCCCAGCAACTGATAAATCGGATATAGATAGTTCAGATTTTCACCGATCAAATAATGCAGATCATTATAAGAGGAATCGAAACAGTTGGGTTTTATCCGCGTGACATAATTTTTCAGACTAATCAGTGACGGGTTCGGCGGTATCGGTTGCGCCATTGAAATTTTAACCAGGGATAAACAACCAATCAGAAACAGGAATTTAATTTTGATATTCATGATATCTTTTCCATCCCTCCCATTTTCATGATGATATTCCATTCTTCTTCTGATACCGGCTGAACGGATAACCGGCTAATGCGGACCAGCGCCATATCGGATAGTTTTTTTTCTTTTTTTATCTGGTCCAGGCTGACCGGACGGATCATTTTTTTAACAGGTTTCACATCAACGGCCAACCAGTCATCTGAAGATGTCGGATCCGGATAGGCTTCTTTCACTACCATGGCGATCCCTACTATTTCAGTTCCTTTATTGCTATGGTAAAAGAATATCTCATCTCCTTTTTTCATTGCCCTCAGATGCAGACGGGCTGCATAGTTTCGGATCCCGTCCCATCGTGTTTGTTTGTCTTTTTTGAGCTGGTCCCAACTATACACTTCGGGTTCTGATTTGATAAGCCAGTAGGACATTCGTAATTATTAATGGGTCAAAGGTATGGGATATATAAGCCTAAAGCTGAAAGCCGAAAGCTTAAGGCTTTGTGAATAATTCCAATCATAAATAATTTCCTGATCAAAAAACAAATCTGCAATATGCCGGACTTCCGTATATGTTTCAAATTCCTGTTGACACAGAACTGCGGGTACCAGATCAGTACACCGGAATGGCCTTAAGCTTTAAGCTTTTTGCTTTAAGCTTTCTTTAAGGCATCCATTTTCCTCTAAAACACGTATACCTATTATAAGCCGGATCGGCAGAACTTTTGCGACAGGTTGTTTTAAGGTCACCACCCGCCTGCCTTCGTGGTATGGTGGGTGGTTTTTTTACCAGCCGCTGCTCAGTACGTCTGCAATATGAAGCGTTTTTAACGGGAGGCCTTTATGCCGGATATAACCATCCAGGTGCATCAGGCAGGAAAGATCTGTAGAGATCATATATTCGGCACCGGTTTCTAGGGCATGATTTACTTTCTGATCGGCCATGGCCAGGGAGATGGATTCAAATTTAACGGCAAAACTTCCGCCAAATCCACAACAGGTTTCCACATCTTCCATTTCCACCAGTTCAAGTCCTTTTACCTGGGATAAAAGTTTGCGGGGTTCGTTTTAATCCTGCATTCCCTCAGTGCAGCACAGGAATCATGATAGGTTGCTTTTCCGGATAAACTGGCATTGAAATTTTCAACATGCAGTACGTTCACCAGGAATTCAGAAAATTCAAAAATTCGCTTTCCGGTATTTTTAACTTCGTTTTTGTAAGAAGAGTCCACAAATAATTCAGGATAATAATTCCTTACAAATCCGGTACAGGATGCACTGGGGGAAACAATATAATCCGTACCGGGAAAATCTTTCAGGAATTTTATGCATACTTCTTTTGCATCTTCCCGAAATCCGGCATTAAATGCAGGTTGTCCGCAACAGGTTTGTTCTGTATTGTATTGAACCGTACATCCTGCCTTTTCCAGCACCCGGATCATATTGAAGGCGGTATCCGGATAAAGCTGATCAACAAAACAGGGTATGAAAAGCTGGATGTTCAATATGAGTAATCGATTATAGAGACCTGGATAAAGAAATCATTTTCATGGCTGCTTCAGCCGCTTCTTCTCCTTTATGGCCATGTATACCGCCAATTCTTTCCCTGGCCTGTTCGGTATGATCCACGGTCAGCACACCAAAAATAATCGGAACGGGAATAGCCAGGTTCAGGGCTGACACGCCATCCGTAACCGCCCGGCAAACATATTCAAAATGCGGGGTATCTCCTCTGATTACACAACCCAGTGCAATAAATGCCGACGGTTTTTTTTTTTCGCGTTGTCCCAGTATTTTTTTACTGCAAAGGAATTTCAAATGCACCGGGTACACCGATATCACGGAAATCCACTTTATCGGCCTGTAAGTATTTTTTTGCAACCGGCAAATAATTCATCCACAATTGCCGCATTCCATTCTGTTCTGACAATAACGACAGAAGCATCTTTTATTTTCGGCACTGCGGTTTTTGATTTTCCGGATGAAGCCATGTGTCGTTTATTTAACCACACCCAGCCTGGCCAGGTAACGGTCTATGTCAAAACCCCGGGGTGAAGCGGGATATTTATTTTTTATTATCTGGTACATGGCAATCGCGTCCTCGTTTTTGCCCATACTTTCATACAAATATCCGGCGCGGAAAAGATATTCCGGAGAAATAATTTCATCCTTGTCAAAAAAGGTTCCGGCTTTTTTATATTGTTCAACCGCTTCTTCTTTTTTATTCAGTTCAGAATAGGCATCTCCCAACAGTCCGTATGCCTTTGCCTGTACCTGGATGGCTGAGGTTTTAAAATCTTTCAGGTATTTTACGGCATTGTTAAAATCACCCAGTTTCAGGTAACAGCTGCCTGCATAAAAAGCAGCCAGGTTAGCCGCTTTGGTTCCGCCGTACCGGGAAATGATTTTTACGAATCCGGCATTTACGGCATCTCCGTTCAAAGCCAGACGGACGGAATCCATCCGGTAATAATCTTCCGCCCGGAACATGGCTTCCGCAGCCTGTTTTTCCTTTGGCTCCAGTATAAATTGTTTGTATCCAAAATAACCTAAAACCACCAACAGGATCAGCTGACAGGGCAATTCCGTATTTTTTGCCATATCTTGTCCTGGAAATTTTTCCATTTGTCAACCGGGGAAATCTCATTTTCTAAATGCTCACGATGTTTAATTTCACTCATGTCTCTGGGAATTATAAAACAGGTATACTGTTATTTTTAATCTTTAATAAATGGATAATTTGCATCAATATAAATGTCTTTATATACTTCGTCATCATGTGGAATAGGAGATTCTTCTGCAAATTTTACAGATGCGGCCACGGTATCTGCCACACGTTTGTTGATGGCATCCAGATCTGCCTGGGTTGCATATTTTTTTGCCAGAATGGTATCTGATACCTGGGCAATCGGATCCCTTTGTTTGTATTCTTCCACTTCTTCCTTGGTTCTGTATTTCTGCGGATCGGAAATGGAATGACCCTTATACCGATAGGTTTTAATTTCCAGCAATGTGGGTCCACCACCTTCCCGGGCTCTTTTGATGGCCCTGGATACACCTTCATGAACGGCTTCAGCACTCATGCCATCAATAGAATCGCCGGGCATTTCATAGGCATCGGCCAGTTTATAAATATCAACCACATTGGAAGTTCTTTCCACCGAAGTACCCATCGCGTAATTATTGTTCTCACAAATAAAAACCACCGGCAGTTTCCAAAGCATGGCCAGGTTAAATACTTCATGCAACATACCCTGGCGGGCAGCACCATCCCCAAAAAAGGTGAGCACGACATTATCCGTTCCTTTATATTTTTCTGCAAAGGCAAGTCCGGCGCCGGTTCCAATCTGTGCGCCTACGATACCATGACCGCCAAAAAATTTAACATCCACTCCAAAAAAGTGCATACTTCCACCCTTTCCTTTCGCAGCACCGGTTGATTTGCCATACAGTTCTGCCATACAGGCATTGGCGCTGACACCTTTTGAAAGGGCCAGGCCATGATCGCGATAACCGGTAATAAACGGATCATCGGGCCGGGTGGCGGTCATACAACCGGCAGCAATGGCTTCCTGCCCGATATAGGCATGGAAAAAGCCGCGGATCTTTCCTTCCATTTTATATTTTTCTTCGGCCATCTGTTCAAACTGGCGGATCAGCTGCATGAGTTCGTACCAGTACAAATAGGTTTCTTTGGAAAACTTGGTAGCCACTTGCTTAAATTTGAATGAAACCCGCCGGATTGGCGAAGCGGGGGCAAAGATAAGGGGTAAAACGGGAATTTTTTATGTAAACGACGGGATTTGACAGCTGTTTTTTACCTTTCCAAAGGCTTAACCCTTAATAATTTCTATGAAAAAGGCGGTAATTGCCAGTCTGATTTTTCTGGGGTCATGCAAATCAACGGAATCCATCAACCGCTTTGCTAAATCCGCCGCTACGGGAACAGCTGAAATCAACCGTTCCACCCTCTCTTTTGGAGCCATCTGCCGTTTATATGATCAGTCTGCCCTTTCGTCGTATACTGACACGTCCTTGTATGCAAAATCCGGCCATCCGGCAAAGCATTGCCAGGAGTTCAAAGCTGCCGACAGCATGGTTAATCTGATCAACCTGACCCTGGTCAATTATTTCACCCTGCTTCAGCAAGTGTCGGACAAAAAACTCCTCGCTTATGATGCCCGTGACCTGGTGAATTCCCTGGCCAGTATCCGATCCGGACTTAATCCGGATCTTGCCCTGTCTGAGGAAAAAGTTTCGGCTGTTAAAGGCTTACTCAATACGATTTTGAATGAACCCTTAAAATGGTATCGCTATAAAAAGCTGGTGAGTACCATGCAACAGAATGATTCGGCGTTCAGCCGCGTGCTGAGGGCTTACTCCTTTATTCTCGATTCTGCCCTGAACGGAGAAATTAATCAGGCCAAAGAAAATTATACTTCTTTTGTTTATGCTCCCTTATATGAGTGGGCGCGAACGCCGGTCGAAAAGGTCTGGATCAACCAGCAATACCTGCTTTTTATGCAGTCCCTGGAAAAAGAAAAGGCCAGTATTCATAAATCTGTTTTAATGCTTATCCTGATGCAGAAAGATCATTACATGCTGGCTTTTGGAAAACCACCCGTTGGATTTGCCTATACAGAAGGAGAAATTAGCCAGGATATTATTCTGCTGAATAAAATGATACTGGAACTCATTCAACTCATTAAATAAAAATTCGCCATGGCAGAAACGCTCAGCGCAATTCAACTGATCCAACTGGCCCAAAGCCTCACGCGGATGCAGGCCTCCCTTACGGACTATGAACTTCATCACTATCCGGAACTGAGCACGGCGCAAAAAAATAAAATCGAATTCGCCCTTTCCCAGTTATCTGTGGCAGCCGGCCGGATTTATGCGTTTTCGGTACAACTGGAATTTCAGGAAGCCGAAAAACAGCTTCAGCAGATCCAGGGAGCAACGGCAGGACTGAATAAATTTCTTAAAACTGCGCAGAAAATCCAGCAGGTCATAGACATCGTGAGTTCAATTGCCTCTCTGGCAGATTCGATTATCAGTCACGATATCGGTGGAATCGCGAATGGCATAGATCAGGTGGTTCAGATGCTCAGTAATGCCTAAATTACACCGCATCACTATGCTGTTTCTCCGGAATATAACACTTACCCAATACAAAAATTATCTCCAGGAAAGTTTTTCATTCGACAAACCGATCATCGGCATTTATGGAAATAACGGGGTTGGGAAAACGAACCTTCTCGATGCGATTTATTATCTGAGTTTTACCAGGAGTTATTTTTTTAAATCGGATCACCAGAATGTTCATCACGGAAAATCAGGTTTTCGGATTGAAGGAAATTATCAATCCGGTGATACAGAGCAGCAGGTGGTTTGCATTCTCCGGGAAACCGGGAAAAAGGAAGTGTTGTTAAATGATGAAGCTTATCAGCGTCTGTCTGGTCATATTGGTAAATTTCCAGCGGTTATCATTACGCCCGATGATGCCCGGATCATTACAGAAGGGAGTGATGAACGCCGGAGATTTACCGATGCCCTGCTCTGCCAGATGGATCCGGTTTATCTGCAGCATCTGATAGAATATAACCGGTTGCTTCAGCAGCGAAACCAGTTGCTTCGTTCACTCGCCGAAAGAATTTCCACCGACCGGAGTCTGCTGGATGTATATGATGCGCAGCTTCAGCGCCCCGGAACCTATATATTTGTGAAACGTCAGCATTTTTTCAGGGAAATACTTCCATCCATTGCCTCCATATACCAATATATAGCCGGCGTTGATGATGGCCTGACGCTGGATTATCAGAGTGATTTATTAAAAACCCCGTATGCAGAACTGCTGTATAAATCGAGAGACCGGGATATCATGATGCAACGTACCCTGACGGGTATTCACCGGGATGATATTGATATCCGGATCTCAAATCAGCAGTTTAAAAATATTGCTTCCCAGGGTCAGCGTAAAAGTCTTTTATTTGCCATGAAGCTGGCAGAATATGAAATGCTGAAAACCGTAAAAGGGTTTGCGCCGATTCTCCTGCTGGATGATGTTTTTGAAAAGCTGGATGCCCGGCGAATGCATCAGTTACTTCAACGGGTTTGTGAACCCGGCAACGGACAACTATTTATCACCGACACCCATGAAGACCGGATCCGGGATCATCTGGAAAAACTTTCAGCAGATTATTCCCTTATAGGCTTAAAGCCTAAAGCATAAAGCTTAACGCATGGCTTGATGAGCGCAAAGCAGGAAAGCTTTTTGTATTCATTGCCTTCTTCAAACCAGCATATGTTGAATTTATTTTCACAGGTTCAATCTTTCAAATTTACTTCGTGTTATTTAATCCGGTGCACTGAAATTGATCAGGTGCACTGAAAGCTTATAAGCCTTTAATGCCACGCCTTAGGCTTTAAGCTTTATGCCTTAAGCCTATTTTACGCCTTAAGCCTTACACTTTATGCTTTAAGCTTTAAGTGTATCTTTGACCAATGGGCGAATACTCAATGGGTGATGCCATGCGGCAGTTCCTGAAACAAAGCAGACTGAAAGGCAATGTACTTGCATTGCAAATTACCGGAGTATGGGAAGAGATCATGGGGAAAACGATTGCCCGGTATACCGATAAAATTGAAATTCACGGAACCACCCTGTATATACAAACTTCGGTTGCGCCATTAAAACAGGAGCTGCAGTATAAAAAGGAAAAGATTATAGAGAGGGTTAATGAGGCACTGGGAGAAAAACTCATCCGCGAAGTGGTGATCCGTTAACAAATTTTGAATTCTCCTGACCTTAAGCTTTAACTCTGGGATCAACCACACGATATAACCAGTCGGCCAGAATATTAATACAGATAAAGAAAAAAGCAGTTACCAGTACGGAACCCATGACAACCGGGAAATCCAGTTTGGCCAGCGCATCTACGGTAATCTTTCCGATTCCCTTCCAGCCAAAAATATATTCTACAAAAAAAGCGCCTGCCAGCAATTCCGCAAACCAGCCTGTAATGGCAGTGATGACGGGGTTTAAAGCATTTCGCAAAGCATGCCGCCAGATTACCTGTTTCTTTGACAGGCCTTTGGCATAGGCCGTGCGTATATAATCCTGGTTCAGAATATCCAGCATCGAACCCCGGGTTAATTGCGCAATGATGGCCATGGGCCGGATGCCGAGTGTTATGGCGGGTAATATGGCATTCCGGAGTTGCCATTGCCTTCCTTCAAATGGATCTGTATCAAATAAACTACCCGTCATCTGCAATCCGGTATACCGGTTTAGTACGAATCCAAAAATATAAGCAATCACGATGCTCATAAAAAAGGATGGCGCTGAAATTCCAAGCACACTGGTAAAAATTGCCGTACTGTCCATCCAGGTATCTTTTTTTACAGCGGCCAGTATACCCAGGGCCATGCCACATACGGTTGCGATAAATATGGCCAGGAAGGCCAGTATAATAGTGCCGGGCAGGGCTTCCATGAGCATATTCCAAACCGGTCTGCGGGTTTGATAAGAACGACGCAGGTATGGAAATTTTAAAACCAGTCTGGTATTCCCTCCTATTCCTATCCCCCGAATATTTTTTTCAAGGAGTTCCTTTCTGTCGTAAATACTGATCGGGGAAACATCATTGAGATAGAAAGCGAATTGTTTCCATTTCGGCTGGTCGAGATAAAGGTCCTTCCGGATATTATTCAGCGTACCCGCATCGGCGCGCTGACCCAGTATTAACCTTGCCGGATCGCCGAATCCCTGAAATAAAAAAAAGACAATCACCACCACACCCAGCATAACCAGGCTTCCGTAGAAAAGACGTGAGATACTGCGACTGATCATGGTTATTGCTGTAATTGCAATGGAAATGATATTTGAGTAAGTACTGGTTCATTCAATTTCTGAAAAGGAAGTTCAGCCAGTTGATGCACTGCCAAATCGAAATGGGCAAAACTCCATTTGTTCAGGATTGTTCCCTTCTTTAATAAATACAGGGTGGGATCAGCCCGCGCAGCCGTTTTAACTGCCGTTGCGTCACATCCAAAAACAGGTATGCCATTTAAAAACTGCGGACTATCATCCATGGCACTTAATGGTGGATAAACTGACAAGTCTTTTTCGACCAACAGATTATTTGCCCTTAGCCAGTTCTCTGCTTCATTCCGGTTGGAAGTGACTACGAATACGGGAATATTTTTGGATTTGGCAAGTGTATACAGCAGAATAAATGATTTGTTCCAGTGTGGATTGGTTTCCGGGAAATTGCGGGAGATCACCATCAGCTGATAGCCGGGCCTGTCCAGGATTTGTGCGGTACTGTCATTTCCGGATTCACTGATGAGCAAAAAGTCCTTGATTTCCGGTTCGGAATTTCCTTTGCGGATTAATTTATCGTATCGTTTAATAAAGGTGTAGGTGCTGTCCAGGTCCGCCGGTAAATTGTTTGCGGTAAATTCCAAAGTCTGATGATTTTTTTCATACACAAAACTAATGACCGAACTATCCGGAATGGCACCTTTCGGAGGTTTCATTTTCTCCAGTATATTGGCACCTTTGTTAAAGGGAAGGCAGTCCACAATCGGAAGATAACGCATCACATACCACTGGATGGAAAATGAAAAAACCAGGGTAAGGCCAAGAATCAGGAGACTGCTGTTTTTGGAGACCCGGGTATGGATTTCTTTCCGGTAAATAAAAATGATTCCGATCAGCACAAGCAGTATCAGGTCTTTAATGAATGATCCCATGGCCTGCAACGGTATGCAATTTCCAAAACAGCCGCATTCCCTGATCTTTCCGGAAATAACCGCGTAGCCGGTAAGAAAACTGAAAAAAATAATCAACAGCAGGAGAAGCCACGCAAATATCCGCATCCGCCATCCCAGGATCACCGCCACACCGGCCAGGATTTCAAAGGCGATCATAACGATGGAAAGTGCCAGGGTATAGCTATCCAGTGAAGGCATATGCCATACCTCAAAAAACTCCTGCATTTTATAGCTGAGTCCGAGCGGGTCGTTGGCTTTGATCAGTCCGCTGAAAATAAATAAAATACCCACCAGTAGTCGGGCTGTGCTGAGAAAGGTTTTTTTCATGGAATCGAAAATTTATGCCGCGTGCCGCCCTTCGGCAATTCCGATCAGGGCAAAGAGTGAATAGTTAATAATATCGGTCAGGTTGGCATCGATGCCTTCACTGATCAGGGTTTTGCCGTCGTTGGCAATAATCTGACGCATCCGCTGAAGTTTCATCAGGATCAGGTCGGCGAAACTTTCCTGGCTCATTTCCCTCCAGGCTTCTCCGTAGTCATGATTTTTACTGATCATTATTTTTTTTACAAAAAGTATTTTCTCATCATAGAGTATGGCCGTTTTATCCGCTCCCAGTTCCTCTGCTCCTTCTGCCGGTAAATCCAGTTGTATTAAACCGATAATCCCATAATTCACGATGGCCTGGAATTCACCCCGGATATCTTCATTTACCTGCTGCTGGCCTTTTTCCTGAATGGTCCGGATGCGTTTCGCTTTGATGTACAGCTGGTCAAGGATGGAAATCGTGCGCAGTACGCGCCAGGAGGTTCCATAGTCCGCCGTCTTTTTCAGGAAAATTTCACGGCAGGACTTCACTGCGTTTTCATATTGAATCACGGTATCTTTCATGTCCAAAAGTAATATATAGTATTGATGGGCTTAAATTTACGGAATCAATATGTATTCACTGAATTGTAAAGGACGCCTGTTGAGCTGGCATGATCCCATCGTGATGGGTGTGCTGAATATTACACCGGATTCATTTTATCCGGGCAGCAGGATAAGATCGGAAGAGATGCTGCTTTCCCAGGCTGATCAAATGATCAGGGAAGGCGCTGCCATACTCGATCTGGGAGGATTAAGCAGCAGACCTGGTGCACTGGAAATATCTGTGGATGCTGAAATGGAACGGGTGGTTCCGGCAATCAGACTACTCTCCTCCCGGTTTCCTGAAATTTTTATTTCGGTCGACAGCTACCGCTATAAAGTGGCGGAAGCGGCTATCGCTATGGGGGCCGCAATTATTAATGATATTGGGGCTTCCGAAGAAGAACCGATGGCGGAACTGGCAGCTGCTAAAGATGTTCCGTATATATGTATGCATATGCGCGGCAATCCGAGAACCATGCAGGGATTAACGGAATACAGATGATATTGTAGCTGGACCTGCTTGATTATTTTATTAAGAAAAAAGCTGCGTGTATGCGACTGGGAATTAAAGATATGATCATAGATCCGGGATTTGGTTTCGCAAAAACCATCCCGCAGAATTTCCATTTACTGAAAAACCTGAAAACCCTGTGCATGCTGGATCTTCCGGTACTGGTCGGTTTATCCCGGAAATCAACGATTTACAAAACTTTGAATATTAAAGCAGAAGAATCCTTAAACGGAACAACGGTCATGCATACCCTCGCGCTGGAGCAGGGTGCACAGATACTTCGTGTGCATGATGTAAAACAGGCCGTGGAAGCAGTCCGGTTATGGGTGTCCTATGCAAAAGCATAGAACACCCTCCGGAAAGAATTATTTATTTATGTGCAGGTGCAGCAGGTTGCGGACGCATATTCGGTCTGCCCTGAGCTCCCGGACGCATAGGCATTTCGGATGCCGGCGGTGCGTCTGTTACATCTACGATTTTAACATCAAAGATCAGGTTTTCGTTAGGCTTTTTTCCAGGACCAGGTTGTTGGTCATATCCCAGGAATGCAGGGATATAAAAAGTAGCCGTAGCGCCTTTCTTTAAAAGACGAACACCATCATCCCAACCCTGAATAATGCCATGTCCACCTACAACAAACTTAATGGGTGGTTTACCTTCTTCATTATTCGTTTCAAACACTTTGCCTGAAGGGAATAATTTGCCCGTATACATTACAGAAACCTGTTTTCCGGAATCAATGAGCGGACCATCACCCGGGGTATGAATCTGAACATAGGTACCCAAATTGGTTTTGGTGGCCTGTATATTATTTTGCTTGAGATACGCTTCTACGTCTTTCACTTCTTTAGCATGAAAAACATCGAGTGCCGCCTGCCGGTCTTTTTTTACCAGGTCTTCGTTCTCAAACACATCTTCCACACGCAGCGTAAGAATAATCTTGTCTTTTTTATGAATAAACGGCGGTAAAGGCTGTCCGGTCTTCTTCTGAATGCTGTCACCCAGCTGATAAACCACGGCACTGTCCCCTTTTCTCAATAATGAAAATATTTCAACCGGACTGTATGCATTTGGTGGCACACTATCAATTTTAACGTAAGCCGGCATTCCGTCGCGGGAGGTAAACAAAACAGAGTCCCTTACTTTTTCAGTAAAACTGAGTTTGATAAACTGGCCTTTTTTAACGACAGGATTTTTTTCGTCAGAAATGATTTTATACATCAGGCCCGACTTTGTTTTTTTTAATCCCGAATTGTCGCAGGAAACCAGCAAAAACATTCCGAGGAGAGCAAATAATACAGAATTGATTTTTTTCATTTAGATTTATTGTAATTGTAAAGCGTTTTCTTTTAAAGAACTGCGAAAGCGTTGTATTGTCATTTCCAGTGTCTCACTACTGCGGCCTCCCGCGGCATTGCGGTGACCGCCGCCTTCAAAATAATTACGGGCGAATTGATTTACATCGAACCCTCCTTTACTTCTGAAAGAACATTTGATTTCTTCATCCCGGTCAATAATCAGGGCGGCAAATTTTATCCCTTCAATGCTCAGTGGATAATTAACCAGTCCTTCGGTATCGCCGGTACGGATCTGGTATTTCACCAGGTCTTTCCATGGAATACTGATCAGTGCCGTATTGTATTCATAAAGAACTTCCATCCGGTTTAATAAAGCATGCCCTGTAAAACGAAGCCGGTTTTCAAGGAAATTATCAAACAGGTTTTCATGCACTTTAGAATGATCAAGCCCGGTATCTTTCAATACAGCAACCATCCGGTGAACGGAGGCAGAGGCTGAACTGAAACGGAAGGATCCGGTATCTGTCATTACTCCCGCATACAGACATTCTGCCACAGCAATATTTATTTTTGGACCCAGTCCGGCCGACTCTATAAAATCAAAAACCATTTCACTGGCCGAGCTCTTGGATGTATCACTTATCCCGTAGGCAAATACTTCTTTCTGGGGTTGCTGATGATGGTCAATCAGGATGCGGATACCGGGAGCTTTGGCAATGGGTTCCGCCATCTTTCGGGTGCGGTGGAGAACATTAAAATCAAGGCAAAAAATCCAGTCGGCTTTCCCCAAAAGTTCATTTGATATGGCCGTGTTGAGTTCGTAATCCAAAACCTTTTCCGCACCCGGCATCCACCCCAGCCAGTCAGCCCAGTTGGTAGGTGAAATCACGGTTACCTGATGACCCAGGGAGATCAAAACATGATATAAACCCAAGGTGGAACCCATTGCATCTGCATCTGGTTTCTGATGCATGACAACAACGATTGATCTTGGATTTTGCAGTAAGGGGATTATATCCGTAATAGGTTGCATGTAAAACGGTTGCAAAGGTGCGGAAATATATCGCCATTCCCAAATCTCCTGTAAAATGTATTACCTTTGCCCGCCAAACAAAAACAAATGAGCAACCGCACTTTCACCATGGTAAAGCCTGACGCATTTGCCAACGGACATTCAGGCGCTATCCTGGACATCATCTTAAAAGCCGGATTTAAACCCATTGCTTTAAAAATGCTCCGGCTGACACCGGAAAAAGCAGGAGAATTCTATGCCATTCACAGCCATCGTCCTTTTTTCGGCGAACTGGTCGAATTCATGAGCCGGGGACCGATCGTGGCTGCCATCCTGGAAAAAGACAATGCAGTCGCAGATTTCAGGAAACTTATAGGAGCTACCGATCCGGCAAAAGCAGACAAAGGAACAATCCGGCAGCTTTTTGCTGAATCCATTGGTGAAAATGCCATCCATGGCAGTGACAGTGACGAAAATGCGCTGATCGAAAGCGGTTTTTTCTTCTCAAATCTGGAAAGAATCTAAACTCCGGAAATTTTCAGTAACAACCTCCCGAAGTGCTGGGCGGATCGCGAACTTCATGATAATCATGTTCAGTTTTATCTCATATAATTGGTATAAATTATTTATAATCAATATGTTGTATAATTAATCACTTTTATCTCTGCAACTGTGAAATAAGGGGCATACGGAAACGTTAGAGTAAATCAACTAAACTACAAACTCTATGAATTTCCGACTCATCACCAACACCACAAAAATGGTTGCCCTGCTTGCAATATTAAGTCTGGCATCCTGTAAAAAAGACCTAACCTCGAATTCCGGCGATACAGCTGCTGGGAATCTTTCAGATTCTTCCACCACGGCAGATAATGCATACTATGATGTTCTGAACAATGCCTTTGTCGGTTTTGCTGACAATAGCACTATTTGGAACTCTACGACACTTCATAGTGGAAAAACAACCACTATGTCCACGGAGACCCTGGGAACCACACTTGGTTGTGCGATTTATTCTTTTGATGACGCAGTTCCAGGTGAATACCCCAAAACGATGACCATGGATTTTGGTACAGGTTGTACGGGTGTGGATGGCATTGTACGCAGCGGAAAAATTGCCTACCTGTTTAGCGGACCAATTGTTTCCCCGGGAACAACAGTAGGTGTTTCCTTTACTAATTTTGTAGTTAATGGATATGGTGTTCAGGGACAGTATACCATTACAAATAATTCAAGTGATATGGTTGGGATCAGTATTAATACCCAGGTGATCAACGGGATCATTACTTACCCAAATCAAACGAACTATCATTACAGCCATAATAAAACGTTTATACAAACGGCTGGAACGAACACCGTATTTGACATTTCTGATGATGTATATTCCATTAGCGGAACCAGCTCATTTTCCAATGCAGAAGGTAACAGCCTTGTTTTTACAGCTGACCCATTGGCACCACTGCTAAAAGCGGTGAACTGTGCCCATATCAGTAAGGGTGTTGTAAAATTTGTCTATAACCAGTCCATCAGCGGATCTATCGATTTCGGAGATGGTACCTGCGACAATTCAGCTGTATTGTATGTTGGAAACCAGCATAGCCTGATTACCCTCAGATAAAGGAATTAATTTTTATTAAAACTAAATTAAAAGCCGGTCAGATTCATTCTGACCGGCTTTATTGTTTTCGGGTAATTCTTTAATAATTATTCTGTCAGCCCTGGCATTTGATGTGTTATTTCGTCCAGTTTTTTCCTGCCATAAGAAAGGCGGGTGATGACGACAAATAAAACCGGAACAATAAAAATCGCCAGGGATGTTGCTGCCAGCATTCCACCGAGCACGGTCCAGCCAATGGTAGACCTTGCCACACTGGCTGCGCCGGTGGCCAGCGCCAGTGGCAATACACCCAGTATAAATGCCATGGAGGTCATCAGGATCGGCCGGAGGCGCAATTTTACGGCTTCAAGGGTTGCATCAATAACCGGAATTCCCCGGTCCACTCTTTCTTTTGCAAACTCCACGATCAGGATGGCATTTTTAGCCGAGAGTCCGATCAGCGTGATCATCCCGATCTGCGCATACACATTATTCACCAGGGTCGGAATAAGGGTAAGGGTAAGGATGGCGCCCAGCATCCCTACCGGTACGGCGAGTAAAACAGAAAAAGGAACCTGCCAGCTTTCATACAGGGCAGCGAGAAATAAAAAGACGAATACAATGGACAAGGCAAAAATCAGCAGCGTGCTGCTTCCGGCTTTCAGTTCTTCCCGGCTGAGCCCGGCAAACTCATATCCGTAACCGGCCGGTAAAGTTTCAGCGGCCACTTCTTTCAGCGCCTGCAATGCCTGACCACTGCTGAATCCTGCCTTCGCATCGCCATTGATTTCAGCCGATCGGAACAAATTAAAATGATATAACAACGCAGGACTTTCCAATACCTTGTACGTAATAACAGAACTTAGCGGCACCATCGTGCCGGCTGAATTTTTTACATAATACACATTGAGGTTTTTGATATCTCCCCTGTAATTCGTGTCAGCCTGAGCTACGACACGGAAATTTCTTCCGTAAAGGGTCAGGTCATTTACATACGAACTTCCAAGATAGGTCTGAATGGTATTGAAGACATCTGCGATGGACAGTCCCAGTTTTTTACATTTTTCCCTGTCTACATCCAATGCATAACCCGGTGTGCGTGCATTGAAAAAAGTGTAGGCCCGGCTGATTTCAGGTCTTTTGTTTGCAGCTGCAACAAAAGTGTTGACCACTTTTTCAAACTGTTTGACATCGTCTGTGCTTCCTTTCTGTTGCAGTTCAAATGAAAACCCACCGGTCTGGCCAAGTCCGGGAATGGCCGGAGGTGAAATAACCAGGATATTCGCTTCCTTAATGGCGAAGAATTTCTTCTGAAGTGTGGCTATGATCCCTTTCAGCTGAAGTGATTTATCCTTTCGTTCATCCCAGGGTTTTAAGGAGGCGAAGATTGTTCCGCTATTTGCCTTGGTGGCAAAAGTGACCACATTCAGTCCGCCCAGTGCAGCATAGTGGCGAACCCCCTCCGTTTCTGACATGATCTTCATGATTTTATTCAGTGTCTCCAGACTTCGGGTAGTAGAAGAAGCTTCCGGCAATTCATAAGTTACATATAAGCGGCCTTCATCTTCCTGCGGAATAAATCCTGAGGGTTTCGCCCTGAACAATAAAAATGTTCCGACGCAAACGCATACCAGCAGGATAATTACATAGGGAGCTCTTTTTATCCAGGTATTTACATTCCGGCGTATACCCGTTTGTGAATTTTGCAAACGAGCGGTTAAAGCGATAGAAGAATTGATTTATTCCCCTGGATGACTGATCCAGGTGTTGTGGCCGGAGCAGCATAGTACAGAGTGCAGGTGTAAGGGAGAGCGCAATAAAGGCGGAAATCAATACCGAAATGGCGATCGTGATGGCAAACTGCTGGTAAAGTCTTCCGACAATACCCGGAATAAATCCAACCGGAACAAATACGGCAGCCAGAATCAGGGCGATCGCAATTACAGGGCCGGATATATCTTTCATGGCCCGCTCCGTGGCTTCCCGGGGGGAGAGATTATCAACATCTATATAATGCTGAACAGCTTCCACCACAACGATGGCATCATCCACCACAATTCCAATGGCTAGAACAAATCCGAATAAGGTCAGCGTATTGATGGTAAAGCCAAGCGGGATAAAAAATACAAAGGTTCCGATAATGGATACCGGAATGGCCAGCACGGGAATCAGGGTGGAACGCCAGTTCTGCAGAAAAAGAAATACGACCAGCACCACCAGTCCCAGCGCTTCCAGCAATGTCTGCACCACTTCATGAATGGATACCTGTACTACAGATATCGATTCAAAAGGAACAACATAGTCAATATCAGTTGGAAAGGATTTTTTCAATTCATCCATGGCGGCATATACACCTTCAGCCGTTGCCAGCGCATTACTTCCGGGCGCCTGGTAAACGAGCAGGTAGGAAGCCCTTTTGCCATCCACAAAAGAATTGCTGGCATAACTGAATTTTCCCAGCTGAACTCGTGCAACATCCTTGAGATAAACGATAGAGCCGTCTTTCGGATTTGACCGGACAATAATATTATTAAACTGCTCTTCCGTGGAGATACGACTGTTTGCGACAACCGAATATTCAAAAGCCTGGGTTGAATTCTGTGGCGGCGCGCCAACAGAACCGGCAGAAATTTGTACGTTTTGTTCCTGAAGAGCATTCGTAATATCCGAAGCCGTAAGACCCAGCTGGGCGAGTTTATCCGGTTTGAGCCAGATGCGCATACTAAAATCATCGGCCCGGATAAAAACATCCCCCACTCCTTTCACCCGCAACAATACATCACGGACAAAAATATTGGTATAGTTATCCAGAAAAGTAACAGCATGGGTTCCTTTCGGCGCATAAATGGCTACCAGCATCAGGATGCTGGGATTTCTTTTTCTGGTGATTACACCTAGTCTTTTTAATTCATCAGGCAGTGAGGGAGAAGCAATACCTACCCGGTTTTGAACATCCAGCATGCCGGTATTTACATCGGATCCGACTTCATAGGTAACCGTAATGGTGCTTTGACCGTTATTGGTGCTGTTGCTTTGCATGTAGGCCATTCCCGGCGTTCCGTTTACCTGAACTTCGATGGGTGTGGTTACGGTCTGTTCAACTGTTTGTGCATCTGCTCCGATATAATTGCTGGTGACCTGCACCGTAGGTGGTGTGATATCGGGATACTGACTTACCGGGAGGCTGCTCAATGCAAGCAGTCCCATCAACACGATAACGATGGATATCACGATGGCCGTAACCGGCCGCTTAATAAAAGTATCTGCAATCATACTGTTATATTAACTATACCGGATGATTATCTTTTGGATGAATCAGCTCCCGGGCGTTTTAAAGAATCTGTTCCGGCAGCATGACTGTCGGGTAGTTTAACTTTCGATCCGTCTTTCAATTTTTGAACACCATCTATTACGATTACTTCATTTTCCTTAAGTCCGGATTTAACAACTACATTTTCCCGGATTCGCTGACCGAGTGTAATTTTTCGCTGAGCCACTGTATCTGCATTGACTACGTATACAAAATATTCTGCCATTTGCTCTACGGCAGCTTTATAAGGAATCAGAATCGTCTGTTCATTGCTGTTATTTGATATCACCAGATTACAGGACATACCTGCTTTCAGAAGGTTATCCGGATTAGGAAAAACCAGCCTCACTTTAATGGTTCCGGTTTGCGGATCCACTGCCCGGTCAATAATAAAGATCTCCCCCGGATATGGATACCTTGACTGATCAGCCAGGGTAAGGATAAAAATGGAATCTTTTTTTGAAACATTATTTTTCCTTGTTTTTTCCATGAACGGAATCAGGGTTTCACTCAGGGCTACATCCACACCAATGGGATTATCAGATGAAATGGTATTCAGTACCGTTGAACCAGGGGAAACCGCGGCACCCTGTTTCACTTCAGAGATGCCAATGGTTCCCGATAAGGGTGCATATATGGTAGTATACCGGAGGTTTACTTCCAGTGCACTTACATTGGCTTTAGCCGCAGCAACCTGTTTTTTTGCTGACTGGAGATCGGCCTGGGAATGTTCCACCGTCTGCTGGGCGATCGCATCCTGTTTGCCAAGTTCTTCATAACGGTCAGCATCTTTCTGCGCTTTCGAAAGATTGGCTTCGCTTACGTCGAGTTGGGCAACAGCCTGATCATAGGCGCCCCGGTATTGCTGTCCGTCTATCTGGTATATTTTCTGACCCTTTTCCACGTGCTGCCCTTCCTTGAAAAATATACCGGTAATATATCCGGCAACCTGCGGACGAACATCTACCTGGTTTACTGCCGTAACGGTGGCCGGATAAGAATCAGTATACCGGGCACTCCCCGATTTCACGGTATTCACATTCACGGAAACGGGAGGTGGCGGCGGCGGGGGTGCCGGATGACTGCAGGCAGAGAGCCCGGATACAATCAATAAAAAAACAACGAATTTATTTATCATAACAGGATGGTTAATAAGAATATTTTAAAGTTCCCAGCGCTCGTTCCACATCAATTTTATTGCTCAGTACCAGAAATATGGCATTTGTATAATTTACCTGCGCTGTGAACAAATCATTATTGGCCACAACCACATCGAGATAGGTTTTTATTCCGGACCGGTACTGTAACTGAATAATATTATACACCTGTTTCGCCAGATCCAGGTTCTCTTTTTGCTCATAATAATTATTCAGGTTGGCTTTGTAGGAAGACAGCGCCTCAATATATTGGGTACGTATCGAATCCCGCAGGGATGTAAAATTGTAATTGAGCCGTTCTAACTGCAGCTGGGCTATTTTTACCTGCTGTAAGCGCTTGGTTCCGGTAAATAAAGGAATGCTCACAGAGAGACCTGCGTAGGAATTTGGATAGTTTTGAGAGTAAAGCTTGGAAAACTCATTGTTGTAATAGTTCAGATTATACGCGCCGAAAGCAGACACGGTGGGAAGAAAACCCCACTTGTAATATTTTAAATTGTACTCCTCCAAACGTTTCTCTGTAATCAGCTGCTGGTATTCGATTCGGTTATTCACTTCCACCTGCTGAAGGGTATCGAAGGAAGCTACTTCTGCTTTTAGTTTTGCACTGTCAAAATATATTTCCAGTGGAGCATCCGTCGGATAACTCATGTACAATTTGAGATATGCTGTGCGAATCTTCAGGGTTTCTCCTGCGGTTTTCCGCTGGGCCTTTGCATTATTCAGGGTGATCGTGGCCCGTTGATAATCCGTTTTATCCACGATTCCTCCTTTGTATTGGTTAAAGGCGTCTTTCAGGCTCCTTTCCAGAAGCACGATATCTGTATCCAGTAAATTGATTTGTTCTTTTGAAAGCAGCAGATCATAAAAAGCCTTGCTTACATCCGCAACCACCGCGATCTGTGTGTTCACGGTATTTTGTTTTGTATACAGGCGGATGTCATTGGAAGATTGCTGGGCAATGATTACATCCCGGTTAAAAATGTTTTGATTCAGATTGAAATATCCTCCGGAAGAATTAAAAGTGCCAATGGGATTTGCCTGACCATTAAATATGCTGGTCTGCCTCTGGAAATTCTGCTGGTAGTTGCCGCTAAAATTAATCTGCGGATACCATTCGGAAAGCTGTGATTTGATTTCACGGTCAGTGATTTGCTGGTCAATAAAAGACTGCCGGATATTTGTCTGATTCTCCAGCGCATATTTAATACAGTCTTCCAGCGACTTGGCAGAGGACCCATCTTTTACTTGTGCACTGGCAGATCCCAGTAAGATCAATACCGGAAAAAAAAGTATAATTCTTTTCATAAAAAGTGAAAAATATTCGAAGCACTTTTTAAAACAAGTGATTCATGAGTGCCGGAAGCAAGCAATGGAATGCAAAAATAGTACTAACTGATTATAATTAAACGTTTGTTTAATTTATTTTAAAAAAAATCAGGCTGATGATTTCGGAGAGAAATAATTCATCGGTTTTATCAAAGGCTGCATACCGGGAATGATCAATGTCCAGCACAGCAACTACTTCATTTTGACGGATTAACGGAAGAACAATTTCTGATTTGGATGAACTGCTGCAGGTAATATGTCCGGGAAATTTATTTACGTCCTGAACAATTATGGTTTTCATTTGTTCCCAGGCGGTTCCGCAAACACCCCTGCCCTTTTTAATTCTGGTACAGGCGATGGGTCCCTGGAACGGACCCAGAACCAGTTCATCTTCTTTTACCAGGTAAAATCCAATCCAGAGCCAGTCGAATTGTTGTTTTAGTGCAGCGGTAATATTCGCGAGATTTGCGATCAGATCCGGTTCGCCTTCTATCAGGGCGGCAATCTGCGGAATAATTTCAGTGTATTGTTCTTCCTTCGTTCCCCGGTTGATGATTAAATCTTCTGACATAAAATATTTTTTAAGAAGTTATGGGAATGCCGGTATATTGGATGCCAAGTCCGGGATTCCGGGAAAGATTTACTTTTCCATTTATAATTTCCAAACCGGTGGCAATATCCTCATCGAGTAACAAGGGACCATCCATGTCCACATAATCCAGCAAAGGTAGCAAATGACCAATTGCCGCGGAACCGATACTGCTTTCATTCATGCTTCCGACCATTACTTTCATTCCCAGTTTACGGGCGGTTTCAATCATGCGCAGTGCGGGTGTGAGTCCGCTGCATTTGGTTAGTTTGATATTGACCCCGTGAAAAAGCCCATGACATTTTTCCACATCCTGTTCAGAAACACAGGATTCATCTGCAATCAGCGGAATGGGTGATTTTTCAAAAAGCACCTTCATACCGTCCAGATCATCTTTTGCCAGAGGCTGTTCAATGAATTCCACCCCGCATTCATTCAGTGCCGGAATTAGTTCCAGTGCCTGTGAAACCGTCCATCCTGCATTGGCATCTACCCGAAACAGTGCATCTGTATGTTTTCTCAGCGCCCGGATAATTTCTGCATCCTCCGCTGTACCCAGTTTGATTTTATAAATGGGCCAGGGTTTCGCTTTCATTTTTTCAACCATTTTATCAATGGTATCAATTCCAATGGTATAATCTGTCATCGGGCCTTCATTCGGGTTCAGTTTCCAGCACTCATAGAGTGGTTTCTTCTGCATTTTCCCATACAGATCCCAGGCAGCAATATCCAATGCACAAACCAGGAAAGGATTGTCGGGAATCAGGTGATGCAGAAAATGCCAGAAACGGGAAGGTTCGGTAAATGCAAATTTTTCAATGACCGGTTTTTTAAGTTCCAGGTCAGCAACCATTTTCTCAACGGGAATATGATAATATGTTATAGCCGGAGCTTCGCCATATCCGGTGAGTCCGAATTGTTCCATACTTACAATCAGTGTCGGCTGATGTGTTTTGGTTCCCTGGAAATCGTGAATGGATATTTAAAGACGTAAGTTGTACGAAACATGCATTGAATTTTCATCTCGAAATATTATCTGCCGGAAGATTTTACAAAGTCCTTCAGTTGCTTCATTAAAAGATTTTTCCTTCAGCAGATCTTCCAGATAAATATGCATCCGGTAGCTCCAGTAATAATTTGGAATGGCAGGTACATTGATTCTTTCATCATTCGGATTTTCCCTTCTGACATGTTCATCCATACCCAGCAAATCCTGCAACTGAAAAATACTCCACATGGCCGGAGAATGCAGATGTTGCTGCACGATGGCCCTGTTGATCCAGGCATCGCAAAAATATGGCGCATCGCCCCACTGACCCAGCTCCTCATTAAAGAATTTCTGTGTTTTCCCGCGGTCTTCTTCCCACCAGCCCCGGATGGTACTCATATCATGGGTGGAAGGAGTTACCACAGATAAATAAGGTGCCATGGCCGGATGAAAAAATTCCCGGGTAATATCTTTGGGCATGCGTTGAATCTCCAGGCTCAGAATACCCATTTGTTTCATTACATCCGGAACACAGGAAGGAACCATACCCAGGTCTTCACCACATACCAGCATATTGGTGGACCCTTTCAAAAGCGGTAGTTTTTTCATCGCTTCTTTCTTCCAGAAATGCATCCTGGCGGCGATAAAAATAATTTACATACAGATCCTTCAGCTGATTTTGAAGATGCCAGTCAAGATATCGGAACGAAGATGTTTTTTCCATGGCGATCCGGAAATGAAATTGCTTGCCTCCGGATCCTTCCACTTCAAAAAGAATAACATTGGAAATGAGGTTCATCAGGGATTCCCGACTGAGTATGTCCAGCGCGTCTGAAGTTTTGTCTTCAAAATAATCCGTTATTTTTCGCTGGGTATCTACAAATTCTTTAATAGTCAAAGCGACCCTGTGTTAATTCATCAAAATAAACGGTTTTACCTTTTCAATATCGGCTCCAAAATATTCCCAGAGTACGGCTTCATTGATAAATGGTTTGGTATACCGGTCAGCATCAAACTAAATATTCCTTTCATCGAATTCAACCCGGTGAACCGGAATGGCAGGTTCAAAATGTCCCATGATCCCTTCCGTTGTGTCATGGGAATACTCCAGATCCGGAAAAAACCCAGGATATGATCTATCCGGAAGGCATCGAAATAGATAGCCATCTGGGCAAAACGGTTTTTCCACCATTGAAAATGATCTGTGGCCATCCTCTCCCAGTTATAGGTGGGAAAGCCCCAGTTCTGCCCTTTGACGGCAAAAGGATCCGGCGGTGCGCCAGCCTGCTGGTCCATATGGTATAGTTCAGGGGCTACCCAGGCATCGCAACTGTACCGGTAAACCCCGATCGGAATATCTCCTTTGATAATAATTCCGTTTTTATGGGCGTACTGAACGGACTTTCTCAGTTGCCGGTGCAGGTGAAACTGTATGAAATAGTAATAAGCAATCTGATCGTAATGTTTGGACTGGGGAGATACCAGCCGGTCAATGGATAATTTAGTGAAACGGCCATGTGTTTTCCATTTACGGAAATCAGCCGTATGATTTGTTTCCTTTAAAAAACAGAATGCGGCATAGGGAATCAGCCAGCATTTGTTTATCTTCAAAAAATTCCTGAAAATCAGGATCAGTCATGAAGGATTCTTTCTCTGCTTCAAATATTTCTTTTGCATGCGCCTGTTTTAATCTGCATTACCTGTTCGTAATCCAGTTCAGGCAGGTCATTCAATTGTTTTTGGATTTTCTTCAGGGGCTTCAGTAGTGAATTGTTTTTCTTACCTGCCATTTCTTCCAGGTTCAGGTATAGGGGATGCAGTGCAAAAGCGGATATGGCCCCGTAAGGATAAGAATCCATCCAGCTGCCGGTGGCTGAAGTATCATTTACTGGGAGTATCTGGATAAGTTTAAGTCCCGTTTTTTTTGCCCAGTCAACCAGTAAGCGGATGTCAGAAAACTCCCCGGTTCCCAGGGAATCCCGGCTACGCAGGCTGAAAACCGGAATGCTTACTCCCGCCCCTTTCCAGGTGTTATTCGGCAATCGGATAAATCCATCATGCAGGATGGTTAACCCACCTTCCCGGGCATCTCCCAGCAGTACCCGGTCTGGATTAAGTTCAAAGCGGACAAAGGATTTATGTTTTAAATCATATACACCATACTTGTACTGGATTGGAAACTGGTCGTCGGATAAATCGGCTTCGATGATCCACCAGTTTCCATTTTTTTTCCCGGTAATAGGTTTGTTGATGGACCAATCCCCTAATCCGGAGCTGTTGCCTGAAATGCAAACCGCTTCGTTGCTGTTCAGTAAGGGAGCTTTTATTTTAAAAATATGTGTTTTTGATTTAGGGGACTTCCGACCCGATTTACGGGATGGAGCAGGAAGCAGAATTTCCTGAAATGGGGCGGAATAAAAAGCATTTTCATATTCACCGGCATGATTCCAGGTGTCGAAGATTTGTAAATCACTATAACGGGGAGGGACAAGGATTTCCCGGTCATTTCCCCATTCATCAACCAGGATACCATCTTCCATCATTACCTGATAGTGATATTGAATGGGGTTTTCAGGCAAACTGGCCAGTTCCACAGCTAATTCCCAGAATTCAGGATTTTTATATTTCATGGCCACAGGTGCGCATTTGCCACTATCCGAAAAACCCAATTCAGGAATATTTCCGGAAATGAAAAGATCCTGACCGTGTTTTGTACTGAAGCGCAGATAAAAATGTATTCTCATCTCAGGTGGAAGTTCAGCTATGGGTTTAAAAGGAACCCTGCGAAAATACCGAAACAGCCCCTTGTAATAAAATTAATGTCCGCTGATAAAGGGTATAAGAAATGGAATATATTTGCGTAACAATTTGACCAGCATGGAAAACACTAAAAAAGCCACCGGCCTCTACTGGTTCCTCTTTCTTCTGTCTGTAGTAGGATTTTTTGGATTATACCAGGTTATCGGTGGCGTATGTATCCTTACCTTACCTTTTGTATGCACATTCTTCGCCAAGGCCCTGGATATTATGTGAACCGAATTCCTCAAAAATAAAAAAACACTGCTTTCGATAACAGTGTTCCTATTTGACTTCCCAACGGATCCTTTCCGTTTTGACCGAAGCATTCATCCTATACGATTTATTTGATGCTATATTAGATGGCCCATTTCCGGGTAATACGTGCAGGCTGTTTTTTGGCCTGGTGAATTCTCCAGAGATTTACGGCAGTAAAACGTTTCTTTTTTGCAGGTACATTGATACCTGTAGCGAGTGTTTCCTTTACTTCAGTAGTCAGTTTTCTTAGCGTTTCAGAATCCATCTGTACAATAGACGGCATTACAACTTGGTTCATAAAAATATCTGTTTTTAGATTAAAAATTTTAACGGAGCAATACGGAGGAGAACACTGAAGAATCGTTAGGAAGAAGTGTAGACCGTTTGAGCTTGCAAGACTGTTGAATTGCTCTTATTTCGTGATGCAAATATACGATCGGATTGACTTTTGCAAATCCTTATTATAAAAAATTATATCATGTCCAACGCTCATTTTCAATCGTAACTGCTTAAAAACGAATGGCTGACGCAAGCGTCAGCCATTATATCCATGCAAAGCGTTAAGCCTATTTAACTTCCTCAAATTCAGCATCTGTTACGTTCTCGGCACCTTTACCGGCATTCGCCTGTTCGTTACCGTTAGACGCCCCTTCTGCGCCCTGCGGGCCTTCCTGGGTTCCTTTGTACAGTTCTTCTGAAGCCGCTGTCCAGGCTGTATTCATTTCTGCAATTGCTGCATCAATCTCAGCTATATCCTGTGATTTATGCGCTTCTTTCAATTTGCCAGTGCAGTTTCAATCGGTGCTTTTTTATCAGCCGGTATTTTTTCACCAAATTCCTTCAATTGTTTTTCCGTCTGGAAAACAAGACTGTCGGCCTGGTTCATTTTGTCTATCTTTTCACGGGCTGCCTTATCCGTTGCTTCATTGGCCTTGGCTTCAGCCTTCATCTTTTCCACTTCTTCCTTGCTCAGACCACTGCCTGCTTCAATACGGATCTTCTGTTCTTTACCGGTGCCTTTATCTTTTGCCGTTACATGCAGGATTCCATTGGCATCAATATCAAAGATCACTTCGATCTGCGGTACACCTCGTGGTGCCGGTGGAATACCATCGAGGTTAAACATACCCAGGCTCTTATTCTGATTTGCCATCGGACGTTCGCCCTGCAATACATGTATCTGAACACCGGGCTGGTTATCGCTGGCGGTAGAGAAGGTTTCTGATTTCTTTGTCGGAATAGTTGTATTGCTGTCGATCAGACGGGTCATTACACCACCCATGGTTTCGATACCCAGGGAAAGCGGTGTTACATCGAGCAACAATACATCTTTTACTTCACCGGTCAATACAGCACCCTGTATGGCTGCACCAACGGCAACCACTTCATCAGGATTCACTCCTTTATTTGGTTTTCTTCCAAAGAATTTTTCAACGATCTCCTGCACTTTCGGAATACGTGTAGAACCACCAACCAGGATCACTTCATCAATCTGTGAAGCGCTCAGACCGGCATCTTTCAATGCCTGTTCACAGGGTTTCAGACATCTTTCAAAAAGTTTATCAGACAGCTGTTCAAATTTTGCACGGGTCAGTTTCTTCACCAGGTGTTTGGGAACACCATCAACTGCTGTGATATAAGGCAGGTTGATTTCTGTTTCGCTGGAAGAAGACAATTCAATCTTGGCTTTTTCAGCAGCTTCTTTCAGACGCTGCAATGCCATGGGATCTTTGCGCAGATCCATGTTCTCATCTTTTTTGAATTCTTCAGCCAGCCAGTCCATGATCACTTTATCAAAATCGTCACCACCCAGATGGGTATCACCATTGGTTGATTTTACTTCAAATACGCCATCACCCAGTTCCAGGACGGATATATCAAATGTACCGCCACCAAGGTCAAAAACGGCAATTTTTTCATCTTTTCCGGCTTTATCCAGACCATAAGCCAGGGCTGCAGCGGTAGGTTCGTTTACGATACGGCGAACGTTCAGACCGGCAATTTCACCGGCTTCTTTGGTAGCCTGGCGCTGTGCATCATTAAAATAAGCAGGAACGGTAATAACGGCTTCAGTTACTTCCTGTCCCAGGTAATCTTCTGCTGTTTTCTTCATTTTCTGAAGAATCATGGCGCTGATTTCCTGGGGTGTATACTGACGGCCGTCTATGTCAATACGGCAAGTATTATTGTCACCTTTTACCACTTTATAGCTCCAGTGGCTGATTTCATTGGTCACTTCGTCATAACGGCGGCCCATAAAACGCTTTACTGACGATAATGGTATTTACCGGGTTGGTAATAGCCTGGCGTTTGGCCGGATCACCTACCTTACGTTCGCCATTTTTCAGAAAAGCCACTACAGACGGGGTTGTACGGCGACCTTCGTCATTGGCAATCACCACCGGCTCATTGCCTTCCATTACGGCTACGCAACTATTGGTTGTTCCGAGGTCAATTCCTATTATTTTTCCCATAATATGGTTTTATTTAAGGTTAGTATTTAAATGATTCATAACAGAATGTCAATCATTATGCCATGGAAGAAATAGTGCAAAAATGGCAGTTAAAAGCTAAAAGCGTAAAGCTTAAGGCTTAAGGCATGGCATTCAGGCTCAATGGCCTGAAACGGAACCATTAATCATCCCCGGGCGGCCTTAGGAGGCCTTACATTTTCGCGGCCTCAAATCTTCCATATTTGCGCCCCAGGCCTTCCATATTTTATGGGTAAATTGAGAAAATAAAATTCAATTATGGCCCGTGAAATAAAGTCCGCAGCGGATATACCCGTTCCTGCGCCGACGCAGGTTAATGATTACAAAGACCGGCTGGTGAAACTGATACCCTCAGAAATCATAACGGCCTATGTAACCCTGAAAGCCCTGATCAATGGTGCCGGCGAGCAGGGTAATCGTCAATTGCTGACCTGGATCGTTTTTGGAATACTGGTGGTGCTGAATCCAATCTATCTGTACTATGTAACCAATGTTAAGAAAGCCGGTCAGATTGTTTTTTCATCCTTTGCTTTTGTTTTATGGGTAATGGTGATCGGCGGCACATTCACTACCGTGTTGGGATATTCAGCAGAATACCTTGGATCCATTATGCTGGTCATCTATACCCTGCTGATTCCGTTTGTATATAAAGGATAATTTAGGCTGAAAGCCTAAAGCTCAAAGCCTAAAGCCAGATATCTGATACACTGAGTAAGATTTAATCTCTTTATCAAATCAAATTGTGAATGGAAAGGGCTTAAGTTTTTGACGGGTTTCGTTTATAATTTTTCCCAAAGAAGAATAATCCGATATACGGCCAAGAGCGGATATCAGTTATGGCTCCACTGAAATAAACCCAGCGCAGCTTATTAAAGAAGCTGATATTTTCTATCCTCAACCGGTATAACCATTTTCTCCGGATTTCACTTTCCAGCCCCTGATATTCGGCTTGCGTCATATTTACCGAAGCCGGAAGTATTTTTGCGTATCCCCTATGCCAGCGGATGGTATCTTCAACCCAGTGATCTCCAAAACTCCCGCCTTCTGTTAAATGCGTCATGCGGATATTGAAAAGAACCGCTATCCTGAATTTCTGCTGTACACGTACGGAAAAATCCAGATCGTACAAATGAAATCCGTGGAGGGTTTTTTCATTAAATGGAAATTCCTGCCAAACGGATTTCCGGGTAACCAGGAATACACCGTCGAGGGTTACGGTATTTTCAAGGACAGCCTTGGAGGGATTGTTGAAAAGCGCTATCGTTTCCTGTTTTGCATTTTTATGCTGAATTTCAATCCGGTCGAATTCCAGCATACCTGTAGCGGTACCGGAGAGCGTCCGGCTTTTATATTTTGAACCGGAAACGCCAATCAGTCCGAGGCCATTGTCTTGCCGGAAGGCATCCAGCAAATTTGTACCCCAGTGGCCGCGTGAGCAAAATGTCTTCGTGCATAAAACAGAGAAAGGGAAATCTGGCTTTTGCAGCCAGCAGATTATATACTTCACAAAGTCCTTTTCTGTTTTCGCGGTTGTCCCATACCAGCAACTCATAAGGCTGGGATATCGTTTCTTCGATATTGGCGCGAACCTGTTCAAGTAAAGGAGGTTGAATGGAACAAATAATAATGGAAAACATATCATTCTTTATATTCGCTGATCTTACTGTTGGTAAACTTAAAGAATTAATTAGTATGCAGGTAAAGCCCGCCAAAAATATAACCCGGACATCATTCCGGAATCCGTATTTGAGATTCAGTTATTCAATCAGCAGGAAATAGCCGAAGGATGGAAAAAAAATCATTTCTAGAAAATATTTACCAGGGAATCCGTCTCCGGCTCAATAAATTATTTCATAACCCTTACCGGGAATTGAATGTTGGTCCGGTTAAAAAAATATATTACAAACACCTGAATCCGGGAGAACCCCGTATCCATCGTCTCTTTGGTAAGGAACTCCATTTTATCAATGCCACGGAACTCCTGCACGGGCTGAAAGAGATATTTGTGGAAGAAATCTACAAGCAGGAACTTCCCGCAAAACCATATATCATCGATTGCGGTGCGAATATCGGGCTGAGTGTGATCTATATGAAGCACCGCCATCCGGATGCAGAAATACTGGCCTTCGAACCGGATGAGCAGAATTTTCTTTTATTGTCTAAAAATGTTCAATCGTTTGGCTTTGAAAACGTGCATTTAAAAAAGGAAGCTGTTTGGATTGAAGACAAAATATTAAACTTCTCAGCTAAAGGTTCAACTGCAAGTAAGCTAATTGACCAAAGTACAACAGAATCAGTGAGCGTAAAAGCGGTGAGGTTAAAGAACTTAATTGACAGAAAGACGGATTTATTGAAAATAGATATTGAAGGAGCTGAATATCAGGTCGTTATTGACATTCAGGAGAAATTAAAATATGTTGGGCATTTATTTATCGAATATCATGGAAACTTCAATCAAAATACGGAGTTAAATGAAATCTTTGATGTTATTGTGAAAAATGGCTTTCACTATTATATAAAAGAGGCGGCACCGGTTTACGATACACCTTTTTCAAGACCGCTAAAAAACAGGTACCCGTACGATATTCAACTTAATATTTTTTGTTTTCGTAATTGATATAATTTGCAGGTATTTAAGAATTAATAATTTAGGGATGAATGATTTAGAAAATTTTTTTTTCAACACAGAACATAAGTTAATACATAAGTGGAGACATTATTTTGAAATTTATGACAGGCATTTGAATCATCTGAGGGGTAAAGAAGTGAATATTTTAGAAATTGGTGCTGCTCACGGAGGCTCCATAGAAATGTGGAATGATTACTTTAAGGGGAAAGCACATATTTTTTCTGTGGACATAAATCCGGAGTGCAAGAAATTTGAAAATGAGTATACCAAAGTATTTATTGGTTCTCAGGAGGATAAATCATTCCTAAAAAACTTACATGATATTTTACCCCCGTTGGATATTTTGATAGATGATGGCGGACATACCATGAAACAACAGATTACCACTTTTGAGTGTCTATTTGATAAAGTAAAGGATGATGGCATTTACCTTGTGCGAAGACTTGCACACTTCCTATTATAAATATTTTGGCGGAGGATATAAGAAAAGCCGGTCATTTATAGAGTACACTAAAAATTTTATCGACAAAATTGCACGCCTGGCACAAAATCAAAAAATTACCGATTGACAACTTCACCAAGACGGTTCATTCAATTCATTACTATGATAGTGTTATAGTAATTGAAAAAAGACCTATGACAGCTCCTTATGATGTAAAATCAGGGGAAGCAAGTATCAAAGACGAATTGGCGGAAGCACTGATTATAAAAAGGTAAAGGGATGGGGGGAAGACCTCGCGTGGAAATCAAACTAGGGGTAAACTCTTAGACTCTATTAGCATTCTCTAAGTCAGTTATTTTTTATTAGGTTTGTTGTGTATGCCCCTTAGGACAATATTATTGCTGTTATTGTTATTCAGTGCAGTTCATTCTTATGGTCAAACAGCAGGATTTTTATCGCCTGATACGGTTTGTATCAATTCTCCGGTGAATATTCAGAACACTTCTGTTGGAGCAACCACGTATAACTGGTCGTTTTGCCAGTCGCAATTAACCACAGTACCTGAGGCTGTAAACCTGGGTAATCCGGGTGGTCTATTAAATCTGCCTGTATATGTTGATTTTGTGCAGGACAACAGCGGAAATTATTTTGTGTTTGCTGTTAATAATGTTTTAGCTACTGTGGTGCGCATGAATTTTGGAAATAGTCTTCTGAATAATCCCATTGTTGACAATTTGGGAAATTTTGGAGGAGCTATTCCTCAAAACGCTGAGGGAATCCAACTGGTGAACATTAATGGGAATTGGACAGCAATAATTGCCGGGGGGGATCCGGCTTCAGGTAACCCTTCATCTATAGCTAAAATTGACTTTGGAACCTCCCTTGCGACAACGACTCCCAGTGCTACTAATTGGGGTAATATTGGAGGACTGAATTATCCTTTGGATATGTTTATTTTTAAAGAATCCGGAAATTGGTACGGGTATACGGTAAATTCTAGGAATAACACAATCAGTCGGATCAGCTTCGGCACCGACTTTTCAACTTCACCAACTGGTATAAACCTGGGGAATTTGGGCGGCTTAAATATTCCCACGGGCCTTGGAGCGATAAATTCTTCTGGTAACTGGTTTTTGTTCATAGCTAATGATGGTAATGGGACTCTTTCCAGATTAAGTTTTGGAAATTCTTTATTGAATACCCCTACCACTCAAAATATTGGTAACCCGGGTGGCGCTTTGAGCTTGCCCAGAGACATTTCTTTTATTCAGGTTTGTAATAATTTAGAAGCTTTTGTTGTTAACTCTGGAACCAATACATTAACGAGACTGGATTTTGGGAATGACATTATGAGTTTGCCATCGGCAGCATCACTTGGGAATTTGGGCAGCCTGGATTTCCCCCATTCAATTTCCAAATTGTTTATAATTAATAATGACATTTATTGTTTTATTCCCAATGTGAATAGTAATACACTTACCCGATTAAGATTTGCTGGCTGCAATACACCAGGGTCCACAATGCAAAATCCCACAACAATCAGCTATTCACAACCGGGAACGTATAATATTAATTTAATGATAGACGTTGGCTTGCCAACGGAAACCTCAGCATGCCGGCAAATTGTAGTCAATGATTGTCCGTTGCATACCTGCAATAACTGGCTTGGACTACCTTCCCAGCCATCTTTTGTAGGTATTGGGGATCTTGATATTCCGGGAAATCAAATTACAGTGGAAGCCGAATTTAATCGTACAACTCCTTATTTGGGTGGTTTTTTATATGCCGGAGATCTTGTATCCAAACACAAGGATCCGGTAAATACTAATTATTTATTAAGACCAAGTGACGCAGAAATAACAACAGCAGATGGTGTTTATCATATTACCCCGCCCGTCTGTGATATACAGTTAAATAAAACATATCATGTTGCCATGGTTTATGACGGGGCAACATTAAAATTTTACAGGAATGGATTTTTGTTAAGTCAGGTGGCTGTGACGGGAAATCTTTTTCAGAATGATTTTCAAACACAGATAGGATTGAATGAGGCACAACTATATACAGAAAACTTAATTGGCTATATCAATGAAGTCAGAATCTGGAATGTGGCCCGCACTCAGGCCCAGATTCAGGCATATATGAATTCATCGCTTCCGTCTCCTACAACGCAAACAGGCCTGCTGGCATATTATACGTTTGATGACCTGTTGAATAAACAGGGAAATCCTGCCTGGAACGGAACCCTGAATGGAGCAGCGGCTATTAACCAGACCAACCCGAATTGTATTTTCACAGGTGACAACGATTGTTGTCCGGCTATACAGGGAACTTTTATTGGAAACAGCATTTGTCCCGGACAAACCGGCTACTTAACTTTTATACCGACTACGCTACCAGCAAACCCGCCCTTTACACTCAGTTTCAGTGATCAGGTCAGTGTATTTGACCAGACGAATGTACAAAGTGGTCAGCCTTTTCCTGTAGTCACTACACCGGCAGGCACTACACTGTATCCCCTGCTGAAAATTACGGATGCGGCGAAATGCAGCACAACCATTACGGGTGAAACAGCAACCATTACTGTATTCCAGCCCGGTCAATTGACCATCACTCCCGATACCAGTATTTGTTTACAAGCGGATGCCCAGTTGTATGTTTCTGGTGGAGGCAACTTCACCTGGACACCTGCCACTTTAGTCAGCAATCCATCGATATATAATCCCGTTGCTTCTCCTGTGGTTACTACTAAATTTTATGTAGCCGGGCAGGATCTGAACAATTGTACGGTAAAGGATTCTGTAACGGTGAGTATAATTCCTGCTCCTGTTTTCAAATCCCCCCTGCCAACGGCTGTTTGTAAGGGTTCATCTGTACTGTTGGATGGAAATAATGACTCCAGGTATTTGTATACCTGGTCTCCGGCAGCCTTATTGAACAATCCTTCGCTGGCTTCCCCTACGGCAACACCGGATCAGTCGACTGTTTTTCATCTGGATATTGCTGATCCGGTCTGTGCGATGTATGATTCCGGTTTTGATGTGGAAGTGATGGTTCATCCGGTACCGGTGATGGGTGTACAAAAATCGAACGATATAAATTGTTCGGTACTGAACGCAAAACTAACTGCGACCGGGGCTGAATCGTATATATGGACACCTGCCGTTGGATTATCAGATCCGGAAAGTTCATCTCCAATGGCAACCATTTCTACCACAACCAAATTCGTTGTGAAGGGAAGCAATGCGGAGGGATGTTATGCATATGATTCCGTCACCGTAGTCGTTTCCAAGACGGGAGAAAACTTTTTTTCCGTGCCGAATGCATTTACTCCAAACGGAGATAACGTGAATGATTGTTTTGGTATTCGCAGCTGGGGAACGGTTACGATCCGGCAGTTTTCCATTTATAACCGGTGGGGCCAGAAAGTTTTTGATACAAAAAATCCATCCGCCTGCTGGGATGGAACTTTTCAGGGCGAATTACAGGACTCAGGCGGTTTCGTCTATATCATCAGAGCCAGTTCGTTTTGCGGAGATGTGGAAAGAAGAGGTACGGTATTACTTATCCGATAAATATTGCAGAAAGAGGGCAAGACCTTTTTTCTTCTCTTCGTTGAGATCGTAATTCAGATTTTCGGGTAAAATAATCTTTCAGATTAATAGCAGAATCAGAAATTTCTTCTATTACCCGATCTATATGATTCAGCGCCATAAGCATTTGCCTGATCGAAACGATTTACCCAGCCGGAATCCAGTTCCTTATTGCTGATCCAGGCCGCAAATACAAAGGGCAGTCCGGTCATCTCTTTCCAGACATAACCCAGATCATACCGGTAAGCAGATTTTTTTCTTTGTTCCAGCGCCCGGTCTCCAATCACGACCGCTGCCCGCGTGCCCTGGATCTGACTTAGGAAATCCGGACCTGCGGGTACAAAGGAAGGTTGCAGGTTCCAGTGTTTTTTAAATAATATTTTTGCGAGAGCCACCGAGGTGCGACTCTGATAGTCCAGGATTACGGACTTAATTTCATGTACAGGAACTTCACTGAACAGACAAACTGAATCAACAGGTCCGTCACAGCCAATGCAAAAGCGGGTGTAAATATGATATTCTTTCATTTGGGGAATGATCGAAACCGGAACCAGGCCAATATCAATTTCATCATTCAGCAGCATATCTGCAATCCGGGAAGGGTATTCAGAGATCAGGGATATTTCTTCAATTACCGGGGAATTTTCAATTCCGTACAACAGAGGTTTGGTATTCAGGTAACTCACCGCTCCAACCCTTATTTTTCTTTCCAACGCGATTAGTTTAAATTTGGCAGCAAATGTAGGTAAGGCGACCAAATTATCCTTATTTACAAAAAAATATGGAACTTCATCCGCTGACAGCCATATCACCCATTGACGGAAGGTATCATCACCAACTTCAGTCGCTTGGAGAATATTTTTCAGAATATGCCCTGATAAAATACCGGCTCGAGGTGGAAGTGGCCTATTTTATTTTTCTTTCTGAAAAAAAGTTTTTTACCGTTACCGCGAATACAAAAAAACACCTGCTGGATGCGGTAGAGAATTTCAGTCTTAAAGATGCCCTTGAGATAAAGAAAATAGAAAAAACGACCAATCACGATGTAAAGGCGGTTGAATATTTCTTAAAAGCAAGGCTGGATCAGACGAAAGACGCCGATTCAAAGGAGTGGATACATTTCGGCCTTACTTCGCAGGATATCAATAATACGGCGATTCCCCTGCTTTGGAAACATGCTGTTGAAATTGAATACCTGCCCTTTGTATTAAATCTTAAGAAACAGCTGGCCATTCTCGCCAGCCAATGGAAGAATACGCCCATGCTGGCCCGCACCCACGGACAGGCCGCTTCGCCGACAACACTCGGCAAGGAAGTCATGGTTTTTGTGGAAAGGATTCAAAACCAGGTAGAACTCCTTATACAGATTCCCTTCACGGCTAAATTTGGCGGGGCAACCGGCAATTTCAATGCACACCAGGTGGCATTTCCAAAGAAAGACTGGGTGAAATTGGGAAATGAATTTGTAGAGGAAAAGCTGGGCCTGAAACGCCAGCAGTTTACAACCCAGATTGAACATTACGATTTGCTCGCCGCGCAATTCGATTGCATAAAAAGGATCAATACCATTCTCATTGATTTCTGCCGGGATATCTGGACCTATATCTCCATGGATTATTTCAAACAGAAGATAAAAGAAGGCGAGATCGGCTCCTCCGCCATGCCGCATAAAGTGAATCCGATAGATTTTGAAAATGCGGAAGGCAACCTGGGTATGGCAAATGCGATTTTTGAATTCTTATCTGCCAAACTCCCTGTTTCCCGTTTACAACGCGACCTGACGGATTCCACCACCCTGCGCAGTATCGGTGTTCCTTTTTCCCATACCATACTTGCCCTGAAGTCCATTGAAAGGGGGCTTGCCCGCCTGGTTCTCAATGCCGGTAAGATCGAACTGGATCTTGAAAATAACTGGGCAGTGGTTGCCGAAGCTATTCAAACCATTCTCAGAAGGGAGGATTACCCCAAACCCTATGAGGCCCTGAAATCCCTGACCCGGGGCAAAAATGGAATTACAAAACAGTCCATGCACGAATTCATCGACACGCTGAATATCGCTGCGGTGATCAAGAAAGAGTTAAAAGCGATTAGTCCCCATAATTATACGGGGGTTAGGCTGAAGTAACATACAGAAGTATAAGAGTATAAGTAGTATAAGAGTATAAGAGTATAAGAGTGTTAAAAGGGTGATTTTCTTTAATTTTCAAAGCAGAAAACCTCATTACTTCGTTTTTATATTGAATCAAATTCGCAGTATTAATCTTCGGAATATGATTCGCCGTGACGGACCCATCGTACAAAAATCTCTTGCATTTTCAACTGCCTTAATCAAATATGTGAAATCCTTTCTGAAGAGAAAAAATTTATTATTTCAAATCAGTTATTGAAATCAGGCACATCAATCGGAGCAAATGTTTTTGAAGCGCAATATTCAGAAAGCAGAATCGATTTTATTCATAAAATTAAAATAGCTCAAAAAGAAGCTAATGAAACCTTGTATTGGCTTATTTTATGCGATAAAATGGGTCTCAAAATTGACCAGAAGACCTTGGATATCTTAAACGAAATTATAGCCATTCTATCCAAAATTATAGTAACAACCAAGAAAAATTTAAACTGAATATCAGCCTCACTCCTATACTCCTATATCTTATACTCTTATACTCCTATACTCTTATACTCCTATACTCTTATACTATTTATGGATCTCCGACGTAAAGTGAAACTCAATATCCGGGTTATTGCTTCTTTCTGTTTTCAGGAACCATTCGCTCTGGGCGAGATAAACCAGCTGACCATCTTTATCTTCAGCAATATTATTTTGTTTGAAACGTACAAAATCCTGTAATTTTTTTTCGTCTTTGCTGGTTAACCAGCAGGCTTTGAAAAAAGGAAGGGTATTAAATTGTACGGAAGCGGAATACTCATGCAACAGGCGATATTGGATCACTTCAAATTGCAGTTCACCCACACATCCGATTATTTTTTTATTTCCGCCGAACTGGGTGAACAGCTGGGCAACGCCTTCGTCCGTCAGTTGCAACAAACCCTTTTCCAGTTGTTTGGTTTTCATCGGATCCTTATTCTGCACTTCTTTAAAAATCTCCGGTGAAAAAGAAGGAATGCCGGTAAAATAAAAATCCTCTCCTTCGGTAAGGGTATCTCCGATTTTGAAATTCCCGGTATCGAAAAGTCCAACCACATCTCCCGGATACGCTTCTTCGATTACATCTTTATCACGGGCCAGAAAACTATAGGGATTGCTGAAGCGGACATCTTTGTTCAGCCGCACATGATGAAAATATTTGTTCCGTTCAAATTTCCCGCTGCAAACCCGGATAAAAGCAATCCGGTCGCGGTGGCGCGGATCGAGGTTCGCATGGATTTTGAAAACAAAACCGCTGAGTTTTTCATCCTCCGGACAAACTATTCCGGCGGTAGTAGGCCTGCACTGGGGAACCGGGGCGATGCGGATAAAAGTGTCCAGCATTTCACGAACACCGAAATTATTGATGGCAGACCCAAAAAATACAGGAGCAATTTTTCCCTCCAGGTAATCTTCCACATTGAGCGGTCCATATACACCATCCACCAGTTCCACGTCTTCGCTGAAGAGTGGCCGCATCTTTTTCCCCTAGCTTTTCATCGAGCAGCTTATCGTTCAGGTCGCCTATATGAACAACATCTTCATCTGATGCCTTGGTATTGGCGGTGAACAGTACCAGGTTTTTATCAACCAGGTTATAGACGCCTTTAAAATCCTTTCCGCTGTTGATGGGCCAGGTCATCGGGTGCAATTTTATTTTTAACTCTTTTTCAATTTCTTCCAGCAGTTCGAAACGGTTCTTTCCATCCCGGTCCATTTTATTTATAAAAACGATAATCGGGGTATCGCGCATGCGGCATACTTCCGTAAGCTTGCGGGTTTGCTCTTCTACCCCGTTCACACTGTCGATGACCAGGATGACACTGTCTACTGCCGTCAGGGTTCGATAGGTGTCTTCGGCAAAGTCCTTGTGACCCGGTGTATCCAGCAGGTTGATGAGCATGTCCTTGTATTGAAAGCTCATCACAGAAGTGGCCACGGAAATACCACGCTGCCGTTCTATTTCCATGAAATCGCTGGTGGCGTGTTTCCTGATCTTATTGCTTTTAACCGCTCCGGCTGTCTGAATGGCGCCACCGAACAGTAGAAATTTTTCTGTCAGTGTTGTTTTTCCGGCATCAGGATGGGATATGATGGCGAATGTTCTTCTTTTCTCAATTTCTGTATTATACTTCATACGGGGAGGCCGGACAAGTTTTCTCCGGGGCGCGCAAAATTAAGAAGTTCCGGGGATGGCCGGTAAACTTTCTACAGATTGGCCAGCCGGTTACTATAACCCTTATCCAGGATGTTCAGGGGCAGAATCAGTTCCCACTGATTAGGTCCCCGCCCTGCATAATCCGGATCCAGCAAACGGCTGTAACGAATACCAAAACTCAGCGGAAGCTGATTCCACCATTTCGTGTCCAGGTAGATTTCAATACCGGTGGACCGGTATTGACTTTGCACATTAGCTCCATTCCGGGCATAGTAGGGAACACCGGTATAATTAAAAAATGCATTGGCGCGGATCCTTAAGAAATAAATGAGGTTCGCAAATCCCCAGTCGGGGTAAACCAGGGGCAGATTATAATTCAGGCCCAGTTCATACATCTTGTAAAAATTAACCGCGGTATACCCGTGCGCAAAAGGGAAGCTATTGCTGAAGAGTGCCGGGTTTAAAGAACTATGCTGCTGAAAAGCCAGATTAAATACCAGGCTATGGGTAGACAGAATTCCGGGAAAAAATAAATTTGCTGAGGCAAGGAACTGGTTTCCGGAAACATTCGACAGGGCCTGATTATATTGTATAAGCAGGGTTTGGGCAAAGGATGGATAAATCTGCATGCGGGCAGTCTGCAGCTGGTGCCTGAAAAAAAGTTGCGGATCCAGACTGAAATAAGAAGTGTTTTTGAGGCTGTCTTTATAAACCCCGGTAAAATATGGCTGATGGAAGGTAATATTACTGCCCGATTCCAGGCTGGTGAGCCAGCGTCCCCGGCTGAAATTCAGGGGAACAGAAAACCCGGCATAGGGAAGTAATTCATTAAATAAAATTTTTTGCCCATGGTAATAACCGCTGCGGTCAATCCGGTATTCCACACCCATATTCAGAAAAGGAAACAAACCGCCATACGTAAAATCCATACCGGCTTTTTTGTATTGCTCATCGCTATTATAGCCGATATATATTTCTGATTGAAAACTGTTCAAAACATTTTGACCGAGCAGGGATATCGTGTAATCCGGATCATTAATATAAGGTCTCCAGCTATGGAAATTAAATAAACGGGTAAAAGAACTATAAGGCTTTACGGTAAATGGGGTATCCGGAATGGGAAAGGGAATCTGAAAAGGTGGATGATCGAGTGAATACACTTCATGTTTTTCTGAACTGTCCAGTCTGGGGAATTTTACTTCCTCCTTTTCAAAAATATTTTCTGAACGGGCTGTCCGGATCCGAAATCCGGAACTGGTAAAACTGTTCCAGGCTATTTTTCCATCGCTGGCAGACAGTTGATAGTTGCCTGTAATGGCGTCTGCATGTAAGCGGTAAATCCGGCCATCCTGAAAATAGAAACCCTGGTCTTCTCCGGCAAATGTACGGGTGAAGAATATCCGGTTATTTTCTACTGAAACGAATCCAAGGGGATCCATGGACCAGTCAGTAAGCGCTTGCTGGTTACCGTTAGCCATATTTATCTGCATCAGGCACATCTGCCCTTTTTCATTGCGAACTGCAGCGACCAGCTGACCAGCAGAAAAGAATTTAGGATAGGTATAAATTAAATGGTCCGGATTGGGAAGCTGTTGCCGTAATTTTCCGGAGTTCAATTCCAGGATATCGAGAAAGGATTTTCCGGTAATGGTCATGTTCACCACTACGAGGGATTGCCCGTCGGGAGAGATATCCGGAGAAAAATATTTTGTTTTGCTGGTGAGCCGCCTGTCTTTTTTGGTTTTCAGATCCAGGAGACGCACAACAGAATAATCCCGCCAGCCCCAGCGCAAATCGGGTTCAAATGCGGTGTACGCAATGATCTGGTTTCGGTAAGAAAATGCATCATCCAGCGTAACGGCCTGGAAACGGATCCGGGTCAGTTTGTCTTTTCCCCATTCCTGCATTACAAATTCCGGTGGTAAAGTGTAACTGCTGTTCAGGAAAATGAGGTGCGTACTATCTGTAAACTGCGGAAACAATTCATCTGCCACAAAATGCTCCATTTTTTTTCCGTAAGACGCCTGAAAACCTGTATAGGCATTGGCCGGTAACTGATTTTGAAAATAATCCAGGGCCCGGATATGGAATGAATCGAAGGTTATACCTGAATTTCTTTTGATGGCTTTTTGTAAGGGATAGAACAGGCCCCGGTATGCTGCGGCTTCAACGGCTGTTTTTGCCCAGAAATCCGGACCATAGCGGTCCCTGCCATAAGCAACCATCATATATCCCAGCGGGTAATGATCCGGAGTATAATCGCGGTAGGACCCGTTGCGGATTTTCATCCAGGAATAATCCTTCTTTGAAATCCAGAGGGCTTCAAATCCGGTAAGAAAAAGGGGAAGCCGCCCCCTGCCCTGTTGGCTTACCAGCGTTTCCTGATAAACGGCATCTCCTTCCCAAAACCAGTTGGGCACCGAAAGATTGTTGGCAAAGGCCTGACCGTCCTGACCAAACAAAATATAAAATACCCTGGAAAGGCCGACGCAGAAATTGTTGTACTGCTGAACATGCCGATACTCATGAACAGCAAGGGTCTGGTTCCAGGGCAGACTGCCAAGTGTCAAAACTATTTTGTTCAGGGGTAAGTTGAAATTCACTTCTGAACGGCGCCAGCTGCACGTATCCGTTTGGAACCGTGGTAAGATTATGAAAAACGATATCAACGGGTTTTTGTTTATTTCCGATCGTGGATAAAGTTGTATGACTCAAACCGGTAACCAGGAAGGCAACCTGCCGGGCAGCTGAATCGAGCTCCGGCGGAAATATGATATCGGCCGGACCGGAATGTAATACCTTCCAATTTACAGAAGGAGGTGTGCCCCCAAAAATCTGTGCGCTGGCATTTCCATAAGAAATGCCCCAGATGAACAGAAGAAAATAATAGAATTTGCGCATCAATAATTTGATCTGGAACAAAAATTGAAATTAGTCCATCGGGTTCACAGATACACCATTATAATTCCTATATCTTCGGATTATCGAATGAAAATAACATCTCATTTATTTTCGCTTTCTAAAAACCGCGATTCACTTATAGCCGCCCTGATCGGGTTTTTCCTGATCCAGCTTTTTGCAAAACATAGTGGTATCGGGGTTTCTCCGGATTCCGTGACCTATATAGCTGCCACCCGGCATATGTTAGCAGGAAACGGTTTTAAATCATTCGACTTTTTCCCGGTTGTTGATTTTCCTTTTGCCTATCCGTTTTTTCTAACAGTCATTTCGTTTTTAACCCGGCTGGATCCGGTGCAGTTCGGGGCCCTCCTGAATGGATTTTTATTTGGAACCCTGCTGTATATATGCGGCGGAATCATGAATGGTTTTCAAAAACCTTCGTCCTGGTATAAGCGCATTTTACTTTTGTGCATTTTATTCAGCCCTGCGCTGCAGGAAGTATATTCCATGATCTGGTCTGAAACCCTTTTTCTGTTGCTGATTCTTCTGTTTATCATAAGTATAACCAGGTATCTCGAGCAGTCTTCCCTTCGGTGGCTCCTGATTTCTGCGGTGGTCTGTGCCCTGGTGTGCCTGACAAGATATGCCGGTATTTTCCTCTGGCTAACCGGATGCAGTATTATTTTTTTTAATAAAAATTGGACTGGCGGAAACGGATTGCCCATTGTTTTATATTCGGAAGCATTTCCATTACCCTTTTGCTGGTCAATATTTTGAGAAACCTGTGGGCCACCGGTCTTGCTACCGGCATACGCCCAAAAAGTGATGCCGGTCTGCTGAAAATTATGGAATATTTTGGAGGGGTGTTGTGTGACTGGCTGCTGATTAACAGGAATTCCGGTACTATCCGTTTTATTGACCCTCGCCGTATTGCTGATTTTTGCCCTGAATGTTATTTACAACAAGTCAAGAAAAAACGGAACAGCAATCGAATATGTAATCGCATTAACCGGATTAATTTATTGCGGGTTTATGCTGTTTACGTATAGTATTACCCGTTATGAACAATTTACCAGTCGTTTACTTTCTCCTGTTTATATTCCTTTGATATGGATTCTGAGTTACCGGATACCCGGATTTCTTTCTCAGTCTTCGTACCGGATGAAATGGATTATCGGTATTCCGGTATTTCTTCTTGCGGCCTGGTTTCTGAATATACAGCTGGCGTCCGATTGGGAATTTTATGACGGCGTTAAAGATGCGGGTATTCCGGGTTACCGGGAAGATCCTTTTATCCAGTCTGAAATTGTACAATATCTGGAAATAAATAAAACGGCCCTTGATCCCCGTTTTCCAATTTATTCAAATGCGGGTGATGCGGTATATTTCACAACCGGGCTGCCCGCACTACAGCTTCCTTTCCTTGATTTTCCGGATAAAGTTAACCGGTACTATGCCGGGAATTATCGACCACCGGCCTGAATACCTGGTCTGGTTTCAAAATGAAGAAAATCTTCAAATGCCGGCACTGGATTCTATTTTGAAACATAAGAATCTGGTGCTGGTGAAACAACTTGCCGATGGATCAGTTTATCGTACTCAGTAAGCTTAAAGCTTAAAGCCTAAGGCCTAAAGCAATTAAAGTTCAAAGTCTAAAGCATTTTCTGGTTTGCGGATGCGGAAATTAACATACCGCCAACTGTCAACTGTCAATCTGTCATCTACAACGGTCGTATCCAGATATTCCGAAAACTGTCCGGCTTGCTGGGATCGCCATGAGCCTGTAGTTTAATGGGGGATGCACCGTGTTTTCGATAATAAGGCTGACCAATATATTGGGTAATCCCTTTTACGATAAAATTATTCTGAACCAGGACACCGTTGAGAAAAGCGGTTACCCGTCCGGGTGACTCCAGGGTTCCGTCTTCTTTAAAACGGGGTGCCGTCCACACCACTTCATAAACCTGCCATTCTCCGGGTTTGCGGCAGGGATTAACCAGGGGAATTCCCTGTTTGTACATACTTCCAACCTGACCGTTCACATAAGTGGTATTATTATAATTGTCGAGTATCTGCAATTCATATCCTACATCTCCTCCGCTGTCGGAGATATCGGCCAGAAAAATTCCGCTGTTGCCCCTGGACTGTCCGGATCCTTCAATGTCTGCCGGTATCCGGTATTCCAGATGAAGCTGATAATCCATAAATCTTTGACGGGTAAGGATACCACCGGCTTTTTTATTGACAGTCATAACCTGATCCGATAAAGTCCAGCCTGCAGCTTTTGTGGTATCCGGACCATCCGAGCGCCATTGATCCAGGTTTTTCCCATCAAATAAGATGATAGCATCAGAAGGGGCATCCGCATCCGTTTTACCAGGTGTGACGATTTTAGGAACCGGACTATATATTTCGGTAGGTTTAGCTTTTTCCGCGTTGTCCCTGTTCTGTTTTTTCTTTGGCCGCGATTTCTTCCGGAGTCTGTGCGGAAAGGTTGCCAATAATAAAACTAAAACTGAGCAGAAGGCAAATGGATTTCTTAACGGATTTTAATAAGCTGGGATTCATATGCAATCATTTAAAATTGCGTTCAAGATAACAAAAATCTATTTAGCAGGAGGCAATTTCAGATTGCTGCTTACTGAGGTTCGATCGTCACATCATGGCCATATTCCCTGCGCAGGGAATCCTTGATATGTGTGGTGTCTTTGTTAAGTGCAGGAAATTCGAAAAAAACTTTGTAGGTGGAATCTTTATGATAGTAATGTGCCTGCAGGTTGAAAGACATTAATTGATTATACCGCTTCATGGCGCGGGGTTTATCATTCGTTTCCAGAATGATGAATTTACGGGTTATTCCCTCTCTTGCCGGAGCAGCAGCATGTTGGGTATCCACTGCTAAAATTTTTGCAGTGTCTTTGCGGACAGAATCTGTTTTTACGGAATCAGCTGCCGGCGGAAGCTTGTTGTGGCTTCAGGGAAGGAGTGTCAGCGGTATTTTCAGAAATGGCGACACCGTTTTTCTTATACATTACCCACCCACCCCATGCTACAATGGCGAGAGCGATCGCAATCAGCCCGATTTTCATCAGGTTCCTGTTTTGCAGATTGGAATTAATATCCACCTGATTTTTATCAGGTCGGTGTGTTTTTTTCTTGTCATGACCTGAAGCACCGGTATTTTCCCTGATCAGCGAATATTCTCCCGGAGTAAAGTCAAATTTGCCCGACTTATTTTTGGTAATGGTTCCAATCCCTTCCAGGTGAAAAGGCTTCCCAATATTCAGCATTTCGGTTCCCAGACTGAGGTATGAATCCAGATCTGAAATGGCCAGCGGTCTGATCTTACCGGTATTTTCGCAAATAAAACTAATCAGGTCTTTGTCGGCGGCGGCTATATTTGCGTTTTGAAATTGTACTGCATTGGGTAAGGAAAGTAATGCCCGGTCATTTTCTTCAGGAAGTACCACACTCTTGTCCAGCGTAAAGATGCCGAGACCAGGTAGTGACATCCGCCGGGTATTGTATAAATACTGTACAAGCAACTGAGGTATCTTCAGAGCCAATGGATTTTATTTTAGCGTAATTTACGAACGCCAATATGGCTAAATAATTATATGAAAATTAAAATAAAATATTGAAAACTAGCTATATACCCGCTAAAACTTCAATTTTTATTCAATATTTCCCGTCAAATGTATCCGTAAAACTGTTCCCGAATGCTGAGTAAAGAGGAAGAAGACTTTATTATTTACTGGAAATCTAACCGGGAAAGGCAAAAAAAGACATTTCGCCAGTTTCTGCTTGGCATTCCGCTGGCCCTTTTATTTGTTATCCCCATCGGACTGAATTTTTTATCCGGATGGTATAAAAGAGCCGCGATGGTAAGCCGGACCTCAGATTTTAATCCGGGCGTTTTGCTGCTGGCTTTGATCCTGATTGTGGTTTTTATTGCCATTTTCTCCCGAAAATTCAAATGGGAGCAGTATGAGCAACGATATATTGAATTATTAAATAAGAAACAAAAACAGGAAGAAAACGAAAAAAAGCCGGGTGATGCAGCGTTTTAAACCAACGCATTGTCTTTTATGCATTAGGTGATTTTTATTGCCAAGAGCCGTAACCAGAACTACCTGCTAAACCAACCCTGAACATAGTGTTCGGGGTTTTTTATTGTAATATTGCCAAAACGATTTCATTGCCCTACGAGCCCATTTCGGTTTTTGATATCTTCAAAATAGGAGTTGGACCTTCCAGTTCACATACACTGGGTCCCTGGCGAGCGGGACAGGCGTTTATCCGCTCAATACAGGAGAAAGGCATGTTGCCGGATTTGAGCCATATCCATGTATTGTTATATGGATCCCTGGCAAAAACCGGGAAAGGTCATGGGACAGATATCGCCATTCAACTGGGACTTGCAGGGTTTGATCCGGTAGCCATCGATACCCGCCTTATTCCTTCGATTATTGAAAAAATCGGCAGAGAGAAGACCTTAGGGCCTGGTCTCCCGGTTTCCTTTGATCCTTTGACAGATATTGAATTTCTTAAAAAAGAATCCCTGCCTTTTCATCCCAACGCTGTTAGCTTTCTGGCCGATTTTCGACAGCATGATCCTGTAGCCGAAACCTATTACTCTATTGGTGGTGGATTTATAGTAAAAGAAACCGGTGTTTTAACTGAAAAAAAAGCTGCTCAGCTTCCCTTCCCCATCGATACAGCCGGCAACCTGCTGCACTGGTGCATGAAAACCGGTCTATCCATTCATGAAGTGGTTATGGAAAACGAACATGTATGGAATGATGAATCAGAAATAAAAACAAAGCTGGATGCGATATGGAAGGTGATGAAAGACTGTATATATACCGGTTGCCATACGGAAGGTATTTTGCCGGGTGGTTTACAGGTAAGCCGGCGTGCCGCGGCACTGAATAAAAAATTGCTGAAGGGAAGAACCTATTCAGACTACGCGGAATGGGTAGAAGCAATCAAGGCCGGCGGGAAAGATTTTCAATATATCCTGGACTGGGTAAGTTGTTTTGCGCTTGCCGTAAATGAAGAAAATGCATCCTTCGGAAAAGTGGTAACCGCACCGACCAATGGGGCAGCCGGTGTAATTCCTGCAGTACTTCAATATTTTATTTGTTTTACCGAAAACGTTACGGAAGAGAAAATTTATTCGTTTCTGCTCACTGCAGCAGAAATCGGGAGTATTTTTAAAAAAGGAGCAACCCTCTCTGCGGCCATGGGAGGCTGCCAGGCAGAGATTGGAGTTTCTTCAGCCATGGCTGCAGCGGCCCTCACGGAATCGATGGGTGGTACGCAACGGCAGGCCCTGATGGCTGCTGAAATTGCGATGGAACATCACCTTGGGTTAACCTGCGATCCCATTGGAGGGCTGGTTCAGGTTCCCTGTATCGAACGAAATACCATGGGTGCCATCAAAGCGATCACGGCTTCCCAGCTGGCTTTGCAGAGTATGCCGGATTTTGCAAAAGTTTCCCTGGATGCTGTTATCCGAACCATGTGGGATACTGCCCTGGATATGAATAGTAAATATAAGGAGACCTCCGACGGGGGACTGGCGGTCCAGGTTCCGATCAGTTTACCGGAATGTTAGGAAGATTAGAAGATTAGAGGATTAGAGGATTAGGTGATTAGGTGATTAGGGGATTGGGGATGAAATAATGGACCCTGGCAAATGATGAGGCGGATAACATTTTTTACAGAGTATAATTTATAAAATGGATACAATGGTTAACGGCGCAGAGATCCGTTTGGCGGAAGAAGAAGATTTGTGGCTGGTGAGGGAGCTGGCTGAACAGATTTTTCCGGTAACCTATCAGGATATCGTGGAAGCGAAACAGATCGTGTATATGATGGATCTGATTTATAGTCCGGAAGCACTCGTCAGCCAGCTGGATGCCGGACAGGTATTCCATATTTTATATTATGAAACGGAGCCTGCCGGTTTTGCTTCTTATACTCCATTCCCGGAAGCAGGAAAATTCAAACTGAATAAAATATATCTCGATCCGAAACTTCAGGGAAAGGGACTGGGAAAATACCTGCTGCAGGATATGATTTCCCGGGTAAAAAATGACGGAGGTACCGAACTGCAGCTAAATGTAAATCGCTTTAATACGGCAAAAGGATTTTACGAGAATATGGGATTTACTATTTTGAAAGAAGAACTGCTGGATATCGGAAACGGATATTTTATGGATGACTACGTAATGCACATTAAGTCTGTAGGTCTAAATGACCGTCATCCGTCATCGGTCACCTAACCTGTCGGAAGGCAGGCGTGATCGATTATCCCGCGACCACCGGCTCCTGATCCACCAGCTTTCCCATGGCTGACTGTTTCATCTGATGGGTAAGTTCGTGTCCGAAATATTTTTCAATCCTTCTTTCCATCAGGTAAATTAACGGGGTCAGGGCAATGGCCATGATAAATTTATAGGTGTAGTTCACCATACCCACGGCCAGGATAAACTGCCAGGAATAGGTTCCACTAAAGGCAATGAATAAAACGATATAGCTGTCCACCAGCTGGGATACGATGGTAGATCCCGTCGCCCGAAGCCATACATGCTTCTCTCCGGTCAGCTTCTTAATTTTATGAAATATCGTTACATCAACGATCTGACTCACCAGGAAAGCCACCAGGCTACCGATGATGATCCGCATGCTTTGTCCGAATACACCATTGAAGGCAGACTGCATATCGGGTACTCCATTTTTCTGGTTACTGACCAGCCAGGTTCCGGACGGAGCCGTACGGGTCGCAAGGAAAAACATGAGAAAGGCATAACTGATAAGGGCAACCGCAGTATAGGAAATCCGACGCACGGCCCTCGGTCCGTAAAATTCATTGATAATATCCGTCATCACAAATTCCAGCGGCCATAATAAAACCCCGCAGGTCAGCGTAAAGGAAAGCCCGGATTGTCCGAAGAGGGAAAAGGAAAAAGGTTTGAAGCCGAGGGTGGATTCCAGGGAAAAAAGTTTGCTGCCGATGCATTCCGCGATCAGGGCATTGGCAACAAAAAATGCCGTAAAAAAGATAAACAGCCGGGTGGGTTTATCATCCAGTATTTTTCGGATCATTTTAGAATTAAAATTATTTGGATAAGGAGAAAGCCTCCGTTAATATAGATAAGTTGTTTCGGAATTCCGGAAAAAGACTTTTTAAAAATCCAAAGGAAAAGCAGCCAGAAATTTACTATGGCATTGAAAACGACGGATAGAAAAAATCCCATCACAATGATCAGGGAGGCAATACCCGGGTTCACCGGATGTTTATACCAGATTAGACCCAGTGCCAGCAGGAAACAAATATTACAAATGAAAGCCGACCGCTGTAGCATCCTGAACAAAGCCATAGTCCTGTATGATTGAGCATTCTGAAGAGCTGATCAAGAACAAGCGGAAAAGCCTGAATAAGCGCTCCTTCAAAAATCCAAATTTCTGCATAAAATAGCATTAATTTGCCTGAATAATCAGTTTCATCGTATGAATTCATCGCTTCTGAAGAAAGCCATCCCTCATATTATCGCGGTTTTCGTTTTCCTGATCGTATCTATTGTATATAATAAATCTGCCCTGGAGGGTAAGGTTCTGAGGCAGGCAGATGTACAGGGCTATAAAGGCATGGCGCAGCAGTCGAACGAATACAAGGAAAAAAACGGTCATTGGCCGCTCTGGACCGAATCGATGTTCGGAGGAATGCCCGCATACAATATTGCCATCCAAAGTACCTCTCATATAGATATCAACTGGATTAATCATATTTTCTTTTTAAGTACCGGGGATCCCTGGAAACCCATTAGTTTTTTCTTCAGTGCCTGTGTCTGTTTTTATATTCTCACCCAGGTATTTGGTTTGAGCCTGCTGGTTTCTCTTCTGGGTTCACTTGCCTATGGATTTGCAACTTTTAATCCCATACTGGTTGCTGTTGGTCATGATACGGAACTGATCGCCATTGGTTATATGCCGGCAGTTATCGCCGGTGTGTTGCTGATTCTCCGGGGTAAATATCTGGGTGGCACAGCACTGATGACCCTTTTTTTCACCCTTGAAGTAAGTATCCAGCATTTACAGATCGTTTACTATACCGGACTGATTATCGGGTGCATCCTGATCTGTTACCTGATTCAATTCGGCAAAGAAAAAAAATGGAAACATTTTATTATCGCCTGTTCACTGATCGGGTTTTCCCTGCTCATCGGTTTATTGAATTATGCATACACGCTCATGCCGACAAAGGAACTGGTTTCAGAAACCATGCGGGGAGGAAAATCCCAGCTTACGCCAAAGGATGTAAAAAATAAAACAAAGGGCGGGCTGGATAAGGAATATGCTTTCCGGTGGAGTTACGGAATCGGGGAAACGCTAACCCTGTTTGTACCGGGTATGCAGGGTGGTGGTTCTTCCGGAAAGGAAATTACCGGGAGCTCAAAGTTTGCCGAAAAACAGGCTGAACTCGGCGTATCTGAAGAAGCCGGACTGGCAAATGCAAATTATCTGGCGTATTGGGGCGACCAGCCCGGCACTTCCGGGCCGGTTTATCTGGGTGCCGTCATTTGTTTTCTTTTTATTCTTGGAATGATATATGTGAAAAGCTGGCACAAGTGGTGGATACTTTCTATTTGCGTTGCAGGTATCGTTCTGTCCTGGGGAAGACATTTTCCATTGGTGAATTATTTCCTCTTCGATTACCTCCCGTTGTACAGCAAATTCCGGGCACCTTCCATGGCGCTGGTGATGCCTCAGCTGGGATTTGCATTACTGGCGGTTCTCGGACTTCAGGAGTTTACCGATGCAGTAGAGCGGAAAGATATTCAGTTGAAAAAATTTAAAAACGTTTTATTTATTTCCGGCGCACTCGTGCTGGTGAGTATCCTTGTTTTCTTTACCAGCGATTTTAAATCAGATGCGGATAACCGGGTAAAAGACAATTTCGTGTCCAATCTGTTGCAGGCACAATCCCGCGGGAAACAACCCACACCGGAAGTACAACAACAGGCTGTACAGATAGCCAACGGATGGATGTCGGCTCTGCGGGAAGACCGGAAAGATATTTTCCAGGCAGATCTGATCCGGAGTATCATTTTCATTTTACTGGTATCCGGATTGTGCTGGTTTTATTTCCGCGGGAAAATTAAAATGCCTGTACTACTGGCGGGACTTCTGATTCTAAGTACTTACGACCTGATGGCGGAGGGAAAGAAGTACCTGAATGAAGACAGTTATACAGAAGCGGATTCCGGTGAAACCGGTTTCACCATGACCAATGCGGATATTCGCATCAAGGCAGATCCGGAAAAAAATTTCCGGGTTTTGGATATTTCCGGTGGTGGCGACCCGTTCAGCGATTCCCGGGCATCTTATTTCCATAATTCAGTTGGTGGCTACCATCCGGCTAAACTGGCTTTATACAATGATCTTATCGAGCACCAGCTGTCCAAAGGCAATCAGTCGGTATATAATATGCTGAATACAAAATATATTATACGTAAAGGAGCGGATGGAAAAGAAGACGCCCAGTTGAATACCGGCGCATTTGGTTCCTGCTGGCTGGTGAAGTCCATTCATTTTGTAAATAATGCCGATCAGGAAATGGCTGCATTGGACAGCATCAATGTGCGCGATACCGCCATTGTTGAAAATATTTACAAAGACAGGATTCCCTTTATGCCGGAGATCGACAGTACTGCGCGTGTAGGACTTATCGATAACCTGAATGATAAAATATCTTATACATTTAAATCCAGAACCAATCAGTTCGTGGTATTCAGCGAAATTTATTACGATAAAGGCTGGAATGCCTTTATAGATGGTAAACCAGCGCCTTATTGTAAGGTGGATTATGTGCTGCGGGGTATGTCTGTTCCTTCGGGTGATCATACCATTGAATTCCGGTTTGAACCCAAATCTTATGTAATGGGCAACCAGCTTAGTCTCTGGTCCGGCATTATTACCTATTTGTTGCTGATCGCAGCGGTATTGCAATTATTGGGAATATATCCGAAGAAAGGCTTAACGCAAAAAGCGTAAGGCTTAAAGCCATTGAATGAGTTTATAAAAACATTTTTAATTCATATTACATTTTTAATAATCAGGCGTTAATCGTTTCGCTTTGAGCGTTAGGCGTTAAGCGTTCAGCCTTAGAATAATGAATATCATCTCAATAGTTTCCTATCCTTTTCTTCCGGCAAGATCCGGCGGACAAAAAGGAATTGCATTATTCTATAAATATTTTTCCAGATATCATTCGGTAACCTGTATTACCACAAAAAAAAACCAGCCCGCTTTGGCGGAAGGGTATGAAGTAAAAAACATTCTGACAGATTCCCGGATCAGGTATATCAATCCATTTATTTTTTTTACGATCAGGAAATGGATACGGGAGAAAAAGGCGACCCATATTATATTAGAACATCCTTATTATGGATGGCTGGGAATTCTGCTGAAAATATTTTGCGGAGTTCGGCTGGTCGTTCATTCCCATAATATAGAATCCGATCCGCTGGAGAGGGACTTGGCAAATGGTGGTGGCGAATCCTGTGGTATTATGAAAAAATCACCCACCGACAGGCGGATTATAATTTTTTCATTCAGGATGAAGATAAAAATTATGCCATTTCTGCTTTTGGACTCAGGGCAGCGAAATGTGTCACCATCAGTTTTGGAACGGAGATGGCTTCTGCTCCGGCTGGAGAAAAAATAGCAGAGGCCCGGAAAATTTTGCACCGGCAGCTGAATATTCCCGAAGCTGTTCCGCTTTTATTATTCAATGGCGCATTTAAATATTCTCCCAACCGGGAGGCTATGGAAAATATTTTGTTCCGGATCAATCCGCTTTTACAAAACAGGGGACTCATTTATCAGTTACTCATTATCGGATTGGATATTCCGGAAGAAATAAAGACGGGCTCCTACCCTTCCACCAGTATTTTAGGATTTGTGGAAAACCTGGAGTTGTACCTGATGGGAAGCCAGGTATTTCTAAATCCGGTGATTTCAGGCGGCGGAATAAAAACCAAACTGGTGGAAGCCCTGGCATATAATCTGGATGCCGTATCCACCGTAAACGGGGCGATCGGGATAGATTCCGGTTTATGCAATGGCAAACTGATGATTTGTCCGAATGATAATTGGGAATTATTTGCAGAAGCTGTATCCCGGGCAATTCAAATACAATCGGATATGCCGGATGGTTTTTATGATTATTTTTTTTGGGGGAATATAACGAAACGGGCCGCAGATTTTATTGGTTGACGGTTGACGGTTGATGGTCGATGGTTGACAGTAATGAAAAATGGTTAAAGGCGGAAAGAATATTCTTTGCACCAATAACCATAATTTTTTTTAATCAGGAGCCTTACAAATCTTTCGCTTTAAGCCTTACGCTTTAAGCTTTCAGCCTGACTCACCATTTATCCACTTCTTCCAGATGATCTGAAGCAGGAGAAGAAGTCTCAGAAACGACCGGTGTCACTTCCGATTTTTCAGCTTCCGGTTCAGCTACCTCAACTACCGGATCAATGGGTGATTCATGATTTTCCTGAATTTCGCGGGGTTCATGATGACCATCACCATTTTCAGAAACCTGATCATGATTAAAAGCATCAAAATCAAAATCAGGCATCAGGTCAGTCTTTACATAATCTACCGCTTCGGTCAGCGCCTTGATAAATTTGTTGAAGTCTTCTTTGTACAGGAAGATTTTATGCCGGTCATAACCATCTTCGTTAAATTTCTTTCGGCTTTCTGTAATCGTTAGATAATAATCATTGCTTCGTGTAGCCCGTACATCAAAAAAATAAGTCCTCCGCTTACCGGCCCTGATTCGTTTGCTGTACACGCTTTCCATTCTTTTGTCATTGTTCTCGTACGCCACGTTTGTTGTTTTAGGTAAATGAAAATTAAGCAAGCCCATACAAATATAATATTGTTATTGAACTGGCAAAAAATTCCCCAATTTGTCCATCGCGTGTTTTTACGCAGACCGGATTAGTCACGTGCCGGGGCTTCTTCACTGGTTTTTTGCTGTTGCTCAAATAACCGGTGTAATGTCCATTTCTGGCCAGCAGTTCGTCGTGGGTACCGGTTTCTACCATTTTACCCTGATCCAGCACCATGATCCGGTCAAATTCGAAAAGCGAGAAAATGCGGTGGGTGATAATGAATGCCGTTTTGTTCTGCAGATAGTGGTACAGGTTGGTAATGATTTCTTTTTCCGTTCTGGCATCTACCGCACTCAGGCAGTCATCAAAAATGACGATTTCATGGTTGCCTGCCAGGGCGCGGGCAATGGAAATCCGCTGTTTTTGGCCACCGCTCAGGGTAACCCCCCTTTCTCCGATCATGGTTTCATATCCGGATGAAAAATGCGTGATTTCCTTGTCGATACTGGCAAACTCTGCTGCTTTCTTCGCTTCTGCAACCGTCTTCCGGTCCATTCCAAAAAGAATATTACCGGTCACCGTATCACTGAACAGAAATACATCCTGGGGAACATAAGCTATCTGATTCCGGAAATCCGACAGGTCCAGGGATTGAATGTTTTTTCCATCCATGCGGATGCTTCCCTTGTCGGATCATAATAGCGGAGCATCAGTTGGGCCAATGTGGTTTTACCGCTACCTGTTCTGCCAATGATGGCTATTTTCTCTCCTTTTCTCACCTCCAGGTTGAAATCTTTCACGGCATGAATTCCGGTATGCGGATAAGTAAAATCAACATGATCAAAGGAGATATTTCCTGAAAGGGGTTGTTTAACGGAATTCAGTGCATTGGAAATGGCCGGTTCGGTTTCCAGAAATTCATTCAGTCTTTTTTGAGAAGCAGAAGCCCGCTGGATCATACTGGCTACCCAGCCGATGGCGCTTACCGGAAAAGTAAGCATGGTGATATAAATGACAAATTCAGTAATGGTACCGAGATCGGTCTGATGCGTTCCGCGTATCACATAAAAACCACCGATCATAATGGTAAGCAGGGTACTTAAGCCGATGATCAGACCCATGGACGGGAAATAAATGGCTTCCACTTTTGCCAGACCGATGGCATTTTTCCGGTATTCCTCACTGTTTCTGCTGAAAAATCGCAACATGGCAGATTCCTGAACAAAGGATTTGATTACCCGGATGCCGCTGTAGGATTCCTGTGCATTGGTGGTCAGGTTACTTAACAGGGCCTGAATCCGTTCACTTTTTTTATGAATCAGGTTATTGACCATATAGATGGTAACGGCCAGTATGGGAAGCGGGGCAAGCACATACAGGGTAAGCAGGGCATCTTTGCGGATCATAAAATAAAGACTGAAACCAATGGTGGCCAGCAGGTTTGCCAGGTACATGATGGCCGGCCCGGTATACATTCGTACGCGGCTTACGTCTTCTGCCATCCGGCTCATCAGGTCGCCGGTGCTATGGACTTTGTAAAAAGCGGTATCCAGTTTCTGGTAATGCCGGTATATTTCATTCTTCTGGTCAAATTCTATATGACGGCTCATAACAATGAGGGTCTGACGCATAAAAAACATAAATACGCCTCCAATTATGGCCAGCAGCAATAATGTTATACCTGAAATCGCAACCTTTTTGCCGAAGCTTTGCCGGTTGGAATTCAGGGAACGGATGAATTTTTTTACGAGGATATCGTAGTTGGCCGTATCCGCAATCTGATTTCGGGAATGATGCAGTTCCGCATCTGAAGAGCTAGGTGGAAATGATTGGGCATGACCCTGTGTGGTAAGTTCTTTCTCAACGATATTCACCACATAGCCGGTCACCTGGGGTGCGAGAATTCGAAAATAGTTTGACAGAATTACGAAAATGAGGCCGAGAAAAAGCCTCCATTTATATTTCCAGAAGTATTTATTGACAGCGCGCAGGTATCGCAAACCACAGATTTTACTCCTGCAATTTAATTGTTAATTGTCAATTGTTAATTGTCATGATTTTCCTAAGTAAAAGGCCAACCAAAACAATTAACAATTGACAATTAATAATTATAATAATTATACTGCTGCTTCTTCCCGGACACCATTTGATGTGGTAACCAGCAAATGCCCCTGCAGATATTTTTCTGCATGCTGACTGGCATCCAGTCCTTCTTCCTCATCGAGTTTGCTGACACGGATGGGGAGGATCATATTTATAAATTTGAATATCAGGAATGAAGTAATAAAGCTAAAGGGAACCACAATCAGCAGGGCTTTCACCTGGGTCCAGAAGAATGCCGGATTACCATAGAACCAGCCATCCGCTCCTGCCGCATTAACGGTTTTGGTAGCAAATATCCCGGTCATCAGCATACCGACCATTCCTCCGATACCATGACAGGGAAATACATCGAGGGTATCATCCAGTTTTGTTTTTGAACGCCAGTATACAGCCGTATTTGAAATGACGGCAGCTACCACTCCGATGAAAATACTTTGCGGAATGGCCACATAACCCGCAGCAGGTGTGATGGCAACCAGTCCAACGACCGCACCGATACAAAATCCCAGTACCGAAGGTTTTTTTCCTTTGATTACATCGAAGAACATCCAGGATAAACCCGCTGCACCTGCAGCTGTATTGGTCGTGGCAAAGGCAGATACGGAGAGGGCACCGGCGGAGCCTGCAGATCCGGCATTAAAACCAAACCAGCCAAACCAGAGTAAACCTGTACCGATCAGAACATAGGGGATATTGGCCGGGGGAATTTCGATATGTTCAATATGACTTCTTCTTTGTTTCAGCACGATGGCACCGGCCAGGGCTGCACAACCGGCTGATATATGTACAACGGTTCCACCGGCAAAATCCAGGGCTCCCATTTTAGCGAGAATACCATCCGGATGCCAGCTCCAGTGCGCGAGGGGCGCATACACAAGCAGGCTGAACAATACAACGAAAAGTACATAGGAGGTGAATTTAATGCGTTCTGCCACGGCTCCAACCACCAGACCAGGTGTTATGATGGCAAACATGAGCTGGAATAATGCAAATAAGGTTAATGGAACAGTAGCCATGCCTGCCCAGGGTGCACCGGAATTAACTCCCTTAAACATAAAATGGGTCATGGGATTACCAATCACTCCCAGTCCGTTCAGGTCCGGTCCGAAACAAAGGCTATATCCCACCACAACCCATAAAACAGAAACAATTCCTGCCGCAATAAGACTCTTGATCATCGTGGAAATCACATTCTTCCGGTTCACCATGCCGCCATAGAAAAAGGCCAGTCCCGGTGTCATCAGAAATACCAGGGCAGTGGCTACAATAATCCAGGCCACATCAGCGCCATTGTATTTGCCTTCATCAAAATTCGCAAAGGAAGGAACAAAGAGGGCCACAAGGGATATGGCCGCAAGAATAACAAAGGGAGCTGCTGTTTTTAGTGTGATTTTTCTCATACTGAAAATAGTTTTGTAAATAAAATGTTAACGATTACTAGAATCAGATTGAAATTATAACAAAAACTAATATAAAATCACATTATAAATAAATTTATATGTATCTCTTTTAATCAAAACTCAAGAAAATCCAAAAAAATATTCTAAATATTCTGTTTTTTTAGCTCATTTACGGCAAATTTGGCCGCCCGGGCCGTCAAAGCCATGTAAAATATGGATGGACTTTGATTGGCCGTACTGGTCATACAGGCTCCGTCTGTTACAAATACATTTTTACAATGATGTAACTGGTTCCATTTATTCAGCAGGGATGTTTTCGGGTCTTTTCCCATCCGGCAGCCACCCATTTCATGAATATCGCGGCCCGGAGCCCAATGATTGTCATTGGTAGATATATCTTTTACCCCGGCACCGGAAAGCGTTTCAGATGCCTGCTCGAGAAAGTCCTTCAGGAGCAACTCGTCATTATGGTCATAAGCAACATCTGTTACCAGCAGGGGAATACCCCATTGGTCCTTTTTATCCTGGCTGAGGAATACCCGGTTGGTTTCTTTTGGAACGGTCTCTCCCTGCATATAGATATAACAGCCCCAGTTACCCGCTTCGGATATGGCTTTCTTATAATCGGCACCGATTTCCGGCCCGTCGGTGGTGCCATCTGCCCGCCTTCGGAAACAGCCCATAAATGCCATATAGCCGCCAACAAAATCCATATCCTGTTTTTTCAGGTTTCTGAAATTGGCCATCATGGATTCAGCAGGTTTTCTTCCGTAATAATAAGAATCTAAAAAACCGTCAATCGCTCCGCCTGCTGATCCGCGATAATTCTGGTGACAGATATATTTTCCCAAAAGGCCGTTGTCATTGCCGAATCCGTTTGGAAACCGGTTAGAAGTGGAATGCAGCAAAATCAGATTTGTATTCAGGGCGGAGGCATTCATGAAAATAATACGCGAAAAATATTCTGTTGCCTCATGGGTAACGGCATCGATTATGCGCACCCCAACTGCCTTATTTTTCTTTTCATCATAAATAAGGGAATGCACCACACTGTGCGGACGAATGGTCAGGTTTCCGGTACGGGCTGCCCAGGGTAAGGTAGAAGAATTGGAACTGAAATATCCGCCAAACGGACATCCGCGCATACAGAGATCGCGTGCCTGGCAACGACCACGTCCCTGCTGGGTATGAATTTCCTTTGGTTCTGTGAGCTGGGCCCAACGACCCTGAATCATAAAACGGTCCTTATATTTGGCACTGATTTTTTTCTGCAGATCCTTTTCGACGCAGTTAAATTCAAATGGAGGCAGGTAATCCCCGTCTGGCATGGCTTCCAGTCCGTCATTGTTCCCGCATATACCGGCGAATCGTTCAACATGCGAATACCAGGGAGCGATATCATCATATCCGATCGGCCATTCAATGCCATAGCCATCGCGTGCCGGTGCGGCAAATTCATACTTACTCCATCGCGGACATGCCCGGCCCCAGATCAGGGATTTACCTCCAACCTGGTAACCCCGGATCCATTCGAAAGGTTTTTCCTGTACATAAGGATGATCGTTATCTTTTATAAAGAAATGTTGGGTGGATTCATCAAATCCCGGCGCAAGGGTGATCAGCGGATTTTCTTTCATGAATTTTTCGGGCATAGCACCCCGGTGTGGCAGTTGCCAGGGAGCCCACATGGCTGTCGGATAGTCTTTCAGGTGTACCACATCGCGGCCCCTTTCCAGCACCAGGGTTTTTAAACCAGCTTCGCAGAGTTCTTTGGCGGCCCATCCCCCACTGATACCCGAACCCACAACAATGGCGTCATATGTATTCATATTTCCATTTAATCGCTTGAATATCTTGAGTAAACAACTTATAATTTTATTATGAATAATTTTTATTTTCCTCCAAATAAACTTACCTCTGTATAGACAACCTTAACCTTAACCTTAACTGACATGGCCCGAATAGTGCTTTGTGTAGATGATGATCCCGACGACCGGGAACTGATTCGAAATGCCATATTTAAAGTGGATCCTTCCTATTCTGTTGCCTTTACAACCAATGGTAAAGAAGCCCTTCGCTACCTTACCGGTGCTTTAGAAACCGAGCTGCCCTGTCTGGTGATCCTGGATCTGAATATGCCGGTGATGGATGGTAAACAAGCCCTTACAGAGATAAAAAAGAATTTAAAACTAAATGATATTCCCATCGTGGTTTTCAGCACCACCAGTCATCCGGCGGATTTATTTTTTTGTCAAAAATACGGTGTGGAACTGATCACCAAGCCAGATAATTTCGCACAAATTACAACGGAGGTTGAACGACTGCTCCAACACTGCTCCGAGTAAGCTAAAGCCTAAAGCTCAAAGCCTAAAGCAACGGTCAACTGTCATCCGTCATCTGTCATCTGCCAATCGGCAGCTGAACCGTAAACGCCGCCCCTTTTCCGGCTTCACCGAAAGCGGAGAGAAATCCATTATGCCGGCTCACAATTTTTTTGCACAATGCCAGGCCAAGCCCCGTTCCTTCATAGTCTTCTTTGGCATTCAATCTGGAAAAAGTATGAAAAATCCATTCTGCATTTTCCGGTTCGAAACCGATTCCATTGTCAATAATGATGAATTGCGCAAAAGGTTTTTCATCAATCATCACTTCAGCATGCCTGATTTGAATCGTGGGCCGGACATCGGTCCTTGAAAATTTTAAGGCATTGGAAATAAGATTATAGAATAGCTGGTAAATTAATATAGAATATCCCGGAATATCCGGTAATACATCACAATTGATTTCAGCATTCCTTTTTTGAATAACGGTTTCCAGGTCTGTTAAAACAGCCGTAATAATTTCATGTGTATTAACTCTTTCAATCCCCTGCTGGTATCCATCCAGTCCCGCATACCGCAGCACGCCTTCCATCATCAGCAGCATTCGGTTCGTGGCACTTTGAATTTTAGACAGGTATAATTTTGTTTTGTCGCCTGACTCCGGATTTATTTCTTCTTCCAGGAGGTCACTGAAAATCTTTATTTTCCTTATGGGTTCTTTCAGATCATGACTGGCCACATGGGCAAATTGCTGAAGATCCTCATTGGATCTTTCCAGCTCTTCGGTCCGTTTTTTAACCTGGCTCTCAAGTTTCCCTTCACTTTCCCGAAGAAGTTCTTCTGCCATTTTCTGCTCATGAATATCTGTAAAGGCGCCTACCCATTGAATGATTTCTTTTTTTTCATTCCGGATGGGTTCACCATGCACGTGAAACCATCGGTAATTTCCTGTCTTCCCCCGCAAGCGGGCTTCAGCCTTATATGTATTTCCATCTGCCAGGCAGGAAGTCCAGATTTTAGCGAGACCCCGGCTGTCCTCCGGATGAATAATAAGGGCCCAGGTCCGCGTATCCTGGGGATCAATTCCGGTATATTCTTTCCAGCGTTCAGTTACATATTGCTGCCGTCCCTGGGAATCGGTTACCCATACCAGTTGGGGAAGCGCCTGGGCGAGATTTCTAAAATTTTGTTCGCTCTCTTTAATTTTTTCTTCAGCCTGTTTTTGAAAAGTAATGTCTGTAGCAGCTTGACAATACCATCATAAGTTCTCCCGATTCATTTAATAGTGGTGCAGCCGAAACAATTGACCATGTTTGTTCATTAGTTATTTCTATTGATTAAATGAATAATCTGCTGGCAAGGTTTACCGGTTCGGAACGTAGTCGATACCGGGCTTTCTTCCAACGGGAAAATTTCGCCGGCTTCATTACGTAATTCAAATATGTTCGATTGTTTTCTGATGCATTATTCCAGATCCATCCCCAATATTCCCCCCATTCCGGCATTTCCTCCTGAAGACAGCATGGCATTGCTGTTAATGAAAATTATTTTTCTTTCTTTGTTAAAAAGATAAATAGTTGCTGGTACATTCCTGACAGTCAGCTCCAGCTGGTCATTGGCTAAACGCAGTTCTGCTTCACTTTTTTCCAGTTTTAACCGGACGGAGTTCGTTAGATTCCACCCGTTTCTTTTCATCATCCAGTGCCTGAATGGTGTTGATGGCGGAGCCGATCACGGTGGCAAAACCTTCTATAAATAACTGATATTCCCGATCGTATTTTCTCCTGGCGCTCAGGCCTGCGAAAATAAAGCCGCTGCCGAAACCATTGCCGGCCTTCAGCGGAACCAATAATCCTTCAGTGGGCACTTCAGGCCAGGATCCCGGGGGAACCTGGTCGAAATAAGAATGGATCGACTGAATATGTTTTGTAATACCGGTTTTTAATAACTCGCCGACCGGTAATTTTTTAATGATGCTGGCATGCGTGGTTGATGCGGCTATTACAGGTTCCTCCCCTTCATGAACCGTATAAATAAAACAAAATGGAATATCTGCCGGATTATTTTTAATAAGGATGTTTATTTTTTTAAACACTTCCTCTAAAGAATTAGCCGAACTTATTTTTTGCGATAGTTTTTGAAGAAAGTGGGACCGGCGCTCATGTATGATCCGGAAAGTTGTTTCTATTACGGCATTGAAAATACCTTCCACTTTACCTTCTTCACCGAATATCGGTGTGAATGTAAAATCAAAATAACATTCCTCTGTATATCCATGCCTGATCATGGGCAGCAAGGCATCTTTCGAACCTCCCGGTTCTCCGTCAAAAGCTTTGGCAAACTGGGGTTCTATCTCTTCCCATATTTCAGGCCAGACCTCTTTCGCCGGTCTGCCCAGGGCCCAGGGATGTTTGTTTCCGGGAATCGGACTCCAGGCATCATTATACAGCAGACGAAGGTCCTTTCCCCAATATATGGCAATGGGGAAATTGGAGTTCAGGCTGATGCTTAATGCAGATCGCAGGCTCTGACTCCAGTCACTCACTGGCCCCAGCTGATTATCGGCCCAATTAAACATCCGGATCCGTTCGCTCATCCCCCCTGGTCTGGAAAGGAAGGCCGGAAACTGAGTTGTTGATCCTGATACGGAATTAAAATCCATTATTTGAGTCGGTATGCGTATTAAATTTAATACTAATTAAATTCCTGGAGGAAGTTTTAAGAGGGAAGATTAAAAATGTAATATTCACCTGCAAATCTTGGTCCAGCAGGAAAACATCTGCATTTAATCAGAATATGCAGGGCATTGACTAATGAAATAAAAAAATTTGGATATCACAGATGACGAGTTACAAGTCCACCATCTGCATGGATCGCTCGCTGTAACGCAGGCCGGAATCCGGATATTTTTCAATTAGCTGGTCCAGCGCATCAAAGTCACTTTGCGTTAATTTGATATCTACTGCACCTGCATTTTCTTCGAGATACTTCCTTTTTTTTGTACCGGGTATGGGTATGATATCTTCTCCCCGCGACAGAACCCAGGCCAGGGCAAGTTGGGCAGGCGTAATATTTTTATTTTTTGCAAAAACGGCGAACTCATTTGCCAGGGAAAGATTATTCTCCAAATGTTTGCCGGTGAATCTGGGAATTGTTCTTCTGAAATCTTCTGGTGAAAGTTGTGACTCCTCTTTTACCGCGTTGGCGAATAGTCCACGGGACAAGGGTGAATAGGCAATCAGCGAAATACCCAGCTCACGTGTGGTCTTCAGATTTTCCTTTTCAATATCCCGGCTCAGCAATGAATATTCACTCTGTAGTGCAGATATCGGGTGAACGGCATGGGCCCTGCGAATGGTGGAAGCAGAAGCTTCAGAAAGGCCGATCCACCTGATTTTTCCCTGCTTTACCAGATCGGCCATGGCTCCCACGGTTTCTTCCACCGGGATTTTCGGATCTATCCGATGGGCATAATATAAATCTATCGTCTCAATGCCCAGTCTTTTTAAACTTGCTTCCACGGCTTCCCTGATCCATGCGGGTGAGCCATCCACGTAGGTGCCCGGAGCATTACTGGGTCCGGCGATACCATCTTTAAACCGGAATCCGAATTTGGTAGCTATAAATACTTTATTCCTGTTTTGGGTGAGTACCTTTGAAATCAGTTCTTCATTTTTTCCGTTGGCATACATATCGGCGGTGTCCCAGAAATTGATTCCCAGATCCAGCGCCCTGTGCAAGGTGGCAATACTTTCTGTATCGTCTGTCTGGCCGTAGGCAAAGCTCATCCCCATACAACCCAGACCGGTAGCAGAAAGTTTCTCCCCCGTATTTGAAAGGTTCCGGTATTTCATATATTTTGTTTGAGAGGTAATTTCAGGTTTGAAAAATTAACTTAGTATTGCCCCGGTTTATTAAAAACGATCTGCATGCGTAATAGTTTAAGAATTTTAATCATCTTTTTATTTTTTTCTGCCTGTCATTCCGAAGAAAAAAAAGAAATGCCTGATTTTCTTGCGGAAGATTTGGATACCACCATTAGTCCGGCGAATGATTTTTATGCTTATGCCAATGGTGGATGGATTAAAAATAACCCCATTCCACCGGATCAGAGCCGTTGGAGCATTGGTTCACTGATCCAACTGGATATTTATGACCGCCTGCGTGCGATAAATGAAAAAGCACTGGCAGAACAGCCGGCTCGCGGGTAGCTTATCGCAGAAAATTGGTGACTTCTGGTTTAGTGGTATGGATTCGGCCGGAATTGAAAAACAGGAAATTACCCCGCTAAAGCCCAACCTGGAGAAAATTAAAAATATAACCAGTCTCGAAGAGCTCATGCGTGTGACGGCAGACCTGGCTAAGATTGGTGTTCCCGTTCTATTGGATTATGGTGTTGCACAGGATGAGAAAAAAAGTGACCAGATGGCTTTGTATCTCTCCCAGGGAGGACTGGGCCTGCCCAACCGGGAATATTATTTCAATACCGATAAAAGTTCAGTACAGGTAAGACAGGCATACCAGTATTATCTGTACAAAGCATTTCGTACCCTGGGAAAAGACAGCACAGGAGCTGCTGTTGCAGCCCGAGAGGTTTACCAGTTTGAAAACAGGCTTGCGAAATTTTCCCGTAAAATGGAAGATCTGCGGGATCCCGACTCGAATTATCATAAGATGTCATTTGGTTCCATCAGGAAATATTACAACAGCATTAACTGGACGGATTTTTTGGAAAACGCAGAAATACAGATCGTGGATTCCATCATCGTCGGTCAGCCGGAATTTTTAGCCGGCCTTAACCAGGAGTTGATCCATACACCCATGGCCGTTTTGAAAAATTATCTCGCGTTTCATCTGTTGATGAATTCAGCCCCTTATTTGAACCAGTCCGTTTTTATGGACAGGTTTAATTTTAGGCGAACCCTGAGCGGTGTAGAGATTCCCAAACCCCGTTGGAAAAGAGTACTGGATACAGAAGAAGATGCAATGGGAGAAGCCCTGGGTCAGTTATTTGTTAAAGAATATTTTTCTGAAAAATCCAAACAGCGATACAGCAATTTGGTAGAAGCTATGCGGGATGCCTATAAGGAAAGAATCAGTCATCTCACCTGGATGAGCGACAGTACAAAGCAGAGAGCATTAAAAAAACTGGCCAGGATAAGTAAAAAAGTCGGTTATCCCGATAAGTGGCGCGACTTCAGTGCCCTGGTTATAGACCGCGGAGCTTTTGTTCTGAATGTTCAAAGAGCAAGAACCTGGTGGTATTATGAGGAAGTAAAAAAACTCGGTAAACCGGTTGACAGAACTGAATGGGATATCACCCCGCAAACTTATAATGCCTATTATAATCCCAGCAATAACGAAATCGTAATACCGGCCGCCCAATTTATGGTCCCCGGAAAAAAAGATGAAGAGCTGGATGACGCTTTTGTTTATGGGTATTCTGCAGCCTCGACCATCGGTCATGAAATGACACATGGTTTTGATGATCAGGGAAGAAAATACGATGAAGCCGGAAACCTGCATGACTGGTGGCAGCCGCAGGATTCCAAAAAATATAATGCCAGCGCCGCCAGAATCGTTCGTCAGTTCAATGAATTTATACCGGTGGACACTATTCATGTAAATGGAGAAAATACACAGGGAGAAAATATTGCCGACCTCGGCGGGCTCGTTATTGGCTGGGATGCTTTTATAAAAACGGAAGCCTATAAAAAAGCGGAAAAAATTGGTGGCCTCACTCCTGCCCAGCGTTATTTTCTGGGGTACGCGTATGGCTGGGCAAATAATCAGCGAAAAGAACAACTTGCATCCCAGCTACTGACCAACGAGCATGCTCCTGCTAAGGAAAGAGTAAACGGACCCATGGCCAATATCCCGGAGTTCTACGAAGCTTTTGGAGTGAAACCCGGCGACAAAATGTACCGGCCCGATAGTCTGCGGGTGAGTATATGGTGATGAAGGCTTAAAGCTTAAAGCTTAAAGCTTAAGGCCTGACCTGTTTCAAAATTTCAGGTTGTGAATTACGATAAAAAAAGAAGAGCTCCATAAGGAGCCCTTCTTTTTTTAATCATCTAATCATCTAATCACCTAATCTTCTAATTACTTATACCCCTGATTTTGTGTCAGCGTCGGCGCGCCGTTCACGTATGTTTCGTCAATCTGAATCTGCGGAATGGGCATGTATTCATTTTTATTCGCCGTGAAAGTTGCACCCTGAATATCGGTTGTGTATGCACCTTCATATGCGAAGTAGGCATTCATCGTAGCGGCGGCTATACCCCAGCGGGACAGGTCGAAATACCGTACGCCTTCCATGGCCAGTTCCAGTTTTCTTTCAAAATAAATCGCCTTAAGTGCAAAATCCTGGGAAGAAAATGCTCCGGCAGGATATTCTCCGATTTTATAATTCGCAGCCGGCGTATTGGTAAATCCAAGTTCCGGATTGTTGGGATCTTTATAAGTATGCACCCAGCCTCCCGGATTATTAATCATCCGGTCACGAACCCGGTTAACCAGCGCCCTCGGCTTCGTCAAATTTGTTTAACTGGGCTTTCACTTCTGCTGCCATCAGCAACACGTCTGCAAATCTGATGATGAATACATTGATGGAAGAACCTGGTGCCCATTGGGAATTATCTGCATCTGTATCTGTTTCGGCATTCCAGAATACATTCTTGATGGGATCATTCGGACCGGCATAACTCTGCAGGCGAACCCAGTCCTGTCCGGGATTTACACCATAATCCAGATAGGGAACACCGCGACGACCGGTGGTCCAGTCCAGTCTTGGATCCAGATTTCCGGCATCTGGTGTGAATGGCTGATCAGAAGTAAGACCCTGATCATTTTTTACCGCATGACTATTGTAATCATCCAGGTAAGGCAGACCATTGGCATCCGTACGAAAAGAATTTACCAGGTCGATCGAAGGCTGGAAAAATCCGCAGCAGGAGAAAGGCAGGTTACCACCGTAAGGAAAATTCAATGCGTCTCCCTGATTGCTGCTGGCGATTCCACCGGTGCCTACATTGGCTGCCATTTCAACAACAAAAACTGCTTCGGCATTTTGGGATTCATAGGATGGTCTCCGGTTGTCTTCAAAATTCGGTGTCAGATCATAGGTAAGACCATTGGTGGTTTGTCCTTCATTGATCACCGCATCGAAAACAGGTTCGGCATCGGAATATTTCTTTTCAAAAAGATATGTTTTAGCAAGGTATGCACCAGCAGCCCATTTGTTAGCCCTGCCGATATCAGTCCTGATTATCGGGAAGACTGTCATAAGCAAACTGAAAATCAGCTTCTATTTTTGGCCAGATATCTACATTGTTTGGCTGCTTGAAATCGCGTTGTGTTTTCATCAATCCAGGGCACCATGTTGAACAGCTTTTTCAGTTCAAAATAATAATGCCCTCTTAAAAACCTTGCCTGCGCCTTGGTGTTGGTCAATTCATCCGGCGTCATGTCTGTAACATGCGGCAGAACTTTCAGCACATTATTACAACGGGTAATTCCTTCATAAACGGCTTTCCATTTGTCGTTGATCATATCATTTGAAGGAGTTACCGTAAAAGCGGCCATACCCATGAACGGAAGCTGATCGGTACCATCACTGCCTTTATGGGCATCACCACCCGCAACACTTCCGAAAAGCCAGTTGCTGGGAGAACATGCCCAGGCATTTCCACCACCCAGGCTGATCATATCGCCATTATAGTCCTGACCGGACAGGGCTGCATAAGCACCAACTAGCAATACATTCACACCTACACCTTACTGGCGAGGGCGGTTGAATCTACAGCACCCTGCGGTAATTTATTCAGAAAATTTTTGCTGCAGGACACCGTCAGGCAGCAGATAAACAATACAACGGGTAAACTATATTTCAGTTTCATAATAATCTTTTTTAAAAGTTAGAATTTTACATTTATTCCAACAAGCCATTGATGGGTATTCGGATAAGCACCTTCATCAATTCCAAAATCCGTGACCTATGCTCGATTTATCGTCAGTTCGAATTCTGTGCTGTTGATTTCCGGATCACTGCCACTGTATTTGGTAACAGTAAACAGATTCGCTGCCTGCACATAAATTCTGAAATTCTGAATATGCAGATTCTGTAGCGGATGCGCCGGTGAATGTATATCCGATCATCATGTTCTTACACCGGAAATAGGAACCGTTCTCAACATAATAGGAATTCGGCGACACCATTGGTGCTTGCGTAACCGACTGGTTTCTGCAATGGGCGTTTTTGCATTCATATGTGTTAGGGGTCCATGAATCATAATAAGCCGCGGCTGCTCTTTCCACCGGCAAAGGATGCATAGAAATCAGTCCACCATTTTACCTGGTTCCAGATCTGGTTTCCCTGCGTGCCATAAAAGAAAACGCTGAAATCAAAATTCTTATATTGTACACCGAGATCCAGACCATAGTTGAATTTTGGATTCGGATTTCCGAGGAAAGTTCTGTCTGCATCCGTAATCTGCCCGTCTCCATTGATGTCCTGGTATTTGAATCTTCCGAGTCCTTCGTCGGTTTGAAATATAGCCGCCGGATCACCGCTGGCATGTTGGGCCGCTGCATCTGCTGCATCAATTTCATCTGTTGAATTCCAGAATCCGTTAACCTTATAACCATAGAAGGCACCTACCGGATGACCGACCTGGTTCTTTATGATATCGGTTCCGAATTCCCGGGAATCCGGTGTGTAGAAAAAATCGACATTGTCAGACACCTTGGTGATATTATTCCGGAATGTGGTAAAGGAAAATGTTCCTGTTAATTTCAGTCTTTTGATAACTGTTTGTTCGCAGTAATGGTAAAATCTATTCCGTTATTGTGCATCTGCGCACGTTTTGGTAAGGAACCATTCCCCTTCCGTACGTTCCGGGCAATTCAGGATTGTATAAAAGATCCGTGATATTCTTGATATAATAATCGAAGGTGAGGACAGAGTACCCTTGAAAAATGTCGCGTCAAAACCAATATTCGTATTGGCATCTTTTTCCCATCTTGGCATCTGGATTGCCAATCTGTCCAACCTGGAATCCCTGCTGGATGGAATTATTGGATTCCGTAATATCATAATAAGAAGAATTTTGATTCTGCACATATGTATAATAGGCATTGTATGGATCCCAGGTTCAATTGATTTCCCATGATTCCCCATCCACCCCTTATTTTCAGATCGCTGATCCAGCTGACATTATTCATAAAGGATTCCTGGGAAATGCGCCATCCGGCAGTGATGGCCGGAAACACACCATACTGATAAGTTTTAAATTTGGATGAACCGTCTCTGCCGGATGATGGCACTCAGTAAATATTTATCCTTGATAACTGTAATCCAGTCTGGCAAAAAGTGATTGTAAACTTTCAGCCGAACGATCACTGAAATTTGTTTTGATTCCGGATCCGGAAGATAGTGTTGTATAGTTCGGATTGAAACTCAGATAATCGGTTGTACTTCCGCCGACACTTTCATCGTTTCCTTCGTACGCTTCTGTACCCACCAGCAACATCACATTGTGAATATCGTTGAAGATTTTATGATAGGTTAATGTATTCGTCCAGGTCCAGCTGCTTCCATAATAAGAACTTTCGCTGTAGGCATTATTGAATGAATTTTCCTGGTTCTCATAGGTGGGATAGGTGAAATTATGTCCGTAACCGGAATAACTTTCTCCTCCGAAACTGGTATGGAAAGTGAAATTTTTCAAAAAGGTCACATCCATATAGGCGCTTCCAAGCAGGCGGTTATCCAATGGCTTTGTCATTCGCCGTTCTTTCCTGCACTGCTACCGGATTTGGTGAATCACCCAGCCCGGTTCCGCCAAAACCACCGCCGTAATTTCCCTTGATGTCATACACCGGGAATGATGGGCTGTGAACGATAGGTATAGGCAATCGGACCATAGGACTGCAAGTTGGTTGTTTTTGGATTTTCTGTAATCGTATACGCCAGGTTTTCCCCGATACACTATATTTTTTGAAACATTAAATGAAGTATTGGCGCGAATCGAACCTCTTTTCAGATAGGTTCCGGTAACCACACCCTGCTGATCAAAATAATTGGCCGACATCATATAGTGCGCATTCTCCGTTCCACCGCTCACACTTAGATTATAACTCTGGATCGGCGCATTTTTCACGACGGAATGATACCAGTCTGTACCAGCTTTATTTGCTTTTTCTATATGATAAAACGAGAGGTACTGATCAACGCTGGTATAATTTGGATTGATAAAATACAGATCAGGATTTACTTCAGGAGAACCTTCTGCTGCACCCGCGGGCAGCAGATAATCCGGCAAAACCGGACTTGTACCATTACCATATAAAGGATCAGCGGTATATCGGTGTTCCGGAATTGGCATTGGCATCGTATTTCAAGCTGGGCCATTTCCTGCGGAGTTAGGGTATTCCAGATGTTCCCGCTTTTAGGGACCTGCACTCCATAGTATGCATCTAGTGTTACAATCGGTTTTCCAACCGTGCCTTTTTTGGTGGTCATAACGATTACTCCGTTGGATGCCCTTGATCCGTAAATGGATGCTGAGCCTGCATCTTTTAATACCTGCATGCAGGCGATATCATTTGGCATTGATATCTGAAATGTTTTGGGTGGAAACACCATCCACAATGTACAATGGTGAATTATCTCCAAAAGTATTGATGCCCCGGATACGCACCTGTGGCGCTTCTCCCGGCTGTCCGGAACCGATGACCGTTAACACCTGAAGCCTGCCCCTGCAACATGATTTTCAATCTGGCTATTGGGTTGTTTAATCATGTTATCTACGTTCACTACCGTTACGGCTCCCGTGAGATCTTTTTTTCGCTGCGAAGTGTAACCGGTTACGACCATATCATTCAGTACAGTCGTTTTTTCCCATAAAGTGATCGTTACGGTTTCTTTGGCAGAAATATTTTCTTCGATGGATTCATAACCGACAGAAGTAAACACCAGGGTGTTTTTGCCCGCAGGAACGGTGATGGTAAAATCACCGGATGCATTGGTGGTGGTGCTAACCGAAGCTCCTTTCACCACTACTGTAACACCGGGTACCGGCAATTTCTTTGAATCTGTCACATTTCCACTTACTTTCTTTTGCGCCTGGGTAGCGAATACCGTACACATCATGCACAGAAATGCAAAACTGTGTGCGACCCATTTAGATTTCCATTTCATAACAGAAGTTTTATATGATTAGTAATGATAAATGCTAGTCCTGCAAAACGGTCTCACCGAATTTTTGGATCACCAGGGCTGCTGCGGAAATCAGCCCGGCATCGTTCCCGAGATTAGAAACCTTCATTTCCATATGATCAGCCAGTCTTGGAATACAATACCTGTTTAGAGCCTGCTGCATGGGCGCCATCAAAATTTTTCCTACCGCTGCTCCTCGTCCGCCCAGCACGATGAGTTCCGGATTTACGATATGCGTCAGGATGGCTACGGCCTTCCCGATCTTCGCACCTACATCTGTTAATAATTCGATAGCATACTGATCCCCGTGCAGCGCAGCCTTCATGATATATTCTACCATATGATCCGCGTTTTCAGTGGCCTGCAGATTGGAGATTTTTCCATTTCTGATTTCCTCGATTGCTTTTTTTGCCACTACCCGCAAACTGGCTTCAGTTTCCAGACAACCCCTTTTACCGCATTCACAAAGTGTATTGCTGTCTGAAATAGGAATATGGCTCAGTTCACCGGCATATCCGTTATGTCCCGCGAAACAGGCTTCCATTGATGATCATGCCCAGTCCAATACCCCAGCCGATATTGATAACCATTACATTTTCCCTTCCTTTTGCGAGACCGAATTTTAATTCTGCGAGGGCAATGATGCTGGAATCATTCTCTATATAAACCGGAAAATCTAATGTACGTTCCAGATAATCCCGCATAGATTCTTCTGAGTCGGTATGCAAATAGGAATAGTTCACTCCCTTGTTGCTGTTTACAAAGCCCGGCATGCCAATACCGGCACCAATAATTTTGCTTTTATCAATTTTTGAATCTTCCAGGTATTTCAAAATCAGACTGACCAGGATTTCCAGTGAGAGCTTGTTATTGTGCAGCTTTAAATCATAAGTCTTTTGGGGATGCGCATACTGGTGAAACATGTCAACCAGGGCGATTTGGGTATAAAGCTGATCCATGGATATCGCCAGGATATACATATTATCCGGCTTCAGGGAATATGTCAGCGGAGGCCGGCCACCCTGGGAAGGACCATATCCCATTTCCAATATAAATCCCGCTTCAATTAATTCATTCAGGGTTTTGCTGATCAGGGGTAAACTTCTGCCGAGTGCTTCGCTCAAATCGTTGCAGGTAGCGGTTTTTAAAAAATACAATTCCTGAATGATTCTACTTTTTAATCTTGAGTTAAACGGAGAAGCATTCCGTAGAAGCATACGATTAGGTTTGGTAATATTTTGATAAACTTAGTAACTATTTTAATAAGATGGCCACAAATACATAATATTTTTAATAATAGATTGATACATAATGAGTAAACAGAAGTTATGTAATCAAAAATTTGTAATAATAGATACATAGTATTTTTATGATATGGGTGCCCCGGGGTCGCCCTATCATACTTAGCGTAGGTGGAATTAAAATTAAAATTTGTATGACAGTCCGACCACAATGCCATAATCGAAAGTGCATCCGCTACCGGCCGGTGGTTTGCTGTCGTAATTGGTATACGGACTGATATTCAGATAGAAATACCGGATCAGCTGCCAGGAGAAGTTGGTTGTGCTGTTATAACGCACCCTTCCCTTCTGGGATAAACTAAAATAAAGAGATTGATTTGAACTGATTTGAATGTCCGGATTGCGGAACTGGTAAAAGTTGAATTGGAAAATGACAGGTATTTCATAGAGCAGGCTGCTGTTCACCCCTTCTGTGCTTTTTTCCTGGGAAAGTGAAATTCCGGATATGGCAAGTAACCTCCAGTTTTTTTTGATGACGAGTTTATTGCCGGCGCCGGCAAGCCCCAGATACCTTCTTGCAATAGAAAGCTCCAGGTTACGCTGGTACTGCGCCGAAAGCGCCAGGAACCAGGCTCCTGTCAGGTCATAGTTGGCAAATACCTGGACATTTTCATTATCCCTGGAAAAAGATGAGGTATCAATGGATGCAATGCTGGAAACAGACAACTGGTATTCGATATGTTTGGTAGCGTACTGAACATTTGCGCTGAAATTCACCTGACCAATTCCACTGGATTTGGAAAAACTCAAACCGGCAGAAACATTTCCATTCAGCCGTTTAAAAAAATTGGCTTCCATCGAAATGAGCAGAAAAATTTTAGTGATATGCACTTGAATATCCATTCCTTCAATCGTGTGGATGGTAACCCAGCCGTCTTTATCGGTGGTTTTCATGGTGCCATATAGGAATTCTTTATCGATGGTTTCGATTTTAAATATTTCCTGCACCACCAGTCTTTTGATTTTATACAATTTGATATTCTGAATCTTCAGGTCAATATCATCGATGGAAATGGAACCCAGGCTGGCATTCTGAATTTCTCCGATCAGGGTCTGGCCATTATAGAGAATGATGGAATCTTTTGCCTGGCTGAATGTTTTAATACATGCAGTAATCATCAGGGTGCAACACAGTAAAATTGTTCTGAAGGTTAATGTCAACGGTTATACTTTGATGAAACGTTGTAAAATTAGCCACTTGAAGTGAAAAAATTATATAATGAATTACGCCTGCAATTCTTAACTTGGAGTACTTCATATATTTTCTTTAAACCTTCTGCTATGGATGAACTTAATCGCCTGATTTATCCGGAAAGAAGACTATGGGATCCGCTTTTTTCTTTGAGCGAAAGAATGGCGCAGGGAAAAAAACAACGACTGCTCGTTCCCCGTGAAGCGCATGCATCGATTGCTCCGTCTGGAAGGAAGAGTGGATCCTGTTCAGTTGTTAATTGATTCCGGCGTTGGAAGGGTGGAGAAACTGGTACCAATCCGGTATGGCAGGATGCTTGCCTCTCCATTTTCATTTTTCAGGGGCTCGGCGATCGTGATGGCCGAAGATTTGTCCCACATACCCGACAGCGGGATCTATGTGCAATGTTGCGGTGACTGTCACTTAATGAATTTCGGTGGTTACGCCACTCCGGAAAGAAACCAGGTTTTTGATATCAATGATTTTGACGAAACACTGCCTGCTCCCTTTGAATGGGATGTAAAAAGACTGGCAGCCAGTATCGTCGTGGCCGGACGCTATAAAGGGTTCACTGAAAAGGAAAATAAAAAGGCGGCATTTGCAGCCGTCCATATGTATACCCGGAAAATGCGGGAATTCGCCATGATGCGTCAGCTGGAAATCTGGTATAACCGGATTGACGAATCTTCGGTATTGGAAATGTTTAGAACGGATTCGGAATTTATAAAACGGGTAAAAAATATATCGGAGAAAGCCCGCCTCCGGACCCATGAATTTGTATTTCCGCGGATTTCTGAAATTAAGGATGGTCGAAGAAGAATCGTGGATGAACATCCGCTGATATACCATCCGCCGGAATCAGATAAGATAATCGAGTCCGCACATGGTTTTTTCGAAGTTTATTACGACAGTTTAACTGAGGATAAAAAGTCACTGATTGACCGTTACAAACTGGAGGATATTGCCCTGAAAGTGGTTGGGGTAGGCAGTGTGGGTACCCGTTGTTTTATCGGGCTTTTTTCCGTGGATGAAAATGATGCGATTATCCTGCAGTTTAAAGAGGGAAATAAGTCTGTATTGGAAAAATATGCCGGGAAATCACAATATGATAACCAGGGTGCACGTATCGTAAATGGACAGCGTCTAATGCAGACCGTAAGTGATATATTCCTGGGTTGGGCAAGGTCAAAAAATGGCGTAGATTTTTATGTCAGGCAGTTAAGGGATATGAAGTCGAGTGCAAATGCGGAGAATTTCACACCAAAGATTATTGTTGAATATGCCACCCTTTGCGGATGGGCACTAGCCAAATCCCACGCCAAAGCCGGAAGGGCACCGGAGATCAGCGGATACCTGGGAAAAAGCTGATGTGTTTGCAACTGCTGTTACAGAATTCGCTGAAAAATATGCCGACCGCACGGAAAAGGATTTCGAGCTCCTGAAAAAAGCCGAAAAGGAAAAGCGGATCGTTGTTACTCGCGACCAGTAAGTTATTCCTAAGGTTTTTGGTATTATTTATATAATTTAGGCAGAAGTAAAATAAACCATATATGAGTAAAAAGAATAAGGTACAAATCAGAAAGGCGATCGTAAATCACGGAGGTATCACAATTCACCCTGGAACTGGGGGCATCATTCAACGGCAGTAATGTTTTACAAATCACCAGCGCTGGAATATAGAAAATATATTCTGTCCGCGTATTCGCATAAACAACTGTTGTGCAGTTTTTTCGACTGCCCTGTTTATGTGGAATACGTTTAGCAATCCGGATTAACATACATTGGTTGTTTATTTTCAATCTACCACACATGAATAAATTCCTATTTTTTCCCCTGCTCCTTCCGGCTTTTTTTATATCCTGTTCAAATAATCCGGCCCCCGTTGCTGCGGTTAAAGAATATACCGTGCAGGAATTATACGATAACAAAAACATTAGCGCGGATGCCTTCAATGCAGACGACTCGAAAATTATGGTGGATGCGAATATATCCGGTGTGTACAATCTTTATGAACTGAATGTTGCGGATTCTACCATGAAACCCCTCACCCATTCTGTCAAAGAATCGTTTTATGGAGTGGATTACCTGCCAGGAACAGGTAAGTTCATATATAGCGCAGATCAGGGAGGCAATGAGAACAGCCATCTGTACCTGATGAGTCCCGGAGACACTTCCGCCACGGATCTTACACCCTGGGCGAAATCTGCCAACAGTTTTTTTAAATGGAGCGATGATAAAAAGTATTTTTTCGTCAGCAGTAACCGGAGGAACCCCAAATATTTTGATCTCTGGAAAATGGATACTGTCCATTGGACGCCTGCTTTGTTTTATCAGAATGATTCTGCCTATGACCCCGGCGTACTCAGTTCCACCAACCGATATATCACCCTTTCAAAATCCATAACCACCGACAAAAATGAGCTTTACCTGTTTGATGAATCTGAAAAAAAATTAAAAAGATTAAGTAACGGAAATGAAGCGAGGTGGACGGCTGTAGCTTTTGAAAAAAGCGATAGCGTCCTGTATTATATCACCAACGACAGCAGTGAATTCTCCTACCTGGTGAAATATAATTTGCATACGGGTAAAATGGAAAAACTATACTCAACGAACTGGGATGTCACCTGGATGAACCTGAGTAAAAATGAAAAATACCGCACTGTTTTTATAAATGAAGACGGAAAGAGCAAGGTGCTGCTCTTCGATCATATCACAAACAAAGCCCTGGACTTTCCGCAAATCCCGGGCGCGGATATACAGAGTGTTATTATTTCAGAGTCAGAAAAAAACATGGCGCTGACGGTTGGCAGCAGCCGGAGCCCGTATAATATTTATGTTTATAATTTTGAAACGAAAGCACTCAAACAACTTACGCAGAATCTGAATCCCGCAGTAAATCCGGCAGACCTGGTGAATGCGGAAGTGGTCCGGTATAAGTCATTTGACGGCCTGGAGATTCCAGCCATCCTGTATAAACCCGTACAGGCCGGTCCGCAAAATAAAGTGCCCGCAGTTCTGAGTATCCATGGTGGTCCCGGAGGTCAGAGCACGGTGGGATTCTTCAACAGCATCCAGTACCTGGTTAATCATGGTTATGCCGTACTGGCCGTGAATAACCGTGGCAGCAGTGGATATGGGAAAACATTTTATAAACTGGATAATAAAGATCATGGAAATGGAGATCTGAAAGACTGTATCTGGGCAAAAAAATGGCTGCAGAAACAGGACTATATCGATACGGGAAAGATTGCCATCATGGGTGGCAGTTACGGCGGTTGTATGGTGTTATCCGCACTGGCGTTTTATCCCAACGAATTCAAAGCCGGCGTGGATTATTTCGGGGTGGCCAACTGGTTGCGCACGCTGAGAAGTATACCACCTTACTGGGAATCGTTCCGCAAAGCACTATATGATGAAATGGGTGATCCGAATACGGCTGATTCGGTGATGCTGAAAAATTCTTCTCCCCTCTTTAATTATGAAAAAATAAACAAGCCCCTGATTGTTTTTCAGGGTATGAATGATGTGCGGGTACTACCGGTAGAAAGCCAGGAAATCGTGGCAGGGGTTAAAAAGAATGGCGTTCCGGTGGAATATGTGACCTATGCCGATGAAGGACATGGTTTTCAGAAAAAAGAAAATCAGATGGATGCCACATCCAAAACACTGATCTTTCTGGATAAATATGTGAAAGGAAATCCGGGACAGGCATCAAAATAAATTTTCACCTTTCGGAACAGATGTTTAAAATTCATAAACAAGTCCGAATAAAATATTCACTGAGCTTACGGGATAGCTGTATTTTTTCATCACCGCAAAATTGGCATTTGGCGGAAAACCGTACTGGTATCGCTGAACTGATGATTCAGCATAACTATAATTTGCATCAGCTTTCACAAGAAAATAGCGATTCAACCGGTATTCCATTCCTGCATGAACCTGAAAACAGAAACTTGCCGGCAGGGAAACCGAACCAATATTTCCGATTGCCGACCAGTCATGGGTATCCGCAAAATAAACCTGATAAGAATAGGCGGGAATGGACGTTTTGAGTATGCCGGCTTCTATCCCGGTTTCAATCCGGAATTTGCTCTTTATGGATACCGGCCAGTTGAATTCCGGTCCGGCCAGTATTTTCCAAACGCTCCAATGATCCATTTGTACCCGGATCTGGTTGGGATCTGGATTATAAATCAGTAAACCATCTTTAACCGGCGCTGTATTTCCCCCATTTTCCTGCCAGCCTAGCACCAGTCCGATTCCGATATGCCGGTTTTTCAGGGTGTATTGAAAACCAAGTTCTGCGGCAACTCCGGGGTGTTGCCCCACTTCTTCCCGGAATAGAATCCCAATTGGTATTTCCGAAATTCCCAACCGGGAAGGAAGGACCCATCACCAATGAAGCTCTCCATCGGGAGAAGGCCTGCTGGGCATTCAATGCGGGAACAGTTAACAGTGCCAGGATCATCATCGCAAATGCCTTTCTCATCCGGGAGGGTTTTTTGATATGACAATATCGTGGAGAACTTGGTTGCACAGAGATATAACAAAGGGGACAATGACAGGAGATACTGCGGATTTAATAGAATTTCAAGTATTAAATGAGTCTCTTTCGCATAAATGCGATACCCGATCCGGATTTTAAATAATTTTCAAATTCAAATGCTTTGAATTTATCAGTGAATGCACAATAAAATATTAATTCTAAAGGTATTTGGAGGCAGTTGCTGGTACCCATCCATTAATATGCCTGTTATATCGTTCGCGTAAATTATTTGTGCAGCCTTTATAATAGTCACCATTCACACATTTCAAAATATACACATAAGTACATTCACTCAAAAATATAATATCACTTTAATCCAAAAATTGGGGATTAGACGTTTATAAATGGAGTTTTATTCGTTGGCGGACTTGTCCGCCGAAGCCCACCCATAAAAAAACCCACCTGCGCTAAAGCTTCGGTGGGCGAAGGCGGAGAGAGAGGGATTCGAACCCCCGGAAGTTTGACCTTCAACGGTTTTCAAGACCGCCGCAATAGACCACTCTGCCATCTCTCCGGGCGCAAAATTAGGGTTTGGCGAATTATAGCAAAATATAATTGCTGTTTTCTTTAACTATTATTTGTCTGTCAATCTCTTATCTACGATGGAGACATGCTTTTTAGCCACAAAATGCACCCGGATTTAGCCATTATCGGGAAGGCATAGACAACTGCCAACTTTTCCCGGCATGCGGGACCAACAGCCAACCAAAGTATCTGCGGAGGTGGAATAGAAGGGATACAGTGGAAATACAAACCCTATCCAGACGACAGAAGACGTAAAAAGACGTAAAATCAGATAATACCAGGGAGAAAAACCCGTTATTCCGGAAAACGAAGATTATGGCCGAAATCAAAGAAAACTACGTCGTGCAGGGAATTTCCGGAAGGGTAGGAAATCTGGCAGTCTATAAAATCATAAATGGAAAAACCTTTATGACAAAATACCCCGACCGCAGCAATGTAGTCTATACCAAAGAGCAAATCGAATTCAGGAAAATTTTTGCGGAAGCTGCAAAGTTTGCCAGTGAAATTGTAGGCGATCCGGTCAAAAAATCAACATATCCCCGCCAGGGCCTGAAATCCATTTACCATAGTGCACTCTCCGATTTTATGAAAGAATATAAACGAAAAAAAGCCGACGAATCGTCTGGCAACACGGATAAATTTTAAACAGCTGCTACGGCTTCCTCCCCGTACAGCTGATCCCGGAAAGAAAGGGATGGTGAAGGAATAAAATTTCCCAGGCCCAGCTGATTCCATTTTGTATCCACGGCTTCAATGGTTTTTTCATCGGCAACGATGATATTGGGCCAGTCCCGGTGAAAATCATCCATGGCTTCTGTTTTGGTGGTTCCGTCAAATCCCATACAGGCATGAATCTTTTCTCCTGTCCTTCCTTCAAATAAAAAAGAATCGCGTTTCGGATCCAGGTTGTTGCAGAACCGCCAGAGCGCAACGGGAAGGTTGGACGGATCAATGCTTTCATCTATATAAAGAATTATTTTGATGCCGGAACCCGCAGAAATTTTTTCTGCAAAAGCATGGTGCAGGTCACGTACCTGGCCCTTTCGTTTTTTTGACACGGAAACGATCAGGCAGGGAATCTCCCGTTCCAGCAATTGCCGGTTCACGGATTTTATTTCGGGAAATGCATCCAGCCAGTTATTATCCGGTAAATACATATCGCCTGTGGTGCTATAGCGGTTATCTGTTTCTTCTTCAAATTTTTTCGTTCCGTCCAGGCACATTTTTCCGCCGAAACCAAGTTTGCTGCAACTATGATCCAGTACATCCATCGGCCCCTGGGCAAATGCGATATCGGTTGCCGGGTTCATATTTTTAAAAACATATTTGGCCAGCGAAAGATAATCTGTAATGGATACGCCTTCATCTACCAGCACCAGGATCTTATTAAACATCATCTGACCCGCACCCCACATGGCACTCATCACTTTTTGACCATGCCCCGCAAATGTCTTATGTATCTGGGCGATGACAAGATTATGAAAAACGCCTTCCACCGGCATTTCCATATCCACTATTTCGGGAATCATCATCATTTTCATCGGTGCGAGAAAAATTCTTTCGGTGGCTTTTCCCAGCCATGCATCTTCCTGCGGGGGAATTCCTACAATCGTTGCAGGATATACCGCGTTTTTTTTATGGGTAATGGCCGTTACATGAAAAGACGGATACCAGTCGGGAAGAGAATAATATCCGGTATGGTCCCCGAATGGTCCTTCCCAGATCGGATCTTCCTCCGGATCAACATACCCTTCAATAATAATATCCGCATCCGCAGGAACTTCCAGATCCGGTTGCGTAAGACAGCGCACAAGTTCCACCTTCTTTTTCCGCAGAAAACCGGCCAGCATATATTCATCCACATTATCCGGTAAAGGAGCCGTAGCAGCATATGCATATACCGGATCACCGCCCAAGTGCAACGGCCACGGGCATGCGCTTTTTTAGTTTTTTATAGGCTTCGAAATGACGTGCACTTACTTTATGCTTGTGCCAGTGCATTCCGGTGAGCTGATGATCGAGTAACTGCATCCGGTACATGCCCACATTACGTATCCCGGTTTCCGGATCTTTGGTATGAATCACCGGAAGGGTTATGAAAGGACCACCGTCTTTTGGCCAGCAGGTAATAATGGGAAGTTTTGAGAGATCAGGTGTTTGTAATATAACCTGCTGGCAGTCTCCTTTTCCACGGATCACTTTAGGCATCCAGGCTGCGAACCGGCTCAGCTTCGGAAGTACTCGGAGTTTATCCAGGATGGATTCCTTGGGTCCCGCGAGCATTTTAAAAAGGGATTCAATTTCTTTACTGATATCGTCCAGCCGGGCAACACCCAGGGCAATACACATTCTTTTTTCACTGCCATAGGCATTCATTAAAACAGGGAAATCATAGCCGGTATTTTCAAACAGCAGGGCTTTATTCCGGTTTGGTGTTTTGCTGATCCGGTCGGTAATCTCGGCAATTTCAAGTTTTGGATCAACATATGTCTTAATCCGGATGAGCTCACCCGCAGATTCCAGCGCTTCAAGGAAATCACTTAAATTATTAAATGCCATCGGTAAGATTAGATGACAAAACTAATCAATGAATCTCATTGAACATTCGTAGGACAATCCGTTCTTCCCCTGCCGTAATAACTGTTTTTACTCGACACCAGGGCAATACTCACCCGGATGCCCGTATAATAATACATGTCTTTATATTTTGAACTTCCCCGCTTGGTACCGGAAACAGGATAAGGCTGCGCCACCTTTCAATTCATTTCCCCGATAAGCCATTTCAACAGCCTGTACCGCCTTTTGCCGTCGCCAGGATGGTCTGGTCAACATAGATAGGTACTTACATCATCCAGATAATCTGTAAATGTTTTCCGGAAACCGACTTCATAAGCCAGTACCACATTTTCACTTACCCTGAATTTAATACCGCCGCCAAAAGGAATGGCAAAATCGATAAGACTGTAAGGTTTTTGGCCGGGATATGCTGCAAGTCCCTCGCCTTCCGTACTAAGCGGATGGAGATAAACTTTCTGACCGAGCGGTATCATAAGCGAACGGATCGTGATGAAAAACGGCAATTCCTCCAAAAAGAAAGGGGGAAAATGCATTGCGGGTAATATCCATGAAAGTATATTCTCCCATCAGGTTCCATTCAATAATATTCGATTGAAAACTGAGGTTTCGAAATACAAGATCCGGATTGTTAAAGGCATCAGAAGCGCCTATTTTCATGAAACTGATATTACTGATGGCAGAAAAATTCCGGGTGATATCATATTGTACACCGGCCCCAAAAGCAAAAAAAGACTGGTCAAACGTATAGTTCTTACCCTGAAGGTCACCCGAATAATTGGATACTCCTCCGGTAACGTTAATGTGCCAGCGCTGCGCGGTTACAAATCCGGGTACAAGAATTAAAGGAAAGAAAAAATGATTTCATGTTTAAAAGATTTTTGACGGACTAAAATCTTTCAGAGAACATGGATTTAAACAGTGGAATTCAGCGGAGATTGGAGAAATGAGGTAGGAACTAGGCCCCTAACGCAAGTATTACGCCATTTATTGGATGGAGGTGGTTAAAAATAGAGGGAATTATAGTTAAATACAAGCTAAAATGACCGTATTCCATAATTTATCGTATTTTTTCGGCTTTGATAAACGATTCCCCCTGTTGGTAATGAGGATTGGTCTGATTGCGCTGCTTTTTGCACTGATTTGCCTGCCCGGTTTTTTCCCAAAAGAAGAATGCCTCCTTACATCATTCATATCCATCATACCAGCGGACCCATTAAAATCGACGGTGTACTGGATGAAGCTTCCTGGAAGCAGGCGGAATTGCCGCGGAAAATTTCTTCATGATCCTTCCGATGGACACTTCCTTTGCCCATGTGAAAACGGAGGTCAAACTCACTTATCAGTTCAGATTTTCTCTATCTCTCGGCAGTTTGTCATGCAGGTATGCCCGGTCCTTATATGGTGGAATCCCTGCGCCGGGATTTCAGTTTTATTAAAGAACGATAATTTTATTTTTTTCCTGGATACCTATGGTGACGAAACCAACGGTTTTACTTTTGGCACGAACGCTGCCGGCGCCCAATGGGATGGCACTATGTACGAAGGCGGTAAAGTGGATCTGAGCTGGGACAATATCTGGTATTCAAAAGTGAAGGCAAGATCATGGTGGTTATGTGATTGAGCTGGCCATTCCTTTTAAAACCCTGAGGTATAAAAAAAACCTTCCCAGCTGGGGAATCAATATGAGCAGAAATGATTTGAAGTCTACGGAAAAATCAAGCTGGGCACCTGTTCCAAGACAATTTCCTTCGGCTTCCCTGGCCTATACCGGTGTACTTCAATGGGATTCTGTTCCACCCGCTCCCGGCACAAATATTTCTTTCATTCCATACGTTCTTACCCGCGCAATAAAAACCTACGACCAAGCATTGCCATCACCCAGTATAAAACCATGGTGGGTGGTGATGCAAAAGTTTCCATCACTTCTTCCCTCAACCTGGACCTGACGGTGAATCCGGATTTTTCCCAGATTGAAGTGGATAAACAGGTGGTTGACCTGAGCCGGTATGAATTATTTTATCCGGAAAAAAGACAATTTTTTCTGGAAAATGGGGACCAGTTCAACAATTTCGGTTATGCCGACCTGCGGCCCTTTTTCTCCCGACGAATCGGACTGGGGGTGCCCATTGAATTCGGAGCCCGGCTTAGTGGAAAACTCGATAAAAACTGGCGGATGGGCGCCATGGATATGCAAACCGGTACAGTCGATTCGATTGGTTTACCACAGGAGAATTATGCTGTGATTGCCCTGCAGCGAAAAATATTCTCCCGCTCCAATATCGGATTCCTGCTCGTGAATAAACAATCTATCGATTACGATCCGATGAAAGACACCACCCATCCGGTGTATACCGTTCATAACAGGACTTTTGGCCTGGAATATAACCTGGCATCTTCCAATAATTTCTGGACCGGAAAACAACTGGTGATGAAATCTTTTACACCGGGAATATCCGGGAAAGACTGGGTGGTCGCCGGAAATCTTCAATACTCCAGTAAAAAATGGCTGATTAATGGCGCGTATCAATCCATTGGAAGTAATTACAAAGCAGAAGCAGGATATATCCCGAGGACCGGCTTCATTCGTTTTTATCCTCAGGTCTCCTATTATTTTTTTCCGAAACAGGGATCGATACTGAGTCATGGTCCGCAGTGGTTTTCCAATTTTTATTATGATGAAAAATTCAGGACCACAGACAATGAAAATATTGTGGACTGGCTGATTACTTTTAGAAACCGGGCATCCCTGACTTTTTTAGGTATACAGGATTTCGTAAAACTTCAGGCCCCATTTGATCCGACAAATATTGGTATCGGCTACCTTCCCATCGGATCCAGACATCAGTGGTTTACCGGAGGAGTCGATTTCGCTTCTAAACCCCAAAGCATTTTTACGTACACTTTTTCACTTCGTTACGGGGGGTATTATGCACAGGGAAATAAGCTGACTTTTCAAAGCGATATCGGGTTAAGATTTCAACCCTATGTCAGCATTACCCTGTCCACATCCTATAACCTGCTCGATCTCCCTGAACCCTGGGGTAAAACGCGTTTCCTTCTTGTTGGACCGCGGGTGGATATGACCTTTACGAATACAATTTATTTTACTGTTTTTGTGCAGTACAATGAGCAGCTAAAAAACATGAATATCAATACCCGTTTGCAATGGCGATACAAACCGGCCTCTGATTTATTCCTGGTATATACTGACAATTATTATACAATGCCTTTTTCGGTGCGCACAAGGGCCGTAGTTTTGAAACTGAATTACTGGCTCAATTTGTAAGCAAACTTATGGTTATTCAGGAAGTGCGCAACATTTTATAAACTTCAGGATGACATGAAAATTTTACAACGAACTGCTATTGTCTTTTTCATTTTATGTTTGCATTCCTGTAATCGAATGCAGACGGGTGTTAGCCGCCTTTGGTTTTTCACTTACAGCAGCGATACACTGACAGATAAACCCGGCTTAACTCCGGCTAATTTCCTGGAGCTGAAACCAGACAATCAGTTTACGGGTGATCTGGGAAAATTTCAATCCGGCCGATGGATTAAAAAGGATGAAGTTTTAATTTTAACCGGGGAAAATGGGGACATAAAAAAGCTGTTGATCCTGGAATTGAAATCGAAAGAAATGCAGCTGAAAGTTGGTCAGACCTACGCCAATTTCGATGGATTTCCTCTGCCGGTATTGGAAAAAGATCCTTTTGCAAAAGCCAAAAATCTTTGGAGATACAAGGCTACCGGGAAAGAAACAGACGATCAGATAAAACGAAGACTGCGGAATCATTGTGAATTCTGGACCAGCTATTTTAATTGGGCGCTGGAATCGGAAATGGAAACCGTGGATGTCCGAAGCACACCGAGTCCGATTAAGATATATGGGAATGGATTTAGCGTAAAATCATATCAGGATCTTCCCACTGCCTGGAAGGATTATTTTTACGATAGTGCCGACTGTCGCAGGGCAAGTGAAATACTCGGAGATGTAGTACAAACCCATACAATTGCCTGGGCACATACCAATAACAAATACAAAATGTTTATTTCCGCCTTCCAGCAAATGCGGCAATTCCTTAAATAAGCGTGAAGCGTGAGGCTTAAAACACTTCCCCCAGGTTCACGAAGAATCCCCGGGATCCCTGCGTACCCCAGGCATAGTCGAGCGCAATATTTGTGCGGGAGAATTTATTCAGCATGATGCGGATACCCAGTCCGGCACCCGGAGAGACAACCACATACTTACCCGTAAGGATATCCGAAAAAGTTTCTGCGTTGGCAAAAACCACTCCACCGAATAAGCCGTTCCGGGAAATAACAAAACGATATTCCGCTTCCTGGTCAATCATATTCCGGCTTCTGAACCGGCCCTGAATATATCCCCGGCCGGTATTGCTGAATTCATCCCAGGCCGTGCTGGGAAGCAGTAAATAAGGCGGTGTACCACCGAGTGTAAACCAGTTATAACTCCAGAATGCCAGTATGTTACGGGATTCAGATGGAAATTTAATGTAGGTCCTGAATTCGAGCAACAGCGATTGCCAGTTGGCATCACTACCCAACCATTGAAATTTTGGCTGGAAAAGAATGTTGGCGTAAATCCCTTTTTGGGGATTGATCGGATTTCTCCGGGAATCGTATTTCAGGGTAAAGGATAAACCGGATGCTTTTTCTGTATTGGCATATCCATATTCTTCAAAATCTGTTGCATGACCGGGCAAAGAATCAACTTCCTGGATATTCCAGAAATAATCAAAATCATATCCGATACCGCCGTAAAGATCTCTGGAAATTTTTCTTAGGATTGCCTGATGAAGTTTGATATAATTATAGTCCAGTGAATAACTGCTGTCCTGCTGGGTTTCACCACCCAATCCATACGTCAGAGATGGATATTCCAAATACCTCCAGTCGGTAAGAATATTATACATATTGTTATGCGTCCAAATGCTGGAGGCAATGGGAAAAATAACCTGCTTTTTTTCGGTATAAGCAATGCTGGTAATGATGGTGGAAATATTTTCCAATTCATGATTGTGGGTACCGGTATAAAATGCGGCGTTCGCACTGATCACTCCGGCGAAACCCGTTTGTAATGTGTATCCTACCGCCGGAAAAGCACTATAGTGTACCCTTCCTTTCTGGATCATTGATGGTTCCTCCCGGTCAACGGAATTGGGATTAAGTATACGCCGGCCGATATCGATCAGATCAATTTGTTTGATACCCGGATTGATGACAGTGTCGGGTACAGCCTGCGCCAGGATATAGCGCGGACTCAGGATAAGAATTATGAGTACAGAACAAGGAATACGCATCGGGTTGGTCGGATGGGTAGATCTTTATCCCATACAACTGACTGAGATAATGGTTGCTGCAATACTGAATGCTTAACAATCCATTAATCTGTTACCGCTGTCAACTGTCATCTGTCATCTGTCAACCGTTCATTCTTACCTGCTGGCGGTTTTCTTTTTAAACAGGTTATCAAATGTGTTTTTAATTGTTTTTTCTGCATTTTTCTGGGTATTCTCCAGCGTTTTTCCGGATGATCCCGTGCTGTCTTTTTCACCGGTGAGGGATTTGCCCAGGTCTTTCTGGAGATCCTTTACCGCCTGATTTTTAATAGCGACGGCAGAATCCTTCGCTTCATCGGTTTTGGCATGAACCACGGTTTTTGCACTGTCAGTGGCCTGTTTGGCGAAAACCGTTGCCTGTTGTTTTACTTCAGAAGACAAATCAGAACCTGGTGCGTTCAATCCGGTCTTGATCTGGGGATGACTGATCGTTCCCACCATATTAATTTTAAGATTGATATTGTCACTGATTTTAACCGGTACGCCTTTGTTGTTTGCCTGCTGTGCCAGGTTATTAACCAGACTATTTGCTTCGCTGCCCATCATTGCCCTTGGCACTTTCATGGCGATCGCATAATCGATCGACTGATCAAAACCATGCATCCCGCCTATTTCCATATCCACACCCTCATATTTTATATGGAAGGGCTGTACCAGCACTTTGCCATTCGCAAATTCAAAATTCAATTTTACATCTTTCAGCGACATGCCGTTCAGCTGGTTCATGTGCAGGGTCGACGCCAGTTTTTCAACCGGTTCGAATTTATTGAAGACACCTTCTGTGAGGTTTAGATTTCCTTTTCCCGTGAGGGTTTTCTGATCGGGCATCATATCTGCGCCCAGTTTACCGTTCATGGATATCTGGGAATTCATTTTACCATTTACATACTGTCCCATGGGCATGATTTTCTGAACTGTATTGTAGGCATAAAATGTTTTTTGAATATCCACTCCGCGTACATCATAGGTAAATGATATATCCGGATTCTTTTTATCCTTTTGGGTTGAATAATATCCGCTGGCCAGTAAGATTTCCACCCAGTGCTTCCATTTTTACATCTTTCAACGCGATGGTTTCATCATGAATGGCGAGGGCACCACTCAGATTACGATAATCCACCTTATCGTAGTGTAATTGATCAACTCTTGCCTGAACGACAAAACTTATATTTTTCGGCACTTCAAAAACGGTGAGTTGCCGTTTTGTTTTTAACCGTATCCGCTGTGGCAGGCACAGTTGACATAAACTTATTCAGGTCAATCTTATCTGCATAAAGGTCCAGGATACCGGAGATGCGTTTCATTCTTCATCATAAATCCGATTACATTCTCCAGGATGCCCTTTGCCGTAATATGACTGCTGGCAAATTCAGCATGAGCAGCATTCAGCGTAATATTTTTGGGGTTGAAGCTGAAATGAAGCATCATTCAGTTTGAAACCTTCCGGATAATCCATACTGGTATACAGCATATTCTTCAGACTCGCTGTTCCGGAGCAGTTGATTTTGTCATATTCTTTTTTATCTATCGCCCGTTTGTTTCCGGAGAATGCGATATCGCCATTCAGGATTCCGGAAATACTTGTACCTGCCGGAAATGCCGTGAACTGTTTTGCATTCGCCAGGTTGAAACTGCCGGCAAGCTTTCCATCGAATACCGGATTAGATACCGGTGTTTTGAGGGAAAGGGAAAAGTCAACCGGATCTGTTCCGATTTCAAGGTGCGCTGCGGGAATCTGAATCAGGGTATGATCCGCCAGTCCATCCGGATTTTGAAAGGCAATCTGGATATGGCTGTTACGGATGGGTTGCGGGAAATCTGCTGAACTGTAATTCAGATTGGAAATGGTAATCATTCCGTTTGCTGTAAAGGGACCGGCCTGTTGTTTGGTTATTGTGGAAAGATTTCCTTTAGCAGATGCATTGGCATCCAGCATTCCGGAAAGCCGGGTATCCGGCCTTTAATTTCACAAACCGGGTGATATCTGCCAGATCCAGTTTCCCCTTTATCGTGCAATCCAGGTATTGATCCGTCAGTGGCTTGATAAAAATAATTTTGAAGTCAAAGGGATCATTTCCGAATTCAATATGACCTTTGGAAATATTCAGCATGGTATGATCGGTGATGCCATCCGGATTTTCAACCTTCATATCGATTCCGATATTTTTTACCGGTTGGGGAAGATCCGGATATTGAAAAAATCCGTTTTCCACTTTCAGACTCATACTGTATGCCGGAATTTTGGATGAATTATATTCTCCTTTCACATAACCGCTGAAAGCCGCGCTTCCGCTGGTTTTTATTTTATCGAAATCTGTTTTATAGATCGACGGAATCAGGGACAGAAAAGTTTTAAAAGCAGTGGACGGGCTATGGAATTGTATATCCATGCCATAAGTGGAATCATTTACAAACTGAAAACTTCCTTCGGTTGCCAGTTGCAGATCATTCAGGTGAATATCATCTGTTTTAAACCGGTAGGTCTGGGTTTTATTGTCCACTTCCAAATCTGCGGTTACGGATGCCTGTGCATCGGCGATATAAGGAATTTTTGTATAGACGAAGGAAACGGATCCGGCAGAAGTCTTTGTATGCAACGTAAAGAGATCTGAACTGAAATCTCCTGTTCCGGAATGATCCAGATGTTCTATTTCGCAGCTCTTGTCGCCGGGAATATCCGAATAGTGAAATATACCCGTCGTTGATCTGGTACGATTGCAGGTGCATATGGAAGGAACCGCCTGTGCTTTGCTGAAGTGGTTGCCGTATCCGGCAGGCTGATATTCCAGTTTGCAAGGCCATCCTTATTCACGATGGCATGTATCCTGGGTTTGTCGATGGTAATACTGTAAATGGAGATTTCTGACCCGCCAAATAAACTGAGGATATTGACTGCGACATCAATGCGGTTGGCAGAAATAAGGGTGTCTTTGCTGAACGCTTCCGTTCCGACGATCTGGAGATTTTCGAGGCCCACAGCGAGGCGGGGAAAATGCCTGAAGAGCGAAATATCCACATCTGAAAAATCGACCCTGGCCCTTACGTTTTTATTTACCTGTTCCCGGGCAATGGCCAGTATTTTTCCCTTAAATAAAAATGGTAGTGTAAAAGCGACAGCGAGGAGTACGGTCAGCAGAATGGCTGATATTTTCAGGGTCTTTTTGAGCATCTGAATAGGATTTGATTGGATTTGGCAGCAAAATACACAATAGAATTGAAAATTCACAGCCCGTCCGGCCCGAATTATTCAGCCTTTTCCCAGGCGGTTTTCCCAGTTTTTTTTAAAAGCGGAAGGGTTTTCACCCACTATTTTATTAAAGAGTTTATTAAAATAAGAAAGGCTCTCAAATCCCACGGCATAACCGGTTTCCGTAACATTCCGGTCCTGCATCAGCAGGTTTTTGGCTCTTTCAATGCGGTACTGATTTACAAAATCTGTGAATGTCATGTTGGTTTGCCGTTTAAAATAACGGCAAAAAGCCGGAGTAGTCAGATGCACTTTGGCAGCCACCCGGTTTACATCGGGTTTCCGGTCATAATGCTGATCGATGTATTCATATACCGCGCCCATCCTGATTTTATCTTTTAAAATAAAATCTTTGCTGTTCAGGTCATTATTCAGAATGGTTCGTTCCCGGCTGTTGGCCAGCAATTGAAAAATATGGACAAGCTGAACCAGTTGTTCAAAAGGTTCCAGTCCTTCCAGTTCTTTTAATTTTCGCCGCAACCTGTTGTTTGGTTTCACCAGAAAAAGAAATTCCATAATCTGCCATCTTAAAAAGCTCGTGGATGGCACGGAATTCGGGTGCGGTGGAAATGGCGGCTCCCAGGAAATCTGTTTTCAGCTGAATCACGATCTGGTGATAGTCGTTTCGGAGCCGGTAATCAAAATTCAGATGCGGAAGATTGCCGCCGATGAATACCAGGTCACTCTGGGTATATCCGGAAATATGGGTTCCCACATGACGGATCCCGGCATCGGCTTCCACATACACGAGTTCAATTTCGGGATGATAATGCCATAAAAATGTATTTCTCAACCGGGGGGAAAAGAGCTTGAAGGACTTGCCCGGTTCAAAAACGACTTTTTCCAATTGTATCTGGTTCATGTCGCAAATTGTACGTTTATGCGACTGTTAATGTAGTAAATAATGTCAATACAGAGCAAATACTTGTTAAGGGACGAAAAGCTATCTTTGATTTCCACGCTATAATTTTGGATCATTAAAACAAATTACCATGATGCAGGCAACGATGACTCCGGCAAACCCCACAATGGCCCATAAGGAAATTCCCGGCAATCCTTCTACAGCAAAATCCAGCCAGGTGAAATTAAATGACCGGAGCAATGGAGAACCACTTCGGTTACTCACGGAGGAGGACTGGGCTTTCTGGATTCATAACGGATATGTGGTGATCAAAAATGCCGTGCCCGCGGAGCAGGTAAAAAAACTGGCAGATTATCTCTGGGAATATGAAGATAAAAATCCTGATGATATGGACAGCTGGTATAAAAGACCAAATGTTCAAATGGAAATGAAAGAACTGAACAATACAGGAATGGTGGAAATATATAATCACCAGCTGATGTGGGATAACCGTCAGTTTCCAAAAGTGCACCAGGCATTCGCCGATATCTGGGGAACAGAAAAACTCTGGGTTACGATTGACCGGGCAAATTTAAATTTTCCGCTGAGACCGGGATTTGAATACAAAGGATTTATTCACTGGGATTATGATCCGGAAACAAAACCGCAAAACGTACAGGGCGTGCTGGCACTCGCTGATCAGACCGATGAATCCATGGGCGGTTTTCAATGTATTCCGGAATTATACAGAACTTATGACCAATGGAAACTGACACAACCCGAAAACCGGGATCATTACAAACCGGATACCACCGGATTTGAATTGGTAAAAGTAAAACTGGAAGCAGGCGACCTGCTCATTTTCAATAGCCTGCAGCCCCATGGCATCCGGGCCAATACCAGCAATAACAAAGTGCGGATTGCCCAATATCTGGCCATGATGCCTGCACAGGAAGATAATGAGGCCCTGCGTGCAATGGCGGATCAACAGCTGGAAGAACAGGGATGCCATGCAGGGATATGCATTTCCCGGGGATCCGCTGGAAAGAGAAAAAAAGAATCCGGTTGCTGAACTATCTCCTCTTGGAAAAAAATTATTGGGTCTCAAAAAATGGTAGTTTTATTCCTGAGTTAGTCGGATTTCCGCTTCTTTCAATCCATTGGAAATGGCTTTAACATGCACTGTACCCTTTTGATGGCCCGCTTTGATAACCACAAGGCACCTTCCCTTCCAGGCCCTTCTTTGGGGCAGCTGACAGCTTTCCAAACTTCTCGGATCAGCGTTGGCTACGCCAACGATGGTCGCATCTCCGGTTACCTGAAATTTCAAGAGGTTGTTTGCAGACAGGATTTACATGCTCCCCTGCATCAGTTAATTCGACTGTAATATAGGCCAGGTCCTGACCGATCTGATTTTAAAACTGTCCGGTCAGCAGTCAGCTGGATAGTTGTTGTTGTACCGGCTGTATATAAAAACTTTTTCTCCATCGGCGTCTGATCATTACCGTTATATCCGGCTGCCATCAGCTCACCCGGCTGATAAGGCACCTGGTATACCGCGGTAAACTGGTTGGAACGATTGGTCGGAACGATGCCCAACGATTTTTTATTCAAAAATAACTCGACCCTTTCGCAGGAAGAATAAACAGAGACTTCCATTAGGCGTGTTTTCATTGCCTTTCCAGTTCCATTCCGGCACCACATCCTTCCAGTTCCATCTCGACCAGGTTTGAAGTTTTGGATTTTCCGCAAAACTGGGTTTCGGTGATTTTACAAATAAGGATAACTGGTTTGGTTTCCAGAGTACATCCCGATAATAAGACTGAGGTCTTTTCCATCCGCAGATGTCGATATCGCCGCAGTATGCCAGGTTCCAGGGATAAAATGCTGCATACTGATCGTAACCCAGCCAGCCGATACTGGCTTCGCCGATATAGTCAAATCCGGTCCATACAAAATCGCCGATTACATAGGGATTGTCTTCAACCTCCATCCAGCTGCCGAAGGCTTCAAGTGCATAGGATTCCGTTCCCATCATAATCCTGTCCGGGAATTTAAGGTGATCTGATTCATAGCTTGTATGATGAACATGATCATTGTATGTGGCATAATTGTATCCGGCAACATCCAGTATCGCCAAAAAATGGATCTTTATCTGGTCCCAGTCCGTTTACTGCAGCGGTTACCGGACGGGTAGAATCCAAAGTCCGGATGAGGTTTTTCAATGAACTGGCCGTTGACACACCTTCCGGATTTCCGCTTTCCTCAATTTCATTGCCAATGCTCCACATGATAACGGAAGGATGATTCCGGTCGCGTAAAACCATGGATTCTATATCCCGGGTATACCAGTCTTTAAAATATAAATGATAGTCATATGGATTTTTTGCATGATTCCAGGTATCAAAAGATTCGTCGATAACCAGCATTCCGAGCCGGTCGCAGGCTTCCAGAAATGCAGGACTTGGCGGATTATGCGAACAACGGATGGCATTGAATCCGCTTGCTTTCAGCAATTCCACTTTTCGTTGTTCTGCGCGGTCATATGCTTTTGAACCCAATGGACCATTATCATTATGGAAACATCCACCTTTGAGTTTAAGTGATTTTCCATTCAGGCGAAATCCGTTTTGACTGTCGAAATCAATGGACCGAATGCCAAATACTGTTGTTTCACTGTTCAGTAATTTTCCATCTCGCTTAGTCTCGATCACCGCTGTATAAAGTTCCGGGGTTTCGCATGACCATAACCGGGGATTCTGTATACTTTGTTTTTGTTGAATAGCTTTTTGTTCTCCGGATTTCAGATTCAATGGAGCTTCTTCAATTTTAAAAGATTCGTTACCTGAGGGATCCAGAATCCGGGTGGTTATCTGAACAGTTACCTCTTCATTGGAATTATTTACCAGGGCAGACCGGATAAATACAGAAAAAGATTTGTCGCCGAATTCTTTGGTAGTGATACAGGTACTCCCCTGGCGGATATGTACCGGATCGGTGGATTTTAACCAGACATGCCGGTATATACCTGAACCAGAATACCAGCGGCTGTTCTGACCCTCATTCTTCACTTCCACGGCAATCGTATTCAGGCCGTCTTTATGCAGATATGGAGTAAGGTCATACGTGAAACCGGTGTAACCGTAGGGATGATTGCCCAGGTGCTGACCATTTATCCATGTATCGGCGTTCATATACACGCCGTCAAACTGTATGCTTATGATATTCTCTTTTTCATTTGCAGCCAGTCTGAAAGTTTTTCGGTACCATCCTGTACCGCCGGTGGTAAAACCGCCTCCTACCTGGCTGATGGCATTGGGTTGAAAGGGTGACGATGTTCCCTGCAGATCTTCAATGGACCAATCGTGTGGTAAATTTATTTTCCGCCAACCCGAATCTTTAAATTCAACGGACTCTGCGCCGAGCGAACCACCTAAATGGAACTGCCAGCCCTCATCAAAAAGAAACATATTACTGTTTTGGGAAAATAATCCGGTGGGAATTGAGAGAAGACAAAGCTGAAGAAATAAGCGTCTTAGAGACATTTACTTTGTTTGAAAAGGTCCAGCAATCATTTCAACCAAAGATAGAATTTTGAATGATTTGCTTTGTAGTCATTTTCTGTTAAATTCAATTCGAAATGACTTTCAGGTCCCGAGGTGGAATTTGCCGACCGCCGGAACAGACACGGCATTATCTGGAAAGGATGATCATGACCAAACCCGCTATATACAATCCCAGCATGATATTCAGCAGGGGTTTAGTTCCAGCCGGGGCATTGTCAAATTCCTTCCAGACATAAATACCCCAAAGGGCAGCAACAACCGTAGCGCCCTGACCGAGTCCGTAAGAGACAGCCGGTCCGGCTTTTCCGGAGGCAATAATGCTGAATGACATTCCCAAGACACCAGATTATTCCGCCAAGAAGTCCAATGAGATGGTCTTTGCTTTTTGTTTTAAAATAATCTGAAAATGAAACCGGTGATCCCGAAAATGGATGTTTCATTTGAATGGTATTAAAAATAAAACTGCTGACAACAATACCAACGGCAAAAAACACCAGCGCGGTATAGGGTGTAAGTTTCCCGGATTCCGGGTTATCAAAATGAAGAACCATGGATCCCGCAACATATTTATAAAAGAGTCCCATTAAGCAGCCACTCAGAATGGCGAGGATCAGTCCTTTTTCAGAAACCTTTATTCCCGATCCGGATTTTAACTTCCGGTAAGCCCTTGCATTCAGTACTATCGCGATGGTGATGAATACAACTCCTGCAAAAATCAATACCGCGTTTCCCTGTGGGTTTGAAATATAGTTTACGATCACACCCAATATCAGGGCAATACCAATTCCGACCGGGAAGGCAACCGACATCCCGGCAATACCGATTGCAGCCACCAGCAGAATATTGGCCAGATTAAATATGACTCCGCCGGCTAATTGCTGAAATCAGACTGGAGCTGTCGGCCTGATGCAGATCATCCATAAAATGCCTGCCTTCACTGCCAAAACTTCCTAAAGTAAAAGCCAGTACCAGCGTTGTTAAAAGAATTCCGAATCCATAGTCCCAATAAAAAAGTTCAAATCTCCAGGTCTTTGACGTGAGTTTGGTGGTGTTTGCCCAGGATCCCCAGCAAATCATGGTGATGATGCAAAGCAAAATGGCCAACCCGTAATTTTCAACGATAAACATACCGGATGATTATATGATGGAATAATTTATGACTTGAGTTCATGTCTGTAGGGAACGGAGGATTGGGCGCCCATTCTTGTCACGGAAAGAGAAGCAGCTTCTATGGCAAATTCCAGCGCTTGTTTCCAGTCCCTTTTTTCCATCAGCGCAACTGCTATCGCACCATTGAAAGTATCTCCCGCAGCGGTGGTATCCATTACCTCAACCAGTGGAGCATCCGATTTTATTTTCAAAAGATTATTTTGAAAATACGCACCCCGGCTGCCCAGTGTTATGATAATATTTTGTACCCCTTTTTTTAAAAACACGGCAGCTGCTGCAGAAGCAGAAGCCTCATCATTCACCTGTATTCCGGTTAAAAGAAATGCTTCTGTTTCGTTGGGGGTTATCAGGAATAAACCATTTAATATCCGGTCGTCCAGCGTTTGGGCCGGCGCAGGGTTAATGATCAGCCGCTGATGATTTGCTTTTACTTTTTCAGCAGCATGGGTCAGGGTCTCTATTGGAATTTCCAGTTGCATTAAAACAATTTCGGCTTCGCTTAGGTTTCTTATGCGTTCGATATCTGCAGGCAACAGGTTCGCATTGGCTCCTGGTGCAACAACAATGGAATTTTCTCCCTCGGCATCTACGATGATCAGTGCTGTACCGGATGCAGTGTCTTCATCTATAAAAATATCCGAGGTGTCAATATTTTCTTTTTCAAAATTGGCCAGGGTTTGTTTTCCGAAAATATCATTCCCCAGTTTACAGATCAGTTTTACCTGTCCTCCGAGTCGTGATGCTGCGACTGCCTGATTTGCACCCTTTCCACCGGCATTCATAAAGAATGTTCCTCCCATCTGGTTTCACCGGGCAGGGGCAACTTATCGGTTTTTACGACCATATCCGTATTGGAACTGCCAATGACAAATATTTTATTCATAGCCGGGTTTTAAGAGAGGGCGGGTTCTTCCGTAAATAAGGTACTAAGTCTGGAGGATTATTCTGCTGTATAAATAAGAAAAGCCTTCGAAATCGAAGGCTTTTCTTGTCGGGACGACTGGATTCGAACCAGCGGCCTCTTGCACCCCATGCAAACGCGCTACCGGGCTGCGCTACGTCCCGAATTCTCTAATCATCTAATCCTCTAATCCCTAATCCCTAATCCTCCCTAATCCCTAATTTTCCCTGGCGGGAGGCAAATTTAAGATAAAAACAGTGAGCCGGAAAATGAATTCAAACTAAACCGTATCTTCGCATAATTCCTTATAGATGAAGCTGCTAATTAAACAGGCTTGCATTACTGACCCACTCTCTTCCCATCACGGAAAAATTCAGGATATTTTAATTGAAAAAGGCACTATCCGGGAAATTGCACCATCCATTTCCGAAAAAACCGATCAGGTTATTGAAGGAAAAGGATTGCAGGTAAGCCCGGGATGGGTGGATATCTTTTCGAATTTCGCTGATCCCGGATTTGAGTTTAAAGAAACCCTGGAAACGGGTTCTGCGGCTGCCGCCGCCGGTGGATTTACCGATGTATTTCTGATACCGGATACCCAGCCGGTAACGGATAATAAGTCCCAGGTAGAATTTATCCATCACCGAAATGGCGGACTTCCGGTAACCATCCACGCTATCGGAGCCATTACCCGGAATCTGGAAGGCCGGCATCTTGCGGAGATGTATGATATGAAAAACAGTGGTGCGGTTGCTTTTTCAGACGGACTACATCCGGTGCAATCCTCCGGCGTCCTGGTTAAAGCTTTACAATATGTGAAGGCATTCCAGGGTGTACTCATACAAATCCCGGATGATACCAGTATTTCTCCCGGCGGATTGATTCATGAAGGCATTATTTCCACCCAGCTGGGACTGCCCGGCAAACCGATGATGGCAGAGGAACTGATTATTGCCAGGGATATCAAACTCGCGCGGTATACGGGTTCCCGCATTCATTTTACCGGGGTCACCTCTCCCAAATCCATAGAATATATCCGGCGTGGTAAAGATTCCGGTATCGATATCAGCTGTTCTGTTACCCCTTACCACCTGTTCTTCAGTGATGATGACCTGGTGGGATATGATACCAACCTGAAAGTGTATCCGCCCCTGCGGACAAAATCAGTCACCAATCAGCTGAAACAGGCCGTACTGGATGGAACCATCGATTGTATCGCCTCCCATCATCTGCCCCATGAATATGACAGCAAAATTCTTGAATTTGAAAATGCAAAATACGGAATGACGGGACTGGAAACAGCCTATGCGGCAGTTCAGACTTTATTTCCGGACCTGTCTGCCGGGAAAGTGTATGCTTTGTTCGGTGGCAAATGCCCGCAATATTTTTAACCTCGAACCTGCAACCATTGAAAAAGATAAAGTGGCAAGCCTGACGCTGTTTGATCAAAAAGCTTCCTGGACCTACGATCTGACCAAAACCGCTTCGAAATCCAGAAACTCGCCGTTTCATGGACAGGTTTTTAAAGGGAAAGTGACGGGAACCTTTACAAAAGGAAAACTACATTTGAATTCTTAAATAAAAACAGCCAACATGAAAAAGAAATCTGATTTTTTAAACAAGGGAGTTCTTCTTGCATTGATATTAATCGTTGTCGACCTGATTGGAGGTTTTGCGCACCTCCGTTTTGAAACCTGGTTCAAATGGATCGGAACGATCCTGATGCTTATTCTGATCATTGTTTTTTGTATTCAATACGGGAAACAAAGGACCGAAGGGGTCACATTCGGTTCCGTTTTTGGGTATGGTTTTAAAATCGCCCTGGTGGTTTCCATCATCATCATGGTGTATTCCTTATTGTCGGTGTATGTAATATTCCCGGAATATATTGATCAGATGTTGGTTCAGACACGTACCAGTCTGGAAGCAAAGGGTGGAATGTCTGAAGAACAGATTGATGGAGCCATCGCAATGACAAAGAAATTTACGACACCGCCGATCGATTGCCATATTTTCTTTTCTGGGAACACTTTTTTTCGGTACCCTTTCAGCATTGCTGGGCGCAGCTTTTACAAAGAAAAGTGAGCCGAATATTTTTCAGGAAAATCCTTAATGGAATATCATGAATCCGACATCGAAGTATAAAGTGGGAATCCGGTATGGCTGGATAGCCGGACTAGTTTATGCTGTCTTGCTCTTCTGCCGGTTCAGGTTTTTTGCTTCGGATGCTGACGTCTTATTTTTCATTTACACTGGCTTCCTATATCCTTATCCTATTTGTTTTTCTTTTCGCCGGAATTGCCAGAAAAAAAGAACTGGGAGGTTTTGCCCATGTAAGAGAAATATTTCAATCCATATTTATTTCCATTCTGATCACCGAACTGATCTATGTTTTTTTTGTTTTCCTGTATATGAAATTCATTGATCCCGGTTTTGTGAATCATTTCCGGGAATCTGCCCTTGCTGATTTTCAAAAAACGGGACTTGCAAAAAGTGATTTGGATATGAGAATGCAGGGAATAGATTCACTCGCTGATCAGTTGAAACCTGCAGGACTGGTAAAAGGATTCGGAACCGCTGTTGTAATTGACAGTATTTTCGGATTTATGTTTGCCTTCATCCTTACGAAAAACAAAACCAAAATCTGAAGAAACCAAGTTATAAAAAACATGGATCTATCTGTTGTAGTACCACTTTTAAATGAAGAAGAATCACTTCCTGAACTGACTGCCTGGATTGACCGGGTAATGAAGTCCCGTGGATTTTCCTATGAAGTCATCCTGGTGGATGACGGCAGTACGGATTCATCCTGGGAAGTGATTGAAAAATTGCACAGGGAAAACGATTGCATCAAGGGCATCCGGTTTCAGAGAAATTATGGAAAGTCAGCTGCCCTGAATGAAGGATTTAGAACCTGCTCGGGAAATGTGGTGATAACCATGGATGCCGACCTGCAGGACAGTCCCGATGAAATTCCGGCCCTGTATCAAATGATATCTGAAGGTGGATATGACCTGGTCAGCGGCTGGAAAAAAGTAAGACATGATCCGATTTCCAAAACCCTTCCATCCCGGTTCTTCAACTGGGTTACTTCCAAAGTGTCAAAAATCAAATTGCATGACTTTAATTGCGGGCTGAAAGCCTACCGGAAGAAAGTGGTAAAGAGTATTGAAGTTTACGGTGAGATGCACCGGTATATTCCATTAATTGCCAAATGGTCAGGGTTTCAAAAAAATAGGTGAAAAAGTAGTGGAACACCATGCCCGGAAATATGGTGTTTCAAAATTTGGCGTGGGCCGCCTGATTACCGGGGGACTGGATCTGGCTTCCATATTATTTGTTGGCAAATATGGAAAACGTCCCATGCATTTATTTGGTTCCTGGGGTATGGTATGTTTCCTGTTTGGATTCGGCGTATCTTTTTATCTTTTTATTTCAAAATTCTTTTTTGATAAAACCGGATTTACCCAGAGACCACTTTTTTTTGTGGCTCTTCTGGCTGATGGTGATCGGTACCCAGCTTTTTGTAACCGGATTTCTGGCAGAAATGATGGCCCGGAATTCTCCGAATCGTAATGCTTACCTGGTAGAAAAGAGAATGGGTCTATGAAAGTTGTCATCATCGGACCAGCCTGGCCCCTGCGCGGTGGACTCGCCAGTTTTGATCAGCGACTTGTGCCGGGCATTTGTGGAAGAAGGACATGCATGTTCCATTTATTCTTTTTCACTGCAGTATCCGGGATTTCTTTTTCCCGGCACTTCCCAGTATACTGACGACCCGCCACCGGAAGGAATTGAAATTCATTCCGTAATCAATTCTGTGAACCCGTTCAACTGGCTGAAGATTGGAAATCGGCTTGCGCACAGAAGCGCCGGATCTGATCGTTGTACGTTACTGGTTACCTTTTATGGGTCCTGCACTGGGAACGATTTTGAGAAGAGTAAGAAAAAACCGGAAAACAAAGATCATTGCTATCACTGACAATGTACTTACCACACGAGAAAAGACCCGGCGACCGGCCATTCACAAAATATTTTCTGAAAACCTGCGATGCATTCATGACCATGAGTGAGAGTGTGATGAAGGATCTTGCGGGAATTTGAAAAAACAAAACCTGCCAGACGGGTAATTCATCCGCTCTATGATAATTTCGGAGCAATTATTTCCAAAACAGAAGCACGGAAATACCTGAACGAAAAATTGAATTTAGCTATTGGTGAAAATGAAAGGATCATATTATTTTTTGGGTTTATCCGAAAATACAAAGGACTGGATATCCTGCTTCGGGCCATGGCCGAACCGGCCCTTACCGGAATCCGGTATTCGTTTGCTGATTGCCGGAGAATTTTACGAGGATCGGTCTGAATATCAAGAACTGATCGAGCGAATTAAAAATCGGGGATCAGCTGATACTTAAAACGGATTTTATTCCGGATTCGGAGGTAAAATTATTATTTATGTGCTGCGGATGCGGTTATCCAGCCTTATCGCCATGCCACCCAAAGCGGTGTTACCCCCTCGCCTATCATTTTGAAAAGCCGATGATTGTTTCCAATGTGGGAAGTTTTGCAGAACAGGTATTGCACGAGAAGACCGGACTGGTTGCAGAAGCAGAACCGGGGGCGATCGCCAGTGCCATCCTGCGTTTCTACGAATTAGGAGAACCGTATTTTATTCCTCATCTTCGCGAAGAAAAGAAAAAATATTCCTGGAAAACCCTGGTAAATACCATTCTTGGCATATCCCATGATATACAGAAGTAAAGCACCCCTGCGGATCGGACTAGCCGGAGGCGGCACAGATGTAAGTCCTTACAGTGACCTGTATGGAGGTGCTATTCTAAATGCTACGGTTTCCCTGTATGCCTATGCGAATATTGAATTGAATGATACGGATGAAGTGCATTTTGAATCCATCGATTACAAATCAAAACAGATCATCAGCAAAGGATCTCCGATTGAATTCAACGGGGTGCTGGATTTGCATAAAGGTGTTTACGACCGGATAAGGAAACAATATCCGGGAATGCCCGCCGGCTTTAAACTTTCGACTTTTGTGGATGCACCGGCCGGTTCCGGATTGGGGACTTCTTCTACGCTGGTTGTTGCCATTGTGGGGGCTTTTGCGGAGATGCTGAAACTCCCGCTGGGTGAATATGATATTGCGCACCTGGCATATGAAATAGAACGGAAAGATTTAAAAATGGCGGGCGGAAAGCAGGACCAGTATGCGGCAACTTTCGGCGGTGTGAATTATATGGAATTTTTTGATGAAGGAAAAGTAATCGTGAATCCGCTTCGGGTGAAACAGCAATATCTTTTTGAACTGGAGAATAACCTGCTGCTTTATTATACAGCAACCAGCCGGGAATCTGCCAGGATCATTACCCGGCAGAGCCAGAATGTGATGGACAAAAAATCGGATTCCATCGAGGCCATGCACCAGTTGAAACAACAATCCCTGAGGATGAAGGAAGCCTTGTTAAAAGGAAGGCTTCATGAAATCGGGGAAATCCTGGATTTCGGGTTTCAGCAAAAACGCAGGATGGCTGATGGAATTTCCAATGACCGGATGGAAGAAATTTATATGGCTGCAAAATCAGCAGGGGCAACCGGAGGTAAAATTTCCGGCGCAGGTGGTGGCGGATTTATGATTTTCTATTGTCCGGGGAATACAAAATTCGAAGTGATGGCCAAACTGAATGATTTTGGCGGCCATTGTAAAACTTATCAATTTGTGGACCATGGGCTGACAACCTGGACCATTTAAAATGCTTATATGATTGATCATATCAAAAAAATAATCAGTGCTTCCATCAGTGTGAAACAAAAAATTTTGCTGGATGAAGCCCTTATAAAAACAACCCATGAGGTAGTGGATGTGATTGTGAAATCCTTTAAGTCAGGAAACCGGGTTTATTTTGCCGGAAACGGGGGGAGCGCGGCAGATGCACAACATCTGGCGGCTGAATTTTCGGGAAGGTTTTATACCGATCGCCTGGCACTTCCTTCAGAAGCTCTTCACTGTAATACTTCTTATCTTACTGCAGTTGCCAACGACTATAGTTATGATGAGGTATATGCACGCCTGATCCGTGGTATTGCCCGGCCGGGGGATGTGCTGGTTGGATTGTCCACATCCGGAAATTCAGGAAACATTGTAAAAGCCTTTGAAACGGCCCGGGAAAAGAAAGTGATTACGATTGGCTTTACCGGAGAAAGCGGGGGAAAAATGAAACCCCTTTCTGATTATATTTTCAAAATACCCTCATCAGATACGCCCCGGATCCAGGAGTCCCATATTCTGCTGGGACATATTGTTTGTGAACTGGTTGAAAAAGAATTTTTTAAATCCTAAGTTCATGATTACCGAGGCAATTGTACTGGCTGGCGGTCTCGGAACCCGGTTGAAATCAGTGGTAGCTGACCTTCCCAAAAGTCTCGCACCCGTTAATGGACGACCATTCCTGTCCTTCCTGCTGGATTTTGCCCAAAAGCAGGGTATAGAAAAATTCATTTTCGCCCTGGGTTATAAAACCGAACTGATTGAAGGCTTTATACAGGAATATCTGCCTGAAAAAAATTACAGGTTTTCCATTGAAGCCCAGCCCCTCGGTACGGGCGGTGCCATATATAAAGCCTGCGAAGCGGTAACTACAAAAGATGTAATGGTATTGAATGCGGATACGTTTTTCGGTGTATCCTTTTCCAACCTCTCCATCATTCATGAACTGCAGACAGGCAGAATGCACCCTGGCCCTAAAACCCATGAGGGCATTCGACCGCTATGGCGTTGTGGAAATTGAAAAACAAATCGTTACCGGATTCAGAGAAAAAAAATACCACGATTACGGATTGATTAATGGAGGTGTATATGCGCTTGATGCAAATGCATTTCTACAGAAAAAATTTCCGACCGTTTTCTCATTCGAGAAAGACTATCTTGAAAAATCGTACCCGGGCGGACGGATCCTGGGGATGACTTCAGACGCTTATTTTATTGATATCGGCATTCCGGAAGATTATCAGCGCGCCCAGACAGAATTGATCGCATCTATAAAAGATAACCGATGACAGATGACGGATGACGGATAACTATCATCTGTCATCTGTTATCCGTCATCTAATAAATGTACCTAAGATAAATATGAAATTTGATCTCTCTGCTATCGACAATAACTGGACACTTTTCCTCGACCGGGATGGTGTGATGAATCATGAAATCCAGGGAACCTATGTGCGGAACTGGGAGGAATTTATTTTTTATCCGCAGACACCTGAAAATATCAAATATTTTAACACCAGATTTCGGCGTTTGTTCCTGGCAACCAACCAGCGGGGAATTACTAAGGGGATCATGACCCTGACAGACCTGGAGCATATCCATTCCCAAATGCTCAAATCCATTGATGATCAGGGTGGAAAAATTGACCGGATTTATTTTTGTGTGGATGCGGATTCCTCCAGCCCCTGTCGCAAGCCTAATACGGGAATGGCATTACAGGCGGCGAAAGATTTCCCGGACATTGATCTGAATAAATCCATCATGGTCGGGAACAATATCAGTGATATGCTTTTTGGGAAAAATGCAGGTATGAAAACCGTTTTCCTGAAAACGACCAATCCGGAGATGAATTTGCCCCATCCGATGGTAGATCTCGATTTTAACAATCTCAATGAATTTGCTGATGCATTGAAAAAATCATAAAATTTCTAAAGAATTGCTTCGTTTTTCCATAGTTCCTGATCTTCCCTGTAAATTGTGGGAGATAATAAATTTCATTCATGACCCTGAAGAAGTGCCTTTTTCTCCTGTTTGTTTCCTCAAGTCTGTTTTCGGTTCAACTTTCCGGTCAGTCATATCCGGGTAAACATATTTCCACAGAGGAAGAAAAGCAGCTGGAAAAACACCAGGATTCCTTGTCGCGGTATGCCTACGATATTATCAATGCCCAGGAACCCAGCCAGCGTTTCAGGGCGGACAGTTTTTTTATCCGGATGCTCGTCCGCACGTTAAAACTTCCGAATTCCTTTTATTTTCCATTTGATTCCCTGCAGACTATTTCCAAGTTATATGCCCCGGATAGCAGTTTCAGGATTTTCACCTGGCAGATAAAAAAGGATGCCTATGTCTTCTTTCAACGGGGTGCTATTCAGATGCGCACCGACGACGGATCATTAAAATTATTTCCCCTTCACGACGTATCCATGTTTTCAAAAAAACCTTATGATTCCGTGCGTACTGCCAATAACTGGATTGGTGCGATTTACTATCGAATCATTCAAAAAAACTTCAACGGAAAAAACATGTATACCCTGCTGGGATATGATGATTTTACCATCAACAGCAATAAAAAATGGATGGATGTACTTACGTTTAATGATCAGGGCCAACCGGTTTTTGGGGGGAATTACTTTTCATTTAAAAACGATTCGGCCAAAGCCAGCAAAAAACAAATACAGCGTTTTTATTTAGAATATAAAAAAGAAGCAACGACCACGTTCAACTATGACTCCACACTCCAGATGATTGTTTTTGATCATCTGATTTCCGAGTCTGATGAGCCCGATCGCAAAGAGACCTATGTTCCGGACGGAGATTATGAGGGATTTGTCTGGGAGAATGGCCAATGGCTTCATGTTCCCAAGATATTCAATACGGTATTGCAGGAAGGTCAGTTTCCGCAGGAACAAAAGATATTAAATGATGCCGGAGGCATTAATGAAGAGTTGCTGAAGCAGCAGTCCGAGAAAAATAAAAAGAAATCGAATCCATGATGTGTGAATATGGAATTGTGAACAATTGAGGATGTGAAAATGAAATGATCAATTTAATTTAAAATTTCTCTCCCACATTTTCACCAATTTACAATTCCATATTTCTCATATTGTGAGTATCGAAAACGTTCGATTATTCATCAAGTTTCAATACTGCAAGGAAAGCTTCCTGCGGAATTTCTACATTTCCTACCTGGCGCATACGTTTCTTTCCTTCTTTTTGTTTTTCCAGCAGTTTTCGTTTACGGGAAATATCACCGCCATAACATTTTGCCGTTACATCTTTTCGCAGTGCGCTGATGGTTTCCCGGGCTACCACTTTGGCTCCGATGGCGGCCTGAATGGCTATCTGAAATTGCTGTCTTGGCAAAAGTTCCTTCAGTTTTTCGCAGAGTTTGCGTCCGAAATCAGCTGCCCGGCTGCGGTGAATCAGTGCACTCAGGGCATCCACTTTTTCTCCATTCAGCAGGATATCCATTTTGGCAATATCTGCATCCCGGTATTCTATCGGATGATAATCAAAAGAAGCATACCCGCGGGTCTGGCTTTTTAGTTTGTCATAGAAATCAAATACAATTTCCGTCAGGGGCATTTCGAAATGAAGTTCTACACGAGTTGGGGTTAAGTAGTTCTGATTTAGCAATATGCCTCTTTTACCTAAACATAAAGTCATGATATTCCCAATATATTCCGGCTTGGTAATGATCTGGGCATTAATATATGGTTCTTCGATGCGTTCAGTACGCGTAGGATCAGGCATTTCAGAGGGATTATTTACCATGATGGTTTCCTCTTTCGTGGTATGGGCTATAAAACTTACGTTCGGAACGGTGGTGATAACGGTCTGGTTGAATTCTCTTTCCAGTCTTTCCTGGATGATCTCCATATGCAGCATACCCAGAAATCCGCAACGGAATCCAAAGCCAAGGGCCTGGGAGGTTTCCAGTTCATAGGTAAGGGATGCATCATTTAACTGAAGTTTATCCATGCACTCCCGCAATTCTTCAAAATCTTCGTGTCAAAACCGGAAATATGCCCGCAAAAACCATGGGTTTAACTTCCTGGAATCCCTGGATCATTGTCGGATTGGGGTTGGATGCCAGTGTGATGGTATCTCCCACTTTCACTTCCTTGGCATTTTTAATTCCGGTGATGATATATCCCACGTCACCGGCACTTACTTCGGGTTTGGGAACCAAACCCAGTTTCAGGATCCCCACTTCATCGGCCTGATATTCCTGACCGGTAGATACAAAGTGGATTTTATCATTTTTTTTCAGAACCCCATTCAGGATCCGGTAGTATACAATGATGCCCCGGAAGGAATTGAATACGCTGTCAAATACAAGGGCCTGCAAAGGAATATCCGGATTGCCCTTGGGGGCGGGTATTCGTTCCACGATGGCTTCCAGTATCGCTTCTACGCCCAGACCCGTTCGGGCACTGGCCAGCAGGATATATTCCTTTTTACAGCCGATCAGATCGATGATCTGATCGGTCACCTCTTCCACCATGGCTCCGTCCATATCGATCTTATTGATCACCGGAATGATTTCAAGGTCATTTTCGATGGCGAGATACAGATTTGAAATGGTTTGTGCCTGAATGCCCTGGGACGCATCCACCAGCAGAAGAGCGCCTTCGCAGGCTGCCAGGGCCCGGCTCACCTCATAACTGAAATCCACATGACCGGGTGTATCAATCAGGTTTAGAATATATTCCTGGTTGTTTTGGGTATAGTTGATCTGGATAGCGTGACTTTTGATGGTGATTCCTTTTTCACGTTCCAGGTCCATATCATCCAGCACCTGGTCCATCATCTCCCGTTCACTGATGGTATGGGTCACCTGTAAAAGCCTGTCTGCCAGGGTTGATTTTCCGTGATCAATATGGGCGATGATGCAAAAATTCCGGATATTCTTCATGGGTGTTCCCTTCAATTTTAAAGAGCCGCGAAGGTACGCAAAAAACCCCAAGGCAGCGGCCCCGGATTTCCTCGAAAGCACTGGCCATGAAGCGGTGACTTTTAAGCTTCTTCCTCGATCTGTCGGAGGTATTTTACTTTCAGACGGTCATAAAACGAATGCTTGTCGATCAGCAGGGCCACCATACCGGCAAACATACCGGCAAGCATTAAATAAAAAATCAGGTTGTGGCGGTCCGTCATTTCCAGTACAATGATGGAGGAGGTAAAAGGTGTTCTGGTAATACCGGTCAGAAAACCCACCATGCCGGAAAGAATGAGCAGGTTGGTGTTTGAATCATTTAAGTGCATCCAGCCGGAAATAACGGAACCGATACAGGCACCGGAACTAAGTGCCGGGGCAAATATTCCACCTGCGGCGCCGGTACTAAAAGAAAAAACGGATCCGGTAATCCGGATAAGAGGTGCATACCAGGGAAGGTATTTTTCAGAAGTGAACAATACATTCGTCATGATCATTTTTCCGGAACCGATCAGGGTAGTTCCGGCAAAGAACCCCAACGCAGCAACGACCAATCCGCAGATCAGAACAAAGGCAATCTGTTTTGTTTTGGTTTTTAAACGGGTTCTCAGATTGATAAATGCAAGCAGCAGGCGGCCGGTAACGCTTCCTCCCAGACCCGATAGCATGGCTACTAAAATAACCCCCAGAAAAATATAAACCGATAATCCTTTAATTACCGGATATCCCAGGTATAAATAAGGACCAAATAAAGCCTGCGCGGTTAAACCCGCTATAATGACTGCGGTGAAAAGAGCGGTTCTGAAATAACTGATATGGGTTTTGGTGAGTTCTTCAATCGCAAAAACAATTCCGCCCAGGGGAGTATTGAATGCAGCGGCCAGTCCGGCTGCGGCACCGGTCATAATCATATTTCTTTTTGAAACTTTCGGCCACCAGTCCGGTAGTAGCTGATTTATTTTTCTGAAAACGGAACCTGCAATCTGGATGGTGGGTCCTTCACGACCCACTACCCCACCGCCCAGTATCATAAAAAAACTGGATAAAATTTTTACTATAATCACCCGGATACTCAGCAGTTTTTTCACCTTATGATTATCCTGAGGGGTAGCCAGTTCGATGGCCGCCATCACCTGGGGAATCCCACTTCCGCCGGCAAATTTTTCAAAACGAATGACCAGCCACCAGGCAATCAGAAAACATACCGGAGTAAACAGGAAAAGCATCCAGTGATGTACTTTGAAAATGGAATCTGTCGTGCTTTCAGCCAACAAAAATAATTTGGAATAGAATACGGCAATCAGGCCGGTGAGTAAAGAAGCAATCCAGAATGGAACTGCCCGCAGAAAATTCAACTTTAGTTTTTCATTTCCCCGTGCTGTCGAATATCCTTTTTATCCTTTGCCTGATTTTGGACGGGGGTTTAATTTGGGAACCGGTTTCCATTGGTTAAAAGTATATCATTAAAAATTTCCATGATCGCCTGTTGAAAGATTATATGTCAGGTTAAAAAACTGCGGTAATTTTAAACGATGGAATATAAAATGCTGGGGAATTCTGATTTGAAAATCAGCCGGATTGGTTTTGGCTGTATGTCCCTGGACCCTGGCAATCCGGAATCCGAATCCATATTAAACAGGGCATTGGAAGCCGGGATAAATTATTTTGACACGGCAGATCTGTATAACCAGGGTTTGAATGAATCCATGCTGGGCAGGGCATTTCAGGGGAAAAGAGATCGCGTAATACTGGCTTCCAAAGCCGGAAATCAATGGCGGGCCGATGGCTCTGGCTGGGACTGGAATCCCTCACCCGCCTATATCCTTTCCTGCCTGGAACAAAGCCTGCTTCGGTTAAAGACGGACTATATTGACCTTTATCAGCTTCACGGCGGAACATTGGATGACCCCATTGATGACATCATTGAAGTATTTGAAAAACTCAGGAAAGCCGGCAAAATTCGTCAGTTTGGTATTTCGTCCATTCGTCCGAACGTAATCCGGGAGTATGCGAAACGCGCATCTATTGTCAGCGTAATGATGCAATATAGTTTGCTCGACAGAAGACCTGAAGAAGCCATGTTAAATTTTTTGAATCAGCATCAGGTCGGTGTACTGGCCCGGGGTACCCTTGCAAAAGGATTACTGATATCAAAAATGGCGGAACCATATTTAAATTATACTGCCGGTCAGGTGGCGGATCTTGCTGCTGCTGTTAAAAATAATTCGGTTTCTGACAGAACACGGGAAAGTATTTCGGTACAATATGTATTGAATCAACCGGCAGTCACATCGGCTGTTATTGGTATCCGGACAACTGAACAATTGCTAAAGGCGATCAATGTGATTTCTGCTGAACCACTATCAAAATTGGAATTGGAAAAAATGACCAGCAGGCTGGCACCCAATTTTTATGATCTTCACCGGTAATTCGTTTATTTTCCCAAAACATGCGATTAATCATATACGAAACCACGCACCATGAAAACCTTCCGGCCATGTTGGATCTGGCTCTTTCCAGTTCCCGGAATACCGTCGTTTTTCTGGATGAAATAGCGTACGGGGATCTCCATACCGAATCTTCGCCTGAAAAAAGATGGCCGGGTTTTCAATTTATTCAAAGAGCAGACGGGGTAAGTCACCGGGAATTCATCAGTCGCATGTTTGCATTTATCCGTCAGGAGAGCACTGCCCTGGAAAATATGCATCTTCACCTGAGTAGTCTGTCGAACAATTATTTATTCTTTGCCTGGAAACTGATCCGGCGCTCCCGGATTCAGGTGAGTCTTACGGTGCATGAGGTAAATCTGTACAGGCAGCTATTTTTCCGCAACTTCCGGGATTTGACGGAATCCATCGCCAAATATTACCTCCATCGAAGGATAAGAAAATTTCGTGCATTGATCCCCAGGATGAAAACTGAACTGGAAAAATATTTTCCACAGGCAGAGGCCCAGTTTATTCCATCCCGGTTTTATACCAGGATAGTTATAAACACGGAAGAGAGTCCCGTTAAAATCCTGGTACCCGGTACAGTGGAATCCAAGCGTCGGGACTACGATTTCCTGATCCGTTTTGCGGAAAACCATTTGAATAAACAGGAAGATAAACGCCCTGTTGAACTGATCCTGCTCGGGTATTCCGGTACAGAATATGGGAAAAATATTCTTAAACGGTTAATTGGAATTTCTTCTGATTACTTAAAGATTACTTATTTTGATCATCCTGTTCCGGCAGCGGAATATGCAAGACAGATGCAGGAAGCAAAAATAATCTGGAGTCCGGTAACCGTGAGAACCACCGGAAGCCGGGGACAGCCCGAAATATACGGTATTACGAAATCAACCGGGCTGACTGCTGACCTGATTCAATTTCCTAAGCCGGCACTTGTTCCGGCTGATTTCCAAATTCCTTATTATTTCGAACACTGTATGATCCCATATGAAGGCGAATCCGACCTCCTTGGGCATATAACCAGATTAGCCAGGGAAAGCGATCCGGTATGGTTTCAAAATGCAGAAAAAGACCTGCTGGGTCTTGTACCGGATTTTTTTACCCATGCTTTCGAAAAGCTAATGACTTAGAAGCCGCCGATCAAAAAGGGGTCCTGGGACTAAAGAAGGGATTTATAAAAAGATGGTGAGCCTTCCAGTAATAAAATTGAACCAATAAATAATATAGAACACTTCCGGCAAGCATCGACCAGGCAGCGCCGTTCATACCGAAACGGGGTACAAATGTCAGGGCACAAACCGCCGTTACAAACACGGATATAACCCTGCAGGTAATCACTTTACTTTCATTACCGGTAACTATAAAAAATACATCAGATAAACCGGCAGACGCGTTGAACAATGTTGCCATGAGAAAAATCGGAAGAACCGAAGTGGCTTCTCCAAATTTTTTTCCAAACAATGAAAAAATCCATGGGGCAGAAAAGATGAAAAGTATTCCGGTAATCAGACAAAGCCAAAACGCATTCCGCGCCATTTTAAAGGGGAGCATGGAAGCCTGTTCCAGATTCTGATGGTGTATTTTTTCTGAAAGCAGTGCGGGAAAGGATAGGTTGAGCATAGCTACCGGGTAGCTGAAGATATCACCAAAACGGGATGCAATGGTATAGTGCCCTACTTCTGATGAATTTACAAACAGTCCCAGAACCAATATATCCATCCGGATGGATAAAAAGTACAACAGGTTTAGCAGCGTATACCGAAAATTGCGGGCGGGCACAAATTCCAGGTTTTCGGTTTTTGCACTATCCTTCATTTTGAACAGGGAGGAACGTACAAAAAGAGCGAGCAAAAATATCACGGCAATTAATCCTGTAATATTTGCTGTCAGCACTTTTGACGGAGTCCCGGGTGAAGATAGATAATAGAACCCCAGGGCAATTACGGCGAAGGCAGCCGGCCTGACCAGTTTGTCAGCTATTTCCCCCTGAATGATACATTTCATGGCTCTTAGAAAATAAAGCAGATTGTACATGAAAACATAACAGGGGATCAGCAGCAGGGCATATAAAAAAAAATGAAAATGCCGGGCGAAAACCGGAATTCCGGAAAACCGGATCAGTATATAAAATAAAAAAACAGAGAGTAATCCAGATACCAGATTAATCTTCAGTGAACTGATTAGTTCATGTTTTATGGCAGTCTTATTTTCTTTCAGATTTAATGCCGGCACCCGGGCCAGGTGTCTGTCATCCATTCCGAACAAACCGGCTATCGAAAAAAGTACAGCCCATCCGGATACGAGGGAAAATATACCGTAGCTCTGATCGCCATAAAACCTCGCCAACAGAATATTACACCCAAAAGTGAGTGCCAGTCCCGCAAACTGCAGGGCAAACGCAAGGGAGTTCCGGGAAAAAAAACTCCTTTTGAAATATTGGATAGTTTCCAACCCCGCAAACTGCATTATTTTATTGACCCATTCAAACATTTTGGAAAATATGGAAGTATCTATTTCAGGGCTTTGATAATGGCCGTAAACTCAGTGGCAACCAGGGAAGCTCCGCCAACCAGGCCCCCATCTACATCCTTACTTCCAAAAATTTCTTTGGCATTGGAGGCTTTCACACTTCCACCATACAGAATGGATATTTGCTCAGCGATGGATTCGCCATACTGGTTTTTCAAAACCTGGCGGATATGGGCATGCATTTCCTGCGCCTGTTCCGTACTGGCCGTTTTTCCCGTACCTATGGCCCAGATCGGTTCGTAGGCAATTACAATTTTCAGTATTTCATCTTTGGATAAATGAAAAAGAGATTCGTGCAGCTGCTGTTCAACAAAAGTATTCTGCTCGTTTTTTTCCCGTGTCTGAAGGGCCTCCCCGCAGCAAAAAACAGGCGTTATATTATTTGCAAGACAAATATTGACTTTTCCGGCCAGCAGTTCATTCGATTCATTAAAATATTCCCTGCGTTCACTATGTCCGACAAGGCAATAATTTATATCTATGGATTTCAGCATTTCCGCTGATACCTCTCCGGTATAAGCACCGGATTTTTTGTCTGAACAGTTCTGTGCGGAAATAAAAAAATTATACTTGTGGTGAACGGTGTCGATGGCCATTTCCAGATAGGGAAACGGTACGGCAAAGACCGCTGACTGATTTTCTTTTAAAGAAATATCTGCAGTAACCAGGTCCTGCAATAAAGTAGTACCCTGCTGATAGGTCAGATTCATTTTCCAGTTCGCTGCTGCAATTTGCTTTCTCATAAAAATTGGGTTTGGTTGTCAAAAATAGATTTCAATTGCTTTATTTCTTCAGAACCCAGGTCTTGGTTTTTAAATTTTTTCCAATGACGGATATGCTGAACTGCTTTGTCAAATTCATACAAATCATGCTGGAAGCCCCAGCTGAAAGAAGGAAGATAAGTCGGAGTGACTCCATTTCCAAAAACATGGCAACAGATGCCGACTACGGTTCCGGTATTAAAGGAGGTATTAATGGCCGATTTGGAATAATCGCCCAGGATCAGCCCCGCTTTTACACCCGCTTCAGTAAAACTTTTCTTTAAAGGATTCCACCTTTTCACGGTCCCCCCGCTGTTTTTCAGGTTGGAATTTGATGAGCCGGCTCCGATATTACACCATTCCCCGACAATTGAATCTCCCAGATAGCCATCATGTGCCTTATTGGAATATCCGAAAATAACCGAATTTTTAATTTCACCTCCCAATACACAATGGGGTCCTGCAGAGGTTGCTCCATAAATTTTTGTTCCCATTTTCACCACTGTTTTTTTCCCGGCAGCAAAAGGTCCCCGGATCATTGAACCCTCCATGATCAGGGCCTCCCTGCCTATATAAATGGGGCCGTCACTGGCGTTCAGATAACAGTGTTCCACAATTGCGCCCGGTTCTAAAAAAATATCCGTGCCCGTTGTTTTGTTGGTAGATGAAACCGTTTCTGATCTCCGGCCGGCAGTGATCAGATGAAAATCATTCCGGATTTCGGATGCATTGTACTGAAGGATATCCATCAGTTTTAAAAGTCTTGTTGCGGGTAATTCTGCCATTTCAGGATTTGGCCGGGAAAGCATTTCAATGACCTCCTGGTTGGGAATAATATTGGAGGGAATCGGAAAAGTAAGGGCAATGCCCGGATTTTTTTTCAGGAGTAAATTCCATTTCTCGCGAATGGTTAATATACCGCACCGGATATCTGCTACAGAACGAATCAGTGAAAAGGGGAAAAAATCATCCGCAAAAGGACCACTGTCCAGTATAAGGGCATTCATGGTTTAAAACTAACCTTTAAATCTATTTCAAAAAAAAATCCCTCCCGGTGAACAGGAAGGATTTTTTTAAGAACATATTTTCAACTACGCTTTTTTCTCGTAGCGTTTTTTAAACTTATCGATTCGGCCTGCAGTATCCACCAGCATATTTTTACCAGTGAAAAACGGATGGGAAGTATTGGAAATTTCGAGCTTGATCAGTGGGTATTCATTACCGTCTTCCCATTTGATGGTTTCACGGGAATTGGCGGCTGAGCGGGTAAGAAAACTTGTGCCATTACTCATATCCCGGAATACGACCAGGCGATAATTTTCGGGATGCAGATTCTGTTTCATATTAATTTAATTTAGCCGTGCGCATTTGTTTACCGGTCCCGGCACGAAAGGGAGCGCAAAATTAACGGATTACAGGCGAAGATCCAAACAAATTCAGATGACAGTTGACAGATGACAGATGACCGATGCATTAAGCTTTATGCTTTTAGCATTAGGCTTTTAAGAGCGCATATTATCGAACTGGAGGGGAATACCTACATTAGAAGTCCGGCATAATTGCATAACTGCCTGCAAATCATCTAGTTTTTTACCGGTAACGCGTACCAGATCATCCATGATGGCTGCCTGAACCTTCATTCCTGAATCCTTAATGATTTTGACAATTTTTTTGGCGTCTTCCTGCTTTAAACCGTTTCTGACGGGAACTTCCTGCCGGGTTACCTTACCACTGGGATAAGGTTCTTTCGACATATCATATGCCAGTGGATCTATGCCCTGCTTGATGGACCGGCTGATCAGTACATCGGTGATTTGTTTGATCTTCATATCGCTGGCAGCCTCCAGGTCAATTTTCATATCTTTTTTATTCAGTTCAATAGATACCGGGGAATCTTTGAAATCAAAACGATTCTGTATTTCTTTTTTAGTCACATTCACGGCATTGTCCAGTGTTTGTGGATCTATTTTGCTTACGATATCGAATGAGGGCATTTTTTTACTTTAAGACTATAAAAATAGAGGAAAAGTATGAAAGTATGGGAGTATGGAAGTATGGGAGTCGGGGTGAGAAAAGTTTCGCGCCTCCACTCTCAAACTTTCAAACTCTAACTCCCATACTTCCATACTCCCAAACTCCCACACTCTAATTGTTCCCTCCCTTTTTAAGCCGGCTCGATTCATCATCGGCTCCACCATTATGGCGGTTATTCTGGGCCCCTTTTATGGCTGTCCCAAACCGGTAGGTAAATGTCAGACTTACCTGGCGGCTGTCCCTTGAGTTATGGAATGTAGCCTGGGTTTGCTGGAAGTCGATAGTGCCGTTTGCCTGTCTGGAGTTAAAAATATCCCGCATAGCCAGTTTCAGGGTCCCTTTATCTTTCAGAATCTGTTTGGCAACCGCTGTAGTGGCCTGCCACATCGGAGAAATCACGATCTGACCTTCTATTCCGCTGGTTCTGTACCACCCTGATAATTCGGCGCTCCATCCATGATTGAACTTAAACATATTGGTCATATTCCCCATCCCCGTGATGGCATGTTCGTCCAGTTGTTCCCCATAGAGTTCTCCAAAATAATGATTGTAATTCGCGTTCACATAAATGGAAGTTGTAAACCACTTCGTGAGTGCTTTATTAAAACTTACGGCAATGCCCGCATTTTCCCTTCTTCCGATATTCCCGCGCCGTACGATTGTAGCGTGTCCCACCTGCTGAAAAGTTTCAGCAAAAAAATTCTCCGTGTTGCTATAATTCAGGGTTGTGGTCAGCATATTCTTATAGGTATGGGAGAGTTCAATATTTGTGGTGAGCTGGGGTTGCAGATAAGGATTTCCTGCCTGGTAAGTATACTCATCCAGGAAAAACAGGAATGGGTTCAGATCACCGTAGTCCGGACGGTCGATCCGCCTTCCGAAGTTCAGGTTAAAACTGTTCTTATCATTCAATTCATAAGTGATATACGCCGTTGGGAAAGCATTTACATACGATTTTTTGAATGTGGAGTCATTGTTATTGACCGTATATATATTTCCATACTGATGACCATCGTAGTTGGTATTCTCAATACGCAAGCCGGCCTGCAGGTTCCATTTTTTTATCTTTTTGGTGAGGTTGATGTAAGCCGCGTTTATATTTTCATGGTAAACAAAATAGTTCGTCTTCGTCGTATCCGGCACATTTCCTCCATCGCTTACATCAAAATAATTTGCTTTATTGTCGGTGGAAACAAAACTCGTTTTAATTCCCGCTTCAAGTTTGAGATCATGCTGTAAAGGGTGGGTATAATCCGATTTGAAGCTGTAAATATGAATGGTGGAAGGAAGGTCTCCACTGAGGGTATTAGATGATAAAGGATCCATATCCGGGGCATAGGTATTATTCAGAAACAACTGATTGCTGGAAGATTTATAATAGATATAATCCGCATCAGCCGTGATTTCCCGGCCAAGGGTGTCCAGCTGCCTTCTGATATTCAGGTTAACAGAACCATTGGACCAGATGCCATGGATATTTCCATTCGACTGCACAAGTGAGTCTACTTTGTTATTGGGATCTTTCAATGCAATATTACTTTGTGATGTATTCGATTCATTATTTCTGTATCCGCTAAATACCACGCCCAGTGTGGTTTTACTGTCCAGGAAATAATCCATCCCCAGTTTTAAATTGGTTTCAGGCGATATGAAACGCATATGGGTGGTCTGTGTAAAAATGGAATTGATTTGTTTGTCGCCCGCATTCAGATAATTGCGGTTGATATTCAGCTCCTGAAATCCCTGCCAGTAGGTGTATCCGCCGTTGAAAAAGATATTGAATTTATTTACCCGGTAATTCAGGTTCAGACTTCCGCCGGGTTTGGAATATACACCCTGGGTATAGGTCAGGGTGGTTGATCCGTTAAATCCTTTTGCCTTGTTTTTCTTTGTCTTGATATTAATTATTCCTGAATTCCCCTGAGCATCGTATTTGGAGGAAGGATTACTCATGATTTCCAGCTGATCAATGGCGGAGGATGGCAGACTTTTTAAGTATACGGCCAGCTGCGCACCCGACATATAGGTGGGTCTGTTATCAATCATGATGGTTACCCCCTGCTTACCCTTTAAACTGACAGTACCGTCTTTGTCAACAGAAACGCCGGGTGATTTTTCAAGTACATCCATAACCGAAGTACCCGCATTGGCAGGTGACGCATCCACGTTGACAATTATCCTGTCAGACTTTTGTTCAATGAGCGGCTTTTTAGAAACGATTGCAACGGTTTGTAATTCATTGTTGTGTTTTTTGAGAATAAAAACCGGCAGGTCCATTACTTTCAGGCCCGGACTTAAGGTGAATCCCGGTCCGTTTAAAGTCTCGTGGCCAATGGCAGTCACCCGGATAAAATAGTTTCCGGAAGGAACGCCTGAAAAACTAAAAATTCCATTTTTATCACTGGCGCCATTTTTAAACCCAGCACTGTCTGTTCCTTTCACCAGGGAAACGCTGGCGGCGTCAAACGGGAGGCTGTTTTCATCCTTTATGGTTCCTTTCACGATAGTCTGTGCCTGAACCGAGGCGGAAAAGGCTAAAAAGTAAAGTATATTAATGATTTTCATGAGCTTAAGTTTGGCTTGGTACTATTGTTAGATAATTACAGGACAAAGATTGGTACTAAGTATAACATAGAACATTGCAATGTGTTGGAAGGTTGATTTTATTGATGGCCGGAAAAAAGCAACCAGGCATTGGACGCAGTCCGCAAAAAGAAGTTTCAGTAGTTGCAGAAATTGGGATGAAGGGGGAAATTTAGGGGACCAATGGTTTTCAGGGCAGATATGCCATAGCCTGCCCTGCGGTAAGGCGTTTATTAAAAATGGCAGTAAAAAAAGGTATTAAGTATTCAGGGCCGGGCTCTTCGCATTTTTCTTTTTAAGAAAATAATACAACAGGCCACCCCCGATGATCAGCAGTGATGATATGATTTCCGCCTGGGTGGGATGAAATCCGAATATCGAATATCTGGAATTAACGCGGATTTTCTCAATGAAAAACCGTTCGATACCATTTAATACCAGGTAGAAAGCAAATAGAGTTCCGGGAACTTTGAATTTCCGACGGACAGACCAAATCAGAAAAAACAGGCCGATACAAATCAGGATCTCATAAAAAGGAGTCGGGAATACCGGAACGGGCAGATAACTGCAATAGTTGTCGTTACATCCGGGTATCTTAATTCCCTGTCCGATTACATTATGCGGGTAACTATAACCAAATAGCCAGTTGGGTAAAAACCCGGGTCCTTTTACTGACAGGTGGGGAACCTGCAGGGTATGAAATTCATTCAGGAAATAATCACTATTCCTGGATACTACATCTTGAAAATTCGATGGTGTTGCGGGAATGGACTTCAAATTCTCCCCAACCATATAAGCACTGTTGGGAATTCCCCAGTCTCCATCGCCCGATACCTGGCATCCAATCCTGCCGGTACCGTAAGCCAGCATCAGGGCCGGAGCCGCTGCATCGTTTAAATGCCAGAATCCGATTTTATGTTTTCTGCCGAAATACCAGATCGCAAGGGCCGCCAGGATCAGTCCGCCATACCAGGTAAGACCTGCAAAAGAAACCAGGGACCCAATCGGATCTTTAACAAAATCATCCCAGGTTTCCAGACTATTAAAAATTTTTGCACCCAGGAATCCGAAAACAGCTCCTAAAATGATGATATCCCCCACCCTGTCGTGTGGCCAGATGCGGATTTTTCTTTCTTCCGGTTGCGGAAGTTTTTGCTTATTCTTTTCGCGCCATTTTAATCCGGCAAAGAAAAGCCCCAGAACCAGTCCGGCCCAGCCATTTCCGGCAGATGAAAAAATAAAATCTGCAGGATTCTGATTTACCGGGGCACTCGATGTAAAAAGACCGATGATTTTATATCCAAGTAAAAATCCGAGTATGAAATTAGAAAACAGTTCTCCCGGACTGGCAATTTTGCCCACTACGATGGTTTCCTCTTCAGCCTGCAAAAGGCCCTGGCTTTCTTTTCTTTTCAGTTCGTGGGCAAGCACCACGGCGGCGATAATAAAGGAAAGCGCCACAAAAAAACCAAAAGAGTTTATAAAATGAAGGAACTTTAAATCCAGACCAAACAGGTCTTTAACAGCGTAATATAAATTCGGATACATAGGAGCTGCAAGATAAGGGGAAAAACCTGAGAGAAGCTTCGTATCCTTGCCTGAAAATGTTAGTTCATGTATAAAATTGCAGTAATCGGTGCGGGTACCATGGGTAACGGGATCGCCCATGTTTTTGCACAACATGGTTTTCCGGTTCAGCTGATCGACCTCCAGGCAATTCAACTGGAAAAAGCAATGGCTACTATTCCAAAAAATCTCGAACGACAGGTACAAAAAGGAACCATAACTGCCGATGAAAAAATAAAAACCATCGGAAGAATACATCCGGCGGAACAGATCGCCGCTGGTATTCGCGATGCAGATATTATCATTGAAGCAGCTACCGAAAACGAAGCTCTTAAATGGAAGATATTTCGTGAACTGGATGAAAATTCCCTGCCTTCTGCTATTCTGGCGACCAATACATCTTCTATTTCGATCACACGGATAGCCGGGGTTACCCGAAATCCGGGCCGGGTAATCGGTATGCATTTCATGAACCCCGTGCCCCTGATGAAACTGGTGGAAGTGATCAATGGTTTTGCAACTTCGCCTGCAGTTACTGAAAAAATTGTTGAACTCTGCAGACAGTTGGGTAAAACGCCCTGCCAGGTGAATGATTCATCCGGGATTTATTTCGAACCGGATTCTCCTGCCCATGATTAATGAGGCCATTCTCAGCCTGCAGGAAGGAGTGGCAACTGTTGATTCCATCGATTCCATCATGAAACTGGGTATGGCGCACCCGATGGGGCCCCTGCAGCTGGCTGATTTTATCGGACTCGATGTTTGTCTCTCCATTCTGAAAGTATTGCAGGAGGGATTCGGGAATCCCAAATATTCTCCTGCGACATTATTGGTGAATATGGTAGCGGCAGGTAATCTCGGTGTTAAATCCGGCGAAGGATTTTATAATTACCGGGATGGTTCCAAAACGCTGGTCGTTAGTGAAAAATTCAAAGCCCGTTAGTATAGTATCTGACGGTATCCGATCCAAAGGTTTCTGTACACATCAATTTCGCATGGTGGAATATCGGTGAAGAAATTCCGGCCGGAATCTGGAGTTCAGCATTGGTAATTATTCTAAGTTCATCCCAGATTCCTTCATCAATAAATGACTGTAACAGTTTTGCACCTCCTTCAACGAGCACACTCAAAACGGGCACCGAATGAAGCGTGGATAATACAGAAGAAATGCCGGACGATCCGGGTTCCAATTTCACAAATTGCCGTTTGCCGGCACTCAGACTGGTTGTTCCATTCAGAATGAGGGTCTGTTCTTTTCCATCAAATATTTTTAAAGAATCCGGCAACCGGAGATTTCTGTCGATCACGATACGCAGGGGGTTTTTGCCTGGCCATAACCGGGTTGTGAGTTCAGGATTGTCCAGCAGTGCTGTATTTGTACCAACCAGTATACCTGCTTCTTCGCTTCTCCATTTATGTACAAGCCTGTTCGAATAAGGATTTGAAATTTGTATTCGTTTTCCCCGATCACCGGCGATCATCCGGTTGGCCGACTCGGCCCATTTTAAAATAATATAGGGTCGTTTTTTTTCGTGGAAAGTAAAAAACCGGCGATTCATTTCCTTTGCCTGGTTTTCTAAAACCGGATATTCGATAATGACACCATTAGCCTGTAATTTTTCCATTCCTTTACCATTCACCATGGGAAACGGGTCCCTGCAAGCGATTACAACCTTTGGAATTTTCTCCCGCAGGATCAGGTCTGTGCAGGGTGGTGTTTTTCCATAATGGCAGCAAGGCTCTAATGAAACAAATAAAGTGGCCGAGGAAATCAGTGAACGGTCAGCTGCTTTTACCGATTGAATACAATTGACTTCAGCATGCGCTTCTCCATAGTGTGCATGATATCCCTCCCCGATAATCCTTCCATCATGAACAAGTATAGCACCGACCAGCGGATTAGGTGCGGTATATCCTGCACCGAGTGCCGCCAGTTGCAGGCATCGATGCATAAATGCTTCTGCATGGCCGGATTCATTCCAATCAGTTTGGGGAGAAGTATCAGAAATCATGGACTGCAATTTAATTCATTGTAAGTTTGCCCGCATGACAATTGACGAAGCAAACCGGTTACTGATCGCTTCATTATCCGAAATGTATGAAGAGCGGGAAGCGGCATCCATTTGTTCCCTGGTGATGGAACGGATAACCGGAATGGCTAAAGGAGAACGCCGTCTGCACAAGGGAGACCTGCTTCTTCCGCCCGATGCCGTTTTGTTCCGGCATTATCTGGATGATTTATTAAAAAACAGGCCGGTTCAGTATGTTTTAGGGGAAGCCTGGTTCGGCTCCCTGCCTTTTTATGTGGATGAAAATGTGCTGATTCCACGTCCTGAAACGGAGGAACTGGCGAACTGGCTCCTGGAAGATGCTGCAGGCCGAACAAGGGGACTAACGGTATTGGATATCGGAACAGGAAGCGGATGTATCCCGGTTTACCTCCATTCAAAACGTCCTGATTTAAACATATCAGCCTTGGATATCAGTGAAACTGCTTTGAATATTGCAAGAAAAAACAATGCTTCGAACCATACTGAAGTTCAATTTTTCAACGCAGACATCCGTGATCAGTCCAAATGGAATGAAATGGTTTCGCCCGATCTGATCATCAGTAACCCGCCTTATATTCCCGAAAAACAAAAAGAAAATCTGGAAAAAAATGTAAAAAACTTTGAACCTCCCCTGGCCCTGTTTGTACCGGATGAAGATCCGATCCTGTATTTATAAAATCATTGCCGATTTTGCGATTCAAAAAATGAAGGCAGGAGGTGCACTATTTCTGGAGATCCATCACGATTATGCCCATAAAATCATGGATTGGTATGCGGATAAAGGTTTTGCATTGGAATTGAAAAAAGATTTATTCGGAAATAACAGAATGATAAAAGCCTGGCGTTAAAAGCATATAAACTTTAATCTTCAATCTATTAATTTAGCGCCACCGGCATGAAATTGTACAAACATTATATCTGTTTATTTATCCTGATAACCAGTTTTACAAGTATCGCACGTTCCCAGTATGCTTTAATTACAGATTCCGGATGGAATTTTCATTTCCAGTTCACAGGAATAATACAGTACAATCCGGGTTTTAAGGCCCCTTATTCCGGACAAAATAGTTTCCAGCCACTGGCCGAACATGCATATTCGGTAACATCAACCGCTTATATCGGCAGGAAATTATGGTCCGGAGCTTCAGTCTATTTCGATCCGGAAATGGCAGGGGGAACGGGACTGAGCAGCACGCTGGGTATTGCCGGTTTTCCGAACGGGGAAACTTTCAGAATCGGAGCAGCCCAACCGGTCGTTTATGTGGCGAGACTGTTTTTCAGACAACATATTACTTTAGATCCCCTGCATTTTGATACCCTTGCAGATGGCAGTAAACCAGCTCAGGGAAATCGTTTCCCGAAAAAGACTAACGATCAATTTCGGAAAATTCGGGATTGCTGATTTTTTTGATCAGAATGCGGTAAGTCACGATCCGAGAACTGATTTTATGAACTGGTCGCTGATGAATAACGGGGCCTATGATTATGCAGCCAATACCCGTGGATATACCGGCGGGCTGATTGTTGAATATTATACTCCGGGCTGGGTACTACGGGCGGGAACTGCACTGGAACCGGTTTATGCAAACGGACCCACTCTAAATTTTAACTGGTTAAAAACCAATAGTGAAACCTTTGAAATTCAAAAAGATTATTTATTTCATGGCCTTGCCCGGAACAGCAAGGCTTCTTTTTTATTACAATACTTCGAAAGCGCCGGCTTACCAGACGGTGATCAATGAATATAAGAATGGTACGGATACTTCCCTGGATGTTATTTACGGAACAACATATGGCGGAAAAAAATACGGTATTGGGATCAATGTGAGCCAGGCATTCAGCAGGCGCCTGAACGGTTTTTTCCGATTTGGCTGGAATGATGGCAAAACGGCTACCTGGGCATTTGCAGAAATTGATAATAGTGTGAGTCTGGGTTTACGGTATTACGGTATTGGTAAAGGAAGACTTGCCGATAATATCGGACTGGCATTTGTAAGCAATGGCATTTCATCCGGACACCGGGATTTCCTGAATATCGGCGGCTATGGATTTATGATTGGTGACAGTAAACTTCCGCATTATACCCAGGGAAAATATTGTCGAATTATTTTACGAAGTGAAATTGTTTGAACAATTGTTTGCGTACACTGGATTATCAGTTTGTTTCAGATCCTGCGTATAACCATGACCGTGGCCCGGTTTCCCTGCTGGCAGCACGGGTACATGTATATTTCTAAAGATTTCCTTTTTTAAGTTCATTCACCGCGAAATCACAGGCCCTGGCCGTAAGCGCCATATAGGTAAGTGAAGGATTTTGACAGGCGGAAGAAGTCATACAGCTGCCATCTGTTATAAAAACATTTTTCACTTCGTGCATCTGGTTATATCCATTTAGCACGGAAGTTTTTGGATCCCTTCCCATTCGTACGGTACCCATTTCATGAACAGCCGAACCACCGGGCAAATTATAATTGAAGCCCTGATACTTGTTGAATCCGGCATTTTTCCAGCATTTCAACGGCCGACTGTTCGATATCTTTTCTCATCGCTTTTTCATTTTCGCCATATTTAAAATGAATATGCACGATCGGAAAACCCCAATTGATCTTTTTTTGAATTGTCGAGAGAAATCCGATTATCATAATAAGGCAGGGTTTCTCCCCAGCCACCGATCCAGATTGTCCAGGGTCCGGGTTTTAAAAGTTTTTCCTTAAAATCCTTGCCAAATCCAGGAATTTCATTTCCCAGCAACTCCCAGCTTTTCCTGTCACCACTGGCCTGATATCCCCAGCCCCGTACATAATCCCTTCGCGGATGTTTCCTCATTCAGGTTCCTGAATCTCGGGCATATAAATACCTGCGGGTTTTCTTCCATAATAATATTTATCTGTCAATACCTTCAAAGTCTCCCGATGCGCCGGATCCGATAAAATGATCCATCAGATTATGACCGACCTGTTGGGAATCATTTCCCAGACCATCCGGAAACCGGGACGAAGTGGAACGTAACAGGATGGCCGCTGTATCGATGGTTGACGCATTCAGGAAAATAATTTTTGCAAAATATTCTGTCACTTCTTTTGTATGCGCATCAATAACCCGCACACCGGTTGCCCGTTTTAATTTGTCATCATAGATCACTTCGCTACCACTGCATCATATACAACGGATAGATTTCCGGTGGCTTCAGCAGCGGGCAAGGTAGCGGAATTGCTGCTGAAATATCCGCCGAACGGGCATCCCCGGTCGCAGAGATTCCGATACTGACAGGGTCCCCTGCCCTTCCATCCCTTGCTCAGATTCGCCACACGGGCCGGCGTCACGAGCCGGTCTTTATAATTAGCAGATATCTTTGGCTGCAAAATAATCTTCAATGCAATTCATTTCAATAGGCGGAAGAAAATTTCCATCCGGAAGCTGCGCCAGACCTTCTGGCCTGTCCGCTGATCCCTGTAAATTCTTCCACATAGTCATACCAGGGTTCAATGTCTTTATAGCGAATCGGCCAGTCAACACCGTGACCGTCTTTCAGATTGGCTTCAAAATCCAGATCACTCAGCCGATAACATTGTCGGCCCCAGGTAAGTGACCTGCCACCAACCTGGTATCCGCGTACCCAGTGAAAAGGATCATCCTGTATATATGGATGTTCCCGGTCGCTTACATAAAAATGTTTTGTTGCCGGGATTATAATTTCCGGATGATACGGGGTCTTCTGCTTCATCTTTTATTGTATTGATCAGTCCATGCGGAAATTCCCAGGGAGGCATGAACGCAGTTGGATAATCTTTTATATGAACAACATTTCTTCCTCTTTCCACGACCAGGGTTTTTAGTCCTTTTTCACAAAGTTCCTTGGCCGCCCATCCTCCGCTGATGCCGGATCCAACTACGATGGCATCGAACTGATGTTGTTTGAGTCCTTTGCTGTTTACGTAAACCTGTCCCGGATCGCCCATAACTGATTATTTGGTAGCCCAGGCTTTTTGATTTGGTTCCAGTGGAATGCAGGATAAATATTTGCCGGGCACTGCAATATAACGCATTCCCAAACTGGCTCCTTTTTCTGAAATGCAATATCCGTAAACGGTATATGTCTTCAACGTTGCAAAAAAAGGATTACCTGTGAATTTATTTTTTGCTTTTTCAAATAGTGCAATGGATGAGTCTGGATTTTTTTTCAAAATAATGCAGAACCGATTCCTTTTCTTCCTGGGCTGCATTGACCATAAATTCCCGATGATAGTTTGAATGGGAATAAGCTTCGAGGTCCTGCAAGTCCCTCAATAAAATGATTCAGGTTTTTGTATCTGTACATTCGTTCAGCAAATGCATCATGAAATCAACTGCACCGGCTTCTTTGGCTCCGGGAGTATCTGTGGCCGGAATAATGGTTTCTGCCAGTTCAGTCAACAGGTCTTTTCTGCTGAGCAGATATAATTTTTGTCCGGGTTTTTTGCAAGTGAATACCATTCATAACCACTGAAACCGCCGCAGTTGCGCCACCTGCCAGCAGGATGGACCCAATGGCTTTTCTTCTTTTCATTTATTGAACGCCTTTTTTATCCACGGCAAGAACCGTTCGGCACCCAGTTCGCGGGCTATGCGCATAACAGCGACCACATCATCGATGGGTACTGTTTTATCTGCATTGATGACAATGGAAGGCTGATCCGTTTCTTTGGCTAAAAAAGGTTGTAAGCTGGGACTTTCAGTTCGGCGAGGCTCACTTTTGTAGTTCCGACAAAATATTGCTGGTTGACATCAATGGAAACCACAACGGTTTGTTTTGATTTGGTATCACTTTTTGATTTCGGTTGGGAAAGTTTAATCACATTCGGATTGGCCAGCGTGGATACGATTAAGAAAGAACAGGAGCAGAATGAACAGAATATCATTCAGCGGCCCGGTGTGGACCTCTCCTTCGTCTCTATGTTTGTTTCGTAAATTCAAAACTTATAATTTGTAGTTTGAGAATTTGAAAATTCAGGATTGGAATTTGAGATTATATTCCCAAATTTCCAAATTCCCGAATTCCCAAATTATCTCGTCGGTTCCTGCAAAATGTCAATAAACTCCGCACTCGCCACTTCCATTTTATTGGTCTGTTTTATCAATCTGTGAATTCAGGTAACGGTACATGATATAGGCAATGATCCCGATAATCAGACCACCGGCCGATGAAATCATTTTCACATAAATGCCGCCGGCAATATTCGAAATACTGTATTCTCCTGTAGATGCGATATTATAAAACAGCTGAAACATCCCGATAATGGTTCCCAGAAAACCAAATAACGGTGCGATATAACCGATCACGGATAAAATGGAAACATTTTTTTCCATTTTATATAATTCCAGCCTGCCGACATTTTCCATGCTTTTTTCAATGGCATCAATGGGTTTGCCGATTCGCTGAATTCCCTTATCAATCATCCGGGCAATCGAATTATTGGTGTTTTTTGCCAGACTCCTGGCGGCGGTCACATTACTGTTTACAATATGATCGCGGATAATATTCATAAAATTCTCGTCTGTTTTGGAGGCCTTGTTGATGGCCATCACGCGTTCAATAAAAACAAATACCGCTGTTATCAGCAGAAGGGCCAGAGGAATCATCAGCGGTCCGCCCCTTTCCAGGATATCCATCAGATTTTGTTTTCCGGGAGGCGGAATAATACCGGCCCGGGCCAGACTGTCTTTAATTTTGGCAGAATCAATAATTATCTGCAGAAAGAATAAATGCATTCGCGTTAACTGTTTAATTGAAGTAAAAATAAGCTTATACAATTGTTAATTGTTAATTGTCAATTGTTAATGTTTAATCACAATTAATTCACCATTCAGCGTTGGGCGTTGGGCTTTAGGCTTTAAGCGTGAGTATCCTGTTTCATCATCATGGCCTGAATCTGCTTCATGGTTTTATTCATTCCCTCGCTGCTGCCATCCAGGAATATCACATTCCCTTTTCCAAATTCAGCAAAGTTTTTAATGGCTTCGGTCCACATACTGAACAGGATCACATTCGTATCCAGGTTCGCCCTTTTCATTTGTTCAGCGGCTTCGGTCATTCCCCTTGCCACTTCTTCCCGGAACAACGCAACACCCTGCCCCCGGAGACGGGCAGCTTCTTTTTCTGCTTCCGCAGAAATTTTAATGGCATTCCCTTCTGCTTCTGCTGCTTTTGTTTTCGTGATCAGCAGCGCCTGGCCTTCGTTTTCAGCTGCGGCTTTCAAATTATTACTGGCTACCACCCGGCTCATGGAATCAATAATTGCCTGGTCAAACGTAATATCATTGATCTGCAGATCCAGCAAATGATATCCCCATTCTTCCAGGGAATGATCAATCTGGTCTTTTACATATTCCACGATATCCCGGCGAAGTCCCAGGATCTCAGCCTGTTTTTTGGTGGCGACAAAGGCCCGGATACTCCCTTCAATGGTTCTCGTCAGGGCCTGCATCAGGTCACGTTCAGCTATAAATTTAAAGGCAACTTTCTTGATGGTTTCTTCATCCGAATTCTGCACGGCATAGAGCAGCATGCTTTTAAAATACACATTGGCCTGATCGGTGGTGACAGCCTGGAATTCGAGTTCCACAGAACGGTTCTGTATGCTGATTCGTTTCTGGATCTGCTCCAGAAATGGAATTTTGAAATTCAGACCAGGCTGCAGAATTCTCCTGTATTTTCCAAACATCGTAATCACATCAATATAACCCTGGCTTACCGTAACGAGGCCGCTGAAAACAAATAACAGGATGGGTATAATCCACCAGAACTGAACTAAATTTTCCATATTTCAAACGATTGAAAGGCCCGGGATGAATATTGGGGTGAATGTACTATATTTTGGAGAACGGTGCCAGAAATCTGACCCGGGCATTTTATGTTTTAACTTTGAAAGCATGGACGAATTATTGGATATCCTCATTATTGGCGGCGGCCCCATCGGACTGGCCTGCGCGCTGGAAGCAAAAAAAGCGGGACTTCGTTACCTGATCCTGGAAAAAGGTGTTCTGGTCAATTCCCTCTATCATTATCCATCCAACATGACTTTTTTTTCCACTTCGGAAAGAATAGAAATCGGGGATATTCCATTTGTCAGCAACAATGTTAAACCTACCCGTCCGGAAGCACTGGAATATTACCGGCGAATTGCGGTTTCACAACAGTTGAATATCCATTTGCAGGAACCTGTTTTGGAGGTGAATGCTGTCGGTGAATGAGTACGAAGTGATTAGTTCCCTGGCAAAATACAAAACGAAAAACCTGATTGTGGCTACCGGATTTTATGATATTCCCAACCTGCTTCATATTCCGGGAGAGGATTTGCCGAAAGTGAGACATTATTACCGGGAACCCCATTTTTATGCCATGCAAAAACTGCTTATTGTGGGTGCAAACAATTCTGCGGTGGATGCTGCACTGGAATGTTTTCGCAAAGGTGCAGAAGTGACGATGGTAATCAAAGGTTCAGAAATCGGAAAACGGGTAAAATACTGGGTAAGGCCGGATATCGTCAACCGGATTGAAGAAGGTTCCATTAAAGCATATTATCATTCGAAACTGGATAGAGATCCGGGAAAAAGAAGTGGAAATCCAAACACCGGAAGGAATTAAAATCATCCCAAATGATTATGTGCTGCTGATGACCGGTTATCAACCCAATTTCGCTTTTCTGGAAAAACTGGGAATTGAATTATCGAAGGATGAAAAACGTTATCCCAGTTACGATAAACAAACGATGGAGAGTAACCGAAAAAATATTTACCTGGCCGGGGTTGTTGCCGGGGGAATGGACACCCATATCTGGTTCATTGAAAACTCACGGGAACACGCAAGGCAGATTATACAGACCATCCAGGCTAAAAAACAGGCAGCTTAGGATTTTTCTTCCCAGATGGTGCTGAGATGAATGATCGTTTCAAGACTTTTTTCCATATCCTGCACTGAAACATATTCGTGTTTTCCGTGAAACGCCATTTCACCCGTAAATATATTCGGACAGGGCAATCCCATAAATGATAACCTGGACCCGTCTGTTCCACCTCTGGCGGCCGTTTCATTTAATTCGATACCAGCGCGGCGGATCGCTTCCCGGGCATAGGCTGAAACCTGAGGATGCAGCATCAGTACTTCTTTCATATTCCGGTATTGTTCCTTTACTTCATATTCAAATCGTCCACCGGGAACCAGCCGCATGGCATCATTTGCCTTATCGACCAGGTAATCTTCATAGGCTGCCAGTTTTGCTGTGTTGAAATCCCGAATAATGAACTCAACCTGCATTTTTTCAGGGCTTCCTTCCATACGCACGGGATGAACAAATCCATAGCGGTCTTCGGTTGTTTCGGGGGAAAATTCATCATTCGGTAATTCATCAATAAAAGCAGAAGCCATTTTGATCGCATTCACCAGTTTGTCTTTTGCATGTCCCGGATGTGCTGAAACTCCGTGAAAGATAAATTTCATTCCGTCTGCTGAAAAAGTTTCTTCCTCAAAGGAACCCAGTTCAGGACCATCCAGGGTATATCCAAAATCAGCCCCCAGTTTTTTCATGTCCAGTTTATTCACACCACGGCCGATTTCTTCATCCGGTGTGAACAGGATCCTGATCTTTCCATGTTTTAGTTCGGGATGTTGCATAAGGAATGCTGCCAGCTCCATGATAATGGTCACGCCGGCTTTGTCATCCGCTCCCAACAGCGTATTCCCGGATGCTGTTATGATATCGTTACCCAGTTTTTCCAATAAATAGGGATGGTCAGCCGTTTTAATGATTTGTTCCGGATCGTCCGGTAAAATAATATCTTCTCCGGAATAATTTTTATGCAGGATGGGTTTTACGTCACTGCCTTTGCAATCCGGAGAAGTATCCACATGGGCACAGAAGCAAATCACCGGAACATTTTTATCGGAGTTCGACGGAATGGTAGCATATACGTATCCATTTTCGTCAAGTTCTGCATCAGATAAACCTATTGATTTCAATTCTGACACCAGGAGCAGGCTCAGATCCAGCTGTTTCGCCGTAGAAGGCTGTGTTATGGATGCCGGATCGCTCTGTGTATCTATTTTTACATACCTGAAAAAGCGATCGACAATGGAATCAGTAGGAACAGTGAACATGATAAAAAATTAAAATTCTAATGAAGGTTAAAAATATCATCTTCCGGTGAGCTGACAGAGATTTATTCCAATTAATTTGAGAACTTTCCGGATCTCTTAATTTTACAAAACATGAACAGACCTGAAAGAAACAAACCATTGATCAAAACCGGCTGGCTGCGTGCCACGTTCTATTTCCTCGCGATCATTTTGGGTTTGGCCGTTGTACTCCTTGTTTTTTCAATCACACAGCTTAAAGGAACCATGGGAAGTGGATTTATGGTTCCCTTTTCGTTGGATGCTGATCCTTCCGACCTGCATCAGCTGATCTTTTTCATCCTGGTTCTGGCGTTTACATTTGTATTCAGGCGATGGGTTGACCGGAAATCTTTTGTATCCCTGGGTTTCCAGATCAACGGATATATTCCGGATGCACTGGCCGGCGCCGCGCTGGCCATTTTTTTAGTTGGTGCCAGCAGCCTGATTTTAAAAGGAACAGGTCATTTGAAATGGGTGGATATTATTCTGGATCCGAGAGCATTATTTATGTCGTTCGGAACCATTGTGCTGATTGCCATTTATGAAGAATTGATTTTCCGGGGATATATACTGGTCAATCTGCTGGAATCCTTTCCGCGATGGATTGCCCTGTTAATTTCAGCGGCCCTGTTTATGATTTTTCACTGGTCTTCCCTTGGTTTTTTTCCTATGGCCAATACCCTGGTCATGGGACTCATCCTGGGAGTAAATGTTATCTACACCCGGAATTTATGGTTTTCCATCTGTTTTCATATCGCGTGGAAATTCCTGGAAGGACCGGTGCTGGGATTATCGGGAGGAGAATCCCAGCAGACCCTGCTCATTCCCAGTATGCAGGGAAATGAAAATGCCACCGGAGGCACAAACGGGCTGGAGGGCTCTTTCATTTTTCTGGTTGTATCCCTGCTCAGCCTGTTGGTGCTCTTTATTTTTTTTCAGAAAAAACTCAATCCAAAATCTCCACCAGTTCCAGGTCGAATATGAGATCCTTTCCGGCAAGCGGGTGATTGGCATTTAAAATAATATTCTGATCATTCACTTCTGTAATCACCACCGGAAACTGCTGGCCTTCTGCATTATTCATATTGAGCTGCATACCCACTTCCGGTTTCAGGTCTTCCGGAAGCCGGTCAACCGGGAATTCTATGATCATAGAAGGATCTTCGGGACCATAAGCATGCAGAAAAGGAATTTCAATTGTTTTTTTGTCACCCACCGACATACCCTGAACCCCGTCATCAAAGCCCTTTATAACCGAACCGCTTCCCACGGTAAATTCCAGTGGCGAACGGCCTGCGGAAGAATCAAATGTGGTACCATCGGATAAACGTCCGTGGTAATGAATCTTAATCGTGTCACCGGATTGAACGGCCATAAAATTGTTTTAATTAGTAAGAAAATGTACTCTCTTAATGGCCTGAGGTTTGAACCTCCCGGCCAGGTCGGCAAAGTTAATCCAAAGTAAATAATGCAAAACATCTGCCCGTATAATTGTTAGTAGTTAGTTTCGCCTTAATTATTTATCTGGTCAGCTTGAGCCTGAGCCATAAACCTGAAAATGAACATGCGGCCTAAAATTATATTTCTGGGGACTCCGGATTTTGCGGTGGCCACCCTGCGTGCCCTCGTGGATAACGGATTTCAGGTAGTTGCTGTAGTAACCGCACCGGATAAACCGGCTGGGCGCGGACTCAAACTCACCGAATCGGCTGTAAAACAGTATGCCTTATTAAAAAATATTCCGGTATTACAACCCCTGAAATTAAAGGATCCTGAATTTCTGGATCAGCTGAAATCTTTTCAGGCTGATCTTCAGGTTGTGGTGGCCTTTCGGATGTTGCCTGAAATCGTCTGGGCAATGCCTCCTATGGGAACGATTAATCTGCACGGGTCCCTCCTGCCCCAATATCGCGGAGCCGCACCCATCAACCGGGCAATAATGAATGGGGAGAAAAAAACAGGGGTGACTACTTTCAAACTGAAACAGGAAATAGATACGGGGAATATTTTACTCCTGGAAGAGATCCCCATAGGTCCAAATGAAACGGCGGGGGAATTGCACGACCGGATGAAAGAAATGGGTGCGGCCCTGGTGGTTAAAACCATCCAGGGACTAACTGATGGATCCCTTCAGGAAAAACCGCAGGATATCAGTCCTATGGGTGAATTAAAAACCGCTCCCAAATTATTCACGGCGGATGGTGAAATTAACTGGTCCGATTCCGTATTCGAAAATTCATAATCAGATTCGGGGACTGTCTCCGTTCCCCGGGGCTTTTACTTCTTTAAAGGAAAAAAATTTGAAAATATTCCGTTCCAGACCAGAGAAATCCGAACATCATTTATTACCTGGCGCCATGGAAACAGACGGCAAACAATGGCTCCGGTTTTCCGCTGCTGATGGTTATATTTATGTGGAAGAAATGCAGTGGGAAGGAAAGAAAAGACTGGCGGTAGCTGAGTTTTTACGGGGATACCGCTTTTAAGCTTAAAGCTTAAAGCCCAAAGCCAAAATAATAATGTTGCTCTATCTTTTATTAAAAACGGGAGAATAAACAATCAAATGAAAAGACGAAATTTTATTCAACAGGGAATGGGTGCGGCGGGTGCCATGCTGATGCCTGTCAGCCTGATGGCTGCTGAAACAAATCGCAAATACAATACGGGTAAACCATTCAAATTGAATTATGCCTTTCATGACGGTATGTTTAAAAACAGTGCCGGTAAGGATTTCAGCGATCAGATCCGGTATGGTTATGACCAGGGATTTCGTGCCATAGAAGACAATGGCATGATGAGACCGGACACCTGAGGAACAGGAAAAAATTGGTGACCTGCTTTCCAAATTAAATATGTCCATGGGTGTTTTTGTGCTGGGTTTGATCATTGGCCACCGGTAACCACCCTTACTTCTGGAAATAAGGAATGGAGAGAAAAATTTTTAAAATCTACCCGGGAAGCGATTGAGGTTTCTAAAAGATGCACCGGAAAACTGATTACAGTTGTGCCCGGAAATTTTGACCGGTCAATTCCGATGGGATATCAAACCGCCAATGTACATGGAGGCATTGAAGCCCGTTATAGAAATCCTGGAACCCCAAAAGATCACGATGGTTCTGGAACCTCTTAGCGACACATCCGGATCTTTTCCTTCGACACTCTCGCTGAGGCTTATGCCATTTGTAAATCCATGAATAGTACGTCCTGTAAAATTTTATTCGACATGTATCATGTGCAAAGAAATGAAGGGGATCTTATTCCGGGGATGGACAGGGCCTGGGATGAAATTGGTTATTTTCAGATCGGGGATAATCCTGGCCGCAATGAACCTGGCACAGGAGAAATGAATTATAAAAATATCTTCAGACATCTCTATCATAAAGGTTACAAGGGTATGCTCGGCATGGAACATGGTAATGCCATTCCTGGTAAAGAAGGAGAAACGGCCCTTATTGCGGCTTACCGGGAAGCAGATTCGATTTTAAGCTAGTCAATTATTAAATACTGGGATTTACGACTTTTTATCCGGTAATATAAATCTACTGATAACCTGTGCTGCCAGTATCAAAAAAAGGGGCTCGGTTTCGAAACGGAACCGCATGTTTTCATAATGTTCAAAAAGTGAACTGATCCCGAACACGAAAATAATGGTGATCAGGATGAACAGGTTGTAAGGGTCAATGGATTTGATTCGTACACAATTCCGGATAAAAACAAAAAATACAAACAGGTAAAGAAGCAGTTTGGGCAAAGCCGAAATGGTTAACAGAATCCTTCTTCCCATTTTGCTCTGGGCAAAATGGGTGAGATTGAAGGAATAAAGTAGATCATAATATTTTATTTTTTCTGAAGGTTCTACGGCCAACGAATACAGGGTGGCCGGAGTAAAATAGAGTATGGATGACTGCAAAACGTTTTGGGCATAAGCCACCGGATGGGACCGGATATAATCCAGACTCGCTTTCTGATACAGGTCTGAAACCGGAATGTAACTGACTTCTTTCGCATTGATTAAGCTATCGTTTTTCATACTCCTGCAACAGATCGCGGTCATTTAACCCCCTGAATTTATTTTCAAATCCGGGATCAAGAAATTTCCGGTATAACGCCGATGCTGGAAAATGGTTCGTATGCTTCTATCCTGCTGGAATCCTTTACTTCATTGTCATGAAAAACATTTCGGGCCATGTTCATCCCGATCCAGGTAGAGGTTGTTAGTTTTCCGAAGAGGATTTTATTTTTAACATACCAGCTGCCTACTAAAACCAGGCCCGTTAGCGAAACCAGAATGATGTTATTTACTGACAGATTTTTTCCTGAAATAAAACAGGAGAAAGGAAATGATCAAAATAAACCAGATAATATGATATACACTTCGGGTCAGGCAAAGCAGTACCATGGGGAATATGAAACCGAATATATTAGCCGGCTTTACCGGATTCCGTTATCCGGATCAGATAATAAACGGATACCAGGAGAAAAAGGGATATGGTGGTTGTATAAAATAGTTCGCATTCAAAAATAAGTGTTGCCGGGCTCAGCAAGTAGACCAATGCCAGCAATTAAAGGAAGAAAAGGAACCCGGGTCAATCGTCTGATGATTGAAAATAATAATCAACCGTTGAACAGCGAAATGATTTTGAAAAGGAATGTGAACAGAAAAACACTGTAGTCTCCTCCGATTTTAAAATTGTTCCCAGTAAAAGATTAAAAACGGGTGGCTGGGCATGATCATACCAGATCCCGCTGAGCAGATGATTCCTGAGAGTTTCCAGATCCAGGTATTGCCAGTAGGCGGAAAGTGCCCAAATATTCAGGTGAAGCCCTAGTAAAAACGTAATAATCCGGGAAACAATAAATACAGCCAATCATGAATCCTCAACTGCGTTTGAGCTCCAATTTTTTTCATGAAATCGCTTTGGAAACAATACAAAATAGATAAAAATTAATGTATCAATGGTAGGATACACATTATATCTGGTTAATTTTAGTGAATGAAAATTGAATGCTGGGCTATCGGTAAACCGCATGAATCCTATGTTGCAGCAGGAGTAAATGACTTTACCCAGAGAATAGGAAATTATTTTCCGGTGGAATGGCGGTTATTCAGCCTGAAAAAAAATGCCGGCTCACTCTCGCCGGCGAAACTTAAAACTGGAGGAATCAGCCGTGATTCTTTCATCACTTAAACCGGATGACTGGCTGGTTGCGCTGGATGAAAACGGCAAGTCATTTAGCTCGCGAAAACTGTCCTCGTTTATGCAGGATCGGGGAAATGAAAGCGTTAAAAGACTTATTTTTTTGATCGGAGGTGCATATGGACTGGATGAAACGATATTAAAGAAGTCAAAATTACTATGGTCGCTTTCTGAACTCACGTTTCCGCATCAGCTGGTGCGGTTAATTCTTGCTGAACAAATTTACCGGGCCTGTACAATTGGACGAAATGAGAAGTACCACCATGACTAGCCTGTTTTGAATTTTGCAATTAAAGTATATCTTTAAGTCCCTTTAACTTTTGCATGTTCAATTTCACGCTTTACATCATCATTATTACCGGCCTTATTTCTTTGGTAGGATTCAGAAATGAAAAAGTAATCGACGAACTCATTTTCTGGCCACCGGCAATCACCAAGAAACATCAATATTACCGGTTCATCACCTGTGGTCTGATTCATGCCGATTACATGCATCTCATCTTTAACATGCTGACCCTGTATTTTTTCGGGACCATCATGGAAGTATCATTATCAGGGGGAACTGGGTTTGCAGAAATGGTATTACCTGGCACTTTATATCGGCGCATTGATCGTTTCGAATATCCCGACATATCTCAAACACCGGAACGATTATAATTACCGCAGCCTGGGAGCATCCGGAGCAGTCTCTGCCGTTCTTTTTGCATTTATTCTGTTGAGCCCCTGGCAGCGTATTTTCGTGATCGTATTTCCCATTCCGGCAATTATATATGGAGGTTTGTTTCTTTTTTATTCCGCATATATGTCCAGAAAAGGTGGCGATCATGTAAATCACGATGCCCATTTCTATGGGGCCTTATTCGGAATTTTATTTACGATTGCCGTCAGGCCGGATGTTCTGGATATTTTTCTGAATGAGCTTAAACATCCACATTTTTAATCTGGAGAATCCTGCTTGTTGAAGGTAGTATACAAAACCGATTGTCTATCCGTTGACCGACTACCCAGATAATCTGGCTGTCCATGACCAGAACCCATATTTTTTCTTTGGCGGTTTTTGACAATTTCTGGTCAATTAAAAAACGGGCCAGCTTTTTCTTTTTTTTCATTCCCAGCGGATAGAAATAATCACCGGCTTTCCATTTTCTGAGTATAAGGGGAAATCGGATTTTATCTTCATCCAGGTATGCTGTATTAAAATCTCCGAACCGCGAATCAAAATCCTGCCTGGCGATTTTTTTTATACGCAGTTTTCCATCCGGGAAATCAATATCCGCCCTGTTTTCATCAATAATGATATGGGAAACAGTTTCATTTTCAAGCGGAGCAATAATCAGCCAGCTCCGGTTTTTAATAATCCGGTTTGAAGTACTGGAAATATATTTCCCGTTCGATCCGTCCATCAGCCGGATTACATCGTCCGTCTGGGCAGGAGTAAAATGAAAATCCTTTAATATTTCATACAGGATGGTATGGAGCGGGATGGATTTCTTCAGCAGAAGAATCGGAATATGGAATTCGGCGCCGTTCGCCTTTAATAATTTTTTTTTGTGTTGTAAAATGGCCTGCTGATATAAAATCGCTGCTTCGGAAAATCTCTGCAGATTATTTCCCAGATTATGATTCAGATCCGGGAAAATCCGGGCAGCGGATGGGATCAGCTGATTACGGAAAAAATTGCGGGTATAATCATCTTTTGCGTTGGAGCTATCTTCGACCCATGTCAGGTTTTTTGAAACGGCGAAATCTTTAATAATGTTTTTGGAAACAGACAAAAGCGGGCGGATCACTTTTTCGTTTCTTTCCGGAATACCTGTTAAACCGGTAATACCCGTGCCCCGAAAGAAATGCATGAGCATGGTTTCAATATTATCATCCAGGTGGTGGGCCGTAACCAGCCATTGATAATCTCCCGGTTCATTACCCAGCATGGTTTTAAACCAGGCATACCGGAGGTTACGGGCTGCCAGCTGTACCGATTCTTTTTCCTTTTCTGCAAACCGTGCGGTATCAAATTTCTTAGAAACAAAAGGTTTACCATGTTGAATGGCCAGATTCCTTACGAATTCTTCATCCCTGGTACTTTCCTCCCCTCTCAGCTGAAAATTAGCATGTGCAATTCCAAAATCCAGTCCGGCCATCGACGTAATGGTAGTGAGAACCACGGAATCCAGACCCCCACTTACGGCAAGCAACAACCGGTCTTTCTGGCCAACCTGCAATTTTTTTAAAGCATTCTGAAAAGTACTGAGCAGATTTTCCATATTTAGTCAATGAGGTCCTCATAAGCTGCCTGCAATTCCCGGTAAGAATGTCCGTCTCCTGCTTTTTTGCGAAGCCTCCATCCCCTTTTCAAACCATGATTTTGCATTTTCCCTTTCACCCATGCGTTCCAGCAATCGGGCCAGGTGATAATAAGACCCAATATAAGCCGGATCAAGGGTAAGTATTTCAAGGAACAAATCCCTGGCATCCGTTTCATTGCCCATTTTAATATATTCCAGTGCAAGGGCATGTTTTAAAAACGGATCGTCCGGAGAATCCCGAAGGAAAGATTTAAGCTTTTCTATTTTCTCCATCTCCCGGATTATTTTTCATTTTTTTTATCATAAACTTGCCATCTCAAGACTTAACTTTGTATAGTTGCATAAACAACTTTAATACCTGCTGATCATGAAGATTTTAGTATGCATAAGTAAAACCCCGGATACGACGGCAAAAATAGCCTTCACAGATAACAACCGGAAATTTGTAACAGATGGAGTACAGTGGATACTGAATCCTTACGATGAATGGTATGCTCTGGTTACGGGCTATAGAAATCAAGGAAAAGGATCCGGGTGCGGTAATCCACCTGATCACCGTCGGCGGTGCGGATTGTGATGTAGTTATCCGCAAAGCACTTGCACTTGGAGGAGATGAAGCCATTCGTATCAATACCGAACCGACAGACAGTTTTTTTGTGGCAGCTCAGATTGCTGCATTTGCCGGCGCAGGGGGATACGATCTGGTTCTGACCGGTAAGGAGACCATCGATTTCAACGGGGCTTCCGTAGGGGGAATGCTCGCCGGATTGCTCGGTTATCCTTTCATTTCCCTGGCTGCAAAGCTGGAGCTGGCCGGAAACCTGGCAACCCTGGTTCGGGAGATAGAAGGTGGTGAGGAAACCGTTGAAGTAAAACTTCCGTTGGTTGTCGGTTGTCAGAAAGGAATGGCAGAACAGCGTATTCCCAACATGAAAGGAATCATGGGCGCCCGCAGCAAACCTTTGAAAGTGACAGATGCTGTTCCGGTGGATCCTTATACAGAGATCGTTTCATTTGAACTGCCTCCCGCAAAAAAAGGAGTTAAAATGATACCTGCGGATAATGCAGAGGAACTGATTACCCTGCTGCATGAGGAAGCCAAAGTAATTTGAGAATTTGGGAATTCGGGAATCGAATTTCAATATGCCTGAATTTTCTAATTTCTGAATTAAAAATGATTAATTAAAATTTTCAAATTTCCAATTTCCAAATTTTCATAGTATGTCAGTACTCGTATTTTTAGATCACGCAGACGGCCATATCAAGAAAACATCCCTCGAAGCTTTAAGTTATGGGGCAGCGCTGGCAAAACAAATGAGTATACCGGCAGAGGCTATTTTGCTGGGCACGGTTACAGAAGACCTGGGCTCCCTGGGAAAATATGGTGTTCAGAAAATTCACCAGGTAAAACAGGAAACACTCAATCAGCTGGATGCGGAACAATTTATCCAGATTATTACCTCAGTTGCCGAAAGTAGCGGAAGCACCGTCATTATTCTTTCCCACACCAATACCGGAAGGGCCATTGCTCCGGGTCTCTCCGCAAAATTAAAAGCCGGTCTCGTTACTGGAGCCATTGCATTGCCCGACTTGTCAAACGGTTTCCTGGTGAAGAAAAATGTTTTTTCCGGTAAAGCATTCTGCACGGTTTCCATTAAAACCGCTTTAAAAATAATTTCGCTCAGCCCCAATGTTTTTCCGGTTAAAGCAACAGATGGTGTTGCCGAAATAATACAGGAGAATGTTCAGGCTCCCACAGGCGGTGTTACGATCAAATCGGTCTCCAAAGCCTCCGGAGAGATCCCTTTGACTGAAGCAGAAATTGTTGTCAGCGGCGGACGTGGAATGAAGGGTCCTGAGAATTGGGGTCCGATTGAAGAATTAGCCCAGCTTCTTCATGCAGCTACTGCCTGTAGTCGCCCGGTGGCTGACTCGGGCTGGCGGCCACATCATGAACATGTGGGGCAGACCGGCATCGCTATTGCGCCAAATCTTTATATTGCCATCGGCATATCCGGAGCCATACAACATCTTGCAGGGGTAAACAGAAGTAAAGTGATTGTTGTAATCAATAAAGATCCGGAAGCACCATTTTTTAAATCGGCGGATTATGGAATCGCTGGTGACGCATTTGAAATTTTACCTAAACTTATTCAGGCGGTGAAAAAACTCAAAGGCGTAGCTTAGTAGTTTCCATTCCCTAAACGAGGGGATAATCCATTTTTAAAAGGATTAGTTTTTTATATTTGTCCTTTTAACAAAAGACCGGTAAGTCAGCCCGCGGGGCAGATCTGTATTATGAAGAAGATCGAATTGGAAATTGTGGCCTTGTCGCACAGCATTACGCAGACGCATTCTTATGCTGTGGTATTGGGGGAGATCAATGGTCTCCGGCGCTTACCCATTGTCATTGGTGGTTTTGAAGCCCAGGCTATCGCGGTTGCCCTGGAAAAGATGCATCCCAGCCGCCCGCTTACCCATGACCTGATGAAAAATTTTATGACCGCCTTTTCCATAGATCTTCAGGAAATCATCATTTCAGACCTGCAGGAAGGCATTTTTTACTCCAAACTGATTTGTATCAGCGAACATGATACCGTGGAAATTGATTCCCGGACTTCCGATGCCCTGGCCCTGGCCGTACGGTTTGGCTGCCCTATTTATACTTACGAAAATATTATAGAAAGCGCCGGTATCCTCATGGAAGACAGTGCCGGAAAGAAAAAACTCCCCAAAGAAACAGTCACTACAGAAGGGGGTGCCAAAGAAGATCTGGGGGGGCTTTCCCTGGAAGAACTGAATAGTCTGCTTTCAGAAGTGCTGGAGCAGGAGGACTATATCCGGGCCATAAAAATACGCGACGAGCTGAACAGCCGGAAAAGGGGACGTACGGGATGATTTCCTTTCCCCATGCTAAAATAAACCTGGGACTTTCCATTGTTAAAAAAAGACCGGACGGTTTTCATGATCTGGAGACTGTTTTTTACCCACTCCCTGTCAGGGATTGTCTTGAAATAGTCAATTCTGCTGAAAACATCTTCAGTTCCAGCGGATTACCCATTTCAGGTAATGAAAAAGATAACCTTGTTCTAAAAGCGTATTACTTACTAAAACAACGATATCCATGGATTACACCCCTGGAAATTCATCTTCTTAAAGCTATTCCCATGGGAGCCGGACTGGGAGGAGGTTCTTCAGATGCGGCGGCAATGATCCGGCTTGTACAACGGTTTTTTAAATTACCCCTGACTTCCGAAGAGCTGGACAGTTTAGCTATCGAACTGGGAAGTGATTGCCCCTTTTTTATGCAGTCTTCTCCCTGCTTTGCTACCGGACGCGGAGAAATACTGGAACCGGTTAACCTGGATCTAAACGCTTATTCATTTCTACTGATCCATCCGGAACTAAAAATTGAAACGGCCTGGGCTTATTCCAGATTATACCGGCTCCTCCCCGATATGATTTGAGGGAAGGTTATTTTACAACCTGTATCCCAATGGCAAAAAATCATGCGTAACGATTTCGAAATACCTGTTTTTGCCCAATACCCGGTGCTGGAACAGTATAAAAACCAACTTTACGCAGGCGGTGCACTATACGCGGCCATGACTGGTAGCGGATCAACGATATTCGGAATTTTTGAAAAAGGAACCCTGCCGGATTTAGTGGTGGAAAATGCCCGGCAAACCCGTATTGGATGACGGATGACAGTTGACAGATGACGGTTGAATTATATCAGTTTTCAAAAATTAGAAAAGCTTTAGACTTTATGCTTTAAGCTTTGAGCTTAAATCGTATCTTGCATTTATTACTACACTGACTACCATATCAATACTTTGCCGTAACCTTGATTTACTCAATCACTGAAGGGCGTAACTCCCGGAGCTTACCTGTAAACTCCCGAATAGGCAATTTTTCTATTATTTTTCTTCCCCTAATTTTTGACTTTTATGGAATTGACATCTGTTTATACCCCTGCCACAACCCGTTTTCTGGAATTGGAAAATAATTTCAGTGCCCACAATTATCATCCCCTGCCCGTTGTGCTTTCCCGCGGGCAGGGTGCCTATGTCTGGGATGTGGACGGGAAAAAATATTATGATTTTCTGAGTGGCTATTCTGCCCTGAATCAGGGCCATTGTCACCCGAAAATCATATCCAGTCTGATTTACCAGGCCCAGCGGCTGACCCTGACTTCACGTGCATTTCACAGTGATCAGTTTGCAGAATATGCCCGGTTTATTACGGAATACTTCGGATACGATAAGGTTTTACCGATGAATACCGGTGTGGAAGCCGTGGAAACAGCTATCAAACTGGCGAGAAGATGGGGATATGATGTGAAAGGCATCCCGGATAACAAAGCCCGGATTATTGTATTCGAAAATAATTTTCATGGCCGCACCAGTACCGTGATTTCTTTTAGCAGTGATCCTTCCTCTTATACCGGATTCGGTCCTTATATGCCGGGGTTTGACCTGATTCCTTATAATGATCTGAAATCTTTGGAGAAAGCTTTGCAGAACCCGGAAGTTGCTGCTGTTTTGATGGAACCCATTCAGGGTGAAGCCGGAGTGGTTGTGCCGGATGAAGGCTATCTGAGCAAAGCCTACGCCTATTGTAAACAGGCAAATGTTTTATTTATCGGAGATGAAATTCAAACCGGACTTGGCCGTACCGGTAAGATGCTGGCCTGTGATCATGAACAGGTACGCCCGGATATCCTTATACTTGGGAAAGCCCTGAGCGGCGGGGTGTTGCCGGTTTCTGCCGTGCTGGCGGATGATGAGATCATGCTGACCATTAAACCCGGTGAACACGGATCAACTTATGGAGGAAATCCTTTAGCCTGTGCAGTGGCTATTACTGCCCTGACGGTTTTGAAAGAAGAAAAAATGACGGAAAATGCAGCCGTCATGGGTGAATATTTCAGAAATGGACTGGAATCATTTCATTCTCCTTTTATAGAAACAATTCGCGGAAAAGGCTTGCTGAATGCCATTGTGATTCATCAGACCCATCCGGATGCTGCATGGGATTTATGCATGGAACTTAAAGAAAATGGATTGCTGGCAAAACCGACTCATGGAAATAAAATCAGGTTTGCACCTCCTCTATCCATCACCAAGGCTCAGATGGATGAATGTCTTGAAATTATTGAAGACAGTCTGGCTATCCTGAAAAAGGAATAAATAGTTATAAATTTAACCGTAAATATTTTTCAAGATGATTCCCGACAATGCTGAAATACCTGTAAATCATCCCGGTCAAGTACACCGGGAAGAACATGTTTTCAGGGCTGAAACCATTCGCGATATCGTAATTGGTATGTCTGACGGACTCACTGTTCCTTTTGCACTGGCAGCCGGACTGAGCGGGGCAGTTAGCAGTACCAACCTGATCATCATTGCCGGGCTGGCTGAAATTGCAGCGGGTTCCATCGCGATGGGATTGGGTGGATACCTGGCCGGCAAAACAGAAGTGGATCATTATAATTCAGAAATGAAAAGGGAATATGAAGAAGTGGAAACTGTTCCTGAAATTGAAAAACAGGAACTGAAAACTTTTTTTTCATCACTGGGACTAAGTACTGAAATTCAAAACCAGGCGGTGGAAGAAGTGAGTAAGGACAAAGAAAAATGGGTGGAACTGATGATGAAATATGAACTTGGTCTTGAAAAACCCGATCCCAAACGGGCCAGTAAAAGTGCTTTTAATATCGGGTTTTCTTATATCGTAGGCGGATTGATTCCGTTATCTCCTTATTTTTTTGCTTCGGATGGCATTACCGGACTGAAATTATCAACCCTCATTACCCTGATCTGTCTGTTTGTTTTCGGGTATCTGAAAAGTAAATTTACCGGCGTCAATCCCTGGTCAGGAGCTTTCCGGGTAATGATGATCGGCGCCATTGCGGCAGGATGTGCTTTCGGAATCGCCAGGCTTGATACAGGGACAATACTGATTAAATTGATAAGTTGATAATTAATAATTATTCTTCGGTTTCCTTATTCATCCTGGCTTTGGAGAGCAGGCTTGACACGAGAATAACAGCAGAAAAAATCATAATACCAATCAGGGCCGGTTTGATCTGCGGGCAAATGGAATAATAACATTTCGAAAAAAGAATAAAAGTTTTCAGTGCATACGTAAAAACCAGTACGCCCAAAAAGTGATTCGTCCTTTTGGCCCATAGTGTTGGAATCAGGAAAAAAACAATTGTCAGTAATGCCAAGAAACATCAATGCTATTCCGGGTTTGCCATAGGCATTCTGCCGGGAATAAAATCCGGTAAAATTTTCCTGCAGATCCGGAAAATAAGCCAAGGGAAAAAAGCAGCATAGAATCAGTAACAGGGCTGCAGCCATACCGGTATAAGGTGCGTATTTCAAGTGTGGGAATTTTACAGGTCTACATCAACTTTTCCATCAAATGCTTTTACAGCAGGGCCGCATAACCAGATATTCGTATAGGAATTGTCCATTTTCCGGTCATATTTTACATCCAGCTGCCCTCCTTTTGTAGTAACCATTACATCATTATAACCCACATCATTGTGGTGGCAGACGATGGCACAGGCGGTGACTCCGGTTCCGCAGGAAAAGGTTTCATCTTCCACTCCCCTTTCATAGGTTCTGACAATGATTTCATCGGCTTCTTTTTCTTCCACAAAATTTACATTGATACCTTCTTTCGCAAAAGGTTCGCTATAACGGATATCCGTACCTTCTTTCACCACATCGATATCCATTACGTCTGTAACAAATTTTATATAATGTGGTGAACCGGTATCAACAATGAAATGGCCGTCTACTTCTTTATATCCGGAAACGTCTTTCATTTTAAGGTTTACAATATTGGTACCGGTTTCGATCTCCGCTTCATGTTCCCCGTCACTGGCTATGAACCGGAACGAACTTTTATGCATTCCCAGGTTATATGCAAACAGCACGATACAGCGGCCGCCATTACCGCACATCGATCCCGGATTGCCGTCCGCATTAAAATATTTCATTTCAAAATCGTATCCGTCTCTCTGATTTAACATCATGAGTCCGTCTGCACCGATACTGAAGCGGCGGTCACAGATGCGTTCAATTTCCTTTTGGGATAAGGCGGAGAAGGTGTTGGCCCGGTTATCAACCAGTATAAAGTCATTTCCGGTGCCCTGATATTTTGAAAATGGCATATTCATGGGGTGCAAAGATAAATTTAATGCGGTATGGAACGTGTAAGTTCTATTGATTTTTCAATCAGGCGCTCTACTGCTAACAAACTGTTCCTGGAAAATGTTTTACTGATCCGGTTGGCAACGATTACATTCAGACTCAGGCACTGATGGCCCAACATATTGCCTAATCCGTAAATGGCCGATGTTTCCATTTCAAAATTACTGATCCGGTAAGGTCCGAAATGAAAACTGGTAAGTCTTTGAATCAGGTCGGGTTGTCGTAGTCCCAATCGTAGTATTCTGCCCTGGGGACCATAAAAACCCGGACAGGTAATGGTAATCCCGTTAAAATAACCTTCAGTAAAATGCTTTAACAGAAACCCGGAAGCAGAAGCAATGGCCGGATGGGCAAATTGCTGATGCAACTGGGTATGGGTGATGAATGCCTGCAGAATTTCCTGTTCACCTCCCCTGGGTTCCATCCGGTAAAAATTCAGGAGGTTATCAATTCCCAGTCCATGTGTGGAAGCCACGAATGAATCTACCGGGATATCTTTTTGAAGGGATCCGGAGGTTCCCAGGCGTATAATTTGTAAGGAATGTAATGACGGTTTGATGGTCCGGGTAGTAAAATCGATATTGACCAGTGCGTCCAGTTCATTCAGTACGATATCAATATTATCTGTTCCAATACCGGTAGAAATCACCGTATACCGTTCAGAACCGATATATCCGGTATGGGAAACGAATTCACGATGCTGTTGTTTGATTTCAATCCGGTCAAAATATTTACTTACTACCGGTACACGTCCGGGGTCTCCGACCAAAAAGATTTTATCTGCCAGTTCTTCCGGGCGGAGATCGAGATGATAAATTGCCCCTCTGGAATTGATGATGAGTTCACTTTCTTCTATTCGTTGCATTTCTACGCCCCGGTTAGGGAAATTAATCCGAATATACTACTTTTGCCCATTCTCAAAAGGTTCCGTGGCCGAGCGGTTAGGCAGAGCTCTGCAAAAGCTTCTACAGCAGTTCGAATCTGCTCGGAACCTCAGAAACTCAGTGGTTATTTTTTTAATAAGTTGCCATCTTTATGTAAAAAGGGGCAACTTTTTTTATTTATTTACCGGGTAGTCGATCGTGGTTATACTTTTTACCGCTTTAGATTTTACAACGGCCTGATGTTGGGGAGTGGCATTGTAAGTTTTTATGTCTCCTTTGCTGTTCACTGTTGTGACGTAAATACATTTGTTTTGCTTTGTATCATTTAAATCCCATCCCCAGTCATAAGCGACCACATGTGGCATTGCCATAGAGGCTGCCCTGTACAATTCGTTCACTTCATGTTTGCTTGAATCCGAGCTTCCGGGCTGGAAGGTAACAATTTCAACATGTTTGACCGGACCGGTAGAATTTGTGCCGGTTTGGGCGCTTGAAATACAGGGAAGAACAATAGAAAAACAAAGAAATTTATAAATAAGATTGTTCAATTTCATACATTATAATTTTAATAAAATTAAAAATAATCCCTTAGTTTTTGAATGCGATTTTAAATGCTGCGGTTTCAGCAGGAAAGTAAGACTATACGAACCACCTTCCTTAATGAGGGGTGGCTTGTTTTTCTATTTTATTCTGATCCGGGAGTGGTATTGATTGTCAATTTCCCCGATAATTTTTGTCATTAGTGCAATACAGGCATCGTATTGCTCGATTATCTGATCCGGGCTTCGCAATGCAGCACAAAGGTTATACCCCTCATCTGTTTTAAACAATGCGGCGAGATTATTGCTGGTGGAATCTGTGGTCCTTTTCAGGTTTTTGTAGAAGAATTCAAACAATTTAACTTTCGTACCTGTATAAAATCTGCTGCTGGTGAGCAGTGCGGGAATGTCTTCCTCGTACAGATCCATGATATCATTCTGCAATTCCTTGTTTTCAATCGTTCCGATCTTTCCCGAAGATTTAAAACCTTCAAATCTTCCGTCGTTCGGATTTAGTCCTGTCGTATTTAGTAACCAGTTCCGGTATTTCTTCAGGGTATCCGGATTAACAGGATCATTGATTTTTAGACGACTTAAATAATTGAAAAGTGTTTTTTGAAGGACATATGATTCTTTATCACCCTTCATTTCACTAATGTCACTCGTCAGATCACTTTTCAGACCCTCCAGGAAGTACTTTACTTCTGCCTGCTCATGCCGGTGTTCGCTGAGGTTATGAAACCAGATGGAGATGGTTACGGCAAATACAATAATCAGGATTTCAATCAGGAATTCTGAAATCTTATGCCAGAAGGAAATATCCCTGCTCATCCAGGTTTTGTAAATTTTTTTGGTGTGTTTTATAACTTCGTCTTCAGCCATTTTTCTATATTTTGTCTGATTTTCATTAAACTTCAAGTTACCATTTTTCTGATTTTTAAAATGGATGCCCGGCAGGATGATTTTTGAAAATGAATTATTCATTAATTTCAGACCATGTTCAACCTGAGGGTATATGGGATTCTTATAGGAAAAAACCGGGAGATTCTTGTTTCTGATGAGTTCATCAGAGGGAACCAGTACACTAAATTTCCCGGCGGCGGACTGGAATTCGGGGAAGGCACCCGGGATTGCCTGAAAAGAGAATTCATGGAAGAAATGAACCTCTCCGTACAGGTTACCGATCACCTGTATACGACTGATTTTTTTCAGATGAGTGCCTTTAATCCGGAACACCAGATCATTTCCATTTATTACCGTGTGGAGGCGCTGGAGGAAATCCGGGTTCCTTTAAGAACGAAATTATTTGATTTCGATGAGGCACAGATGGAAGTTTACCGGAAGACCGGTGAAACCGAAACTTTCCGCTTTATTCCCTGGGAATCTTTTTCTCCGGATTCAGTCAGTCTGCCGATTGACAAGGTGGTTGCGGAAATAATCATGAAAATCGTGAGCGGATTGCCGGATGAATTTAATAACGGTACGGATTTTTAACTAATCAGCGGCTGACCGGTTTTGATCACACCCATGATAAACGTACTCTGTACCTGGGCGATATTTTCTACCTGCCCCAGTTTGTTTACATGGAAATTATAATAGTCATCCATATTTTCAGCCACCACTTTCAGCATAAAATCAAATGCACCGGAAATAATATAAAATTCAATCACTTCCGGCATTTCCGATATGGTCTTGATGAATTTTCCACCTGATTTTTTATTATGCTCCTTTAAGGAAATATAACAGATTGCCATGAGCCCTTTATTGATACGGGAATGATTCATCAGGGTGGCGTACTGCAGAATCACCCCCTCTTCTTCCATCCGTTTGATCCGTTCATGGACGGGTGTTGTACTCAGGTGTATATGGGCGGCAATTTCCCTTACCGTTGCTTTTGCATTGAATTGTAAATAACGCAAAATGGCTTTGTCTTTTTCATCCAGGGGCAAAACAGGAGTTCCCGCTTGTTCTTTAAACTGTTCTTTTTGCATAACTTACTGCTTATTTGTTCCAAAAAGATACTAAAAAATGATCATTTATCCCAAAATATACAATATTTAGCATTGTTTTGTTCTACAAACTTACCTTTATAGCCTAAAATCAATAATATGTCTACACAAACAAAAAATATTGACCTGACCCTGCCTTACAAGGTTAAGGATATGAGTCTGGCTGCCTGGGGCCGAAAGGAAATTCGTTTGGCGGAAGCCGAAATGCCGGGACTGATGGCATTGCGTTCGGAGTACGGAAAATTAAAACCACTAAAAGGAGCACGGATTGCCGGTTGTCTGCATATGACCATCCAGACGGCTGTTTTGATTGAAACACTGATTGAACTGGGAGCGGAAGTTCGCTGGAGTTCCTGCAATATATTTTCTACCCAGGACCATGCTGCTGCGGCCATAGCTGCTGCCGGTATTGGTGTATTTGCCTGGAAGGGACAGAGCCTGGAGGAAGCGGACTGGTGTATTGAGCAGACTTTATTCTTTGGAAGTACAGATCGTCCGCTGAATATGATCCTGGATGACGGTGGAGACCTGACCAATATCGTATTGGATAAATACACAGAACTGGTGCAGCATGTAAAAGGTATTTCTGAAGAAACCACTACCGGAGTTCATCGTTTGTATGAAAGAGTTGCCAAGGGAACCCTTCCTATGCCTGCCATCAACGTGAATGATTCTGTTACCAAATCAAAATTTGATAACAAATACGGTTGTAAGGAAAGTCTGGTGGATGCTATCCGTCGTGCAACAGATGTGATGATGGCCGGAAAAGTAGCGGTCGTAGGTGGTTATGGAGATGTGGGTAAGGGTTCTGCCCATTCTTTACAGGGAGCCGGTTGCCGTGTAATCGTAACGGAGATTGATCCGATTTGCGCCCTGCAGGCAGCAATGGATGGCTTTGAAGTAAAGCGAATGGCTGATGCAGTGAAAGAAGCAGATATCGTCGTTACCGCCTCCGGTTGCCGGGACCTGATTACCGAAAAACATTTCCGTTCTTTGAAAGACAAAGCCATCGTATGTAATATTGGCCACTTTGATATTGAAATTGATATGGCCTGGCTCAATAACAATTATGGCCACACGAAAGATACCATCAAGCCACAGGTTGACCTGTACAATATCGACGGAAAAGATGTGATCATTCTGGCAGAAGGCCGTCTGGTGAACCTGGGTTGCGCAACCGGTCATCCGAGTTTTGTGATGAGTAACTCATTTACAAACCAGGTACTGGCACAAATCGAACTTTGGCAGAATCATGCGAAATACGAAAATATTGTTTTTGTACTTCCAAAACATCTTGATGAAAAAGTTGCCCGTTTACACCTGGCCAAAATCGGAGTTACCCTGGATGAACTTAGTGTTGCCCAGAGTGAATACCTGGGTATTCCGGTACAGGGACCTTATAAGGCGGATCATTACCGGTATTAAGCATGCGGTTTAAGCTTAAAGCCTAAAGCGTAAGGCTTAAAGCGTGGCCTGAGGCGCAAAGCAACAAAGCTTTCAAGTGCAACTTTCAATAAATAATAAACCCTCTCTGATTACAGAGAGGGTTTATTTTTATAACCCATTATTCATTTCCGGGCTTTAAGCTTTAGGCTTTAAGCTTTAAGCTTAATAGCCCCATTTCTTCATGATGGCATAGTCCTGTTTGGAACAGTCAAGCGGGGTAAGACCCTGATAGGATTCCTGTTCAATGATAAAATATTTTGTTCCACCGGTGGTGCGGCCGATATCGCATACTTCCTTGGTACCCACGATGCCCTGTCCGAGTATGGTGCTTTCATATTTCTCGCCTTCGATTATTTTTTTAGCAAGGATTTCATCCTTTACATGCATCATTTCAAAGCGGCCCGGATATTTTTTGGCCACCTCAATGGCTTTAAATCCACCATTATACAGGTTACCCATATCAAGCTGCTGGGCAACCAGGGCCGGATCAGTATTGTTCAGTATAAGATCGTACAGCAGCTCGCCATCGATCTTTGTGTTAAATTCAAAATCATGATTGTGGTATCCGAATTTCATTCCTGATTTTTTACACAGTTCACCAGATTTATTAAAGATGTCCATGTATTCCTTGAAATCCTTCATGTTCTTCCGTTTACTGTCGTCCAGCCAGGGAGAAACCAGGAATTTCTGACCAGCCGTTGCCGCATCTTCTACGGTGTAGTTCCAGCTGTCTGCAAACTGGTTTTTGGCAAAATCATAATCTTTCGGCAACATCACTACATGTCCGCTTGGCATTTCCATCCCGAAGTCGGAGAGCAATTTTTTAAAATCCGCTGGTGCATAACCATAAAATTTGCGGTCATGGTAGTTCGCATGCTCCACATAGTTGTATCCCATATCAGAAAGCTGTTTCAGGGTACCTGAAGGATCTTTGCGCATATCCTCCCGAACCGTATAGAGCTGAATGGCCAGTATGGTATTCGGTTTGGCGGCAGCCATTAATTTATTAGATCCGATGGCCAGTGCAGCAACGGATAACCCACCGGTCTTTCAAAAAATTTCTGCGTGAAGTACTCATATGCAATCGTTTTTTAGCTTGAGGCCTGAAGCCTGGGGCCGGCAGCTGAATTTAAAAATGTGAGAAATAAATATACAAACAATAGGTCTATAAAAACTCCATTTATTACCCCGGGTCTGCTTTGTCCAGGTGGATAACTTTAGCTTAAGCTTCAGCTTTACGCTTCACGCTCCTCAACCGGGTGGGTTTTAAAAGTAAAGTTCTTCTGTGTCATATAACTAAAAGAAACAACTATGGCCGTAGTAATTATTTTAGAAACAGTGGGATATAAATGAAAACGTTCAACAAAAAGGCGGATAAAAATATAATTTAAAATGATGCAGATTAAAACGAGCAGGAAATATCTGAAAAGCTGAACCCGTCCGTGAAGAACAGATCCCGGAAATACCACATGTCTCATCAGCATAAAACCAGTCGGAAAACTAATGAGGAAGGATATGATAAATGCAGCAATATGTGGTTTGAATGAGATGAAACCCAGGTGTAAAATCTGCTTATGTAAAATATAATTGTAAGCCAGGAAGAAAACGAAAATATCCAGAATGGTATTTACGCCTCCGCAAACCGCGTATCGGAAGGTCTGTAAAGAGATGAATTTTCGGAAGGGCGGGTAAAAAAAATCTATAATTGAAATAATCTCCTTTTTAGGCATAAATCCGCGGATTCCGGGTGCAAAGTTAATAAAACCGGGGCAGATAGTCTACCCAACAAATACTACTTTTGCGCACAATTCAATCAGATGGAGCTTGTAACCGGCATCAAACAGGCCGTTCAGACGGTTTTAGCCGAAAAATACGATTACCGTATCGATATTCAGGAAATCCTGGTCAATGAAACCAAACCGGAGTTTACCGGCGACTATACCGTCGTGCTGTTTGCTTTCAGCAAGATTTTAAAAAAATCGCCTGACCAGTTAGGCAAGGATTTGGGAGAAGCCCTCCTGGCGTTAAAACCAGACTGGTTTTCCGGTTACAATATCCTTAAAGGATTTTTGAATCTGGTTCTGGCCGATGATATTTTAACAGATTTCCTGAAAGCACAATACAATAATGCTTCATTTGGGATCCATGAACCTGGCAGCAGACGGGTAATGATTGAATATTCTTCACCCAATACCAATAAACCCTTACATCTCGGTCATCTGCGGAATAATTTTCTGGGCTGGAGTGTGGCTGAATTATATAAAGTCTGTGGATATGATATTATTAAAACCTGCATTGCCAACGACCGGGGTATCCATATTTGTAAAAGTATGGTGGCCTGGCTGCAATTTGCCAATGGAGCAACACCCGAAAGCACAGGTATTAAGGGCGATCATTTTGTAGGTGATTATTATGTTTTATTTGGTAAAGAATTAAAGAAACAGGTCGATGCGGGTATTTTAAATGGTCTGTCAAAAGAAACGGCTGAAAAAGAAGCTCCCCTGATGAAAGCTGCCCAGCAAATGCTGGTTGACTGGGAAGCGGGGGATCCGGAAGTATTAAAGCTCTGGAAGATGATGAACAGCTGGGTGTATGCAGGTTTCGATGTTACATATAAACGAATCGGCAGTGATTTTGATAAAATTTATTATGAAAGCCAGACCTATCTGCTGGGAAAAGACCTGGTAGAAATGGGTTTGAAGAAAAATGTATTTTTTCAGAAAGAAGACGGGAGTGTCTGGATCGATCTGAAATCCGATGGACTCGATGAAAAAATAGTGCAGCGCAGTGACGGCACAGCAGTTTATATGACGCAGGATATCGGCCTTGCTGTTAATAAATACGAAGAATACCATGCGGATAAAAGTATATATGTCGTTGCAGATGAACAGAACTATCATTTTAAAGTGCTTAAACTGATTTGCCAGAAGCTGCAATTAGCCTACAGCTGACGGAATTTATCATCTGTCTTACGGACTGGTTGAACTTCCATCCGGCAGGATGAAAACCCGTGAAGGAACGGTGGTGGATGCCGATGACATTATTGATGAGATGACGGGTATCGCAGCAAAGCATACGGAGGAACTGGGAAAAGTGTCTGATTTTACTGAAGAAGAAAGAAATGAATTGTATGATACAATTGGATTGGGGGCTTTGAAATTTTTCCTGCTCCGGGTGGATCCGAAAAAAAGAATGGTTTTCAATCCGGATGAATCAATCGACTTCCATGGGTTTACCGGACCTTTTATTCAATACACCCATGCCCGTATTAAATCGATTTTGAGAAAAGAAACCGATCGGAGATTCGTCAACCGGAGAATAATGCACCTCTGCTGCCGCTGGAAAAGGAATTGATCATCGCCCTGGAAAAATATAGTTCTCTTTTGCAGCAGGCCTGTGCTGAAATGAATCCTTCACTGGTGGCCAATTATATTTTCAGCGTTGCCAAAATTTTCAATTCATTTTATGCTGAACATTCGGTAAGACGAGCTGAATCTGAAGACAAAAAGCAATTGCGTTTAAGGATATGCGTTATGACTGCAAATATTATTCACTCTTCCATGCGTTTGTTGGGAATCAGGGTTCCGGAAAGAATGTAAACAAGATTCGGAAGCTGATCTTTAAGCCTTATGCCCTAGCTTTCAATCGTCTTCGTCTGATTTATCCTTGTGTTTTATATTCAGCGCCAGGTTTTCATCTCCCCCGTCTCCTTTATTGTTGAGGTCGGCAAATAGTCCTTCATCGGTCAGATCCAGCGGATGGGAATTTGTCCAGTCTTCATGGGCAATCTGCTGCAGTCTTTCAACAATTTCTTCATCGTGGACTTCAATGGCCAGTTCACGCCGGTCGTCAAAACTGCCCGGTGCCAGATTTATTGATCCAACGATGGCGCGGCTACCGTCGGCAATCAGCATTTTACCATGCAGTTTAAGATGACGCAGGGTATGGACTTTGATTCCCACATCATCCATGATCCGTAGATCCACCTACCCCTTCTACCAGTTTATCTTTTTTCAGCGCATGCGGTGGCCGGGCCATGATATGAACTTTTACTCCCCGTACGGCGGCCCGAACCAGTCTTTCAATAATTACGGAATCCTGGTAACGTTCATTCTGTACGAAAAGGGTATGTTTGGCTTCATCAATAAAACGGGCGATTCGGTCGCGGCCATTGCCTTTGCACCAGATCATATGTGCATGTTCTCCCGGATCAAAAGTCTGTCCGGTCCCAGTCTGCCGTAAAACAGGAAATCACTTCATCCACTTCATGTTTATGACTGGTGGTGATGGCGTAATCCCGGGTTACCGTCAGGTTTTTTGTGGCCCAGTTGAGTGATTTAATAAATGCAATTTCTTCGTCGATCACCATGGATTTTTCATGGGTAAGACCGAATTCCGGATTACTGTCTTTCACTTCAATACCGGCGTCTTCCAGCAGTTTTCGCGTTTCCCAATTTTCTTCTTCGCCGCTCCTTCGGGCCGGATTCAGCATCACCTGCACGTTCACGCCTCTTTTTTTTGCGGCAATGACTGCATTGATCAGGTCAGGATCAGAAAAAACAAACATTTTAATTTTCAGGGAATTTTTCGCTGCATCAATGGCATCCACAATTGGTTTTTTTGTATCATCCGGTAGAATGATAATCGTCCTGCTTGCATTTGATTTTGACATAATAATAATTACATTTAAAAGTACGGTTTAGTTTGTTTGTTGCGTTAACTAATGGTTCTGCACCTGACTGGATATGATAAAGTTCCGCATAGATTCCATTCTTTCACCAACAGTTCGTCATGTGTTCCTTCTTCAGCAACAAATCCTCCTTTAAGTACCACAATTTTATCTGCATCACGAATGGTACTCAGCCGGTGTGCAATGATAATCACCGTGCGGCCCTTCATCAGACTTTCCAGACCTTCCATGACCAGTTTTTCTGACTCCGTATCCAGCGCTGCAGTGGGTTCATCCAGAATCAGGATGGGCGAATTACGAATGATTGCCCTGGCAATGCCGATTCTCTGGCGCTGTCCGCCGGAAAGTGTAAGTCCTCTTTCTCCGACCATGGTATCATAACCGTGTGCCATTTTTGCAATAAACTCATCGGCATTGGCCATTTTCGCCGCTGCTTCAATTTCTGCCTGCGTGGCACCCTGTTTTCCATAGGCTATATTATCCCGGACCGTTCCGAAGAAAAGCACGGTATCCTGCAACACAAATGCGATCTGATCCCGTAAACCATTCGTCACCATGAAGTTGATAATCGGTAATATCCACTCCGTCAATCCGTACGCTGCCCTTGGTTGGATCATAAAATCGGGGTATCAGACTGACAACGGTGGATTTTCCACCGCCGGTTGGTCCGCAGATTCCAATTCTTTGTCCGGCTTTAATGGAAAAATGCACATCGCTTAAAACCGGAGATTCAGGATCATAGGCAAATGCCACGTGTTCAAAATCAATATGACCTTTTACATCCCTGGGTTCTCTGGCATCGGGTTTTTGTGGTATCACCGTATCTGTATCCAGGATGGCCTGAATGCGTTCCAGGGCAACCGAAGCCTGGGCAATGGAAGTTGTCATTTTAGCCAGGTCCTGAACGGGTTTGAAAAATTTTCCGAGATAGGATAAAAACACAGTCAGTCCTCCGAGTGTCATGGCTTCGATCAGTACCAGGTGCGCACCCCGCCAGAGCACGAATGCCGTACACGCTGAAACAATCAGGGCAACAACCGGAGAAAGAAGGGATTTCACTTTCCTGGCTTTCAGAGAAGCCTCCACGGTACTCATGCTTACATCCTTCAGATGTGTTTCTTCCAGATCCTGCCGGTCAAATGCTTTTACGGCCCGAACGGATTCAAGACCCTGCTGCAGCACGGATACCATGGTGGATTGCTGTGTTCTTACTTCATGGGTCGCTTTTTTAACGGCCGTTTTGAAGCGGGCAACAAAAAGAAGCAGCAAAGGGGTAACGGCAACAGCGACCAGGGCAAAATCCCAGTTCATATAAAACATCAGGCCGAGCATGCCGACAATGGTCAGGGCGTCAATCAGAATACTTAATAGTGCCGACGAAGCAAAACTCTGTATCGTGGAAACATCCGATGTGATCGTGCTTAAAATATTTCCAATCTGATGTGAATCGTAGTAGGATAAGCGAAAGCCGTTGCAGGTGATGATATACTTTCTGACGCAGATCATTGGCTACATACTGTGCAACACTTTCCGTAAAATAATTGTCAATATATCCTGCAATGCCGCCGATCAGGGCAATCAGGATCAGGCCAATGGCTGCAGCCCCCGCGAGGGCCATTTTGTTGTTTTCAAAGGGAAGATCTTTAATCCATTTCAGCCATTCCGGCAAAGGATGATGGCCGACCACATTATCAATAATGATTTTTAAGAGGCCATGGACCAAGCAGACTCATGCTTGTTTCCAGCAACATGGCTGCGAAAATTACGAACAGCCATTTTTTATACGGTTTGATGAGTTCCCATATCAGGGAGGACAGACTTTTGGTTGATTTCTTAAGAATAACAGTTGCGTCATCCTTTTTGGATTTCTTATGGAGATAGCCAGGCATAGAGATAAGGTTCCTTTGATTAATGAGATATACTCCAAATGTAATATTATTTCTATTTATTCACATTTAACCGATAATGCTTCCGGCTGGCAGGGATGGAATCCTTTTTATGAGCGTTTTTAATTCTATACGAATGCATGTACTGCCTGCCGGCTTTTGCTTTGAAGCTTTCAAATAATAAAATCGGGAACTGTTTCTGATTGGGCGAAAATTGCGGCAACTATGTCCAGGGGAAATGTAAAATTTACCGGTTTCAATCGCGATAATTCTTTCTTCAATAATATTGCCTTAAGCTTTAAGCCTTAAGCGTTGAGCCTATTTCAGGATTACAGCTCCCAATGGCGGAAGATGTACATTTATTTCATACCGGTCCTGCTCTTTATCCACGAGCGTTACGATGGGTTCAGGGTTAAAAATATTTCCTGTTCCTCCATATATTCTTTCATCACTGTTAAAAATTTCTTTCCAGGCCGATTTGCCATTGGTATATACTTTCCAGTTATTGCGGGGAACGGGGGTCATATTTAATACCACCAGGATATCATTTTCAGGAAGCTTTCCTTTTCTTCTGAAGACAATTACAGATTCCTGCCGGTGATCCAGATCGATCCATTCAAAACCAAATTTATTAAACTGATTTTCATATAAAGCCGGTTCGCTTCGAAGCAATAAATTCAGGTCTCTTACACAATCTTTCATTTTCCGGTGTAATTCATATTTCAGCAGGTACCATTGCAGTTCCCGTTTATGGTTCCATTCATCCGTTGCACCGAATTCATTTCCCATGAAAAGCAGTTTGCCTCCCGGATGCATAAACATATAAGCATACATCAGCCGGAGATTGGCAAATTTCTGCCATTCGTCACCGGGCATTTTATATAACATGGGAGATTTGCCGTGCACTACTTCATCATGACTCAGGGGCAGCATGAAATTTTCGTCATAGTAATACATCATGCTGAACGTAAACTTATCCTGAAGTTCCTTGCGCAGTAAGGGATCGGCTTTGAAATAATCCAGGGTATCATGCATCCAGCCCATCATCCATTTCATTCCAAATCCCAGGCCGCCCATAAAAGTAGGCTTGCTGATACCCGGCCAGTCCGTCGCTTCTTCTGCTATCGATTGTATATCCGGAAAATCCCTGTACAAAGTGGCATTCAGGTCTTTAATAAATTCGATGGCTTCGAGGTTTCCGTCACCTCCAAATTCATTGGGTTCCCATTGACCGGTGGTTCTGGAATAATTTAATTTCAACATGGAACTCACGGCATCTACCCGGATTCCATCGGCATGAAACTGGTCGCACCAGAAACGGCCGCTGCTGATCAGGAAAGATTTTACCTCTCCCCTTTTATAATTAAAAATATAACTGTTCCAGTCGGGATGATAGCCTTTGCGCATGTCGGCATATTCATATGTATTCGCCCCATCGAACATATACAGACCATGCGCATCATAAGGAAAATGCGAAGGCACCCAGTCGAGTAATACCCCGATGCCTGCCTCATGAAAAGCATTCACCAGTTCCATAAAAGACTGCGGATCGCCAAATCGGGAGGTTGGTGCAAAATATCCTACGCCCTGATAACCCCAGCTGATCCATCATACGGATATTCCATTACGGGCATCAGTTCCACATGCGTAAATCCCATTTCCTTTACATAGGGAACCAGGCGTTCACGTATCTGATCGTAGGTATTATAGGTTTCTTCGTCATCGGGATTAGGACGCATCCAGCTGGCCAGGTGCACTTCATACACACTCCAGGGCTGGTCGAGGGCATTGTGTTTTTTACGGGTATTCATCCAGGCTTCATCCTTCCAGGTATAGTTCAGGTCCCAGGTGATGGATGCCGTTTTTGGTCTTTGCTCCCAAAAATGTGCAAAAGGATCTCCTTTTACTGTTTCTGATCCGTTGAATCCGCGGATATGATATTTATATATTTCACCCCTTTGAATATTGGGAATAAATCCTTCCCAGATACCTGATTTTTCCAGACGTACAAACAAGGGATGTGCATCCGGTTTCCAGTCGTTGAAATTTCCAATTACGGAAACAGCCGTTGCATTTGGTGCCCAAACCGCAAAATAATATCCTTTAGTCTCCAGCACTTCGCGGGCATGGGAGCCAAAGATTTCATATAAGCGATAGTGGGTCCCGTTTTGAAAATTACTGATATCAGCATCAGAAAAAAGGGAGTAATTCCAAACGGGTTTCGTGGAATCTACAAAATGGGTATGTTCGTAATCGGTAATCACTTTATTCACCTTCACTAATGTACAACCTTATTGTCAGTCGGCCGTTTTTTTAGTTCCATTATCCGGATACTTCTTGCGACCGGGATTTCAGCATTTTGTCAGACAAGTCGGGTGAATATGTTCCTGAAATGATATCTTCGTGCTGTTTCAAACCGTTCCTGTTCTTTCAGCATAATCTTTGAAATGGACGGAACCATGAAAGCGTATCTGAATTTAAAATGCAGAGAATGGTTTGTTTTTCGGTCATACCGGGCATATACATAGAGGTTTTTTGAAGGAATATACTGCATCAGCTTGCCCGTGTTTTCAGGGCACTGGAGGTTTTTCTGAAATTCGCCAGTTTTGAAGTAAAATTAAAGGCTTCATTTTCTGCATCTGTTCTGCCGGATGCCAGGAATTTATTTTTCGGATCACCGTGAAATCCTCCCGGAAAATCTTCGCGAACCATGGCGTCGGAAGGATTCTTGAAATTTTTCATGAGAATCTCCGTGCCATAATACAAATGAGGAATGCCTCTTTCGGTAAGCAGCAATCCGATACCCATTTTAAAATTGTCCATTTTCTCTCCTGCTACAGAATAAAACCGGTCCCGGTCGTGATTATCCAGGAAGATGCAATTGTTCATGGGATCTTTGTACAACATGTCTTCCGCCAGCGTTGTATATAAACGGTTCACTCCGTTCGACCAACCCCTGTTGTTCGACACTGCTTCCAGCATTGCATCACATACGGGAAAATCAAGGATTCCGGTCAGGTTGCTTTTCCAGGAAACGTTCAGGTTATTACGGCAGAAATAAGCGCCTGCCGCTACTGTATTCACAGTTGCCTCACCCAGGGAAGTGATGGAAGGAAATTCTTTAGCCAGGGCATCATTGAGGTTGTTTAAAAAAACCGGATCACAATATTTATAGGTATCCACCCGCCATCCATCGAGCTGAAAGGTTTGGGTCATCCAGATCGCCTGCTGGATCAGGTAGGTGCTGAGTAATGGATTTCTCAGGTTCAGGTCCGGCAGGTGCGGTACAAACCATCCGGCTTCCATCACTTCTTTATCGGATGCAGATGCATGAATATCAAATATGGCCTGCTCCCGGTGGTTGGTACCCCGGTATTCCGGCCACCAGTTGATCCAGTTGCTGTCGGGCAGGTCTTTCATGATCCAGTGTTCCGCGCCGATATGATTATACACGGCATCCTGAATGATTTTTAATCCGCGGGCATGCGAAGCCTGTACGAGTTTCAGATAGGCTTCTTTTCCGCCCATTCTTTTATCTATTTCATAGTGGTCCGTAAACCAGTAGCCATGGTATCCACTCAGCATGCCGGAAGGTTCTTTTTCCAGTGGCATATCATTTTCAACCACCGGTGTGAGCCAGAGTGCAGTTACTCCGAGTTGCTGCAGATAATCCAGATGATTGATCACACCCTGTATATCGCCGCCATGACGGGCCAGCGGGTTTTTGCGGTCAGCCACGGTGTCGCGCATATCCGGAAAATGGTCATTGGCCGGATCTCCGTTGCTGAAACGATCGGGCATGAGCAGGTAAATGAAATCGGAAGAATGTAATACCGCGGGCCCAGGTTTTACCTTTACCTGCAGTTGGTAATGTGTTTAAGTTCATACAATAAATCCACGCCGGCATCGCCTTCGAAAATGGCGATATTAAAACGACCAGGCTTTGTTGAGGATGATATGTTAAGGTTCAAAAAAATGTAATTTGGATTTTTTACTTTTTGAACACCTGCCAGTGTTATCCCCGGGTATTTAATGTGATATTTTTTTATTTGCCGATATTCTTTCCACGCAACATTAATTGCAGATGAGGATTCTTCATGCCCACCCACCAGCTGGATGGATAAATTTTTATTTCATTCTGCGCTATCGCAGCATGAAAAAGGGAAATGAAAGCAACATAAACAATACATTTTTTCATGACGCAGCCAGTTTTGCTGTTTCCGGCTGATTTGGATATCTCCTGCATCATATACAAATAATCACGCTTATTGCGGCGCAGAACATAAAGAAACCTGCCATGATCAATCGCATAAATCGGTTGATTCGCCATAAATATGATTTACAATCCGGATCCGCCAATAATCCCGTTTACGATCTGTGGAAGGGTAATAAAAAAATTAAATATTCCCATATAGATTCCCAGTTTTCCGGCAGGGATGGAACTGGAAAGTATCACATATGGCATGGCCAGAATACTGGCCCAGGCCAATGCCAACACAGATCATAGGAAAAGATTCAGCATTCTGGGTACTTGGTGCAAAAAAGAATGGAGATCAGACCTATTCCTCCCGCTCATCAGGGAAAATGCATGTGTTTATTTTCGACCGATTTTTCTGTGCAATTGCCGGAAGCAACAAGTGCATAAAACATGGCAACTCCATTGTAAACACCAAAAGCAGCACTCACTTCAATTCCTGGCTTCATGGTATAATTCGAGCTTTTATCAGATCACCGGTAGATCCAATACATGTGTGTTGCTACCGCATCTGTTGTAAATACCCACATGCCAAATAAAGCAAACCAGGAAAAAAACTGAACCAGGCCCAGTTGTTTCATGGTTTTTGGCATATTCTTCAAATCATTGAAATGATTTCCCAGATGCCGGATTTTTTATGAGCAAGTATCCGGTTTGCCATGATATCTTTCATATTCTGCCGGTGGATATTCTTTCGAAAAAAATACGGTAACCAGGATCGCCAGGATAAATACTGCAGCACCGATATAATAAGGAAGTATTGGATATTATTGCCACCCGTTTTTGCCGGCGCTTCATTGGATACTTGAACCAATGATGTGGCCATCCATTCCGGCAGATAAGATCCGCCGACAGCACCAAGGCCGATCAGAAAAGTTTGTATGCTAAATCCCAGGGTTCTTTGTTTATCCGGAAGGTTATCCGCAACGAGTGCGCGGAAGGGTTCCATGGCAAGATTAAAAGAAGCATCCATGACCATCACCATACCAGCTCCGATCCACAGATGCGGGAACGATAGCAGCAAGTAAGCTCGGAGTTGGGCAGGAAGATCAAGTGCCAGTGGAGGACAGAATCGCACCGGTTAAAAAATACGGTTTTCTCCTGCCCAGCCTGTTCCAGGTGCGATCACTGTAATGTCCGATCAGGGGTTGAACAATCATACCGACCATCGGTGCCACCAGCCAGAACGCAGGAAAGTTGATCCACATCAGCACCAAATGATCGCAGAATACCGACTGGTATTTCCGTTTTGCAAGTGCAAATCCAAACTGGATTCCCAGAAAACCAAAACTCATATTAAAAATCTGCCAGAAGGATAAGCTCGGGTTTGGGTACTAAAACCAGGGTTGGCTCCGGTTTGCAGGCAGTATGTTGGATGGTCATAGCAATCGTTAAACTAAATCACAAATCCATTCGGAATTACCGCTCCTTTTTTGACCACCACGATTCCGTCTTTAACGGTATATAATGAATGATCGGTATTTTCAAGATGTGCTCCGCCATTGATCCGCACGTCATCACCGATACGGCAGTTTTTATCTACAATACATTGCGGATATAACAACGATCACCAATGCCTACGGAAGGCAGTCCATGTTCCTTATCATGTTCAATTTCTTCGATGGTTTCATAATAATCAATACCCATCAGGTAACTGCTCACGATGGTGGTGCCGATGCCGATGCGGGTGCGGATTCCGATTACACTGTTTTCAATGCGGGAAGCATTGATGATACATCCTTCGGCGATGATCGTTTTTTCCAGCGTGGTGCCGCTGATCTTTGCCGGCGGCAGCATGCGTGCACGGGTATAAATCGCATTGCTGTTATCGAATAAATTGAAATCAGGGATTTCCTTGGTCAGTCCCAGGTTGGCTTCAAAAAAAGAATAGATATTTCCGATATCGGTCCAGTATCCGTCATACTGATAGCTGACCACTTTGTATTTATCGATGGACTGGGGAATGATTTCCTTACCGAAATCCGTGGCTTCCACATATTCATTCTGCAGAAGATCCTGGAGCAGCTGGCGGTTAAAAATATAGATACCCATGGAAGCGAGATAATTTCTTCCCTGACCCTGCATCACAGGACCGGTATCGCTGATCCAGTCTGTCAGAACTTCTTTTTTGGGTTTTTCGATAAATGAAGTGATAAATCCTTTATCATCCTTTTTCAAAATACCGAATTCAGAAGCTTCGCGGTCGGCCACCGGGATGGTAGCGATGGAGATATCTGCTTTCTGCGCAATATGATTGTTCAGCATTTCCATAAAATCCATCTGGTAAAGCTGGTCACCGGAAAGAATCAGAATATATTCGCTTCAAATGGTCCCAGGTGACGGAGACACTGCCGCACGGCATCGGCCGTACCCTGGTACCAGGTTGGATTATCCGGCGTTTGTTCTGCAGCCAGGATATCAACAAAAGCCGAACTGAAGGCACTGAAATGATAGGTGTTTTTGATATGCCGGTTCAGCGAAGCGGAATTGAACTGGGTCAGCACGAACATCCGGTTGATGCCGGAATTCAGGCAATTGGAAATCGGAATATCTACCAACCGGTATTTGCCGGCAATGGGAACAGCCGGTTTTGAACGACTGGCTGTCAGCGGATATAATCGGGTACCTGCTCCTCCACCTAAAATAACGGCTAATACTTCTTTTGACATAAAGTCTGATTTAATAAATGGTATTATAGCGAAGCGTAAAGATCCAGGTATTGCTGCACGCTGGTTTCCCAGCTAAAGTCGAGTTGCATCATTTTTCTTCTCAATTCTTCCATCATCACCGGATCCTGATATAATTGAACGGCGCGCCAGATGGCCTGTGTGATATCCCCTACAATGGCATTGTTGAACCGGATACCATATCCATTCGGTTCACCAATATCTATCACCGTGTCTTTCAATCCTCCGGTATTCCGCACAATCGGAATGGTACCATATCGCATGGCATACATCTGATTCAGACCGCAGGGTTCAACCCGGGAAGGCATCAGGATAAAATCTGCGCCGGCATAGATCAGATGACTCAGCCCTTCATCATATCCGATAAAAATACTATAATCCCCTTCACTGAATTTACTCACCCGTTCCAGATTGTCCTGAATATGAGCTTCACCGCTTCCCAGGATCAGAAAATTCAATTTCCGGCCGATATAATAAAATGAATCTCCGATGGCCTGCGGCAACAGATCTGCCCCTTTTTCCCCTACCAGTCTTCCGATAAAAGAGATCAGCGGTTTTTTCATATCCAGCCCAAACCGATTGCAAAGTATTTCTTTATTCTTTGCTTTACCTGCTGCCAGCGATTTTATATTGTAATGATTTTCCAGATAGCTGTCCGTTGCCGGATCCCATACCTCGGTATCGATTCCGTTCAGGATTCCGTAGCATTTGCCCTTTTCATATTCGAAAAGAGCTTCCAGCCCATTGGCTGACCAGCGGAGTTCTTCCAGATAGCTCCAGCTTACGGTAGTCACCTTCCAGGCGCAGCGGATGCCACAGGCCAGGGCATTGATGCTTTTATTCCATTCCAGCAGGCCGGATTGCCAGGTATCCCAGGCCGGTATATATTTACTCTTATCCCATCCCATCCATCCCTGGTATTCTGCATTGTGAATGGTAAGTACGGTGGGAATTTCCCGCAGATGCTGATAGCGGTAACAATGTTTGAACATGAAAGGGATCAGTGCAGCCTGATGATCATGTACATGCACGACATCGGGATGATGTTTCCAGGTCGCCAGCCAGTCCACCACGGCGATCTGAAATGAAATGAAACGTTCGGGATCATCGTCGTAACCATAAATTTTTTCCCGGTCCAGCAGGCCATTAATGTCTACGAGATAAAGATCAAAACCAAGCAGGTTTTTTCTTTCTTTAATAACCGTATAAATAAACCACCAGTCCCCCAGATTGGTATAACCTTTATGTACTACATCCAATTCATTATTAAAAAGGAATTTGGTTCTGTACATGGGCATCACCACTTTGGCAATATGCCCTGCGGCAGTTTGATATTTGGGTAGGGCGCCCACAACATCTCCCAGCCCACCGGCTTTTGCAACCGGATAACATTCAGCTGAAACGTGTAGGATCTCCATAAAATGAAGTTATGGTTGAAAACGCCCTCCGGAATTTAGATCAATTTAGGAAGGATTTGCTGATTCTCATGCTATATGAAAAAATTTTTAATCAAGCCAAAACTTAACTACTTTCAACACTCAATTAAATGATTGTCTGCTCATGAGCCAAACTAAACAACCCACTAACACCGGAGCCCTGACCACATTAGTTATCGTGTTTTTCTTCTGGGGCTTTATCGCCGCATCCAACAGCATCTTTATTCCTTTTTGCCGAACGCATTTCAGCCTGAATCAATTTCAATCCCAACTGATCGGATCTGCGTTTTACGGGGCATATTTTATCGGATCACTGGCCTTGTATTTATTTTCAAGCCTGGCCGGATTTGATATATTAAATAAAATCGGATACAAGCGCGGGATTGTATTGGGCTTGTTTATATCCGTTGTCGGGGCCCTTTTAATAATTCCTTCAGCCAATATGAATTCATTTCCGGCAATTCTCGGATCTTTTTTCATTGTGGCGCTTGGATTTTCCCTTCAGCAGACGGCTGCACAACCCTTCGCCATTGCGCTTGGAGATCCATCCACCGGCACACATCGCCTGAATTTCGCCGGAGGTGTCAATTCTCTGGGAACAACACTGGGTCCCATCATCGTGAGTTATTTTCTTTTTGGTACCCCTTCTGCTTCCAATGCAAATGTTACGGTAACCAATATTAATACCTTATACCTGATTGTGGCTGCCGTATTTGCTGCCGTTGCCATATTCTTTGCATTTTCGAAATTACCGGAAGGCAAAGATGATTCGGCCTTTGAAGGTTCTGTGAAAGCTTCCCGGTCGTTGATTACACTTACGATACTGATGATTCTGGTAATCATCGTTGGTCAGTTTACCAATATTGGAAAACTGGAACTGACCGGGCTAACCATCCTGCTCGTTTTCGGGGTGCTGTTCTTTTCTCTGAACAGTGCTTCTAAAAACAGTACAGGCTGGGGAGCGATGAAATATCCCCAGCTCATTCTCGGAATGATTGGAATTTTTTTATACGTGGGTGTGGAAGTTACCATTGACAATAATTTCGGGGCCCTGCTAAAAACACCAGGTTATCTGACGGATGCCGGCTTGTTGGATAAGGATATCTCTAAATACATTACCCTGTACTGGGGAAGCCTGATGATCGGCCGGTGGACTGGTGCCATCAGTGTGTTTAATTTGTCTGCATACAGGAAGAAAAATTGCAACACTGATCGTTCCGTTTGTGGCATTTGCATTTGTTTTATTTATTAATCACACCTACGGAAATAATATTGATAATCTCATCCCTTATGCAGGATGGGTAGCCATCGCTGTTTTTGCATTTTTTTATGGCCAGCAAAAGCCCGTAAAAACATTGGTGACGGTTGCCTTGCTGGCAACCATTGCGATGCTGATCGGCGTTTTCAGTCATGGAATTTTCTCCGTATATGCGCTTATGGCAGGCGGCTTGTTCTGCTCCGTTATGTGGCCCAGTATATTTTCATTGGCTGTTGCCGGACTCGGCAAATATACCAGCCAGGGATCTGCATTTTTAATCATGATGATCCTGGGTGGGGCAATTATTCCGCCATTCCAGGGCTCCATTGGGGATTCGACGAAAAATATGCATATTTCATATCTGGTTGCCGCAGGATGTTTTGCAGCATTAGCCTTGCTGGCGGTAAGAATGAAATCAATTTTAAAATCACAGGGTTTGAATTTTGATGAACAAATTGGTGGTGGTCATTAATAAATGATGTACGGGTATGTCAAAAGCAAATTCAACACCAGCTTCCCTTGAACCACTGGCCATTGGTATTGATATCGGAGGTACCGGCACCAAGTTCGGAATCGTGGACCGCATCGGGAATGTTTTATTTACCGGTGATCTGAGCACGAAGAAGCACAAGAAAATCGAATCCTTTATAGAGGAATTGCACGATAAACTTTCCGCACTTATTACGAGTGTGGGAGGTCCCGGCAGAATTCGTGGAATCGGTGTAGGAGCACCCAACGGAAATTTTTACACCGGTACGATTGAATATGCACCGAATCTTCCCTGGAAGGGAATTATCCCGCTTGCCCAGCTGATACAGGATAAATTTCAACTGCCTACGAATCTGACCAACGATGCCAATGCAGCGGCGATTGGCGAAATGATGTATGGGGCAGCGCAGGGAATGAAGGATTTTATTATGATCACCCTGGGAACCGGTGTGGGCAGCGGTATTGTGGCCAACGGGCATTTGATCCTGGGTCATGATGGATTTGCAGGAGAGCTTGGTCACACGATCATCATACCAGACGGTCGTTTTCACGAAGGAACCGGAAAACACGGATCCCTGGAAAGTTATGCATCAGCAACGGGCGTGATGCTCACAGCAAAAGAAGTGCTGGCTAAAACCAATGATAAAAGCCTGCTCCGGGATATTCCGGTGGATGAAATTGATTCGCGGAAAGTATATGATGCGGCCGTTAAGGGCGATAAGATTGCCAAAGAAATTTTTGACTATACCGGAAAAATATTGGGACTGGCGCTCGCCAATTTTGTCATGTTCTCCAGTCCCGGAAGCCATTATTTTATTTGGCGGCTTAACCAAGGCAGGTGATCTGATTCTGAAACCCACCCGGGAACATATGGAAGCGAACCTGATCCAGGTATTCCAAAACAGGGTGAAAATTCTCGTGAGTCATCTGCGGGAATCTGATGCGGCCATCTTAGGCGCGAGTGCCCTGGTTTGGGATATGCCTTAATAAGCTTAAGGCGTAAAGCTTAAAGCTTAAGGCGGATTTTGAAAATTAATAATTTCAGTTACATTATCGGAACACCGATCAGCCCGGATATAAGTTTCAGTGAGTTTATTTATACCAAATCTATTTCTGATTTAATCTTCTACCACCTTCTCTTACAACGTTTATTATAATGTTAAAGCCCTGGCCTTAAGCTTTAGGCTTTAAGCCTGCGATGGCACGATTATTTAAATTATAGATGTACCAGCAGGGCTGGTATTTTATAAATCGAAAAATCTTTCTTTATGAAAAAGTTTCTGATTGTAGCAATCTGCGCTGGCTTTTTTTGCCAGCTGTGCACCGGGACCACATAGTGCACCACCTGCACCACCTGTACCGCCCGGAGCACCTGCACCTCCTCCTCCACCCCCGCATCCATAATTTGGTTGGCGGTTGACGGTTGACGGTTGACGGTGCGTAATGTTTGGAAATGCAAATTAAGAAAAGCGTCTGACCTTAGGCGTTAGCGTTAGACGTTCAGCGTTAACGCTTTTTTAGTTTTCCAGAAACGCAAGTATGGCTGCATTCGTCTGTTTGGGATTGTCAACAAACACTTCGTGACCGGCATTTGCAATGATCACGCGTTTATTATTCGGGATAAGCCGGGTTAGCTGGATATCAATGATATCATTGGACTTGCCGGCATTCTGGGCTCCTGAAAGTAAAAGAACGGGCATTTTCAGGTTTTGCACCCGACCATATTCTATTTTAGGATATGCATCGGCGGAGGTCGCCAGTGCCCGCCATTCTTTTACATTTTGAATCATATAATTCCGCCAGATATCCGGAACGGAATCCAAGGTGGTCTGAAATGCCCATTGTGAAGTGACTTCCAATCCAGCACGGTCACCTTTCTCCAAAAATGCTTTGCCTATCGGTATCCAGGCATTTGCCATAAATTTTTCAAACCTGCCCTGGCCATTTGGCAGATCCGGGAGCCAGCGTTCCAGTGGGGGTTCGGCCAGAATTAATTTTTTTACCCTTTCCGGGATGGTAGTAGCAAACCATAAGGCAGTGTAACCACCATAGGAATGACCCAGGATATTGGCTTTTTCAATTTTTAAGGCATCCATTAAACCCAATAAATCCCCGGCTTCCACAATGGCTGAATGGTTTGGTTCTGGCTTATTCTCATTGGGGTAATTATATCTCCGGCTGTAGGTGATTACCTGAAAATGTTTGGATAAAACAGGAACCTGCTCTTTCCAATATCTATAATCCACGATACTTCCGTGAATAAGAATCAACGGTTCCCCTTCGCCGTCAATCCTGTAATGAAGGCTGACTCCGTTTACTGTTACCGACTTTAACCCGCTGTTCTTATCCGCCGAATGACATGAAAAGAAAATAAAAGAAAGAAAAAAAAGGAGGGGCTTGTTTGCCATAACTCAAGTTAAGGACTTTCGGCAGGCATTATTTATTTATTATCAGGGTATCACAAGGGCACATCATGCTGAAAATCAGTTGATTTTTAGATTCATCGAATAATAAAATGGAAGGACTGTTAAGAAGCAGAAGTTTTTTCACTGAGCCAGAGATTCCTTCCGGATCCCGGCATTACATGTCGTTCACTGTGATAAGAGGAACGTACCAGGGGACCACTTTCCACATAATCCAGGCCGAGGCTATAACCGATTTCCCGGAATTCAGCGAACTCATCCGGATGTACAAACCGGTCCACCGGCAGGTGTTTTTTGGTAGGCTGCAGGTACTGACCGATGGTAATTACGTCTACCCCGTTATTAGCGAGGTCTTTTATCGTTTGGATAACTTCTTCCTTTTTTTCACCCAGACCGAGCATAATCCCGCTCTTGGTACGCATACCGCCTTTTTTAAGAATGGACAGGGTTTGCATACTTCTCCAGTAACGGGCCTGTATCCTTACCTGTTTGGTAAGTCGTTCCACCGTTTCAATATTATGGGAAACCACTTCAGGGGCAGCTTCAATGATGCGTGCGATATTTTCCGATTCACCTTTAAAATCCGGAATAAGGGTTTCTAATGTGGTATCCGGATTTAAAGTCTTTACTGCACGAATGGTATTTTGCCAGATAATGCTACCGCCATCCTTGATTTCGTCCCGGTCAACCGAGGTAATTACAGCATGTTTCACCTTCATCAGAAAAATAGCTTCGGCAACCCGCTGGGGTTCATCCCAGTCTACCGGAAGAGGCTTACCGGTAGCAACCGCACAGAATCCGCAACTCCGCGTACAGATATTTCCAAGGATCATAAAAGTGGCCGTGCCGGCACCCCAGCACTCTCCCATATTCGGGCAGTTTCCACTTTCGCAAATGGTATGCAGTTTATGCTGGTCCACCAGGTTCCTGACCTGCTTGAAATTTTCTCCAATAGGAAGTTTCACCCTTAACCAGTTGGGTTTTTTAGTCCTGATTTCTGTACTGTCCGGGGAAGAAATGATTGGTAGTTCCTGCATATTATTATAGAGGCAAAGTTACAGCGAATTGACCATATTTTTAAGGGGTAGCCCCAGACATCGTTCTGCAGGCGCTTAAGGGTAACTAATGTTGTGTAAGGCTAAGAGGTAAGTAATGTTGTCTAAGAGTTGTAACGCCGGTCTGTTCACGGATTAAGGCCGACGCTTAAAAGCAGGATCAAAAAAAAGGTCCACCATTTTATTGAACTCATCGCGGTGTTCGATTAAAGTACTATGTCCGGAATTGGGAATAACCCATAAGAATGCATTTGGAATATGCTCATAAATCCCTTTGGTATGTTCTATCGTTATGACGTCCCTGTCTCCACATATAATCAGCGAAGGGCACCGGACAATGCTGAGTTCCGATAAGGAAACATTGGGTTGAAGCCAGTCGAGCATGAATAATTTCCAGTCATTCTTTTCTTTTGCCGAGGTAAATATTTTATTTCGGTTTGTTTCATAATATTTCCTTTCATCCAGCCAGTCCGCCGGCCGGATGGCAAAGGAATCGGGTGTCATATTTGCTCCGGTAGAAACCAGTCTGATGATTTTATCCGGATGTCTCATCGCCAGTAAAATAGCGTTGATGCCCCCGTCACTCCATCCGATGACATAAGCAGAATCAATCTTCATTTCAGTGAGCAACGCGGCAAAATCATCAGCCATCATCTCGAAACTCAGGGAATCCCCGGTATCCACCGTTTTACCCTGCGCCCGGGAGTCAACAGCAATAACTTTATATTTTTTTGAGAAATAAGGAATGGTTACAGCAAAATTATTTATACTTCCGCCGTTTCCATGGATGAGTAATAATGGTTTTCCGCTTCCGTATACTTCCGTATACATCTTAATCCCCCGAACGGTATAATATTTACCTGCTTTAGGATTATCACCATAATGGATTTCCTTATTTTGTCCAAAAACTGCCGGGAACAGGAATTGTAAGATCAGGAAACCGGGAAATAATTTTTTAATCATACCTCTTGTAAAGGGATTGGTTCTGTCTCCCGAATTCAATTATCTTTTATACAAATCGTCATTTTCGTTTGCCGAACATGATAGCGATATAAGCGTTGAAGAATAAATGCTTGGGAGTAGCATAGGCCATCAGTGGCATTTCACTGAAGTAATATTCGGCAGTGACACCGGTTTCGAATGCCGTAATACTTTGATTGAAGCGGCCAAAATCGAAACGCATGGCAAGTTTGGCATTCAACCCAGGTGAGAAACGAAGATGATTCCAGCCTCCGCTCAAACCCTTGCTGTCATAAACGGAGTAGGAACTGTCAAAAATGGTTGGATAAGTACTTTGTATTAACCGGTTATCCGGTGGCGGATAGGGATAAACATCCAGTACATATTGTTTTAGCATTCCCAGGGATAATCCTCCACTGTAGATATAGGTTACGGCAACCCCGTTTTTATTTCCCTTACCACCCAGCAGGATTTGCTGTCCATAGGAAGCTTTCAGTTCATAAAAGTTATTCAGTCGACCGACAGCCACATAGTTATAGGTATACTGATCTCCGGAAACGGCAACTTTATGATCCTTGGGATCTTTAATCTCATTCCATTCGAAATTCAGGATCCGGCTTTTTTTGTTATTAATAAATTTTCCCCTTTCGTAAAACAGTCCATATCCGTTGGTTGACATTTTAAACCCAAACAGGCCATAGTGGTTAAAAATCAGGTCACCTTCTTCTTCCATCCGCATCATTTGATTAATCCGCTGTTGTTTGGGAGTGGGGTTATTGTTTGTATAGATTGACGGGGATGGTTGCTGGGCAAGGACAGGAAAGGAAATGAGGGCTAAGGCGAATAGAAACAATACGTTTTTTGCCGGCATGATTGGAATTACTGCTGTAAATTTATGAAAAAATATATGACGTCCACTGTTATTTACGAGGGGGGGCTCCGAACGGTTGCTATACATAATGCTTCAGGAACCCGTATTGAAACAGATGCTCCCGTTGACAACCAGGGGAAAGGGGAAAGATTTTCGCCTTCCGACCTGGTGGCCACCTCCCTGGGTTCCTGTATGCTGACCATAATGGGTATGAAAGCCCGGGATCTGGAAATCGACCTGAAGGGTACCCGCATTGATATTCAGAAATTCATGAAAGCCGATCCCCGCCGGGTTTCCGGGATTTCTTTAACATTTCATATGCCGGTTTCCCTGGCCCTTTCTGAAAAAAATAAAATCATTCTGCAACGGGCTGCGGAGACCTGCCCGGTATTTTTCAGTATACATCCGGATATCGATGTACAGGTAAATTTTAACTGGGAATCCGTTCCTGAAAAAGTGTTTTAAGGAGAACCGGTCCCGCCATCGGGACGTAAAAGATGTTTCCCGATATCACATTCCAGGCATTTTCGCTGATCGCAAAACTGTTTCTTTAGTTCCACCAGCGCCTGGGAACCGGCTGCCTTTTTTATGGAAATTCCAATATGTTTCCATCCATCCACAATATGATTTTGTTCAGACGGGATTTGTTTTAGCCATTCTATCGACTTTTCCAGAACAGCCTGATCGGGAATGAATTTGCCATAAGCATATAAAAGGGGTATAACGCTATTGATAATGATGCTTTCGCATTTAGTGATCCCCAGCCATTTTATACGGCAACCTGAGATTTTTTCAAAAACATAGTGATTGCTCCAGTAATCATTGGCGCAGACCATCAATTTTCTTTTCAGCAGGGAAACAGACTCACATTCCAGTATCCAGGCAAACAGTGAAGTATTTTCGGCATACAGGGATGCAAGCTGGGAGAGCCGGATGGCAGGAAAACTTTCCGGTCTCATTCTCAGGAAATGTACGGGCTCATAATTTTTTTTTAAATTATATTTCTTTTTCAGAAATTGATATTCCCTTTTCAATAAAATGGCATAAGGATCTGTAAAATGCCTGTCCAGCAGGTTTGCCTGGCCTATCAGCAATGCTTCAAGCTGTATAAACTGTTTCCGGTGTTTGGCCAGCAGGGAGAAGGGAATGCTCCTGGCAATTGACTCAAAAGCAGACGCGTTTACCGGTACGCCAAAATTATTGGCAATCATCCACCACAATTGTTCATCCCAGTGAAATTGGTTCTTTTGTAAAGACTCCAGGATTTCCTCTGATTTCCGGTTCAAACGGTTTATCAATAACCGGGATGCCCAGTTCTCCCATTTTTTTCTTTCCGTGCCTGCGGCCCCCGATTCACAGGGTATAAAAACCGGTTTATTCATCCAGCCGGTATAGATGTCCAGCATGGAAAGGGGAACCCGGCTACTGAGTTCCAGCTGAGGGATATTCCGGTTTAAAACCAGGTGATCTTGTTTCCAAACCACATGCAGTATTACATTCCGGTAATTTTCGTCTTCAGTATGACTATGTTTCACCCACCCGGATGAAAATAAATGAAGTTCAACGCTGCCAATCCAGTGATTGCCATTGATCCGGATGCGGGCATTTAAAAAATCGGGTCCCTGATGTACATTATCATCTCCGGGATATTCTATTATCAATCGCTCTCCGCTGAGAAGTTCCAGGCCCTGTTGATTGAAATAGCGGTGTTTCCAAATGAACTGCAGCAATTTCTCTGTCATCCCTGATGCCTGTTTTATTTAAAAATAAGGGCAATGCAGGTTTATAAAAAGTGCAAAAAAGCATTTTGAAAGGGTTAAAAAGATTTTAGTTCCTGAACGACCCGGCTGACCGGTAGTCCCATCACATTGTAAAAATCTCCGTCGATAGAATGAATTCCGGTAACACCGATCCATTCCTGAATGGCATAGGCGCCGGCTTTGTCATAGGGCTTATAGTGATCTACATAGTGTTCGATTCCTTCCCGCGTAAGGGGATGGAACCTTACCCGGGTTGTTTCTGCGAACAGTATTTCTTTTGTGGCGTCTGTGAGGGATACACCGGTTATTACCTGATGGACCCGGCCGGATAAATGAGACAGCATGCGGATGGCATCCGCCCGGTCCTGAGGTTTACCCAGCATCTGCTGGTCCAGCACGACGATGGTATCAGCAGCCAGTATGATTTTGCCCGGGGAAACTTTTTTTCGTACCAGGGCGGCTTTCTGACTTGCCAGGAATACCGGGATTTCTGAAATCTGCATGCCGTCCGGAATCAATTCATCCGCTTCGCTGGGCATCATGTCGAACGGGATTTCTGCCCATTCCAGCAATTGTTTTCGCCTGGGCGATGCAGATGCGAGGATTATCCGATCCATGAGGTATAATATTTTAAAAATATCATGGACAGAATACCCATCATCATAATGGATTTGATCATTTGACTGAGTTGGTGAAACTGTGCCTGCTCCGTTGCCCGGGACAATTTTTTTAAGACGCGGAGAATTGGATAAATCACCAGCAGGCAGGTAAATACAATAGTGATCCACCAGCCGAACTGTAAAACATAGAACTGAATAAAGATCAGTGCGGCCACCAGTACGGTCAGCCAGCAGGCGCAAAAGAATTTGGCAGCATTCAATCCCCATACCACGGGCATCGTTCTGCATCCATACCGGACATCTCCTTCCATATCTTCCATATCTTTTACCACTTCACGCACAAGGGAGATAATAAAAGCAAATGAAGCATAGACAACCGCGAATTTATAAACCCGGGAAAGTGCACCATGAAATTCCGGGTCTACAAACCGGTGGATGCGGAACTCACACAGATATAATACGCCAATCACCCATGATGTCAGCATGGAAATCAGAATATTTCCAATCAGTAATTTTTTCTTGAAGGTGGTGCTGTAAAACCAAAGCAAAAACACACAGATGATGTTGGATGGCCCGATGAAAATGTTCCTGAGTCTCCAGGAAAGAAAAATCCCAAGGAGAATTCCCATTCCGGAAAATATCCAGTGCCAGATTATGGCCCACCTTCTCTTGATAATTTTTTCAACCACTATTTTGCCCGGTTTGTTTATCCGGTCAATATCCAGGTCAAAATAATCATTGATGATATAACCGGCTGCTGCAATAAACACGGATGACAGGCTGAGTAATATGAATTCTACGGGTTGTAACAGGTTTTCGAGGGGTGGATTTCCCTTATGAAAACTCGGAATTAATATACAGAAATAAAACAGGGACTGGGTGAGTGCAATAAAGACAAGGTTCGGCCATCGGATCAAACGGAAAAAGGCAAGTACGGCACTGGATTTCATAATAGGTTAGATCTTAATGCGAAGGTATCGTCGGTTCCAGGTCCCAATTTCCATGTAAACGCAAAAGCTTTTCAATTACATCCCGCACACATCCTTTTCCACCGCCATAAGGGGATATATAACGGGCAGATTGTAAAATTTCAGGTGCCGCATCCGCCGGTGCACATGGCATGCCGGATTTTTTCATAGGCGGCAGATCAGGAATATCATCTCCCATATAGAGGGTTTCTGTCCAGGTAACATGATGAAGGATTAAAAAATCTTCCAGTAACCGGGCTTTATCTTTAACATTAAGAAATATATGATGAACGCCCAGTTTTTGTAATCTCACTTCCGCCCCGAGGCCATTACCACCCGAAATGACCACCACCCGGTATTTTTTCTGAATGGCGAGTTGTAAAGCATACCCGTCTTTCACACTCATCGTGCGCACCTGTTCCCCATTTTCAAATACCAGAATCCCTCCATCGGTTAATACGCCATCGATATCAAATATGAGCGTTGAAACGGGTTTGAAAGACTCCAATAGGTTCATAAGATGTTTTGGAACAAAAGTATTGTTTTAAGCTTAAAGGGTATCACCTGCGGCAAAACGCTGAATTTCTGCAGTGAATAAATCATAAAACTTTATCATTCCGGGATATTCTTTTAATAATTCCCGGTGTTTTTGAATCGTAATCCAATCTTTCCGCAGAGCAGGTCCGGTTTGGGCCTGTAACGGATCGGTATTTCGGAGCCGCATCACGGTTTCTTCCATGAGGGGCTGCAAAACGGCGAAAGATATATTTTCGTTTTTGCAAAAAACTTCCGCAGTTGCGAATAACTGATTGGTGAAATTATTTACGATTGTTGCTGCCAGATGATATTTCAAACGGGTAAGGTCATCCGCAGGTAATACCGTTTCTGCAATGGTGGCAGCGAATTTCCGGATTTGTGTTTTTGTTTCTTCCCCATTCCCATCCACGAGTATGGTTAATGCAGGTATGCGTTCTATTTCTTTACGCAGACTCTGCAGGGGGTATAATGAACCAAACCGGTTAGAAGCAGCTGAAAGGATATCGATCGGTATGGAGCCGGCTGTATGCGTCAGGATCGATTTGGTTACGCCCAGGTTCTTAATGAAAGCAGCAATGGCTTCATCCCGGAGGGCAATGATCATGAGATCTGCCGTTTTTTCAATCGTTGAAATATAAGCGGTGGAATTCGTAGCCCAGTCGGGTAGCCAGGGTATTTGCATGGGCGCCATTCGGGCTGTATACCTGTACTATGCGATGTCCGGCAGCCTGCGACTTTCGTCCAAGCACAGTGGCTACATTCCCGGATCCGATAATGACTATATCCATGGAAAAATAAATGCCGGAGACCGATAAAAAAATGAACTAGGATTTCTTTTTCTGCGATTTAGGTGCCCAGATCGCGAGCATTCTTTTTCCCTCCATCTTGGGCATTCCTTCCAATACACCCACTTCATTCAAACGTTCAGCAAACTTGAGCAGGAGCAATTCACCCCTTTCGCGAAACTGGATGGCACGTCCTTTAAATTGTACGTAGGCCTTAACCTTATCGCCGTCTTTCAGGAATTTTTCAGCATGTTTAGCTTTAAAATCAAAGTCGTGATCGTCAGTATTGGGAGTGAACCGGATTTCTTTTACTTCGGAGGCCTTACTCTTGGCCTTCATTTCCTTTTCCTTTCTTTTCTTCTCGTAAAGGAATTTATTATAGTCGATGATTTTACAAACCGGCGGATCGGCATTGGGAGAAATTTCCACGAGGTCGAGGGCCTGTTCCTGTGCCATTTTCAGCGCGTCAGCTAAGGGATAAACGCCGACAGTTACATTTTCTCCTACCAGTCGTACATTAGGTACGCGGATCATATTGTTGGTACGGTGTTCCTGTTGTTGTTCTTTTCTGAATCTTGGATTAAAATTACCTCTTGGAGGTCTCGGTGGAAATGCCATTTATAGTTTTTAGTTGAGCAATAGATAAGATCCGGTTTATTATTTTTTAGGATCTTAATTTAATTTCTGATTTAATTTCATTGATAAACGCTTCGACATCCGATACTCCCAGATCACCTTTACCCTGCCGCCTTACGGATACCTGTTGATCATTCATTTCCTTCTCCCCGATGACCAGCATATAAGGTACTCTGGCCAATTCCGTATCCCTGATTTTTTTGCCGATTTTTTCACTCCGGTCGTCGATATCAGCACGAATATCCGCATTTTTTAAGCGATTCCAAAACTGTTTGTGCATAAGCCAGGTACTTATCGCTGATCGGCAGCAACTTAACCTGCTGGGGAGCCAGCCAGAGGGGGAATTTACCGGCATAATGTTCCAGTAAAAAACCAATAAATCTTTCATGTGTACCCAGGGGAGCCCGGTGGATAATCAGCGGGGTTTCCGGGTGGTTTTCCCGGTTGGTAAACTCCAGTTTAAACCGCCGTCCCTGCGCAAAATCAACCTGGTTCGTAGCCAGGGTAAATTCACGACCGATTGCACTCCAGATCTGAACGTCAATCTTAGGTCCGTAAAATGCGCCCTCTCCCGTCACTTCCACAAAAGGGGTATTGGTTTCCTGTCAACACCTTCCGAACCATGGCTTCGGTTTCCAGCCAGAGTTCCGGTTCGTTGATATATTTCTTTCCCAGTTTGGCCGGATCATGCAGACTAAGCCGCATCACATATTTTTCAATTCCGAATATTTTAAAATATTTCAGGTACATTTCATTTACCGCCCTGAATTCTTTTGCAAAATCTGTCCTTGCTGCAGTAAATATGGGCATCATTCATATGCAGGCAGCGCACCCGCATCAGGCCAAACAGTTCTCCGCTTTGTTCGTACCGGTAACAGGTTCCGTATTCAGCCAGCCGGAGGGGCAGATCCTTATAACTCCTGGGCTCAGCCGCAAAGATTTTATGATGATGCGGGCAGTTCATGGCCTTCAGGTAATATCTGGTCCCGTCCAGTTCCATGGGCGGATACATACTATCCTGATAATAGGGTAAATGACCGCTGGTGATATACAGGCTTTCTTTGGCAATATGGGGAGTTACCACCCGCTGATAACCTGCCGCCTGCTTCGGTTTCCTTAGCCAGTTTTTCCAATTCTTCAATCACGATGGTCCCATTGGGCATCCAGAGGATCAAACCCTGACCCACTTCATCATCCATGGTATAAATGCCCATTTCCTTTCCCAGTTTGCGGTGATCCCTTTTTTTGGCTTCTTCCAGCATGAGCAGGTATTCATCCAGCTCTTTTTGTGAGGGAAAACTAACCCCGTAAATGCGGGTAAGCTGTTTGTTTTTTTCATCCCCCTTCCAGTAGGCCCCGGCAATATTGGTCAGTTTGAGTGCTTTGATAAATCCGGTATCCGGAATATGCGGACCCCGGCAGAGATCGGTGAAACTTCCCTGGGTATAAAAAGTGATTTCCCCGTCTTTCAAATTTTGCAGCAGATCGAGTTTATACTCATCCCCTTTTTCCTGGAAAAAATGAATGGCTTCCGCCTTGGGAACGGATTTCCGGATAAACCGGCTTTGTTTCGCGGCCAGTTCGGTCATTTTTATTTCCAGCTTTCGCAGATCTTCTTCCGTAATCTGCCTGCCACCGAGATCCATATCATAATAAAAACCATTTTCCACAGCAGGCCCAACCCAGAATTTCACACCCGGGAAAATAGATTCAACTGCTTCAGCCATCAGGTGGGCAGAAGAATGCCAGAAAGTAGACTTTCCATCCGCGTCGTTCCAGGTGAGCAGTTTCAGGGACGAATCCTGTTGTAAGGGACGCGTGGCATCCCACACTTCACCGTTTACGGACGCGGCAATAACTTTCCGGGCAAGTCCTTCACTGATCGATCTGGCTATGTCCAGGGAATTAATTCCTTCCGGATATTCCCGGACTGCGCCGTCTGGTAATGTAATTTTAATCATGCAAACCTCATTTCCTTTAAGGGTTGCAAAATTAACAAACTCTTGCCAGATTTAGCTTTGGATAAAACCGTCAAAAAATAATTTTATTATAATTTGCCATTCATGAAAGCCGGCATCCGTATTTTCTGCTCCTTACTGATCGTAAACCTGATCTCCCTCTCTTTGATTCATGCCCAGGATCTGACTGGAATCTGGCGGGGTCATTTTCGGGGCAATGAGACTCCTGAACGGCTTGCCGGCTAATAACGACGATCGTTACAAGATGGAAGTGCAGATAGCCCAGACAAAGAACCATTTTGAAGCGGTTACCTATTCCTATAAGAGCTATGAATTTTACGGGAAAGCCGATGCGACGGTCACCCTGAATGTCTCCACCAAAAAAGTACTGTTGAAAGAAGGGAAACTCATTGAAGTCCGCGCAATAAGAGGCGGTGCCTGCCCAATGACCTGCTTTTTAAAATATTCCAAACTTGGAAATGATGAATACCTGCAGGGAACCTATTACAGCACCAGTGAAAAAGATTCAACCATTGATTGTGGTAAGGGAACTATATTTCTTCACCGGGTTACGGAATCAGAATTTCATAAAGAACCCTTTCTGGAGAAAAGGGAAAAAGAACTGCTGGCCTTAAAAAAAGCGAGCCCACCCGTGGAGAAACCTTTCGTTGCAGCAGCTCCTGTTCCTCCGGTAAAAAAAGCAGAAACTGCCATAGCCAGTTCCTGCCCCTTCCGGAACAGCAAAAAAGAGTCCGCCTAAAACGCCTCCGGCGGAAAAACCGGCAGTGGCGCAAAAGAAATCTTCACAGATCAACCCCGAACAGTCTCAGAATACGAGGGATAATGTTATTGAAATCCCGCATACTACCCTTCCGGCAAATGTTCCCTTTGTACTGAAAAGCCGGACCAATGAATTATTGAAGACACTTACTGTAAATAATTCCAGTATTGAGCTTCGTATTTACGACGATGGCGCCATTGACAATGATACCGTTTCGGTATACTATGATAATATATTGATCGTATCCAAGGCGCGATTAACGGATCAGCCCATCATCCTGCATATAAAAGTGGAACCTTCCGAATATCCGCATCAGCTGGTAATGGTGGCGGAAAACCTGGGTGATATTCCGCCCAATACTTCCCTGCTGGTGGTAAAGGATGGCGAAAAAAGATATGAGGAAAGAATCATTTCCACTGAACAGAAAAATGTACAGCTCAATTTTCTGTATAAAAAAACCGAGTAGAAAGTATGGGAGTTAGGAAGTATGGGAGTGTGAGAAATATGAATATGTAAAAAAACCGTTAACGTACTTTACAGCCGATAACGGTTTTATATTCTGTTCGAACCGATTTTCACTCCCATACTTCCTAACTCCTCATACTTCCCATACTTCCCATACTCCCATACTTGCCTCTATTTCCTCGGCAACTTTCTCCTCTCGTTGTGCGGCATCATAAACAAATGCGGCAATAATTGTAGCGGCCTGTTTCAAATCCTCGCCACTCAAATGATCATAACTGTCCATATTGCTATGGTGTGTTCTGGATCCGTATTCCAGAGGATCCTGGATGAACTGGAAACCCGGAAGACCGATGGCATCAAATGAAAGATGGTCCGTTCCGCCGGTATTTTCGAGCGTAAGCGTTGAAGCACCCAGATCATTAAATGGTTTAAACCATTGTTCGAATATGGACCGGGCAGCAGCATTTCCCTGAAGATAAATTCCCCGGATTTTTCCGCTTCCATTGTCCAGGTTCAGGTAAACAGAAAGTTTATCCCCGGCTGCATTGAATTTTTTTGTCGCGGTATCTGTAAAATGATTCTTCACATAATTTTTAGAACCGAACAATCCTGTTTCTTCACCGCCCCATAAGGCAATACGAATGGTGCGCCGGGGTTTAAAACCAACGGCTTTTAATATGCGAACCACTTCCAGCATCACCGCAGAACCGGCAGCATTGTCTGTTGCACCGGTTGAACCATGCCAGGAATCCAGGTGGCCCCCGATCATGACGAGCTGATCTTTTAAATTTTTATCTGTACCCGGAATTTCTGCAATTACATTATATCCCTGCTGATCATCAGGAAAAATTTTTGCCTGAAGATCCAAATCGACAGATACCGGAATCTGATGTTGCAATAACCGCTGCAGGGTCATATAATGTTCATATGAAATCGAAATGTCATTCAGCGTTTCCATCATTTCACGCGGTGTATGGAATTCCATTCTGCACAAAAACAGTTCCATCGCTATTCCGCGTGCTGGTGGAAAGTATGGCAAGTGCGCCTTCCTGTTCGGCAAATTTTTTAGTTGCTGCTGCTAAGCGCGCTGCAGCCATAAAGGAAGAGAAATTATTATTCGGGGTTACCGGAGCTTTTGGATCAAATGCAGACATTTTTGTAAGTTCCGAATCTGAATATCGCAGTGCATCCGGTTTGAAACCCAGCGGAAGGGAATCCATTCTTTTCAGGAGGACAATTTTATTCTTCAACTGACCCTGGTAGGCTGTCAGCCCTGATGAATCTTTCACATCAATCAATACAACCTGTGCATGCTGCAGGCCATTCGTTCCCCTGGAAAAAGTTTTCGGAAATCCGATCAGTGGTTCATAATACGGTGCAGTCATGGCGAGATAGTATTTTTCCAGCTCCCATCCCTTGCCCCATTTACCCCAGGCTTCAAGAGTTGCATTTTCCAAGCCCCAGGATGCCAGTTTGGTTTTGGCCCAGTTCGCCGCCTTAAAATACCCGGGAGATTGCATCAGCCTGGGACCATTGGCATCCGTCAGATTAAAAACGATTTCCATTACCTGGGAATGATTCAGTCCTTCCTCGCGGATTTTGGACATCATATTTAAATCCAGGTTTTCCTGTTGTGCAAATAATTTACCTGCCAGTAATAAAATGGGGAGAAGAATCGATTTTTTCATTTTACTGTATTAAGTGGTTGCGAAAGTATTACCAGAGCAGCAATCGGGCAAAGTTTTTATTTAAACGGGGCTCTAAAAATGAAAATTCCAGGTTACGGACGGCAGGATCGGGAAAAGAGCTACTTTTTTTGCCTGAACCTGCAGGGTCCCGTCATAGGCACTGACGGCAACAACCGTTGCTCCAATCAGGTTTTCGGCAGAAAGAGAATCTTTCACATAGCCCGAAATACTAAATTTAGACTGGGCATGAGCAGTAAATATCTAAAGCAATAAACAAAAAGTCAGGATTTTTTTCATCATTCACTCACCGGTGCAGAAAAATGTAAACTGTCACTGATTTCTCCATTAACCGGCAACTTATTATCAGCCGGAATGGATTTCCCCATATACGGGTTTACAATCTGACTGGAAGAACTTAACCAGTAAGCTTCTGAAGAATCTGCAAATGCGGTCGTACAACGCATATGGTAAATAACGGCTCCGTCAAATCGGACGACCCGGATCAAAGAATATAGATCTTCCGTAATTAAATTAAATTCCCTTTTCTTTTGCTCCATTGTTTTTTCACCCAGAAGTCCAAGAATTTCACCCTGAACGGATTGTGCCACGCTGACCGCGGTGAGGGTAACAGAAGAATCGGCTTTAAACTGGTCAAACCGGATGCTGTCTACGGCAATACTGAGTTTTTTAGCAGCGTCGGAAATATTTCCCGTATCCCCGGAAATAAAACTTTCGGATAACTTGTAATAACTGCTTAAAACGCCTGAAAAAGAGCGGTTAAAGGCTGAAGTTTTGCTGCTTACCGCCAAAGGTGCATCTTTTTCTTCCGACAACGTGGTTGCCGGAACTGCTTTTATGAAGAACCAGGTAGGTAATCCCCAGCGCAAGGGCCAGAACGCCAACCAATAAAAAGGCCTTCTTCATAAATAGAATTTAATCAAAGGTAATTCTAAATGCATTTGCTTTAATTTTGCGCGTTCGAATTAATACACATTCATTATATGCTGGCAGGTTTTCAGAATTTGACTTTTGAGTTTGGTGCCCGTGCGATACTGGAAGATGCCACCTGGCATATACAGCCTGGTGAACATATTGGCCTGATCGGATATAACGGTACCGGTAAATCGACTTTATTAAAATTATTGGCCGGCGAATACACACCGACCGGAGGAACCGTTGAGCGGAGCCGTAGTACCAGTATTGGTTATCTCCACCAGGACCTGCTCAGTTTTGATACGAGTGATTCCATTCTCAAAGTTGCCATGGGTGCATTTGACAAAGTGCTGGCATTGGAAAAAGAACTGGAGGACCTGGTTCATGAAATGGAAGCCGAAGAAAAAGCAGGTAAGCCACAATCGGAACAGCTTTTGTTAAATTATACTGACAAACTCCATGAAATGGATTTGTTGGACGGTTACAATATCCATCATAAAACGGAAGAAGTGTTACAGGGTCTTGGTTTTTCCAATGCCCATTTGCAGAGACCTTACCGCGAATTCAGCGGCGGATGGCGCATGCGTGTTCTGCTCGCAAAAATGATCCTGCAAAAACCGGATCTGCTCCTGCTGGATGAACCAACGAATCACCTGGACCTTCCTTCAATTGAATGGCTTGAAAAATACCTGAAAAACTACCAGGGATCGGTGGTGATCGTAAGCCATGATAAATTTTTCCTGGACAGGATGGTAGACAAAATTGTTGAACTCTATCAGCAGGACCTGCATTTCTACAATGGAAATTATTCTTTTTATGAAAAGGAAAAAGAAATGCGGATCACCATTCAGCAAAAAGCATATGAAAATCAGAAAGACTATATCCGTCAGCAGGAAAGATTTATAGAACGATTCAAAGCCAAGGCCAGCAAGGCCGCTGCGGCACAGTCGGCCATGAAACGGCTTGACAAAATTGACCGGATAGAAAATGTGGAGATGGAGCGGCCGGATATGCGGATACAGTTCAGGATTGACCGGCCACCGGGTAAAGTACTGGTGCAGTTAAAAGACGCGAGTAAAAATTTCGGGGAAAATCAGATCCTGCTTCATGCGGAAGCGGAAATTGAAAGAGGCGATAAAATTGCGCTGATCGGAGCCAATGGAAAAGGGAAATCCACTGTTCTGCGTATGGTTGCAGGTACAGAACCTTTTAACGGGGAACGCATCTGGGGCCATCATGTGGATGCCAGTTTTTATGCACAGCATCAGCTTGAATCCTTACATCTCAATGATTCGGTTCTGGAAGAAATGAAACAGGCCGGATCCGGTAAAAATGAACTGGAGCTCAGAACCCTGTTGGGATGTTTTCTCTTTTCCGGAGATGATGTGGATAAAAAAATCAAGGTATTAAGCGGAGGGGAAAAGGCAAGAGTTGCCCTGGCTAAGACGATCGCCGGGAAAGCCAATTTTTTGCTTGCTGGATGAGCCAACCAATCATCTGGATATTCACTCCTGCGAATTACTGGCGGAAGCACTGAATAAATATGAAGGAAGTTATATCCTGGTCAGCCATGACCGGTATTTTATTTCGAAAACTGCCAATAAGATCTGGGAAATAGATGAAGGAAGGATAAAAGAATTTAAGGGAACCTACGATGAATGGGTGGAATGGAATAAAAGAATGGCTTCCCAGGTTAAACCCGCGGTAAACAAGGCAAAAACAGAAAAACCGGTTGTGGAACCGGTAAAACCACCCCGGTAGTTGCACAACCGGTAAATAAAGAGGCAAAAAAACAGCTTCAGAAACAACAAAAACTGGTAGAGCAACTGGAAGCGGATATTAAACGTCTTCAGACGGAAAGCTAACCGGCTGGAACTACAACTGTCTGCTCCGGAGATTTATGCAGACAGGCAAAAATTTCTGGTGGCCGAATCGGAATATAAAAAATCAGCGCTTAGTCTTTCAGTTGCCATGCAAACCTATGATGCTGCACTGGAAAAACTAATGGAACTGGAAGAGCAGGCCTGAGCATTCGGGAATTTGAAAATTTGGGAAATTTAGCCCCGCTTGGCTCTCCCACCCGTATCTGAAACTTTTTATTTTGGCAATTATAGATTAATATTAATGACAAAATCGTACCAATATTAATTCCCGAAATTCCAAATTTCCAAATTTTTCCATTTTTCTCCTCACCGGATATTTTTTTATTCTTCAGCAGCCTTGTTATTCGCAGGATTCATTAATACACCGGAGGCCAAAAATAGGACTTACCCTGAGTGGCGGGGGTGCCAAAGGACTTGCACATATCGGAATTCTAAAAGCCATTGATTCTGCAGGACTTTCCATTGATTATATCACGGGTACCAGCATGGGTAGCATTATCGGTTCACTCTATGCATCCGGTTATTCTGCAGATTCCATTTTGTATATGGGGCGCCGGATGCATTGGGACCAGCTGTTGTCCAACCAGAGTTCCCTGAGGAATATCATCATGGAAGAAAAAGATGAATATGGGAAATATGACCTCGAACTTCCCTGGGTAAATCATTTTTTCAGAATCTCTACCGGCGTGCTGGAAGGTCAGGAATTATGGCTAAAATTTTCAGAATTATTATTTCCGGTCTATAAAGTAAAAAATTTTGATTCTCTGCCTATACCTTTTAAATGTATAGCAACGGATATCTCTACCGGTCAGGCTGTGGTGCTGGATAGTGGTGAACTGGTATCAGCCGTGCGCGCGAGCATGGCCATCCCTTCTGTTTTTACGGCAGTGGATTACCAGGGTCATCTGCTGGTCGATGGCGGTATCGTACGGAATTTCCCGGTTAAAGATGTGCGGGAAATGGGCGCCCAGTTTGTGATCGGAAGTAATGTTACCAGCAGCCTGCTTCCCGCTAACAAAGTAAACAATGCACTGCAGGTGCTTCTGCAAATTGCTTTTTTCCGTGAAGCGGAAGATACCAAACTGGAAGTGCCGCTTTGTAATATTTATGTGCAGATGCCTCTGGAAAAATATAGTATGGCCACATTCAGCCAGGCTAATGAAATTATTGATGTGGGGCTGGAAGAGGGAAGAAAGTTGTATCCGCAATTTAAAAAACTCGCCGATTCGCTGAATGCTTTATATGGAGATACCAGTAAGGAAAAAGAAATACCGGATGTACACAGTGTTCGAATTTCTTCTTATGAAGTGAGAGGGCTCAAATACACCACACAGGATTTCTTTGTACATACAACCGGACTTGCTGACGAACCATGTATACACTCCGGAAATGCTGGCCCATATGGTGCGGCGGGCCAGTGGAACGAGATATTATAACCTGATTAGCTACCACCTCGATACCCAACCCGATCAGTCAGCAAAAATTATTTTCGACGTATCGGAGAATCCGCTGACGTTCGCAAAAATTTCCCTTCATTACAATCAGTTTACCGGCATCAGTGCCATCCTGAACCTGACTTCCAGAGATTTTTTTACACCCAATTCGCGGAGCATGGTTACCCTTAATATCGGCGAAAATTTCAAAGTACGGGCTGAACATCTTCAATATATTGGAAGGGACCGGAAATTTGCCCTGAAACTTATCCACCGAATTCGATCAGCAGAATATTACTATCTATGAAAACACGAAGGCGGCAGGTATTTATAACCAGAACTATTTTGTGATGGATGGACGTTTTGGATATTCCACGAACAGGGATTTGACGATTGGCATCGGAACAAGATTTGAGTGGACAAAATACAATCCCTCCATAACGTCGGCACTTGAATTCAATGGAACAAATAATTTTCCAACCAGTTATCTGTATTTCAATCACAATTCCCTGGACCGTCCCATATATCCGAAAAAAGGTATAAAATCGGAATTGGAAGGAGACTGGGTATTTACACAAAATCCCGATCTGCAGTTGCATTCCAGCGTCCGCGATGCGGATACGATAACTGCCAGTAGTGCTTATCCCCGGTTCAGTTTTCATTTTGAAAGTTATACGCCACTTTCCAGGAAAAGCACGCTGCTATTCCAGCTACAGTCAGGAATAAATTTTCAGCAGGGATCGGTGATGAATGAATTTTCTATCGGAGGTCTGACGTATACTTTCCATAACCAGATAACTTTTGCCGGACTTCGGGAAGGTTCATTTTATTCGCCCAGCACTGGCTGAAATCCAGGCAGGGTTCCGGTATAATTTTTATGGAAATCTGTACCTGACCGGGAGAGCCAATGTGATGTTCAATAATTTTATTAAAAACGATCCCAAATTTTACAATACCCCGGATTTTTTATCCGGCTATGCATTAACCTTCACGTATAATTTTGTACTTGGACCCCTTGAGCTGAGTGTGATGTATTGCGACCAGTGGAAACGGGTTATGGGATATGTCAATATTGGAATACCTTTTTAAGCTTAAAGCCTAAGGCCTAAAGCTTAAGGCACTGTTCCTTCAGCATTACAATTAAGCTTTAGGTGTTTAGCATTTACTTTAGGCTTTAGGCGTTAAGCCTATAAGTTCCAGTATTTCTTTTTCTTTTGCCACGACCATGTTTTGCATTTTCTTTCCCTCTTCCAGTATGGCTGAAATTTTTTTATCTGATTCCGATCCGGCAGCATTGATGCAGACATTCAGGTATGCTCCCATTACGGCACTTCGCGCACATAGGGCACCGACACCGGCATCAGATTTGGAATTCGGATTGCCGTCTTTAGCCATTGCCTGAATCACGTCCATGCTTTTCAGTGCGGCCTGCATTACCTGAAAAGGCACTTCAATGGCCTGAATAGTGGCTGCCTGTATTGCTTTTGACCTGCTTGCTTTTTCCGCTTCCGTAGATTTGGGAAGCGCCCTGGCCTGCATGATGGCTTCGAATGCTTTTGTATCTGCATCTACCAGTGAAACAAGTTCATTTTTATATGCTGTTGCTTTTTCCGCCCATGTCGCTGAATATTTCCCAGTCATTTTTTTGCGCAGATAAATTGGCGACCATAGCGGCTAATCCGGCACCAAGTGCACCCAGATAGGCTGCTACGGATCCGCCTCCCGGCGCCGGGGATTCACTGGCTGTTTCATCAGCAAAATCTGCCAGTGAAAGCGTACGAGTTTTTCATCTGACGGATTTTTCAACAGATATTCTATAATTCTTTCTTCGGGTTTGAAGGGAGCCAGTTCATCCAGGCCCATAGTAAGAATGGCAATCCGGATCAGTTCCTTTTCAGAGACACCGGTGGATCGCTGTTGTTTCTTCAAAAAATATTTCCCCGCATCCAGCATTGACTTCAGGGGGATAAGACCAACCAGTTCACTGCCGGTTACCCGGATTCCGCGGTCATCCGCTTTACGGCATACTTCGTCAAATGCAATATGCAATGGAGTTATGGAAATATTGGTCAGGTTCATGGAAATCTGCGCGATGCCATATTCCTCAATGAACCAGCCGATGGCTTTTACGGATTTTAGCGAACCGGGAATCATAACGGGTTGTCCCTCGCTGTCTTTTGACAATTGCACCATACACGGGATCTCCTTCTCTCTTTATACGTCCGGCTTCCCGAACATCAAAAGCAACACTGTTGGCCCGGCGGACAGAAGTTGTATTCAGATTGACATTATAGGCAACGAGAAAATCCCGGGCGCCGATTACGGTGGCCCCTCTTTTCTCGTCAAATACCGCCGGACCGAAATCCGGTTTCCATTCCGGTTTTTTTATTTTTTCTGCAAATCCCTCATACTCACCTGCCCGTATAACCGATAAATTATTTCGCTCCTTATTTTTTTGTGCAGCTTCATATAAATAAACCGGAATCGACAATTCCTTACCTACCCGTTCTGCCAGTTTCTGTGCCCAAAGAGCAGTTTCTTCCATGGTAATACCGGAAATGGGAATCAGCGGACAAACATCTGTAGCACCCATTCGCGGATGTTCTCCCTGATGCTGCTTCATGTCAATTAGTTCACCCGCTTTCCGGATGGCCCTGAAAGCGGCTTCTATTACCGCTTCCGGAGGGCCCACAAAAGTAACCACCGTGCGGTTGGTGGCTTTTCCCGGATCCACATTCAGCAGCCTGACTCCTTCCACGGATTCAATTTCATTGGTGATCCATTGAATGATCTGGGTGTCTCGGCCTTCACTGAAGTTGGGAACACATTCAATTATGGGTGTCATATAGCGCAATTGGAATGGACAATGTTAAGGAAAGAAAATCAATCTGTTTCGGAAAGCTGATTACGTGGCCTGATAAAATCCAATGGTTTTTTCAGGAAATACCGGCCCAGGATTCCCAGGAATTCAGGATATTCTTTCAGCTTCACGCCCCTGGATCTTACGGCTACCATAAAAGCCAGGGAAAAACTCACGAGGAAATTTAATAGCCCGATCGCAAGTACGCCGAAAAAAATCGTGATCAGGTAAGTGAACGGTATATTTCTGATTCCCAGTCCGTATAATGCTACGGAAACATTGCCAGCTGAAATGGTAATATGCCGGATATCAAACGGGACTCCCAGGAATGAATTTACAATCGTCGACATGCCCAGCATGAACCCCAGGGAAATATTTCCAATCATTGCACCGCCATTTTTTTCAATAAATTTTATCCGGCGCAGGCGTTTTTCAGGAGAAACTGAAGGACGCCACCAGGGATGATTTTTCAGCCTTTCACCAATCCGGGCATAAAGAATTTTGTTTTGCACATATCCGGCGATGATGCCGCTCAGAAAAAGAAACACGCCGGTATTACAGGCGTATAACAGGGAAAGGCTGTGCCAGGGATGCTGGTTTTCGAGCATGGTCCAGGCCGCATTCCCTTCGAGAATTTTGGTTTTTGTTATAATATGATAAAGCCATGCCAGTAAAAAAGTTCCGGGAAAAACGATCAGCAGATTCCCGATAAAGGAGGCGATCTGACTCCGGGAAACCCGGGCCACCGTGATGGCAAGGTTGTACAAATTGGGTTTATAGGTATTCCCTTTGGTGTCGAGAGAACTGGCTACTGCACTGGCTGTAAAAGCCGGTTGTTTGGTTGCCAGGGTCGATCCTGTTCCATCAATTAACAGAAATCCGATACTATAGTTCGTACTATAAGCAAACCCATGCCAGAAAATAGGCAATTCAACTTTAGTCAGCAGGTTTTTAAAAAGGGCAATGAATGCAGTGATACCACCACCTTTCATCGCACTCCACATCATTTTCCGGTATTCTTTTTTCGTGGTGGTGATATAGTGACTTCCTTTTGAACCCTTATGCTCAGCAATCTGGTAAGCTAGATATCCCAGTGACTGGGAAAGAAATGCTCTCAGGCTGTTTTTTGTGTTTTCATTTCTGACCAGCATCTGAAAAAAACTGATAAAATTATCCGAATTAAACCTGGAATTATCGTCAAGGATATCCGTAATCATTTCGACTCTCTTCAGTTTGCTGCTCAGGATGAGTAATACATAAGTCTGGTGAATACTGGTCCCTTTGTTTGAATGGTTTTTCCGGATATATTCTATGGAATCAATACCCAGTTTGGACAACGCATTCATTTTGTTGCAAACAGATTTCAGTGTTTCAGGATTATCCGAAATATAGGAATGCTGTATCTGCCGTATCAGCTCGAATTGATTCAAAAAAGGATTTTCATCAATATTGTTGCTGGCAAGGTGTTTTGTGACCTCTTTTTCAAGCCCCAGATTCGCTACCTGGAAACTGAGGATTTTTAAGGACTGCATCAGCTGCAGCAGAAGATGTTTATCATCTATGGAAAAACCAAGTCCGATAGAATTAAAGAATTGTTTCCACTGTGCATGCGGAATAGCTTCCACCCATTTATAATCATCAGACCGGTAAAATATACGGCTTATCACAAAGAGAAAATCATTTTCATTTCGTAGGGCGGGAATGAGTTTATGGCGGAACCTGCCAAAAAATTCAGGCCAGAAACCGTTTGCCATCGGTATGCCGCTTTCCGTAAGTGCTGAGGTCAGGTCGGTCTGTATAAGTTGTGAAAGCAGAGCGTTATGCAAATTGGATAACACTATCGGATGTACATCCATCACTTTAATCAGACCCTGGAGGTTTTCAGCTGGATCTTTTTTCCCTTTGGCGGGCCGTATGATCGAAAAAAAAGATATCAGAAATTCCAGCCCTGCTTTTTTATCTCCTATGTGCAGGACCGTACTGCGTTTTGCGGCAGATTCAATAAAGTCTTTTGATTTTTTTTTTCGGGAAAGGAATATTGGCATGGCTGAATATAATGCCCAATATACAAAGCTTAGTCGATGAAACTACCCCGGAGCATTACTTTATCAATAAGATTTGATCCAAAGGAATATGGAAGAAAGGCAAGTGAAGGAACGGGTTTTGTGATGATGAGGTTGGCCAGTTTTCCCTTGGTCACTGATCCGCAGATATTTCCCAGTTCCATGGCGAAAGCACCATTCCCGGTTGCTGCATTCAGCGCTTCTTCCGGTAGCATTTTCATCTGAATGCAGGCAAGTGCAAAAACGATATTCATATTCCCGGAAGGTGATGACCCGGGATTATAATCCGAAGCCAATGCAAGGGCAAGACCGGATTCTAATAATTTGCGGGCGGGGGGAAACGACATACGCAGGTAAAAAGCTGCAGTGGGCAATAGTGTACAGAAACCCTTCCATCCGGAATTCTTAATCCGCATGATATCTTCATCAGGCAGGTTTTCCAGGTGATCCATAGAAATGGCTTCCATTTTTATTCCGGTTTCTATGCCGCCAATGGAATTCAGCTGGTTCACATGAAGTTTGGGTTTTAACCCATATTGCAGTCCGGCACGTAAAATGATTTCTGTTTCTTCCGGATTAAAAAAGCCCTGTTCACAAAAAACGTCTATGTAATCTGCCAGTTTTTCCCGGGCAATAACCGGCAGCATTTCATCTGTGATTAACCGGATATATCCGGCATGGTCATTACGATAGGCTAAGGGAAATGTATGGGCACCTAAAAAAGTTGATTTGATGGATACGGAAGATTTCTCTTTCAGCTGTCGGATCACCCGTAACATTTTCAATTCCCCTTCTACCGATAAGCCGTAACCGCTTTTAATTTCTATAGCCCCCGTTCCCATACGGGACACGGCTTCCAGCTTTGCCCAGGAAATACTGAAATAGCTCAGCTTCGGATATTTCATTAATTTTTTGAACGGTATTCAGAATTCCTCCGCCCCTCGCATTGACCTCCGCATAACTGAGTCCCCGGATTTTGTCGACAAATTCAGTTTCCCGGCTACCGGCATACACTAAATGGGAATGGCTGTCGCACCAGGCAGGAAAAACCAGTCGCCCGCTGCAATCTGTTTGCGCTTCCGGCAGATTGGGCAGTTCTTTTTTTATCGTATCCATCTTACCGGTATCGGGCAATCTCATTTCCCTCGATCAGCAGCCAGGCATTTTCAAGAACGGGAAGTTCCTGCATCTCTTTTCCAAAGAGTGGATGAACTTCAGTTCGGATATTCAGTAACTGTTTAATATTTGTCAGGAGATGACTTTGCATGGTATGGTCAGAGTTGAAATTCTTCCTTGGTTTTCTGGGCATCCGGATATCCGGCATCCGCATGGCGGATAACGCCGAGACCCGGGTCATTGCGAAGAACCCTGGAAAGTCTTGCTGCTGCAGCTTCTGTGCCATCAGCCACGATGACCATTCCGGCATGAATGCTGTATCCCATGCCTACTCCGCCGCCATGATGCAGACTTACCCAGCTGGCGCCGCCGGCAGTATTTACCAGTGCATTCAGGATCGGCCAGTCTGCCACGGCATCACTTCCATCCAGCATGGCTTCCGTTTCCCGGTTCGGTGAAGCCACAGATCCGGTATCGAGGTGATCCCGGCCAATAACAATGGGCGCGTTTACTTTTTTTGTGCGCACCAGTTCATTAAAAGCAAGACCCGCTTTTTCTCTTTCTCCCTGGCCGAGCCAGCAAATGCGTGCCGGCAATCCCTGGAAAGCAATTTTTTCTTTTGCAAGTTTTAACCATCGCTGAAGGGATTTATTTTCAGGAAACATAGCTTACCATTACTTCATCCGTCACCGCAATATCCCGGGGATTTCCGCTCAGGGCCGCCCAGCGAAAAGGACCTTTACCTTCGCAAAAAAGAGGACGGATATAAGCCGGAACAAACCCGGGAAAATCAAATGCGTTTTTAAGTCCTTTTTCAAAAGCCCTGGCCCGGATATTATTACCATAGTCAAATGTGATTGCTCCTTTTTTTTGCAGGGTCAGCATTTTCTCAACATGCAGTTTCATGGATTCATATGCGTATTCAAGATATTGATCCGGATTGGATTCGCGCAGAATCCGGGCAGCTTCCAGCGAAATCTGATGTGGCCAGTATCCGATCAGGGGATCATGCGCCGAGGTTTGATCCGTTAAGGTATCGGGAATAATATTTCTTTCGAGTAATCTTTCCAGTAGTTCCACCGCATTGCAGCAAACACCAATGGAGAGTGGAATTTTATCCTTTTTTGCCTGCAATGCCATGTCAATGGCTTCATCTATATCCTGTTCCCCGGTATCCAGATATTTTGTTTCGAGTCTTTTTTCAATTCGCCACCCTTCCACTTCAGCAATCAGGGCAACACCTTCGTTCATCGTTATCGCCAGGGGCTGTGCGCCACCCATACCTCCCAGACCGGCGGTAACATTTAATGTTCCCTTCAGGGATCCGCTGAAATGTTTGTTTGCAGCCGCAGCATAGGTTTCATATGTTCCCTGCACAATTCCCTGGGAACCGATATAAATCCAGGAACCGGCAGTCATCTGGCCGTACATCATCAGTCCTTTTTTTTCCAGTTCATCAAAATGCTCCCAGGTGGCCCATTTTGGAACGAGCTGGGAATTTGAAATCAGAACGCGTGGGGCATCCACATGTGTTTTCATTCTGGCAACGGGCTTTCCACTTTGTATCAGCAGGGTTTCATCATTTTCCAGAACTTTCAGATTGGCGATGATATCATCAAGTGCCTCGAAATTACGGGCAGCCTTTCCCCTTCCTCCGTATACAATTAAATCATCCGGACGTTCGGCCACTTCCGGGTCCAGGTTATTCAGAAGCATCCGCAGGGCAGCTTCCTGTATCCAGCCTTTACAATTCAATCTGTTCCGGTGGGGGTTTTATATTTAACCGGGTCATATTTTGATATTGTCTTTTGCATTTGCTTAATTTAAAATGAAGTCTGCATAATCCTTATTCAGATCATTACCATGAAGGGCAGCATAAGAATCTATTTCCCGGATCAGACTATGGGTTTCGATGATTGATTTTAATTTCCGGATATCATCCGCAAAGATCCGGTCTTCATTGGCAAAGCTCACCTGTTTCCGAACAAAATCATGGGCATGTTCCAGTATCGCACTGCTGTGTAAAGGACGACGGAATTCAATCGCCTGGCAGGCCGTCATGAGTTCAATGGCCAGTATATATTCCAGATTTTCCAGCACCATTTCCAGTTTCCGGCCACTGATACTTCCCATACTTACATGATCCTCCTGTCCCAGGGAGGTCGGAATACTGTCGGCACTGGCAGGAAAACAAAGTGTTTTATTTTCAGTTACCAGGGCGGCAGTGGTGTACTGGGGAATCATAAAACCGCTGTTCAGACCAACATCCTTCATCAGTAAAAGCGGAAGCCCCCATTTGCCTTCCAGTAATAAATAACACCGGCGATCGGAAATATTTCCGATTTCAGACGCCGCAATCGTTGCATAGTCCAGCGGAATTGCCAATGGCTGACCATGAAAATTGCCGCCACTGATGGTATCATCAGCAGAAAAAATCAGCGGATTGTCCGTAACCGAATTCAATTCAATCTGGGTAAGTTCTTTCAGGTGCAGCCACGCATTGCGGCTCGCCCCATGCACCTGTGGCATACAGCGCAGGGAATAAGGATCCTGTACCCGGCCACAATCAACATGACTTTGCATAATCTCTGATCCGGATAAAAGCTTGCGAAGCCGTTGGGCTACCAGCTGGTTTCCCTTATAAGGTCTCAGATTATGGAGACGTTCATCAAAAGGCGATTTGGTGCCGGTGAGCGCCTCCAGGCTCATGGCGCCGATCAGGTCAGCCGATTCGAGGCAGTAATGCATCCGGCGCAGGTTAGCTACCGCATAAGCCAGGATAAACTGCGTTCCATTGATCAATGCAAGTCCTTCCTTGGGACCCAGGAAAAGCGGTTTAAGTCCGTGCGCAGAAAGTACGGCTGCACTCGGCAGGATTTTCCCGTTCACCCATAATTCTCCCAGGCCGATCAGGGGAAGAAACAGATGAGCCAGGGGGGCCAGGTCACCGGAAGCGCCCACCGAACCTTTTTCGGGAACCACAGGACTGATATCCTGATCAATAAACCAGCAAATCCTTTCCAGGGTTTCTGGTTGAATTCCTGAATAATCCCTGGGCCAGGGATTGAACTTTGGTGATCATCATGATCTTCGACAAAAAAGGACTGATGGGTTTTCCCACACCCACACTATGACTTTGTAGTATCTTATGCTGCAGGGTCTGGGTATCCTTCGCTGAAATATGGGTATTGGCCAAAACCCCGAATCCGGTATTGATACCATATACTGTTTTTTCATCGGAAACGATTTCCCGCACATCGTCCCGGCTTTTGAGAATACGGGTCATGGCGTCTTTTGCAATGATGCCCCTCAGGGTACCTTCGGCGATCCCGATAACTATGGCAGGGGTCAGTTTTTCTGAGCCGTAATGAAATCGATCTGACATGGGGTTCTGTTCAATTATTTGCTTATGGATATATTTGCGGGCCTTCACCAGGTTTACCCCGGAATAACATGCATAATATCACGAAAATAAAACTCTTTAGGATACTTCTCCGGATCACTTATCTGCCATCCCTGGTATTCCTTTATCCGCTCGTTTTGTTCAGAAAAAAATCGGACAGCGGGCTTTTCTTTTTTTTTGACAGGTTTTCCCTTGGTGGCGCGCAAAGAATTCACCTGGATATATTAAAATCCATTCCGGAAATGGAGAAAATGGTTTTTTTTACCCGGGTCTCCCCCAATGAGGTTTTTAAAGATGAATTTTACCATACTCCGAACGCGGAATGCCGGGACATCCATATCTGGTGCGACTGGCTGTTGCTGAGGTTGTTTTCGGTTCATTATTTCAGCTTTTATATTAACAGGCATCAAAAGGCGCAGATTTTTGGCGGTAATTCAACTTTTTTTTATGATATGCTTCCATTTATTCATAAAAGGATAAAAAGGACTGAATTACTCCACAATTTTACTTTCGGAAAAAGGGGAATGGAATTTTTCGGACTGATAAATGTTCAGCTGCTGACAAACCGGATCGTGTATGATTTTTATACCCGGGAGAATATTGAAAAACAATATGCGGAATTTCATATCGATCCGGTTTACCTGCGCAGGTTAATTTTTATTGAGCCCGGCGTGGATATTCCTCCGGACGAAATAAAATCATTCGAATCCCCTTTACAAATCATATGTGCCGGCCGGGGCGGACCGCAGAAAAGAATCTGGCTCGTAAACCAGATTGCTGAAAATATAATCGACAGGCAATTACCCATTCGTTTCCATTTTGCCGGCACTCTTATTCAAGAATTGTCCGGACAAGGTAAAAACCAATGCAGTCGTGCATGGCGAAATCAGTGATCCGATAAAGATGAACAGCCTTTTATCCCGAATGAATATTGCCCTGCTCACTTCTTCCTATGAAGGATTTCCCATGTTTATCAAAGAATCGATGGCCCATGGATGTATTCCGGTTGTGACCGCATTGCCGGGGAATCTGACACATTTAACAGATGGTGTAAATTGTGTGCTGATTCATGAAATTCAGGATGAGGTTCTGTTGGTCAGGGAAGCCATTGATAAAATAATGGAGCTGACAGGAGATAAAAACCGCTGCATAACATTAAGCAGGAATGCCTACCAGTATGCTAAAACTAATTTTAACCGGACCCGGTTTAACGAAGCGTACCGCGATTTATTCAGATGATGCATGACTGCCAGCCGGCAGGGATGATGGATGACGGATGACGGATGACCGCCAGTAGTGCAAAAGCATAAACATTTTTGAGAATAAATCCCGTTTTCAGCAGAGCCGCCGGAATATTTTGCTGCGCCTTCATCATCGCCGGAATAAATGCAGGGATTTTTCCCTGATACCCCGATCGCTTAATCTGATCCAGGTCCCGGATAGATAAATTACGCAGGAAACGCCACCAGGAATCAAAAACGGAAAAATGACGGACAGCGGAATAGTTTAATTTCTCACCGAGTAAAAATCTTTCCGGAATTTCAATTCCGGGGTTGCCAAAGCTTCTTTGGGTCACCTGACTCGCACTAATGCCTATCTGCACCAGGTTTTCCGGTATAAATTCGGCCGGCGGATATTTTTTGAGATACCGGATATAAAAATCAATATCCACCAGCCATTGCATGCGCCGGTCAAAATAAAGGGAATCCTCTTTTTTAAAAATGACAACACTGGGAGGCCCGATCCGGTTGGCTGCCAAAAGACTCTCCGGAAGCTTTTTCAACCTGTTCAGCTGAAAATTGCTTATCTGTACTTTCTCCTGTTTTCCATCCGGAAAAACATTTGTAAAAACTGAAAAATAAAAACGGGCATTTTTATTCCGGATGGTATCTGCAAATGTCTGCAGACTTTCGGGACCGGAAAACCAGTCATCATCATGCATAATCTTGATCCAGCCTGCCTTTGATTGCCTGATGCCTTCATTCCAGTTTTCCGGTGATCCAAGCGTTTCTTTGTTTTTGAAGTACCGGATCTTTGGATTCAAAGCATGATTACGGATCAGTTCCAGAACTTCAGATCCCGGACTATCGTCGGAAATTACGGTTTCAAAATCGCGAAAGGATTGTATTTCAATTGAATCCAGCAGACGACGCAGGTAGTCTACCCGCTGAAATGCCGGGATGCAAATCGAAATAAAAGGGGTTTCGTCCATAAGACAAAAATAGGGTTCTGTGATAAATGGCCGGTATATTAATATTCCATTATTAAAATATAGCACGAAAATTGAGTATTAGGATAAGAATATTTCAAGTATGATCATTCAATTCAACCGGAATATCCAGTTCAGTAAACTGATAAAAGCCGACGGGCGGTTAAGGGAGTTCAATTTCAGAAAAGTGAACGGCCTGGTAGAAGAACTGTTTACGGTGGATGTTAGTGACGACCGTGGCAACCGTCTCATGTTTAAAATGCGTAAGGACGGAAACGACTGGCTGATTTTAGCGGACAAGCCCATGCCGGAATGGATATGGTCGAACAGTCAGCGTTTTAATGAAGCCATCGAAGAAGAGCTTAAAATTTCCGGATAAGGTATTTCCTTATATTTATCCGGTGATCTTCATTTATCCATGGTCCATTTTACCAGTGTTATACTACAATTTGAAAAACATGGAGAAAAAACCGGCTGGTCTTATATCTCCATTCCCTCAGATATTGCAGAGAAATTAAAACCCGGCTCGAAAAAATCATTTCGGGTAAAAGGCAAACTGGATAAAATTGATATACATCAACAGGCACTGCTTCCCATGGGTAATGGGGAATTTATTCTTCCTTTAAAAGCCAGCCTTCGCAAATCAATTCATAAAAATAAAGGGGCAATGCTGAAGTGCAGCCTGGAAGAAGATGTTAAACCATTGAAGGTTTCAGCAGAACTGATGAAATGTATGGTGGACGCACCTCTTGCAGAAAAAAAATTTAAACTCCTGCCCCGCTCCCATCAGATGTATTACAGTAATTGGATCGAATCTGCCCGAACTGTTCAAACCAAGGCAAAAAGAATCGGACTCACCATTGAAAGCATGGAAAAAAACCTCACGTTTGCAGAGATGCTGAAATTAAATGCACAATCTGTTAATAAGTAAATTGATGGCCATATGCATCTAAACAATTAAATTTGGTAACATGCGTCGGATGATGCTGCAGAAACCTCATTTGAAAACTTAAAATTTCCTGAATTGACTGAAACGATTATTAACCTGGAAACTGTTAACCCAATTGAATTCTTCGGTGTTAACAATGGCAAATTAGATATCCTCAAAAAAAAATTCCCACTTCTCAAAATTCTTTCCCGCGGTACACAGATTAAATTAAGCGGTGCACCGGAACAGGTGGAAACAGCAAAAGAAAAAATCGACCTGCTTCTTCAGTATCTGGAACGAAACGGTAGCCTCACTGAAAATTATTTCAACCAGATCCTGGGTGGAGATGATGCAGAAACGGTGGATCATTTTGTGGACAGGAATCCAAACGATATCCTGGTTTTCGGCCCGAATGGTAAAACGGTTCGCGCCCGAACGGTGAATCAGAAAAAACTGGTCACTGCTTCCGAAAAAAACGATATCGTTTTTGCCATCGGACCTGCAGGTACCGGTAAAACATATACTGCTGTGGCCATGGCCGTGCGGGCATTAAAGAATAAGATGGTTAAAAAAATCATCCTTACCCGCCCTGCTGTGGAAGCCGGAGAAAATCTCGGCTTTCTGCCCGGAGATCTCAAGGAAAAAATCGATCCCTACCTGCGTCCTTTATATGATGCACTGGATGATATGATCCCGGCAGATAAACTGGGGTATTATATGACCACCCGCACCATTGAAATCGCACCACTTGCCTATATGCGTGGAAGAACACTGGACAATGCGTTTATCATCCTGGATGAGGCCCAGAATGCAACTGATCTTCAGTTAAAGATGTTCCTCACCCGTATTGGACCCAGTGCCAAAGCCATCATTACAGGCGATCTGACCCAGATCGATCTTCCGAAAAATCAAAAAAGCGGTCTGGCCAAAGCACTTTATATATTAAAGGGTATTGATGGCATTGCACATATTGAACTGGATGAAGAAGATGTGGTAAGGCACCGGTTGGTAAAAGCCATTATCAGGGCCTACGAAAAGGATAAAGTAATTGAGCAGGGACCTTCTAATGCTTAAAGCTTAACGCCTATCACGCGAAGTCAGGCAGTGATTTGTTTTTTACAGTAGAATAAGAGAATCATTGAAAACCAAATACCTTTTCTGTTTACTGATATTCATGATGGCCTGCAATGCAGGAAAAACATTTAATAAGGCGGAGGATGCCCAGGATGCCGGGAGACAGTTTATCCGGGCATCCCTGGACGGGGATTACGAAAAAGCGCGATTTTATCTTCTCAGCGATTCCACAAATCTGCTGCTGATCAGCAAATGGCAGCAGGGTTTTGATAAAATGGATCAGAATACGCGACAACAATACCGGGATGCCAGCATACTTCCCATTAAAATCCGTACAGTCAACGATTCAGTAACCATTTACTCTTTTTCAAACAGTTTTCGAAAAGACACCACAACCGTACGTATCGTTCGGGTTCAGGGCGAATGGCTGGTGGATTTGAAAGAAATTCTCAACGATAAACATCCCTAAACCAGGCAGATGGTCGTTTTGTGCTATGGCACTGAATGAGTAGGTTTGTGGAATCAAGCCCAGCTCATGAATAAATTGAATGTATCCCATCCCTGGCATGGCGTTCCTTATGGAAGCCACGCTCCGCGAATAGTGAATGCGATAATTGAAATTCCACAGGGTGCCCGGGCTAAATATGAAATTGACAAAGCCAGCGGACTGCTAAAGCTGGACAGGGTTATTTACTCTTCTTTTTATTACCCGGTAAATTACGGTTTCATTCCGCAGACCTATGGTGATGACAAGGATCCACTGGATATCCTGGTCATTACTTCTCTTCCGGTTGTTCCCTTATGCCTGATGGAAGCCAAAGTGCTGGGCGTAATGCAAATGATTGACAATGGCGACGGGGACGATAAGATTATAGCAGTTGCGGCAAAGGATCCCGGAGTGAATCACTACAATAATATTGAAGAGCTTCCCAAACATTTTTTCGACGAGCTGCGACATTTCTTCGAGGAATATAAAAAGCTGGAAAACAAAGCCGTCAAAGTGGAAGAATTTGGGGATAAAACCATGGCATTGAAAGTTATCGAGAACGCCATTGAATTTTATAAAATGGAATTTGGTGAGAAAAAGCTTAAAGCACTAAAGCTTAAGGCCTGGTTCACGGTGGGCAGAAATACCCTTTTTCTTTATGCAATAGCCCGATTTCTGCATCTTAACTGAAACTTGATATTAACGTTGAGTTCTTCCCCACATAGCCAGTTAACCGATCAGGAAATATTGAAGCATTTCTATGCGGATCACAATAATGAATGGCTCGGATCCCTGCTTGAACGTTATACCCTTTTACTTTATGGGGTCTCGATGAAATACCTGAAAGATCCTGAGGAAGCAAAAGATGCCGTACAGCAAATTTTTTTGAAGGTGATTACGGAGCTGCATAAATATGAGGTCAGTTATTTCAGTTCCTGGATTTATATGATCGCGAAGAATCACTGCCTGATGAAATTGCGGAAGCAGAAACGCGACATATCAGTGGATCTTGTGGCTGAACCGGTTACTGAAACAGAAGCGCCGGATCCGCTGAAAGACGACAGACTTTTACTGGACCTGCTGGAAGCCCTGCAACATCTCAATCCGGAACAAAGGATTTGCATCCGGATGTTTTACCTGGAAAAAAAGTCATACCAGGTTATCGCTTCTGAGACCGGATACACTTACATCCAGGTGAAAAGTTATATCCAGAATGGCAAGCGAAACCTGAGGTTACTGCTCGAAAAAAGATTAGACCAATTTGAAAGCAGATGAAAAATGAAGAATCAAATCATATGATTCCTGATGGTGCAGATTCAAACCTGCCGGATTCACTCGATATTCGTTTGCGGGCAATGCTGAATGAACTGGATCAGAAACCTTCGATGGAAGAACTTCCTGCAGATTTTCTTACGGATGCCACTGAAGGCCTTCATCAGGTGAAGGATGAAAAAGAATTGGCGTCTGTCATACAAAAGCTGAATAAAGAAATGCATCAGCACCTGTCACATGTAAAAACTAAACGCTTAAAAAGATCCATCGGGAACCTGAACTGGACCTATTGGGCAGTTGTCCTCATTATCCTGCTTACGATAATCAGTTTTATTATAATCCGCATGCAATTGGGGAACAGATAACAGATGACGGATGACCGCCGCCTCAAGCTTCCAGCTTCATGCCTCAAGCTTTATTGGTATTGTATATAAACCGGTTTGGGTTTTAATTTCAACACTTCTTCCGGTGTCATCATAGCACTGTTAGCCTCACGGAAATCGTTTTTATAAAATAATTTGAACCCTGTAAACTGTACGGGCTCCCGGGAAACATATTCCAGGTAGGTGGTTTGTTTTCTGGATTTCGCTCCCCATCCGTCCATATCAATAACTACCTGTACTTCCGGTTTGGGTTTAATATGCTTGTAATTACGCACCATTGCCTGGGTGAATCGGTGAACTACAAGTATTTTAGGCGGAAGCTGGTTAGTCTTAGCTAGATTGGAGAGATAATTAATGGTAAAGTTGATATCGGAATCATTCATGGTACCGATTACGGATCCAGGTTTTTTACCGGTTTTCATGGAAAATTCCGGGTCTATTCCCAGATGCACCTGGGGCATTTTAAGGTAGGGTTCGAGCAGTGGAACTTCTTCCTGAACCGTACTCTGACCGGTTTGGATATCCAGGAAAACCAGGGCATTAATACGGGCAGCCATTCGGATAACGGAATCAATTTGTTTAAAAGGCATTCGAAGCCTGTATTTATTGCCTTTCCCGGGATAACCCTGGGCAGTGACGGCTATATAATGCAGGGCTGGTCTAACTGTTACGGTAGAATCGGCAGCCTGCCATTTTTTAACTTCCACCTGCAGTTTTGCAAACATTTCATCTGTGGGATATTCTCCCAGAACGCCCATCTTCTTGGAATAAAGGTTACCATAGTAGGCGACAACCCGGTTAAAAGGGAAAATGGCCCCGGGGAGCGGATAATCCAGCTTTACGGGCCAGCGACCGGAACTATCCCCATTACTGAGGGAATGAAGCAGTTGATCGTATTTGGCTGTATCCAGCACCACAGGCTTGACATCAACAATGGTTGAATCCTTAGCAACACTATCTTTACTATTGACTATCAGGTGATTAGAATTCTTGTGGAAAAAATTCTCAGAACCGGAGGCGCTATAGTAGAAAAAACCGGCGATTAGCACCAGGCTTGAAAAAAGGAGTATAAAGTGGATCCTCCTTGGCATGCCAGGTCCACTGGCTGTCTTGGATAAAATTTGCATAGGGTGTTGATTGTCAAAAAAGTAATTACGATTCGCTTCTTAATGCAAAACGTAATAACATTCGCTTTATTTTAAGGGATAATGTTAAAAACAGATTTTTTTGTACCAGTTTATCAGCCCGTTGGTAGACCCGTCGTGACTGGTGGTTTCAGTACTGTTTTTTAACTCCGGAAGAATTTTTCCGGCAAGCTCCTTTCCGAGTTCTACTCCCCACTGATCGAAGGAATAGATGTTCCAGATTACCCCCTGTACAAAGATCTTATGTTCATATAAGGCAATAAGCTGGCCAAGGGTATAGGGCGTAATCATTTTGATGAGAAAGGAGTTGGTTGGCCGGTTCCCGCTAAAAAATTTGAACGGGATCAGTTCAGGTTTTACATTGGCCTGCAGCAGTTCGTCCGGTGATCTCCCGTTCATGAGCGCCTCCGTTTGTGCAAAAAAGTTTGACAATAATTTAGGGTGATGGTCGCCCAGTGGATTATGGCTTATGGCCGGGGCAATAAAATCGCAGGGAATCAGTACCGTACCCTGATGGATCAGCTGGTAAAATGCATGCTGGCCATTGGTTCCGGGTTCTCCCCATACCACCGGACCGGTAGAATAGGTTACCGGGACGCCATTCCGGTCAACCGATTTGCCATTGCTTTCCATATTTCCCTGTTGGAAATATGCCGCAAACCGATGCATATATTGATCATAAGCCAGAATCGCTTCCGTTTGCGAGCCAAAGAAATTGCGGTACCATATTCCCAGCAGGGCCATGATTACCGGAATATTCTTTTCAAACGGCATGTTTTTAAAATGTTTGTCTGACCCATGCGCGCCCTGCAGCATTTCTTCAAACCGGGGATAACCGATGATCAGAGCGATGGACAGACCGATGGAACTCCAAAGTGAGTACCGGCCTCCTACCCAGTCCCAGAAAACAAACATATTGGACCGGTCGATCCCGAATTTCACTACCTCGGTTTCATTTGTGGAAAGTGCTACGAAATGTTTAGCAATATGGGATTCATCACCTGCCGCATTCAGGAACCATTCCCGGGCACTGTATGCATTGGTCATCGTTTCCTGGGTAGTGAAGGTTTTGGAGGCGATCAGAAAGAGTGTTTCTTCAGGATTAATTTTTTTAAGGGTTTCAACGATTTGGGTGGCATCCACATTGGAAATGAAATAAGCCCGCATGCCATCAATCCAGTAATGTTTTAAAGCTTCTGTAACCATCACCGGACCCAGGTCGCTGCCACCAATTCCGATATTGACAATATTACGGATGGGTTTCCCTGTATAACCCCGCCATTCACCCGAATGGATTTTTTGGCTGAAGGTTTTCATATGTTCAAGGGACTGCATCACATCGGGCATCACATCCCGGCCGTCAGAAAAGACCGGTTCTCCGGAAAAATTGCGCAGGGCTGTATGCAGTACAGACCGGTTTTCTGTATGATTTATTTTTTCTCCCGAAAACATGCTGTTGATGGCTTCGGATACGCCGCACTCACTGGCCAGTTCAAATAAATGGGAAAGGGTTTCTGTATTGACCAGGTTTTTTGAAAAATCAAAAAGAATGTCTCCAAAAATGATGGAATAACGATTAAATCTTTCTCTGTCATCTGTGAAGAGGTTTCTCATCTGGATACTTTTCATCAACTGCTGATCGGATTGCAGTTTTTTCCAGGCGGTGGTTTCTACAGGGGAAATGGTTGGAAACATGTTCTGGGTCGCTTTTAAGTTAGTTTGTTCGCAAAATTACGATTTCAAATTTGTTATTGTTTCCAAAAAATGTCCTACCATCTCTTCAGTTATGTCGAGATGGGTGACTAACCGAATTCGATTTGCAGAAATTCCATATAGTAAAATTTCTTTTTCGTGCAATTGCTGAATAAACAGAGTTTGATCTATCCCATCCTGTAATTCAAAAAAAACAAGGTTGGTTTCCACCGGAAGCACGGTTTTTACGAGGGGATGTTGTTGAAGGGCCTCACCTATTTTTTTTGCGTTCCTGTGATCAATGGCGAGCCGATGGATATGATTTTCCAACGCGTACAATGCGGTTGCAGCCAGAAATCCAGCCTGCCGCATTCCACCTCCAAATACTTTCCTCACCCGCCTGGCCTGCCGGATAAATTTTTCAGTACCCAACAATATACTTCCCGCCGGGCATCCCAGACCTTTATTAAAACAAACAGAAATACTATGAAAAAGGGATCCGTGATCGCCCGGTTTTTCGTTTTTTGCCACCAGCGCATTAAATAACCTGGCGCCATCAAGATGAAGCATTAGCTGATATGCATCACAGACTTCCCTGATTTTTTTTATTTCCCCCAGATTCGTAACAGGTCCCGCCGCCCCGGTTGGACGTGTTTTCCAGGCAAACCAGCGATGTCCGGGCTTTATGAACGTCGTCGGGGTTAATGGATTTCTGAACCTGGTCAGCATTTATCCTTCCCCTGTCGCCGGCCAGTGGTTTACGTCTGGCAACCGGCATTAAAAGCGATACCGCCTCCCTCATAAAAATAAACATGGGCCTCCTTTTCACAAATCACTTCATCTGCAGGCCGGGTATGGCAGGTTATAGCAATCTGATTCGACATTGTACCACTTGCGCAGTAAAGGGCTGATTCCATTCCAAAAAGTTCGGCCATCTTTTTTTCAAGCCGGTTGATGGAGGGATCTTCCCTGAAAACATCATCCCCTACTTTTGCCTCCATCATAGCCTGCATCATTCCCGGTGTGGGCTTCGTAACCGTATCTGACCGAAAGTCAATTCTCATAATCTGTTGCTTAGTTATTTTTCCATGTAAAATTAATGTTCTGAGGGAAACCAGACCATTATCTGTTCCTTCATTTGTAAATGAATCTTTAACTTGCGTCCCTATGACACAGGAAAAGCTAATCGATATGAGGTCCCGGCTGAGTGGACTGAGGAGGTTTCTTTGACGTCGAGAACCGACAGATCAAAATTACTGAAGAAAGACAATTAACAGGCAGTTCAGGCTTCTGGGAAGATAATGAACGGGCCACCGCTATCCTCAAAAACATCAAAGTAAATGACTATTGGTTAAAACTCTACCAGGATGTGGAATCTGCGGTAGAAGATTTTGCTGTTTTGATGGAATTCTGGAAATCGGGTGAAGCAACAGAAGAAGAAACCCGCACGGCTTATGAAAAAGCCCTTACCCTGCTCGACGAAGCTGAATTTAAATCCACCCTGAATGAACCCGAAGATGAACTGCCGGGTGTACTGCAAATTAATTCCGGTGCAGGCGGAACGGAAAGCCAGGACTGGGCCGAAATGCTGATGCGGATGTACAGGATGTACGGAGAAAAGCAGGGCTGGACTGTTTCTGAACTGGATTTTCAGGGAGGTGAATCTGCCGGAATTAAAAGTGTCACCCTGCAGTTTGACGGACCATTCGCATTTGGATTTCTGAAGGCTGAAAGTGGTGTTCACCGGCTGGTGCGCATTTCGCCATTCGATTCCAACGCAAGACGCCATACTTCATTCGCTTCCGTATATGTTTATCCGCTGATCGATGACACCATAGAAATTGAAGTGAATCCTGCAGATATTGAGTGGGCTTTTTTCAGAAGCGGCGGTGCAGGCGGACAAAATGTGAACAAGGTAGAAACAGCCGTACGGCTTACCCATAAACCCAGTGGTATTATTGTAGAATGTCAGCAGGCCCGCACCCAGGGTGAAAACCGTGAAAAAGCCATGGCCATGCTGAAGAGCCGGTTATATGAAGAAGAAATGCGCAAACGGGAAGCCGTAAAGAATGCGACCAATGCCAATAAGAAAAAAATAGAATGGGGTTCCCAGATCCGTTCCTATGTCTTTCATCCATATAAAATGATTAAGGATCACCGGACAGGATTCGAAACCGGAAATATCCAACCCGTAATGGATGGGGAACTGGACGGGTTTATCAAAGCGTACCTGATGAGTGAGAAAGAGACAGCTTAAATTATCAATTATTAATGATTAATTATTAATTGAATAGTTTCCTGGAATAAGATCAACTTTAAGATTGAACATTTATAATTAATAATTCATAATTAATAATTGTTGAAATGAATCTAGGTTATTTCAGCTACCCGCTTCCGGCAAATGAACCGGTTCTCTCTTATGCTCCCGGTTCATCCGAGAAAAAATCATTAAAAAAAGCCCTGTCCCAACTGAAATCAGTTGAACATGATATTCCGGCCATTATCGGAGGAAAGGAAATCCGGACAGGAAATAAAATTAAAATGCGGCCGCCCCATGAGCTCGCCCATACGATTGGTTATTTTCACCGGTCTTCCAAAGATCAGATTCAACAGGCCATAGAGGCCGCCCTGAAAGCAAAGGATTCCTGGGAGAAACTAAACTGGGAAAACCGGGCGGCGATTTTCCTGAAAGCTGCCGATTTACTGGCCGGAAAGTACCGGGCAAGGATGAATGCCGCAACCATGATCGGGCAAAGTAAAAATGCCTACCAGGCAGAAATTGACAGTGCATGCGAACTAATTGATTTTCTTAGATTTAATGTTCATTATCTAAGCGAAATATACAAACAGCAACCGATCAGCTCACCGGGCATGCATAACCGAATGGAGTATCGGTGCCTGGAAGGGTTTGTGCTGGCCATAACCCCGTTTAATTTCACTGCAATCGGTGGCAATCTGCCTACTTCGGCAGCCATGTGTGGCAACACCGTTGTGTGGAAACCGGCAGATACCCAGATTTTCAGTGCGCATGTTTTCATGCAGATTTTACAGGAAGCCGGACTGCCAGATGGTGTTATTAACCTGGTATATGCAAACGGCACAGAACTGGGGGAGATTTGTTTTAGTCATCCGGATTTTGCCGGAATACATTTTACGGGTTCAACCGGTGTATTTAATACCATTTGGAAAACCATTGGGGAGAATATCAGTAAATACAGGTCCTATCCGCGCATTGTCGGGGAAACCGGAGGTAAGGATTTTGTATTGGTGCACCGCGAAGCCGATGTGGATGTGGTGGTAACCGCCCTGGCCAGGGGCGCCTTTGAATTCCAGGGCCAGAAATGTTCGGCAGCGTCCAGGGCCTATCTTCCGTCTAACCTCGCCGGTGAGATTAAAGAGAAACTGGTGAAAGTGCTGGAATCCATGAAAGTCGGAACGGTAGAGGATTTCAGCAATTTTGTAAACGCTGTGATCGACGAAAAAAGTTTTGATAAGATCAAAGGGTATATCGACCAGGCAGCAAAAGATCCGGGAGCAAAAATTCTGACGGGTGGCAAAGCTGATAAATCGAAAGGATTTTTTATTCATCCGACGATTATTGAAGCCAGTGATCCGGATTATATCACGTTAAAGGAAGAAATTTTCGGACCGGTGTTAACGATTTATGTTTATGATGAAAATAAGTTTGAAGAGACCATGGATCTGGTGGATTCAACTTCCAACTATGCTTTAACCGGTTCCATTATTTCCCAAAACCGAAAGGCTATTGAAATGGCCACGGAGAAATTGCGGCATTCAGCAGGTAATTTCTATATCAACGACAAACCTACCGGTGCTGTGGTGGGCCAGCAGCCCTTTGGCGGAGCCAGGGGAAGCGGAACCAATGACAAGGCCGGATCAATACTAAATCTTTACCGCTGGCTTAGTGCCCGCACCATTAAAGAGACTTTTGATCCGCCTTCCGGATACGAATATCCTTTTTTATCAGAAGCTTGACCGCTTTTGCTATTTTTATAAAAATAATCTGATTGAAGACGATTCTGACAGAAAAAGAACTCGGCATCACCATACAGCGTTTGAGTCATCAGTTGCTGGAAAACCATCTCCGGTATCAGGACCTGGTTATCATCGGGATCCAACCCCGGGGTATCTTTTTTTCGGACCGGATTGTAAAACAGATCAACCAGCAGATCACACCTGAAAAAATCACTTACGGAAAACTGGATAATACTTTTTATCGCGACGATATACGTCAGGGACTTCATACCCTCAATCAAACGGATATTCCCTTTAGTGTTGAAAATAAAACCGTGATCCTGGTCGACGATGTTTTATATACCGGCAGAACCATCCGGGCAGCCATGGATGCCCTGCTTGCTTTCGGAAGACCGGCCAAGGTGGAACTGTGTATTTTGATTGATCGTCGTTTCAGCCGGGAAGTGCCGATTCAGGCTGATTATACCGGTCGGTCCATTGATACGATCATTACCCAGAAAGTGAAGGTTTTCTGGAACGAAAGGGACGGGAAGGAGGAAGTTGTTCTTTTGTAAGCGTGAGGCGCGAAGCTGGCAATCGATGAGGCAAACGATTATGACATACGCTTCACGCTAATCACGACTTAAGCTTTTATCTTGGGAATATGGACTCGAAAATATAACTTTGACTTTTAATGCAACTCAGTACCAAACATCTTCTTGGCATTCGAGATTTACAAGCTTCCGACATCCAGACTATTTTAGACACCGCCACCCAGTTCAAGGAAGTACTGCAAAGACCCATAAAAAAAGTTCCAACACTCCGCGATGTAACCATCGTAAATCTCTTTTACGAAAATTCAACCCGCACCCGGATCTCCTTTGAACTGGCTGAAAAAAGACTTTCCGCCGACACGATTAATTTTACGGCTTCCGGTTCTTCTGTATCCAAAGGAGAAAGCCTGCTGGATACAGTCAACAATATATTATCCATGAAAGTGGATATGGTGGTCATGCGCCACAGTGCCAGCGGAGCGCCTCATTTTCTGGCAAAACATATTCCCGCCGCCATCGTGAATGCCGGCGACGGGATAAATGAACATCCCACACAGGCCCTGCTGGATGCATTTTCCATCCGGGAAAACCTGGGTACCCTGGAAGGGAAAAAAGTAGCCATCATCGGTGATATCATGCATTCCCGGGTTGCACTGAGCAATATTTACCTGCTGAAAAAAATGGGTGCGGAAGTCATGGTCGCCGGACCTCCTACCCTGATCCCTGTACATATTACAGAAGCCTTTGACATTCCGGTGGAATACAATCTTCGCAAAGCCCTTGAATGGTGTGATGTGGCAAATGTTTTACGCATACAGCTGGAAAGGCAAAACCAGCCATTGTTTTCTTCCCTGCGGGAATACAGTCTTGCTTATGGTATAAACAGAAAAATGCTGGACAGTCTTTCGAAAGAAATTCTGATCATGCATCCCGGCCCGATCAACCGGGGAGTTGAACTGGATAGTGATGTGGCAGACAGTAAACAGTCTATCATCCTCCAACAGGTGGAAAATGGAGTGGCTGTACGTATGGCGGTACTCTATCTTCTGGCCGGCAAATCAACGAATCTTTAAATCCTTAAACCATTGTATGCAGCGGATCGCACTTTTCCCGGGCACATTTGATCCGATTACCATCGGGCATCTCGACATTATCAGCCGCTCCCTGGGTTTGTTTGATAAAGTGGTGATCGGTATCGGCCGGAACGTAAATAAACTGCCGATGTTTTCTGAGGAGCAGCGTATCGCCTGGATTAAAGAAATTTATAAAGACAATCCAAGGGTGGATGCGGTTTTGTATGATGGACTTACCATAAAATGCTGTCAGCAGGTAAATGCGCATTATATCATCCGCGGTATCCGGTACGTGAATGATTTTGAATATGAAAAAGCCATTGCAGATATGAACCGCAGTCTTGATTTTCAGATTGAAACCGTTTTCCTTACCTGTCTTCCCCAGTACACTTCTGTCGCTTCGACGCTTGTGCGGGATGTGATTCGTAATGGAGGAGATGTCGCCCAGTTTCTTCCGCAGGTAGTGGCGGATTATATAAAAAGCCAAAAGCCTAAAGCGTAAAGCCTAAAGCCGCTGTCAACTGTCATCTGTCATCCTTCGAGTGGTATATTAAAAATTAAAAAATGTCCATTTGGTTTAAAAAAGATATTGATGTTGAAAAACTAAACCGGTTTTCTGCAAATACCATGAATGAAATTCTGGGAATAAAGATTACTGAAATAGGTGAAAACTATCTTAAAGGAACCATGCCGGTCGACAAAAGGACACATCAGGCTTATGGGATTTTACATGGAGGCGCATCGGCGGCGCTGGCTGAAACCCTGGGCAGCATCGGTTCGGTCATTGTAGTGGACCCTGAGAAATATATTTGTGTGGGCGTTGAAATCAATGCAAACCATATTCGCAGTGTGCGCGATGGGATAGTTACCGGAACAGCCCTTCCGCTTCACCTGGGAGCTTCTTCACATGTCTGGGAAATTAAGATTACCGATAAAAATGAAAAACTGGTTTGTGTGAGCCGTCTGACGGTATTTGTGAAAGCAAAGAAAGCACAGACACAAGTGTGAGAGTATGGGAGTATGGGAGTGGGAATGTGTCAGTTTAATTTTTTAAATTGAAACCTCCGGCCACTAACACTTCCACAATGGACGGATACGTATTTGCCAGTACAATATGGAAATCCGCGGGAGCCAGCCACCTCAGTTCACTGATTTCTTCTTCGGCCTGTGGAATTAAACGCTGATGGCTTCCTGCTTCCATCTGATACCAATGGCTTTTTTTAAGGATCAGTTGTCCGCGCTCAGTGTACAGGTGCTCCGTGATCCAATAAAAAATTTTTCAACTCCACCTGAACAAGTCCCGTTTCTTCCATCACTTCCCTTAAAGCACAGGCATCCATTGTTTCGCCCGGATCCAGTTTGCCTTTCGGAAGATCCCATTTCCCTTTTCGAAACATGAAAAGCACTTCCCCTTTTTCATTCAATACGAGTCCCCCGGCAGCGAGGATTAAAAGTCTGTTTGCATTATCCATCTCGGACAAAGATAATAACCATCCCGGCGGGGATGAAAACAAAGGGAATTTTTTATCTTCACCGCATGACAAATGAAAAAGCGGTTGCGGAAAAACTTCTGGAAATACAGGCCGTTCAATTACATCCTGATAAACCTTTTACCTGGGCCTCAGGATGGAAAAGTCCGATTTATTGCGATAACCGGAAAATCCTTTCTTTTCCGCATATACGGGAATTCATAAAATCTGAAATGTGCAATCAGATATTCGTGGATTTTCCGGAGGCTCAATACCTGGCAGGTGTTGCAACAGCCGGTATCGCCTGGGGCGCCATGGCTGCCGACCAGCTGAAATTACCCTTTATATATGTCCGGTCTAAACCTAAAGAACATGGAATGGGTAATCAGATTGAAGGGTATTACGAAAAAGGATCCCGGGTGGTGGTGGTTGAAGACCTGATCTCTACCGGTAAAAGCAGCATTTCCGTGATCCAGGCTTTGAGACAGGCGGGCTTGCAAATTGACGGACTGATATCTATATTTAATTATGGATTTGAAGCGGCAGCGAAGGCGTTTGCAGCCGAAGGCATTATAACCAGGTCATTAACTGATTATCAGACCCTGATCGGACTGGCTACGGAAAAAGGGACTAGTGAATAAGGCACAATTTGAAACACTTGTTAAATGGCGGGAAGATCCCGCAAACTGGAAAGCGGTTTAGTAATTTTGACGATAAATAATAATGATGAAAAAGATAATCTGTATTACGGCTATGCTGGGCTGCCTGTTTCTATTTTCCAAAGCCCAGCAGCCTGTTCGCAAAGGTGCCATAGAAACCGTAACCATATCTGTTCCTACTGTTCAGTGTGAACAATGTAAGGATAAGATTGAAAAGTACCTGACAAGGGAGGATGGCGTTCAGACCGTAAAAGTGGATTATAAAAAGAAAACCTGTAAAGTAACCTATCTCTGGGACCGGACAACCACTGAAAACATCAAAACAGCCATCGCCAATGTAGGATATGATGCAGGAGACGTTACAGCCGATCCGGAAGCGTATAAAAAATTACCAACCTGTTGTAAAAAACCGGAAGATGGCGGAGGCCATGAAAAGCAATAATCAGTATTTTATTTCTACCGGGAATTTTCCTTCACCCAATCCAAGTTCAGCAGATGCAGCATTGCTGATTCGAACGAGTAATCCATTGCTTTCTTTCATGTCGGGAAGCTGTCCCAAAACCTTTGCATAGATTGTCTTACCATTCGTGCTCGCTTACCCGGATGATTGTGCCTACAGCCACTCCATTCATTAAGGCGTAATACTTTCCGTCTGTCCAGCCACTGGTACTTTTAAAAGTCCCGGCCTGACCATTGGCATTTTTGCCGGATCCGGCATATTCCATGCTAAAGAATCCGCCTGTGCTGTGTGAAATAGCATAGCTGTTCACTCTTTCAGAAGTATTATTTGCCGGAATAATATTTGCGGCCGGAGTAGTTGTACTGGAAGCGGTTTGTGAAACCGGTTTTGTGGTCGTATTGGCAGCGGGTTGTGAAACCGGTTTTGAGATGGATTGTGCAGCAGCAGAAGCCGGTACTGTTGCAACAGCTTTATTTGTCGTTTGAGCGGAAGACAGATCGGCCGGTTTGTCTGTCTTAACCGGTGTTTCCGCGGAACCAGTTCCGATAACCGGGTTTGTGGTCATTCCCATGGCCAATGGAGAAAGATCCGTTTTAACTTTTAAAAACCCGACAATGATATTTGAGCCGGGTTTAATATCGTCTCTTTTTATTTTATTCCATTTTTCCAGGCTAGTAACCGGCACATCATTATAAATGGAGCTGAGTTTGAATGCCCATTCTTTTTCCTGTACAAGATGATATACAGGTATCAGGGATTCACCACTTGCTTTTACTGACTTCTGATCAAAATTTAATGTATTTAGCGGGATATGAATTTGCTGGCCGATCTCCAGGGGCTTATCGAAACTCATATTGTTATAGTTGGCAATATCGTGTGGCGGCAGATTGAATAAACGGCCGATGCTGTACCAGTTTTCCTTTGCAGCCACCGTATGATCCAGGTAAAATTTTCCATTGCTGCCTTCAATGGTAAGATGGGGATTTTGGGAATAAGTGGCAGATACCAATAAAATCGAGCCAATAAAAAGGATAATCCTGTTTTTCATTGCAGGTATTTATGGATGAACGCAAATATGCTGATTAATCTTGCAAATGAAATACTAAAAAGTGAACTATTTCCTGATTCTCCATGATTTGGGATAATAGTTATTCATTCTTTTCTCCAGCAGTTTTACCCATCCCAGGCGCTGGCCCTGATAAATAACCACCCGCCAGCCTTTTTCCCGGATATTCATTTCCGGAGATTCTCCTTTCAAAAAACGAATGGCATCCGGTTTCTCTACTTCCAGCTGTGCAGCTTCCGGTTTCAAAATATTTGCCAAAGCCAGTTCATGATCTGGTATCCAGTCATGTTCACCGGCTTTTCCTATTCTGACTCCGGCCTTTTTCAGATACAGGGCGTTTTTCAGAATTTCAAAATCATATTCAAGAAAAGACGGTAATACGTGCACCCCCTCTCCTACGGAAATATAACTATGGGATCCTTTGTCTATCCATTCACTAACCTGTTTTTCAATCGTCTTATCCAATCGGGACGGTTTTTGATTCGCCCTGGGACCACGTACCGTTTCGACAGATTGTTTTTTTTGTAAAACAGAAATATAAAACCCTTCCCCCGAAACCTTGTCCGGATAAAACCGGTATCCATAAGCACCGGCCTGTGCGGATTTCGTTTCTATTATTCCCCAGTCCGGATCCGGATCCAGCGGGACTGACAAACAGGGATACTGGCGGAAGATAGAATCCAGTATGTCTTCATTCTCTTCTGTTGCGTAGGAGCAGGTGGAATAGATCAGGTAGCCATCTTCCTTCAGGCAGTCCCATGCATCGGCCAGAATCCGCTTTTGCCGCTGGCTGCAGAGGTTGACCAGATCCATACTCCAGTTTGCAGCCGCTTCGGGATCTTTTCTGAACAGACCACTCCCGCTGCAGGGCGCATCAATCAGCATAATATCAAAAAAACCGGGAACTTTTTTGAAATGGGCCGGATCGTTGTTGGAAACCATATTATTGACATGACCCCATTTGGTCATATTCTGATACAATACCGGGATTCTTGTTTTAATCACTTCATTACTGACCAGCAGGGAATCTTTGGAAATCAGGGACTGGATTAAAGTGGATTTCCCTCCGGGTGCCGCACAGAGATCCAGCACTTTCAGATTTTGATGTATACCGGCAACTTTTTTTAAAGCATGCGCCAAAAACATTCCGGAGGCTTCCTGTACATAATAATTGCCGGCATGAAAAAATGGATCGAGCGTAAACTGAGGTCTTGCTGCAAGATAAAATGCATCCGGTGCCCAGGGCACGGCACCGGAAAATTCAAACGGAGCTTCGGGAATATCTGCATTCCATTTGCCTTCTTTATAAATCGGTTTGTCCGGATTCATATGAACAGATACCAGTTGTTCACCGGATCTGTGGACAGCTAAAAATGCATCCGGATCAAAATGATCCAGCTTGCTTAGGGAGCGCATGAATTCAACAGGTAAAGGAGATGGCGTCTGGATATCGTGGTATTTTATTTAAAATCGGATCGTGAATTTTTGTTTTACCTGGAATTCATCCCTGAAAAAAATGAGTCCGGCTGAAAAAATATCAATACTCATATTTACCATCGGGTGTTCCTGAATGATATCCCAGGCTTCTTCCATTTCCCGGCTCCAGTGAATATCATGTACAATGACCAGGCAGGAGGAAGAACGTTTCTCCATAAATTTTTCAAAATAATCCAGTACTGCATTTTTACGGTGATTTCCGTCGATAAAAACCAGGTCGGCCGGAGGTTGGGAAGCAATAACGAATCCAAGTTTATCTTCAAAATTTCCGGTTACCTGCAAAATATTCTGCAGCTTTAATTTTTGAAATGTTTCTGTAGCGACTCCTGCAATGGCCGGAGACCCTTCAATCGTAATTACCCTGGATGCGGGATCTGCCGAGGCCAGGTAGGCAGTGGAAATTCCCAGTGAGCTTCCCATTTCTATGATTGTTGCAGCCCGGTAGAAATTTGCCAGACGGAATAATAACCTGCCAAATTTTTGTGAACAAACACTGCTGACGGCAATTTGCGAAACTTTTTTTAATGCATCCCGGCTATAGGCTGATCCTGCTCCCAGATCCTGTACCTGCAATGTACGGTCATCTCTGAGCAGGTTTAATTTAGCTGTTTCAATCAGCCGGTACGCGTAATATTCCCGGTCATCGTTGAAAACTTCCCTGATGAGTGCATATACAAACGGGGAATGTATGCCATGCCCCCTGCTATTGGAAGCCTGTGCATAATATTGAAACCACTTCAAGGCAAGTTGCGATTTGGAATACATGGGCCCTAGGTGGAATGATCCGGGAGTGTTTTTATTTTTGTCCAGGTTTGAAAGTCCATGGCATACGCATGTTTTTCATCCGCAGGAACTTTTTTGGAATGCACCAGGTGAAAAACATCTTTCGGAATTTCAGGAAAAAAAGCATCTCCGTCAAGCTGGGTAAAAACGCGGGTCATGTATATGGTATCACATAAAAGCAGTGATTCCTTATAAATCTGGCCACCACCGCCAATAAATGCTTCTTTCGCGTCTGTTTTCCTGGCCAGTTCAATGGCATTTGCCAGGCTGTTTGCTTCCTGAACTTCCGGGTTTCCGGTTTTAAAACCCGGTTTCCGGCTGATGACAATATTAAATCGTCCGGCAAGCGGTTTATTTCCAAGAGCCTCAAATGTTTTTCTTCCCATGATTAATGGGAAACCCCAGGTCGTATTCTTAAAAAAACGCATGTCCTCCGGAAGACTCCACAACATGGAATTATTTTTTCCGATGGCATTATTTTCAGCAGCCGCCACGATGATGGATAGTTTCATGGATAATATCATTTATACGGCTACCTGGGCCTTGATCGAAGGATGGGGTTCGTAATTCTCCAGGGTGAAATCTTCAAACCGGAAATCAAATATATTTTTCACCTCCGGATTTAATTTCATTTGCGGAAGCGGATTCGGTGTTCTCGTTAATTGCAGCGCAGCCTGTTCCCGGTGGTTATTGTACAGATGCACATCTCCAAAACTATGAATGAATTCCCCGGGTTCAAGACCGGTAACCTGGGCGATCATCAGGGTCAGCAAAGCATAGGAAGCAATATTGAAGGGCACTCCTAAAAATACATCGGCAGACCGCTGATACAGCTGACAGCTTAAGCGGGGGCGGTCTCCGGGTTTCTCCGGCGGGGAAACGTAGAATTGAAATAAAACATGACAGGGCATCAGGGCCATATCCGGCAGTTCAGCCACATTCCAGGCGCTCACGATTAACCGGCGGCTGTCTGGATTTTTTTTAAGTTGTAGAATTAAATCGCTTATCTGGTCAACCTGTTTCCCGTCTGCACCCGTCCAGCTACGCCATTGTTTACCATATACGGGTCCCAGTTCTCCCTGTTCATTTGCCCATTCATCCCAGATGCGAACACCGTGATCTTTAAGATAGGCAATATTGGTTTCCCCTTTCAAAAACCAGAGCAGTTCGTATATAATACTTTTGAGGTGAAGTTTCTTGGTGGTTACCAGCGGAAACCCTTCCCGTAAGTCAAAACGCATCTGATAACCAAAGCAACTTCGGGTGCCTGTTCCGGTGCGATCGCTTTTTTCCAGACCGTTCTCTGACACATGCCTTAGTAATTCCAGGTATTGCTTCATAGCCGCAATTTACAGAAGTTCTGAAAGTATGCCTTGTCTGATAAAAGAAAGCTGTGGTCACCTGCATAAAGAGTGAATAAATTTAACAAGCTCTGGCATGTATTTGGCATTTATACCTGTCTATCAAATCTTCAAATTATGAAACAGTTTATTGTGAAAGGCGCATTTTTAATATTGGCCCTGTTTGCCGGCGTTTACAGCTTTGCCCAAACAGCCGATGATGCGGCAGCACGACAGGCCCAAATGAAGCAAAAATTGATCACGGACCTGAAAATGACGGATGTTCAGGCCGATTCCGTAGTATCCATTACCTCATCTTATATGCCTCAACGCAAGGAAATTTATCAGAATCAAACGATGAGCATGGATGATAAGAAAGCAAAAATGAAAGCTATTACCGAAGAAGCAGATAAAAGAATCGAACCGGTTTTAGGCGATCCTCTTTTTAAACAATACCAGGACTGGAGAATGAAGAACATGCAGATGATGAAGGGCGGGAAATCCGGGGGACAATAGCAATGAGATGACAGATGACAGATGACAGTTGACGGCAGTAGTTTCAGCGTAAACTGTCATCTGTTATCTGTCATCTGTCATCTATTTGATTTTAGCCCAGGCATCCTTCAGCCCAACCGTGCGGTTAAAGATGATTTTTTCGGCAGTGCTTTCTCTGTCCAGGCAAAAATACCCCTTGCGGAGAAACTGATAACGTTCTTCATGGACTGCTTTTGCAAGCGAAGGTTCTGCAACTGCGGTTTTTATTATTTCAAGGGAATCCGGATTTATATAGTCCTTAAAATCCCCTTCTTCCGTGGCCGGGTTTTCCACCTTAAAAAGGCGGTCATACAACCGTAATTCAACCGGTATGGCTTCTGCTGCGCTCACCCAATGCAGGGTTCCCTGTACCTTAAGACCGGAACCTTCCCCTCCGCTTTTGCTGTCGGGTAAATAGGTACAGTTAAGAGCTATAATTTTGCCTTCATTGTCCTTTATTACTTCTTCACACTTAATAATATACGCGCTTTTAAGCCGAACCATTTTCCCGGGAGCCAGGCGGAAAAATTTCTTTGGCGGATCTTCCATAAAATCTTCCCGTTCGATAAATATTTCCCGGCTGAAGGGCAGCTCACGACTGCTTTTTATTTCTCCGTTCTCCGGATAATCTTCAGAGACCAGCATTTCTGTCTGGTCAGGATAATTGGTAATCACCAGTTTCAGGGGATCGAAAACCACCATTTTTCTCATCGCGGTTGTATTCAGGTGCTCGCGAACACAAAATTCCAGCAGGGAAACATCGATCAGGTTGTCTCTTTTCTGCACACCGATACGGTCAGTGAAATTGCGAATGCTTTCCGGAGTATAACCCCGGCGACGCAAACCGGAGATGGTCGGCATACGGGGATCGTCCCAGGATTGTACATATTTTTCTGTTACCAGCTGTAAAAGTTTTCGCTTACTCATCACCGTGAAACTGAGGTTGAGCCGGGCGAACTCATATTGATGCGAAGGAAAGATGTCCAGTTTTTCAATAAACCAGTCGTACAGCGGCCGGTGCGGAATGAATTCCAGGGTACAGATGGAATGGGTGATTTTTTCGATGGAATCGCTTTGTCCGTGCGCGAAATCATACATCGGGTAAATGCACCAGTCGTTTCCTGTGCGGTGATGATGGGCTTTTTTAACCCGGTAAATAATCGGGTCACGCATATGCATATTGGGAGAAGACATATCCACTTTTGCCCGTAAAACTTTTTCTCCATCCTCAAATTTTCCGGCACGCATATCCTGAAAGAGGCTGAGATTTTCGCCAGGTGTCCGGTTTCGGTATGCATTTCCTGTTCCGGGTTCGGTGGGGGTTCCTTTCTGGGCCGCTATTTCTTCGCTGTTGGAATCGTCCACATAGGCCAGTCCTTTTTCGATCAGTTTAACCGCCAGTAAATACAGTTGTTCAAAATAATCTGAAGTATATAAAATCTGCTGGGGATTAAAACCCAGCCATTTCACATCTTCGATAATACTATCTACATATTCAGTTTCCTCTTTCGTCGGATTGGTGTCGTCAAAACGCAGATTCGTTTTCCCGCCATATTTCAGGGCCAGTCCGAAATTTAAACAAATGGATTTCGCGTGACCGATATGGAGATAACCATTCGGTTCGGGTGGAAAACGGGTGAGGATGGTTTTGTATTTCCCGCTCTTCAGGTCTTCTTCAATTATTTCTTCCAAAAAATTCAGAGATCTCTCTTCCGCTTGTGTTTCGACCATAGTGATGAATCTGTTAGGGGGCGAAATTAATTAAAAGGAACTTACTTTCCACTTAACTCCACTTGTCAAACTAAAACTGTTTCTGTTCACCAATTTTCACTCCCATACTCCCATACTCCCATACTCTCATACTCTCATACTTGCCTTACCGGCTGCCAAAAATAAGACTGCCAATACGCACCATCGTAGACCCGGCTGTCAATGGCGATTGGATAGTCACTGCTCATTCCCATACTGAGTGTATCCACGGGATCCGATGGAAAAGTAGCTTTTAGCTTTTGAAACAAGCCCTGCAGACGGTCGAATTCAGCCCGGATCTGCATTTGATCTTCCGTTAGTGATGCCATTCCCATACAACCGGAGACGGCAGTGTGACTGAATCCGGACTCCTGCCGGATGGTTTTCACCTGGTGGATGAGCGTATCCAGTTCCGTTTCATCCATTCCGAATTTGGTCTCTTCCCGGGCTATAAATATTTGAAACAGGCAACGGATTACCCGTTGATTTCTGGTGGCGTGTTTATCTATTTCCTGCAATAATTTCAGACTGTCTACCGATTGGATCATATATATAAAAGGCGCCAGGAATTTTACTTTATTGGATTGCAGGTGACCTATAAAATGCCAGCGGATATCTTTGGGAAGATTCGCTTCTTTTTCAAGCAGTTCCTGAACATAATTTTCACCAAAATCCCTTTGGCCTAAATCATAAAGTGCCCGGATTTCATCAACCGGTTTGGTTTTGGACACTGCCACCAGCGTGGCGCCGGCAGATTCAAGACTATTTTTTATATCCGAAAAGGAACCCCGGTTCATGCGTTTTTATTTTAAGATACTCCTGGAAATCACGATCCGCTGAACTTCGCTGGTGCCTTCATATATCTGCGTGATCTTGGCATCGCGCATAAGCCTTTCCACATGGTATTCTTTTACAAAACCATATCCGCCATGGATCTGTACTGCTTCTGTGGCCGTCCACATGGCCGTTTCACTGGCGAATACTTTGGCCATGGAAGAACTGAGCGCATAATCCAGGCCCAGGTCTTTTTCCCATGCCGCCTTCAGACATAGTAAACGGGATGCTTCAATACGCGTGGCCATATCGGCCAGTTTGAATTGTATGATCTGATGGTTCATAATTTCCGTACCAAAGGCTTTTCTTTCTTTTGAATATTTAAGCGACAGTTCATAGGCGCCGCTGGCGATACCCAGGGCCTGGGAAGCAATACCGATTCGGCCACCGGCAAGCGTTTTCATGGCAAACTGAAACCCAAATCCATCTTCGCCGATCCGGTTTTCTTTTGGAACTTTCACATCGGTGAAGATGATGCTATGCGTATCGCTGCCCCGGATACCGAGTTTATTTTCTTTGGCGCCAACTACAACCCCGGCGAGTTTTTTTCGACGATAAAAGCATTGATGCCCCTGCTCCCTTTTGACAGCATCGGTTTGCGCCATAACCAGGTAAACCGATGCTGAATTTCCATTGGTGATCCAGTTCTTTATCCCGTTCAATATATAATGATCTCCTTTATCCCTGGCCGTTGTTCTTTGGGAAGTGGCATCACTGCCGGCTTCCGGTTCACTCAATAAAAAAGCGCCGATATACAGTTCACCATCTTTTTTTCCCTGGGCCAGGTGGCGGAGATATTTTTGTTTTTGATCATGGGTACCATACGTATCCAGCCCCCAGCAGACCAGGCAGTTATTTACACTCATGCAAACGCTACACTGGCATCTATTTTGCTGATCTCTTCCATCGCCAGCACATAACTGACCGTATCCATCCCCGCACCGCCATATTCAGGATTTACCATCATGCCCAAAAATCCCAGGTCGGCCAGTTTCATTAACTGTTCCCGGGGAAACTGCTGTTTCTCATCCCTTTCGATAACCCCGGGCAAACATTCCTGAATGGCAAAATCCCTGGCGGCCTGCCGGATGGCCAGCTGTTCTTCAGTTAAAGAAAAATCCATAGTAAAAATTTCGGGGCAAAAATAGCAGAATTGTGTTGAAATACTAACAACTGTTAGGTTTTGGGCAGCACGCGGGTTTAGCTACCTTTAGCCACCCAAAAATTCGAAATGAGTAAAAATCCAAATGCCATTAAAGTAAGTTCTGAAGTGGGACGTCTGCGACGCTTGCTGGTTCATAGTCCTGACAGCGGATTGGGCAAAGTAGTGCCGTCCAAAGCGCAGGACTGGCTTTTCGAAGACATCGTTCACCTGGATACGATCCGTAAAAAGGAATATGATTTTTATACCAAGCTCCTGTTGTATTTTCTGGATCCCGGGATAGATCCAGGGCAAACTAAAAAATATCGATGCTGAAAAAAATAAAAGAAATTTTTACAAACCCGGGCATAAGGATTTTTTCAGGTCAGATAAAGTAATTGAACTGCAGTGGCTGCTGGCCGAAATTCTGGAAGACCATGGAAATCCGGTTAAAACTGGTTGCTTCGGTTTGTGCCATTGAAAACTGTTCATACGATACCCAGAAAGAACTGCTGGAACTGGAACCTGTAGCACTTGCCAAAACATTTATCACCGGTACGCTGGAATGATGACCGGATGCTTTTTGCGCCCATCCCGAATTTTATTTTCACCCGCGATATCGGAATTGTGATCAATGAATTTGTACTACTGAATAAACCAGCCAAAAAAGCCCGTACCCGGGAAGCCCTGCTCGCAAAATATATTTTCTTTAACCATCCTTTTTTTAAGGCCTACCAGGAAAATATCATGGAACTCACCGATGGCTACCATCATTTTTTATTGCCCAAGGAAGCGGATGACCGAAAAGTGACCCTGGAAGGCGGAGATGTGATGGTGGTTACGTAAAGATCACCTGCTGATTGGCGTAAGTGAGCGAACTACCATGGAAGCGGCTTACCAGGCCATACAATTGTTGTTTGAAAAAAACGTGGTGAAAAAAATCACGATAATCAAAATTCCGAAAAAAAGGGATTACATGCATATCGATACCGTCTTTACCCAGGTCAGAAGAAATGTCTGGGTGATGCTGGGTGTTTTTTCAAAAAAATCGATGAAACATGAAAATGAAGATGCGGTGCAGCGTGTCCTGGAAGGATCTAAAAAAGATGAAAAACTGAAGATTATCCAGTTCAGGAAAAAAGATCTTGAAAATCCCGATTTATTTTGATAACCTGGAAGACCTGCTGACAGATATCAGTAAAAAGGATTTGAAGTGCACCGGAAAAGTGAAATTTATTTATTCCGGCAATAACGAATTTCCGTTTGATGCCCGGGAACAATGGACGGATTCCTGCAACCTGCTGGCCCTGAAAGAAGGCGTGGTACTGGGATACGACCGAAATGACAAAACAATGGAAGCCTTTAAGGAAAACGGTTTTCAGATCATTCATGCCCATGACCTGATCCGGCAGCTGGAGGATGGCAGTATGAAGGTGGAGGAGCAATTGGTG
>CAVSSI010000002.1:0-440875 GCA_963730655.1 uncultured Bacteroidota bacterium
CGACGGTGTATCTCGACAAATATATTTACGGCCAGATGGATAAGAAGGCCGGACTGGAGCATACTTTTCACCGTACCAAGATCGTCGCAACGGTTGGCCCCGCCTGTGATACATACGATAAACTGTTATCCCTGGTAAGAGCCGGCGTAAATGTTTTCCGGCTGAATTTTTCCCATGGAAGTCATGAAGACAAAGCCAAAATCATTGAACATATCCGCAAAATCAATTCAACAGAACCTTTTAATATTGCCATTCTCGGCGATTTGCAGGGACCTAAACTGCGCGTGGGAGAAATAGAAGGAGGCAGTATGCTGGTGAACGAAGGCGAAATCCTCACGTTTACAAACACCAAACTCGTAGGAACCAAGGAGAGAATTTATGTTTCCTATCCCAACCTGCACGAAGATGTAAAAGTGGGCAACATCATTATGATTGATGATGGAAAACTGGAAGTAAAAGTGGTGAGTATAGAAAAAAACAATGATGTAAAAGTGCAGGTGATCCTTGGCGGACTCATTTCTTCCAAAAAAGGGATCAATCTTCCGGATACAAAAATATCCCTCCCCGCCATTACAGAAAAAGATGAAGCTGACCTGGCATTCATTATCGAACAGAAGCTGGACTGGGTGGCCTTGTCTTTCGTTCGGAAAGTAAATGATATTGTCGGTCTCAGGGAGAAACTGAATCAGAAGAAAAGCAAAACCAAGATCATCGCCAAAATCGAAATGCCCGAAGCGCTGACCAACCTGCGTGAGATCATTCTGGAATCGGATGGTATCATGGTGGCCCGGGGTGACCTGGGTGTGGAACTTCCGGTAGAACAGGTTCCCCTGATTCAGAAACAGATTATCCGAAAATCCATTCACCGGGCCAAACCGGTTATCGTAGCTACGCAGATGATGGAGAGTATGATTGACAGAACCAAACCGAACCGCAGTGAAATAACGGACGTTGCCAATGCCGTGCTGGAAGGCGCTGATGCCGTGATGCTGAGTGCAGAAACAGCAACCGGTAATTATCCGACACTGGTGGTGGAGACCATGCGCAAGATCATCATGGAAGTAGAAAGAACCGATTACCGGTATAACCGGGAAGACGAACTGGAACCGCAACCCCATTCACCTTCTTTTTTAAGCGATGCCATTTGTTATAATGCCTGTAAACTGGCTAAAGATACCCAGGCAGCTGCACTGATCGGGATGACAGAAAGCGGATACACCGGATTTATGTTGTCCAGCTACCGTCCAAAATCACCCCTGTTTATATTTTCAAAAGAAAAGACACTGATCAACCAGCTCAGCCTGAGCTGGGGAGTTCGTGCTTTTCATTATGCTGAAGAAGAAAGCATCGATGAAATTGTTTCCGATCTGACCGAAATTTTAAAACAGCGGGGATTTATACAAAAAGGAGATGTGATTATCAATACCGGAAGTATCCCGGTGGATGAACATTTGCCGACCAATCTGCTGAAAATATCTAAAGTAATTTGGGAATTCAGGAATTTGAGAATTCGGGAATATACATTTTTAAATTCCCGATATTCCCGAATTCCCGAATTTTTGCAATTCCGCACCATCCCTGCAATCTCCACCCGATCTGCCATCACCGTTGTCTGCTCTTCCTGCATATTTGTCTGAATAAAATCCATGGATGATTTTTTCAGGATCCGGGCAGAACTGTGAAACTGGCTGGCCCCGGTTTCGTTTTTTAAATCCAGGATATTTGCAGAACGCACCCCGGAGCCGGGCATGATCTGGATACGTCCGTCTGACTGAATAATCAGGTCCCTGATCAGAGAAGCACCTAAAATAGCCGTCGGCTGCTGACCTGAGGTGAGAATTCGTTCACATCCGATATCAATAATATCCTCGAGGGCTTCAAAGGGATTACGCGTCCAGTCAAAAGCCCGGTGAAAACAAACGCCCATCGGATAGGCTTTTTCCACCAGTCGGGAAGTTAAAGTCTTGTCTACTCGTCCATCCGGAAGTAAGGTTCCAAAAACCACCCCTTCACAACCGGCATTTTTACAGGCTTCCACTTCCATCAGCATCACCTGGAATTCTTCTTCAGAAAATAAAAAATCACCGCCCCGGATGCGGATGATTGGATATAATTCGATTTCTGTTTTTTTCCGGACTGATTTTATAAGTCCGATTCCCGGGGTCGTTCCACCTGCAGAAGGGTCAGCACAAAGTTCGATGCGGTCAGCCCCGGCATCCGCAGCAATGATGGCAGATTCCAGATTAAAACAACATATTTCAAGAATATTTTTTTCCATCAGCTAAACCAGCTTTCGGATTCATAAATTTTTTCTTCCGACTGGGTACGAACCGCGTAGGTGAATCCTTTTTGAATGCAGAATGCTCCATAACTGCCATCTTTTTTTAGTGCCAGAAAGCCCACCTGCAGGTCTTTTGCTTTTGCCGGATTCCGCTTAACAATCCTTTCCACCGCTTTGCGGCAGGCTTCCCGGGGAGACAATCCCTGTCGCATATATTCAACCACCAGATGCGAACCCACGATCCGGATCACTTCTTCTCCCACACCGGTAGAAGTAGCAGAACCGATTTCATTGTCAACAAACAATCCGGCACCGATGATCGGAGAATCCCCCACCCTTCCCCGCATCTTAAATGCCATGCCGCTGGTTGTACAGGCTCCGCAGAGATCTCCCCTGCTATCCATGGCCAGCATACCAATGGTATCGTGATTGGATGCACTGCCCGGCGCTAATTTTTGATCATTAAAACTGTATTTTTTATTTTCTATATTGATTACGGGTTCATATTTGGAATTCTGAAGCCATTCCTTCCATATTTTTTCACTTTCCGGTGTGAGCAGATTTTCTTTTTTAAATCCGTTGGCCAGGGCAAATTGTAATGCTCCTTCTCCTGATAAAACCACATGCGGGGTTTTTTCCATCACCAGCCGCGCAACAGATATGGGATGAACTAATAAATTCAAGACACATCACCGAACCACAATTGCTGTTTTCATCCATGATGCAGGCATCCAGGGTTACATGTCCGTCGCGGTCTGGTAATCCCCCGTATCCAACACTGTGGTTGCTTGGATCTGCTTCCGGAATCATTACCCCGGCCTCAACCGCATCCAGCGCCCTTCCCTTACTGCTTAAAATTTTCCAGGCAGCCTCATTTGCCGCTTTTCCGAAATCCCAGGTGGATATCACGATGGGATTGCCGGCGGAAGAAGAGACTGCCATGGCCGGGGTTCGCAGAACCAGTCCGGCAGAAGCCAGCATGGAGGAGCCGAGAAATTTTCTTCTGTTAAACATTTTCGAATCTGATTTTTATACAATTTAGTGGAATAGTTTCGGGCGGTGTTGATTTTATAGTGTGAAAAATGGTGAAATTGTGGTAAGCCGGGAAGGGTGTGTGAAATTTCTTATTAAATTTTTAATTTCATTCTCACCACCTCCTATTTTTCACTCTTACACATACCACATTATGAATATCCCGAAACGCCCCTTGTTCTTCCTGTTCATTTTCACTCACCCTGCAGGGTTACTCCCAAAACAACAGCCAGGACAGTATCTGGTTCCGCGAAAACTATTATAAAATAGAGAAAGCGATTCCCATGCGCGATGGGGTGAAACTTTTTACTTCCATTTACGCACCCAAAGACAGTTCGGAGAAACACCCGATACTGATGGAAAGAACGCCCTATAGTTGCGCCCCGTACGGGCCGGATGAATACGTTTCACCAGCGGGAAATTATATTATGGATTATCTGAAGGAGGGATATATTATGGTGATCCAGGATGTGCGGGGAAGATGGATGAGCGAAGGAAAATTTGTGGATGTCCGCCCCTTCATCCGGGATAAAAAGCCGATGGATATTGACGAATCCACCGATGCCTATGACGGGATTGACTGGCTCGTCAAAAACATTGCCGGGAATAATGGAAATGTCGGCGTATTCGGTACTTCCTATCCGGGATTTTATGCAGGTATGGCCGCCGCCTCCGGACATCCGGCCCTCAAAGCCGTGAGTCCGCAGGCACCGGTTACCGACTGGTTTATCGGTGATGACTTTCACCATAACGGTGTATTTTTTTATATGGATGCCTTTGATTTTTACGTAGCCAACGGATTCGGAAGGCCACACCCGTTTCCGGTAAGTACGGAATCTCCCATGCCCGACCCGTATTTCAGCAAAGACAATTATCTTTTTTACCTGACCGTGGGTGCGGACAAAAATTTATTAAAATTTACCGGAGACAGCATTGCATTTTTCGCGTCAGATATATCAATCATCCGAACTATGATTCCTGGTGGAAGGCAAGAAATGCACGCGTAGCTCAATATCATATTAAACCCGCGATTTTAGTGACCGGAGGATTATTTGATGCGGAAGATTGTTTTGGAGCCTGGAACCTGTATAAGGCCATCCGGCAACAGAGCCCTGAAACCAATGCCCGGCTGGTGATGGGCCCCTGGTATCATGGACAATGGGGAAGCGCGGATGGAAGCAGTCTGGGAAATATTCAGTTTGGTTCGAATACTGCACGAACCTATCAGCAGGAAATTGAAATACCTTTTTTTAACTATTACCTGAAGGGGAAAAAGGGACCTGACATTGCCGGAGCCACCATATTTTTTACGGGAGAAAATAAATGGCGGAAATTTAATTCCTGGCCAACGGATCAGGCGAAAGCTGAAAAGATATACCTGAACGAAAAGAACATGCTTTCTTTTAATAAGCCCGGAAAAGAAATGGATTATGATGAATATGTAAGTGATCCGGCTCATCCGGTTCCCTACACCAGCGATGTACATTTTAACCGGACCCGGGAGTATATGACGGATGACCAGCGGTTCGCCAGTCGCAGACCGGATGTATTGACCTACCAGACTCCTGTTTTACAGGAAGATTTCACTATTGGCGGGCCTGTTGTGGCAGATCTGCAGTGCAGCATCAGCACCAGTGATGCCGATTTTGTGGTAAAAGTGATTGATGTTTTTCCCGATTCCCTTTCTTACCAGCATATTGATATCTATGCCGTGCATGAGGAAGAAAGAAAATATCCGATGGGTGGTTACCAGATGCTGGTCAGGGGAGAAATTTTCCGGGGCCGGTTCCGGAAAAGTTTTGAGAAACCGGAGGCATTCCAACCCGGGAAAATCGAAAATGTACGTTTCACGCTGCCTGATCTGGCCCATACCTTTAAAAAAGGCCACCGCCTGATGATACAGATTCAAAGCAGCTGGTTTCCACTGGCAGACCGTAATCCGCAGACTTTTACAGATATATATACCTGCGGGGATGCGGAATTTAAAAAATCCACCATTCATATTTATCATGACAGGAACCATGTTTCTTCCATTATCCTTCCCGTAATTTCGGGAAAACCGAAATAAAATATGTTCGGCATTTTATTTCCAAATGCGGTTTTGGATATCTAATTTAGAGCGGTTTAGATCTTCCAAAGAGACGCAATACGCAGGGTATGAATTCGGGTAACAGACAAACTCCCACGCTTGAACTTTGGTTACAGGATGTGCAGTCATATCTGTTCAAGGTATTGAATGCCCCTATGAAACAGGCTGGCTTCGAATTCAGGAAATCCAGTTTTAGTTTCCAGCGAAAAAATAAAAAAAACCAGGATATACTTTCGATTATTTTCCTGAGCCAGTTTCCCGTCAGCTACCGGGTTGGCTTCCAGTTTGAAATCTGGAATCCCCAGATAAAAGAGATTAAGAAATCTTTTATGGGAGAAATTATACATAAGGACTCTGACCTCTGCAGCATTATTCTGTTTACGAAAGATTTCACTTCAAAAGATCCGGAAACCAGAACGGCGAAGGATTTTTTAATCTATAATTACCGTGATTTATTTATCGCAGGCGACTGGCTTGTTCAGACGCTGCAAGATGAACTGATCCCCATTTATGACACCCTGGATTCTATTGAAAACATGGATCATTTTTTCGAATCAAATCCGGAATGGTCGCTGAATTCGCACAGCGGAGGGAATATCTGTACCGATTTGATCGTGGGAAAACTTATCGGTAAAAGAGATATTCATACAAGATTTCAGCAGCTGATGCAGGGCCTGCAGCAGAAAATTGAAAACCGGCTGATAAGTCCCGAAAGCCGGCAGCTCCTTACACTCTGTTATGAAACGATCAAATGAGATAACAGATGACAGATGACCGGAAGATTCACTCATGAGGTTTCAACATTTTCAATTGCTTTAGCCTTTGGGCTTTAGGCTTTGGGCTTTAAGGCCTATTTTCGCAGCATAATTGAAAAAACCTTCAGCAAAATGAAAATGGTGGACTCATTCGAAAAAATCCCTTTGGCAATTTTCCCCAATGCAACGGACGGATCTGAATTTGTTGCGCAAAAAGTTGCCGCACTCATCCGGGAAAAGGAAAAAAATAAAGAACGCTGTGTGCTTGGTCTTGCCACAGGAAAATCTCCGCTGAAATTATATTCGGAATTGATCAGGTTGCACCGGGAAGAAGGGCTGAGTTTCCGTAATGTAATGGTATTCAACCTGGATGAGTATTATCCGATTACCAGGGACGCCGCACAGAGTTATTACCGGTTTATGCAGGAAAACCTTTTTGACCATATCGATATAAAAGCGGAGAACTGTTATATTCCCAATGGGGATTTACCCAAGGATTCCATGAAGGAATTTTGTAACGGATATGAACAGGCGATAGTGGATGCCGGAGGAATCGATTTGCAAATATTAGGAATCGGATCCAACGGACATATCGGTTTCAATGAACCGGGTTCCAGCCGGTTCTCCAAAACCCGCGTGACACCACTGGAAAATTCCACCCGTCTTTCCAATGCAGGAGATTTTGATAGTGTTACGCAGGTTCCCCGGTTATCAGTAACCATGGGCATCAGTACGATTCTGAAAAGCAGGAAAATTATACTGATGGCCTGGGGAAGCAATAAATCAACGGCCATCCAGAAATCCGTTGAAGGAAATGTTACGGAAGAAATGCCGGCCTCCATATTGCAGGAACATGAAAATACACTCTTTGTAACCGACGAAGCGGCAGCGGCTGACCTCATCCGGTTTAAAGCACCGTGGCTTACGGGAAATTGTGACTGGAATCCGGATATTCTGCGCAAAGCGGTAGTGAGTACGGCACTCAAGCTGGGAAAACCGATACTGAGCCTGACAGATAAAGACTATAACGACCATGGATTGAGTGATCTGCTTGCCGTAAAAGGAGATGCTTATGAAATCAACCTGGAAGTTTTTTATATGTTGCGGGACAGCATCACCGGATGGCCCGGAGGTAAAAATAAACCGCTGCCAAATGCCCCGGAAAGAATGATTCCTTATCCGAAACGGTGCCTGATTTTCTCACCGCATCCCGATGATGATATCATTTCCATGGGCGGAACATTTATGCGGCTGCATGATCAGGGACATGAAGTACATGTCGGTTACCAGACTTCGGGAAATATTGCGGTTACGGATGAATTTGTAACCCGGTTTATCGATTTTGCTGTTGGCTTTGAATCGATGTTTGGAATCGACAATAAAAGATCCACCGAGATTCTTACAGAACGCCAAAAAATATCTTAAAGAAAAAAAACCTTCCGGCGTGGATTCTCCCGAAATCCGGAATATAAAAGGATTGATCCGCAGAAGTGAAGCCAGTGCCACCTGCCGTTATGTAGGCATACCCGAAACGGGAATACATTTTATGAACCTTCCTTTTTATGAAACCGGAACCATCGAAAAAAATCCGATGAGTGAAGAGGATATTCGTATTACCATGGAATTGTTGCAGAAAATTAAACCCCACCAGGTGTACTGTGCCGGCGATCTGGCCGATCCGCATGGTACCCATAAGGTTTGTCTGGATGTTGTTTTCGAGTCTTTGAAACGCCTTAAAAATGCCGGTGAAGCCTGGGTGAAGGATTGCTGGGTCTGGTTGTACAAGGGCGCCTGGCAGGAATGGGATGTGAGCGAAATCGAAATGGCCATACCCATGAGTCCGGACCAGGTTTTAAAAAAACGCTTTGGCATTTTCATCCACCAGTCGCAAAAAGATATGGTCCCTTTCCAGGGATCCGACAGCCGGGAGTTCTGGCAGCGGGCCGAAGACAGAAATGGAAATACCGCCGGGCTGTATGCCCAGCTGGGTCTGACCAAATATGCCGCCCTGGAGGCCTTCAAGCGTTGGCATTTTTAGGCCACCAACCTGAAATTCAACCATTTAGGTTAAAAATAGCAGGAAACCGTCCAAAAATTTGATCCAGATCATTTTCTCTTGATAAAAAAAATCTCCTTGCACGATCAATATATCCGTTCTTTTAAGGATCAGGATAGCCCGAAAAATGACTATCCACATACCGGCCCGACCTGGACTTCTGCGTGGAAAATAACTTCTTTCCGGTGGAAATTTTGGATCGGGATGACCATTTTTGCCGGGATCCTGACGTCCCTTCCCTTCTTTTTTGCTTACATCGAAAACAGAAATGGATTTTTGTTTTCCGACTTTATTTTAAAAAGATTTTCCGCTCATAATGTTTCCATTGCTGTCTTTTTTTTAATCTGGTCAGCCTGCCTTTTACTCGTTATCCGAATCTATCGCGACCCCATGATGCTACTGGTTATGTTATGGTCCTATAATGGCGTTACCCTGCTTCGAATGGCCTCTATAGGCCTGATTTCATTGAATCCCCCGGAAGGACTCATTCCCCTGGCTGACCCGATTACCAATCAGTTTTATGGCGAACATTATATCACCCATGATCTTTTTTTTTCGGGTCATATGACGACAGTTTTCCTGGTTTTTCTTTGTCTGAAAAAGAAATGGGACCGGATATACACCCTTTTTGGTTCCATTTTACTGGGCATTCTTCTGCTCGTTCAGCACGTTCATTATACCGTAGATGTTTTGGCTGCCCCCCTGTTCACGTATTTTGTATACCGCCTCGCGTTAAAATTTACCGAACGGGAAAATCAACAGTTATTACCCCCTCAAATTCAGGTTTAAAAGTTCTTTTTTTAAGGATACCAACGGTCTGCTTTATGCGTTTAATTAGGCCCGGTAATTAACAAATGGGGAAATAAGAGTTGAAGTAAAGGCTGGTTAATAGCACTTTATTCATTAATTTTGCGGATAATAAAATTCATCATTATTTTTAAGTTAATTTCAATCTGTCCAAATCTGGGTTTTAATCAGGCAATATCCCCTGCTAAAGACTTAAATGCTACCATGATATGAAAAAATTAGTATGCCCTGAATTCGTTTTAGGTGAAAAGGTAACCCCTGAACAAGCAGCTTTTTTCCATAAAAATGGGGTGATCATTTTCCGTAATGTCCTTAAACCGGAAACTGTTGAGTTTTTCATCTCGGAATTAAACCGTATTGAACAGAAACTGCTTGATGAAGGCATTGATAAAATCAATGGCGTTCCCCTTAAATTCGGAAAGGATCATGATGGCAAAACCATTATTCAGCGTTTGTGTTTTTTATCTAATTATAGTACCGCCTTTCCATGAGTTCCTGAAAGACCCCCGCCTGGTGGCCCTGCTGGAACTTTTGGCCCCCTACGAAGGTCGTATCGCAGAAAATGAAAAAGACGGCCTGATCCTGAATCACTATGTACGCACCCCCGAAAGTAAATTTTCCCAGATGGGATGGCATACCGACAGCCCCAGGGATTTATTCCTCGGCCAGAAGATCATGCCAATGCTGAATGTTGGGATTCATCTGGATAATGTTCCATTTGAAGCCGGTGGACTCCGCGTTCTTCCGGGTACCCATACACAGGGTGTGCTGAGATTACTTTTCAAGAAAAAATACTTCATAGACAACAATCCTGATGCCCGTGAAATCGGGTTTGATATTCATCCGGGAGACCTCACTGTTCATGATGGCCGCATCTGGCATCGTGCACAGCAATCACCGTATATTGGTGAAGCCAGTCGCCGCAGGGTAATGTATGTGCCGATTATTACCGGTAAGTATATGCCCAAGGATGAAAACAGTAAAACACCATTTTACCATCGTTTCGCATCCAAAGTACAGAACTAAGGATTTCGTGAAATTTAAATGAACTGAAGATGCCTTTTGCACTCATTACAGGAGCCAGCAAAGGAATAGGAAAAGCTATTGCGGAAGCCCTGGCTGAACGAGGATATGACCTGTTACTGGTAGCCCGTTCTGCTGATCTGCTGCAAAAAGTTTCATCAGAAATCCAAACAAAATCAAACCGGAATTGTCAATGGCTGGCCCTGGACCTGGCCGCGTCCTCATCTGCTGAAACCGTATATGAATGGTGCAGTAAGAATCAGTTTCCGGTTTCCGTGCTCGTTAACAATGCGGGTTATGGGTTAAGTGGAAATTTTGAAAAATATTCTCCGCTGGAATATGATGAAATGCTGCAGGTAAATATGCTTACCCTTACCAAACTGACAAGATTATTTTTACCGGATTTACTTAAACAGCCTGCCGGATATATTTTAAACATTGGAAGCTCTGCTGCGTACCAGGCGATTCCCTTACTCTCTGCCTATGCCGCGTCCAAAGCATATGTATTGAGTTTTAGCCGCGGACTCTACCAGGAACTTAAAAAAACGACGGTCTCCGTTACCTGCGTTTGTCCGGGCCCGACAGATACCAATTTCATAAGCCGGGCAAATGTGGGAATCAAAGGTCAGAAAGCTGCCGATAAATTTAATATGACTCCCCAGACCGTTGCGCGTATTGCGGTGAACAGCCTGTTCCACCGTCGTCCGGAAGTGATCACGGGAGGCATGAATAAATTAAGCGCGTTTTTTGCATGGCTTCTTCCCAAAACCATCGTGGAAGGAATTGCAAAAAAACTCTATGACTGAAGAAAATTCGGGAATTTGAAAATTAGAAAATATGAATGGAATGAAATTCCTTTTTCTGATCATCCTGATAATCTCCTCTTCATTCACCATTGCACAAAAGGTTCCACAGAAAATATTCACGGGTGCGGACCAGACCGAAAAATATTTTCCTTTACTACAGGGTAAGCGGATAGCGGTGGTTGCCAATCCCACTTCACAAATTGCCGGTATTCCGCTTGTAGATAGTCTCCTTCATGCCCGTATTCAGGTGGTAAAAGTTTTCGGACCCGAGCATGGATTCAGGGGTATGGCCAGCAATGGAACAACGGTTGCAGACAGCAGGGATCCGGTTACCGGTATTCCCGTGATTTCGCTCTATGGAAAAAAGATGATGCCCTCCCGGGAAGATCTGGAAGACGTGGACCTGATCATATTTGATATCCAGGATGTGGGAGCCCGCTTTTTTACCTACATCATTACCCTGCAACGGGTGATGCAATCCTGCGCTGATTTTCACAAACCGCTGCTTATCCTGGACCGGCCGAACCCCAATGGGTTTTATGTTGACGGACCGGTATTGGAAGATTCGCTGCATTCCGGTGTAGGCCTGCAACCCATACCAATTGTACACGGAATGACCTTGGGAGAAATGGGAAAAATGATCAACGGCGAAGGCTGGTTGACAAATAAAGTGCAGTGCGGCCTCACGATTATTAAAAATAAAAATTATACCCACGCTTCCCGGTATATACTTCCTGTACCACCCTCCCCCAATCTGAATACGGATAAATCCATTCTGCTGTATCCAAGTATATGTTTGTTTGAAGGGACCGTTATCAATCTCGGAAGAGGAACACAACGACCCTTTACCCAAATCGGTGCGCCGGCACTAAAGGAAAAATATTCTTTTCATTTTACGCCGGAATCCATTCCGGGAATGAGTGAACATCCGCTCTACCAGGATTCAGTCTGTTACGGTGTGGATCTTGAAAATTATGATCAGGAGTTGATCCGCCGGAAAAAACAAATCAATCTGCAGTGGTTATTTGAAATGTACCGGTCTTATCCGCAGAAGGAAGTTTTTTTTGATGCATCCCGGAGTAAACAGATCGGCAATTTCGATAAACTCGCCGGCACTTCCTTACTGAGAAAACAGATCATTGCCGGAGTTTCTGAAATCCGGATCCGCCAGTCCTGGGAACCTGCACTTTCGCATTTCAAATCCCTCAGGAAAAAATACCTGCTTTACCCTTAGAGAGATGACAGTTGACAGATGACAGATGACAGTAGTCGATGGCCGTTGACCGTATTTAATTTTCAGATCCGCAAATTAGAAAACATTTTTTGCTTTAGGCTTTAGGCTTTAGGCTTTAAGCTCTCAATGGCCTTAAATGCGTAAATTACATGACTAAAAATTTCAGTTATGTCAAACAAAGATTTATCCAGACGAGATTTCATTCATACCGCAGGTAAGGCGGGAATGGCTGCCGGACTAACAGGATCTGTACTGACTTCACTGGCGAAAACAAATTCCCATCCCGGCCATTCGAATATTCCCCCGGATCCAATTCCTTATACGCAGCGTCCACTACCCTATGCCTACACAGCGCTGGAGCCGTCAATCGATGCCATGACCATGGAAATACACTATACCAAACATGCAGCAGCCTATGCCAAAAATCTGGCAGAAGCCGTAACAGCAGAAAAGGTGGATACTTCAAAACTCTCCCTGGAAGACCTGCTCGGATCCATAACTAAATATTCCACCAAAATGAGAAATAATGCCGGAGGGCATTATAATCACTCCCTTTTCTGGGAACTGATGCACGCACCCGCTTCTGCAGCCGGTGGGCCTTCTCCTGCCCTGACAACGGCCATCAATGGAAGTTTCGGTTCCCTGGATGGCATGAAGACTAAATTTAATGATGCCGCCAAAGCCCGCTTCGGGAGCGGCTGGGCCTGGGTGATCGTTAAAAAAGACGGCAAACTGGATATTGTATCAACTGCTAACCAGGACAATCCCTTAATGGATATCCCGGACAACAACAACGGTCAACCGCTGATCGGTCTGGATGTTTGGGAACACGCCTATTATCTGAAATATCAAAACAAAAGACCGGATTATATCACGGCCTGGTGGGCGGTTGTAAATTGGGATTATATCAACACCCGTTACAGTAAGTTAATTTAATCAGGAAGTCGTTTAACGGGATCTGATTTTTTCTGTATAAAACGACCTTTTTAAAAATTAAAAAGGAAACCAATTCCAACAATACTTGATTTGGATTCATCCATCGTTTTCATATAGGAAAACCGGAGTTCCAGATTATGGGAGCCATGACCGACACCCAGACGGGCACCGATATTTCCGACGGGTCCAAAGCCCGATCTTTTTGCAGTCAAATCATTGCCGTATTCATCTGAAGCAATGAATTGATTCATATGATATCCAAATCCCACCCCACCGTAAAATCCAAATTTGTCTTCGACCTCTTTAGTAGCACCGGCGCCGTAGTTATAGTTAATCATCAGTGGAGCATCAAACATGATCCCCAGGGTACTGTTTCCTGCATCCATTGAATTGTATGAACCGGAGACGCCAAAACTCATGGGAATGCCAACTGAAAGGGAAGTATTTTCCATTTCCATAACATTCACCCGTGGAGAATAGATGAGGGCACCAACCGGATCTGCGTGTACACCGGATGCGGACTGTAACACTATATTGATTCCGACGCCCTGGGTAAAAGTCTGGGAAAAGGCAAAACCGCTAAGGCAGACAGCAATAACTGAAAAAATTATTTTTTTCATTGTTTTAAGGGTTGGTTTCAATAACTAAAAACGAGATGATGTAAATAATTATTGTTAACTAAGGGTTTATACTTAGTGGGCTATTTGGTAACCGCTTTCTCAATATGTTTATCCGGTATCAGCCAGAGAACTGCCACCAGACAAATCAGGATTGCAGAGTACAATGTATTTATATAAGCCAGTAAAATGGCCAGACAATACAAAATCGCCGAGAAAATTCCTTTTCGTTTTACGATGGCAAAAGCTTCAACCAGCTTTGGATTGTTCCTCGTTATCCGCTCCACACAAACCTGAAGAATGGTGAATGAAATTCCACAAATCTCCAGCAGGGCTGTATAAAAGACAACTGTATTTTGCGCAAAATGATTCTCTCCCATCCAACCCGTGGCAAAAGGTATCAGGGATAACCAGAAAAGAAGATTGATGTTGGACCAGATGATGGAAGCATTTACATGGTCGACTGCACTAATAAGGTGGTGGTGATTCCCCCAGTAAATACCGATATAAACAAAGCTCAGGAGATAACTAAAAAAAACAGGCAGTTGCTGCAAGAGGGAACTCCAGCTGGTATCATGCGGTGTTTTAATTTCTAATACCATGATCGTAATGATAATGGCAATTACCCCGTCACTAAATGCTTCCAGTCGGGATTTACGCATACCGCCCTATAGTTTAACGGGTAAGTTAAATAAAAGGGATAAAACCGGTTCCGAAATATAAAATTTGTATTTATCCTTCCTGCTCCAGGATGGCAGGGTGAAATTGGATTACTGCATCCTGAATCCAGGCGGGCAGCGTTTTCTCCTGTACAGTCCAGGTATTATTTTCCAATAACATATTAATATAATAACGATTGCCGCGGTCATCGCTTACGTCCACGTGGTAGACAGGTCCCCCGATTCCATTACTTTTTCTGAAATTGAATTCCCTCAAACGGCCTTCTGCTTTAATCAATTTCGAAAATTGCACATTTTTCAATACTGCCATATCGCAAATGTAATTATTCCTGAAGAATATTCTATGTTTAAAAACGGGATTCGGACAGGTTTAATCCCGAACGGGGTATTATAAAATAGATATTAACATTTGGTTTATAATTCTATTCTTCCAGCCCTTTTGAATAAGGAGGAATTTTCGGATCTTCATAAAAAATATTCTCATGTCTTTAAAACTGCATGATTTAAGCCGGGAACAGGTAGTGAAACTGGTTATTGAGCATGAGATGTATCCTTCCTTTCGGGATCAGAACCCGTATATTGCCAGCGGCCCCCATCATGAAATCCTGGTCAGCCTTATGCCTACCGGACTATACCAGGTGGAATTGCTCGACAAAAAACAAATGGAAGAATCACTGATGCAAACCATTCAGACTTTTAAGGATTATGCCGCCGGCGCTAAATCCTGATCTTCCAGTCCTGCTGATATCCGATTTGAATTTTCCGAGCAGCTATTGGATAACAATCTTTGTCATCTTGATGATTTGGGCATGATTTTTACTTTGCATAGCACATATCACCTATTCTTGGCCAAATATTTCAGTGGTTTAATTGCATGAAAACAAAGAAAATCCTGCTTGCCGCAAGCATAACACTCAGTGCACTCCTGATAATCCAGATTTTTAAAAGAAGAGATGCGGAAAAAAAGCTTTCAAAGAGACTCCATGTGGTAGCTGAAGAAGGTTATGAAACAGCTGAGGATATTTTGTTCCCCAGAAAAAAATTTCTGAGATAAAGAACTTTCCCCGGAATGTTTACTGACTGATATAACTACCTGAATTTCAGTTATTTAGATTTTCTGAATCCATCCCTTTCTACACGGCCACCCGAAAGGTTTTTTTTGAGTGACCGGTAACTTTTCCGGTGAGCGCATTCATCCTCCTCCTGATAAAGAAAATTGCCTGTTTATACTTTTTAGTATAAATGGTTTCGTAAATTTGCGTTATATGAAGACAGATCTTATCCAAACGAAGTCCCGGGATGCTGAGGATGAACTCAGTACGATTGAGAAAACGGTAAATAGCGACTATAAATACGGGTTTATTACCCATATTGAGGCGGATGAAGCACCAAAAGGTCTGAATGAGGATGTTATCCGTTTTATTTCAAATCGTAAAAAGGAGCCCCAATGGATGCTGGACTGGAGACTGAAAGCTTATCGTCACTGGCTTACCCTGAAAACACCGGAATGGGCTAATATCAAATTCCCACCGATCAATTACCAGGACATCATTTATTATTCGGCTCCAAAGCAAAAGATAAATCCTCAAAAACCTGGATGAAATAGATCCGGAACTCATCCGGACTTTTGAAAAACTGGGAATATCCCTTGAAGAACAAAAAAGATTAACGGGTGTTGCTGTTGATGCGGTCATCGACAGTGTTTCCATCGGAACTTCATTTAAAGGTCAGCTGGCCGAACTCGGTATCATATTTTGTTCCATGAGTGAAGCCATCAAGGAACATCCCGAGCTCATCCGGGAATACCTGGGCACCGTAGTTCCCATTTCAGATAATTATTTTTCTGCGCTAAATTCAGCTGTATTTAGTGATGGCTCATTCTGTTTTATACCCAAAGGAGTTCGTTGTCCCATGGAACTCTCTACCTACTTCAGGATAAATGCCGGAAATACCGGTCAGTTTGAAAGGACCCTGATCGTTGCAGAAGCCGGCAGTTATGTTAGCTACCTGGAAGGGTGTACTGCTCCGATGCGGGATGAAAACCAATTGCATGCTGCTGTGGTCGAACTCGTTGCGCTTGAAAATGCAGAAATAAAATATTCAACGGTTCAAAACTGGTATCCGGGCGACAAACAGGGACGCGGAGGTGTTTATAATTTTGTAACCAAACGCGGAATTTGCAAGGGCAATCATTCAAAAATTTCCTGGACCCAGGTAGAAACCGGATCGGCGATTACCTGGAAATATCCCAGTGTGATTTTGAAAGGAGATTATTCTACCGGGGAATTTTATTCTGTAGCCGTTACCAATAATTATCAGCAGGCCGATACGGGTACTAAAATGATGCACCTGGGGAAAAATACCCGGAGCCGCATTGTTTCCAAAGGAATTTCCGCAGGATTCAGCAATAACAGTTACCGGGGTCTGGTACATGTAAGTAAAAACGCATCCAACGCCAGGAATTTTTCACAATGTGATTCTTTATTACTCGGTGATAAATGCGGTGCAAACACTTTTCCCTATATAGAAGTCAGAAATAATACAGCGGTTGTCGAACATGAAGCGACGACGTCAAAAATTGGGGAAGACCAGATTTTTTATTGTAATCAGCGGGGGATTGATTCGGAAACGGCAGTGGCCCTGATCATCAATGGCTTTGCAAAGGAAGTTATGAACCAGCTTCCCATGGAATTCGCTGTAGAAGCACAAAAACTGCTGGCGATCAGTCTGGAAGGAAGCGTAGGGTAATACAAAGTATAAGAGTATAGGAGTGTAAGAGTGAATTTTAATAAATACGGCCAACGGCCAACCGCCAACGGTCAACAAATAAATCAGAGTAATAAAAATTAGCAGAACATGTTGACGATTCAGAATTTGCATGCAGGTATAGAAGGAAAAAAGATTTTGAATGGTATCAACCTCGATATCAAAGCAGGAGAAGTCCATGCCATCATGGGGCCAAACGGATCCGGAAAAAGCACCCTGGCATCTGTTCTTGCCGGAAGGAGTGATTATGAAGTACTGGAAGGATCCGTGGAATTCCTTGGCAAGGATCTGTTGGAACTATCTCCGGAACATCGTGCAGCGGAAGGCCTTTTCCTGGCCTTTCAGTATCCGGTGGAAATTCCGGGATTAAACACCATCAACTTTATCAAGACTGCAGTAAACGAAATACGCAAATATAACGGTGAGCCTCCCCTGGATGCGGTTACTTTCCTCAAAAGGATGAAAGAAAAAATGGCCCTGGTAAACATTGAACAGACTTTATTGAGCCGTTCGCTCAATGAAGGATTTTCAGGTGGTGAAAAAAAGCGGAATGAAATATTCCAGATGGCCATGCTGGAACCCCGTCTGGCCATTCTGGATGAAACAGATTCAGGTCTCGACATAGATGCTATCCGCATTGTGTCCAACGGCGTAAACAAATTACGAAACAAAGACAATGCCGTACTGGTGGTTACCCATTACCAGCGACTCCTGGATTATATTGTTCCCGATTATGTACATGTGTTATATAATGGAAGGATCGTTAAATCAGGCACCAAGGAACTGGCTTTAGAGCTGGAAGAAAGAGGATATGATTTTATTAAAAATGAAAATACAGTAGAAGCTGTTTAGGCGGGAGATCAAACAATATGAATACAATCGCATATTTTAAGGAGAGATTTGACCAGCTTCAGCCAAGTGAGGATCCGGGTGGCCTGGATAAATTACGCAAGCAGGCTTTTCATACGTTTTCAACGCTGGGTATTCCCGGATCAAAACACGAGGAATGGAAATATACCCGTATTGCGGGTTTATTTAATAAAGAATTTCAGGTACCTGCCGAGCCATTTACAGGATCAGTCGGCGCAGAGGATCTGAAAGGTTTGCGCCTTCCCGGTCATGAACAGGCGAATGAACTGGTATTCGTAAACGGCTTTTATTCTTTTTCACTTTCCCGGATCCGCTCCGGAAACCTGCGTGTTCTTGCCCTGGAAGAAGCTTCCAGTGGCGATTTTCATGAAGTAGTGGGTAAATGGCTTGGGGACAGCAGTCAATATCAGAAAGACGGTATCAATGCGCTGAATACCGCATTTGTTCATGGTGCCGTATTTATTCATGCCGGTAAATCAGAACGCATTGAACACCCGATATACATTTATCATATTACCGATGCGCGCACGGTAAATATTCTATCCCAGCCCCGCAGCCTGATGCATGTAAATGAACATGCGGATGTGCAGGTGGTGGAAAATTATGTTACTCTCGGATCCAATGAAAGTTTTACCAACCAGGTAATGGAAATTATTGTTGAAAATGAAGCCAGACTTGAATATTACAAAATACAGAACGATGGCTCCAACACCAGCCAGGTGAGCACAACCCATATCCGGCAGGTGGGTAAAAGTTTTATTCATGCGGTGACCATTTCCTTAAATGGCGGACTCGTTCGCAATAATCTGAATGTAATTCTGGATGCAAAGTATTGTGAAGCCCATTTATATGGTCTCTATTTTCAAACTGGGCATAGTCATATTGACAACCATACCATCGTAGACAATATTAAACCGAACTGCCTGAGCAATGAGCTCTATAAAGGCATTCTGACCAATCACGCTACCGGTGTTTTCAATGGAAAAATATTTGTTCGTCAGCCGGCCCAGAAAACGAACGCCTATCAGAGTAATAAAAATATACTGCTCTCCGATTCCTGCAGTGTGAACACAAAACCGCAGCTTGAAATTTTTGCGGATGATGTGAAGTGCACGCATGGATGTACGGTTGGCCGATTAAATGAAGAAGGCCTTTTTTATTTACAGTCACGCGGAATTTCTGAAAAAACAGCCCGCAATTTATTGCTAAGCGCCTATGCTTCGGATATTCTGGAACAGATAAAACCACTGCCTTTGCGTGGATTGGTTGAAAAACTTATCCATGAACGGCTGGAAAAAGATCTATCATGAATGAAACACTTACCATACCAAAGCCACTGGATATTTCGGTTATCCGTCAGGAATTTCCTATTTTAAACCGTATGGTAAAGGGCAAGCCACTCATTTACCTGGATAATGCGGCAACCAGCCAGAAACCGCAGGTGGTTATTGATGCACTCATTCATTATTATACCGGATACAATGCAAATATTCATCGCGGAATTCACAGTCTGGCGGAAGAAGCCACCGCCGCGTTTGAAAAAACACGGGATGCCGTAAAGTCCTTTATCGGCGCAGGGTCCAGGGAAGAGATTATTTTCACCAAAGGAACCACTGAAAGTATTAACCTGGTTGCCTATACCTGGGGAAGAAAAAATATTCAGGCCGGAGATGAAATCCTGATCAGTTCTTTGGAACATCATTCCAATATTGTTCCCTGGCAGATGTTATGTGAAGAAAGAAAAGCCATCCTTCAGGTAATTCCGATCAACGATCGGGGCGAAATATTAATGGAGGAATATGAAAAATTACTGGGACCCAAAACAAAAATGGTTTCCATCGTACATGTTTCAAATGCACTGGGCACCGTAAACCCGGTCAGGCAGATGACTGCCATGGCCCATAAAGCAGGCGCATTGGTATTGATTGATGGAGCACAGTCCGCGGTACACCTGGATATTGATGTAGTGGACCTGGATTGTGATTTCTTTGCTTTTTCCGCCCATAAACTCTATGGCCCTACCGGCGTTGGTGTGTTGTTCGGAAAGAAAGAGTTGCTGGAATCCATGCCTCCGTTTCAGGGTGGCGGGGAAATGATTAAGGAGGTAAGTTTTCAAAAAACCACTTATGCAGACCTGCCATATAAATTTGAAGCAGGTACACCCAATATCGCCGATGTGATTGCTTTCAGAGCCGCCCTGCATTTTGTTCATTCCATTGGTAAGGAAAAAATACGCAGGCATGAAGAGGAACTTTTGGAATATGCCCACCAGGAACTGGAAAAAATTCCGGGACTTAAAATTATAGGGACTGCGAAAGAGAAAGCAGGCGTGGTTTCCTTTACCATCGAAAAGGCCCATCCGCAGGATATTGGTATCCTGCTGGACAACCAGGGTATCGCTGTGCGAACCGGGCATCATTGCGCCCAGCCACTGATGGACCGGTTTAGTATTCCGGGTACATCCCGCGCTTCGTTTGCCGTTTACAATACAAAGTTTGAAATTGATGAGCTGGTGAAGGGATTGTACAGAGTGGTAAAAATTTTATCGTAACATGGGGGCGCACCCGGACATATTAGAGACGGAAAAAGAAATCATCGGGGAGTTTGGCCTTTTTGATTCCTGGGACGACAAATATGAATATATTATTGACCTGGGAAAAAAACTGGCTCCGCTGGACCCTTCTTTTAAAACGGATGAGAACAGGGTCAGAGGTTGCCAGTCTTCGGTTTGGCTTATTGCCACCCTGGAAAATGGAAAACTGATCTACAAAGCGGATAGTGATGCCGTGATTGTAAAGGGACTGATCAGTATGTTGATCAGGGTATTGTCCGGAAGAACACCTGATGAAATCCTGGAGGCAAAACTGGACTTTATCCGCGAAATCGGAATGACTACCCATCTTGCTCAAACCCGGTCAAATGGCCTGTTGAGTATGGTAAAACAGATGAAACATTATGCGCTGGCATACAAAATAAAGGACCCTGTTCCTTTAAAAAATTAGGTGATGGAAGACTTGAAAGAAAAAGTAATTGAAAAATTGCAAACGATTTTTGATCCGGAAATACCGGTAAGTATTTATGAACTGGGATTGATTTATGAAATCAATATTCTTCCGATCAACAATGTTCAGATCGTTATGACATTAACGGCACCCGGTTGTCCGGCTGCCCAGTCCCTTCCCGTGGAAGTGGACCAGAAATTAAGGGAGATAGAAGGCGTTAATGATGTTCATGTGGCTGTAACCTGGACGCCGGCCTGGGATAAAAGCAGAATGTCGGAAGTGGCACAACTGGAACTGGGATGGCTCTGAAAAGCTTAAAGCGCAAAGCTTAATGCTTAAAGCAGGCATAAAAATGTTTTTTCGATTGTTGTCAGATTTATGAAATAGAATTTATGAAAATTACAGCACAGGAAGAATTTGGTTTACGTGTCCTCATTCGGATCGCAGGATGCGAACAGGAAGACGGAATGAGTATTCCGCAACTCAGCAAAGCCGAAGGACTGAGCAGTCATTATGTGGCCAAACTGACAAGAACCTTGCGCATGGCGGGTTTTATCAATAGTACCCCGGGATATAAAGGGGGTTATGTGCTGGCAAAACCTGCTAAAGAGATAAAAATAAAATATGTGCTGCAGGCCCTCGGGTGGCGTACTCTACGATAAAGATTTCTGCGGCCAGCACGCGGGAACAGTGAAACTTTGCACGAACTCCGTAGATTGTTCAGCACGTTCACTCTGGCAGATGATCCAGTTTACTGTAGATCAGTTGCTGGACAAGATTACGCTTCACGATATGGCCAGTTCGAAAAAAAATGAGTCTGCCCTTTTTCTCCGGCAGTTGCTCGAAGAGGTTCCCACACTGGGATAGAAGTCGTACTTATTCCTTACTGTTTTCATTAAAGACCATCCCGGTTCAAATGCGGGGGCAACGGAATTTTCCCGCTTAGTTCATCCGCTATAGGTTCTTTCCGGATGGTTTGAAGAGGAATCAATCCCGACCATATGGGCAGTGCCTGATCTTCTTCATCGTCAATGGGCATCCCCGTTCTCATTTTTGCCGAGGCCTGATCCAGGGAAAACGCAAGGGCCGTGGTTTTTCTGATTTCATTTTCCTGAATCTTCCGAAGGTAGTTCCAGCTTCCCGGCACAATTTTATTGGTGAGCCATTCAAAAGCCGCCGTTTTATCTTCTATCCGGTCTATCTTTTCAGCAGTAGCGAAAATAACTACCGAGCGGTAATTAATGGAATGGTGAAAAGCAGACTTGGCAACTACTATATCATCCATCAGCGTTACGGTAATGCAAACCGGAATTCCTTTTTCAATCTCCCGGATAAAATGACTCCCTACGGATCCGTGTATATAAATTTTATCACCATACCGCACAAAGGCGGTCGGAATGGAAAATGGTTTACCCTCTGCCGCAGAAGCTGATCGTACATAATATGGCTTCATCCAGTATGGAATAGATGGACTTCCCTGTCATAATGGGCTCTTTTGGCCAGCCGGCTGGGAATTAAATGGTCGGGTATTGAAGACATAAAATTATTTTTACAAACGCTATCTTTAACAACGAAAGTAAATAAAAGCCAATGAAAAATTCCAGACGCGCATTTATTAAAAAAACGACGATGGCCACTTCAGGTATGCTCATGGCATACTCCGGATTTTCCGCTTCCAGTTACAGACGAATTATGGGATCAAATGACCGGGTTCGCGTGGGCGTGGTCGGATTTTCTGACCGGCATAAAGACACCCATATGCCCTGTTTCATGAATCATTACAAGGAACTGAATTTCGACATCGTGGCTGTTTCTGATATCTGGAACCGGCGGCGGGAAGAAGGGGCAGCGCAGTGGAAGGCAAAAATGAACCATGATATTGTAGCCTGCAGAAATAATGAGGAGTTATATGATAAAAAACTGGCCGATGCAGTATTTATCAGTACGGCTGATTTTCAGCATGCCCAACACGCCATACAGGCCGTGCAGGCGGGTTGTGACGCTTATGTGGAAAAACCATTTGCTGAAACAATGGAAGACAACCGGGCTGCATTTAAGGCAATCAAATCCTCCGGTAAAATTGTGCAGATCGGCTCACAAAGAAGAAGCGGTGCCAATTACAAGGCAGCCAATGAATTTATTCGCTCCGGAAAATTTGGAGATATCGTTATGGTGGAATTAACCTGGAATGTAAATCAGCCCGGACGCTGGAGAAGACCTGAACTGGTGCCCCTGCTGAAAGAAGAAGACACCGATTGGAAACGGTTTCTGATTAACCGGCCCAGTGTTCCTTTCAATCCGCGATATTACCTGGAATACCGGCTGTTCTGGCCTTATTCATCGGGACTTCCGGGTCAGTGGATGAGTCATCAGATTGATACGGTGCATTGGTTTACCGGTTTGCAGCATCCGCGTTCGGTAGTAGCGAACGGAGGCATTTACATGTGGAAGGATGGCAGAAAAAACTGGGATACCATTTCTGCAACCTTTGACTATGGTCCGCAAAATGATCCAGCATCCGGATTCCAGGTGAGTTTTATGTCGCGTATGGATAATGGAGATGAAAATCCGATGGAAATTTATTATTCGAATGGCGGGGAACTTAACCTCAACACGAATAAGATCACACCTTCGGGCGGTCTCACCCAGCGTTTTGCTGAAAGAATGCAAATGAAACCCAACCTGCTGCCGGTTATAGATTTATCCAATACGGAAAAAGTAGTAACCTCCGCCAATACAGGCGGGGATGCACTAACCTCGGCCCATATACGCAATTGGATGGAATGTATCCGCAGCCGCCAGCAGCCTAATGCACCTGTCGAAGCCGGGTATAGTCATTCGATTGCCAATATCATGACCAATGCTGCCGTACACACGGGAGCCAAAGCTACTTTTGATGAACAAACCCAGAACGTAATGGCCGATGGTAAACCATTCCAATATTAACTGAACTTATGAATCCTATGCGTTTCCGGAAATTGTTTTTGTTGTTTATGCTCTGTCCGGCCTTCTTAAACGCACAGCATATTACTGAAATGAAACTGGTTAAAGCCGATAACGAAAATCGCATTGATGTATATGCAGACGATGTTATTTTCACCAGCTTCTGGTACCCGGACAGTCTCGAAAAACCGGTCCTCTACCCTATTTATGATGCGGCAAATACTTTGGTCACCCGCGGCTTTCCGATAAAGCCCAGGCCGGGAGAACCCACAGATCATCCACATCACCTGGGATTATGGTTTAACTATGAAAATGTAAATGGCCTGGATTTCTGGAATAATTCATATGCTATACCGGCTGATAAAAAACATCTCTACGGCTGGATTAAAACGGACAGCATCGTGGAAATTACGGAGTGGACCGGTTGGAATTCTGCGATATCATGCCAGATGGGTTGATCAGCAGAACAGAACTATTACTGGAAGAAACTACCCGCTTTGAATTTAGCGGCTCAGCCTCACAAAGAATAATTGATCGCATTACCGAACTCAAAGCCGATACGACCGTATTATTTACCGATGCAAAAGACGGACTGCTGGGTCTGCGTTTAACCCGTGAATTGCAAATTCCCAATACTTCCAGTCAGCAATTTGTTGACAACAAGGGAAACAAAACAAAAGTAAAAGCCGATGCCGGTGTTACCGGAAATTATCTGACCAGCGAAGGCAAAACAGGTGATTCTGCCTGGAGTACCCGGGGGGAATGGTGTAAAGTATTTGGCAAAATCGGAAAGGATTCTGTCAGCATCACCATTTTCGATCATCCGGGAAACCCAAATTATCCAACTTTCTGGCATGCCCGCGGATATGGCCTGTTTGCAGCGAATCCATTGGGTGAAAAAATCTTCACCAATGGAAAATCAACATTGAATCTGACGCTGAAAAAAAACGATACCCGGATTTTCCGTTATCGGATTCTTATTCAAAACGGACAATTAACCCCTTCTGCGCAGTACCTGAATAACATGGCAGAAGACTTTAAAAAACAATTTGCAGAAGAAAATTAACCCTGGCCACAATCATTGCCTGCCAGGGTTAATTTATATACTCAAAATCCAAAACCAACATAAAACGAAAGACCATAATTTTTAGCATTACCCAGCAAATCACCTGATGCTTTTCCTGACTTTCCAATATTCGTCAGACCATAATTATAGCGGGCACCGAGCGTGAAATTTTCAATGTCGAATCCCACACCACCTGCCAGTCCAAAATCCCAGCGGTTAAAATCTTCCGCATTCAGATCTGTTATGCCTTCCTGTACATTCTGACTGTTTTCATTCTTAATATTTGCATTTGCCAGGTAGGCACCATATCCTCCCGCATGGATACTAAAGTTTTTCGAGAGGTTAACTACAGCAAGTAAGGGCAATTCAACATAACCAAGGTTGAAACGATATTCTCCGTTTCCCTGAATCGGATTGTTGTAGTCGGATTTTGAACCCTTCAGACTATACAACAATTCAGGCTGTACGGAAAATCCGGGTGTAACCGGAATTTTTGAAAATACACCAACCAGAAATCCGGTCTTCAGATGACTGTCTGAAAAATTGTCTGAATGTAAATTGGTCAGATTCAAACCACCCTTAATACCAAATTTGGTGCTGAGTGCCGATTCACTGCTGGTTTGCTGTTCCTGCGCATGGGCTGTGGAAAAAATTGCCAACATGGCGATGACTGCAGGAAATACGAGTCTCTTTACAAAAGATTGTTTTGTTTTCATAAAAGGTATTTTTTGTTAATACCTTTTATTCAATTTCCATGCCTGCACCCTTGTATGAAAGCTGAATCATTTCGCTGAAGCCGGGGAAAGTCCTGTTTGCGAATCTTTTACAAGAAAAAGCGAATCACTTAAAATATGTTCTACTTTGGAACAGTCATCCATATATTTTATCCGGGAATACATATTGATCCGGTTTTGACCTGTGGTATTTATTCCAAATGTGACAGATTTCATATTTGAAAAAACGGAATCATTTTCCAGGGTATAATTAACAGGTGCACCATTGTTAATTTTAATATTCAGTTCCTGGTAGGTTTTCATGGGTTTAAAAAAATAAACCTGTACATACGCAGAGTCCTGCTGATCCATGTCGTTGATGATCCTTGCTACCATCGGACTGCCCTTGGTTTGAATCAGGTATCCGTTCTCATCATATTCCTCACTGTAAACCGGCGATTTTGCCTGGTAAAATGTATACGATTTCAGAAACTGATTGGGATAAAAAAGATAAACGCCGCCTTTTAAACTATCCCAGCCTTCATCATAAATAGCGGAAATTTTATATCCCGAATCTTTTACGACGGTTATTCTTTTTGTGGCTCCTTTTAATATATCTGAAGCATCAATCAGACATACGGTCTTTTTATTCTTACAGGCTGAAATAGTCAGAATCAGCAAAAAGGTAGCCCATTTCATGTGGAGTCATTTTAATATGGCAGGCGTGAAACATTCCTGTATCACCCGTTTAAATTAAGAATATTTATTGAATTTTTTCGGGATAAGCAGGAATTAACCACTAATCGTTTAATTCCCACCAGTAATAAATTTGATGAACAAATTTTACAGGATTCAAAATAATCGGTATATTTCCTGATCAAAAATCTGAAATAGATTGTGCCCGGTGCGCAATTTTCCCAATAGATGAAAACAAGTTTATTCCGCTTTATTTCTTTATTGATTTTCCTGTTTTATTCCGGTTCCCTCGCTGCGCAAGAGAAATCGACCATTTCGAAGGACAGTACCCAGCATGTACAGCCGAGGCATGATTCGACTCATATCAAGAGATTCAACAGTAAAGAAATCAGATACGACAAAACCTGCTGCAGACAGTACGGCTCCTACTCCTTCCCATTTCCAGGTAAATCTCACCTGGCAGTCCAATGATGTTAATAATGGACGGGAGGATTCAACGGTAATTCCATTGATCACGCCTGAAATCAGTTATATATTTAAAAGCGGATTTGAAATTGACCTGAGTGTGGGTTATAATACGCATGAACCTTCCCCGCAGGTTAATCAATACACACTGGATGGATCCTATAATTTCAACCCGGGAAATTATAGCGGAACAGTTACCCTTTCAGGGTTTATTTACAGTAACCTGAGTCCAAGCACCACCTCGGAACAAAAAGGAAGCCTTGAATATTCAAACAGTTATACTTTTCCTTTTATTCAGCCCGGCGTAAATTTCACCTGGACATTTGGTAATCACACTACCGGATTACCAGGTATCTCCGTCCCTTCAACAGGCATTTAATATTGGTAATCTGAGTATAACCCCGACAGTTACGATGAATGCGGCCACCCAGAACTCCTACAATGCCTACTATCAGAACAGGAGATTTACAGTTCCCGGATATGATGGCAAACCACCCCTGCCGGATAGTGTAACGATTACAGGAGAAGTCTTGAATGCCTCTAAATTTCAAATCCTGGATTATGAGTTCAGTTGTCCGATCGGTTATACGGCAGGAAAATGGACGTTTTGACTTTACGCCTACCTATGCATTACCGGTCAATCCGGCCGACATTAAAGCAACCATTACGACAAATCACATTGCCAGAAATTTCACATTATAAAGAAAAACTTCCCGAACGTTTTCTATTGTTCCGTGGAAGTGACTTATGCTTTTTAAAACGCTTCCCGGATATTGAAATAAATCCCGGAAAATCCATCGCCTCTTCCATAGTCCACACAAATATTTGTCCGGTCATTTTTATTCATCAGGATGCGCAGGCCAAAGCCGTATCCCGGGAGCGAATGTATTAAACAGGGGTTGGTGAGTTATCGGATTACTGGCAGTAGTACGTTTACAAACACAACCCCGCCAAACAAATCATTTTTTGAAAGGCGGAAGCGAAATTCGGATTCTCCGTATGCCATATTATTTCCCCTGAACCGGCCCTGTATATAGCCCCTGCCCGAGCGGTTATAGGTATCCCAGGTAATGGCGGGAAGTTCGAGATAAGGCATATGACCGGAAGTAACGGATACTCCCCATATCCAGAATGCCAGCACATTCCGGGGGATGGATTTACTTAGGCCAAAATAGGTGCGGTATTCATAGTACAACATGGTACTGGCCTGGGAGCTGCCAAAAGCCAGCGGATTTACGCGGAAGGCCATATTGAAATAGTTTCCGGAATAGGCATCAATGGGGTTATCCCGGCTGTCATGCATAATCACCGCCGATAAACCATTAGCGGAATAGTGAGCGGTATCAAAACCAAAATCTTTTGAATACTCATAGTGGGAAGTAATATTCACCGGCGAATCCAGGCTTAATGACTCATCATTGATTTTAAAATCATCATCAATCATCAGCGCCATACCCGCATACCATTTTTTGGCCACCTTTCTTAAAAATGGTTTCATACAACCGGATATAGTTGAATTTCATGGGCTGTGCTGAATCGACCCTGGTATTATCGCCATTATACCCGAATCCGGTATAGGTTTGTTCCTGCAGGCCATAAATACCCAGTCCATAGGTTGCCTGATTAAAAATCAGAAGGCGGTTGTCGCCGGAGATATACCATTTATTATCGGGCAGGAAAACATCGTATTTTAAATTCATCAGTATCTGATCCTTTGTAGTCAGCGAAACATTGATGAGTGCAGAAGAGAGATTGGTGGCTTTGGGCGGACCTAAAAATTCCGTGACACTGATTGCCGCACCAACGACAAAACCATTGGCCGGAGTATATCCGACGATGGGCAACAGGGAAAGATTTTTTACCCCTTCTTTTGGAAGGCCATTTACCGTTTTAGGTGGCTTGCCTGTCCATTTACGCAACACCTGAAATATATCTACCTCCTGCGAAAGTTTCAGAGAGTCTTTATATTTAACCGAATCCTGGGCCGCAACCGGTTGCTGCGCATAATAAATTCAAATGAATCAGTGAAAAAATGATCGAAGCTGTCAGGTACAGTCCCGGTTTTTTAAACTTTCCAACTAACCTCACTAATTTTTTCCTTAAACTCAAAACTTGTGCGTAAATGGTAAATTAATCCTGTATAGCTTTCAGCAGCGAACTATAAATTAAATCCAATTTTTATCTGCGGACCATATTCATCCATATCAAATAAAAAACGGTTTGACCCGCTACCCTTTTTCATAATCCGTCGAAAGGATCCGGTAACCCAATCCCAGCACCAACAATTTGGAGCAACGGTAAAAAATATCCGGCTGCAGTTGCCAGACAATTTTTGACCCGACTCCAAATCCGCCGACATCCGCCCTCAATTGCAAAAGCCATCGTTCATCAATAATTTTTTTCAAACGGGTAACGATCAGCGGATCAACCCAGGTATTGCTGCTGGTACCACTCTTGCTTACGCTTCCGGTTCCGCCTGGACCCACTACATTCAGGTTGAGCGTTCCGGAAATATTATTTATCCTGGCACCTGCTCCCAGTTCGAGCCAGGGATTAATCCGGTAGAGTCCTTCCAGCTCCCACCAGAATTGTTTTAGTCCCGCCGTTCCGCTGATTACTCCATTTTTAGAAGAAGCATCCTGTTGAAGGTCTGCATAAAATAAATCTGAAGTGAAAGCCAGCTGGTCATTATGAACTTCGCCATATAACATGCCTCCGATTTTGAGATAGCTGAATACCTTACTGGCCGGTACGCAAATAAATGTATTGGGAAGGTTCCCGAAACCAGTGGTGCCGCTCATGCTGGTAAACATGATATACGCTTCGAGGTAAACCTTAAATTTTTTTGAAGAATCGTTATAAATCTGGGCGTGTACGGAAGATGCAGAAAAAATAAAACAGAAGATGAAAATTAAACCTTTAAATGACTTTTTTTACCCAATCCAATCGCATCTTCATAACGATAATTTTAATTGCTAAAATAGTCTGTCACGGGTTTTGGATTGAAGAAGATCTACACTAAGTTAGACAATCTAAAATGATTTTCTATTTGGGAAAGATTAGTGTGAGCTGTGCCCGCCATCCGAATGTTCCTTTTGCCGGACCGGAAATGGGTAGTTGCGGACCTACGGCTAATTGTACAATCTGCTTTCCAAATTTTGTGATTCCGGTAAATGGCATGGTGATGGTTGATGCAAAAGTCTTATTCTCCCAGTCCTCAACAAGTGTACCCACAAGTCCGATTCCCGCGCCACTCTTCCAGTTATAGGTAAAAAAAGGCTGAACAAACAACTGGCTGACCGGTATGCGATCCGCAGCGCCGGCAACGGACCAGATCTGATTCGCGAGCGCACCATAGGTAAATCCATGTTCCTGTTTTAAAATCACCGCTGTCGGTCCGATGCCGAATTTTCCAGTGCCCAGGTATTTATCGGTCGCTGTCGGAACTAAGAAAGCAGGTCCTGCTCCCCAGGTAAGACCGTTTTTTGTTTTTGAAGGAGAAAGAAATGCACTTATCGTTGCATCCCCCAGTCCGGATTGTGAAGAATTCTGACCGACAACATTGTACTGCGTGATGATGGGGAAAATGTATCGCGTGATTAAATTCAAATGCTCATTCAATTTAATCGGGACCACGGGTTGAAAGAACATTACATTCTGTGTTCCTTTGTAAGGTCCGATTCCATAGTAGGTATTATTTTGAAAGGGTACGCTGATCAGGCTGGCAATGGGATTCGCGAGCTTTTTAGCCAGTTCTGCAGCTTCATTTGCGTCGGGGGGCGGAGATGCCGGTTTTTCTGTTTGCTGGGCCGACAATAAAAAAGGGGAAAGGATACAAAAAATCGTGAACCCAATTTCCACGAGTCGTTTGAGGAAATTCATAATACAAGGTTTAATGAATCAAAAATACTTTGCCTGTCCAAATTGAACTAATTTAATATTGACAGGCGGAGCATCAATATTTCCCAGGCTATTTAAATAATACGCAACTTGCAGGTAAATACATTGAATGAAATGGTTAAAGCCGGCAGCCAAATTGCTGGAATCGGTTTATATAACTTTATTAGTGGCGTCTACCGCCAATGCACAAACGGGTTTTAAGGTATTCCTTGTTGGAGATGCGGGCGACCATACCGTACCCGGGATCACGTTGCAAAACCTGGGGGCGGAACTGATCAAAAATCCGAACAGTGCAGTAGTTTTCCTGGGCGATAACAGCTATAAAAATATTTTATGGGGAATTATTCCTTATGGATTTAAAGGTTTCGACAGCACCCGGAATACCATGGACAAAGTCAGATCCCAACTGGGTATTTTAGATAACTATTATGGCTCCGTTTTTTTTACGCCGGGAAACCATGACTGGTGGAACCGGACATCCTATGAAAAGGGAAAGGCTAAACTGGCCATGGAAGAATCCTTTATTGAAGAAAACCTGAAAGTGAACCCTCATATTGCCAATCCTGGAAATGTATTTCTTCCAAAACATGGCGACTATGGACCGGATTTCGTGGAACTCAATAACCATACCCTGCGGATTATCTTTATAGACACTTACCGGATCATACAGACCGGAATTAAGAAAAATAAAATACCGGAAGAAGAAAAGCTTTTTTATAATAAACTGGACAGCGTAATAAGCCAGGGCTACCGGTTGAATCAGAAAGTGATGGTCGTCGCCCACCATCCGGTTCATGCGATCGGGCCCATTAACAATCTGGCAAAACGTCCGTATTTTGAGGGCCGCATAAAGGCATCCCTGTTCAGCTTTCCGTCTTATCATACAATGATTACCCAAATGACCAAAGTGCTGCAGCGGTACCCGGGTATTTATTATGCCAGCGGACATGTTCATGCCCTTCAGTATTATTATACACCGGACAGCATTCACTATATCATCAGCGGTGCCGGAAGTAAGGAACATAAAATGGCAGATTGGGATATCCGGAAATATGAAGCGGAAGAAAAACCGGGTGATTTTCTACTATGGAATTCCGGTGGTTTTTTTGAAATTGAATTTGAGGGAGATACCATCCGCACCGTTTTATATTATGATAATGCATCAAAAAAATGCACCATTCCATAAATGAAAACGGGTGTATCTGAATAACAGGAGGATTTTTCCGTAAATAAATAGAGGACCTGCTTTTTTACCTTTTGTGCTTAAAAACTGACCGGTATCACTTATTTGACAAAGAATCTTTTATCTTGCACCCAGATCCGGGCATATCCACGTTAAAACTGCCAAATTAATCTGCACCCTGCTTTCCGGAAACATATTCCGTTCTGACTCTGATCAATAGCACATTCTAACCACTGTCCACTCTTAAGGGATATTAAAAACGCATTTAGTGATTACATCCAGTAAATACAAAAGCTGTTGTACCATATTGGTATTCAGTTTGCTCATCGCCTGCTTATCCGGTTTTGGCCAGAAGAAACAGCCGCCTGAATATGATATTCTGAAAGCAAGTTTTGACCTGCCCCAACCCCTTCCCGGTGGTCACTACAGGTCCAGTATTTCCGTTTTATACGTGGTTACCCCAAAGGACTGGACCCTTGATAATGTTACAGCTCCCATGTTCAGTTACCGGGCGAAATATAGTTTACCAAAAGGTTTCAATGTACAGGCAAGCCTGGCGTCTCTGATTATTTCAAACCGGATCGTATTTGGACCATTCTGGAATTACGAGTTAACCAATCATAATTTTGTCGGAATCGGGTGGCAGGCTGTCTGGAATTACGGAAGATTAAATCAGTTTGGGTTTGCAACAACGCTTACCGGTTGGGAACAGCAACCAGCCTTTTTATATGGACATGCATTCAGTAAAACGGCAATAACCGTGATGGCAAATATTCACTGGACGAACAAATTATATCTGATAGAAGGAGGACATAGCCTTCCCGTAGCAAACGGATTTATTAACGGATACAGCCTCGCTGTAAATTTCGACCAGAAATTATACAAAAACAGGGCGATGACACTGGGCCTGAAAATGGACTATGTTCAATACCATATCGTTGCCTGGCCGGCATTTCCGGTTAACGGGAAAAGGTACTGGATGCCTGAATTCCAGGTAGGTTTAAACTTATAATAAACAAAAATTTTACTATGCGCTTCCGGAATTATTATAAATACAGTTTCATCTTTCTGCTTTTTCTTTCCTGTTCAAAGAATGGATTTTTATACCAACCCATGGTGACGCTTAGCAATGTGGATTCCCTGTCTTACACCATTATGAAGAAAATGGAAGGGATTTATGCATTGAGTTCCGGACCTACTGATTTTGGAGAGAATTTTGTTTGCAAGACTTCCAAATACCGGGTTTCGTTCTTCAGCAACCAGGATGGAATTTTTATGATCCTGAAATACGGAATTGACAAATCAGATAGCTCACTGAAATTCTCCGGTTTCTGGAGATATTCTCAAATCCCCAACCAGGGCCTCGTTAATTTCACGGTTCCCAAAGACGAAGCGGAAGTATTCCTGGCAACGGGTGATATCAGCAACCTGGTACTAAATGGAAATATTGACAAAGGAGATGGCGTGTATCAGCCGATAAGTATTGCTTTCTCAGAACATTTTTCACAAAAAGCCATCAATACGCCATTTGAGATTTATTCTCATCATGGTGTGCAGACGGTTTCCAACCCACCGTTCGCGGAAAATTCTATCGGAGGCGTATTGAATGATCAAGACTATGGGGTAAACGGACTTGAATTCGACGTCCAGCTCACGCTGGATAAGGTTCCCATCATGATGCACGACGGAAATATCGACACCAGGTTAACGCTTAAGAGTCCGATTTCGGGAGACTACAACCAATACCGATTTCCCGTTTTGGAAGAATATATCCGGCTGGTGGATGGCCAGAAGATAGCTTCCCTGAAGGAATGCCTGCGGGATTTTATCGATTCTACCACACTCTCTTATTTCTGGATGGATATTAAAGGAGACGATAGCATTTTCCAGGCTCTGGAGCCCATCGTTTTGGAAGCTCAGCAACATGCCGCAGAAGTTGGACGAACTATAACGATATATGCCGATCTGCCCTCCAATGAGGTTATTGACGAATTTCAATCTTACCCGGCCTATGGTCAGAATGACAGTTTAAAAACCATGTGTGAGCTCACGCTGCAGGATGTTATTGACAATGGATGCACCCGGTGGGGTCCGAGATATTCCAGGGGATTATTGCTGACCGATGTGGCGCAGGCCCACGCACAAGGCATAAAAGTGATCAGCTGGACTTTAAACGATAAGGACTTAATCAGGAATTATATTGTGAATGGACAGTTTGATGGGTTTATTTCAGATTACCCGGCTTACGTTGTTTATGACTTTTATACCCTTACAAAATAAACTTTTTGTTTTTCTCCCATAACCATTTATATGCGGATACATAAAATAATTTTAGTCATTTCCACTTTCTTTTTTGTCGGGCATTCCATGGCCCAGTCTGAACAAGGAGAGAAATACAGGAAGTTTGTTATCTATGCCGGTGCAGGCCCCAGTTTTTTCTTTAACAATCTCCAGGTATTCAGCAGAAATGTTAAGCCCTGGCAATATGCGATTTCGGCCAGGTTTATGTGGGAACCGGAATTTTCAAAACTCAGCCTCGGTATTGAAACCGGCTATTTTATGTTGTATTCCGTGACAGATACCCTTACAGCACAGGGCCAGACCACTACTGCCCATGTTACAAACGCCTCGGTACCCATCTTGTTTGTCGTTTCCATGAAATTATCGAAAAAATTATATGCAAAATGGGGCATGGGTCAATCGATAACCTTTAATAAAGTTTCCGCTACAAACATATATACAAATCACGACGCCAGCTACCTGGTCATTTTCTGATTTTACCGCGACCATTGGTTACCGTTTTATTCAGAAACCCCGGCTTTCCTATGCAGCTGAATTTAAAGGTTTTTATTCTTCCGGATACCAGAATGCCACTGTCGCCCTGCTTTTCATTGTTGGGTTCAGGTTATAATCCCGCAATCTCCACAAATAGAAAAAATATTTAGTCCTTGGAACGCATAAAAAAAAGGGAGTGACTCCCTTTTTTTATTTCTGTTTTATGATGCGTGTCAATTATTTTGCTGCGGCACCCGGAGGGAAACTTGCCATGATTTTCTGAACAGCGGCAGGAACTGTTTTGTCCAAATCAGCGGAAGATGGTTGAGCTGTCAATATCCTGATTCCCGATTCCTTCCCAAAGCAATTTTTGGGTTGATGCATTGGCTACTTCGATGATCAGCGAGCCGGCTACATAATTCTGAACGCTGGTGGTTGTTTGCATATTACCACCACCCCAGGCATATGGTCTGTATCCGCCACCATAACCATATGAATTGGAAACAAGTTCTTTTTCGTTCTTTAGGACGCTGGTAATGTTCACCAGTAAATCAGGTGTTTCTGATGGTGTAAATCCTTTGGCGATCATTTGTGCCTGAACGGCATTGATCACGCGGGTCTGATTAAACTGACTCAGTGCCTGATACTGCTGTTCCAGCTTAACAATTTTAAAAGTATGGAACTGGCTGAAATTAGCTGTACGGTCATAGTCATTCGTTACCGTAAGCGAAGGTCCGCAGGATGACAATAGGATCAAAGAGGAAAGAACGGCCACTGGCAATTTGAATAATTTTTTCATACAAATAGTTGTTTTTTGATAAAAATATACTGATTGGAAAACTTGATTAGTGCGTTTATCAAATCGCTTCCAATTAAAGGGAGAAAAACAGTTTCCATAAAAATGGAATTGAATGACTGTTTAAGAGCATAACAAATTTAGGGAAAATAAGAATTGATATTCTGACTAAATTTGGAATAAGACCAACCGAAAGAACCAGCATGAGAAGTCCTGTTCTTAGAATATTATTGATTTCCATGATTTTCCTGGCATCGAAAAGGACCGCTGCCCAGACTTCTACGCAAAGCCAGATCTGGCCCGAACTGGAGGCTTACTACAGGCTTAATGAGAAATTCAGGTTATATTCTGCTGTTTCCGGAACCAAGTCCAATTCTGCTTATACTGACGGCACCGCCGGCATTTATATTGATTTCTTTGCCTTACCGTTGTTAAGGGGCAAAAACAATACGGAAATGCATGATACCTCCCGGGGATATTTTTCCTGGTTCCGGATGGGTTATTCCTATTCCGATGCCCCGCCGGACGAAAAAAGAAAAGTGGTGAACATTTTTGAAACGGAATCAGACGTGAATTTTCATATGCCGGCCGATATCATGCTGATTGTCCGGAACAGGATAGACTGGCGCTGGGTAAATGGCGATTTTCAGCCTGTTTACAGACCAAGGTTAAAATTCGTCCGCAACCTGAAAACGGAATACCTGACATTCAACACATATCTATGGTCGGAATATTTCTTATACTGGAACGACAATTCGGAAAACCGCTTAAGAATCGCTGCCGGAACAGTGATCAGGGTATTGAAATGGCTGGATTTTGAAACCTATTATATGTACCAGTTCCAGAACCAGCCTGGTGTGCAACCTGTACATGCGATCGGCATTCAGTTCGATTTATATTTCAGTTCTAAAAAATACAGATAACATGGCCGGATAAAATCTATTTCTTGATTTACTGTTTAATTGATCGTAAATTCAGTGAAGAAACCGACCTGACTTCAAAACCTTACCATGCATACCTCATTCAAAAGACCCATCTTCTATCCCAAATTTTCCGTTTTATTCGTTTTCGCATTGCTCGCGACCATTTATGTCAAAGCACAGGAAGTGGATTCTACCAAAAAAATGATCCAGGAATCCAATTTGAAAAATACGGTGAAAGTGAATGTATCCAGCTGGATATTGTATTCCAGTGGTATTCAGATGGCCTATGAAAGGGTTTTATCGCCTAAAAGAAGTTTTACGGTTTTTGGCGGGATCATCCAGTTTCCGATGCCATCGCTTATTGCCAATAGCTCCCTGCGATTTGATCAAAACAAGGAGAAAAGCGGCTATGTTTTTGGAGCGGAATACCGGTTTTACCTCGCCAAAGAAAATAAATATGCAGCGCCCCATGGTGTTTATCTTGCTCCTTTTGTGAGTTATTATCATTTTAATAATATGCGAGGCGGACGTGATACACTGACCAATGATGCCCTTAAACTGAGTACCACCCTTGGTTTTTTTAACCTGGGTGTGGAACTGGGATATCAGTTTGTGATTAAAAAAAGATTTGTGGTTGACTGCGTCCTCTTCGGTCCGGCTCTAACCAGTTATGATTTCAATGTCAAACTGGAAGGCAGTAACGGCGGGAACTATGATGAGAAGGTTCAGGCTATTCTTGATGCCCTGAAAAACAAGTATCCCCTCCTGAAGGATTTATCGAGCAGTGAAGGCATTAGCAAAAGCGGAATAGCCAATTTCTGGAGTCTCGGTTTCCGATATTGTATTCAGATTGGTTACCGGTTTTAAACCGGGAACGATTATGCTTCCATCAGAACTTCCGGCTGGGCTTTTTTAACAGCCTGTTCTCTTGACTTTCTTTTAACCATACTGCTCACACGGGAAAGGAGAAACACACTGAGGGCAGAAATACCAACGATGATATATCCAAGGGTGTTATAATGCTCCAGTGGACTGAACTTATCTTTCTGCACCACAATCATTCCGGCCACAGCAGCAGCCACACCTCCTGCAATCTGTTGCAGGGAGGAATTGACACTCATAAATGCACCCCGGTCGGCCATGGCCGGTATGCCGGTAATCAGGGCACTACTGGGGACCATGCGGCTCATAATGCCTGCCATCATTAGCACATTTAATATTACGACCACCAGTAATGGAGTAACGGAAAGGTTGGTATAAATGATAACCATCACTGCCATCCACATCGAAGCAAACATAAATATTTTAAACTTGTCGATCCGGTCACTGAGTTTTCCGATCAATGGCATAATGACCAGCGAACTGATTCCGGCAACCATAAATAAAATGGGTAATTGATGTTGGGTGATCCCAAGATTGTTGATGGCAAAAGCAGATCCGAAAGGCATCATCATAAAACCGCCGATGGATAATAAAGCCGTAGCCGTAAATCCTACGCGGTAATCTTTTTTTGCGACAGTATGTAATAAATGCGTTAAAGCCGAAGTATCCCGCTGAACAGCCAGATGTTTGGTCAGTGGTTTCATTTTGACACCAATAAGTATGGCAACAACGATGGCCATAACGCCGATCCATAAAAACGGCGCATGCCATCCCCAGGCGTTCGCCAGAAATAATCCAATCGGTATTCCCAGAACCTGGCTGGCACCAAAGCCCATTTGCATATAACCCATTACACGACCCCGATGTTGCAGGTCAAATAAATCGGCTACAATGGCCATCGCAACCGAACCAATCACACCGCCAAATAAACCAGTAATGATTCTCGCGCCCACCAGTAATGGATAGGTATTGGCGATTCCGCATAACATGGTTCCGACTATAAAACCGGAATAAAAAAACAGCAATAATTTTTTCCGATCAAACCGGTCGGCGAACCCGGCGGTTAACAGACCGGAAATTCCTGCACTGAATGCATATGCTGAAACTGCCAGACCAAAATGTGATGGTTTAATGTTCAGGGATTTCATGAGAATATCTCCCAACGGAGACATTACCATGAAATCCAGTACAACCGTAAACATCGTGATCGCCAAAATCAGGATCACGAATTTCTGGTATCCGGTAAAGGGAATGGCAGCCTGTTTTTCTTTTTTCATAATCTATTTTAAGGAACCGATATTTTTGATCTGTCTGCAAAGATCGTTTATTTCATAAATTTATCTAAGCCGTTCGGAAATTATTCCACCAGGTATGGATTTTTGAAAAAGGAAAGCCGGAGATAATAACTGCAGATTCTAAAGAGTGGAGTGAACAATTTTCGCATAACAAATGTTTTAAAATTATATTTCGGGTAAAAATAAAAGGTTACTCAACCCGTTTCAAGCGGGAATAGGCCAGTCTGCCGGAAATGGCGGTGAAAATGGATATTTCTCCGGTAAAAAATAAACAAGTTATTTCTCCGGTCAATTAGATGGAAGCAGATTATAAATTCCCCCTTTTCAATTCTTCCACTGCATAATTTGCCGCACGTGCAGTAATCGCCATAAAAGTAAGTGAGGGATTTTGATTTCCGACGGAGGTCATACAGGCTCCATCCGTTACAAATACATTTTTACAGGCATGCAGCTGGTTCCACTTATTGAGCATGGAGGTGGAGGGATCTTTACCCATTCTTACTCCTCCCATTTCATGAATATCCAGCCCGGGCGCCTGTTTGTTATCATTTGGTAAAATATTTTTGCATCCGGCAACATCCAGTATTTCAGAACCCTGATTTAAAAAATCTTTTACCATTTTTTCATCATTCTCATCATACGCAACAGAAGTAATGAGTTGTGGAATTCCCCATGGATCTTTCAGATCCGTGCTGAGGCGCACATGATTTGTTTTTTTGGGAATCACTTCCCCCTGCATGGACATATAAACCGACCAGCCTCCCGGCTCAGACATCGATTTTTTAAATGCTGCCCCAATACCTTCTCCTGCCTGTTCATTTCCGGTATCGCGATATGCACCCCAGAAAACCAGGTAACCACGTTGAAAATCTTCTTCCTGTTTATACACATTTCTGAAATTCGGCATCAGCGGAGAAACCGGTCTGCGTCCATAATAATAATCATCCCTGAATCCGTCAATGGATGCGGAGATCGAGCCCCGGTAATTCTGAAATGCCATATACCTGCCGAGGATATCATGCTCATTGCCCAGACCCTGGGGAAATCGTCTGGAAGTGGAATTCAATAAAATGAGATTACTGTTCAGGCAGGCAGCATTTACAAAAATGATTCGTGCAAAATATTCCGTTACCTGTTTTGTATTGGCATCAATTACACGTACCCCGCTGGCTTTATTCTTTTTTTCATCATAGATAATTGAATGAACAACAGAATCCGGACGCAGGGTCAGGTTTCCGGTTTTTTCGGCCCAGGGCAAGGTGGAAGAATTGGAAGAAAAATAACCGCCATAGGGACAACCCCGGCTGCATAAATTTCTTGCCTGGCATTGTCCCCTGCCCTGCTGCAATTGTAATTCACCTGCTTTGGTCAGGTTCGCGCAACGACCCATCAGCATTCGCCGCGACGGATAATGGGCATTCACTTTCCCCTGCATGCTTTTTTCAGCACAGTTGAATTCCCAGGGCGGAAGAAATTCTCCGTCGGGCAGGTTATCAATCCCGTCTTTATTGCCGCTGATGCCGGCAAATTTTTCAACATGCGAATACCAGGGCGCCAGATCATCATACCGGATGGGCCAGTCCACCGCAAAACCATCCCTGGCGGGTGCTTCAAATTCATAACCGGCTCCAGCGCTGCGTTTCCCTGGCCCACATTAAAGATTTACCACCTACCTGGTAACCCCGGATCCAGTCGAAAGGTTTCTCCTGCACATAAGGATGCTCCTTGTCTTTCACAAAAAAATGCTGGGCGCCTTCATCAAATGCATAACACTTGCTGATGATCGGATTTTCCTCTTCCAGTTCCCTGGTGATCCGGCCCCGATGAATAAACTGCCAGGGATGTTTGTTGGCTGTTGGATAATCCTTGATATGCTGCACATTTCTTCCTCTTTCCAACACCAGCGTTTTGATTCCCTGTTCGCAGAGTTCCTTTGCGGCCCATCCGCCGCTGATTCCCGAACCGATTACGATGGCATCGAATGTGTTGTTCATAGAAAAATATTTTGCAGCTTATGAAAATCTTTCCGGATCAAAAGCATCAATCTTTACCGATAAAGGAGTTCCATTGGCTATTTCTGAAACGAGTTTTCCGGTAGCAGGTCCCAATCCCAGTCCCATCATGGCATGCCCGCCGGCAATGATCATATTTTTTACTTTCTTACTGAAACCGATATAGGGCAGTCCGTCGGGTGAAACAGGACGGAATCCATACCATATATCCTTTTCATCAGGCATCTCCGGATTCATATCCGGAAAATATTTCGGAATAGATTCAATGATGCCAGCTACCCGGTTGAAATTTATTTTATTATTGACCGCAGCGATTTCCATGGTTCCTCCGAATCGCATATACCCATTCATAGGAGTGATCGCTACACGGGCCTCCAGGAGAATGGCCGGAATATTTAATCTGAACGCAGGTTTCTTTATCGTAACGGAATATCCTTTTCCCGGCATCAGCGGAACAGAAACGCCTGCCATACGGGTTAGTCCGGACAACCAGGATCCCCCGGTGATGATGAAAACATCTGCATCGAATTCCCCCTTATCGGTAATTAATTTTTTTATCTTATTTTTTTCAGTGGAAATATGTTTTACTTCCGTTTTAGTTTGAATGCTGCCACCATTTTCAGTAATGGACCGGGCCAGTTGTTCCATGAGTGCATTCGGATACAAGTGGGCATCGCAGCGATAATGGACAGCACCTTTAATATTGGTGCATAAACCAGGTTCCAGTTTCTCCACCTGTTCCTTCGAAAGAAGTTCGGCATCCAGTCCGAGAGAACGGGCTTTATCTGCCAGATGCGATTCTTCTTCTGCTGTTTTTTCCGATTTAAAATACATCAGGACACCTTTTTGCTCCAGGGCAAAATCAAATCCAGGTTTTTTTGCCAGCTCCTGGTATAATTGATGGCTCAGCAGACTTAGATCCCGCAGGTATGGCGTACCATGATCAACGTTTTTTGCGTTGGCGTGCCGGATAAATTGAATACCCCATTTGATCAGGGAAGGATTCAGGGATGGTTTTATATAGAAAGGACTTTTGGAATCCAACATCCAGCGGATTCCCTGTGAAATAATTCCGGGAGAGGCGAGCGGGGTAAAATGACTGGGCGCGATCATTCCGGCGTTGCCGTAAGAACAATTGTCTGTTAGATCATCTCTCTCCAATACGGTAACCGACCACCCGGTTTGCTGCAAGTACCAGGCAGAACAGAGTCCGATAATTCCGCCTCCAACAATGACTGCCTTCATGTTTTTTTTATTATGTTCTGCGGTGACTATAAAACCTGGAAACCGAATGCATAAGGATCATCGGCTTCGTCAATACAAATGGTATTGTATCCGAAAACCCTTGCCCAGCCTTCAATACCGGGTTTGATTGCCGGTATGCCATTCACCGAAGTTTCTTCTTCAATGGTTCCGGTAAAGGTTGACCCGATAATACTTTCATGTACAAAACGGTCGCCTTTTTTTAATTTTCCCTTTGCATACCATTGTGCCATACGGGCCGAAGTGCCGGTACCGCAGGGACTGCGGTCGATGGCTTTGTCACCATAAAAAACGGCATTTCTGGCAGACGAATTTTTATTCATCACGGCACCCGTCCATAAAATATGGGAACAGCCGTTGATTGTCGGATTATCCGGGTGTACAAATTCATACTTTTCGTTTATGCGTCTCCGTAATTCCCGGGCCATGGAAATGAGTTTGTCCGCAGCGTAGTTTTCAAGTCCTTTAAAATTTTTCTGCGCATCCACGATGGCGTAAAAATTTCCACCGTAAGATACATCTACCACCAGTTCACCCAGCTCCGGACAGTCGACCGTTAAATCCGTGGCTGCCAGGTAAGAAGCTACATTGATCAGTTTAACCGTCTTCACTTTATTTCCTTCCTGGTGATAACACACCAGCACCAGTCCGGCCGGTGTTTCCATACGAACCGTACCCGGTGTTTTTGGCTGAATAAGTCCTTCTTCAATACCTATGGTAATGGTACCAATGGTTCCATGTCCGCACATCGGGAGACAGCCACTGGTCTCTATAAACAAAACAGCCACATCATTGGCTGGATCATGTGGCGGATACAACATACTTCCACTCATCATGTCGTGACCGCGGGGTTCAAACATCAGTCCTTTGCGTATCCAGTCGAACTCTTTTAAAAAATGCTGGCGTTTTTCACTCATATCAGCGCCCGATAAAAACGGAGCGCCACCGGCTACCAGCCGTACGGGATTGCCGCAGGTATGCGCATCAATACAGAAAAACGTTTTAGGAGCCATTGAAATGGTATTCCGGTCCAGGACGATTAAACCTGTTCCGCATGAATTTTTTTTGCCGGACTTAAGTATGAAGAAACATCGGGTCTGGTTTCAATGGCCTGGTGAATGATCGAAAGAATCCGTTTCCTTTCCTCGCCTTCTATTTTCAAACGCGGAGCCCGCACCTGTTCCGATCCGATGCCGGTTTGTGTGGCGGCCAGTTTGATGTATTGAACCAGTTTGGGATGTATGTCCAGTTCCAGAACAGGAAGAAACCAGCGATAGATCTGAAGCGCCTCATCGTACCGGCCTGCCTTCATCAGTCGAAAGATAGCAACGGTCTCTGCAGGAAAGGCATCCACCAGTCCCGCTACCCATCCGTCTGCCCCCAGTGCCAGTTCTTCGAGGGCCAGGGTATCCACACCACAGAGAATATTGAACCGGTCACCAAAGCGGTTACGCATCCGGGTTACATTCGATACATCGCGGGTGGATTCTTTTACCGCCTGAATGGTTGGAACAGAAGCCAGTTCTTCAAACATATTCAGCGTGACTTCAATTTTATAGTCCACCGGATTATTATAGATCATGATCGGCAGACTGGTATTGGCGGCTACTTTTTTAAAGTATTCTACCGTTTCCCGGTCATCGGCCTTATACTTCAATGGAGGTAACAGCATTAAACCATCGGCACCGTTTTTTTCCGCTTCTTCCGCAAGTGCAATAGCAGCTTCTGTTGCGCCTTCAGCAATATTGACAATTACCGGTACCTGCCGGTTCATGTTTTGTTTTGCAAACTGAAGCAGCTCCATCACTTCTTCCCGTTGCAGGGTACTCGCTTCTCCCAGGGATCCACCCAGCACGCAGGCATCTATACCGGCATCCAGCTGTGCGTTCAGGTTCAGTGCAAACAGGTTAAAATCGATGGAATCATCCGGCTTGAAGGGCGTAAGCATCGCAGGGTATATTCCCTTCCATAATGGCTTTGGCATAGAGAATGTGTTGATGATTCAATTTACTGAATTTTATGCAGATGAGCGATTTGAAGGAAGTATTGTCCAATGAAAAAAGCCAGACGCTGTCTGGCTCAATTAATAATTAATAATTGATAATTAATAATTATTTACGGTCTTATAGAATAACCAGCTATTGTTTCCCTCCGATTTAAGCATAATGGTCTGGTCTGCACTTGCCAGGGTAATGTAATAACCCGTAACTGCAGAATCATCCACTTTAAACAGGTCGGTTACCCAGTAACCGTTGTAATCCGTTTTCAGTTTAGACTGCAAAGCTGCTGGCAGTTGGTCAACCGGCAAATTTATTGCAATACCAATGAATTCGGCATCGGCAGTATAAAAGGCGAAAAGGGTCTTATTGAGAGATGGTAAAACTAGCTTTGTAAAAGCCGGAAATATTTTCCCAGTTTACATTACTGGCATAGGAAAAGGTACGGCTGAATTCAGCAGATACATTTTTAGGAACGATACTGCCTGTGCTTTTTGCATAGGAGGTGGAAAGGATGAGTAAGAAGGTAGTGGCGATGATCAGTATTCTCTTTTTCATGGTCAGGTTTTTTTAGTGCGGTGAATGGTGTTTTTTTTTGACACCACAAAAGTATATCGCTGATGGAAATGTTTTCAGTAAATGAGATGTAAGGGGTAAAACCTGCGGCTAAACCGGGAAATTCGGTTGTTTCCAGATGATATATATCGCTCAGGAATGCGTTGCGGGATGATTTTCTGGTAATTTATACAGGAATATAGAGACCTTACAGAGACAATATAGAGACCTTATAGAGATATTTCTCCCTTTAGACAAGGGTTGGCTAATAGCCTGCTAACTGCTGGCGGGCCTTGAGGAAGAGCAGTTTCCACTTATTGTTTTATATATTCGGTGTAGACTAATTCTACATCAGCCATTTTGAATTCTCCTGACTGATCGGGATTGAAAATTTTTATTTGTTCTCCAACCACACCATCCCGCCAAGTCTTCAGCAGGGAATCTGATATTGTAAAATAATTTAGAACGGGCGGTTGTCCGGGTGGTATAAGTGTAAATTCACTGTCATTGTTTACGGTATAAGAATACTCCCGGGTGCCATTAAAATAGTAACCTCCATCTTTTCTGAATTCCACCGAAGTAGCTCCTGACCACAATGTATCGTGTTCAACCATCTGGCTATAAGGGTTTTTATATTGTTCAATGAACCGGACCAGCGACCAGGACCCGACTAATACATTAGAATTACCCGATTTGCTACAGGCGATGACTAAACATACGGAGATAACTACAACGATTATTTTTTTCATGGTACGAGTATCAAAATAGATAAAAAAATGGAAATTTAAAAACACTGTTCTTAAGGTTCCCATCTCATCCCAGCGGTTACTCAGGCTGACAGACCAAATATGCCTGTCTGCATATTTGTGATGTTGCATTAGCCGAGTCTTTGGTGATCAGCGCCGGACATATGCTAATAGTTTTTAACTATCAATCCATCGAATTAATCAATCGTATTTATATCCTCAAAATCCTAATTTTATGGTCTGACACAGAAAGACCCCGGCGGGGTTTCATAAATACCACAAACTATTAATTATGGAAAAAGAAACAGGTGATATAGCCAAATGCCCATTTCACAATGGCAGTATGAAGAAAAATGTTGGTGGTGGCGGCACGCGGAACCGTGACTGGTGGCCAAACCAGTTAAAACTAAGTATCCTTCGTCAGCACTCTTCCCTGTCGAATCCGATGGGTGAAGATTTTAACTATGCCGAAGCCTTTAAAAGCCTCGACCTGGAGGCCGTGAAAAAAGATCTTCATGCACTGATGACCGACTCGCAGGACTGGTGGCCGGCAGATTTCGGTCATTATGGACCACTTGTTTATTCGCATGGCCTGGCATAGTGCAGGCACCTATCGTGTAGGCGATGGCCGTGGTGGTGCAGGAGCCGGACAGCAACGTTTTGCTCCGCTGAACAGCTGGCCCGATAATGTGAGTCTCGATAAAGCACGCCGGCTTGCTTTGGCCCATCAAACAAAAATATGGGAATAAAATTTCATGGGCAGACCTGATGATCCTTGCCGGTAATATCGCACTGGAATCCATGGGTTTTAAAACATTTGGATTTGCCGGCGGACGGCCGGATGTATGGGAACCGGATGAAGATGTGTATTGGGGTTCGGAAACCACCTGGCTGGGTGGCGATATACGTTATGCCCATGGTTCACCCGGTGTTGAAGAAAATCATGGCGTACTTGTATCAGACGACAATTCTGAAATCAAACATTCCCGCAATCTTGAAAAACCACTTGCCGCTGTGCAGATGGGACTGATCTATGTGAATCCGGAAGGACCTGATGGAAATCCGGATCCGATTGCCGCTGCCAAAGATATCCGGGATACATTCGGCCGCATGGCGATGAATGATGAAGAAACCGTTGCGCTGATCGCCGGCGGTCACAGCTTTGGTAAAACCCATGGCGCTGCTCCGGCAACCCATGTAGGAAAAGAACCGGAAGCTGCCGATATGGAATTGCAGGGTCTGGGCTGGAGCAATAGTTTTGGATCGGGAAAAGGTGCAGACACCATTACGAGCGGTCTTGAAGTGATCTGGACGAAAACACCAACCCAATGGAGCAATAATTTCTTCGAAAACCTCTTTGGCTTTGAATGGGAACTTTCGAAAAGTCCGGGAGGTGCCCAACAGTGGGTTGCCAAAGATGCCACCGGAATTATTCCCGATGCATTCGATGCTTCAAAAAAACATATACCAACGATGCTTACGACGGATCTCTCTTTAAGATTGGATCCGGTTTACGAAAAAATATCAAGACGTTTTCTGGAAAATCCCGAAGCGTTTGCAGATGCTTTTGCGCGGGCCTGGTTTAAATTAACGCATCGCGATATGGGGCCTCTCTCCCGTTACCTCGGGCCCGATGTGCCGAAAGAAGAACTGCTTTGGCAGGATCCGATTCCTGCAGTTAATCACGCACTGATTGATGAAAAAGATCATGCAGCCCTGAAAACAAAAATACTGGAGTCGGGATTGAGCTGTTTCCGAATTGGTTTCCACCGCCTGGGCTTCGGCTTCTACTTTCCGTGGTTCTGACAAACGTGGCGGCGCCAACGGGGCGCGCATTCGCCTGGCGCCTCAAAAATACTGGCGCGTAAACAATCCTGCTCAATTGCAAAAAGTACTGGACAAACTGGAAGGTATTCAGAAGGAATTTAATGGTGCACAGTCAGGCGGCAAAAAAATTTCGCTGGCAGATTTGATTGTACTGGCAGGATCTGCCGGTGTTGAAAAAGCAGCAAAAGATGCAGGACATACCATTACCGTTCCTTTTACACCGGGCCGTATGGATGCATCACAGGAACAAACGGATGTTGAATCCTTCGGCTATCTCGAACCCATTGCTGACGGTTTCCGGAATTATCGCAAATCAAAATCATCCGTATCTACTGAAGAGCTGTTGATCGACAAGGCTCAGTTGCTCACGCTCAGTGCACCAGAGCTAACCGTACTCGTCGGTGGAATGCGTGTATTGAATACGAATTTTGATGGTTCCAGACATGGTGTATTTACAAAACGTCCCGGTCTACTTACCAACGATTTCTTTGTAAACCTGCTCGATATGAACACGGCGTGGAAAGCTGCATCTGAAGACAAGGAACTGTATGAAGGCAGCAACCGCAGTACCGGTGAAGTGAAATGGACAGGCACCCGTGCAGATCTTGTATTTGGTTCTAATTCTGAACTGAGAGCGGTTGCAGAAGTCTATGCCAGTGCCGATGCGCAGGAAAAATTCGTGAAGGATTTTGTTGCCGCCTGGAATAAAGTGATGAATTTGGATCGGTTTGATATAGACTGATCTAATCGAATTCTAAATTTTCCATAGGAATCACAAATTATGAATTTACCCCTCCTCCCAGAGGGGTTTTTCAATTCCAAGCTTGATTCCCACATTTGAATAACGAGTTTGTCACTTTTCGGTTTGATATTTATAGTTCTCGGAATTGGATGTTTTTACAATAAAAGAACATGGAAAGCCACCCCCCAATAATAGTTCGCAGGAGCGATATAAGCCAAGGAAGGCCAATTATCCAGTGCCTTAACGCAGCAACTGCAAATAAATTTCATAATCAATTCTCTTATACAATAATCATTGAATTTCTATTGCGCCCAACTCGTTTTAATGGTCAGTGTTTTTCCAAATAGTTGAATTTTTTGCTTTGCTTTTATCAAATAGCAGTAATACTTGGCCGGATGATGTCACTGTATAAATCTGTTTTCTCCATTCCGGTATCGGATCATTACCTTTTTGCAAATAGTGAGTCTTTAATATGAAGCTGTCATTTTTTATCTGAATTGTACCAATGTCTTCAAATTCATTTTCGGCATCCGCGCCTTTTCTATATAAATAATGTTTAACAACAAGGATTGGCTTACCATTTTTAAGTTGATATATTTCCAATACAGTATCTTTCGAATCATACTCATTCCTTATCACTTTCTTAAAAGTCTGGAACTTCACTCCGTTAATGGTGAGTGTATCTTTTTTATTAGAATTTGATTGAGAGAAAATTTTTTGCCTGACAAATACCCTGGTTGTAAAGTCATTTTCAGTTTGCCAGTTTTCATTCCCATCTTGTATCAGTATTACAGAATCGTTTTTTATTCTAATCAACTGATCCAGCGCGACATTCCGGTTAGTATCAATGGCATTGATATATATATGTTGTTCGCCGCCTTCTGATCTCAACTGATAAAAGTACCGGGATTTCTTTTTGTGAACTCGAGCAATTATTTCCCGGTTTTTATACACATCAAAAAACACTGTATCCTTATCTATTAAACCTCTCCAGGTTCCAACCAAATTTGAACAGGTTGCCTTCTGTGCGGAATTAGTCAGTACCAGATTGTCTGGCTGTCCAAAGGATTGTAAACAAAATATGCAAAAAGGAATTAATATACTTACGTATTTTATCAAAGCGGTTTTGATTTGCATGGGTAAACTCTAGTATTGATTTTCCACTAGTGCATGTAGTTGAATTGTTCTTTCTTTTGTAATCATCGTTTTCCACCAGAACTCCGTACTCTCGGGGCATTTAATCACTCCAAACCAGGCCCAGGCATCCCGATAAAGAATCCAGCTTCTTTGTGTTTTTCTGACGCCTTCTTTTGTAACCGCACCATAGACTTTTATCGTATTGTCTTTTATCTTAGCATATACAGCATTTAACGCATGATCAGCTTTATTGAAATCCGTGTTCGAGTACTTTTCTAATGAACACTGGTCCGCTTTTTTGATTTGACCAAAAAATTGATCCTGCAGGTCGTCTGATTGTTCCGAAACGAAGGCCGCTCTCGAGGTACCAGACTGATCCACCTCATACATGGAACTTTCGTCAAAAAATAAGTCGGCTATTTTCCGCAAACTATCAAAAGCATCCTTTTCTGACCTTGTCCATTTTTCGGTAATTGAAGCCGTTCCAACATTTCTTTGAACATCTGCCAATTCAGATTGGATGCCATGACATATCCCATCCATTAAACCGCTTGTTATATCATCACAGATATCAAATGTGCCTTTAGATGTCCCTTTTTTCATGTCCATTAAATGTTGAATCCGCCCTTCCCGTTCCGCCGGAGCAGACCATAAATTGGCACAAGCTATTCGAATACTCAGATCCAGATTCCTTTCCACTCCAAAACCATTAGCGTACAACATCATTAGGACATCATACCCACCAATCAGAGTTTCCGAAGTATCTTTTTCAATTTCAACAAAGGCCTGCTGTCTTGCTTTAATGTAGTCTATTTTAGTTCCTATCCCATAATAGTATTTGTAAGACTTCTCCTGCTTTAAATTGGCCCGTTCTGCTTTATTTGGCAGGTCAACGACGGGGAAATCTGAAATAGTAACTTTTTTGCAGTCCTGCGTCACGGCGATAGCAGGAAATATCATCAGGAACAGTATACAAATTGCATAAGGTTGTTTAAACCCAAAAACCGCTTTTCGCTCCATCCTGGTTGATTGTATCATTGTCTGATTATAAACCGCTTGGGGTGTGATAATAAGTCATCTCTCCCATTATAAATTCATCATTAAAGGCCTGTTGCAAGACAACGTTCACTCCAGCGGCCAGCCAATCGTTGATCACAGCCCGAAACATACAAAACTGGGCATAGCTGGTCAGACAAAATGTAAAGTCAACAACTTCTCCCTTATATCGAAACGAAATCTTATTCTGATCACCATTCGAAATTTGCCTTGTATTTTCCTGCGACATTCCGGCTGCCCCATATAAGCGATATTCAAACCCCGTAAAGGCTTCCAGAAATACGGCTGCTGCCTCCATATCCTTGACCGGATAATGTTCTAATCCGAATTGTATCCCTCGCCCGGAAAAAATAAGTGATCGTTCGTCTGGCACAAGCATACGAACTTTGTTATTGTTTCCATATCGCACGTACATGGGAATTGCCAGAAATATAGCTCCAAAAAACATCACTTCTCCTGTGGACATAGAAAGTGAATGATAAAAGGCAACGATGAGGCCAAGAATATATATTCCAATTAGCACAAAGCCTTTAGAATTGTATTTATAAACGATCGTGGAAACCTGGTTTGGCATGGCTAAATACCTAAGTGAGATAAGATTGATTGCGAAAAGGTATGACGTTTGTATCGTACCCCAATTAGGGTATTGCCTTGCGTTCGTGATATGTCGAAATTTGGAGTCTTCAAAAACTCTAATATGAAAATCACTACATTTTTTTCCCGCGGGCTTGTTATTGCGACCCTGACAGCGATAGGGCTCTGTTCTTGTCAGAAAGAGGGCTTACAGCAGTCGACGTCCTCCGGTGGTTTAATGAAAACCGATCTAACTGTTGGCCTCCCCCCCGTGATTACTTGGTGGGCGAATGTCGCACCTATCCCTTATACGTTTTATCCTGGTGATCCGCCAGCAGATGAAGAGTATTCCGTAGGGTTTTCTATCAACAATAAAGGATTTATACTTGGCGGGATGGTGAACTTCGAAAAGGGGGAAAGCGATCATGTTCCAGACCTTTGGATGTACGATCCTGTCACACAGGATTGGATCAAGCAAGCGCCGTACCCGGGAAACTACGTTGGTCTTGTAGATGAGCAGGTGTTTGTGATTGGTGACAATGCATACGTCATTCAGGATAATTCAGTCTGGCAATACAATCAACCTTCAAATCAGTGGATGCTCAAACATGCCTTTCCGGGCTTAGACCGAATTTCGGGAACCGCCATAGCCATCAACGGCAAAGGGTATGTCGGTCTTGGCTTTGGCGTAACTGGTAATCCTACCGATTTAAAAGACTGGTGGCAGTATGATCCGGCAACCGATAGCTGGACGCAAAAGAATAACTTTGGCGGCGAAGCCAGGGAACAAGCCGCAGGTTTTTCCATAGACGGGAGAGGATATGTCGTATTAGGGACACATAATGGCACCAATTTCAAGACGGTCTGGCAATATGATCCGACGGCAGACAGCTGGACCAAAAAACAAAATTGTCCCGCATCCGTGTCGTGGGCACCGGCGACTGCGACGATTGGTGGTATTGATTACGGGCTGATGACAGATGGCAGCTATCTCTGGCAATATAACCCCGCTAGCGATAAATGGTCCAATCAGGGAGCTATCTATGGTGGGTATAGGTATGGGCCAACAGGTTTTGTTATCGGACACAGTTATCTTCTTGCGAATTTGAAGGTTGTTGCTTACAATTGGTCGAAATAATCAATCATTTTTTACGAATAGATTTAAAAGATTTATTGTGTTGTAGTGGTCTTTACGACCCTGGTCTTTGCAGGCGCAATAGAAACACATTTGATATGGTATTTTTTACCCAAATGTATATATGGATGATATGAAAAATACAGGACCGTTCCTATTAGAAACAAAGTAAACCCAATATAGATTCCTGCTAAATTATCTTTGGCGAAAGGATGTTCATTAGATGCCAAATCGTTCACTATATTCAAACCAATGTAACCGGCTCCAATTACCTGAAATATGAAACCATTTTTCACCCAAACAAATTTTTCGTGCCCCAGAATAACATGCACCTGATCCTGCCTATATACTATTTCTTCCCTTGCAGTGGGAAGTGCAAAAACATCACTGATGGAAAAAGCCATACTACCAAAATGAAGTGTGTCATTCTTTTAAGAACGATATACCCATTTTGAGCATGCGTCCTGCCACACACAACCAATGAGGCTGCAATAAATATTGTTTTTAGATGCTTTAGGAGACAATATAGAAATACAGGTTCTAAGATGGTGTTAAGGTTTCGCTTAACAAGGTCATTTGCTTAAACGGAGGGTTAGTGTTTCCGCCAATTTGCAGCCATTTTCCAACAACCTACTTAGGGGTAAACGTTTCCGAAAAATAAGCGAAATAATATCGCCAAAATTCGAAAAGCCTGGGTGGGTATTTTAGTACTATCCGCTGGGTTCGTAGTCCAACTATTGGATCCGTTCGGAAAGTCTAAATAGCCCCTTTTGTGTGTACTTTGTGTATACCGAAAACAAAAACGGGTTCCAGTTTTTCGCTGGAACCCGCTCTGGTATTGTGACCCCGTCAGGATTCAAACCTGAAACCTTTTGATCCGTAGTCAAATGCTCTATTCAATTGAGCTACGGGGCCATTCCCTGGACAGAAACCGGCTGTTCCGGCCGCTAAGGGGCGGCAAATATACGCAAAAAAAATTAGCAAAAAATCTGCCTTCAGGCACTCGAACTGCCCCTGATTTTTGCGTATTGTTGCTCACATTTTGTAGTGGATGAAATCTGGTACTGCCCAAGTTCCCCAAATCATAGGTAAAATCAGCGTCCTGCCCCTGGCGGCTGTTATTTTCTTTACTGTTTCCGGCGGCCCTTACGGAATCGAACCCCTGATCGGCTATGCAGGCGGTTATGCCATCCCCCTGCTTCATGATCACGCCCCTGTTATGGGATGTGCCCCTGATCCTGGTGGTGCTGGAACTGAACAGCATGATGCCGGTGGAAGGCGGATATTATGAATGGGTCAAACGCGGACTGGGAATCAAATGGGCATTCATGGAAGGATGCTGGACCTGGTTATATTCTTTTGTGGATCTGGCCATCTATCCTGTTTTATTTGTGGAGTATGCGGCCTTCTTTTTCCCCCAGGTAGAAATGTACAAAACACCGGTCTGTATCGCGATGGTCTGGCTGGTGGCTGCGCTGAATATCCGCGGAATCGTGCTTGTCGGGAAAACGGCTTTGTTTCTGACGGTAGCGGTCATGATTCCCTTCGTGATTTTATATTTCACAGGTTTTTTACATCCGGTCTCTGCCGGCGCAGTCATCCGCATTCCGGAATGACTTCCCTCGGACTGGCCCTGTTTACGATTATGTGGAACTGTATCGGCTGGGACAATGCCACAACTTATGCGGGTGAAGTAAAGCGGCCGGTGCGCTCCTACCTGACGGCCATGCTGCTGGCATTTACTGCGGTATACTTTTTTTATCTCTCCTTTACTTACCTGGTGTTGCATACCGGAATTTCCGGACCGGAATTTGCCGAAAAAGGCATCCCCTACCTGGGCACCCTGGTCGGTGGAAATTCATTGGGCGGGATGCTTTCCATGGGCGGCATGGCGAGTATGCTGGGTATTTTTTGTGCGGTGATGCTTTCTGTTTCGCAGGGTTCCCGCAGTGATGGGAAAAGACAAAGTGCTGCCCAAATTATTTACCCGCCAGCATCCGAAATATCATACGCCCTATATATCCATCATCGTCTGTGCCTGTATCGTGAGTATACTCGTGCTGCGGCCACTGGCGGATTTATTTATCATGGATATCTGTCTGTATACTGCCGGCATCGCACTGGAATTTGCGGCCCTGATCAGCCTGCGTAAAAAAGCGGCGGATGCCGACCGGCCATTTAGAATTCCACTACAGAAAAAAGGCCTTATTATTTTATTCATGTCTCCCCTGCTGGTATTCAGCGTTGCCCTCGGAAATACCTTACTCGGATCTTCTGAAAACCGCTATGCCGCGTTTTATGCCATACTGGCCATTTTGTCCGCTCCTGTTATTTGGTACTTCATAAGCAGGAAGCGTGAAGCGTGAAGCTTGAGGCTTAAGGAATTGCAGAAAGAAGGATAAAAGAATGTTGAAGGCTGCGATAGTTATTGTAGATGAGAATTTTTTTATAGGACTGCTTTGATCCTTTTTTTTTGATCAGTATCGGGGGAATATCCTGGCTCTTAAAAATCTGGATCGAAAGCCAGCAGGCAAATGAAGTGGCGGTGCAATATTCCCCGCAAAGATGTTTGAACCTGGCCACCGGAACATTTTCATCAAAGGCAGATTCCACAGCTTCGAAATAATGATCCTGTCGGATATCACCGTTTTCACCGCTAATCAGGAGATCCGGTTTTTCATTTTCTGAAAAATGAACGGAAAGAAATTTCCGGAGCGTTTTCAGTACCTGTTCTGTGTCTTCCGTATGCAGGGTTTGTACGGCAATCAGATTTGCTTCTGCTTCTTCCGGCCGATTATTAACCCAGACCATAAAAGCACCTTCCCCGGCAATCGTTCCCGTGGATTTGGTTTTAAACAATTCCCGGTTCAGCGTCGGTTCTGTCGGAAACCATCCGGCCAGCCGGTCGATATTATAATTGTAGGATGAAATTTCATCCGTGCTTCCCAGCAGGTAACCGCCCTCTTCATTTTCTTTCAGTAACATCATCACGTCCACCAGGGCATTTTCAAAAGCCAGTCCGCGATGTACATGGGTGATATTGTATTGGTGATTTTTGGTAACAAGCGCAATCTGTCCTGCCGCGGCATTGGAAGTACTCTGTACAAAATTGGCCGGTGTGAGCAACCCTTCTTTGTACTCCACAATCTGGTTTAAAAATTTTATACAGTCTTCCATTCCCCCGTTTGCCGTGCCAATGATGATCCCGTCAGGAACCGGATGCAGTTCCATCAGGGGAAGTGCGGCCCCAACCGCCATCCTGACGGATTTGCCCATTCTTCTTTTCACTCCGGCCGGAATTCCCGGATAGTCTGGTTCCACTACTTCGAGCAGGTTATTTTTTGATTCCCGGATTTGTGAAAAATCCATTTCCGGAAAACTATGCTGGGGTGATATACAATATGACTGATGAAAATAAGGCATCACTAAGTTTTTGAAAAAATCAACGTACTGCAATTCCCGCCGAATCCAAATGAATTGGACATCACGTGTTGAATTTTCTGTTTTTCAAAATGAAGTACTGGTACCAGTTGGGTTTCAGGAATCGGGTTTTGAAATGAAAGCGATGCATATACTTCCTGGTGAACAAGACTCAGGATGGCATGAACGGCTTCGATGGCGCCGGCTGCTCCCAGGGTATGACCGGTATATGATTTTGTGGAAGAAAAAGGTGGCGGGTTTCCAAATAACCGGATCATGGCGCGGCTCTCTGTTTCATCATTATTTTCCGTTCCGGTGCCATGGGCATTGATATAATTGATTTCACCGGCGTTCAATCCACTGTTTTCCAAAGCTTCCTTCATGGATAACCAGGGCCCGATCCCTTCCGGAGAATTGGAAGAAGGATGATAGGCATCATTCCGGTTTCCAAATCCGGATAAATGGGCATATGCTTTTTTATTCCGGCTGTCTTCTTCTTTTTCGAGCACGAGAAAAGCGGCTCCTTCCCCGAGATTCAGTCCGTTCCGGTCCCGGTCGAAGGGTGCACAACGGCTGGAGGAAAGAATATTCAGGGCGTTGAAACCATTGATGGTAAATTTCGCAAGACTGTCAGCGCCTCCCACAATCACCCTTCTGGCAAATCCGTGGCGAATCAGACGAGCGCCATATAAAATGGCATTGGCAGAGGAAGAACAGGCTGTATTAATGGTACTGATTTCCCCGCCGATCCCGTATCGTTCCTGGATGGCCAGACTCACGGAAGCATAATCATAAGAAGTTAAATAAGCCGTCCCGTTTTTTTTCGCCAGCGCATCATGATACAGTTCATCGGTAAGGCACATTCCCCCAACAGTACTGGCACCCACCAGGGCTGTTTCGGGTGATGACAATTCTTCGGCCGTCAGACCACTGTCCAAAATGGCTTCTTTGACTGCATGCAGAGCAAGAAGAGAGGTTCTGGTATAAGAAGGATGGGCGGAACCGAATATTTTTTTATTCAATTCTTCCGTAGAACTTTTTACTTCAGCCGCGGGGAGTTTGCCGGCATAGGCTGTATGATAGTAACGGATATCATCAATCCCGCTTATTTCATTTTGCAGGGCGGTCCTGTTTTCGTTTACAGAATCGCCGATACTGCTGATCAGACCCATGCCTGTGATAAGGATCCTGCTCAAGTGAAGGGGTTTACTTGGTTCTGTTTTTTTCAATATACGCCACCATCGTGTTGATGTCGGTCAGGATTTTCCTGCCTTCCTTAGGATCCTGAATATTGATACCATATTCACGGGACAACAAAACAATTAATTCAATGGAATCGATGGAATCCAGTCCAAGACCCTCGCCAAATAAAGGTTCGTCATCTTTAATTTCTTCCGGTTTTACGGTGGTCAGGTTCAGGAATTTGATAATCTGTTGTTTCACCTGCAACTTTAACTCTGCTGTTTCCATCTTTGTCTAAATTAAATTTTTCTTCTTTAATCGGTAAAGGGTTACTATTTGAAAAATCAGGGCAATACCCAATAAAGATAGAATATTCATCCATATGTCCCTTAGTTTTCCCCCTTCGAGAAAGAGACCGTAATAGGCTTCAAGTGCCCAGTGTAAAGGAGAAAGCTTGAGTATAGTTTGCAAATGGGCGGGCATGGCAAACGACGGAACAAGCAAACCACCAAGTGCAGCCATGATCAGTACTGAGAAAACACCAAATCCGTTGGATTGTTCAGGTGTTTTGGAAAATACACCCACCATGATGGCATAACTCACCGCACAATACCCGCAGGCTGCGGTTACAAAGAATAATCCGATGAGGTCGTCGGGAATATTCAGCGCGGGTAATCCGATAGAAGAAAAAATAAATTTCCCGATGGCAAAAATGACCATGGCCTGCAACAAGGTCACCACGAGGTACACGATCTGTTTTGAAAGCAGCGCATAGAGGTAACTGGCAGGAAGGGTTTTTAACCGGATAAAACTCCCGCTGCTTTTTTCGCGCACAATAGATCCTCCCAATGATATCACAATAAAGAACATGGCAAAAATGGTCCAGGAAGGAACATTATGCTGCGATGCATTGGGTACGAAACGGCTGCCACGGCGGGATACCGCAGTTTCAGATATCGGTTGTTGCGACAATAGTATTTGTTTTTCCAGATCAGCCGGAATTTCTTTCTGGTTAACGTTCTGGTATAACTTCTTTACAATGGACTGTCCCTGTATTACCTGCACAACACTTCCCAGGGCACCCTGAATAGATTGCCGGAATGCCGGTTGCATCACCGGATGATAATACATTTTTACTGAGTCAGACAAAACGGGTTTTTCTTCTTTCTTCGATGTCGGATAATCCGGGTCGCTTAAAGCCTGTTCGGCAATTTGATCTGCTTTACTTTCAATAAAGGATGTGAAGCCATGCGGAATAACCAGAACCACGAGGGCATCCCGGTCATGCATTTCATCAGAAATATGTTCAGCATCCGTTTTGATCGAATCAGATTCTATTATCCTGAACATTCCGATTTTATGAATTCCTTCAGCTAATTTTTTCCCCAGCGACCCATGGTCCCGGTTACAAATAACCATGGTTATTTTATTGTTATTGACCAGTTCAAACGTACTGTTCTGGACGCTGGTAATCACCATCACCATCAGGATGGGCATAAAAAACATCATCAGCAGCCCCACCCGGTCCCGCAGGAGAATTTTGATATCCTTAATAATCGTGGCCTTGAGTATATGCATAATCAGTCCCGGAAACTTTTTCCTGTGAGTGCCAGAAACAATTCTTCCATCTTTTCATGACCGTGTTTCAGCAGCAGTCCGTCCAGACTGTCCCTGGCTATAATTTTTCCATCATCCATCAGGGCAATTGTCGTACACAGTTCGGCAGCTTCTTCCAACTGATGGGATGTATAGATCAGGGTTGTCCCCTTCTGGTTTAAAGATTTGAGATAATCAATGATCGCATGCCGGGACTGAACGTCCACGCCTACAGTTGGTTCATCCAGGAATAAAACACGGGGCTCGTGAATTACACCGATGGCCAGGTTGAAGCGACGCTTCATACCTCCCGAAAAACTCCGGAGCTCACGGTCAGCCACAGACGTTAATCCGAGCACTTCCAGGAGTTCGGCTGACCGCTTGTTTAATCTGAGTCTTCGTGTAAGTCCATACCAGGCTCCATAAAAATCCAGGTTATCCCGGGGAGACAATTCCGGATAGAAAGAAAAATCCTGCGGAACATAACCGAAAATCCGGTTGATTGATTTCGGATGATTCCTGATTTCATTTCCCAAAAGTTGAATACTGCCTTTCATATAAGAAAGCAAACCCGTCATCAGGCACATCAGGGTTGTTTTGCCGGCTCCATTCGGACCAAATAACCCGAACCGTTCTCCGGCCGCGATGTCGAGATCAAAGTGATTGATGAAAGTTCCTTCCCTCCCGGGATATTGAAAAGAGAGATCCTGGATGGTAATGGCCGAATGATTCATGCCGGCCACTTTATTTTTGAGAGTGCCTTGAAAGCCTGTTTTTCCAAATCTGCGGCTTCAAAAAGATAATCCCGGATCACATCAAAATCAGCCTGACTGCCGATACGGCCCTTATAAATTCCGGCAGACTGCACCGCGGCGGCCCGCCAGATATCACCGGAGCGGGTAAACTGTTTTGAAATATCCACGAGTTCGGGAACATTCGGATGATAGGCAAAAGCTTCCTGCAGAAAAGCGCCGTAAATAAAACGAAATCCGCCACCCCCGGTTCCGATTTCTTCCTGCATCCGTACCAGCTGGGCCAGGTAACTGCCTGCTTTTTTCGGACCGAGTTTATCCCGCCATTTGCTTATTCTTTTTGCCATAAACCGTATTCCGCTTATGCCGGCAATCGGCCCGGGTATATATAACATGTCCCGCACGTTTCTTTTGATTCCGGTGCGGATCGCTTTCTGTATCTGTTCCCTGGTTACTTCGCGTTTCTCTTTGGGATAATACAACTGTCCCTTCGGAGCAAATGCGCCTTTGGCAAACCGCACCCGTTCCAGTTCATAACTGCTCAGGGAAGTGGCCATTTCCATTACCGGATCACTGATCAGGTATTGGTCTTCTTCCTTACCAAAAACAATGATATTATGGGCATTGAAATGAAAACGGTATTCTTTTGGAAAATAAGTTAGATAATAAACCCCCACCTGGCATCCTACGGGACGGCCGGCTTCCAAGACATTCCAGCAATATTTTTTCAGCTTCTTTGGGTGAACTGAATTTTTTTCTTTCCACCGGAATATTCAGGGCCTTACAGGTTCGGTTGAAGATCAGTCCCGGCTGCGTTCGGAATGCGATCGCCGGGCCATTATTGATTTTCATAAAAGGGATATACACGAAAAAAAGACCGGATCCGATTCCGAATGCCAGTGGTTCTGTTATCTGGCTCACACCGTGATGCCGGAGCAGACTGGTGGTTACGCCATTTTCACAGTGCGCTGCCTGGGTGTGCTGAAAATCAACCTTCATGTACTTTCATTGTTTTTAATTCTTCCGGGGAAACTTCAAAAAGCGCAGCGTATTTAGCCAGTTTTTTTTCTGAGAGCTTTTCAAAAACGGCGTATTTAAGATGGTTCTTTACCTGCCATTTCCAAAATCCGGTATAGGCGGCTACAATGCCAATATCCATCACACGCAGTTCCATGAAGAATAAAATCGGACTGGCTTCTTTCCGGATCACTTTTTCATGTGCTTCATGAATTCGCTGCTCCACATCTTTCCAGGCTACATCGAGCGCGGAGGATTTCACTTCCCAACCATTACTCAGTACTGTAGTATATTTTCCCGTTTCATCCACCGCATACACGACCTCCCCGGTAATTTTTCCCAGTGCACCTAAATCCTGCGGGATTTCTTCTTTTTTCATACTCCTTAAGTTTAAAACATAAAGCTATAGCAAAAAGCCCCTGCATTAGGCCTGTCTGCCAGCAGTCAGGCGTTGAGCGTTCGGCGTTGAGCGTTAAGCCTCAGGCGATTTTAACAAACGGTAAGTAATGCATACATATAAGAAAACCGGGAGCTTTCCGGAACGAGCAATAAAATTTTTTCCCCCTTTTTCAGGTTGGGTTTTTTAAAAACTTCATCCACCATGAAATAAACTGAACCGGCACCCACATTCCCGAGACTGCCAAGGTTCACAACCCATTTTTCGTAGGGAATCGGATTACCGTTAGCAATCAGCTGATCGTATATTTTGGCCCTGAAGAATTCACTGGACATATGCGGAAGGAAATAGTCCACTTCAGATGAATCCAGACCCTTGTCTTTAAAAAGATTGGCTAGTTTGATTCCCCCCAGGGGTACTATATTTTCACTTAGTAATTTCACATCCTGTTTAATACTCATGATGGACTGGGCCTGTACTTCTTCCGGGGTATAGTCCAGATAGCTTTTCAGCTTGCCCGTCTCCAGTTTTTCGCCACCCATATACATACAGGCTTCCATCTCGTTAGCATAAGAAACCCCCTCAATCCATTCAATCCGGAGACTGAACCCGGTTTCATTTTTTTTGTCTGTCAACAAAAAAGAAGAAGCTCCGTCAGACAACATCCAGCGAAGAAATTCTTTTTCAAATCCAATATATGGGTTGCTCTCTAAGTCTTTGAGTTTCTGAGCTTCTTCTTCGAACAGCTCAGATTTAAGTGCAGCTGAAAAACGTTCGGAACCGGTCGCTACTGCCAGATGCGCGTCCCCTGTTTTTACGGACATATAGGCATACTTCAGTGCATGCATACCCGCGCAACAAACACCGGAAGGGGAAACAACTTCAATTGCTTTTGATTCCGGGAGCTCTCCATGGACCATTACCGCGTGAGAAGGCATGAGCTGATCGGGGGATGAGGTTCCGCACACCAGCAGATCGATTTTGCCGAGCTGTTCCGGGTCGTTATCCAGCATCTTCCGGATGGCATTAGCCGTCATTTCTGCATTGGTATGGGTTGATTTGCCGTCTTTAGAAAGGGCATAAAAACGGTTTTTGATTCCGCTATTGCGCAGAACAATACGCCGGGATTTAGAGGGACTCTGATTGATCAGACCCAGGTATTCCTCCATTTCCTCGTTAGACACCGGCTGATTGGGAAAATAAGTGGCTGTTTTTGTAATATATACCTCATTAAGCGCCATCTGCAATGCCTTATTAGTTCAAACCTGAATAATATTGTTTCTGTCTTTTTATGCGTCCGGTCAGGAAGGGTTTAAATAAAATAGCATCGACTGTCAGGATGATCGGGGCCGCTATAAATAGCGCAATTAAAAGATAATATTTGAATGCAACAAGCCAGGCATCTCTTTTTTTGCGTTTGGAAATGATGCCTGCCCAGATCTTAAAAATCTTGCGGGCCTTGCTTTCGATGAACATCAGGTTGTACTTTACAGGAACCGCCCCCTGTTTTACCATTTCCTCCTGATATCCCAGCCAGTTCCCCTTATCAAGGTAAGGAATGGCCGCTTCACCGTAGTCATTTGTTTTAAGAATATCGGCCTCTGATACACCCGGGACCGGAAAAATATTGAGCAGTCGTTCTTTCTTTGCTTTAAACATCCAGTAAAAAATCGTCACAAAACTGATCAGATTATGGTGCCGGTCAACCAGGGCCAGATTGCCCACCAGGGGTGCCCCCATTTTCTTTAAAACCGGTTTGATTTTTTCCATGGCACTCAACCACATATTGCGCGCCCCGGTTATTGTAATCACCGGTGTGTCTTTTGCCAGCTCCTGAAATCGTCGGATCAGCCAGCAGGGTATTTGAAGGAATGCTGGGAGACAGGAACCAGGCCTGATAACCCAGCACAATTAAATCGTATTTGGATTCCTTAAATGTAAAAGGCTGAAGCCTGCCCGGAACCTGCTGTACACAATCGGGCATTACACTGAAAAAAGATTTCCCGGTCCAGGGAAAAGGATAAGCCTGTTCAGGGTAAATGCGAAGCTTGTCAACGGAAGCTCCAGCCTCTTCCAGGGGGCGGGTAAAATGATCTATAATCTCTTCTAACTGGCCGGATTGCGAGTAAAATACCGCTAAAACTTTTTTGCCCATGCTGAGGCCGAAGTTAAGAAAGATCAAGCTTCAAATTCTTCGATTTTTTGTTATATCGGACGATGGCCTGTTGCAGGTCTTCCGGTAAGGATTTATACATTTTCCGAATGTATTCGCTGTCTTGTACGATGTCTTTATTATATCCGAGGAATGGAGGAGCATGTTCCTGTACTATCAGCCGCAGAAATCGATATTCAGCATTGGTCGGATCCTTCCGGATGGCAGATTCCAGCATTTTATGTCCGTCTCTAAACAGGTGAATTTTGGTATGGGCCGCGCCAATAAATCCGGCTTTTTTCATGCTGAGGGCTCCTTCAAATGCTTCATATTTACCTCCCGGCACCGATTGGAGTAAAATGATCTGCTCGTCCACCAGGGCCCGGCTGCCGGATTCCATGGCTTTGTAAAATTCGTATCTGTTTAAAATCCCCGGTTGACAGTTGACAGTTGACAGTTGACAGTTGTGAATTATCGGCCGGAACGATTTAGCTGATGCGAAAGTCAAAATGACTGCTAATGAAAATAAGAACCTCCCCATATTGTTTCAAATGATCTTTTTATCCCATCAAATGTACCTGTCTTCACTGTCATCTGTCAACTGTCATCTGTCAACTAATCCCGGATGACCGTTTATCGATAAACCTAACCGGCTTCCTTCCTTCCCCCGGAAACTGGAGTTTTTGTATCTCTTCCGCCGTGATATATTTTACATGCGGAGTTACGCGCAGCCTCGCCTGCAAATAGGCGCGGATCCGATGGTCCGATTCTTCAGAAAAGCTACGTGGAAGAAGGTGAAGTAATACTTCGTCCGTACCGATCTCATTGGAGAACACTTCGGCAACAAAATCTGAAATATCTTCCATACCAGTTAACAGATCGAAAAGCGCAGGAGCAAACAAAGTCGTTCCCTTGAATTTGATCATTTGTTTTTTACGGCCGATCACCGGAGACAATCTGATGGTTTCACGGCCACAGGAACAGATTTCGGCATGCTCTGTACAAAGATCACCTGTTTTATACCTTAGCAGGGGCATGCCTTCTACATCCAGCGTAGTAATGGTAACTTCTCCGGCTTCTCCTTTTTTAACCGGCTGATCTCCTTCATCCAACAATTCCACAATAACCAGTTCGGGCTGATGATGACCACCTTTTCCGGCTTCACATTCCGTAAAGGCAGTCTGCATTTCTGTTGATGCGTAAGTGGAGAAAAGTTTCAGTTCCCAGGCATCGTTAATTTTCTTTCCCAGCAGATTTAATGAAAAATCAGGTTGCCGGATATTCTCGCCAATACAAATTACTTTTTTAACCGAGGATGCGGAAGGATTGATTTGATGATCCTTCGCGTATTGAATGAGTTTTAGCAGGAATGAGGGTACGGCAACCAGCACAGTGGGTTTAAGCCGGAAAATAGTTTCCCATTGGAGCGAAGGCACTCCCGGACCCAGCCGGATGATGCCGGCCCCGAGCTTACGAATACCGGAATAGTAGGCCATACCGGCCATGAACTGGCGGTCCAGGGTAAGCATCAACTGGAACAAATCTTCTGGTCCGCAACCGGCACAGGTAAAGGAATTATATTCATTGAGGGCCAGTCTTTGAAGGTCTTTTTCTGTTAGTGCAATGGTTACCGGCGCACCCAGGGTTCCGGAAGTGGAGGTGTACTCAATGATGGCCGAATGGGGAACACAGAGAAATTCGTTATTGTGCAATTGCAGATCCTCCTTGCTGGTTGTCGGAATTTTTACCAGGTCTGCGGTTGTTCTGATTTCACTTGTTTCAATCCGATGTGCTTTAAACAGTTTTTGGTAATATGGCGAATTTGAACCGAGGTAAGCCATCAGTTCCCAGAGTTTTTTATTCTGGATTTCCAGTATCTCTTTTTCCCGCATATATTTTTTTTCGGAAGAATGATTCATGATTCCAGAATAACAACGGCTGTTGCATAAGATTTTAAATGGGACAGGGAAACATGGATAGTGCGGATACCCAGTTGCGCCAGTTCTTTTTCTGTTTGACCGGATAAACGAAGCGTTGGTTTTCCATTTGCTTCCCGGATCACTTCAATTTCATGAAGGAACAACCCACTATCCCATCCCCTGCCCACTGCCTTCAAAAAAGCTTCCTTAGCAGCAAATCTCGCGGCATAGTGTTCAAACTTTGCAGCCGGCTGGGCGTCGCAGTATTTCATTTCATCTTTGGAAAAAACGAGTTCACGGAATCCGCTATCCCTTCCCACCCGCTGGGCGATACGTTCCACTTCGATAATATCAATTCCGGTACCGATGATCATGATTTTCAAATTTACTTTATCCGCTCCTGACAAATGTTAATCCGTTCATGGATCTCGTTTTCTTCATTTTTCGTGGCAATTTCTTTCGAGAGTGCCTGACGATAGTATAGAATAGCCCTTGCAAAATCTTTTTTCTTAAACATTTCATTGCCCGCCAGCTGGTAAGCCTGGTAAAAATTCGGGTTAGTGGCGATAAGGCTGTCCGGATTTACTTCTCTTCCTTCTGCCAGATCCTGTTTATATCCTTTGAATTTAACAAATAACCGATAGCGGGTCGAAAGCAAAAATGAATCGGCTGGTAAGGTCAGACTGCTGTCTGCAATTTCATGGTTTGTTTTCATTCCATTCAGTGAAAATACCTGATCCAGGTCGTAACATACGAATTCTCCAAGCTGCCAGGGTCCGGTAGAGACCCATACCCGCTTTTTTTGTGGCTCAAAAATAATGGAATGATGGGCGATCAGCTGGTTGACAGACTTTTCATTACCCAGACCGATATCCGCATTTTCCAGGCCGCCATGGTCCCGGAGAATCTTCACCGTTTGTTGTACGGTATTTCTTTTTGTTGCTGCCAGCAGTTCTTCCATCCGGTGATAGCGGTATTCGGATGCGCTTTGCCGGATCTGCAGCTTATTGGACCTCAGATCAGCGAGTTCTTTGCTTTGAAAATGATTGGAGCAGATGATCTCGTTTTTGCCCGGGTCATATAATCCAACGGAATCCGGCGTTTTTTCAATAATAACTGCTTTGCCGTCTTTTGCGGATCCAATAAGGAAGGATTCTGAAACAAACATTTTTCTTTTTTTCGCAATGGCAAAAGCTTCGGAAATATTTTCTGCATACTGCAGAATCTCGCGGGCTACCAGGGAAACCGGTGTGGCAGAGCCCGATGGAATATCAGATTTCGCTGCGTTGATGGTAACCGTTAGTCCTTTCTCATTCATTCCGGAAACCACGCCGATAAATCCACCCCAGGTAACATACATAAATTTGAAACCGCTATCCGGTTTTTCAAATGAAACGATTTTATTTTCTGAAAAATGATCGCCGGCAAAAAAATCAAAGTTTCTGCCAATGATCATATTACCGTCTTCCGACCTGGACCCCCAGGTGCCAAAAGAAGTACAGCCCACCAGGGCCAGGTTTTGCAAAGCATGACCAATATCATGCGCCGCATGATAATTCAGAATCCGCTGGTAGTTATTACCGATATAACTATACTTTTCAGATGCCGAAAGCGAAATACCATAAATCTCTTCTTTGTCTTCTGTTGTAACATATTTGTCCAGGTCCCGGTTAAACCATCCCACCACGTATTTTAAAAAATGCAGGTAGAATTTTGAAGGTACCATCCGGTTGATCTGGGCATTAAAATAGTCCTCCTGCAACTGGATCAGTTCACTGGTAAGTTTCCCGTTCACTACGCCTCTTTCGAATGGCCTGCCTTCTGTATACAACTCAAACAATCCGGATTTGCTTTTCCGGAACCAGCTGTCTTTTATGGTATATAATCCCGGACTGGGTTCGGAACGCTCCCAGCTTAGCGCTGTTTTATCGCTTATTTTCGGCGGACTGGTTTTCGAAACGATCAACAGATAAATAAATCCGGTTGCCAGCAGCAATCCGATCACCGCAAATACCCTGGCCAGGCGTCGCCAAAATCTGTTTCTTCTAGGCATTTCTGATTTTTTCAATGAAATCATCTTTCCCGGTCAACGCCACGCAGGTTAGCAGGCCGCTAATGGCCGTACCAAGTATTCCATGCAGATTTAAGTATTGTCCGGTAAGGAATAAATTTGAAATCCTGGTTTTTGGTGAAACGAGAGTGGCCAGCGGGTTTCTGAAATCTTTGGAAAAGCCATACAGATTTCCATCTTCATTTCCAATATAATCCCGAAATGTTAAAGGCGTGGAAGAATACACATGAAGGATTGCATTTCTCAGCCCGGGAAATCTTTCCTCTACCCGATCGAGCAGTTGTTCTTCTTTCTTCTTTTTAAATTCCTCATATTCTTTTCCACGATCCTGTTTGAAAGCAACTGTATTGAAACTTTCTGCCCAGGGGAGCACTTCGTCATATCGCATATACGCAAAAATAGTCATCCCGTTGGCAAATTCGCTTTTTAAGGACGGGGATAAATACATGGCGTAACCCAGCGGCCATTCCGCTTCCTGGTATGATTCCGTTTCCCAGGCTGTCCCTGCTTTATGGTAATAGTAATTGTGCCGGAAATAAGGGAAGCGGTTTTTTTTGAATACAATATTTAAAGTAAAAGATGAAACCGTCGTGGGTGTATTTTCCAATCTCTCCCGCGTAACTTTTCGGATCAGGGTTGACCCGGTCATCCGGTATGTTTTTGCCGGTGTGGTATTCGAAATAAAATAATCCGCGTGAATAAGGGTACCGTCATGAAGTCTTGCGGCTGTGACCCGGTCTCCATCCATCACCATCTCTTTCACTTCCCGGTTACGGATTATTATTCCGCCGGAATCTGTAATATTCCGTGCAAGAAATTTTGCTATCTGTGAACCTCCGTCCAATACCCGCCAGGCACTTTCCATATAACTATTCACGGTGAGGGCATGAATATAAAACGGCGTGGCTTCCCCGGTTCCGGCATACAGCATATTATTTCCTGCCAGCACAGCACGTAAGGTTTTATTTTCCGTAATGGATTCAAGGAATTGCTTCGCTGAAATCTGCATGGCTTCTTCTTTCAATCCGGCATCACCCTCCATTCGGAGCCGGTATAACGGAAACCGGTTGCAGATCTCCTGAATGGTTTCAATGTATTTCCGGATAGCCTTTTTTTCATCCGGAAAATCCCGGATCATTTCCTGCTCGAAGCGGTCATATCCCTGCAGGATCCGATACTCCTTCGATTCTCCGTCCAGCAGGATCCGGTCAAAGGCAGGATCCATTTTTTCCAGCCTGAGCTTGTCCATCAGCCCCAGCCATTTAAAAATCTGGTATAAGTTCTGACCTTTGCCCAGCGCTCCCAGGTAATGAACCCCGGAATCAAAAATTACTTTATTGCGTACATAGATCTGAAGGCATCCGCCAATCTGTTTATTTTTTTCAATCATACAGACCGAATACCCTTGCTTACTCAGGATATTTCCACAGACGAGCCCCCCCATCCCCGTTCCGATAATCAGCACATCAAACTTTTTCATAGTTGTTTACAGGATGGGTGATTACAAAAATCCGGTTCGAGGTTAATGCAGAATCTTCAATGGCACGGCAATCCATTTTTCTATTCCGGGCAAGTTCCCGTATGGTACTGCCCGATAAAAAATGCAGACCGTTCTCCGTCGTTTTATTGAAAGAAAAAAACCTGGTGGAAAAAAATTCACTGAGACGGGTGGCCTGGTGCTTTTTCTCCATATCCCTGTCACCGTCCCGGATAAGCAAAACACCCTTTGGCCGGAGTGCATCCATACAGACACGAATCAAATCAAGTTGCTGATCCGGGGAAAGATAATGAAGAACATCAGAAATTATGATGGCATCCGAAGGACCGGGATGAATCCGGGTAACATCCGCCTTTATAAAATGGATATTCCCGTTTTTACTGAAACAGTGACTGGCCACATCAATTTTTTCTTCGTCATAATCATATCCGATGATATCGCGGCCGGGTGCAGCAAACTGAAGCATATAACTCATAAAACCATATCCACAGCCGATATCCAGTATCCGCCCTTCTGTGGGTAGTAAATCATGAAAAACCTGATAATCTTTTTCCAGCCGGATCTTCACCCGTAAATACCATTCCAGTACGGGTCCCTTATAAATATAATTATAGAGGAGTTGTTCCCTGAAAAAACGGGGCTGTTCCTGTTCCGCTTTTAGTATTGCATATTGCTGCCTGAAATATTTTCCCAGGGCTTTGGCCTTATCTGCATAGTCCACCCCGAAAAAGAGATCCGCAGGTTTCACGCGCGGAAGGTATTTAATGGTAACATATCCATCCTTCAGTAAAAAATCGCTTTTCGACATCGTATACCCCGTGCCATGAATAAGAATGGGTAAAATGTCCAAACCCAGTTTTTCTGCAATAAAAAAAGCGCCTTTGTGAAATCTTTTTATATGCTCATCAGCAGACCGGGTTCCCTCCGGAAATACAGCAATGGAATAACCGGCCCTGACCTGTTGTTCCAGGTATTCCGTGCTGTTTTCAATACCCCTGGCAACGGGGTAATAACCGGCAATACGGACCAGTTTTCCAAATACGGGTGAATTCCATACCCAGTCGTTTGTGAGCAAAATAACTTTGGGATATAACAATGTCATTACCAGGATATCCAAAAATGACTGATGATTGGCAATAAGAACAGCAGGTTTGGAAAAATCCTCGTTCTGCGGATTGATAATTTTCTTTTTTACATTTACCATGATGTACAACACCGACCAGGTATAGGAAGACAAAATCCGGTGATACAGGCTTTTGGATTTTGGTCCGGCCAGGGGATTCCATTTCACGAGGAGGAATCCGATTCCGGTAACTATCCAGCTTCCGATGGCAAAGTAACTCAGCGAAAAAATGGATTTAAATAACCCAAGTGCCGTCCAGGGAAAATGATTTTTACGTATTCGGTTACTGATTAAAAAATGGAAGAAAAAAGGAATCAAAACCTGGGCTATTAATACCACGCTCAATATACCGGTGATGGAAATCAGGGCGATGGAACGCAGGGCCGGATGTCGGGCAAAAATCAGCACCCCCAGCCCGGCCAGGGTGGTAATCGCGGAGAGTACAATGGACGATTTATAACTCGACAGGTTTTTTTTACCCGTTTTATATTCCTGCAGCAAACCATCCATAATGAACAGACTGTAATCGTCTCCCAATCCGAATATGAGTGCAGATAAAATAATATTTACAATATTGAATTGCAGTCCTGCCAATCCCATAATGCCCAGTATCCAGACAAAGGCAATAACCATCGGAATAAAAGAAACCAGGGCCAGTTCAATTCTTCCATATGTTAAAAGCAATACGACGAATACCAGAATAGAAACCAACCACCCGATCCGGCTAAAGTCTGCCGTAACTACACCCAGCAAACTGGAAGTCAGGTATGTTTTATCGGTAACCGTAACAGCTGCGAACCCGGTAAAAGAATTCAAAACCTCCAGCCTGTTCGCAGGCTCCACCTGCAGGAGGCTGATCAGGGAAACCTGGTTTGGTTTTTCCATGATGTAGTCATTCGCAAATCCTTTCCTCAGGAAATTTGTTTCTTCCGTATTCAGCAGCGGATAATTTTGAAACAGTATATGGGATGTGGAATCCAAGGCCACTAAGCTGTAACCCAGGGAATCCGCGACAGTTTTGAAATTTCTGAGCAGCCGGGTACGTTTATCGGCGGTCCAGTAATTGTTCCAGTAAGCTATCCTCTCCTGCTGAAGAGAATCGGATATCAGAATTTGAAAAACACCTGAATATTTCTTAATTAATTTTTCCCGGTGCAGGATCGTTATTTTCCCGTTTACGACCTCCTGCTTTTTCAAAGCTTCCTGCAGGTTTGTTCCATCCGTTACCAGGTACAGTGATCGAAGATTATAGTCATTTATTTTATTCAGGGTTGTTTCCGCTCTTTGAAGTCTTTCAGGCAAGTAATTCAAATGCATCATATCCTGATCAAAGCCCACCCTGTTCACAAAAAAAGCAAAAAATACGGTTAAAGTAAAAATAGTCCCGACCAGCCATTTGTTTTTCTCCGGAGTTGAAGCTGCCAGTCTGAAGATCCAGGAATCTCTTTCGGTTGATTTGCCTTTATCGCGTACAGATTTTGATTCCGAAATCAGGTGAGGAAGAAAAATCAGGGAACAGAGGGAAGCCCCAATCAGACTGAAAGCAGCAAACAATCCGAGATCCTTCAATATTTCAGAGCGGACGAACTGGAGACAAAAAAATCCTCCAATGGTGGTTAAACTTCCAATCGTCAGTGGAAAAGTCAGATCCTGCAATACCATCTGCATGTTTTTCCGGTGCCGGAAATGATTATATACATGCAGGGAATAATTAATGGCAATGCCCAGCACGATGGAACCCGCAGCCAGTGCAATCACGGAAATGGTTCCTTTAATCCAGTATAGCATACTCAGTGAAAACAAAGCTCCAAGAATCACCGGGATCAGAATAATAAAAGGCGCTCTTTTCTTTTTGAAATACCAGCTGATAAATAAAACCAGGAATACAGATGTAATGCTAAGGGTGAGTATGGTGTCCTTTCTTAACTGGGCCGCATTTCCCGCTGCCACGGCAACACTGCCAAAATAATTTGCATCTATATTGGGAAATCCCCCTTTTTGAAGTTCCTGAATGGTATGGTCAATTCCCGAAAGCAACTGATTGTTTTTACCCGTATTGCTGGTTGGGAAAGCAGGACGGATAAACAAAAGCAGCCAGCGTTCATCCTTTGTGATAATATGGCCGTCAAATAAATTAAAATTTTCATCAAACTGAAGACCGCGAATTTTTTTAAAGCGCCGGATTGGCCAGCCCCAGGGGATCGCGCGCAATAAAAGATTTCAGCATGAACCCTGCAGGGGAAGAAAGTGTTTGTAAATCTTTCAACATAACCTCCCTCATCTTATCCGGATTTTCCAGGCTGTCCATATAAGCATAGTCTTCCGGGGCCAGGAATACGGGCAGATGATCTGACACAATGGATAAAAGCTTTGGATACAGGCTGTCGCTTACCTGGTCGTCTACGGACAGAATAAGTTCAGGATAGTTTTTACGCAGACTTACGGCAAAGGAATCTGAAAACCCGGCCAGGGAATCGGGTGAAGTCCGGCTGCTGTCTCTCAGGGAAACCATCAGCACAAGTTTGTCTGCAAACCTGGCATTCCTTAGAATGTCGTTTAATTTGTCTGATTGCCGGTCTTTAGGAAGAATTTTAGAAATGTCTTCCTCCGGTTTTATTTTCAATGCAAAAAAGCCGGTAATTGCGAATAATCCGATAAGAACTCCCCAGAAGATTTTTCGGTGCGCTTCGAAAAAATAATAGATATGGAGAAAAATTTTCGTCATGACTACAGAATCGTCTGCGGTTTTTTGCTGAATATTTTGAGCAAAATATAGGTAATCAGACCGGCCGCCAGTCCGGCCACAATAGCCAGGCTGATACTGCCAAAAAGGTATTGTTTGAAGTTATACCGGATCGTTGATAAACTCAGGCTTTTTGTGAGGGAAATCCAGCTTCCGGTTTCCGGCAGCCAGAAATTACCGAACCGGTAACTGGCATAGATGATCAGGGGGATCAGCGGGGGAATGCTGATATTCGCGAAAATAATTACCAGTCCTTTATTCAATCGCAGAAGGATTGCTCCAAAAATGGCTACAACCAACTGAAAACCCCAGATGGGCATAATGCCCATACAAATTCCAAATCCCACCGAAGCCGACTTTCTGGGGATGGACTGGGCAGGATCAAATAACTCGTCCACAAAAACTTCCTTCCATTTTTGCTTTAGAAACAGACGCCTGAGCAAATCGCGCGGCTTAATATACAGGAGACTAATAAATACCAGTATTGTATTGAGTATGCTGATCCGGGTAAAATCTGTAAAGGGCCTGAAATGGGAAATCCGTTCCTGCGGAGGAGGATAATACACGGAGACCGGTACAGAAAGAACAGGTATGCCTTTCCAGGCAGCCCTTACAAGCACTTCGATTTCAAATTCAAACCTACGGGTGATAAAGTTCATAGACTGCAGGCGTGCAACCGGATACAGACGATAGCCCGATTGGGTGTCTGGAAGCTTAATGCCGGTTTCAAACCGGAACCAGAAATTTGAAAACCGGTGCCCGAAACTACTTTTTCCCGGAACGGAAGCCTGATCCATATTCCTGGCGCCTACGATCAGGGCGCCCGGGTTCGTCTCCAGGCAAAACAGAAATGCGGGAAGATCCTTTGTGAAATGCTGTCCGTCTGAATCAATGGAAATCGCGTAGTCGTATCCCAGTTCAACGGCTTTCCAAAATCCGGTCCGTAAAGCCATTCCCTTTCCCTTATTGGCCGAGAAATGAATACGCTGCACTTCCGGAAAGCGATCGAGAATATTCCCGGTATCATCCGTAGAACCGTCATTTACGACGATAACCGTAGTTTGAAAAGTCTTTAGTTCTTCCAGGAGCCGGACCAGGAATTTCGCATTATTATAGGTCGGGACCAGGATACAGACTTTCAGCAATTCGAACGATGGGTGGCCGATGTTAGGTGGTATAAGATGGATGGTTATCGGATGGTTATCCTGTTTCAAAATATATCAGGCAAAGGTATGAAATGTCTGATTTGTTGCTATTTTTACGCAGGTTATGAAACACTAAACTTTACTTATGCCTGGTCGTGTAATGATTTTCGATGATGATACCGATCTGCTTGAAGTTTGTGGCATTGTGCTGAAGTCGAAGAATTATGTTGTTAGCGGATTAAATAAATGCAATGACATTCTGGACGAAATAAGATCATTTTCGCCCAATGTGATTTTAATGGATAACTGGATACCGGATGAAGGTGGCGTGCTGGCTACCCGGCAGATTAAGAATGATTTTTTACTGAAGTCTATTCCCGTTATTTTTTTCAGCGCCAATGACCATGTCCAGGAACTGGCCGCGGAAGCCGGTGCCGAATTTTATCTCCAAAAACCTTTCGATATTGATGAACTGGAAAATGTGGTTTCCAAAGCCATTGCAATCCATCGCCAGTCCCTGATCAGCGAAATAAGTAATCTATCCCCGCAGTCACCGATTAGTGAAATGAAGTAATTGATCCCCCGCCAGTTCCAGATCACCGAAAAGAAGTAATTGATCCCCGCCAGTTCCAGATCACCGAAAAGAGTAATTCGTCGCCCGCCAACGCAAAAAGAAGCGCCGAATAAGGTTGAAAAGTAAAGTTTAATGGTATGCTTGCGGTAAGCCACCGGAAAGCACTAAGAATCAGCAGAATGTGGAAATTATTTCTCAATCTTTCCCAAATGTGGACTTTTTAGTAACCCTGGGGGCTCAGGGAACGGAGTAAATCACTTTATAAACTTCTGATATATCAATATCCTCTAAATAAGGAAAAAGTTCAGCCACATCTTCAAAACTCCGGATGCATATATAGAAATACCGGGTCTTATGATAATAAATTTCTACATAGAAATCATATAACTGATAAAGGCTTATGCGGTAACAACCGTCGTGACGTTCGGCCAGAAACACTCCCTCAGTGGTTAAAACCTCTGTTTTCGCCTTCCCGTCCATAAAATTGAATTCCCTTATATCCATAAACAGATTTTAAGCGTTCTAGACCCGGTTACAATTATTTTAATTCAAATCACATACCGTATTTCTAATATGGGTGGGCATGATATTCTACCTGTAAAAAACAAAGAAAATGGAAGAGCTGGTCCTTACCCTGAGCCATGCGGAGCTTTTAAAAGCCGACAAGGACTATGAAAAGGCGGCAAATGCGGTTAATCTGACCTATGTCAGAGATAACCTCCCTGGCATTCACCGTTTTAAAAAGGGGAAGGGATTCACTTATTTACATGAAAACAGGACCCTGAAAGACCCCTGCCAGCTTAAAAGGATTAAAAAGCTGGCTATTCCGCCCGCCTGGACGGAGGTATGGATATGTGCGCTGGAAAACGGGCATATTCAGGCAACAGGGCTGGATATCCGTAAAAGGAAACAATACCGCTACCATACGCTTTGGGCCCATGTTCGAAGTGAAACCAAATTCCACCGATTATATGAATTTGGCAAACTGCTGCCCCGCCTGAGGGCCCAACTGGAATCAGATCTCCAGATTCGCGAATTAAACCAGGATAAGGTGCTGGCAACGGTGATCAGTCTGATGGAAAGAACGTATATCCGTATCGGCAACAGCAATTATGAAAAAATGTACGGTTCCTACGGGCTTACCACGATGAAAGAAAAACATGTTTCCATAACGGGCGACCGTATACGCTTTGCCTTCCGGGGGAAAAAAGGGATTGAGCATGATATTACACTGAAGAATAAAAAACTGGCCCGAACTGTGGAACAGTGCCGCGACATTCCCGGTAAGGAACTATTCCAGTACTATGATGAAAATGGCAACCGGAGAATAGTTGAATCCGGAATGGTGAATGAATATATCAAGAAATCGACGGGTAAGGATTTCAGTGCAAAGGATTTCAGAACCTGGGCCGGATCCGTTCATGCACTGGAAACCCTCTGTTTATTGAATGAGGCGGAAACGGAAGCAGAAAGAAAGAAAAATATTGTGGCTGTTCTGGATTCTGTCAGTAAAAAACTGGGGAATTCCAGGGCCATCTGCAAAAAATATTATGTCCATCCCGGTCTTTTGCGTTTATATGAAGAAAATAATTTTTCAAAATATTGCCGGATACTTGCCCAGACGGAAAATGCAGAAGAATCCAGCGGATTAACGGCTTCTGAGAAGACGCTTCTTAAAATTTTAAAGGAAGCTTAGGAAAGTATAGGAGTATAGGAGTATAAGAGTATAAGAATAAATTAAATTACATTACTCCTATACTCTTATACTTCTCATACTTGCCTTAAGCTCTTTCGAATTTCAGGATAAAATTCGATCCCTGATCCAGACCGGTCTGTACATCAATGGAGGCTTTATGTGACTGAATTATATTCAGGGTGGTCGCCAGACCCATTCCAAGACCATTTCGTTTAAAGGTAAAATAGGGTTCAAATAAATGGGGTAGTGTTTCCTTACTGATTCCGGTTCCGTTATCCTTGATGGAAACCAAATGGTGCCCATTCTGGCTGGTTACGGAAATATCCAGTTCACCTTTACTTTCGTGCATCGCTTCGATTGCGTTTATGATGATATTGGTAAAGGCAATTTTTAATTTCATCGGATCAGCCATAATATAGGCAGGCTCATTCGGATAAATAACTTTCCAGTTCACTTTTTTAAGGGTGATCCGGTCGATAATGGTTGCAATCGATTCATCCAGAATATTCTGCAGGGATCTTTTTTCGCGTACATTTTCCGGAGGGGTGGAAGATGATAATAAAAGTTCGGTAATCAGATCGTTTATTCTTTTGCTGTTCCTGCTGATAATATCAATATACACCGATCCTCCGTCTTCACCCGTTTCCTGAGCCAGTTGTTCAACAGATAAGTTTATATTATTTAAGGGATTTCTAACCTCATGGGCCAGGGCACGAACCAGCCGGTTGGCTGAATTGAGTTTTTCTGCCTGCAGGGTTGCTTTTTCAGCACGTTTCAGATTGGAAATATCATGAATGATTCCCTGAATATAAAGATTGTCATCTGCATCCATTTCCATGGAAAGGGATAAGATAGACTGCAGGGTTTCTTTTTTACAATTAATCAATTCCACTTCGACATCTTCCACAATTCCATCTGTCCTTAACAGGTTGTTGATCAGGATTGCCTGCTCCGGAACAGCAAAAAAATGATTCAGATTCAGTTCCATTAATTCTTCCCTTGAATACCCCAGCATTTCTGAAGTAATAAAATTCACATCTTTAAACACCAGGTTCTGATCTGTCAGAAAAACGGCATCCTTAGACCTTTCAAAAATGCTTCGGAATTTCCGTTCGTTGGAACGCAGTATTTTCATAGCCGTTGCCCGTTCCAGAGAATACCGGATACATCTTTCGAGTTTTTCTGTATTGAGTTCAAGTTTTACCAGGTAATCATAGGCTCCTGCCTGCATCGCTTCCAGGTCAATTTTCTGGTTACCCATTCCCGTGAGCAGGATCAGGGGCTGTTCGCTGTTCCGGGCAAGGGCACTTTTCATCAGTTCAAGGCCGGTTTTAGCGCCGAGATAATAATCTATAAAATAGATATCATACCTGGAATCCAAAATAGCGTCCAATGCTTCATTATACCGGTAGCACCAGTCAATAATAAATTCCCTGCCCCTGATTTTTTTTATATACTGGCTGGTGAGGAAAAAATCTTCCTCATCATCATCAATGATTAAAACTTTTATCGGGGCATTTTCAGGATCATGAAGAAATTTAATTTAGGACAGGGTGGTCATGAGGCGATTAATGATTTTTCATTTCTTCATAGAGCGTCATTTTATTGTACAAGGTTTTCCTGTCTATTTTTAACAATTGTGCCGCCTTACTTTTATTGTAGTTGGATTCCTTCAGGGCCTGCAAAATCATTTCATATTCCGCATCAATGCTGGCTTCTTTCAGGGAACTTTCGCTTAAATTGATTTTGCCGCCTGCAGTTGTTTTACCGTCCGCTGCCAATACTGCCGTTCCGCTGTTACCGGAAGAACCCGGCTGATCGGCAAACTGGAGTTTACTATAATTCGATATTTCAAAAGGAAGTGTTCTGGCTTCGATGAATTCCCCTTCTGTAAGCAGTGTTGCCCTCTTAATTACATTTTTCAATTCCCGAAGGTTACCATACCATACATATTTTTTAAATATTTCTTCTACATCCGGTTCAAAACCCTTCACCTGTTTGCCCAATTCTTCATTGGTTGTCTGGAGAAAATGGGTAGCAAATAACATGATATCATCCCTCCTTTCCCGAAGCGGAAGAATTTCAATTGAAAATTCATTAAAGCGGTGGTAAAGATCCTCACGGAATTTTCCCGAACGGGTGGCGTTCCATAACAATTCATTACTGGCAATCAGTATCCTTACATCCAGTTCAATATCACGGGTACCCCCCACCCTTCTCATCTTCCTTTCCTGTACAACCCGCAACAGGGATACCTGCACATCATAGGGAAGGTTGGATACTTCATCCAGAAAAATGGTTCCTCCGTTAGCGAGTTCAAAGCAGCCCACTTTTTGATTCATGGCGCCGGTGAATGATCCTTTTTCATGTCCAAACAATTCACTGGCGGCCAGTTCTTTTGATAAGGCGCCACAATCGATCGCGATAAATGGTTTACTGCTCCGTTTGCTGCGTTTATGAATTTCCGCAGCGATGGATTCCTTGCCACTTCCCGTTTCACCGTAAATAATAACACTATAACTGGTAGGTGCCACAAGTGCAACCTGTTTTAATATTTTTTTAAATGCATCGGAATCTCCGAATATATATTTCCCGGAATAGGATACGCCCGATTCGGATTCAGGTCCTGCTGTTTCTGATACAGGTGTTTTATTTTTAGATACGGGTTTGGCATTGCTGTTTTCGCTGTGTTCGATTGCCTGCTGAATCGTATGGATGATTTCATCGGGCAGCAATGGCTTCGTGATATAGTCATAAGCCCCCATTTTCATCACTTTTACAGCCGTACGCATATCACTGTATCCTGTAATGATGATTACCGGCAGATCGGCATATTTGTTTTTTATGCTGGTAAGCATTTCCATGGCATCCATATCCCCGAGGCGATAATCGCACATAACGAGATTTGGCTGGTTGCTGTCCAGCCAGACCAGGGCTTTTTTACCCGTATACATTTCAATCACTTCATATCCGCGCCGGGTCAGAAACCGGTTCAGCAAAAGGCAAATGTCTCTGTCATCATCAATAACAAGAACTTTTTTCATAATCAACTAATTAATGTTCAAAATAGTTTTGGCTCGCTCTAAAAAAATAAGGATCTCATTTGTGCTACGGGAATATTTAACTGATCTCTGTATTTTGCAATTGTCCGTCTTGCCACGATATATCCTTTTCCGGAAAGGATATCGGTTAGTTCCTGATCCGTATAAGGTTTCTTTTTATCTTCTTTCTGCACTACTTCCTCTACGATCCGCTGAATTACTTTATTACTGATTACGGTACCTTCTTTATTTGACAATCCTTCCGTAAACAGGTCCTTTAACAGGATCATCCCAAAAGGCGTATCTGCATATTTGTTGCAGGTAATGCGGGAGACGGTGGAAATATCCAGACCCACAACCTCCGCGATATTTTTAAGTACCATGGGTTTCAACTGCATGGTATCACCATATTTAAAATATTCTGACTGAAACTGAATAATCGCCCGGATCACTTTGAGCATATTGGTTTCGCGTTCCCGGATCGCCTTGATAAACCATTGCGCAGAAGCCAGTTTGCTGCGCATGTACTGCCGGGTGCCACGATCGGTTGTTTTGTTGTTATCCATATTCTGCACGGTTTCTGCCCAGGTCTGATTAACATGCAGGGAAGCGGATCGTTGCCTGGCCAGGGAAACCAGTACTTCGTCTGCTTCTACAGTAACAATAAAATCCGGGAAAACGGTATTGTTTACCTGGATAGAATTCGTAGAACCCGTAAAAGGACGCGTTTTAAGTGAAGCCAGCACCTGGAGTGCCTCTTTCATTTCTCCATCTCTCATTTTCATATCACGTCTTATTTTTTCAATGTTACAAGCATGCAGATCGTCAAAATGATCCCGGACCAGTTTACAGGCCGTCTGATATACCGGTGATTTATTCTCCAGTTTTTCAAGCTGGATTAGAAAAAATTCTCCCAGGTTTCTTGAACCGCAACCAACGGGATCCAGTTCCTGAATGTTTTTCAATATCGGCTCGATTTCATTTCCATGTATCCAGATATTCTGTTTAAATGAGATTTCTTCCGCAACGATTTCCAGGTCGTTTGTCAGAAACCCGAATTCATCCAGTGAATCAATAATAAAATCAGCAATCACAAATCTGGCCTCATTATGCTCAACAAACCGGTACTGCTTTTTCAGTTCCTCCCTGAAATCCAGTGTTTCTGCTATCTGCCGGTCAGGCATTCTGTCGGCAGGCAGATAATTTTCATATTCTGTTTTATAATCCGGAATATCATCATATCCATATTCCTCCCAATTTTGAAAATCCTGTACGGTTTCCTTGGAAAATTTATCCGTTTCGGATTCCTCTGCACTGGCGTTTTCTTCCAGGGCCGGATTTTCATTGATTTCATCCTCTATCCTTTGTTCCAGCGAAAGGGAATCCAGGTGTAATAAATTCAGGAGGGCAATATGATGCGGTAGGATCTTATGCTGTAGCTTTTGCGACTGAAGCTGATGTAGCATGCGATTATCTTTGGTTCTCCTTTTAAAAACAAATAAAACACCAAGATTTTTCAGGGGTAAAATAGTTCGCTTTTTCCTAAGATAGTCATTTTATGGGTAATTTATTCCCCGTAGTGTGGAATTTTTAAGTTTACCCATCAGTTTTATCGGTGGTTTCCTTGTTCTGTTGCGGTTTTTCCTCCTTCTTTTTTTTGTCAGCTTCGTCATCCTTCTTTTTTTCCTCGGCTTCCTTCTTTTTCTTCTCCTCTTCCTTTTGCTTCTTCTTAAAATAGCCCCGGAACAAGAAATTATGTTTAGCGGCTTCCATATTTTCATTCAGGCCCGCGGAGCCTTTTTTCAAATTCACCATCGTTGCATGGAGATTATCACCCATGCTGGTATCTCCCAGCAGGCGGGCAATAATACCATGACCATGGTTTACTTTATAAGCTACTTCAGACAGCTGTTGGGTGATCATAGCAGCATTATCGGCTGAAGTTTTCAATCCAGCCAGAATTTGTTCAGTTTCCACCGGGGTTTTGGTAACCAGTACTTCATTGTCCTTTACAGGTTCCCTGTTCATGGTGCCCGGGGAAATGATCAGAACGCGGTCACCAACTAGTCCGTCAGAACCAATACTGGCACTGGCATCCTGCTTAATGAATTTTCTCACATCCGATTTGATATTCATATTTACCAGTACGGATGTGTCCGTCAGAAGCTGTATTCCCTCAACGGTTCCAATGCCAATTCCCCCGAAACGCACATTGTTACCCACTTTCAGTCCGCTCACATTATTAAAAACAGCTTTCAGTTGAAACACAGAAACAAAAAGGTTTTTCTGTTTTCCAATGAAAAATAATCCCAGTACTACGAGCACTAAACCGGCGACGATAAAAATGCCCAGTTTCCAGTTTTGCCCTTTTTTTGATTTCATACCTCTGTTGCGTTTAATTATTTTTAAGAAAAAAAAGATTTAATCCATTCATCGTCACTTTTTTCCACTTCCTCGTAGGTACCCTCCGTGACGATTGTTCCTTCCTTTAAAATCACAACACGGTCTGCTGTCATTTTAGCGCAGGATATATCGTGGGTAATGATCAGGGATGAAATTTTATATTTTCGCTGCATATCCAGGATCAGCTGACTGATTTCCTTTGCCGTGGCGGTATCCAGTCCCGTGGTTGGTTCATCATAGAGCATGATTTCGGGCTTCAGGATCAGGGTTCTTGCCAGGCCAATGCGTTTACTCATTCCTCCGGAAAGCTCCGCGGGCATCATTTCGCCGGCGTCTGGTAACCCGACATTTTCCAAAACTTCCCGAATCAGCGCATCTGATCTCTTCTTTTCCCAGGTCTTTTTTATGATGCCGCAGAGGGAAGGCAAGATTCTCATATACCGTCATAGAATCATATAGTGCACCTCCCTGGAATAAAAAACCAATACGGGTGCGGCACTTGTTTAGTTCTTCATAGTCAATATCTGCCATATCCTTTCCGAAAATGCAGATCTCTCCTTCATCCGGTTCCGTTAACCCAACCATACATTTTATCAGGGTGGACTTACCTGATCCCGATTTACCCAGCACAACTACGTTTTCAGCTTTATGAATTTCAAGATCAACTGATTTGAGAATTTGATTTTCCCGGAACGTCTTGCTTAACCCTTTAATCCTGACCACCAATTCACTCTCCATTGTTGATAAATTTTATAAAATATCTGTGATCTGTACGGTTATCATATCGATAAAAAAAATGGCCAGGGATGCGGTTACTACGGAGGAATTGGCAGCTGTTCCTACACTGGCGGTTCCACCTTCCACCGTGAAACCTTTATAACAACCGATTGTACCAATGGCCATTCCAAAAAATATGGATTTTATGAAAGAAGGAATCACATCAACCCAGTCTAACTTCGAAAGGGCGGCTGTGAAATAACGGTTGAGCGACATGTCTCCATGAATGTTGTACGCCAGATAAGATGAAAAAATAGATATCGTGTCTGCAAAAACAACCAAAAACGGAAGTATAATGGTCGCAGCCAGCACCCGGGTTACCACCAGGTAACGAAACGGGTTGATGGCAGAAACTTCCATGGCATCTATCTGTTCGGTTACTTTCATGGATCCCAGCTCCGCCCCGATGCGGCTGCCGATTTTTCCGGCGCAGATAATTGCCGTAATCACCGGACCGATCTCCTTAATAACACTCACCGATACCATTCCGGGAAGAAGGGCTTCCGCCCCGAAATTTACCAGTGATGGTCTTGTTTGCAGGGTTAATACCAGACCCATGATGAATGCTGTGATAAGAACCAGGGGAAGGGATTTATTTCCCATTTTATAACACTGAAATAAAAACTCCTTCCATTCAAAGGGACGTTTGAAAACTTCTTTCAGAAATCGCAGATAGAATAAAAAGAAATCCCCTGCTCCGCGAACAGAAGATTTAAATGGCACCCAGCCAGGTATCCGGGTTTCTATTGTTGTCATTCCATACTTATTTATAGTTATCTAATAGAAGATCATGCCCTTCAATTTTTAGTGGTTAACTTGTACTTAACGTATATTTATCCCGTAAGCGTGGAGATTAGTACCCAATAAGGCTTAAAGCTTAAAGCCTAAAGCCTAAAGCCTGTGTTGATTTGTAAAACAGCTTCCAAAGAGTATAAATTCTCATTTCCATACCGTGGCCTAATTTTTTGATTGATAACATAAATTAAAATTTATGACGAATAAAAAAATAGTTGCAGGAATACTAACAGGTGTCGCAGCCGGCGTAGTCGTCAGTCTTATTCTGTCTACAAAAAAGGGCCGGGAAACAGGCAAGAAACTATTAAAGAGCGGCAATACCCTTAAAGAGGATCTCAAAGGAAAATTCAGTGAATTCGTGGATCAGGTTCAGGATAAATTCCAGGGTATATTAAAGTAGCTAACTTTGTGTAATATTTTACTATGTCAAATACCGAATCCATCAAATCGCTGATAGATAAATCGAAAGATTATCTGGATACAAGAATTGAATTAGCCAGGCTCAAGACAATTGACAAATCGGCCGATGTGCTATCGTCTGTCGTAGTGATCGTTTTCATGATCTTCCTGGGTTCCCTTTTTATCATTTTTGGCAGTGTTGGATTAGCCTTGCTGCTGGGAAAATGGCTGGGGGCATACTCCTATGGTTTTTTTATAGTGGGCGGGATTTATGCCATCATCTTGCTGCTCATTTATTTTCAAAGGGAAAAATGGATTAAAATCCCGATCTCCAATGGACTTATCCAAAAAATGCTGAAATAGTTCCCAATGAAAAAAATCAATAATGCTGCTGACCTGGACCGGGCGATTGCCGAGCTTGAACACAAGGCGGCCTTCCAAAAAAAAGATATTCAGGAAACCTTTGCAACGGTATCTGAAAATTTAAAGCCTGATGAATCTGCTAAAGAGCGGGTTCCGTTCCGTTTTACAGAACCGGGAACAAAGAAGATATTTTTAACGTATTACTCGGATTGGGTTCGGGCTTTTTAGGCCGAAAACTTTTGTTGGGCAAAAGCAAGGGAGTGGTTGGAAAAACCCTGGGTCAGGCAATACAATGGGGTATGACCGGGCTGGTTTCCAAAAATGCCGAAGCCATTAAGGAAAAAGCAGGTGTATGGATTGATAAGATTTTTAAGAAGAAGCATCCGGAAACAAACCATACACCTTCCCCAACCCCTGAACTTCGCCAGATAGAGGATTAATTACTATGGGATGTGTTAAACGCTTTTTCCACGTTTCGCATAAGGCTGGAAACCGGACCTTCCATTTTGCCGGTTCTGTCATCCAGATTATTATTTTGAAAAACTTTCCCCAGTTCCAGCGAAGGAGGAAGATATAAAAGAGTATCCGGTTTGTTTTTCGATACAAAATTTCTGATGGAACCCTCATCCGTTTTATTACCCAGTGCAATCCTTTACTACCCGCAATGATTCAGAAGCGATATGTTCCAGCTGCTGGACACTGTGCTGATCGTTGATTTTTGAATATTCCGCTATTTTACTGACAACCACATTTTTTGATTTGCCAAAAATCTTCTCCAGCAAATCGCCTTCCTGTTCCAACACCCAAATTGCCGGATCTGATTCCAGTCTGTTATAAATACCCAGCAAAATGGATGGTATACCCGCCTGCGCGAGTGCACTGTTTCCAATCGCTGTTCCCTGATCCGCCGTTTCCTGTGTATTGGGATCTATCTTTTGCAGGACATTAAATCCCAGATTTTTTTGAACTGTTTCAATAATATTCATAAAAGTGTTTTTAATTGTGAATAAAATGATGCGAAAAAAGAAATGCCCATCCAGGGATGGGCATTTCCATTACCCCTGAATCAATCAGGCCCTTCTGATCACACCTAATAATAATGATATGAGAGCAATGATCAGTAGGATATGAATCACTCCGCCTGCACTATATACGAAAAACCCCAGGATCCATCCGATTATCAAAATAACTGCAATGAGATACAATAGACTTCTCATAAAATAAATTGTAGGTTAATAATGATATTGATTAATACAAGCAAATTCATGCCAGAAGGCGGATTTTACGGGTGTTTCAAATGATTTTTAGGTTTTCAGGTTAAAAACCTAATTTCATGTAGATGTTTTTCTACAAATAAAATCTGATTATAATCAATTAAAAACTGCAGGCAATTGTTATACAGTTGCTATATTTGAATGCCTCAAAACTCTGATTTTAATTTCTTTGCAAGTAGCCTGATGGATAATCATAATAATCTCTGTAAACGTGTGCTCATTATTGATGACGAAACAGATTTTTGCCTGTTAATGAAAAATTATTTTGTCAGGAGGAATTATGAAGTACATATATTTCACACACTGGCAGAGGGAATGAAAAATCTGGAAACAGTAAATCCGGATATCATCTTTTTGGATAATAATCTTCCGGATGGTCTGGGATGGGAAAAAACAGACTATATCAGGCAACATTTTCCAAACACCCATATCAACCTGATCAGTGCTTTTCAATACGATCATAATTTCTCCAACGGCTTAACCTCCGTCAGAATCTGGGAAAAACCCATCAGTCTTAGCGAATTAAATAAATACCTTAATTAAGCTGAAAGCTTGAGGCGTAAGGCTTGAAGCATCAGAAGCGTGAAGCTCAAAGCTTAAGGCATAAAGCTTAGAAGCATAACTGAAGCCTAAAGCTTTAAGATGACAACATGATTTACCAGATCATTTACCAGTAAAATATCTCCGGATTCCTGCATTACTCCGTCAAGATAAATTTCCATTTGTTTTTCCGGATTCATTTCTTTCAAATTTCAAATGATAATCCGTTTCTGAAAACCGGTAATGAATATCCCAGCTGTTCCATGTATTCCGGAGTGCAGGGTTTGATGGAAAGCCGGTTACCTGTTCTTTTCAAACCAAAAAATGATTCTGCCAGTAATTGATACATCCATCCGGCAGATCCGGTGTACCAGGTCCAGCCACCCATTCCTTTATGGCTTTCTACTGCATAAACGTCAGCAGCGATCACATACGGTTCTGTCTTATATTTTTTAATTCCTTCCGGAGTGGATCCATGGTTCAGCGGGATTGATCATCTGAATCAGGTCATAAGTGCGTTTTTTATCTTCTAAAGCAGCCGTTGCCATAATAAACCAGATGGCGGCATGCGTGTACTGCCCTCCATTTTCGCGCACACCAGGAAGATAACCTTTAATGTAACCCGGGATTTGGGAACAGCCTGATTGAATGGCGGATCAAATAACTGAATTACAGACAAATTCTTTTTAACCAGCCGTTCATAGGCAGATTGCATAGCCACACGACTATGTTCCGTATTGCCGCCTGCTGAAATAACCGACCAGCTCTGTGGAATGGAATCTATTTTGCATTCTTCATTTTTCGATGAACCCAGCGGAGTTCCGTCATCAAAGAAAGCCCGGAGATACCAGTTCCCATCCCAGGCATTCGACTCGATATTCTTTTTTAAATTCGCGGATTCTTTCGCGCATACGGATAGAAAATTCTTTATCTTTTCTTGAAATGGTCAGGGCCTGAAAACGGGTCAGCACATCATACAGAAAAAAGGCGAGCCAGACGCTTTCCCCTCTTCCTTCATTTCCCACCTTATCCATACCATCATTCCAGTCGCCGGAACCAATGAACGGCAGACCATGGGATCCATAATGCAGTCCGTGTTTTATGGATAGTTTGCAATGTTCATACAGGCTTACAGACTGGTCGGCAATGGACGGCAATTCATAATTTGAATCTTCCCCCGGATTTAAAAGTCTGCCTTCAATAAATTTTACATTTTCATTGAGGATCGTTTCGTCACCCGTATGCTTAACATATCTCGACACTACATAGGGCAGCCATAAATAATCATCTGAACAGGTGGTTCTTACGCCTCTTCCGACCGGCGGATGCCACCAGTGTTGTACATCACCTTCCCGAAATTGCCGGGAAGCACTCAGCAGTATTTGCTGTTTTGCCAGGTCCGGACGATTATGCAATAGGGATAAAACATCCTGCAGCTGGTCGCGGAACCCAAATGCGCCACCAGACTGATAAAAGCCACTCCTGCCCCAGATACGGGAAGCCAGTGTTTGATAATTTAACCAGCCGTTAAACAGAAAGTTTATTGCCGGATCAGGACAATTTACCTGGATAGCGCCCAGTGTTTTCTTCCAGAATTCCTTTACCATTGTCAGCGCGTTTTCTGCAATAACTGCGCTTTTTGTTTTGCGCGCGGTAAGCAGCGCACTATACCTGTCTTTACCAGCCCCCAGGCGGAATACAATTGTTTTTTCTTCCGTATCGGTCAGTTCCATGGCGGATTGCAAAACACCACAGGCATCCTGAGCAGCACCAGCCCTTCCGGAAAGCTTGGACTTCCCCATCGCTTCCGGGTTTTTATACGTGCCGTTTCTTCCCAGAAATTCTGTCCGGTCACTGGTAAAAGTTTTAAGGGGGTCATCCATATCAAAGAAACTGATATAGTTCCCAAAATCACTATTGTACGTATTACCGGCAATCAAAACACCGGTTTCGGGATTCATTTCTGTAGTGATCTGCATGCCGGTTTTAGTACGCAGGTCGCCCAGCACCCATTCCACATAACCGGTGAGAGACAGTTTCCTGACCCGTCCCGAAATGTTTTTTATTTTAAACAAAATATATTTCACCGGTTCTTCCAGATCCACAAATACCGTCATGGAAGAGTATATCCCGTCTTCAACAAATTGAAATTCGCTGTACCCAAATCCATGTATGCATTTGTAATTTGATTTGCCCGGATTAGGCAACATGGACGGGTGACCAGTATTTTCCGCTTTCTTCATCCCGGATATAAAATGCTTCTCCGCATAAATCAGTAATGGCATCATTGTTCCAGGGCGTTAACCGGTATTCATGGGCATTGTCCATCCAGGTATAGGATTGTCCGCTTTCCGAAATCACTGTTCCGAATGAAGGATTGGCTATAACATTACACCAGGGTGCAGGTGTTGGATTCTCAACACCGGTTATGATATGATATTCGCTTCCATCCGCTGAAAAGCCCCCTGTTCCATTAAAAAAAACAAGGTCTTTTGGAATCACCAGGTTTGAATCCTGTGAAGCATAAAATTTTGTTGGGGTAAAATATGGAATGACCGGTTTTACTTTTGTCCTGCTCTTTATTTGTTCTTCAAGTGTTCCAAAACTATCTGAAAGAATTATTCGCGAAACTGCCTGAAACAGGATCCGGTCTTCCTGTGAAACCTGTTCGCCCGACCTGATAAAAATTCCACCGGGTTTTTCCTTTACATCACTGATGATTCCGGGAGAAATCAAACCGATCAGTTCATTCTGCAGGGCCTGACGGTAACCACCATAGTCCTCATTCCAGATCACCAGGTCAACCATCAAGTCCTTTTAACCGCCAGTAAGCATGTGCCTGAACCATCTGCCGGGCCAGTTCAATATTCGCCACATCCTGAATCAGTAAAAGCACAATCGGCAGGTCTCCGGAAATGGAATAACTCCAAAGGCCGGACTGGCTGCGATGATTTCTGAAAATCGTTGCTGCCTCTGCACGTAAGGCCGGATTCGGAAAAATCACGGAACTCGCCAAACGGGAATACAACTGTGCATCCGCTTCCGAGGCATTGATTTGCCGGAGCACTACCTGACTATGTGTCCATGCCAGTTCAAAGGCACGGTCCGTAAGGGGTCTGTCCTGGTATTTTTCTACCAGCGACATACAGCTGTCTTTATTTTCCCCGATTCCGAAAACCATATCGATGGTAACCGAATCATGGGCGTCAATCTGAAACCGGTAGCGGATCGAAACGATCGGATCCAGTACGGCACCCTGGGAATTTGAAAGCTGTTTATTTTTACTCAGGGCTTCCGGATCATGAATGCTGCGCGTTCTGCCAATGAATTCAGAACGGTCTGTTTCAAAAGACACATCCTTAATTTCTGCATTGTGAACTTTCATCAGATGAAACATCCAGGGTTGCGGATCTCCGTCGCCCCTGGGTCTGCCGGGTGCACAATATGGCATCGCGTTGGGGAAGTATTTCCGTCTGAACAAAAAGATTGCTGAATGCCGGATGTGCCGCATCAGCAGCGGCGGATGTCAATACCACTTCCGCATAACTGGTTACTTCGAGCCATCTTTTCCTTCTTGAACGATTGCTGATATGCACCCTCCGCATTTCCACATCGTCTTCCGATGAAACAACAATTTCAGTGTGGGTCTCGAAATTCTGTTCCTGTCTTCTGAATTCAGCCCTTCCCTGGGAAAATACAACTTCATAGGATTCTGCTGTTTTTAAAGATGGCTGGAATGCACTGGACCAGGTGCTTTCATTGTCCAGATCCCGGATATAACAGAATATACCGGTATTGTCAATGGTGGCATCTTCCCGCCAGCGGGTTACGGCAATATCCTTCCAGCGACTGTATCCGCTGCCGGAATTCGATATCATCGTACAATAGCGTCCGTTAGACAGCAACTGAATTTCAGGCAATGGTGTATTGGGTGTGCGTATTACCCGCATCTGCACTTCCTGTTCAGCTAACGCTGCTATCTGAAACATGGACGGTGGGTGAATAAAATTCAGTAACGTGAGGTACTTTTTCCTGCAGTAAAAGCATGATCGCTTTAAACTGGGCTTCATTTTCAAATCTTTCCTGCATGGGTTTGTTATGCAGCAGGTAGGAAAGGGAAAGAAAAGCCATCCCCTGGTGATGCGCCATAAAGGATCTGACAATGGCGAATCCCTGCCCCCTGGGCAAACGGGCCGTGGTATAGTCAACGGCTTCATACATTCCGTATTTTCCGCTGAAGCCTTCCAATTCCAGTTCAAGCAGATTTGAGACTGCCTGTTCCGGTTGCACCATGAGGGCCATCACCGTTGCATAAGGCGCAATAACCAAATCCTCTCCCAATCCACGTTTCAGGCCGAGGCCCGGAACGCCAAATGCACGATACTGATAATTCAGGTTTACATCAACCAGATTATACCCCGACTCAGAAACTCCCCAGGGCACATTTCTTTTTTTACCATATTCAATTTGTTTCTGAATAACCGATTTATTGGACTGATCCAGTAAAGTATTGTCAAAACCAGGCATAACCAGCAAAGGCATCAGGTATTCAAACATGGAACCGCTCCAGGAAATCAGTACCGGTGAGGTTCCCGGACTGGTGAGCTGGCGGCCCAGCGCAAACCAACTGTCCTGCGGTAATTTTCCCTGTGCAATTCCCAAAAATATCGTGAGCCTGGATTCGGAGGCAAGCAGGTCATAAAATCCATTGTCCCGCCGGTGATCAGTAACATTATACCCGATAGCCAGTAGTCTTTGCGATTTATCATAAAGAAAATCAAACTGAATATCTGCAAATTCTTCACACAGTCTGGACAAGTCCTGTATGCTCAGAATTCTTTCTTTTGCACGGCGACTGGTTTCAATAAGCTGTTTACGAAATATTTCCAGCCACTGTTTTTCCTCCGGATCCAGTTCTTCTTCGTCATAAATATGAACCTGCAGAATCAGTACAGACTCCAGTTCAGCCAGCTCCTGCAAAGTCATCATAGCGGAAATGGATGTTTCCAGGTATTTAAACCGCTCCGGAAAATGAGCAATGGACAGCCAGGGTGAAAATTCATTTACTTCATTGAAGGCTTCCCGTACCTGGTTAGCAAAAGCATCGGCCCACCATGCGGCTTCCGAATCATCAGGAAATAGAGCCCGTTAATCTTTCCGCTTCTTCCAGGAGATTTTTCAACCGGTCATGCAGCCCTCTTACTGAATCAAATCCGCTTACCATTCCTTCCCTAAGCAGGATTTTAATGGGTCCGGTTTTTATTTTATCCCCCATTTTATCCTCCACGATCTCCAGCGTGGTAAGCAGTCCGTAAAAAAAGCAGATTGGAAACCGGGTGTTTTTTTTCCAGCATCAACAGGCCCTGTTTCAATGTAATGAGATGGCCGGCCATATTACCACTGTCAACCGTGGATATATATTTAGGCGGGAGGGGTTGTAAAGTCTGGGTATCGTACCAGTTATAAAAATGACCCGCATATCTTTCCATCCTTTGCAATGTTTGCAGGGTATTAGAAATCCGGAACAATAAAACATGCACCGGAATATATCCAAAATCAAAAGCGGTCAGATTGGCCAGCAGGGAGAGTCCGATATTGGTCGGGGAAGTGCGGTGCGCAATTCTTTCCACCGGGCTTTCCTGATAGTTATCCGGAGGAAGCCAGTTGTCTCCCGCACCAATAAAATTCTCAAAAAAGGCCCAGGTCTTCCGGGACAGTTTATTTAAAAATAATTTTTCCTTTTCGTTCAGGTCAATGGATTTGCTTTTATCCGGCAGGCTGATTCTCCAGGCCATTGCCGGAGAAAGCATCCAGGCAATCAGGAATGGGAGGCTGATTCCAATACCATCGGCATGTATATATTGCATCCAGATAAAGGCAGCTATGGAAAGAAGTACCGGAAACCACATTCTCAGATAGGATTCAAAAAGGGTATTGGTTTTTTGTTTTAACTCATTTACTGACGGGTTCCATTGTAATAAACGGCGATGACTGATCAGCAGCCTCCAGTTGGTTCTCCAGATGGCATCCGCATAAACGATCGCTTCATAAGGAATCGAAATCAAAAGGAATATCTGGTTGGTAAAATGCTGAATGGTGTATCGAATGCTCATGATGACATGCGGCAGGAACCGGACATCCTCCGGTTTTTGCCAGATTTCCCAAAAGAAACTGATCATTGAATTCAGAAAAACAATACTTAGAACAGCCAGTGTCCAGAAAATAGGAGAACGGGCATACATCCATCCAAATAAAAGCATGACCAGTAACGCCAGGGGTACCAGACTCCGACGCAGGTTGTCAAATATTTTCCATCTTGATAAAGGGGAAATGGGATTCTTAAGGATTTTACGGGAAGGTCCGGGAACCCAGGGAAGCAGCCAGGATGCAATCTGCCAGTCGCCCCGGATCCAGCGGTGACGTCGTTTCATATCCGCATCATACCTTACCGGATACGCTTCATACAATTGTACATCGCTTAACAATCCGCAACGTGCATAACTGCCTTCCAGCAAATCGTGGCTTAGAATCCGGTTGTCCGGAAACCGGTTCGCCAACGCATTTTCAAAAGCATCGATATCATAAATTCCTTTCCCGATAAAAGAACCTTCTCCAAAAATGTCCTGATAAACATCAGAAACAGCCCGGGTATACGGATCAATTCCCGGTTCATTGCCATGCATCCGGGCAAAGGTTGTACTCTCATTTGAAGTAAGGCTCACCGCTACCCTGGGTTGAAGAATTCCATACCCCTCGGTTACTCTTCGTTTCTTAGTACTATAGTGAGGATGGTTCATCGGATGGGCCATTGTCCCGGCGATCTTCCAGGCTGCATCCCTGGGTAATTGTGTATCAGTATCCAGTGTTATAACATATTTTATCTTTTCGAATACGGTTGAATCACCTACAATGAGGGAGAAATTTTCCTGACCTTTCCCCCGCAGCAAAGCATTCATCTCCTGTAGTTTTCCTCTTTTACGCTCATATCCCATCCATATTTTTTCCTTTGCATTGTATTTACGGGGCCGGTGAAAAATAAAAAATAATTCATTTTTTTCACTGCCATATCTGAGGTTTAACGCTTCCGTCTTGTCCCTGGCGGCTATTAATAGTTCCTGTTCATCAGGCAAATATTCTTCCTTCGAATCTTTAAAATCGGTCAATAAGGCAAAATGAATATGTGAACTCCGGTTAGCCAGAAATCTGACTTCCAGATTATCAAGCAATTCTTCCAGTTCAGTCAGGCTGTTGAACATGGAAGGAATCACAACCAGCGTTTTGAATTTCTCCGGAATGCCTTCAATAAAATTCATCCTGGGAAGAATCAATGGACGGATGATAAGCGTACTTACCCAGTTGACCAGGGAAATGGAAAGCTGACTGCAACCCAGCATACAAACAAAAGCTGTTACCAGCAGAAACCAGGAATTCCTGAATCCATCTTCCCAGTCCCTGATAAGCAGGGTACCTGTCATAAGAGAAGCCAACAGTAAGGATGACCCGATATACAGGAGTAAAGGCATTCTTCTGAGAAAATCTTTGACCTGTTCACCAAAACCAAAACGGGCTCCGGATTCTTTTACCAATTGTTTAATTCCATTTCCGATCAGGTAGAATCCCAGATGTGCGGCGCGCGGATAATCCGGGCGATTTAAAAGACCATTATCCGCCATGTCTAAAGCCATACGGGCGATAGCGGATTCCGGAAGAATACTGAATTTCGCAATTTTTTCCACGCTATGCCGGTATTCATCCCGGGTATGAAAATCCATCATAGGATATATGCCGGAACTTTCGGTTCGCAGAATTTTTTCCACGACGCTGATATTTTCAACAAAGTCCCGCCAGTTGTTGCTGCTTAAAAAGCGGAGACTGCCAATACTATTGCTGATGGAGACCTGGTCGGCTGCCTGTTTTTGATTTTCAATATGCACCAGTTCATCGCTGGTCATGCCTTTCTCAGATAACCGCTGTTCAATCCAGCTGATGGGCAGGGCAAAGGCAGATCCTTTTCCCACCAGTCTGCGGGTGAGTTCGGCTACAAATGAACTTTCCATCGGAGGGCCATATCTCGCCATATCGGCAATGACCAGGATCAGGCTTTTCGGATCCTTTTCAGCAGTCTCTGTCATTTGGTCGGCCCAATAATCTGCAAGGTTTTTATTGATCCTGTTTTTTGCGATCAGGGCAGCCAGCCTGCGCAGGTTTTCTATCAATGCCAACCGAAGCATAATGGGTATGGCCCACAGCTCTCCTAATTTCAATTCAGATATTTCCTGATAAGCCGCAGCAAAACTATTCAGGCTTTTAAGATCCACACGACCATCACTATGCGCAATGAGTTCCACAGCCAGATCATATACCCGTGGCAGGCCGGCTGATGGCCCTTTCGCCAACTGGGGTAATCCCTTACTATATCCTTTTGGTAAATGCTTTTTACCCGTATACATCTGCTCTTCTATCAGGTAAAAATTATCCAGCAGCCACTCTCCTGCCGGAGTAACTCTCTTATTTTCCTTAACCGAAGCGGTCAGGAGATTATGTACCTCCAGCAGGATTTCTTCATTTTCTGCCAGCCTTTTTAATAATTGTTCTGCAGGTCGTTCATTTGTGAGGGAATGATTTTTAGCAAGCGTCCGGGCATAGGATTCCAATTGTTCAAGGCTGTAAAGCTCTGAACGGATCGGTGCTTTTTCATTATCGTACTTGTGCATCAGGTCGTCACCCAGGAAAGATATTCGCAACTGGGAAATGAAATCCTGAATCGGGGTAATATTGACTTTCAAATGAGATTTTGGAATTTAATAAAATGAATAATTAAGAAATCAAACGCAGTGCCATAGATTTATTATGCCTGCTCAGCACCCCGCTCACGAATTGGCATCCCCCGATAACTTGCATAAGCTGCCGTATAACAGGCACCGAAATATAAAATAATCGAAGAATAATAGATCCATAACATCAGAATCACAATCGAAGCGGTAGCACCATAGGTGGCACCGATCCGGGAATGTCCCAGATACAATCCGATAATAAATTTACCAAATAAGAAAAGAATGGAAGTCACGAGTGCACCTACGAAGGCATTCTTCCAGGAAATGGAAGAATTGGGAAGGATTTTAAATATCAGCATAAACATCAGGCCAATGATCAGGGTAACCAATCCTATGTTTACGAAATAGAACAGATTAACCAGGGAGTCACTGACAAGTGCTTTTAAACGATCGCTCAGGATATTCAACAGGGCATTTGCGGTTAATGATACCAGGCATAAGAAGGAAAAACCGATTAATAAAGAAAAAGATATCAGGCGACGGAACAGGGCTATTAAAAATATCTTTTTCTTCGGAGGCGGTATGGACCAAAGAAAATTTATCGAACTCTGAATTTCTGAAAAAACCCCGGAGGCCCCAATCAGCAGGATGACCGTTCCGATGATACCACCTAATTTTCCGTGGCTGGACTGTTGCGTGTTTCGGATGATATCCTGTATTTGCAGTGCCGTATTACTGCCCACCAACCCGCTGATCTGGTGGTATACCTTTCCTTCCACGGCATCCTGGCCAAAAAACATTCCTGCCAGTGATATAATAACAATTAAAAGCGGGGCAATCGAAAAAACGGTATAATATGATAAAGCTGCACTTAATTTCAACGCGTTGAAATCTAAAAAATGGTTGAAACTTTTAACCAGTAACTGCCAGCATGTTTTTAAAAAATGAGGCCTCATAAAGATATAACCACTTTAATTGCAAATTCGTGCCATAAGCTTTCCCCCCTTTAAAGATGCAATTAGAATATTTTGGGGAATTCTTTACTCGAATTATATAAAATATGATTCCTTTGGCTGAACGGGCAAGCTAATCATTTTTCATTAAGTGCTGATTGTAAATTAATTAATCGATAATTCCCATTATGAGAATCTCCTGAAACGTGGTATCTCTTTTGAACCTGAATAGTAAACAACTTTATGTTAGGACATCACTCCATTTCGTTCATTGAAGAAAAAGTGCGGGATCTTGAAAATGCTTTGTTTTTTTCGATGAGCGACTCCGTGCTGAAAATTCCTTCCACTGTGGTTAAAGTTTTACAAACAGATGAACTGGGGCAGTTATGGTTTGTCATTCCCAAACCGCCGCAGTTTATACACGCTTTCGATCATGTTTTTCCTGTTAAACTGGATTTTTTTCGCAAAGGCAGGGATTACTACCTGAAGATCCTCGGGAAGGCCTTTGTGGTAAATGATCCTGAAGAAATAAATGCCACGGACTGCCTGAATGAAGATGTTAAACAGGAGGTCAGGAAAAACAATATCGTTCTGGTTAAGGTTCAGGTGTCCCGCGCGGACTATTCAGAAAAAAAACCTGAAATAACCTCCGCAAAAACGCTTCTGCATCAGGTAAAAAATAAATTATACAACTGGTTCCAGCTATCCCACCCGGACGATCCGGCATTTTCTTTAGAAAATCCCGTTCAGTCAAAATATCCACCGATTACCTCATTCACCAATTGACCGTAGCGGGATTTATCAGGAACTTTTTCAGGGTATTTGTAATAAACCTTCTTTTGAGGGTGAAGTTTTCACGTATTCAAATAAACGCTTAAATGACTGAAAAGAAAATCTTTCGCAGGTCAAAATCGTTTTACATTAAAACAGGTATTTTTCTTCTTTTACTAACTGCCGGTTTAATCTTCTGGAATAATTTCAAATACAAACTGGCAAATAAAAAACTGGACAACCTGGTAACGACCAAATCAAAAGGTTTATACCAGGTGAATTATCATAATCTCGTGATTGATGAGGCACTGGGAAACCTTTCCGTTGAAAATATTGAAATGTTACCGGATAGTTTGGTCTATCAGTCTATGATCGAAAATAAAACGGCGCCGGAAGATCTTTTTTTTATCCGGATACCTGCCATTCATATCAGCGGTGTAAAAACGCCCAGGGCTTTATTGAATAAGGAAATAAGTGCCCATAGTATCCGGATTGAAAATGCCAATATTGAAATTCGTCTTGGAAAAGGAAACAAAGACAAAAAGCCGAATTTCAAGCAGATCATCAACGGTGAAATGTACCAACAGCTTCTGGGTAACCTGAAATCGATTAGTGCAGACAGCATTGTACTTGAAAATGCAAGCCTTACCTTATTGAACAGGGAATCCAGGACAATTATCAGTAAGGTCACCGGTTTAAGTATCCGGTTCGCCGGAACTGCCATTGATTCCATTGCACTAAAAGACAGCACAAGAATACTTTTTTCAAAAGAAATAGGGATTCACTGTGACCGCCTGCTGCTTCCATCCCGGAATAAACTCTATGAATTTCAAATAGAGGGGCTCGATTTTAACAGCCAGGATGGAAGTTTTCATACAGAACAAATTCATCTGAAACCGCTTTTATCTGAAACGGCATTTGCAAAGTCACACAAATATGCTGAAGACCGGCTTGATATATCGGTTGGAAGCCTGGATATGCATTTGATTGACCGGAGGGAAATGTTGAATGGAAGACTGGTTGCCGGAGAATTGCAAATCCATCAGGCCTCTTTGCATGTATTCCGGGACAAATCTTATCCGCATGATTCGGTAGACCGAACCCATGATTATCCCCAGGAGGCCATTATGCATCTCCCCTTCGAAGTATACATAAAAAACATCAGGATGATCGATAGCTATATCGAATACAAAGAGAAAAATGATAAATCAGACAGCAGCGGTAAAGTTGCTTTCTTTCATGTTCAGGCCGGAATTGAAAATGTGACCAACATGAAAAACAGGATCCGTCAGCAAAATCAGATGAGGGTACAGTTCAACGCTTCGTTTTTAAATGCGGCTTCGTTCACCGCTAAAATTAATATGCGGCTGAATGACAAGCAGGGGCATTTTACCCTGGATGCCCGATTGGCATCTATAAGTAACACTACCCTTAATCCGCTGTTAAAACCCATGGCTTTGGCAGAAATGGATAAGGGAAATGTAAACCAGCTGGTATATCACATGGATGCAACCAATACTTATGCAAGGGGAAATCTTGATTTTTTATACGAAAATCTTTCCCTGAAACTTTTAAAGAAAGATGACGAAAAGAATATTTATAAAACGAAGGCGCTTCCCACCTTAGCTGCGGGCCTTGTTATGAGGCATTCAAATCCACTGCACGGCACTACCCGTACGGGGAATGTTGACTATACCCGGGACATACACCGTTCCATTTTCAATCTGATGTGGAAGAGCCTGTTGTCGGGAATTAAGCAAATCGCGCTTTAAGCCTAACGCCTAACGCTTAAAAAGGATACCCAATCGCAAAATTCAGAACAGTGTTTTTGGTATCAAACACCCAGCGTTGACCGGGAGGAAGCCAGGGTTCGCGTACCGGTATTCCCAGGTCCAGCCTCAATAACAAAATGGAAATATCCAGTCGCAATCCGGTTCCCACACCCACCCCGATCTCGCTGGGCCAGGATTTGGTAAACTGGGATCCAACGCGGGAACTATCGTACTCAGACGTCCAGATGTTGCCGGCATCTATAAAAAACGCCCAGCGTACAATAGAAAAAAGTTTAAAACGCAGTTCCGTATTCATTTCCAGTTTTATATTTCCCGGCTGGTCTGCAATGAAAGCTGTATCCCGGTTACCGGCATAATAAGAACCAGGCCCCAGTGATCTGGAACGGAAAGCGCGGATATCATTGGCGCCACCGGCAAAAAACGACTTTACAAAGGGCATGGTATAACTGTTCCCATAAGCGTAACCTACTCCACCAGTAAACCGGCTGACCAGTACCGTGGTTTGTGAAAAACTCAGGTAATGCCTGAAGTCCAGTTCTCCCCGTACATATTGCGAATACGGAACACCCAGGAAGGTTTTTGAAACGCCTGTTTTTTTAATATCGGCGCCACTCACTATACCGGCTATATTGGCCGATAAATCCAGGTTGCCATTGAAGTAAAAATTATTTTTATTGTGATTAGGCTGGAGCTGGCTATTGAAATTAAAATTATAGGTAGGTCCGATGATAAATGTTTTCTCAATGCTGCGGGCGAGCACGATATTCGTATCCAGCTGCAACTGATAGGAAGGATCAATATGGGTTGGATTTACCAGGTTAATCCGGATAATTTCCAGGGTATGCTCCTTGGTAAGACTTTCCTTCCAAACATAGGCAAACCCGGCCTTAAACGTATTGAGGGTATATTCATTTGATTGCTGGTAATATTCATATCCGAGATTAAATCTGGTTTTTGGAATAAATCCGCTGTTGGTCTGAAACTGAATCGGCCCTATGATTCTGGGGAGAAACAGCGCCAGGTCAATTCCGAATTTTGTGGTATTGGTATATTGACCCTTACCAAGGTTCTGCCTTAGGAACCCCAGGTATGCTGTGGTTGTAAGCAATTCCGCTCCCCGCAGAAAATTTCTGTTGCGCCAGTTAACGGAAACCTGCCCCCCATTGGCGTCATCAGACTGGGTAAGTCCGGATACTTCAAAACGGATGGATTTTTTTTCGGTGGGTGTCAGGTAATAGTAAGCATTCAGTTTATTATTTGCCGTATCTGTTTCGTCAAACCGGATTTTTACGAATTTGAATACGCCCAGGTTGATCAGCCGGTTCAACGACAGATCATGATCGCGCCGGTTGTAAACATCACCCGGCTTAAATATCAGTGCCCGGCTGAAAATCTCCGGTTTAAACATTTTTTCTGAATCAATAATGGTATAGCCATGGAATTTGGGTAGGTCAGCTACATTGATACTGGTATCTACATGCACATTGTAATCCGCAAAAACAACCACATCATTAATCCGGTAAACCTTAAACGCTTCCTGTGGAGTGGTCTTTTTAATAATCAGGCTCATATCTACCTGCTGATCGCCTACCGCGGAATCTGCCCGGAATAACAAATCGTCGGGCCTGAAATAATAATACCCCCGCTGCTTTAACCTGGTGTCAATACGGGTTCTTTCGTTTTTAATCACTTCCAGATTATAGGCATCTCCTTTTTTTATCAGGGACCGTTTTGCCATTCGGCTGATGGCCACACTTAATGAATCCGTACCTGTTGGATAAATAATATTCCGTATGGTATACTGTTTCCCGATCACCGCCGTATATACCGCGCTTAATTTTCTTCCTTTATAGATGGTATCCAGGATAACGGTGTCTTTGAAAAACCCACGGTTTTCAAGACGGTTCTGAAGAACTGCCCGGTTTTTCTCCATGGCGCTATATGATGCCAGTACCGGGGGTTCGCCTAGCTTTTCCCGAATGAAATATCGTAATCCTTTTCCGGTTGGTTTTCCCGCCAAATTGTATAAAAGCAATTTTACCTTCACACCCAGAAAACTCCCGTTTGGTTTTGGCCGAAGCAGTCCGTTCAATTCAGGTTTCAAATTCTTAGACACGGAATGTTTCAACGGGGGATCAGCCTTGATTTTTATGACGGCCCCGTTGTATAAATATTGTCCCTCTTCCAGGCTCTTGGTTTCACTGCAGGAGTAAAACAGAACCGGCAGCCATATCAAATAAAATATTCTATTTATCAGTTCTTTCATTTCGCCGGCGGATTAGGTACTGCTGTCGGTTTTTTATGTTTTTTATGCTCTATCGGTACCGTCGTTTCTTTTTTATTTTCAAATAGTTCCCGGAATTTATTGTAGTCGAACGTAAGGATAAAACTAACGCCTGTCTCAATCACCTGTCCCTGCACAATGGTTTCATACTGATCCTTTCGGTATACGCGGATCATATACCTGCCATCCTTACTCAAGCGATAATCGAGACTTACATCTCCTGCAATATTGGTTGCGTCCTGACCCGGATTGGTGTCTTCCAGTTGAAAATCACTTCCTACGGTCACCCTTATCCGGTCGTTAAATAAGTTTTTAGATACTTTCACATTTAAATCGGTCTGGTTAAGCGTGGTACCGGAAGAATTATCCTGCTGGGAGTTTAAATCAAAACTGATGTCCACTCCTTTTATCAGGGAACCTGCCAGCTGGTTCAGCTGGTCGCTAAGAATTTTACTGGCACTCTGCCTGGCAATTGTTCCCGCATCCGTGCCTGTGGTGGCCGTCTGAAATGGATTTTCCTGAACAAACCGACCGAGAAGCAACAGGGCAAATACCTGTTTATTTATTTCTGCTTCATCTGTTCGCATCTGAACCAGTTTGGTATCCACGTCTGGCCATAAGGACAATAAGTTATCCGGAAGTGCGATATCAAATTTTATAATGGGTTTTAAAAGCTCACCGGTCATATTCAATTTTACCTGGAATGGTAAACGCTGCTTGTACCGGTTTATATCACTACTATTCTGACTGGATAACTGCTGCTGCATCAGATCAATGGGCGCGGTATTTACAGTATAAATGGCCGAAATATTAATATTGGCCGTTCTTGGATCGCCCGTCCAGGTAATGGTACTCCCCCGTTGTATTTCAAATTTTCGGTGCAATACACTCAACGTAAGATTATAAGCCCCGTTTACCAGTTCATAATTTCCGGTGAGGCTGATCTTACCGCTTTTGTCCACACCTCCGGTTAACTCTGCCCTTCCCCGCATGGACAGTGCGTCGCCATTTCTTTCATCGATAATAAGGGTAAACTGGGCACTGCTGTCCGTTTCTATGGTTGCAGATACATCCATTCCCTTTAGCCTTGCTGTAGTGGCAAGAGAATCCAGAAATTTTTTAAACTGTGCTGAATCAGTTCTTTTAGTATGGTTGGTAAAAACGACAACCCCTTCCCTTTCCACTACTTCCGGATCGTCACTGGGAAGGATTAAAAAGAAATCTGTATTCTTATTCACCCGTATATAAGTCGTTATTTTTGGAAGGTCCAAATCCCCGGTCACATCAATATCTGCATTCAGGTTAAGTTTTCCATAGAATATCCTGTTCGGCTCTTTGGGCGCATTCACTACACGGAAATTCTGCGCACTCAGGGATATGTCAAACGTGTAATTTTTAAAATCTTTCGTAAATACATTTCCATCCAGGGTCGCCTTATTTCCTGCTGAATCCTCCAGTATGAAATTGTCGAAATTAAATCCGTCTTCATCGAATTCTATTGCATCTTTGGAAAGTTTCAATTGCTCACCCGTTATAACGGGCACCAATACCGCATTTTCGAAGTGCAGGTCCCCTTTTAACAGCGGCTGGTCGATACTGCCACTGGCATGAAGGCTGCCCTTCAAAAATCCCTGCATATTGCGAACCTGCGTAAAAACCATTCCCTTAAATGATGCCAGGTTTAATTGATTCAACTTCACATCCATATCCATTTTACTTTCCCCGGATAAGTATTTCCCATCTATCTGGATATCATTTTCCTGACCCTTTAAAGTGATATGCGCAATAAAAGCATTCAATTCACTATTGTTCACCTGAATAACCAGGTTTCCCAATGTGTCCTTCTGGAACACCAAACTATCTATTTTGATATCGGAAGTGAAAAGCGGCTTTGTAAATAAGTTCTTCACTTCTGCCTTACCATTGATCGTACCGCCCAATAAAGTTGAATCCTGTTCTGCAAACTGACCAACGGTTTTGAGTTTAAAATTGGTAAAGTTTATGTCCAAGGGAGATTGTGTGGTTTCCCCATTTGTATTTATTTGCAGGGATTCAGAACCGTTGCTGAGTTTCAGGTTTCGAACCAGTAACCCCGTGGAGTCATAGTAAACGAAATTGTCTTTAGGAAGATGCCAGGCCTGATAATTAAGCAAAAGGCTGTCCGGATTTAAAACAAAACGGATTCCGTTGTTTTCCTGGGATAAGGTACCGGCAATAAGATATTTATTTTTTGCTTTCTTATCTTTTAAAAGTACGGTAGTGGAAAGTTTATTGTCAGCAAGCGTACCGTATACGGCAGTCTGATATAGCTGAAAACCTGAATGTCCCGCGTCAGCCGCTGTAATCCGGTAATCAATACCATTTTCTTTTGTTTCAGCTACAATATTCAACTGATGAATGATTTGCTGGTTGAATTGAATTTTATCATCATGCAGCGAAATGTTCAGGTCTTTTTTAGTGCTGTTAAAATGAATATTCCCGGTGAGGCTGTCCGTACCGGCCAGTGAAGGCATTACGGCCAGTACCAGGGGTGATGGTCTCATCCGGACAGCCATATTCCAATTTTCCGGTTGTGTGGTGTCGGATCCCGTTCCCTTCAGTTTATAATATTTATTTAGGAATTGTTTTAAGGATTCCGAAACCTGGGTAAGTTTATACTGACCCGTCCAGTCAATATCCGCGGCTTCTGAACGGAGCAGGATGGACTGTGCCGTATCTGTATGCAGGGCAGTCAGGGAGACACTGTCAGTATGAATAGCCAGCGTTCCCCGGGTAATCGCCAGATCCGTCAGGAATGCATTCCCCTGCAATGCATCCGGATCCGTATTGGGAAAGTCTGCATTCACCAGCAGGTGCATCTGTATACTGTCATTTATCAGTTTTAAAGCCAGCAGGTTAACCGTATCGAGCTGAAGTTTGATTTTTACCGAAGGATATTTATTCAGCAGACCGGCTTCAGCATTTAACTGGTAGGTCAGATTCGGATCTTTCATAGAGGAAACAAGGGTTGCATTCCCGTTGTGTAGGTTGGCATCCAGGAGCATGCCCCGGTATGTATAGGATTTAAATTCAGCGTTTGAGATGTTGACGTGGAAAATACTGTTCATCTGTTTGGGATCAAAGCCCGATCCTTTTGCGCTTGCGTTAAGCGTTATTTTACCTAACAGGGAATCCTGTTTTAAAATATAACCCAGGTCAAGACCTTTTGTGTCTGCGATCAGGTCGTAGGATTTCTGATGAAGGTCAAGCGTACCCCTGATATCTGCTATACCGTTACTTGTCTGCAGGTGCAGCTGCACATAAAAGCGGTTAATGGTACCTGTAAATTTTCCATTTGCTGAAAAGTTTTCCGGTATCCGCAGACTGGCAGGGAAAGATTTTGAAGGAACAATCCGGTATAAATCTGTTCTTGAAGATTTTAATTTTGATATCGTTATATCATAGTATGCTTTTTTAGCATCCGGCAATCCTTTTATTGTTCCGGACGCAGCCACGGAGGTATTTCCCACCCCGTCAATTTCCAGGTATGGAATACGCAGATCTTTCAGGTAACCAGTGACCCTGCCATTGAGTCGAAGAACAGCCTGCTGGTTGTCCCGGAGTGGTTCTTCCAGGGAAGGAACAAAAATTAAAATGTCTTTAACTGCTATCCGGGATTTAACAAATTCCAGATTGATTGCCATATTGCCGGAATTTCTTTTCAGGTCGCTGAGCGACTTGTAGTGCATGGATACCTGACTCCCGATTTCAGACCGGTTTGTTTGGATGACGAGGTTTTTCAAACTAGCCCCGGTGGCAGTATAGGATACGTCTGAGGAAAGTTTTCTTAAGTCAAATCCGCTTTTTTCATGAAAAGAGATTTCAGATATTTTTGCTTCGTAGTTATCAGGAGCAGCGTGAAGTGTGGTACTATGTATCCGGAGGCGGCTTACCTGGAGATGGTTATAGTCCATTCCTTTTTTAATCGCTTTTTTATTATCATCATCATACGTTAACTGCGTGCTGTCTATTGAAAACCGCCCGATATCAAGGCTCCAGACTCCAGCATGGGCAATAGTGTCTTTTACTGTGACCGTCTTTTCGGATTTGACAGTTGATGTTTTTCCCAGTCGCAGCACGGCCGTGGTATTATTAAGGGCGATCTGGTTGATTTTAAAATGCAGTCTGGCGAGATCAATCGAATCTGTTTTAATATAAAAATGACCAAGCTGCACAGCCGCATCCGTATTTTGGGCATCATTCCGGTAATCCAGATTGATGCGGGTAAAATCGATATCCCCCAGCTGTAATTGCACCGGCTCTGCCTGCTGATTGTGTACACTTATCGTATCTGCCAGATGTTTCAGGATCAGGATGGGCTTATACTGACGAATTTTACCCGAGACATCCATCAATGCAATGTCCGGGATTGAATAATGCTGATGAGACGGATCAAAGATTTTAACGTTCGTTTTGAAGTTGCCCAGGTTAACCTGAAAGTAATTTCCTGTTGCATCATCCTGGTACAAAGCATGAATATGCTGCAGGTGTATGGTTCCAATCACAAATTGAAACCCGCTGCTGGTATCGGTTTTTTTCGGTTCGGCTGAGGGCGCAGTTTGAAATGCATCAGCAATAAACTGATAGTTGAAAACGGAATCAGGCATGAGTCTTTTTACCTTCAGGGTAACCTGATCCAGTTCCAGGTTGTTTACCCGGATTTCCTTACTCAAAAGCCGGAACATACTGATATCCACTTCTATCTTTCCTCCGGAAATCAATGTGTCTTTCCCAAGATCTTCCAGGTAAATGTTTTTTATAGTGATGCGGGCCGGAAAATCAATATCCAAATGGCCGATCCTCACTTTTGTATGGAGTTTGTTTTGGAGCCAGGCTTCTATTTTACTACGTCCGTAATTTTGAACCGGACCTGTTTGAATCAGAATCAGGATGAGCAGTATGATCCCCAGGATAACAAGTACAGTAGTAATTGTAATACGATAAATCCGTCTGATTATCTTTTTCGCAGATTCGCTGATCGTCATATACTGTACCGGGGTTTCCTGTTTAAAGCAAAGAGCAGGCCCTTTTCCTGGTTATTTGCCAATGAATAATGACCCATGACGAGGGGAATATATTCTACAAATAAACTGTATTTTAAGGTGTAAATTATTTTTCTTCCCCTATCAGGGTGGCCCAGGGCTTCATTCCCGGTACTTCTTCACTTATCAGTCGGAGGATGGCTGTGAGAGGAATGAACAAAAACATACCCGGTATTCCCCAAACCAGGTGCCCGATCAAAACAACCAGGATGGTAATAAATGGATTCATTTTCATTTTTCCTCCAACCACATGAGGGAGAATTATATTAGCATCTGCAAAATGGGTTACCAGGAAAACCACCCCTACCGCCACCACATGTCCGGTAGAGCTTGTAGCGGCCGTGATCACCATAGCTAAAACCATGCAAAAATAAATACCGAGATAAGGAATAATATTCAGCACCGCCGCCATAATGCTGATCAGCAGCGCATATTTTACGCCGATGATCATCAGGCTGGTAAATATAAGAATAGCGATTACACTCATTTCTATTAAAAGACCAACTACATAATTGTTAATCAGTTTCCGTATTCTGCTAACTACAACCTGAACCCTGTTATTATGGGTTTCGTCGAAGAGTTCGATTACAAACCGCAATAATAACCTCCGGTATTGAAGCATGAAGAAAGTAAATATGAAAAAGAAAATCGTGAGGACAAGGGTTTCTGCAATCCCAACAAAAGTAGTGGCGACAGAATTCACTGTTGAATTCATGATTCCGGATGCAGATTTGTTCATGTAGGCTACCTGCTGTGTGTTCGTTATATGGTATTTTTCACTGATCCAGTCCTGAACATCCTGCCATTTGGCAAGGATTTTTTCCTGAAGTGAGGGAAGATCCCTGGAAAGTCGAACCACCTGGTGGCTGAAAAAATAGAATAGTCCTCCAATCAGCAACATGAAAATAAGAAGGGAAATAATGGAAGCAAGCCCCCGGGGAAAACGACGCTTTTCAAAAAAAATCACCAGCGGATGCAGCAAAATGGCAACAAGGAAGGAGAAAAACAACGGAACCAGCAGGCTTTTCCCAATCCACATAAACAGTAAAATCAGGGAAACTGTAAATAGTATGATCGCCAGCCGGATATAAAATGGAAATTTGAGCATAAGGATATAACAGGTTTATTCGTATCAATTTTAATCTTATTCTGTGTAAATTTCCCAATCTATTTTCGAATTCCCGAATTCCCGAATTTTACCGGTACTGTATCAATGTCGGCTGTGAGAGGGCAAAGATGGGGAAGTTAAATGCAGCAACGGAAGTAATATTTATAAACAAACCCCTTGGGCCGTATACCGGACTATAGGTATGATCAACTACGGGCTGATAACTTGCAGAAATCTGGAAGGTATTAAACGAGAGGTTTTCATTCCTGATCTGGCAGCCCAGGGTGAAGCCCGTATAAAGCAGGCTTTTGAAAATATTTTCTTCTTGTGGCGCCAGCAGGGAAGCCTGCAACAACAGATAAAAATTAAATTTAAATCCGTAAATACTTATGGGACTGTAATAATTCGTCTGTGCACTCAGGTTCAGACGCTGATAATTTTGGAACTGTGTCATCCGGTAACCATAAATTCCGTTATCCTTATTGATGTTTAAGGGCATGGACTTATAAATAACCGGATTAAAGCAGATCAGGTAATCTCCATGCAGAAATTCCCGCAATTTCTGTCCTTTAAATCTGAACAGGTTACTGTAATAATCCGTGGCAATATGTAAAACTGCATCCTGTGACTGCCCATGCTCCCAAAACCCTCCAAATCCCAGGGTTGTGCTGACCAGATTTTTTCCCGGCAACCAGTATTTCTGAACCTGTATGGCAGTATAGGGCCTTTTCAGACTATCCCATTTATCGAAGGCAAAACTGGCAGCATAGGTGTAACCCAGCGGAATATCTTCCGTTCTCCCAAATCCGAAAAAATAATTGGTTTTGAAGAAGTCCTGATGATAAACGACGAATTGTCCCATCACAAAATTGTGATTATTATAATTGGGAACCGTGTCCAGGTAGGGCTGATCCGGTCGCCTGGAAAAATTCATGTTGAATGAACGACCCTCAATACCAAAATTCGGACTCAGGCTGTTATACCCTGTTTTTTTATACTGGTTGGTAAAATTATAACCGCCCCAAAAATCAACAAGTGTATACTGATAGTCGCGGTATTCCGAAGCCGGTAAACTGAAGATATTCACAGATTTATTTATGGAAAGAGTAACACCACCCGTAAAACTGGCCCAGGTGCTATACAAAGGGCGATTGATCGTGATATAGGCGGAATTTTCATACTGTCCTGTATCCGCGTTCACTCGGTCATTCAGCATGGTATAACCCACCGCAACGTCAGCAAAACTTCCAGCCACATTGTATTTGGTATAACTCGCACCGGTACGCCAACGGGGAGAATAGGCATTATCCCAGCTCGCTCCAACAGCTACTTTCTGGCCGGCGCCAAGCAGATTATTATTAAAAACCGTTGCTGCTGCCTTGGTACCATTAAGAGAAGATATGGTTGTACCGTATTCAAAAACGTCTTTGGTGACAACAACGATATCAATCGAATCATTGTTTTCATAACTATTAATCACATAAATACGTGCATCCAGAATGAAAGGTAAACGTCGCAGGTAACGCTCATTGTCAACCAGTTTATAGGCATTCACCGTATCTCCCTCCCTGAAAAAAAGAGACTGTTTGATTACCCAGGTTCTCGTGTCGTAGTGCAGCCGGTTTGCGAAACGGACAAGTTTGTTGGGAACCACCGTGGTATCTTCAATCGTTGTTCCGAAAACTTTTAACCGGTTATAGTAAACATACCGGATCTGTTTTCCGCCGTAAACATCAAAACTATGTTCCCGGTTTTGCCACATGGCACTGTCTGACATGGTAACCGGCGGATTGGTTCTTGCCAGTTTCTTAAAAAGCGAATCCCGTTGCTGCTGATCGGTAATGATATTCAGGTAGCGCGCAAAGCTGCTGCGTTTCTTGGGTGTGGGGGTTTTTGGAACCGTATCAGATTGGATAAATACATTCACGCTATTTTCAGCCCTGAGGGTTGAAAAAATGCTTAAAAAGAATGATAGCAAAACAAATCGGTAAATGATATTCAAAAATGTATTCAAAATTCTACGGGCTACTCTTTAATCCTCAAAAACGGTAGTTTTGGTATTTTTTCGACAGGAAGGTAATTTATTGCGGTCGGGCTGTAATTCATCCGAAATAAAAGGAAATCCGGGGATTCCCAAAATTAATTTGAAAAATAAGTGTACCGGTTTCGTTTTCAAAACCTTATGCAAGTAATAATCATGCATTTGCAACGTTAGAATTCAGGCTGTTTGCGTGTTTTTGCATGCTTATTTCTATCGAAACCGGCCCTAAACCAAGCTTCCATGTTCCGAGTGCTCACCATCTTTCTCATTCTGATTCAGGTAGGCATGGGTTCTTATGGACAGACTGACCGGAGTACCATTCTGCTTAAAAACGGGATTTTAACGGCTTCCCAGAGTCTTCTTCATCATCCTCTGAGCAACAGTCTCTGGCAATCCAGCCGCTACGACGGAAAATATTTTATAGCTGTTCAACTGGACAAAATTGCAGATTCCCGTCAAAAAGCATTACTCGCTGCGCAGGGAGTACAGCTGGGACAATTCCTCACCGGTAAAACATACCTGGCCATTGTAACACCCGGTTTGTATGGTCATAATGCTCCGCCACCGGGTATAAGAAATTTGTATGTTCTGCCTTCCGAGTTAAAGATGTCGGCGTCTTTGCGTAATGGTGCTGGTGGAATAAAATCTGAAAAAGACCTCATATCGGTTTCCTGCTATCCACTGGACAAAAATCAGATTGAACGTTCTCTGAGGGAAACCGGTGCTGACATTGTTGAAACAAGAATTAAACCGGCCCATACCTGGTTTATCCGGAGAAATCCGGCTGTTTTGGAAAAACTGGCCAGACTTCCATTTATTATTTCCATCAGTCCGCTTCACCTGGAGGATGTTCCATTAAATTATAATAATCGTGCGGCATTCGGAGTGAATTCTCTTTCATCTAATGTTGGGAGAAGTCTCACCGGGAAAAATCTGGTACTGGGAATCGGAGACAATGCAGATCCTTCTACCCATATTGATTTAGCCGGAAAACTGATTATGCGAACGGATGAACCGGTTGCAGATCATGGCACGCATACCAGCGGTACACTAATTGGCGGCGGAATATTAAATCCCATGTATACCGGGATGGCGCCGCGGGCACATCTTGTGGTAAATGATTTCAGTAATATACTGGTGAACAGTTCTACTTATATCAGCGATTACAAAATGTATCTCACCAGTAATTCTTATTACAATGGTGCTGCCGCATGCGAAGGGGATGGAGAGTATAACGCGCTCAGTAACTATCTGGATTCACAGACGCTGTATTATCCCAATTTGCTGCATGTATTTGCGGCCGGGAACGACGGGGCTATTACCTGCACGCCGTATCCTGCATCATTTGCTACCATCAAGTCCGGATTTCAAACTGCCAAAAATGTACTCACCGTAGGTTCCATGAATAATCTTACCTACACGATCGGAACCGGATCCAGCCGGGGTCCCGTATTTGACGGCCGGATAAAACCGGAAATTGTTGCCGGAGGTGTATCCATTGTTTCCACCGTGTCTTTTAATAATTACTGGGTGATGACGGGCACCAGTATGGCCTGTCCGACAGCGGCCGGAATAATTGCGCTGGTTACAGAGCGATACCGTCAAATGAATGGCGGAGCCTTTCCGGATGCTGCACTGCTCAAGGCCCTCGTGGCAAACAGTGCTGACGACCTGGGAAATCCCGGGCCGGATTTTACATATGGTTTTGGAATGATTAATGGCCGTACAACAGTGGAAGCCCTGGAGCAAAACCATTATATCAATGGTACAGTAGCGGATAACGGGAGCCAGCAGATTACTATTCCCTCTCTGCCCGCAGGTGCGTACCAGCTGAAAATGATGTTGTACTGGCCCGATGCGCCTGCCCTGCCGATGGCCGCAACCGCACTCGTTAACGACCTTGATCTCCAGGTTGCAGATCCGCTGGGGGCCAGCCATTTACCCCTGATCCTGGATCCTTCACCAGCCGGACTTAACAACAATGCAGTCGAAGGGGTGGATCACACCAACAACATGGAACAGGTAGTAATTAATAATCCGCCAGCCGGAAATTATACGGTGACCGTAAAAGGGAATTCTATTCCTTCCGGAACGCAATCTTTTTATCTGGTTTACGAAATTATCCAGCCTTCGGTAACGGTAGAATATCCCTTTGGCGGTGAAACCTGGCTGCCCAATACAACAGAAGACATCCGCTGGAGTGCCTACGGCGGTGACCCCAATGGATTTACCCTGGAATATTCCCCAGACGGCGGTAGCAGCTGGAACCTCATCAGCAATAGCATTCCTTCCTCAGCCAGGTCCTATTCCTGGCTGGTCCCCAATATTGTCAGCAGCAAAGCGCTGATCCGGGTTACACGGAATAGTGTCGGTTATTCAGATATTTCGGATTATGCGTTTACCATACTGGATCAGCCCATTACTAACGGTCACCAATACCTGCCCTGGATATGCCCGGCTGAACTGGAATGGAATCAGTGGTGCCGAATCTTATGACATCATGCAATTTTCAGGGGATACCATGCGGGTAATTGCCAGCACGACCGATACCAGTTTTCTGGCTACCCCGTTAAATCAAAACAGTTCATACTGGTTTTCTGTACGTGCGGTTCACGGAGGAGTGCGCCGGACGCCGCGCCGTTGCAAAAAATATTATTCCGAATTCCGGAACCTGTACTGCAGCTGTTCTGAATAATGATCTGTTAATGGAATCTGTTGTTGCACCGGTAACCGGCAGGCAGTTTACCAGTTCTCAACCTGGTGATCAGCGCATAACCGTCAGCGTTAGAAATCCCGGTGCACTGGCAACGGCTTCACCCGTCAGCTACACTTTCCAGGTTAACGGAGGGGCACCGGTAACAGAAATATCCGCAACCCCGGTTCCTGCAAATTCCACAACCATTTATACCTTCTCAGCAGCGAACAGTTATGATTTTTCTGCTGTCGCCCCATATGATATTAAAGCCTGGATCCATTACGCCGCAGATACCATTCCGGGAAACGATACCATCCAGACCCGGATCAAAAATCTAAGAAATGACCCCCTGGTTTTAGCACCGTCTTTTACCGAAAGTTTTGAAACCGCATTGGATAAGTCTTATTCCCAACCCACGCTGGGACTGGACAGTCTGGACCGGACCGACTTTTCGAATTCCATCCCGAATGGCAGGATGAACACTTTTTTCAACAGTGGATTTGCCAGAACAGCTAACAGAAGCATGCTGCTGGATGTAACGGAACAGGGAACCAATGCTGCCGATTCGATGACCAATACATTTAATCTGTCCAATTATTCGGCCCTTGATCAGATCTGGCTCGACCTGTATTTTAAAAAACAATCTGTCGTTCCGGGCCTGCCCGGCAATCAGATCTGGATCCGGGGAAATGACCAGGCAGCCTGGATACCCGTAAAGAGTTTAGCCGATCCGCTGGATTTACCCGGGGAATATATAAAACTAAACCTCGATCTCACCGGTATACTGGCCGGAGCATCACCTGCGCAAACCATGAGCAGCAGTTTTCAGGTACGATGCGGAGCAGAAGGCAAAACGCCGGCAACCTCGGCAAATCCGCTGGCATTGCCTGGTGGGGGTATCAGTTTCGACGATTTTATCATCACCCGTTCACAAAACGATGTGGGTTTCCGCACGCTTATTCAACCATCATTGAGAAATATCTGCTCCCTGGGAAATGCGGAAAAAATAACCATCCTTATCCGTAATTACGGAACAACTGCCCTGATGAATATACCGGTAACCTATTCGGTAAATCAGGACACCGTAACGGAAATTGTTCCCAGCCTGGCGCCAAAGGACAGCCTGCTGTACACTTTTATAAAAACTGAAGACATGAGTGCTTACCAGGCTTATCATATAAAAGCCTGGGTAAGTAATCCATCAGATAACTACCAGAACAATGATAGTTCCAGTGATTATACCATTCAGACCACGCCCATGGTCAGCCAGTTTCCTTACCTGGAAGGATTTGAAAATAATAATGGGTACTGGTACAGTAGCGGTCAGAATAACAGCTGGCAATGGGGCCAGCCGGCAAAAACGATCATTCACAAAGCAGCCAACGGATCGAAAGCCTGGGTGACCAGTTTAAACGGAAATTATAACGATAACGAATATTCGTTTTTATTTTCCCCCTGTTTCGACCTGACCAGTCTGACAAAACCCGTTTTGAGCTTCAGTCATATTTTCCAAACAGAGGATGATTGCAATTGCGATTTTCACTGGGTGGAATACAGTCTGGATGATTCCGTTTGGACCCCGCTGGGAAATGCAGCAACCGGAGTAAACTGGTACGATGATGCACTGGCAAAAGCCTGGCAGAAATCCTCCTCAAAATGGCATGTTTCCAGTTATGATATTCCGGTGATCGCCCCTAAAATCAGGTTCCGCATCGTGATGTATTCCGATCCGGGAACGAACTATGAAGGCGTCGGAATTGATGATATTCACATTTTTGAGAAGGCGCCTGTATTTTCCGATAGCTTATCCACCCAAATGACCCGGACTGTAAGCGGAACGGATTGGATAGATTTTGACGAAAACGGGAAACGTATTTTCTCCATACAGCCAAACGGGCAGGATCTTGGAAATACCCGGTTATCGTTGTTCCGGGATACTGCGGCAATCCGGGATACATCCGGACAATATTATGGTCAGCGAAACTGGGTAATCCAAACCGCAAATCCGGTGAATTCAGATGTGCTTGTACGTTATTATTTCACCGATTCGGAGGCAAATAAACTGATACAGGCTGCTGGATGTGCTTCATGTTTAAATATAGAAGACGCTTATACAGTAGGTATTACTCAATATCATAGTCCCAAGCTGCCAGAAGAAGACAGCAGTCTTCGAAACAACCGGTCCGGAAATTATGGATTTTCCGGAGACCCGGCGTGGACGTAGAGGTGATTCCAAATGATAACGGCTATTATGCAGAAACCCGGGTGAATGGATTTTCAGAATTCTGGATGAACGGAGGGGGTAAAAACCAGGATCACCCGCTGGCAGCCTGGTTAAAGGATTTTACGGTTCTGCTCCAGAACAGCGCCGGCAATTTAAGCTGGACCAGCTGGCAGGAAACCGGGTCCCTGAAATACGTGATTGAACGGAGTGCCGACAGTATCGATATTCAGGAATATCGGGGAGACCTCCGCATTTCCCCATTTGGACTCCATTCAATCTTATTCCTTTTCTGATCAGTCGCTTTTGACCGGCAATAACTATTACCGGCTGGTGTTATATTTTCAGAATGGAGACAGCCTGGTATCCCCGGTACAGAAGTTATTTTATGAGGGAATTCCGGTTTCCGTACAGGTATTTCCAAATCCAACTGCAGGGGAAATCACGATTAAAACACCCACTACCTGCCGGGAATTACAGATATTTGATGTCTTAGGCAGAAAATTGATGGATAAGACAGGACAAGGCTATATTCAACAGGTATCCCTGGCCCATTTTTCCAGGGGTGTTTATTTCCTTAAGTTGTTCACAGACAGTGGAAATAAACTCATAAAACTGGAAAAAAGATAGGCTGATTATGCTCTAAACTTACTACCTTTGCCGACTATTTAAAAAAGTGCTCATGAGCAGCCGCAGAGAATATGAACTTGCGTTTGTGGGACTAAAGCCCGGAATTCATGCGTACGAGTACAGGATTACGAACAAGTTCTTTGACGCATACCAACAGCAGGATTTTACAGACTGCGAAGCAGATGTAAAACTCTTTCTGGAGAAAAATCAGGGGTTTATGTTACTCCGGTTTGAGGTAACCGGGAAACTGAACGTATTTTGTGATCGTTGCGGTAATCCCCTGCCCCTGGATCTCTGGGATGAATTTCGTGTGATTGTGAAACTGGTGGAAGACCCCGAGACCATGAATCAGGAAGAAGAGGATCCGGATGTTTATTATATATCCAGAACGGAATCCCACCTTCACCTGGCGGACTGGATTTATGAATTCATCAATTTAAGTATCCCTGTTCAGCGGATGTGCAAAGAAGTGGAGATCGGTGGACCGAACTGTAATCCGGAAGTGCTGGCGATGCTGAAGAAAATGGATGCCGGAGCGAGTCATGTGGAGAACCCGTTATGGAAAGGACTGGAAAAATTCCGTAACCCGGAATAGTGTTAGAATTATTAATTATTAATTATCAATTATTAATTAATAACGGGTTTGAAATTTAAAATTTACTAGTAGAAATTAATAATTAATCATAGATAATTAAAAATTGAGTCATGCCAAATCCCAAAAGGAGACACTCGCAACAGCGGAGTGCAAAGAGAAGGACACATTACAAAGCCTCAAAACTGACCCTGAGCAAGGATTCAGCCACAGGAGAACTACACGTGCGTCACCGTGCACATGTAAGTGAAGGAAAATTATATTACAAGGGCAAAGTAGTAGTTGAGAAAGCACCTTAGGATAATTTTTCATCACTTATAATGTATCATAACGGATGAATATTGCATTGGATATGATGGGCGGAGACTTTGCACCGGAAGAGCTGGTGAAAGGTGTCCGCGATTATTTATCAGATAAGCCCGCAGTCACCGTTTCGTTGATTGGAGACGAGCAACAGCTTGTGCCCCTGCTTGCCCAATACCAGATTCCGGCAGATGCATTTCGGTTAATTCCATCCACGGAAGTGATTGGGATGAACGAACATCCGCTGAAAGCACTGAAAGGGAAACCCAATTCTTCCATTGCCATTGGTTTTCATCTGTTATCTACCGGAAAAACAGATGCATTTATCAGCGCCGGTAATACCGGCGCCATGCTGATCGGTTCTTTATACACCATTAAACCCATTGAAGGCGTTCAGAGGCCCACCATTGGTACAATCGTTCCGATGGAAAACGGTGCCACCGGACTGCTGCTGGATGTGGGAGCCAATGCGGATTGTAAAGCAGAACACCTCAATCAGTTTGCCACTCTTGGATCTCTCTATGCCAAATATATTCTGGGAATAGATTCACCCCGCGTAGGGTTGATAAATATCGGGGAAGAAGAAGGAAAGGGAAATGTGCTGGCCCAGACTACCTATCCCCTGCTGAAAGAAAATAATCAAATCCATTTTATCGGAAATGTAGAGGGCAGGGATGTTTTCCTGGACCATGCCGATGTGCTGGTTTGCGAAGGATTTACCGGAAATGTTATTCTGAAACTGGCAGAATCCCTGCATGGCATTATGGATCGCCAGAACGTGCATACCGAATATTTCGACCGCTTCAACTTCGAAGATTATGGTGGCACTCCCGTGCTGGGCGTAAACAAACCCGTGATTATTGGTCACGGAATTTCCCGTGCTAAAGCATACACCAATATGCTTCGCCTCGCGGAGAAGATGATTTCCACAAAGCTGCTGGAGAAAATGGCCACTGCGTTCAAGGCTTAGCGTTAGGCTTTAGCGTTAGGCGTTAAGCTTAAAAAGGCTACCGGCTCATAAGCCGGATTCTGTTTTAATGCCATCATTTATCTTGCCCTTTCATTACTGAAAGGATCCAGCTGCCTACCCACTACGCAAAACATTGCTGCTTTATGAACGAGCCGCTCATTCCGCATATGCGGGACGTAATATACATGGCATTTCAGCATGTAAGGTTTACCCGCAACATGCATTACTGCATGAAGCCGTAGGCTTTTACCCTGCGTTTTCACCCTTATCCCGGATGATCCGGGACGGTAATTTTCTGTGGCACTGTCTGTATCATGGACCCTTGTCATGATGACCCCGGCGATTAACCGGTACATTACTCTGTGCTGTCCGGACTTTCCTTCCCCCCGGGTTAAACCGGGAGAACGATGGCCCGGCCGGTAGCCGCCGCGAAATTAAAGAAATATCTCGGTAGCACCGTATCCGTACCGCGGATCATATTGGTTGATAAAAGAGCGTACTTCGCGCCTGGATTTTAAGATCTCGTGAATTTCATCTTTTAATTTCCCGGTACCCACTCCGTGAATCACAATGAGGTTGTGCTGATGATGGGCGATGGCCAGATCAAGGTATTTCTCCAGTGTATTCAGCTGGAGGGTTAGTATTTCAAAATTGCTGAGGTGTTTCCATTCCGGTGTTAGCTTTTCAATATGTAAATCAACTTCATATTTTGCCGGTTCGAGATGTTGCCGGGATTTTTTCGCGTCATATAATTTATTTCCTTTCCCATCGGTAGAAACATATTCGGGCTTTTCTTCTTCTTCCGCTTTAGGCGGATATTTATCAAAAAGTTTATAGGCAAAACTCGCATCTCCTTTTTTCCGGATTTCATCTATTCTCGCGAAAACCTGTCTGGCTTTCAGTTTTAAGGAGGTTTCGAAATGGGATGCTTTGGATTTATCCGGATGAACCAGGTTGAAATCTGTTACAAAAACAGGGGAATCATTTAATTTCTCAAAAGGAATATCGTGCAGGTAAAAATCTTTTGAAGGCTGGATCTCATTATTCAGTTCAAAATCCGGTGTTCCCGCATAACTCAGTTTATAATGAAAATGCAACGCCTTATCTGTATTGTTTACCAGGTAAATTTTCAAATCTTCTACCACTTCATCGCCAAACTCATCGGTATCAGAAACTGGCAGGATACGTAACCAGCATCCATCCAACGGGTTGTTTGTCTTTTTTGATTTATCCGTCGGCAACTGGTCAACAAAAGTCTTCGCTTTCTTTTGGAGAACGTTTTTTTTCTCCGTGAACCGCTTGAAATAGGGGAAATCCAGTTGATCTATATATGCCGGAAATTTTACGCCCCGCACTTCCACCATTACCATTTTATCGTTGATCATCTCCACTACTTCTGCTTCTTCGTTGGAATGCAGTACAGTTACTTTATCTCCTATTTCGAATTTCATTTTTTTCGCGCTTAACGCTGAACGCTTAACGCCAAACGCCCATTTATTTAGTTTTGCAAATTTAATGCTGTTTCATGGGAGTCAACCCGGGATCAGCCGGAGTCACTTCTCCGATTTCGCAACAACCATGTATCAATACCGAACATTTTTTAACCTTGGTCTTCTCGTAAGATATTCATAGTTAGGCATTTAGAGACCGGCATTTTAATTGGGACTGTATTTGGGATAAAACCTGAAACGGCCAATCCCGTAAATAGTTTAATATCAGAATGAGCTGAATATTTAAACGATAACCCATGTTAAGAAACTACTTCACGATTGCCTGGCGGAATATCAGAAAACATAAACTGTATTCGGCGATTAATATTGTCGGCCTCGCTGTCGGCATGGCTGCCTGTATAGTCATTACCTTATTCGTTTTTTATGAAAGAAGTTTTGACCGCATGCATACCCGGAATATTTACCGGCTCAATGAGGTTCAGAAATTCCCGGGCATGCTGTCTTCCCAAAAAGTAGCCTTATCCATGTTCCCCATGGGGCCTTCCTTAAAAAATGATTTCCCGGAAATCATCAATTATACCCGGGTAAACTGGAATGATGAGTATCAGATGACTTTTGGGGAGAAAAGGTTATACTATAAACACACTTACTTCGTCGACACTTCTTTCCTGGCCATTTTTGATTTTCCCCTGATAAAGGGAAACCGGAATACCGCATTGCAAAAACCAAACAGCGCCGTTCTGACTGAATCCGGTGCCCGGAAATTATTCGGGGACGCTGATCCGATTGGAAAAACCATTACCCACTACGCCGGAGACACGGTTTCCTTTACGGTCACCGGAATTATGAAAGACATTCCGGATAATTCCCAGTTACAATTCGAAGCCCTGTTTTCATTTAATACGATTTACAAACCGGACTGGTTAAACAACTGGGGTGGTAACTGGCTGAATACTTATCTGGAACTGGCACCGAATACGAATACGGCTGCACTTACAAAAAAATTCCCTGACTATCTGAAAAAACATATGTCCGGCGGAGAAGGCTGGAAATATTACGAATTATTTCTTCTTCCTCTCAGGGATGTACATTCGAACTCAGCAGATATTGGCCTGGACTATCTCAACTACCAGAAGTTCGATAAAAATTATACCAATATTTTCATGATCATTGCCCTGATCGTGCTTTGTATCGCCTGCGTCAATTTCATGAATCTCGCCACAGCCAGATCTGCGGAAAGGGCGAAGGAAGTGGGTATACGAAAAACGATCGGTGCACAGCGTTTTCAGCTCGGTTTTCAATTTCTGGGTGAAACGGTGATGTTGTCGCTGCTGGCTTTGTTGCTGGCTGTGATTTTGGTTTTTCTGGTCCTGCCTTATATTGAGAACCTGAGCCAGCGAAATCTGCAGACGATTTTTTTACAACATCCGGTAATTACCTTTTTTATTATCATCGGAACCATTTTCGTTGGTATCCTGTCAGGAATTTATCCGGCTGTTTACCTGTCTTCCTTCCAGCCTTCCAAAGTGCTGAAAGGCGGAAATATGTCTATCCAGGAAAAAAGCAACCTTCAGGAATATCCTCGTCGTAGGTCAGTTTGTAAGTGCTATTTTTTTAATCATTGCCACCATTTTTGTTTTCCGCCAATTCAACTATATGCAGCAAAAGGATCCCGGATTCGTGCGGGATCAGATGCTGACGGTTTCGCTGGACGAAATAACCTACCGGAAATATGATTTATTAAAAACTGAATTGTCAGCCAGTTCCCTGATATCCGGGGTCACCGCCTCGCGCGATCAGCTTGGCGGTCATCTTGACCAGACCGGCGTGGATTTTAAAGGAGACGGACCCAAACGAAATTTGTCCAGCACCATTCTGATGGTTGATCCGGATTATCTGAAAGTCTACCATCTCAAACTGGCTTATGGAAGGGATTTCTCGCGGGAAAAGCAGGCAAATGGAAAAGAATATATATTAAATGAAAGGCTGGCGGATGAGTTATTGAAAGACAACCCGAAGGCGGATATGGCTTCCCTGATCGGTAAACAATTCGGATTTGATTCCCTGGGAAGAATCGTAGGTATTGCCAGGGACTTTAATTTTAATTCCCTGCATTATAAAATTGAAACCATCTTTCTGTTCAATCAGAAAGACTGGGGTTTTGGGACGCTTTCCATAAAAATAAACGGCGCCAAATCAAAGGAAGCGATCGCATTTATTCAAAAAATATGGCAGGAAAATTTTCCCGGACATCCTTTCCAGTACCAGTTCCTGGATGATCATTTCAAAGACGTTTATCGCACGGATGCCCAGATTACGCAAATGGTCGGTATTCTTGCCTTCCTGGCGATCCTGATATCCTGTCTCGGATTATTCGGTCTCGCATCTTATTCTGCAGAAAGAAGGATCAAGGAAATTGGTGTGCGCAAAGTGCTGGGCGCTTCGGTAGGAAGTATTGTGTCCCTGCTGTCCAAACATTTTATCAGGCTGGTGCTGATCGCCAATACTATTGCCTGGCCCATGGCCTGGTATGCCGTGAATCACTGGATGCAGGATTATGCTTACCGTTTACCTATGAGCTGGTGGGTATTTGTCCTGGCCGGACTCACCGCTGTGGTGATTGCACTGACTACGGTAAGTTTATTGGGGATGAAGGCAGCAAACGCAAATCCCGTAACTAGCCTGAGGTCGGAATAGCGAAAAGGGATTTGCAATGTGGTGAATGAGGAAGAGCAAATTTTCCACCGTTCCGCATTTACCACATTGCATCAGCCCGGGCGTCCTGCCAGTTTGCTTTTTCTTCTTCCGTACATCAGGTAGATCGCGAGACCAACGCCCATCCATTCAAAAAATACCTTCCAGCTATTGGCTGGTATTTCGATCATGAGGTATAAACAAAATAATACACCCAGCACAGGAATCACGGAATAATTCCGCCGGAAGGTGGTGATGGCAATAATTATGGCAGATACCAGGAAGAGGAGAAATAATATTTCCTGATAGGATTCTCCACTCAGATTCGCAACAGCAGTTTGAATACGGTGTTTGGAAGCATACGCAAAAATGATAAGACATACCGGTATAACAAATTTTCCATTCAGGTAGGGAATACTGAATTTTCCCGGCACCTTATCCGTTCTGGGTAAATATAAAACTCCGCCACAAACCAGTACAAAGGCAAATAAGGTTCCGATGCTCGTCAGGTCGGTCATCAGTTTATCATCCGCTACCAACACGATCAGTCCGACAAAAATTCCGCTGAGGATCGTTGAAAATCCCGGAGTTTTGAAACGTTTGCTTATCTGGCCAAATACAGGTGGCAACAAACCATCCCGGCTCATGCTCATCCAGATCCTGGGCTGACCAATCTGAAATACGAGCAGCACAGAAGTGGATGCAATCACCGCACTGATGGAGATCACAAATCCAATCTTATGCATATTGATCTTTTCAAAAACATAGGCCAGCGGATCGGCAACAAATTCAAATTCCTTGTAGTTCACCAAACCGGTTATCACCAGGGCAGTTACCACATAAATAACCGTACAGATCAACAGGGAATACATCATGCCCTTGGGCAGGTCCTTTTGCGGATTGGTGCATTCTTCGGCCGTGGTGGAAATGGCATCAAATCCGATATAGGCAAAAAATACGGAGGACACACTTTGCATTACACCAGCCATACCTTCCGGCAGAAAAGGTTTCCAGTTACCCGTGGTTCCGGTGGAAAAAATAAGCCAGAAACCAATGACAGCGATAAAAAGAAGAACTACCAGTTTCAGCGTAACCATGAAATTGGCACTCTTGCGGCTTTCATTTATGCCGATATAGGCCAGTGCCGTAATCAGCATAACGATGACAAAGCCCGGCAGGTTGATGATAAATTTAATCCCGGCAAACTCCGGAGCATTCAGATAAACGGAATCAGCGACTGGTTTATGGGCATCCAGGGCAGACTGGTAAGTCATTTTCGCGGACTGGTAACCGATCACCAGCCAATCGGGAAGATGGATTCCCATATTGTGTAATATATTATTGAAATAGGCGCTCCAGGATATGGCCACTACAACATTACCAATGGCATATTCTAAAATCAATGCCCACCCGATGATCCAGGCGATCACTTCACCAAAACTTACATAAGAATACGTGTAAGCACTTCCGGCAACCGGAACACGTGAAGCAAATTCAGCATAACAGAGTGCCGTAAATCCGCAGGTAACGGCCGTAATCATAAAAAGAAAAATGACACCGGGGCCGCCATGATACGCCGCTGTTCCAATAGTCGAGAAAATTCCGGCACCGATAACCGCTGCAATACCCATAAAAGTGAGATCACGCACACCGAGCACCTTCCTCATTTTGTGCCCATGCGCATCTCCTAAACCTGCTTCGGAATCCCGGATAATTTTATCTAAAGATTTTCTCCGGAAAATGGATGATGCCATGAAAGATTAGGGAATTTGAGGATTTGAAAATTAGAAAATATCAGTTGCCATTGTTGACTGTAATATAAGCAATCAAATGAATCTCTAATCTTCTGACATTGATAATTGACAATTGACAATTAACCATTTAATTCAGGCGTTAGGCCTGCCTTGCCGGCAGGCAGGCGTTGCGCGTTAAGCTTTAAGCCAGTTATATATTTCTTCAGCTGTTCATGATAGGGTTTGCTCAGGGGAACCAGGGGCAGCCGGACTTCGTTTTGAATCAGTCCCAATTCATATAATGCCGCCTTCACGCCAGCCGGATTGTTTTCTGCAAAAAGCAAATCATATCCGTCTATCAGGCTATCATTTAATTTTTTGGCTTTTTGCCAATCACCTTTCAACGCAGCACGTACCATATTGGTAAATGCCTGGGGGAAACTATTCGCCGCCACACTGATCACACCCTGCATGCCGATGGCAATCTGGGGAAATGCCAGGGCATCGTCCCCGCTGACGATAAGAAAATCTGAAGGGCAATCCCGTAAAATCATGGCACACTGGGCCATATCCCCTCCCGCTTCTTTTATACCTCCAATATTGGGTAATGCAGACAGCCGTACAATCGTATTGGCGTTTACATTTCTGGCCGTTCTTCCGGGAACATTATAAATCAATACCGGTTTGGCTGAGGCCTCAGCAATCGCTTTGTAATGCTGATAAATTCCTTCCTGGGAAGGTTTGCTGTAATAGGGACTTGCACTCAGAATGGCGGCGGCGTAGTCTGTTGGAAGTTTTTCAATTTCACGGATCACTTCCCGGGTATCACTGCCCCCTGCGCCAATAACCACCGGCACTCTTTTGTTAACCACGTCGATGGTAAAACGGGCGATGCGGACTTTTTCTTCGCGGGATAGTGTAGGCGTTTCTCCGGTGGTTCCTAAAGTAACCACATATTCCACGCCGCCGGAGATGACATGTTCGATTACCCGCGCCAGCGCCGGTTCGTCTATTTCCATCGAAGAATTAAAAGGTGTAACGAGGGCAACTCCGGTTCCGGATAAAAGAGGAATGAGACTACTCATGATTCACGGATATGATTTCGTTGATTTCAGGTTCCGGTTCACCGTGATGAATCAAAGCGGGTTCTTCCGCCAGTTCATCCCAGAAACCCATTTTATCAAATTTCGCTATGCGGTTATTAATACGTTCTTCAGGGGAAACCTGCTGAAGTTCGCGAATGGTTTGTATCAGTTGGGGCTTTAATAAGGCAGCCGCTTCATTGTAATCCCAATGGGCACCACCGAGTGGTTCCGGAACAATCCCGTCAATAAGACCGAAACCATACATATTGTCTGGCGTAAGCTTCAGTTCTTCCGCCGCTTTTTCTTTCTGATCCCAGGAACGCCAGAGGATTGAACTGCAATTTTCGGGAGAGATTACCGTATACCATGAATTTTCCAGCATAAATATCTTGTCTCCCACCCCGATTCCCAGGGCACCGCCGGAAGCGCCTTCTCCGATGATCACACATATAACGGGCACGCGTAACCGAATCATTTCATAAATATTCCGGGCGATTGCTTCACCCTGTCCGCGTTCTTCTGCTTCCATACCGGGAAAAGCTCCGGGGGTATCGATGAGGGTAACGATGGGCTTGTTGAATTTTTCTGCCAGCCGCATCAGGCGAAGTGCCTTGCGGTAACCTTCCGGGTTGGCCATTCCAAAATTGCGCATCTGGCGCATCTTCGTATTGGTACCTTTTTGCTGACCGATAAACATTACGGTTTGTCCGTCGAGCTGGGCAAAGCCGCCCACCATGGCTTTATCGTCCTTCACATTCCGGTCTCCGAAAAGCTCAATAAAATTATCGGACATTTTCTCGATATATTTCATGGTATACGGGCGATCGGGATGACGGCTCAGTTGTACTTTTTGCCAGGGTGTGAGATGGGATGTTATATCGCGCCTGCGTTCTGTAACCTGGTCATAAAGTTTATTGATGGAATCCGAGAGGTCAACTTTGGTTTTTTCCGCCGCCTGTCTTAGTTTTTCGATTTCATCGAAAAGTTCTTTAATCGGCTTTTCAAAATCCAGGAACTGGCGATTTTTATCCAGGGGCATAGGTTGAGAATAAGCTGTAAATTTAAGCTATGTGCAAAATATAGGAAAGTTTAATTCAAACGGCTTTCAGGCTGAAAAATAACGTTTTACGGAACATTTTGATCTTTATTTCCCGTTTTTTATCTTAGCGCATGAAGTTGTTGAAATCCCTGTACCGTCCCGCCTGTCTTTTGCCTGCCCTGTTGCTTTCCCTGTTCAGCTGTACCAAAACGAATGAAACCGTCGATTCATTATTATATACCCGTTGGGCTTTTACCACGAGCCATGGTTCCATTTCAGTCAATGGAAACCCCCTGGGTGTAAGCGAATCATCGAATACAAACGGAGATTTTACGGTAAGTTTTCAGCGGGATGGAAAGTATAATTTCAGCTTACCCTTATTGGTCAATGAAACAGACGGATTTAGTCTGTCTGACAGTACCATCCTATTAAAAAAAGACAATTCTTCCTTTGCAAATTTTTGTGCTTATCCGGTAATCAGTTTTAGTTCTACGCCCAATCCCCCGGCAGGGATGCTCCAACATGTTTCCACGTCACTTCAAATTGTGTATATCGGCCGGGACAGTCTTTTACTAAAAACCGAGCAGATCAGGCCAGGAGTTTCCGCGCCCGATACCATTTACACGGAATACTCCGGTTTCAGGAGAAAATAAATATTATAATGGCTTTGTTTTCTTTCCCAGTTAACATTTGATGTATTTCCATGCCGTTAACCCGAAATGTTTGACTGCGGTCAATCCCGGTTGCGAATTGATTTTCTTCATTATTTTCCTCATTTTGAGCAATTAAACTGCTTTTTTCAATGAAAAAACAGATATCTTTGCCGTCCCCCGGATGAAAAAACGGGGACTGATGGGTCGGAATTCGACACTCGCATTAAAACCGCAGGTACATCAGGTAAGAGGATCGGTAGTTCAGTTGGTTAGAATGCTGCCCTGTCACGGCAGAGGTCGCGGGTTCGAGTCCCGTCCGGTCCGCTAGGTTGAAACCCGCTCTGGTAGCGGGTTTTGGCGTTTTTAGAGGATCCCTCTGAGGAACGATCTGGGGGAACGATTTTGAGAAAAGAAGAAGGGTACACTCTCAGCAAGGTACCCTTTTTCGTATTTTACAGATTTAACCCCAGACAGCAAATAAATGAAACAACCCGTACTGATTTCCCTACTCTTCATTCTTGGATTCACCACACATCATTCAGCCAGGACACAGCTTTGACTTACCAGAAGGTGTTGAAGTTTGACTCCCTCAATAAGACCCAGATTTTCGACAAGACTCTAATCTGGTGTTCGAAGTCCTTTATCGATAGCAAGAGCGCGATCAACGTTAAAGGAAGAGACGGAGGTGTTATCGCGGGTAAAGCGTTCATTACCTCTTTCTACAAAGTACCAGGGAAGGAAGACAGCATTATTGAAATTACCTTCACAGATTACTATTTCGACTGGTTGATAGAGATCAAAGACGGAAGACTAAGGTTCTCCGTTACTAATATCAAATACGAGTACCAAAATACCACATATCCAGTCACAACTTCTGACAAACCACCCTTGATACTATTCCAGAACAAAGAAAAGACGAAGGTTGAGTGGCAGATGGCTAAGATGTACTTATTCGTCAGCCTGGACAATATGATGGTCTCCCTTTATTCAGACGTGGTGTCGAAAAAAGACGACTTTTAGTTTAACACGAAACACATGAAGCTCAACCTCTTTAATAAGAAATCGACACCAAAACCGGTTCCTGATCCTCCAAAGAAGATCTCAATAATGTACAGTTATGGTGTCATAAGAAGGAAAAACGATCATAGTATTTATACATCTCGTGTACCGGCCTCTTATGAACTGTGCGGTTTTCTAAAGATTGTTTAGTCGTTTTTCATTTTCAAAAGGGATCGGATTATAGTTTTTCCATGCGGTGTCAGGTGTTTGTCTGTTCAGCGACACCCGGCGACTTCAAACTCCCACATCATCTTTCTTTTTAAAAATATTTTGCGAAACCAAATAGTTGCACATATATTTGCAACCGATTGGTTTCGCAATAAAATTTAAACAATATGAGACGAGACATTTTCCAGGCAATAGCCGACCCGACAAGACGGGCAATTATTACCTTAATTGCATTACAGGCAATGACACCAAATGCCATTGCCGACAACTTCAACACTACCCGGCAATCTGTTTCTAAACACCTTCGCATACTCACAGAATGCGAACTGGTAAAACAGGAACAACAAGGCAGGGAAATTTACTACTCACTTGAAATTGAAAAAATGAAAGAGATTGATAAATGGATTGACCAATTCAGAAAAATTTGGGAAACCCGATTCAATCAACTTGACAAAGTATTATCAACAATTAAAAAACAGAAAAAATGAAAAACAATTTGCTATTTGATTTTACCGTTGACAAAGCAACAAAAACGGTATTCATAACCAGGGAATTTGATGCCGAACTTTCACTGGTATGGGATGCTTTTACCAAAGCAGGAAATTCTTGACCAATGGTGGGCACCTAAACCCTGGACATCAAAAACAAAATTTATGGATTTTAAAGTTGGTGGACGAAGATTTTATGCTATGGTAAGCCCGGAAGGACAAGAGCATTGGGCAATCCAGAAATATACTTCCATTACCCCAAAAACCAATTTTAAAATGTTTAATGCTTTTGCAGACAAAGATGAAAACCCTGAATTGCCGGGTTCTGATTGGGATCATGAATTTCAGCGAACAAAACGGAACAACAAAAGTGAGTATTACTATTTACAATGAATCCCTTGAACGCATGGAGAAGATGATTGAAATGGGCTTCACAGAAGGATTTACAATGTCATTGAACAACCTGGAAAATCTGTTGGCAACTTTATCGCAAAAATGATTTTCGTTTTCAAAACAGCAGTCAAATAAATAAAAGTAACAATTTAACAATCTAAAAAATAAAAATTATGGCACTTATCAATCCTCACATTAACTTCAACGGAAATGCCGAAGAAGCATTTACCTTTTACAAATCAGTATTTGGCGGAGAGTTTGCAAAGATTATTCGTTTCAAAGACCTTGCAAGTCCTGAATTCCCGGTAGCAGAAAAAGAAGAAAATAAAATTATGCATATTGCTTTGCCTATCGGTAAAAGTAGTATGTTGATGGCAAATGATGTTCCGGAAATTATGGGAAAAACAAACGAAAATGAGAACAGAAGTAAAATTGTAATAAGTGCAGAAAGTAAAGAAGAAGCAGACAAATTATTTAATGGGCTTTCAGCAGGAGGACAAATAGAAGGGCCTATTGGTGATAGTCCCTGGGGTTCATATTTTGGTTGTTTTAGAGACAAATACGGTATTGAATGGATTGTGGAATTTGACCCAAAACTAAGGGACTAGTAATTGGCGGCTTTCTATTATCAATAAATTAAAATTTAAACAGCGTTATGAAAAGTTTACTCAAAACATATAATCCTTTTAGATTAATACTTCTAATTGCAATTATGTTTATAGGGTCTTCATCAAGCGGGCAACAGATCAAGCCTTCCAACAGCGGTTACGCACCTGTTAATGGCATCAATGTTTATTACGAAGTATATGGTGAGGGCAGGCCTTTAGTTTTACTGCATGGCGCTTTTTATACAATTGATATGAACTGGGGACAATTGATACCTGAGCTGTCAAAAACCAGGAAAGTAATTGCAATTGAAATGCAGGGACATGGGCATACGCCGTTTTCAGATAGAGAATTATCGATTACTACTTTAGCAAGTGATGTAGAAAAAGTGATGGATTACCTGAAAATAGACAGTGCAGATGTTGCAGGATATAGTATGGGTGGCTCTGTGGCTTACCAGTTTGCTGTACAAAGCCCTAAACGGTTAAGAAAATTAGTGATCATTTCTTCTACTTATAAAACCAATGGTTGGCTACCCATAGTAAACGGTGGATTTAAAGATTTTAAGCCTGAATTTTTTGATAATACACCAATTAAAACCGCATACGATGCAGTGGCACCTGATAAAACAAAATGGAGAAAGTTTTTAGAGCAGATGTTTGCTTTCGCCAAGGTACCATTCAACGTTGGTGACTCCAATATTTCAAAAATCGCTGCGCCTGTACTGATCATATCCGGCGACAATGATGGAACGGATAAAGTTGAGTTGATGAAAACGTATCAATTGCTGGGAGGTGGTGTTTCTGCTGATCTGCAGCCAATGCCAAAATCACAATTGGCTATTGTTCCTTCACAAGGACATGTGAGCCTGATGATGCAAACAACAACGATTTTGAATTACTTAAATGGTTTTTTAAAATAACCTCTGGATTACATAACTAACCAGCGTCAGGTTTTTTTTTTGGAATCAAAATAACAGCTAACTTCAGCATTATATATGAAAAAATTACCATTTCTTTTTGCAGTATTGTTTTTGTTGGCAGGATGCCAAAACAAACCAGAAACAGTTGCCACGTCAGACATACCCGGAATCGATTCTTCGATTAAACCTGAAAACAACTTTTTTATGTATGTAAACCGTATCTGGTATGATACGGCCCAAATACCTCCTTCGCAATCTGGTGTGGGTGCATACATGTTTATGAATTATCCCCAGCGCCTGCGATTGCAGGGTATTCTGGATAGCGTTTCAAAAGCCAATAATACTGCGGGCAGTATTGAACAAAAGCTGGGTGATTTTTATGCTTCAGGAATGGATACAACCACGATTAACCAACGCAGCTTTGATCCTATTAAGCCAGTGCTTGCCAGAATTGACAGCATCAGTAATCTTGCTTCTTTGATGAAATTTGTTGCAACAGAAGCCAGGTCAAACAATACTTCTTTTTTGGCTTTTGGGGTGGGTCCGGACAATAAAAACAGCAAACTGAACATAGCACATATCTATCAGACGGGTATCGGCCTGCCCGAAAGAGATTATTATTTCAAAACGGATGCGCCCAGCCTGGCTATTCAGCAAGCCTACAAATTATACCTCGCCAGGCTATTTCAACTTACCGGCAGCGATACAGCAATAGCATCTAAAGATGCTGATATTGTTTATAATATTGACAAACAACTCGCTGGTTCTCACAGAACAAATATTGAATTGCGCGACGTAAATGCCAATTATAATAAGATGTCCGTTTCAACACTTGTAAAGAAACACCCAAATATCGGGTGGCAGAATGTTTTAAATGATTTGGGTGCGAAAACGGATTCTATTGATGTGGCTCAACCAGCCTATTACGACAAGCTGAATGCCGCCCTGAAATCCATTCCCATCAGCGACTGGAAAATTTACCTGAAGGCTTATACCATTAGCAATTATGCAGATGTGTTAAGCCAGCCATTTGTGGATGCTTCATTTGAGTTCAATAAAGTAATTTCCGGGCAGGCAGTGCAAAAAACACGCGGTGAAAAAATGGCAAGCGCGGTAGACCAGCAATTGGGTGGGGCACTGGGACAATTATACGTTAAAAAATATTTTACAGAAGATGCAAAAAAACGTGTGCTGGACCTGGTAAATAATTTACAGAAAGCATTAGCCGCAAGAATAGATAAGCTGGACTGGATGAGCGACAGTACAAAACTAAAAGCCAAAGAAAAATTGTTTGCCATCACAAAGAAGATAGGCTATCCCGATAAATGGAGAGACTATAGCAATGTGATGATTGTAAAAGATAAATATTTTGAAAATGTAGTATCCGCTTCTTCTAACAATTATTTCTTTCAATTGGCTAAACTCAACAAACCGGTGGATAGAAGCGAGTGGTTCACGACGCCTTCAACAGTTACTGCTTATTTCAATCCAAATGCCAATGAAATTGTTTTTCCGGCGGCTATATTGCAACCTCCCTATTTTGACAACAATGCCGATGATGCCTTCAACTACGGAGGTATCGGCATGGTAATCGGTCATGAAATTACCCATTCATTTGACGACCAGGGCGCCCAGTTCGACAAGGAAGGCAACGTGAAAAGCTGGTGGACAAAAGATGATTATGCAAAGTTCAAAGCAAAAACGCAAAATGTAATTGACCTCTACAATAGTTTTGTGGTGCTGGATACCGTGCACGTTAAGGGCGCAATGACCGTTGGCGAAAATGCAGCAGATGTTGGCGGCGTTTCTATTGCCTATGATGCTTTTAAGCTGACCAAAGAAGGACAAGACACCACTAAGATTGGCGGCTATACACCAGACCAGCGGTTCTTTATTTCTGTTGCGCATATTTGGCGCGTAAAAATGAAAAATGAATTCCTGCGTTTATGGATCAATAATAATCCACACTCTCCTCCTATGTGGCGCGTAAATGGTCCGCTGATGAACAATCCACATTTTTATGAGGCATTCCATGTAAAGCAAGGCGATACCATGTATTTACCTGAAGAGAAAAGGATCCATATCTGGTAAGCAACCTGGCTCGTCACCGGCCTGCTTTTCTATTTTTTGGTTTTCTCCCTGAAACCAAAAAGGAAAAGTACGGTTACCACTGCCGCGAAGATTAATGGAATGAACCAGAAATGCTGCCATTGCTGAGGTGAACTGCCCTGGCGCATGATGCTGTTAAAGATCGATCCGGCGGCAAGGGTACCCAGCCCCTGCCCCACTCCATAGGAAACCATCACGAAAAGACCCTGTGCCTGGGCGCGGATATCCGGACTGGCTTTTTTGTCGATATAAATCTGTCCGGCAACATATACAAAATCGTAACAACAGCCATGTAATACGATTCCTGCCATCATCATCCAGCCAATGGCATCCGGTGCGGCCAGTGCAAACAATGCATAGCGGAATACCCATGCCAGCATCCCTGTAAGTAAAACCCATTTGATACCGAAACGGGAAAAGAACCAGGGCAGGACAAGCAAAAAAATAATCTCCGACATTTGTCCGAAGGTCATTTTAAAGGCGGGACTGGTTATATTCTCTGACTGCAGAAAAACCGGTACATAGGAAAAATAGGCAGCGAAAGGCAGACTGATCAGCAGCAGTCCGATAATGAAAATGATAAAAGATCGGGATTTGAGTTTAATAAAAGCATCTGCACCGATCAGGTCGCGGAATGACATTTTTTTACCGGCCCCTGCAGGCGGAATATGAGGTAAGGTAAAACTATACAGTCCCATCAGCACACCACCGATACCAGAAATGCGCATAGGCAGGGCTGTGGCATCCCCCTGAGAAGTTTACTCACGATAATACCTGCCGCAATCCATCCCAGTGTTCCAAACAAACGTATGAGCGGAAATTCTTTTTCCCGGTTATTTAATATATGAAATGCTGTAGCCGCGGCCAGGTTCACGGTAGGCATGTAACAGAGCATATGCAAAAGCAGGAATCCGAGAAATAAAGGGGTTGAAATAAAATTTCCTTCTGCAAAGAATGGCGCACAAAAAACAAAGATTCCACTGAGGATATGCATCACCCCCAGTAATTTCTGTACGGGGAAAAAACGATCGGCAATCATGCCCAGAAAAAAAGGAGAAATGATTGCCCCGATGGCACTGGTCATGTAGGCGAGATAGATCACATTCGCCATACCATGACTTTTCATGTAATTTCCACCCGTGGCATACCAGGCGCCCCAGATAAAAAATTGCAAAAACATCATGATGCTGAGGCGGGCCTTTGGATATCGAAGCATGGGTCTGGAGATGGATGAATGGTGCTATGCCATCACGGCCTGCTGAACCTGTTGCTTCATATACTGGAGAGAAATGCGCGTGGCGTGATCTACCTCTTCGATTCCGGCCAGCTGATGATTTTTAATCACCGGTAAACAATATTCTGAAGTGAGGTATCCGGTATATCCCGTTTGGTATAACGCTTCAATGAACGCCGTGTAATTGATGAGGTCACCGGTGGATGGAGAAGGATCCTGAACAATTTCCCCGTTTTTTTTCTGACTGAAATTCCAGGCTCCATAATGCGTGTGCACGATATGTCCCCTGCATTTCTCCACGGCTTCCCGGATATATTCATCACTCTGTCTTTCGTAAAATAAAGGGACATCTATACAAAGCTGAACATTTTTACGATCAATTTCCTGCATCATGGTCAGTGTATCCTCATATCCCTTTGCCAGTACCGGAGCATGATTCTGCAGTGCCAGGGTAATACCCATATCAGCAGCCATATCAGCCACTTCACGGATGCCTTCCACACAATGATTCCATTTGCGGAGTTCTGCAGGCCAGAGACGTTTATAATAATTGCCTCTTTCAAACTGTCCGTACAGGGCAATGTCTTCTTCATCATTGATCAGTCCGGGCCAGGCAGCAAAAATTTTCACGAGGTCAACCCCGAGGTCTCTGGCCATTTCCAGCACATAGCGCATCATGGCCAGATTGTTTTCCCTTTCTTCCATATGTTTTCCCGCAAAATTCGACATGCTTTCCACCGCACACAGGGAAATGCCTTCGTCAGCAGCCAGATTTTTTATACGAAGACGATCTGCTTTGGTCAAATCCAGCGGAGAAGCAACGGGACGTTTGGTTTCAATGGCGATGGCATCAAAGCCAAATTCTTTGGCACGATGGATCTGTTCATCGAGGGTCAGGGCTTTCCCCTTGTAAAATAATCCACCATATGTTACTGTCAATAAGGCAAATTTCATATCGCTGGTTTTAAATCTTTCCTTACTGTAATATAATCAAATTTCAGCTGGTTCCCTGTTCAAAACCACGGAGCCATTACTGCACCATAGATCTATCTCCTGTTTTTCCGGATGGTTCTGATAATGATGATCGTTATTCCGGTCAGAATAAACAGGATGCCCGGAATTCGGCTGGTGACCTGAATATGCGTCCTTTTATAATTCTGGAAAGCAAATAAGTTCAAAAAACCCAGAAGGATAAATCCTATTCCAATTACAGTACCCAATACTTACCGTCCTTTCGTTTCTGTTCATTTTTCCGGATTAATTAGTAGTAAATCCCTACGTAATTTATTGATAATTTCTGGTACTGTTATCCGTAATCACTGACTTTGAAATTCTCCAAAAGCCCGGAGGACCCGGCTTGTCCCTGACTTACCCTGACAAGCCAGTTTTGCTGAGCGACAGTGTATGAACAGGATCCGTATGTAAATATCCTGATTGTCCTTTTTTTTGCTTCCCCCATTAAATTTTGCAATGTCTCCTGTAGCATTTTACCTTCAAAAGGAGTATACATAAAAAATACAGTCCCCCCGGAATAATTCGCATAACGGGCATCTCCGGTTATGAATTCCAGATCCTGTAAATGCAGTTCTGCCGCACGGTCCTTTGCATACTCGCAAAATGCCGGTTCAAATTCCACGCCAATGGAACGAACAGAAGTGATTAAATTCACCAGTCATGACAACCTGACCCAGACCGGATCCCAGATCAATAAATACATCCTGCGGTTTAAATTCAGCTCTTTCAATCAATTCCAGATACGATCCTGGCCGGAGTTTTTTGATAGTAAATCATTTCAGGCTCCCTTAGTTTCGTTTCTACCGGGCATGGGCTCGATATGTCAGCAGCCCGTTTAGAAATGTATCCAGATGGTCATAACCGATGGCATCCTGATGGAGAATTCCCTTCAGATTAAAATCAAAATATTCATCCATCAGTTTCAGCAGATTGCACCCCCCGATATTCCCCTTGTGAAATTTTTATCCGCAACTGCTGAAACATCTTTATAGTCCACTTTTTCCAAATCATATTTTAGCCTTTGTGCAAATTCTTTCAGATCGGTCATCTTGTCCAATATACCCCTGTCTTCCTTAAGCGCATCAATCCGGTCAATAATTTTAAATTCCAGATCATCAATTGCCTGAGCCCTCAGACAGAAATTCTTTTCCTGGTAAAGCCCTTGTCATTCCCGATATTCTCTATAGTGGAAAGAATCTCATCCCGTAACTCGTTCTTCAAATGCATGAGTACATATAATAGCCGTTTACAATAAGATATCCGGTGTTTTTCTCAAGTAAGTATTTTCCTTAGCCGATCTTCTTGAAAATAACCCAGGGGCACGTACTATTCAGGACAAATTTTCGTTAACAATCAAACATCCATTCCATGAAATCCATCCTTAAAATTATCGCCCTTTTTACCATTACGGCATTAGTTTTTTCATGTAAAAAGTCTTCAAATAGTACATCAGGCTACTATTTCAAAGGCAACTATAACGGTTCTGCAAAAACCTTCAATACCATCTGTGCTGGCATCCAAGATCCAATTTAGGAAACGGAACCTATAGTTTAACGATTGTTGGGGCAACAAGCTCAGAAGAGTCCGGAATTGTCCTTTGGTCTGACCAGGACAATTTTACCGCTGGTACCACTTATCCGATTTCGGCACTGGACGGACAAACAAGCAACAGCCTGTCCTATGTTTCCCCGCTGGGAAGTTCTGCTCCTTCGTCCCTCTGGAATACTACTTATGATTTCGGAAGTGCTATCGGAAAGCTTTTCCTGCACGATTACGGAAGCCACTTCCACTTATGTAAAAGGAACGTTCAGCGGGGTACTGTATATGGCTACGGATTCCGCCGTTGTCAGCAAAACGGTTGATGGCGGAGAGTTTTATGCAAAATTTTATTAAAGAGATAAACCCTAAAACAGGTATAAGAAACTAAAACACCCTCCTTTACCCGGAGGGTGTTTTTATTTATATATGTTAATGATTAACCATAAAAAATAGCTTTAGCTTTATCCTACTATTAAATAGCCGCATGAATACCCCGCCGATGGAACCGATTTATGTCATCTCTCTGGAAGAAATTTTCTGGGGCGGCATACTGGTGGCCATTACGATGGCCATCCACGGGTTTGGCATGCTCATGGTACTCCGGATCAACCGTTCCATAAAATTAAAGCTGGAAAATAAAAAGAACCTGATGTCGGGACTGTTACCACTCATCTTTGCGAGCTGCCTGATCATGTTTGTACATCTCACGGAAGTAATGGTCTGGGCCGGTTTTTTTTTATGGAAAGGAGCGTTCCCAAATGCCAGCACTTCCTTTTATTTCGCCCTGAATGAATATACAACGGTGGGAAGCAAATTTAATTTGCCATTAAACTGGCGGCTTCTGGAAGGAATCATTGCTTCTGCCGGCCTGCTCGCTTTCGCCATATCGACAGGTATTCTTTTCGGTCAGGCAAAAACATTTCTTGAACAGCCAATAGAATTATCAGGTCCGGAGGCACAAAAAAACAAAAAATCCGGTAAATCACTGCAAATAAACCGGAAGAAGATACATAAATGATGGTTACGCCTGCATTGGGAAAACCTGCTCTGATCTAAATTTTTATACTTCCCTAAATATCTTAAATTACAGTTTTATTCAACAGAAGCAACGAACATAGATTCGTTTTTCATACCTTAAGAATTCCCCCGATTGAATGGTTACTGATTGAATCAGGCAGACTGATTATCAGGGACACTGATTATTAAGCATACTGATTTTTAGCCGAAGGACCATTATAATCCCATGGTATGAAATTATTTATTGCCTACACTTCAGTGATAGAGGCCCTGACTGGTATCGGCTTATTATTGTTCCCGGTTCCGTTGATTTCATTCCTTTTTGGATCTCCCTTAACCGGAACAGATGGAAAGATTGTTGCCTGGATTGCAGGTGCGGCTATTTTATCCCTGTCCTTACTCACCTGGTTTCTAAGAGCTGATTCCGGCCTGATCAAAAGCAGTGAAAACCCTGGTGATTTATAACCTATTGCTTACCCTTATTTTCCTTTACGGAATCCTTAAACATATATTAACCGGACCAGGTGCATGGCTGGTCTTATCTTTTCATATCTTTCAAACCATAATGAGTATTCATACTCCTGCAGAAAAAACAAACCTATTCTATCAATTAAATAAAATATGAAAAAGACAATCTTATCCTGCCTGTTTATTTTTAGGTATATCTACCGGGATTTTGGCGCAGTCTTCCAAAACGAACCTGAGTTTGCAGGTATCCGCTGCTGCTGCCGCCAACAGGGAACAACTGAAAAATTATGTCTGGACCCGGACCGTACAGGTCTTTATCGGCGGCACATTAAAAAATACAATGGTCAGTTCACTTTCCATCGGACCGGATGGAAAAATGGTCACCACGGCCGTTTCTTCTGTCGCAACGGATCCACCCCCAACAAGAGGAATACGGGGAGCCATTGCCCGGAAGAAAATTGACGAAATAAAAGCCTATGTTAAGGATGCGGTTCAGGTAAGTATGGGCTATATCTATCTGAACAAAGGGGATATGGTCAACTATTTCGATGCGGCTGGTATTTCCCAGTCTGGCAGTACGATTACGGTTGTCGGCAGCAATGTAAAACAGCCAAACGATCAGCTCACCATGAATATCACGTCCGGCACATTGGCATTTATCAGCCAGAGCTTTAAATCGACGGTTTCAACCGGGGATGCCATTTCCGGATACCGCAAATTATAAAACCTTTAGTAATGGCCTCACCGCTTTCAACAGCGGAGAACTGAATCTTCCGGCAAAAGACATGAAGCTGATGATTTCCAATTCGAATTATGCAAAAAAACTTCAATAAAAATGCAGGAAACATACTGCACTTTCTGGGTTATGTTATCCAATAAAGTTTTAAATTAGGTTACGCAATTTTATAAAGCATTAAACACCTCAGGTATTTTTATGAACCCATCTGAAAGTCTCTGGAAATTCGCTTTAAGTTATGTCCCATTAACTGAAGCAGAATTTAAATCATGTCCACAGTTTTTTTGAACTGAGGACTTTCAAAAAGAAAGAAAAGCTGACCAGGGAGGGCGAGGTTGAAAAATATGCGAATTTTATTGAATCAGGATTGGCCCGTTTATTCTTTACCAAAGAAAAGAAAGAAATTATTATGCAGTTTTCCGCAGAAAACGATGTGATCTGTTGTTATGAATCCTATTTAACCGGCAAACCTTCCAAATTTACCACGCAGGCCATTGAACCCCTGGTTGTATTATCCATCACCCATGAAAATCTGGAAAAAATTTTTGAATACAGCCCGAAGATTGAACGACTAGGGACGGCTATTCGCCAGGGATGAGTACCTGAAAAATGCAGATTTCGATTATAATCGTCTCCGGGTAAATTCCCAGGAAAGGTTTATCAATTTTATGCAAAATAACGGGGATCTTATTCAGCGGGTGTCCCCAAAAATATCTGGCTTCCTATCTTAATATCAAGCCTGAAACATTCAGCCGGCTGAAACATTTATTGAAAAAAAAGTCCTGTACTAGTATAAATCCTATACAATATATATTGTTACCTATAAAGCATTAATTTGCCCTAATGAAGATGTCCCTCTGATCCTCTTTTTTTCTTTCCGTGATTTTCTTTCTCTCATGCGCCAAAGCACGGATTCACTAAATTCAGAAAAGGAAAAAATAGTCCTGCCCTGGTTTGTGGAACGGTTTAAACTTTCTGCCGGTGCCTTTTATGTGGTGAATAATACGAATATCCAGGTTACCCTTAAAGACAATTCCGGAACCAATGTTGACTATGAAAAAGATCTTGGACTGGACCGGCAAATCGGAACCTTTCTGGCCAATTTTCAATGGCAGATTTCCCGACGTTCGCGTGTAATGCTAAATTATTTCGGTGTAAACAGGAGCTCAGATCATGTACTGGACAGGGATATCATCTTTGAAGACAATACTTACTATGCCAATTCGAATGTCCATAGTTTTTTTAATACGACCATTTACCAGTTCTCCTATGGATACGCCGTGTTTTCAAAACCGACTTTTGAGGCAGGTTTATCTATTGGCACACATATCGTAAAAGCCAACTCGGGCATTTCAACCAATAATTTAAACGCAGGAGTCAGTTTCCAAAATAGTTTTGGATTTACGGCCCCCCTTCCCGATCTCGGTATCTGGGGTGGCTGGGCAGTGAGCAACCGTTTTGCCATAAATGCGGACATTTCTTATTTCGGGCTCACCATGAACAATAAAAACGGAAGGTTACTGGCTTTCAACCTGAATGTAGCCTACAAAGTCCTCGAACAACTGAATCTGACCCTGGGATATACCGGTCTGGATTTTAAACTGGACGTGTTCAGACCGGATGTAACCGGGAATTTTAAATGGGGTTATAACGGTCCCTCTCTCGCAGCCGTTTTTTCGTTTGGAAAAAAATCCTGGACGCACTAACAACTCCAAACCAGCTCCAAAGTTAGCAGCACAAAAAAAACGGGCGGTATGGTACCGCCCGTCCAGAAATCTTCTCTATATCAATGCTTATTGGCCCTCATGTGCTTTGGCCATCTCGGCTATTTTCTGTTTCACAGCTTCCAGATTGAAAGAAGCCGGATCCTGCATTGGCGGGTATTCGATGGCGGTCATGGCCAGTTTGGCTACGGCATTTTGAACATTTACGAAACGCCAGAATTCGCGTGCATAGAAATCATTCATATAACCCCCTCCCAGGGTGTTTAAGTTTTCACCACGGATGGATGGGGTGCGTTCGAAAGGATCCTGACGGAGATTGACCATGGTGGGCATATCGGTCGTTACTTTTTCTCCCGGCCAGCCAAATGGCTGCTGGTAGAATTGGAATTTAAAATCACCAATACGAACAGCGCCCAGGGTCGGTCCGCCAAAGTAAAATAACTCATTTCTTTTTGAAGGGCCCTTACCTGTAATCAGATCCATCTGATTATACCCGTCCAGATGGTTTTTGTAAGTAAAGCCGCCCAGGTTAACTCCCTTCAGCAGTTGATCGGTGATATCCGGATTACCTGCAGCAGCCAACAGGGTTGGGAACCAGTCCAGACCGGAAATGATCCCGTTTTCAACCGTACCGGGTTTAACATGTCCTGGCCAGCTGATGATGGCCGGAACCCGGAATCCGCCTTCAAATACAGTTCCTTTAGTGCCTCTGAATGGGGTCATACCTCCGTCGGGCCAGGTAAAGACTTCAGCACCGTTATCTGTGGTAAAAATGATAATTGTATTGTCCAGTTCTCCGATCTCTTCCACGTGTTTTAACAGGGCGCCAATGGCATCGTCCATTTGTTCCATGCCGGCTTCTTCCAAACCATAGTTGGTTTTGTAATTCATGTGTGAACCATATTTTTGGGAAAGAAAGGTCCAGACATGCATACGAGTGGTATTATGCCAAACGAAAAAGGGCTTGCCATCTTTTTTTGCCTTATCCATAAAGTCGCTGGAACTTTTCACCAGCACTTCGTCAAAGGTTGTCATATCGTATTTGGCCTTGGCAAACGGCAGATCATGCATATTAGGCACATTGGTCATATCGGGATATGGTGCCAGCGGACCTTCATCCACTACTTTTTGTTTGCCCACCTTACCCCAACGTGGCTGTACCGTTGCGTCGTCCGTAGCGCTGGCATAACAATGCACCAGGCTTCTCGGTCCGTTGGCATTATAGAATGCTTCATCTGTTGGAAAAGAATACCAATACGGATCAGACATGGCATCGAGATGATACAGGTATCCGAAAAACTCGTCAAATCCATGAACCGTCGGCAAAAATTTGTTCAAATCACCCAGGTGATTCTTTCCGAATTGTCCGGTTGCATATCCCTGCGCTTTCAAAGCGGTGGCAATTGTACAGGCTTGTGCAGGCAAACCCACATCTGCCCCAGCCTGACCAACAGTCGTCATACCGGTGCGTAAGGGAATTTCTCCCGTAATGAAATTGGCCCTGCCGGCTGTGCAGCTTGCTTCGGCATAATAATCTGTAAATCGCATACCATTGGCGGCCAGTTTGTCGAGATTCGGTGTTCGGCCCGACATGATACCCTGATGATAGCAACTCAGATTAAACCAACCTACGTCGTCCCCCATGATAACCAGAATATTGGGTTTTTTTGCAGTTTGAGCCCAACCAGCGCCTACTGTTAAAAATAAAATAGCTAATAACAAATTCCGTTTCATAAAACTTCCTGTTTGGTTAATGTAAATGATGATAAGATTTAGTGCAGTAAAAAAAATAAGCGCAAAAAATAGGAGTTTTCTATTTTATGGGTAACGGATCGGTATTTAAATCAGAATATTATTTTGATATCGCAGGTAATCAGAGACTAAACCGTTTCTAACAGGCAACTTAGAAATTCAGGAATATAAATATAGGAATTAATGATTCTGTTTTCTGAAACTACCTGAAAAATTAAAATTTATGTCTACTTTATATTCATTATCGCTCAAAATGAATATGGAAATGAATTTATAATCTTATTCTTGCAGTTGAATATGAGATTTATGAGGTTTCGGATTCTTTATACACCCCTCTTTTTCATTTGCAGCATTTGTTCTGCCCAGAAAATCAGTTTTTCCGATTTAAAAGGAGTCTGGCTGGAAATTGCGGACAAGGATACTACCTATTATCATTTTCTATCAGACAGCAATCTGGAAATGGTAACTAAAAACGTAAAGTCGCAGGTTCTGTATAAACTGGAAATTCTTCAAAATGAACAGGTACTGGCAATCGGTATGGATTTCGATGACGCCTCGCATGTCGATAAAGTTTTGATCCGGATGAAAAATAAAAATAAGCTGGCCCTCCAGGATTTCCGGTTTTCCAAATCCAATAGCTGGGAGAGAGAAACGGAATACAATACGGTTTATTTGTTAAAGAAGAAAGAGGAATAAAGGTTTAGCTATTCGCAGACAACCTATATTATACGTATTGCATTCCAGGTAACTGAGTAGGCCACGATGATTGCACCCAGAACTGCCGCAATACAAACAGCAATCCCGACTATTTCAAATGCCCTGTTTTTTCCCAATATTTTTCTGCCGGGTTCATAAACATGGATGGCCCTGATCTGATTGTTGGCCAAAACAATTTTATTATTTATCAGGGAAGCCTGGTCTGTATACAAATGAATCTCTTTCCGGGCCATTTCATTTTTAATATTGGTCAGCATATCCCGGTAATCTTTTTTGGCATCGGGGAATTCCAGATATTCAGCGCTAAGTGCTTCCTTGTCCCCGGAAATCTGAAACTCATTCAAATCAATATTTTTCAGTCTGAAGACCTGCCGATCTGCATGAACAATAAATTTTATCCCCTCATTGTTCATTTTTGCTAATGTTTGCATCAGGCTCTTTCTGGCGGGCATAATTTTATAGTATTGTGAAAGAGTCCCCAGTAAACAGATTGCAAAAGGCGTCAGCAGGGCCAGATTTATCAGTCCGGGCAATGGGAATACGGCAATTAAAAAATGCAGGATTGGTTTCATGAGTTTAGGTATTTTTCAATTCAAATCTAAACTCAATCCCTGCCCATTTCTAATTGATAACTGCTTGACAGGCTTCAAACTTAGCAGGATGCGCAACCGGGGATGCCTGTCCGCATATTAAGAAATGGAAATTGCTTTAAATGGGGGGAAACAACAAAAAGTTTGCAAAATCTGCGCTAAATGAATGCAGCCATTTGCGATTTTTACTAATTATTTTGAATGCAGAATCCGTTTTTATATTCATTTCCCAAAACATAGCAGATTAACGACATGAGGATGAGGAAGGTTTAAGCTGCATCAGGTAATAGGTAAGGAAATGATGAATTCCGCATATTCCCCCTGTTCTGTTTCAACCTTTATTTCACCGCCCGCTGTTTTTATGATATCATAACTAATGGACAGTCCCAGACCCGTGCCCTGGCCAGCCGGTTTAGTGGTAAAAAAAGGGTGATAAATTTTTTCCAGAATTCTTTGTGGAATTCCAGGCCCGTTATCCCGGATCCGGATGATAACTTTTCCATCCTTTTTTTGGGTACGCACCATTACCGATGGTTCAAATTCTTCTCCGAGGTCTTTTTTCTTTTCATCCACCGCATAAAAAGCATTATTGAATAAATTCAGCAACACACGGGAGATGTCCTGTAGCACAATATTTATTTTCTCCAGGCCCGAATCGAAATCCATTTGAATACTCGCGTTAAAACCTTTATCCCGGGCCCGGATACCGTGGTAGCTGAGTTTTAAATATTCTGCACAAAGAGCATTGATATCTATAAGTTCCTTACTTCCGGCGTTGTTCCGGGAATGTTGCAACATGTTTTTGACGATGGAATCGGCTCTTTTTCCATGGTGCAGGATTTTAGCCAGATTATCCGTTAAGTCCCTGGACAGATTATTTAATTCCTGCTCACCGGCCTGGGATAATTTCTCTTTTGAAAGATGTTCTTTAATTTCTTCAATCAATTCGGAATTGATTTCCGAAAAATTGTTGACGAAATTCAGCGGATTCTGGATCTCATGCGCAATGCCTGCCGTCAATTCCCCCAGGGAAGCCATTTTTTCCCGCTGCACCAGTTGGGATTGTGTTTGCCTCAGGTCAGCCAGGGATTGCTGGAGCGCCTGCTTTTGTTTTTCAAGCTCTGCTGTTCTTTCGAATACTTTTTTCTCCAGTACGAGGTTCTGATCCGTCAGGATCCGCTCTTGTTCTTCGTGCAGGGACTGGAGGTTCTTATGATACTGAAGCTTTTTCCGCTGGCTGATGATAAAGGATATCAGGAAACTGCCAAACAGTATTCCCATGGCGGCTATGCCAATAAGAATCCGGTATTGTATGCTGATATCAAGCAGGTTCATAGAAAGCTTTCGCAATAAATATACACATCGTAATATAGGCAAGATTATGAATACTCCACATTCTGTCGGCCAGGTCAGGGTTTTCGGTGAGCAACGGAACATAAAACAGAAAAACAAAAAAATTAATCACCACATAAATACTGAGACCTGTTACCACCCAGAAATCTTTTCTTCCCGCAAAACCGGCAGTTTCCATTTTTAACCGGGTCAGGTAATACCGCATACAATAGATCAGCAACACAAAGGCTTCCAGGGCCAGCAGATTTCCGCTCAGGTGTTGTTCGTCGAAAAAGTTTTCATAGTATGCAAAATTAATGAAGATCAAAATCAGGGCCACAGCTACGATGATTTTGTCGATTGTTTTCCGGAAATTATTTCCCAGCAAATAAAAAAACAGCCCAAAGCACGTTAACCGTATAATCGAATGAATGTTGTAAATGGGATCATTCCCATGCAGCCAGCCTGGTAAATATTTTTGAAAATCTGCGATAAAATCGCCGGTCAGATTCAGAATCAGGGCAATCCACAAATAAAAAATCACCGGCCGGAGAAACAAAGGCTGGCGCCGGTGGAAAGCCAGTACCAAAAGTGGGATCAGTACCGCCCATACTTCCGACCAGTCAAAAACCAGGTTTAAGGTTTTTAACATGGTTAATTTAATTTACGCGGGGGCGAAGGGTTGATGTTAACTGCAGTTTTGAATTTATTCATTGCCATTGCACAGACAGCTGTTTTTTCTTTGGTGTCTGATCCGACAATCGAATAATTGATTGTAGTAACATCGCCGTTTATTTCCAAATAAGGAATAAAAATTATAAATTTTGAGTTGTTAGCAATTTGATTTATTTCATTATTAATCGCTTGAGCATGTTCATTTTTAATTTCCAAATCTGCAAAAGAAACCAATTTGCCATCAATAATCGAATCGTTCGGGCAAGGATCAAAAATGTTAAGCTTAATTTGCAAAGTTGTATCAAAATCTTTGTGATGATTGATTGGTCCGGGAAATGCAATTAGTGTAATTTTGCCATTTTCAAAATAGAATTGAAATACCACCTTGCTTAGTTTGTGATTACCGGCGTTTATCAATTTCTGAAATGGTGTATTGCTGTGAGGTCCGACGCCCGAATTGTCTATGTATAGCCTGTATAATACAGGTCCTAGCGAATCTGATTTGGAAAAATTGCCGGCAGCACTGAAATCAGAGAATTTTATTTCCGCATGCATGGAAGAGGATAGAAAAACAAGAAAAGTTGTTACAAAGAAAAACTTGATAAACTTCTTCATAAATAAAAGTTTTAAACGTTTGTTCAGTACTATAAATATAAGCTTTCAGCCCTTTATTTTAGTGGTCTTCCCTCCTTTCCCAGGAAAACGGACAGAACAATCTGCCTAATCTAACTGTATCCTCAATCTGAATTATCTTTAACTAGTCTCAATGGAATAATATAAATATGAAAAACAATTATTTCAGATTCCTGATAGGTTGCATGTTCCTGATAAATTTGAAATCTGTTGAGGGTCAGGGATTCCTGAAAGCCTCCGGACAGAAAATTGTAAACGAAAAAGGAGAAAACATTTTACTCCGGGGGATCGGCCTCGGCGGATGGATGCTTCAGGAAGGATATATGTTGCGGTTGCAAAAAGAGGGTCAGCAGTACCGCATAAAACAGCGTATTGAAAAATTGATCGGTGAATCACAAACACAGGAATTTTATACCGCCTGGCTGAATAATCATACGACCAGATCGGATATTGATTCCCTTCATGCCTGGGGTTTTAATTCCGTGCGGTTACCCATGCATTACAACCTGTTTACCCTTCCTGTTGAAAACGAACCTGTAAAAGGGCAAAATACCTGGCTCCCAACGGGATTTGCTTTAACAGACAGCCTGATTGCCTGGTGCCGGTCTAATCATATGTATGTGATCCTGGACCTTCATGCCGCTCCCGGTGGCCAGGGAAATGACCTGAATATTTCAGACCGGGATCCAGCAAAACCTTCTCTCTGGCAAAGTGAAGCCGACAAAGAAAAGACGATCGCCCTCTGGAGGAAACTGGCAGAACGGTATGCAAATGAACCTACCGTAGGTGGATACGACCTGTTAAACGAACCCAACTGGGGTTTTGAAGACAGTTTGAAAGACCGCAACGGGCTGCAGGAACAAAAAAATATTCCGCTGAAAAAACTACTGATGGACATTACTGCAGCCATCCGGCAGGTGGATACCAGACACATCATTATCATTGAAGGCAATGGCTGGGGAAACAATTACCATGGCATGTTGCCTACCTGGGATAACAATATGGTTTTGAGTTTTCACAAATACTGGAATAAAAATGACCTGGCTTCCATTCAGCATATCCTGGATTTCCGGGAACAATACCAGGTTCCGGTTTGGCTGGGCGAAACCGGAGAAAATTCGAATGTCTGGTTTACGGAAGCCATTCAGCTGCTCGAATCGAATAATATCGGATGGTCCTGGTGGCCTTTGAAAAAACTGGGCATCAACAACCCCCTTCAGATCCCCGGCAATGCGAATTATGACGCCACGGTAAATTACTGGAACGGAAAAACGAACCAGCCTCCTGCCCCTTCCGCTGTTTATAAGGGTTTGATGGAACTGGCTATGCATACCCGGAACGAAAATAATATCGTTCACTGCGATGTAATCGATGCCATGATCCGCCAACCGTTTAACTATACATCGCAATCTTTTCAAAAAAATATAATCGTTCCGGGTGCGGTGATACAGGCTGTGGATTATGATCTGGGAAGAAATGGAATAGCCTATTATGACATGGATACTGCCAATTACCGCATCTCCAGCGGGAAACCCTCCATGGGCAATTATGGTGGAATGTACCGTAATGACGGTGTGGATATATTTCAAAATGCATCGGCTCCCGGAAATTATTATGTTGGTAAAATAGAAACCGGGGAATGGCTTCAGTATACTGTTCAGATTGAAAAAAGCGGTAATTATTCCGTCGGACTACAGGTTGCTTCAGCTGCCGGCGACGGAATGATATCCCTATTTGACGGGGAAAAGCCATTGGCAGAAAATATCAGGATTGATCCAACCGGTGGAAATGATACCTGGAAAATCATTTCATTTAAAAATACCGATCTGAAAAAAGGGGAACATCGACTTCGTGTGCTTGCCGTTAAAGGCGGTTTTAATTTCAGCTCCATGCTGTTTACAGAAAAATAATGCCTCCCCCGGTAGTTGTTTTATCTCCAGATTTAGGATGTAATATTCAGTTGACCGGCGATTTGCTGTCCAGGCTTTTAATAAAAGCAATGACCTCGCTGATTTCTTTTTCTGTAAGATTTAATTTATCCGCCGGCAGGGTCTGATTCGAAAGCTTGATACCCAGTCCGGCTCCCCCACCCTTATTGTAAAAATCCATGACTTGTTCAAGCGTGGTGTACACACCATTATGCATATAAGGCGCCGTACGGGCGGCATTACGAACCGTAGATATTTTAAACGCATGTTTTACAGATTCTACTTTTACGATATCATATCTTCCCATATCCGGGTCGATCTCGTTTTGAGACCTGGATTTCGGTACGCCAATAACCTCCACTTCGCTTTTATTGAACCTGGGCGGAAAACTGCCATTGAAAAGCGGCATATAATGACAGGTGGCACATCTTGCCTTTCCCATAAAAAGATTAAACCCGTTTATTTCCGTAGAATCCATTGCTGATTGCCGGCCACGCATATACTCATCAAAACGACTGTTTAGCAGAACCAGACTACGGATATATGATCCGATGGCGTTCATCACTTCAAAGGTGTCGATCCGGTTTTTGTCCTCATGAGGAAATGCCGTAATGAACATCCTCCGGTAAATGGAATCCTGCCCAAGTTTCTTTACAGAAAGCTCCATGGAACCATGCATCTCCCGTTGTGCTTTGTACCACCGTATGCGACTGTTCTTCCAGTGAATTAACCCGGAGATCGTAAAACAAAGCAGGTTGCAGGGCCGCATTGACCAGGGTGGGTGTATTTCGGTCCAGCAATTCTTTTTCACCGATGATGGTATTTTTAGCCATCCCGTCTGTAAATGCCAATGCTGGCTGGTGGCAGGACCGACAACTTCTTTTTCCCGTTCCCGAAAGCACCGGATCTTCAAAAAGTTTTTTTCCCAGGACGATCTTTTCATCTGAAATAAATCCTGAATGATCCGGTGCATATGCATTTACGTTAAATGCATTGGTATCAAACAGCGTTTTGGCATCCTGGTTGAGCAGGCGGTTATACCGGATAACCTTGATTTTTAATTTCTCTTCCAGGTCTGAAATGCCGATGGAAATCGGGTTGGCATACCGGGTAATGAATTCCATCCGGTTGAATGAATTGAAATCGGTATGAAGATTCAGGTACTGAATGGCTGCGTCCAGTTTTGTCTCCAGGTTTCCTGTGTTTGCAGAATCTTTATAGTATGCAAGAACTTTTTTCAGACTTTCCAATGAAGCGGCAGATTCTTTCGAGCTCTTTAATGTAAGTGGATTGTCAAACCCGGTTATTCCCAGCGTAATAATCCTGAATAGTTCCAGTTTAGCGGCATCAAAAACCTGCCAGTTGAAGATATCAATATTAGCAAAATAAGTATTGTATTTACTTACATTCACCCTGAGCATGCTCAACTGCCTGATCAATTCTTTTTTATTCGCTGAATCATATTTTGGAAATAGATACCCTTCGATCACCTGGAGGCCTGCCGGATCCAAAACCTGCATTTCCGGCATTTCTATTTCCTGAACTGGCGGTCCGTTGACCAGTCGGGAATTTGCAGCCGCAAAATACTCTGCTGCCCATTCCATTCTTTTATATGAAATACGGAATTGCAAAAAAAGATATTGTAATTGATCCTGATCTGCGGTTGGTTTTTCAATGGCCGACTGAAGCTGACTGCACCGGACTGTGAAATTTTGTACCTGGTCCAGCAGTTCGTTGGCAATTGTTTTTTCCGTTGGCGGAGTAATCTGGCGACAGGAGTAAAAAGACATTCCTGCTATCAGTGTCAGAATAAATATTATGCAGAGTGATTTTTTCATAGGGGAAACAAATCTTTAAGGTACGAACGTCCCGATACCCGGATATTAAACTGCTTAGTCATTTGTAGGCTAAAATAAGAAAAAGGAGCAGCCCTTTGGCTACTCCTCTCAGGATAGGCATGGTTGTATGGTTATTTCTGGTTGTCTTCAGACTTTTCAAATGCGTGAAGATCAAATGCATTTTCCAACGGGTTAGCTTTAAAGTCCCGGTCTCCCAATGGATTTAATCCCCATCTCTTTTCAATAAAGGAAAGAATACTGATGGTTTCATACTGGGTATGGTCTACAAATCCTTTTTTTGCAAACGGGGAAACAATGATCGCAGGAACCCGCGTGCCTGGTCCCCATTTCTTATCTATAACCGGTGGTGCCACATGATCCCAAAACCCTCCGTTCTCATCATAGGTTACGATGATAACCGCATCCTTTCCATTCGGGCCATTCAGGACATCATTGATAAGCTCCACGGTATGATTTTCACCGGCCAGAAGATTCGCATAACCCGGATGCTCGTTATTGATACCCAAAGGTTTTACAAATGACACGCTGGGCAAGGTTCCGTTTTTAGCATCTGTTATAAATTGCGTCTCATCTTTCAGATGATCTTTTTTTGCCTGTGTTCCATCGGCATAATTGGTAAAATAAATAAAGGGCTGGTGGTGAAACTGGAAAGTAGGATCCGGATTACCCGCAAGGGCGTTGTCCCAGCCACCGGAATACCATGCCCAGGATACTTTCTTTTCGCTCAGCCGGTCGCCGATGGTGGGAATCGTTTGATTTGGCACCAGGTTAGCGAACAGGCACAGTTGCCGGATGCGGAGCGTTTACAGAAAAACTGGTATTGACCACATATCCATCCGGGGTAACCGCACCATCCGTAACCAGATTGCCGGAGGCATCCAGTTTAGCGACCAAAGAAACGGGAGCATTTGGAAAAACCGGACTGGCTGCAGCGATCAGCCACATATGATTTAAGAATGAACCCCCAAAAGCACTATGATAAAAATTATCGCAAAGGGTATATTGCTGGGCGATATTCAGCAGTGGCAATAAGCTCGTTTTATAGTACCCCTGAGACAAACCGGCAGTAGAGTTGAATAGGGCAAATTTGTCCATTTTGCCACCGTCAATCTGCATTTGCTCCTGGTAATACCGGTGCAGGACATCCGGTGTTGCCTGATCGCTGGGAACATACTGATCAATATTAAAAATATTGTTTGGCAGATTCAAAGGGAAAGCAGTGGAACCAGGTATGGGAGGCAGAAAAGCATAAGGGGTCCCGGTCGCATCTACCTGCGTGATCTGGGCGGAGCTGGCAGAAGACAATCCATTGGCACCGGCAAAATCTCCATAGAGATTATCAAAACTGTGGTTCTCCAGGTAGATCACCACCACATGTTTTATTTTATTAGCTTCTCTGGGAGGTAGCGGGCCGTCAATTTTATTACAACCAGAATATACCAGGCTGAAAATTACCAGCGCAGCAAAAACAAGGAACGAAAAAATGGTTTTTAATGAAACCGGAAGCCTGTCCGTTAAGGAGTAACTTTTTTTCATTTGCTTATAATTTTAAGCAAAGAACCCGGATCTGTATGAACTAAATGTTAAACCGGAGTAAAAATAATATTAAAAAATATCAGTCTGAATTCTAAATCAGTCACTTTAATAATAATTAAATAATTATATCATAATGGCTTGTTTCGGGGTTTTTAGTTTATCTATAACCTTTAAAATATTTTCCAGTCCCCGTTGCAGTTTGTCGGTTGTTTCCCAGCTATATCCAATCCGGATATGGCGGTCATTTTCTTCAAACCAGTGTCCGCGCCCGACATACGTCCGATAATTTCCCAGCAGTTCATCATGAAACTGCTTCATATCCAGGGAAAAGGCTTCCTTAATTCTTGGGAAACAAACACATCCGCCCTGCGGTTCAACCCATTCCAGCATTTCCTGGTTCAGCATGAATTTTTTTAATATTTCAAAATTTGTGCGGATGGTCTGTTGAACAGCAGGAAATATTTTTTCTTTATTTTTTAAATACCGGTAGGCAATTTCTTCATCAATTACAGAATTTGTAATCAGGATTTGTTCTTTTGCAGCAAGCAAGGTTTCCATCATTTTTTTTCTCCTGCAAATAACCCAGCCAATTCTTATTCCCGGAAGTCCAAACGATTTGGACATAGAACTGACACTGATGACGTGGTCTGACAGCGTCGCGGCCACCGGTAATTTTGGAACGAAACTCATTTCCCGGTAAGTTTCATCAAATAAAAGGAAACAATTTTTGCGTTCAATAATTTCAATAATGCTCCGCAGGGTCTTTTCGTCAATCATAACGCCGGTGGGATTGTGTGGATAGGTCAGGCTTACCAGTTTTGTTTTTTCTGTAATCAGGCTATCCAGTTCATCCAAATCCAACGCATATCGTTTATCAAACTGCATAGGCAGGTAAGAAATACGGGCACCGATGGTACGGGGCGTTTCAATATTAGTCGCATAATTGGATTTTGCAACGACCATATGGTCGCCCTTATCCAACAAAGAAGTTGAAACCATGAACAATGCTGCGGCAGCACCAGGAGTGATCAATACGTCATCAGACTGCCCGTTTATTTCCGAAGCGATCAGTTCCCTCAATTCCGGTTTACCCAGATGATCTCCGTAATAAAGTAACAGGTTCTCCAAACCAAAACCCAAATCACTTAACCGCTGGTCGGTAAATGAACTCTCGGAAAGATTATAGTCAATTTTGTCATAGCCGAAGCCCTCCGGCGCTTCTATTTCGATGGGCATTCTTTTATAATCCATATTTTTTTAATCTGGGGCCTGTTTATTTATTTAACGCCGTCATTTTATGTTTTACATTTTCAAAAGTTTCCAAAGGTCCCTTGGTAGAAAATAAATTCAGCACCCAGGCGGGCAGGGATCCCCCAGGATTTAACTGAAGTACATAATCGATATGAATTGTCTTTTTTGAAATGGTGGTGACCTTCCATTCTCCCCTGGAATAAGGCACTTTTATCAGGTCCTTTGGAACAGGTGTATATTCCGGCAGGTTTGCGGAGACCAGTAGCATGGAATGATCGGCAGGATTATTTTTGAGTTCAAGCTGTGCATAGTAATACCGGTTGGTCGCTGGCCAGGGAACCTCCACTTCAGAGAAATAAATCAGTTTACCCGGACCAAGATCCTTAATTAATACAGATTTTTTCGTTGCATAAGCCCAGTCGGTATAACCGGGAATATCCAGTAGTATTATGGCCAGCTGCTCAATATTGCCGGGCACATCCAGTTCCACCCGGATATCTTTGAAGGAAGATCCTTCGGCCGGCCGGCTGCTGATTCTGATCCCGTCTTTTTCCTTCTCCAGCGTCCAGTCACTATTCTGGGCGAAACAGTCTGCCGGAAAATATCATCCCAAATAATAATCCGGACAACGATTTCAAAACTTTCATCCCAATACTTTAATTTTTGTTTACTTCCTTCTCCCATCCCGTTTCCTTCAAAGCAGGGTCATTTTCCTTCTTTAAAAAATCAGCATTGGATAAAGATTCCGGTTTCCAGTTTAAGATCGCTTCATCCGGAACGATATTTACCGGAACATGCCAGGAGGTCGATTTTTCGTTATAAGCCAGGTTGGATTCCAGGCAATAGCAGGAAATGATGGACCATCGCGGATGATCCGACAAATTGGCTTCGGACCGGTGTAATATGTTACTGTGAAAGAACAGGGCATCTCCCGGATCCAGTTCGGCATATACCAGCTCCATTGTTTTCAATGCATTATTCACCATTTCCATATCTGCTCCTACCTGTTCACCGGTAAACCCATGATTTACCCGTCCCATTTTATGGGAGTTTTTAATTACCTGCAGACAGCCGTTTTCCCGGTTAGCCGGAGTAAGGGCAATCATCACGCTGATCAGTTCATCCGGAAACATAAACTGGTTTTTATACCAGTATCCGTAATCCTGATGCCATTCCCATGCCCCGCCTACCTTTGGTTCTTTCTGCATGAGTTTGGAATGAAAATGGCAGATTTTAGACCGGCTTCCCAGCAGTTGTTGCAGGGAATGGACTATTTTTTCGCTTCGCGTAAGGTATCCGAACACATCATTACCCGGCGTGAACCATAACGATAGTTTCGTTTTTTTCCCCGACTGATCGTTCAGGTCCATGGCGTTATTTTTCATGGCATTGTCTTCCAGCGCGGTACTGTACAATTTATCGATTTCTGCTTTACTGCAAAAGTTTTTCACCACCAGGTATCCCTGCTGATGATAAAGATGAACCTGTTCATCTGTTAATCGTTGATTTGTCATAACGCATGTTTTTACACTACGAAGTGATGAAAATAAAAAGTCCGGTCAAAAATTATTTTTTTCTGACCGGACCAGGGCAGGACAGCTGTGCAGCCTCGTAAATAATCGTTTTTTATCTTGACAGCGCCGGGAAACGGGGTTAGTTTCCGGAATCTTCCGTCGCGCAAACCATTTACCGGGGAAATATGGTTTTCCAGTCGTCCTTCATACTGATAATATGCCATTTATTCTGGACCGCTGCTTTTAAGGAGGCGGAATCTTTTTCCTGGTAATAATATTCCCGCAGCGAATCATTGTGATTCACCATGAGCTGGAAAGATGGATAGTGATTACTCTGGCAGAATTTACTCATTTCGATATCCCCGCCGGATCTTTCGTTACCTGCCGAAAAAATGGGCTTCTGACCAATATGCACCTGAATGCCGACTGGTTTACCTGCTTTGTCACAGAGTAAATCAATTGCCGGTTCCCGCATGATGGATCGGTTGCTGTCAACATATTCATATTTGAACGTAGTTCCGACTACCTGGTTCTTTGGGATGCCATACAGGGTATCGGAGATTGCGCGTACCAGTTCGATGGTCCCGCCGGTAACAATATATGTTGTAAACCCACTGGCGCGCAGATAGCTCAATAATTCAAGCTGGGGCTGGTAAACAATTTTACTGATCGGTACATTTCGTCCCGGATATACAGCAGAAGCAAAGAAATCCTTTGCATCCTTTTCAAAAGATTCCTCCGTCATACCGGTATGCGTAGCTCCCACCAGTTGAATAAGTGCTTTTTCACCGCCTTTTTCGAAATAGGCCTTGTCTTTGGTAACTACCGCCAAAAACGGTTGTTTTTTGGCAAGAGCCGGGTTCGCGGTCACGATTTGTTTTACCCGGTAATACGCAAACAATTCCTGAACCAGTGGTATTTCCGCCCAAAGCGTTCCGTCATTGTCGAAAGTGGCGATCCGGTCTTTCACCGGAACAAAATCAGGCGATCCTTCAGTAGTTACTTTATTTACATAATCCATGATTTCCTGTTTCAACGGATCGTTCCAGGAAGGAAGCGGATCTTTTTTTGCAACGAGCAGAATCACCAGCCGCCGTTGTTTTACCTGCATCGCTGGCTGTCTGCTGACAGGACTACCATAAAAAAAACAATCAAAATTCCCAGGTAAAATAGAGTTTAATTACTTTTTTCATATTCAAAGGTTTAATGATTATTTAAAGATATTTCAAAAATATTAAACCGGAATGCAGCCATTCCGGAATCCTCCACCGGCACAAAAACTACTTTATATTTTTACCCGGAAAATTTGCTTTTACCAGAAAAATACGTAATTACTTTGTTTTACAAAGCACTTTTAATATGAGTAATTCGGCCAGGGATCTCGAAGCTTTACAGGATATTCGACGTATGATGGAGCGCAGCAGCCGTTTTATCAGCCTGAGCGGCTGGAGCGGCATGGCTGCCGGCATCTGTGCACTCGTCGGGGCTGGTTTTGCGCATAAGCGGATTAGTCATTATTATACTGAGCAATACCTGGACAGGTCCGGTACACCGGCCGGACTGAAATCGGATTTAATCCTGATTGCCGCATTGACATTTACGGCTTCTTTTATCCTGGCCACTTTTTTTACGTTTATCAAAAGCAAAAAAGACGGAGTCGCCATCTGGGGAACTACGGCCAGAAGGCTGCTTTGGAATACCCTCCTGCCCCTGCTTTGTGGCGGATTTTTACTTTTACGGATGATGGAATTGAATCAGTATGAATTCATCGCACCCACCTCACTGATCTTTTACGGTCTCGCCCTGGTGAACGGAAGCAAATATACATTCGGGGAAGTCAGGTGGCTGGGTTACGGCGAAATCATCCTGGGAATCCTGAATCTCTGGATTTTACGATCCGAACTTCTGTTCTGGTCCATCGGATTTGGTGTTCTGCACATTATATACGGGATGGCCATGTGGTGGAAATATGACCGGAATCTGGAAATGGCCGCGAAAGATCATGAAGTAAATGGTGGATAAGACATGAAAAATCCGATCGGACAATTAAATAAAATCTTTGACAGCCGGATCCGTTTGGGCATCATGAGTGCATTGATCATGAATAACCGGACCAATTTCAATGAACTCAAGGAACTGATCCAGGTAACGGACGGAAACCTGGCGAGTCATATGAAGACACTGGAAGAAGCCCGGTATATTCAGGTGGAGAAGGGATTTATCGGACGGAAAACAAATACAACCTATGTTATCACAGCTGCGGGAAAGAAAGCATTCAGGTCACACCTGGACGCACTGGAAAAAATGATTAAATCGATCGGCTGATTTTTTTTACCCTTATACTTTGTTTTACAAAGTACTTTTAAATAAACTTATCATGTCATCAAAAGTCCTGGCAGCAAGAATCTGGTTCATTACAAGCCTGGTAATGGCTGCCGGGATACTGATTGGTCCTGTTGTTTTTCTATCCGGAAAGCTGGTACATGTTCATTCCGGCTTGGCTGGGACTTATGATCGGCGGAATTCCGGTATTTATCCTGCTTGTCCTGGTTCTGCCTTTTATAAAAAGAATATTTGAATCCTTTCACACACAGGTCTCGCTGACCATACTCCTTTGCGGAGGCTCTGCCCTACTGTATGGCATTGTATTAACCGGATTTAGCATCTTGCTGGAATAGTGGACGCCGATTTCTGGTCAACCGCAATAAAATATATACTTGGTATTACCGGTTCCTGTTTGCCGGTTCACTGATCACCCTGTGGACTTTCCCAAAAACAACTGCAGGAATATTTTAAAGGGAGTACCTACTTCTTCGTTATCAAATCAACAACTATATATGGAACCGACAAATTATGCCGGAGATCAAAATCCGGAAAGCAAATCCAACCGATCCAACAGGATCCTGATCAAGGGCGCCGTTACAGCAGCACTGATTGGCATCATGATGATCCCGACCGTTTATATCAACGAACTGGTAAGGGAACGTCAGTCCAACCAGGAAGCGGTCGTAAAAGAAGTAAACAGCCGATGGTCAGCAGCACAGACCCTAACCGGACCTTATATTTATCTGCCGTATAAAGTAACCGGTGTTGACGCCGCCGGTAAACCGGTTGAAACCACCCAGCATATACTGATCATTCCGGATAACCTGCATGTAACCGGACAAATTGATCACGAAATCAGGGTAAGATCCATTTATAAAGTGTTGTTGTACCGGGCGTCTTTAGTGAACAGGGGTGATATTGTTTTACAAATCCCGAAAGAACTTTCCCAGAATCTTATTCAATGGCAGGATGCCAGAATCTGTTTCGGAATTTCTGATTTCAAAGGCATAGAAGAAAAGATGATCATCCGGTTCAATGGGACCGATAACGAACTCTCTCCCGGATTGCCTTCCAATGAAGTGGCTGAAAAGGGCTTATCAGCACCTGCTTATTCTGTCACCTGCAGATATCGGAAAACCACTTGCATTCAGCATGAATATAAAAATAAAAGGAAGTGAAATGCTTCATTTTGTTCCGCTGAGCGGAAACAGTGATTTTGCACTCCGGTCCACCTGGCCCAATCCCAGTTTTGATGGCAATAACCTTCCGACAGAAAGAACGGTTAGTCCTGATGGGTTTACTGCCAAATGGGTATTCAACAAAGCCAACCTTCCCTTCGGCACGGTACTGAAAGATTTCAAATTTGATCCGTCAGCCCTGGCATTCGGAGTTACCATGGTGCAACCGGCTGATCAGTATGCAAAAACAAACCGGTCAGTTAAATATGCTATCCTGGTGATCGGACTCACTTTTTCCCTGTTTTTTATCATCGAACTCATGCAGCAGAAACCGATTCATCCGGTGCAATATGTTTTGATTGGACTTGGTCTGGTGATCTTTTACAGTCTCCTGCTGGCCATCAGCGAATTCATTGCCTATGATCTGGCTTATCTGATTGCATCCGTAAGTACGATACTGCTGATCGGATTATATGCCCAAAGTCATTTCAAAAGCTGGAAATCAGCCGGCATTTTTACCGGGGTGCTGACTTTGCTGTACGGATTTATTTTTATCCTGATCCGCCTGGAAGATACCGCCCTGCTGGTTGGCAGTATTGGTCTTTTCATTATCCTGGCCATTACTATGTATGCGAGTAAGAAAGTGGACTGGTACGGTCAGGAAAAAGCCGGAGTTGCATTATCCTGATAGAATACGATTCAGTCAGGCCAATTCGTTTACGCAGGTGTATAGAATAACTCAACATGAAAACAAATTCAGAAATCCGCTTAAGGAACCAAATACGCAACTGGATTATCTTTTTCATCGTTGCGTTGGTTTTAAGCGGCGTCACCGCCTTTGCCCTCGAAACAGAATTAGCCTGGCTGAATCATTTTTTTGCGGGTCGCCTAACGGGGCTTTCCTTTTGGATTTTTAAAGTATATAGTGCCCTTCAGGACACCAACGAAAAATATCCTTTCCTGTCGTACGGTTATGACTGGCTGGCTTTTGCCCATATCGTGATTGCGGTCGCCTTTACAGGTGTTTTACAGGACCCTGTCCGGAATAAATGGATCATACAATTTGGAAGAATAGCCTGTATCATGATTTTTCCGCTTGCTCTGATCGCCGGCCAGGTTCGCGGAATCCCTTTTTACTGGCAGATGATCGATTGCAGTTTCGGAATAATCGGACTGATCCCCTTAACTATCTGTTACCGGAAAATAAATAAACTGGAAAGCCTGATCAAAAACTTAAATTAAGATTCTACGCTTAAAATATTAAAACCATATGACGTTGACGACTGTATTTAATTTTAAAAAAAAATATTTCATTTTTTTTATTTTCCTTCTCCTGATTGAAATAGGGATCGCCCGGTATGTTGACGATCAGGTTATCCGCCCCTATGCAGGCGATTATCTTGTCGTTATCCTGCTGTATTGTTTGTTACGGGGATTAGTAAAAATCAGGGTACTCCCTGCAGCGGTTTTTGTTCTGGGTTTTTCTTTCCTGATCGAAACCCTGCAATATTTTAAGCTGGCAGACAGACTGGGACTGGCGCATGGTTCAATTTCCAGAATATTAATGGGCGATTATTTTTCCTGGATTGACATCTTTACGTATACCCTTGGAATCATCACCGTGCTGTGTTTTGAACGGTCGAAACAGGAGTTTTACGGGAAATAATACACATCCGGAGAACCGAACAGCTTACCGGAAAATTCAGATTTTTATAGTAATTTGATTGCTGCATGGAAAATCTCAGCATCATCATTTTACTTTTATTCGGGGTTGTCTTTTTGGGTGTGCTGAGTAAAAAATACAAATTTCCATTTCCGATTGCATTGGTTCTTTCCGGATTACTGATCAGCCAGATCCCTGGATTGCCTCTGATTACTTTAAATCCCGGCATTGTATTTCTGATTTTCCTGCCACCCCTGTTATACGGCGCTGCATGGAATACGAGCTGGCATGAATTCAAAACCTATTACCGGTCCATATCCCTGGCTGCTGTCGGTCTTGTTTTATTAACGACTACGGTTGTCGCCGTCGTGGCGCACATGATCATTCCGGATATCAGCTGGCCGGTTGCTTTTTTGCTCGGTGCGATTGTTTCCCCTCCGGATGCTGTGGCAGCAACTTCGGTCACCAAGGGACTGGGAATTGATCCCCGATTGATTTCCATCCTGGAGGGGGAGAGTCTGGTGAACGATGCGAGCGGCCTGATTGCTTATAAATATGCACTGACGGCAATCATGGCGGGAAATTTTGTTTTATGGGAAGCGGGCCTGAATTTTATATGGGTCGTGATGGCTGGAGTTGCTGTTGGCCTGGCTGTCGGTTATGCCATGTACCTCGTACATAAAAATTTTATTTGTGTAGCGGTTGTTGAAGTAACCCTGACCCTGCTTACTCCCTTTGCTTCCTACCTGCTGGCCGAACAGATTCACGTATCCGGTGTACTGGCAGTGGTAACTACCGGGCTTTATTTGTCTTTCCGTTCAGATGAAATTTTTTCGAATGAAAGCAGGATGATGGCTTATGCCGTCTGGGATGTGATTGTATTTATTTTAAATGGATTGATTTTTATCCTGATCGGACTACAGCTCAAAAATGTGATGGAGGGGATTCGGGAATATTCCGGAAAAGAGCTTGCCTGGTATGGGCTTGCGGTGAGTGGTGTGGTCATCATTATCCGTTTTATCTGGATTATACCAGGAAGTCTGATCCCCAGGCTTTCCAAAAGGATCAATGCCCGGCGAAAATTTGACCGGCAGAAATCTCCTGATATTCGGGTGGGCAGGAATGCGGGGAGTGGTTTCGATGGCTGCGGCACTTTCTCTTCCGCTGGTATTACCGGGAGGCGCCGTTTTCCCGCACCGGAACCTGATTATCTATATAACTTTTTGCGTAATCCTGATCACACTTGTTTTATTGGGATTTACCCTCCCCTGGGTCATCAGAAAATTAAAACTGGATCCCTATTCGATTGCGGCAGAAGAATATGAAGTGCGCACAAAAGTGGTGAACAATACGATTATACATATCGAAGAAAATCTTTCCCTGATCAATGAAGAACTATTGAACAATATCAAAACCAAATATGAAATTAAATATAACCGGTTGCAGAAGACAGATCTTCCTCCCGGTTATTTTGACGGGGAAGCACCGAAGGTTGAAAATATTTTCAATGAATTTTCCAGGTTGCAGATAGAACTGATCGGTATTGAAAGAAAATCCTTAAAACAATTACACCTGGAAGGCAATACCAGTGAAGAAATCATTCGTAAAATTGAAAAAGAACTGGATCTCGAGGAAACAAGACTGAAATTGGAAATGTACGAAGAAGCTTAAAGCCTTTTTAGGCATGAAGCCTAAAGCTTAAAGCTTAAAGCCAGAGAATTTGAAAATTATAAGTTGAATTTACTGAGCCGCCGTTTTTTTAGCTCTTCTGGGAATTTCCTTTTTGGAGAGGTCCCAGTGTTCTTTTGATTTATTCTGTTCGGCACTCCCCCGTTCAAAATCCCAGAATCTGGCTTCCGGAGAAGAACAATGATATATGAATTCACTAAGGCACTGATCAGTATTATATAAGGCAGAACCGCAAACATTGCATGTCAACTGTATTTCCATTGATTCCCGTTTATCAAATTTTATTCTTCACCGGGTGTTTCCCGGCCGGTTTTAACATATAAACGAATAAAATTCGAAATTATGTTTTCCTTCGAAGTTTTAATCGTGAATTGTCAGAATGCTTCCCCGAAGTTAACATAGAAGCCCTGAACCCCGTTGGGACCGAATCCAAAATCAAACCTGAGGTTGGTCTGATGTTTTGAATCCACCATAATCCGCAGACCCGGACCATACGATAAGTGAAACTGGTCGAGTGCAACCTGGCTATAAGAATTTTGCACCTGTCCTACTCCAAACCAGCCGACCACGCCGAAAATATTCCAGATGGGAATACGCAATTCAATCTGTGCATCTACCAATACATTGTCCCGCAATCCTCCCTGGTAGTAACCACGCATCTGACTGTCGCCACCCATTTCAGGAAGTTCATAAAATGGCACGTCCCCGTTTGCATAACTGGTAGTGACCTGACCGGCAATCACATTTTTTTTAAAGGGATTGATGTATTTCCGGGCATCCAGGGCAGAATTTAGAAAAAGCATAGGGCCCCCAGCTGCCGGGATAGAAAATGGCCGTTCCCAGGATATAAGATCCATCCAGCGGATTATACCGGTTTTTCCGGGTATCATAAGCCGCAGCGACACCTAATCCGATGCTGGTTCCCCCGTTTAATCCGACTGCACCGTCTGTGAGCAGTACACTGTTGCTGTCTGCCTGAATATCAAAATAGTCTGAAACATCAAACGGGACCCCCACATAAAAATCTTTCTTTACCTGCCGCAACGCTGTTCCGGCGAAAACAAAGCGGTTAATGATGTCCTGCCCCGGATCATCGGTTATGGTATTGCCGATATCCCAAATATATTCGGGCTCTTTTTTATAATTGACATAACTTATGATCACATATTTATCTTCATCAAAAACCAGCTGGGTGGATATGGATGCATTTATTCTGCCCAAGACTGGAAAATGTAACGACTTCTGATAGTTTGGATGCTCTGGAAATCGTATCCTTTTTCGACAGGTTGAGTACATTAAATTTTGCCAGTCCGTAAATATTACCTGCTTCCGGGGAATAGGAATAAATCGGAACCGGCAGAATTTTAAACAGGCGTTCTGCTTTTGCATTGAACTTGTCAAATCCGGTCGTGTCCTTTTTATTATCCGTCTTTGCGGTGCTGTCTTTTTTTGTAGAGTCGACAGACTGCGCATGAACCTGCGCGAAATATATTCCTAAAAATAAAATGATTAATAGTCTGTTTCACAGAAGGTTTGTAGGTTAAAGGTAAGCCTGCGATGAATTTATACAGATTTTTTTAAATGGAACCGGATCACAGGTTATATCCTGAAGAATATCCCGAAATGCAACAAATCCCGAAACACGGGGTCTTTGTTTTGCACCGGCTGCAAAAATTCCGGTTCTCCCCATGTTTAAAAATTATTTTACGGTCGCCTGGCGCAACCTCTTAAAGAGCAAAGCCTATTCAGCCATTAATATTATCGGTCTGGCCACAGGTATGGCCGTTGCCATTCTGATCGGCTTGTGGATCTGGGATGAACTGAGTTATGATCATTATTTTAAAAACCATGCAACCCTGGGACAGGTTATGACAACCCAGACCTTCAACGGACAAACCGGTACCGGACAGGCCGTTGCGATACCACTTGGCGCTGAGTTACGAAATAAATATGGCAGTGATTTTAAAGCAGTCAGCATGTCGTCCTGGAATTTTAGCCATATCCTGGGTGTGGGTGAAAAGAAAATCAGTACCCAGGGATTGTGGGCAGAGCCTGTTTTTCCAACCATGCTGGCCCTGAATATGGTAAAGGGAAATATTCACGGTCTGGATGATCCCTCCTCCATTTTGCTGAGTGCTTCGGTGGCTAAAATATTGTTTGGCAATGACGACGCGATGAATAAAACCCTGCGGGTGGACAATCAGTATGATTTAAAGGTGACCGGTGTATTTGAGGATTTTCCGAAAAATACAACGCTGAATGATACCAAAATTATCATGAGCTGGAACAAATACCTCACCACGCAGGACTGGCTGAAGAATTCCATGACCCAATGGGGCAATCATTCCTGGCAGTGTTTTGTGCAGCTGAATAACCCTGCAGACTTTGAAAAAACAAGCCGGAAAATAAAGAATGCATCCATGATCCACCTGAAAGCTTCAGAAGACGGGGTGGAAGAACTTGTTTTGCAACCCATGGAAAACTGGCGTCTGTATAGTGAATTTAAAAACGGAAAATTAGTGGGTGGCCGGATTCAGTTCGTCTGGCTGTTTGGCATTATCGGCGTTTTTGTTTTATTGCTCGCCTGTATCAATTTTATGAATCTCTCTACTGCACGCAGCGAGAAACGGGCAAAAGAAGTGGGCATCCGCAAAACCGTTGGATCTCTTCGTGCCCAACTGATCAAACAGTTTCTGACTGAATCGGTGATCGTCGCTTTCCTTTCTTTGACTTGTTGCCCTGCTGCTGGTGCTGGCCCTGCTTCCATTTTTTAACGGACTATCAGACAAGGATATTCATATTCCTTTCGCCAATTTATATTTCTGGATATTCATTTTGGTTTTCACCATTTTTACCGGCATCGTTTCCGGAAGTTATCCGGCTTTCTATTTGTCCGGCTTCAATCCCATCAAAGTTTTAAAAGGAACATTCCGGGCCGGCCGGTATGCCGGCCTTCCGAGAAAAGTTCTTGTGGTGATTCAATTCACTATTTCCATCGCCCTGATCATCGGTACCATAATTGTTTACCGGCAAATTCAATATGCCAAAGACAGACCGGTTGGATATGACCGTGATGGATTGATTACAGTTTATATGACAACCCAGGATTTATATAAACACTATGAAGCATTGCGAACAGAACTACTGGCTACCGGCAAAGTAGAAAACGTTGCGGAATCATCCGGACCTGCTACACGGGTCTGGTCGAATAATATTGGTTTCAGCTGGCCGGGAAAGGATCCCACGACTCTGCCCCTGTTCGGCACGGTTGCCATCACTTATGATTTTGGTCCCACTATTCGCTGGCATATAAAAGAAGGCCGGGATGTATCCCGAAGTTTCCTTACTGATTCCAGCGCCATGATCCTGAATGAAGCGGCCGTGAAACTCATCGGCGTAAAAAATATTATTGGTCTGCCCATAAAATGGGATACCACTCCCCACCATGTAGTGGGCGTAATTAAGGACATGATTATGGAAAATCCTTATGAGCCGGTAAAGCCGACCATATTTGTGTTAAACCCGACATGGGCGAATGTGATTACCCTGCGTCTGAAAGCTTCTGCTTCCATGAAAGCCGCTCTCGACAAAATTGAACCTGTATTTAAAAAATATAATCCCTCTGCTCCTTTTGAATACAAATTCGCCGATGAAGAATACGCACAAAAATTTGAGGATGAAAAACGAATCGGAAACCTGTCAACCTTTTTCGCCATCCTGGCCGTATTTATTTCCTGCCTGGGTTTATTCGGTCTGGCCTCCTTTGTTGCAGAACAGCGTACCAAGGAAATCGGTGTACGTAAAGTGCTTGGTGCAAGTATTTTCAATTTATGGCGTATGTTGTCCAGGGATTTTGTCAGGCTCGTGATCATCTCCTGCGCCATCGCGATACCGCTTGCCTGGTATTTTTTGCACCAGTGGTTATTAAAGTATACCTATCGTACAGAAATTTCCTGGTGGATATTCGGCGTTGCGGGTTTTGGAGCGATGGTGATCACCCTGATTACGGTAAGCTATCAGGCGATTAAAGCGGCCATGATGAATCCGGTCAGCAGTCTCCGCTCAGAATAAGATTTCTTTTCAGCAGGTGGCATTACCTGAAGTTCAAAAAGACATAGAAGAGAATCATTTCAGATACATTAAATTGATGTCTGAATTTGTTCTATGATCGTATTTGGCATTCTCTTGCTGTTATGTATTTCCGGGATTTATTTTTTTATCCACTCACGGCCATTCGGTGCAGCACCCCGTGGAGATGAGTTGAAAATTATTCAGGCAGTCACCCCGGTATAAAAACGGTCAGTTTCAAAATGAAACTCATACGCCTTCCCTCACTGAAGGGGCCAGTTTCTTCAGCGTGCTCCGCGAATTCCTTTTTGATAAAAGCAAACAAAGAATTCCGCCTTCGCCCCTCCCTTCCGTAAAAACGGATCTGTTGCATCTGGATTCCAATAAAAATCTGCTGGTCTGGTTTGGACACTCTTCATATTTTATGCAGGTGGATGGCAAAACGATTCTGGTAGATCCTGTATTCAGCGGAAACGCCTCGCCACTTTCTTTTACTACGAAAAGTTTTAAAGGTTCTGATATCTATTCGGTCGATGACCTTCCCGGGATTGACTATTTATTCCTGACCCACGATCACTGGGACCACCTTGACTACAAAACCATTCTACAACTTAAACCAAAAGTTAAAAAAATAATTACCGGGCTTGGAACCGGATCCCACCTGAGATTTTGGGGATATCGATCCGGATAAAATCATTGAAAAAGACTGGAATGAAAAAATCCGGCTGGATGAAGGTTTCATTGTAAACACCATTCCGGCGAGGCATTTTTCCGGGCAGGGGCCTGAAAAGAAATGGTAGTTTATGGATGTCTTTTGTCTTTACCACCCCGGGTAAAAATATTTTTATCGGAGGTGATTCCGGCTACGATCATCATTTTCTTGAAGCAGGAAAAAATTTTGGTCCCTTCGATCTGGCCATCCTGGAAGACGGGCAGTATGATAAAAACTGGAAATATATCCATATGAGCCCGGAAGAAACGGTACAGGCTGCGATTGACCTGCAGGCAAAAAAATTATTACCGGTACACTGGGGAAAATTTAGTTTGTCCGTACATGCCTGGGATGAGCCAATCATCAGAATCAGTAAGGAAGCCGCCCGACGGAATATTAATCTGCTCCATCCCAAAATCGGGGAAGCGGTGTGGTTGGATGAAGACAAGGTTTTTGAAGCCTGGTGGGAAGAAATACATTAATTTTATTTATCATAATAAGCCGAAATCAATCACGATATGAAAAGCATTTTTTATTTATTCGAAACTCCGGGTCGTTTACATTGGATTCGCTCCTTTTCTCTTTTGTGCTTTTCCTTTCTTTTACTCATCCAGGCCAGTTCGTTTGCAAACCGTGCGTATTTTGAATCGCCGGTGGAAGGACGGTGGGATCTTACGCTTACGAAAGATGGTAAATCCCTTCCTTCCTGGCTGGAAGTAAGGCATTCCGGCACCCGTTTCCTGGTGGGTCAGTTCGTGGGTATGGGTGGAAGTTCCCGGCCGATTTCAAAAATAAATTTCAATAATAATATCCTGAGTTTTTCTATCCCGCCCCAATGGGATACGGCATCCAATGACCTTGGATTTGAAGCCCGGTTTCAGGGCGACAGTCTGCTGGGCACCCTGGTAATGCCTGACGGAACTTCATATCTCCATGACCGGTGTCCGTGCACCTTCGTTGTGGAGAACCAAGGCACCGGTATGGGGAAAACAAATCAAATTATTTAACGGGGTGAACCTGAACGGATGGCATACCAGCGGTAAAAATCAATGGAAGGTGGATTCCGGCTGGATGAGAAATCCGGCTTCCGGATCCAATATTATGACTGACCAAAAATTCAATGATTTTAAACTGCATATCGAATTTCGCATTCCTGCAGGCAGCAATAGCGGTGTATATCTGCGGGGACGCTACGAAATTCAGATTATAGACAGCAAAGGTCAGGAGCCGGCCCTCGGACTGCTTGGTGCGGTATATGGTTTTATATCCCCCAACGAAATGATGGCGAAGGCTGCAGGTGAATGGCAGTCTTTTGATATTACCTTAATTGGCCGGATGGTCACCCTGGCGGTAAATGGGAAAACAGTTATTTGCAACCAGATCATTCCCGGTATTACGGGAGGTGCCATCGATAGTAATGAAGGAGAACCGGGGCCTGTCTTTATCCAGGGCGACCATGGTGCGATAGATTTCAGGAATATCCTGATCACCCCGGCGAATTAAATTTCGCGACTGTAGTTCCCTTGATTTTGGTCAAATACCAGGATTTTAAAGCTGTTCCGGAAACACCGGTTTATTGACTTTGATCAACATTCCCAGGCCAAATTCCGCCCTTTTCGTTTATTCCGCGCCGTTAGTCAGCCCGGTCGAGTAGACTTCCGGTTGTTAAGGAAAACTCAAAGAGAAAAAATATGTTTGTCAATTAATTTTATGATTTAGTCAATTTATTACCCCATTTAGTCCATTTTTTTAGAAATCGATTTTTAAAATTGAACGAACGGCTTTTTCAATCGGGGAACGAAATACTCAATTTTTATGGCTAAAGGGAATATACCCGAAAATCAATTTATTAATTTTCATTCTATATACAATCACTTTACACCCAGCATAATGGGTATTTAAACCTTACGGGGATTTTTGCCCTTCTTACCGATTGGATGTCCCGCCAATGCAAAAATCGTTTTTAGATATTTTCCCTGATTATACCTGCTTCCTTAGATAATCTTTCTGATTATCGAATTTCTGTTGAAGAATATTCAGCTCCCCTGCCCCAATGGGGTCTGCAATAACGCGCGATTAACATCAATACATTTGACGTCCTATTAAAATAACACATATGAAAAAATTTATTCCACTGTTATGTGGAATGGCTTGCCTGCTGATTGCCAAAACTTCTTTCTCCCAAAACACGGGTGACAGCATTATTGCTTCGGGCTCATACAACACGGCTGTACCATTTTTGAGAATGAACACCGATGTACGTGCCGCAGGCATTGGAGAAAGCGCTATGGCTCTTCCCGGCGACAATGCAACACATTATGCAAATCCTGCCCGAATGGCTCAGGTGACCAATAAAAGCAGTGTTGCTTTTTCATACACACCCTGGATGACGAACCTCATCAAAAATGTAGCCCTGTATAGTGTTTCCGGGTATTATAAAACTTCGGAAAATGAAGTCATCAGCGGGGGCTTTCGGTATTTTAAACAGGGTCAGTTAAAACAAACCAGTGATGGCGGCAATGATCTGGGACAGTATAATCCTTATGATATGGCCATCGATGCATCCTATGCCCGGAAACTTTCGCCGGAACTGTATATCGGAGCCAGTTTCCGTTATATCTATTCCCATATTGTAGGCAGCGGATATGCCGGATTTCAAAACGGTGGTGCGGTCGGAGCCGACCTGGGACTTTATTATCAGACCAAAGAAAACAAACAGGGCCAGTCCTGGCATCTGGCAGCGGTGATCGCCAATGTGGGATCTAAAATCAAATACAGCGATGCTTCGAATGGTTTTGCATTGCCTTCCACGGCCGGCATCGGTGCTGCTTTTCAGCAAAAACTAACAGATGAAGACAGGCTGATTTTTACGGCCGATCTGCAGAGTCCTTTAACTTCTCCCGTATCCGGAAAAGGTTTTTTCGAGGACAGGATGCAATATAATTTCGGAGGTGAGTATGGATATCATTCCATGCTTTTTATACGGGCAGGCTATTCCTCGGAAAGCACACCATACGGCGGTTTTCAGTTTGTAACCACCGGGCTGGGCCTGGCCTTCAAATCCTGCAAACTGGATATGGCCTATCTGATTCCGGCCGGCAGCAGCACAACATCAACGATGTCGAATACATTCAAACTCGGCCTGGCCTTCATCATTAAATAAGAACAATCCGTATTTCTTACAATATTCAAATCAGGACAATGACCACTATTTACAAAAATTTCTTTCGATTCCTTTCCGGTATATTTTTCATCCTGTGCGGAAACCTGGCCATGGCTCAGAGGAGCCCGGTTCAGGCACATACCTTCCAGGTGAAATCAGGATCGGTTACACCAGGCCGGGTTTTAATTAAACTAAAGCCAGCCGGCAACATGGTTGTCGGGAGACGGATTTCCCAGCTTTCTAAAAATATTTCCACTGCCAGTTTTAATACTGGCATTATGCGTCTGGATGCCGTTGCCAGAAATTTCAGGGCAACGAATATGGTTCGGGCAATTCCGAATGCGGGCCGCATGGAAGCCAAACAACGTAAATATGGTTTGGACAGATGGTATATTCTGAATGTAGATAAAGGATCTGACATCACGGCGGCCATAAATTCACTCCGGGCAGTAGCTGAAGTGGAAACAGCCCAACCGGCTTATGTGATTAAATCCATTACAGCACCGATTACAAAAATTACAGGAACACCGAAGAAACCGATGGATACTCCTACGGATACACCTCCGGTTAATGATCCGTATTACTGGGTACAATGGCATTATCACAATACCGGTCAGATGGGCGGATATGCAGGAGCAGACATTGATCTCGAACCCGCCTGGAAAATCAATGCGGGTAAACCCAATGTAATCGTAGATGTGGTTGATGAAGGTGTTGACTACAAACATGAAGATCTTGCCGCGAATATGTGGGTAAATCTGGCGGAACTTAATGGTCAGCCGGGTGTGGATGATGACGGTAACGGTTATGTGGATGATATACACGGTTATAATTTTGGAGACAACTCCGCCAATATTCTGCCCGGTGATCACGGTACCCATACCTCCGGTACGATTGCCGCGGTAAACAACAACGGAAAAGGAGTATGCGGAATCGCAGGCGGTACAGGAGTCGGAGATGGCGCACGTATTATGTCCAGTGAAATTTTTGGAACAAATGGCGCAGACGGTGCAGGTACAGCAGCTGCTATTATTTACGGAGCCAATAACGGCGCAGTGATTTCCCAAAATTCATGGGGATATACAACACCTGGCGTTTATGACCAGCTGGTACTGGATGCCATCGACTATTTTACTAAAGAAGCCGGTCGGGATGTGAACGGCAACCAGGTCGGACCAATGAATGGAGGTGTCGTGATTTTTGCAGCGGGTAATGACAATATCAATGATCTGTCTTATCCAGGATATTATCCAACAGCAATAGCGGTTTCGGCAACAACCGTTTTTGACAATAAAGCTGCTTATTCCAATTTTGGTGACTGGGTAGATATTTCTGCTCCGGGTGGTGGTGATGCGGCAGACGGAACAAGTCATCAGATGGTAGCCAGTACCGTGGCCAACAACAGCTATGGTTATATGGAAGGTACTTCTATGGCCACACCCCATGTTTCCGGTGTTGCTGCCCTGATCGTTTCCCAGTTTGGAAAAATGGGTTTCACCAACGACGATTTAAAAAACAGGCTTTTTCATTCCGTACGACAATGGATTGCCATGGACCCCGCTTACAACGGGCTCATGGGTGCCGGAGCGCTGGATGCAGGTAAAGCATTACAAACAGATAAAGGAATTCCTCCTACTGTTATTTCCGATCTGAAAGGAATCAGCAATGCACAGAACAGCATTGATATCAACTGGACAGCGCCTGCTGACCAGGACAATACCAATGCAGACAGTTATATTATTTACTATTCCAAATATCCGTTTGACAGTGCACATCGCGACACTGTAAACAAAATCATTATTAAGAAGGCCCTGGCAGCAGGTTCACACGAAACCTTTAATATTCTGGGGTTATTCCCATCCACTTCTTATCATATCAGTGTAGCGGCTAAGGATCTGTGGGCGAATGAAAGTTCACTGTCCAATCAGATTATTGTAAAAACCCAGGATGGACCGATCGTTAGTCTTCCTGTGGATACCATTTTGATGAATATTAATGTAACGACCAGTGCCGTAAAATCGACTTCCTTCAAACTCACCAATAATGGTACGGGTGTAATGAACTGGACCGGTACAGCTATTCCCGTATCTTCTTCCTGGGCGAGAACGGATGGTTACGATACGATGAAACTGGTTGACCAGGATTATGCAAGCTGGTTTATCGGAGACGATGCGCGCCAGGATTTTTCTGCTGCAACAAGATTCGATGTTACTAAAAAGCCTTTCAATCTTACACATGTAGCTAACTATTTTCAAACCTCCGGCGTAACGGCTCCCATCACTATTTATATTTATAAAGGTGGCAGCGATCCGTCACAGGGTACCCTGCTTCTGAAGCAGACACATGGGATCCGACAACGGACTATTCGCTGAATGTGACCAAACTGAATGGCATGTTCCTGTTTCAGCCGGGAGAATGGTACTGGATCGTTTATCAGTTTGATCCACTTTATGGATTTGCACAGGGTGCTGAATATGATGGCCCTGCCGAACTGGAACATAATTTTCTTGCAAGCAGTGACAAGGGCAAAACCTGGGCTACACTGAACAGCCTGTTAGGTTATCCGGTAAGACTATTTATGCTTGGTCTGAGCAACGAAGGATATCCGGGTGGCTTTATCAGCATGGCTCCTTCCAGCGGAAATCTCGCCGGGTTGTCCAATACCACGGTTGGTGTAAATGCAAATGCAACCACGATCAGAAACGGAGTATACAATTATAATTTACAGGTAGCTTCCAATGATCTGAATAATCCGATGCCGGGTGTTCCGATGATTGTAACTGTAACCGGTCAGAAAGGTACCCTGACTTCGAAGATGGGTATCCTCGATGCTGGATCTGTATTCCTCGGTAAAGACGGTGACGCATCCATTATGTTGTACAACGCCGGATCTTTCCACTTTGAAAAATTTTGCCTTTACTTCGAACAATACAAGATTCACGTTAACTTCTATGCCGGATTCAGCTGAATCCCGGTGATTCAGCCAGGCTCAGCATAAGCTTTACGCCGACCGCTGCAGGTCAGCAACTGGCTAAAATAAAAATAACCACCAACGATGGTTCATTGAATCTCTCCGGATCAGGCGTCGGCGTACGACCTCCGGTGATGGATCTCACCGGCGTACCGGTTCAGATCGTGGCCAAAGTGGATTCAATCGGAAAAAATACATTTACCATTTCCAACAAGAATGGTAAATATCCATTGAGTTATTCCATGCCGGAAATTGCAGCGATCAATAAACTGGCGCTGAAAAAGAAAACGGCCAAGGGCACAGGATCCTTCCATGGACTATGCCTGGATCGACAGCAATGAACCCGATGGACCGGTTTACAGCTGGGATGATATTTCTACGACCGGAACGGAAATAACCAGGAAGCTCGCTGCAGATATTAAAACATCCATGCTGGCATCCGCTTGGGATTCAAGATGAAATTTTACGGTGATACCATCAGCGAGGTATATGTAAACAGTTTTGGTTCCCTGTCGCTGAACTATCCGGGAGCCATGAATGTCGTTACCAGTTCACACTTCCGATTCCGGAGATGGTATTAACGGTTTAATTGCCGGCTTATTTGTGGAATATATGACCCCTGTGGTAAACTCCAATGAACATGTATTTATGAAATCCCTTCCGGGTAAATTCATTGTTCAGTACAATGACCTGGAATATTTCGGCGGTGACGAATTCGGCGGTTCATTCAGCTATGGAAAAGCAACTTTCCAGATCGTATTATACAGTAATGGAAAGATTGAAATGAACTATAAAACGGTGAACAATACCTGGGCTACAGCAGGGATTTGGATTAGTGGGTCTGGAAAGTAAGGATGAGACCAAGGGTATCAATATTGCCACTTCACCGGATTTTATTCAGCCAGCTCCATTTATGTCTGCCGACAACACAACGCTATGGTGGGTTCCTTCTGCGCCGAAATTCATTACGGTCAATCTTCCCGACCAGTGGTGCAGTAGCTGTAGGCGATACCGTAAATATTACGGTTACTGCTTCTGCAGCAGGTTTGGTAGACAGTACGTACAACACGGCTATTGCACTAACTACCAATGATCCCTTGCAGGAAAAAGTGGATGTACCGGTGGTATTTACCGTTACCGGTATCCAGGGAATGATGCAGAAAACGGATACGCTTGCTTTCGGTAATGTATATAAAAACGGAACATCTAAAATGGATGCTGTGTTCCTGAATACAGGATCCAAACCGGTGAATCTGATTTCGACATCTTTCAATAACGCAGCTTATACAACGGATCAGGGTCCGGTAACTGTACCGCCTCTGTCTGAATTGCATATTCCGGTAACTTTTGCACCAACTGCGGAAACCGCTTATCCGGGTACACTGACGGTTACTACCGATGATTCTGCAAAAGCGGTGTTCACGGTCGTATTAACAGGCGCTGGCAAAGCAGCCGGTGCACTGAGTTATGAACTCACCGGCGGTCAGGTGAACACATTGAACATTGGACAAACCCTTCCTGCAAATTTGAAAGTAACCAACAACGGAGATGGCGATCTGAAGATCATGGTTGAACATCCGCAATGGTTTGTTATGAATCAGGCAGGTCAGGGTGTTGGAAACGGACTGGATTCTGCGAATACATACAGCCTTCATAAAACGATGGACAGCAGTTCAGCGGCTTACGAATGGGTTGAACTTGGACATGGACTGGGTACGGCTTCGATCGTTTCTCCCGGTGGAATTTCCAAGTCAGCCGATCAAACTTCCTTTTGCTTTCCCGTATTACGGAAAAACATACCAGACTTTATATACTGACTGGAATGGAAATGTAACCGTGGATCCTGAAAAACCTGTATTACAAATTTCACCAACCATTCCAACACCGCTTACACCCAACGGAATAATCGCAACAGTCAATTATCCATTGACGCATGGATACGATTGGGAAAAGGGCGTGTATGTCGGGGAGACTTACTATTATACGGATAGTGAAAAGCTGGTTGTTGAATACTACAATATGTTTGGCGGAAATTATTTCGACGGAGGAAATGTCACTTTTGAAACCATTTTCTATAAAGATGGCCGGATCAAAATGATGTATCAGGCCGGAGAAACAACGTCCAACTTTACCCAGAATTTCCTGGTGGGCATTCAAAATCCGGGCGGAACAGACGGAACACTGGCATATAACCAAACGCTCTGGTACAAAGATCATGGTGCGATTGAATATGTACCCTCCATTCCGTACACTTTAAAACCCGGAGAATCGGTGGATCTGCCAGCCAGCTGGACGACTACCAGTATGACCAATGGTGTATACAAAGACTACCTGACCATCATTTCCAATGATCCGCTTCTGTCAAGTGTTCATATTCCGATGGAACTGGATGTAAATGGAAACAACAGTGTAAAAACCACTGACACGGTGAAATTTGGAAAAGTGGTTTCCTATACTGATCCGAACAGTGTACAGAATACATACAATCAGCCTGTATTGATTAAGAATGATGGCAAACAAATCATTACCATCAACAATATTGATTTTTCAAATAATACTGCGTTCACGCTGGATGAGGTAACGAATTATCAGGTTCAGTTCCCTGTTGTTCTGGCTCCGGGTGATGAACTGCAATATCATATCACATTCACGCCTATTCCATCCATGAATCAGGTGAATGAATTTGTAAATGTTTCTTCTGATTATCCGACAGCGATCAGTATTCCGATTTCTGCGCTGGTCATACAGCCACCCGTAGTGACCACGGATTCACCAAGTATTCATATCACCATTCAGCAGACCGATTCAGCAGTACGATATGTACAGCTGGGCAATACCGGACTGGGTGACCTGGATTATACCCTGGGTATCGAATATCACAGACCGGGTATTTCATACAATAACGTTAAACCTGCGAAACCACTTAAGAATACCAGCAAAGAAATCAAACGTGTTTACCTTATTTGGCGGCGGACAAAAAACACAGATCCTCGGAACCAACGGCTACGGTACTGGGTAATCCTCCGGGTGGCTTTGCCGATTCAATCCTGGCATATGAAACCGGTCCGGGTACACATAATATCGATTTCCTCGGAACGGGTGTGGATGAAGCACCGATTATGGCGGTGAGTCGTTTCAACGGAGGCAAAAAAGGAATATATCTTTCCCATGTGGGTAATGTTTACCGTACGGATAATATGATCGCGTCAACAATCAAATTCAAAATCCGTCTGGGATCCAATGTGAACAACTCTACTGTTATCTATGAACAGTCGGTAGATATTCAGCCGGATACCAGTGGAGTTGGAACGCATATCATCGTTCCCCTGGATTCTTCGATACTGATTAATGCTTATGAAGATTTCTGGATCGAATGGGATTATGCATATGGCATGAGATTTCCGCAGGGATTCCAGTTTGTGAGTGCAGATCAGCAGAAGGCTGCAGACTTTTTATACGAAAGTAAACGAAGCTGATGCCTTCCAGGAATTGTATTTAATTGCGGATTTCTATATGGCTGCCTATGCGCAAACAGACAGCGCCGGGGGCTGGCTGATGCTTACCCCGGATAAGGGTACAACTGCGGTAAATGAAACCAAACAACTGACCCTTACCGCACATGGTCCGAAGGCAACACCGCCGGATCAGTCTGCCGACCTGATTATTCATTCCAATGATCCGGTTAATCCTGTAGCGAAAGTGATGGTATTACCTGCATATTGATCAGGCACCTACCCTGACGAATCATGATACATTAATTGTGAATGAAGCAGATACATTAAATGCCCTGATTCCGGCTTCGGACGATGGCGGAGGAATCGTTACGGTAAAACTGGTTAACCCGGATACGGCTGCCAGTATAATAGTTGGTACAGACGGAAATTACTTTAATTACAGACCAGGCTTATAATGATTCAGGTGTTCATGTATTTGCCATTACCCTGACCGATGATATAGGAAACAGTCGCAATGAGTCGCTGGTTGTGCTGGTAAAAAACACCAACCGGGCTCCTATTGTAGTGAATCATTTAACAGATCGGATCGTCTCCATCAAGTCTGCGGCAATACAGGGTTGCAATGGATACCGTATTCATGGATCCGGATGGAGATACACTGAAATATCGTTTTGCAGGACCTGTAAATACAATCGTTAAAGTGTATGTGGACTCAACGGGTGAAACCAGTATTATTCCGATCGATACCGGTCGTATTGACCTTGTTTTCGAAGCCAGGGATATCTATGACGCCGCGGCATGGGATACCTTACACCTGATTGTAAGGCAGAATTCTGCTCCTGTTGCAACCAATATTCCAAATATCATCATTGAAAAAGGCATGAACCGGACCCTGGAACTGAGTCACTATTTCAGTGACCCGGACGACCAGGATGTACTAACGTTTAGCGATATACTGGACAGCATATCTGTGGTTAACGGTTTATCCGTCCTTAGTTTGAACGGATCTGAGCTCAACATTGAAGGACTGAATGCCGGCAACGGAATTATAACCGTAACCGCAGACGATGGTTTTGGCGGAACCGTAAGCAAAAGTTTTGGTCTGATTGTATTGAACAACAAGGGAAATATCGTGGACGATTATAAAATCACGGTTGGTCCTAATCCGGTTCATACCACGGCCAATATCAAATTCGAACTGGGCACGGAAAAGCAGGTTCGTATTGATCTGTTCACCATGGATGGCAAATTGCAGTCGCAGTTATTTGAAGGATCGCGCGCTGCCGGTTACCAGTCCCTGCAGATTAACCTGTCCAATGTTGCTGACGGAAACTACCTGTTGAAATTTACCATCGATGGTAAGGAAGGGGTAATCCAGATTGCGAAATTGTAAATAAAATAAAAATCATCTCCCGAATCCCGTTCCGCTTCATGCGGGACGGGATTTTTTTTATCGGGACCGGAAAGGGTTTAAATTTTGTAAGTTGCGTTCTAAGCGTGAGCTTGAGGCTTGAGGCTTGAGGCTTGAGGCTTGAGGCTCGAGGCTTCATACTTCATACTTCATGCTTCATGCTTCACGCTTCACGCTTCACGCTTCACGCTTAAAAAGTATTATGCTGAATTGTATAATTATCGATAGTCAGCCACAGCCAACGCAGGCTTTGAAAAATTATATTAAAAAACTTACCTATCCTGGAATTCGCCGGTTCCTTCACGGATTCCCGGGAAGCCCTTGTTTTTCTAAAAAACAACCCCGTTGATCTGATTTTCCTGGATATCCGGAAACCGATACAAAACACCAGTCCCGAATTTCAGTTATTTCAGCAAAACGTTATGGTGATCCTGATGTCGACTCACCGGAAATTCGCAATGGATGCCATTGAAAATAATGCAGTTGATTTTTTAGTTAAGCCATTGTTATTTGAAAGGTTATACAATGCTGCAGAGAAAGCGTATAAGATTAAATTTCCAACAACAAATTCCGGTCCAGCCTTCTTCAATCAAAGGAGGATACATCTTTATCAAAGAAGGAACAAGACTGGTCAGAATAGAACTTGATGATATTTATTATATTATGGGACTCAAAAACTACGTATCCATATATACGAAGTCGCAGCGTATCGTAAGCCTGCTCACCATGAAAGAAATGGAAGAAATCCTACCCTCCCACCGTTTTGCCCGTGTTCACCGGTCTTATTTTGTTGCATTGGATAAGATCATCAGCGTGGAGAAACAACAAATACTGATGAAGGACAAGGTAATCCCGATAGGGAATTTATTCCTCAGTTCTTTTATGAAAAAACTGGTGAACAGATCAAATATATAATTGTACTATCTTTGGATACGTTTAATACTTAACCAGTTAAACGAAGCACAATCAAATAAACCTAATCATCACCCAATTAACTATTATGAAAAAAGTACTCATCACATCCGTAATTCTTTTTTTGACCGTGGCTGGTTATTCTCAGCATTTATCCTTTAATGCGTTTGGCGGCTTTACGTTCCGTGACAAAATTAATTTCGGCGGGGCTTACACCTACATCAACGAAGGAGGCATATTTGGAGCCTCGCTGGAAGGTGTTAATGACCGGGGCACTGGTATCGAATTGCTCTATCAGTATCAAAGCACCGAAACGCCGACCACAGTTTATGGCCCTCCAATAAAACGGTTAGCCCGACTACCGTCATTTCTTACCTGTTACTGAACTTCGAACAGTATTATATGAATAACCCGAAGATTCAGCCCTATGGAGGAATTGGTTTGGGAGCAGCTTTTTATAAAAGTGATTATAACGGTACTACCTCTGCTACCAAATTCGCCTGGGATATCAAGGCGGGCGTAAAGTTCAAAATGAGCGAGAAATTTGGTTTAAAACTCGGAGCCCAGTTACTGGGAAGTGCCCAGGCTACCGGATCTGCTTTTTACTGGGATCCTTATTGGGGTGTCGCATATCCATATACAACCTATGCCACCATTTTACAGTTTAGCTTTACCGGGGGACTGGTATTTGATTTTGGCGGCCATCATTAGTCTGATTTAAAAACCGTTGAATATTTTTTATTTCCAATGTTGAACCCTTTAGAATCCGGGATTCTAAAGGGTTCAACATTTCTATCCTGTGGGAATTCAGACCGGTTATTTTATTACAGAATAATTCCATTTCAACTGCACACATGGACAAAACCAGGTATCAATCCGTTGAAGAATATATAAATGCCCAGCCGGCTGTAGCCAGACCGGCATTGAAACTGCTCCGGCAAACAATTAACAAAGCCGCTCCTGATGCGGTTGAAGTAATCAGTTATAATATGCCTGCACTAAAATTTCACGGTATACTTTTATATTATGCAGCCCACACTTCCCATCTGGGATTGTATGCCATGCCGGGTGCGATTATTGCATTCAGGGAAAAAATCGAAAAGTATGTATCCTCCAAAGCGACCATACAATTTCCATTCGGCGAACCGCTTCCGGTAAAACTGATTACAGAAATCGTGAAATTCAGGGTCAGGGAAAATCTTTCAAGAGAAGGCTTAAAGCTCAAAGCCCAAAGCCTAAAGCTTAGAGCAAAAAATAAAGTCAATAAGATGAAGTTCTAAATTTGATGGATTTTGGACCGCTTACAGTATCTATGTATTGATACGGAGTTCCTATTTGAAGCGTTAGGCTTTACGCTTTGGGCTTTAGGCTTATAAAAGTTTTCTAAAAGCCGGTTCCAGTTCCCGGGCTAAAATCTCATGGTCCTCTACACTGGGGTGACCGCTACATCCCCTGGCCTGCATGGGTTCGAAAAAAAAGAGGGTTATCGGTTTATCCTTTATGTAAGTGCGATCAACATTAGTTTTTACGGCTGAAAGGCAATTCTGTAGCATTTCTCTTCTGCTTCCGTTCAACATTGGACTGCTCAGCAATATGATTAGGGCTTTGGGGTATTTGGACTTTACAAGCTTAATAAAATTGATATACTGCGAAACATATGCAGCACTGTCAAAAGGCAGCCGGGGAGATTTACCATCACCACCACTGAAATCATTCGTACCCAGTGCAATACTCACAATTTGCGGATGATAAGTATTAAAGTCCCAGTTACGGGTGCTGTTCAATTGAAAATCCGTTTTTTCATAAACCTGTGGCATGGTTGGCCCCGTCGAATTCCAGTTCCGGTAAATTCCTATTCCGCTTACACTACTTAATATAAAATTCGCATGAAGGGCCCGGGCCACTCTTGGTCCGTAAGCTTCATATGCATTGTGATGATCAACGTATTCTCCCATGTCGCAGGGAGTTTCGGAAGGATCTGACGCAGCTCCGCAGGTTATGCTGTTACCGATAAATTCTATTAATGGTTGTTGGGGCTCCCTGATCGCTTTAATTCCGGGAGCAACTATTTTTTCTATAAAAATGGGTCCTGACGCGGCTTCAGTTGCCTTGTATATCCAAACGGTATGCACTCCTTTGGCGACTACTCCCGATCACAAACGGCGTGGAATTATTTCCGTTGATCCGGATTCTTTTTTGCTGATATACACCATCGAGTGTGTACTGCAGGTAACCATGTGCCGCGGAATCGGGAACAAAGGCATAGACCGTACAGGCTGAGCCGGTGAAAGTAAATCCAAAATGCATTGCCGAACCGATCATTTCCAAATCTCCCTTTGAATTACGGTCATATCTTCCGAACGGATAAAGGGATGAACCGGATAAACTGTCCCCGGAAGCCGCCACTGAATCTGTAGCTCCAAAGGAAAAAACAAATCAGTAAGGCCGGGATAATATGAATAGATCGTTTCATTTTTCGTTAAATTGGTCCCGCAGGTTTATTATTAATTGATTCGTTTTATTCAGGTTTACAAAACCCTGCCGCGGTTTGTCCAGATCCACTACCAGGTAAAGAGCCAGGGTAGTAATGAACGCAAAGGCAGTGACCAGCACTTTATTCCTTTCCAATGATTTACTTCCATATCCCGACAGAAAAGCGGATACGAGAATCAGCGTACAAAGTATAATCATGATCATCCAGGGAACCTTGGCATTACGGGCTGCCTCCCTGGTTTCGACGATATCGATCATCGCATTCATGGCAGGGGATCATTTGCTCACTTGCCACCCGGTTATTTAAATCATGGGAGAAAAAAGCCACCTGCTTCCACAACCGCTTTGAAATAGAGTCTGACAGCTCCAGTGTATGTTTTATTTTTTCTTCATCGTAGCCAGCCAAATAATAATCGATCCGGGTTTCAAGATAATTTTTCAGTTCGGAGCGCAAAAGATTCCGGACGCTGTCGTCAGGATATACATCACACCGGAGTATCGCTGTTTCAATATTATTCGCTTCTGTGACGATCAGCTGTCTGCGGGATTCAAATTTAGAGGAAGACATTCCAAATGTAAATGAAAGCAGTAATGCTGTTAATCCAAGCAGGGATCCTTCCGTTGGTCCGATACCCACATGTTCGGTACCCGGAAATTTCCGGATATGCATGTTTTTAAACCGGTATCCAAGCCAGTTCACGAAAATCAACAGGAAAAAAAAAGGAATGGCCAGGTAAAATGCAGGTATTAAATCCAATTGGCCTGGTTGCGTATAAACGTGTAAATTAATTCCATCCACCGCCCAATGCTTTATATAGTGCAACGATCGAATTCAGTTTTTCCTGCATTACTGTGGATTCAAGCAACTGGGCATCAAATAAGTTGGTTTGCATGATAATAACTTCAAGGTACGAAGTATATCCGCCATCGTACCGGGCCTGTGATAGTACCAGTGCTTTTGCCGCAGCATCCACCTGCAATCTCCGTTGTTTTTGTTCTTCATCCAGGTTCCGGTAAGAAGCAAGGGCATTATCTACTTCGGCAAATGCATTCAGGGTAGTCTGCTGATACTGATAATACAATTCTTCCGTTCTTTTTTCTTCAACCACCACGAGTTTTTTAAGCTGCCCAAAATTGAATATTGGTCCTACTATGGATCCGAATCCATTGGCCGCAAAACCTTTATTGGTCAACAGTGACGACAACTGGGGACTGGCAAAACCCAATACCCCTGTTAAACTGATGGTAGGAAAACGGTTCGCCTGCGCAACACCTATCCGTGCAAACTGTGCCTGCAAAGCATATTCCGATGCTATGATATCCGGTCTTCTTTCCAGGAGCTGCGAAGGCAGGCCCACCGGTATATCGGGAGATAAAATCTGGTCATAATTGCTGGCTCCCCTGACAATGGGCCCGGGTCCCATTCCAATTAAAATGCGAATCGCATTTTCAGTAAGGGTGATTTGCCTTTGGAAGGAAGGAATCGACGCTGCTGCAATGGCTTCCTGCTGCTGGGCCTGCAGTTTATCCAGTTCTGAAACATACCCGTGGTCAAATTTATCAGAGATCAGCTTCGTGTTTTCTTTTCTCCCAGCGAGGGTACTCTGTGCGATAAATAATTTATTATCGAGATCCCGCAACAGGAAATAATCCGATGCTACTTCCGCTACGAGGCTTACCTGAAGGGCATAGCGGTTTGCTTCGCTCGACAGAAATTCATCAACAGATGCCCGGGTTTGCAACTTGAGTTTACCCCATAAATCCAGTTCCCAGTTTAGTACTCCAAAAACATTCATTATTCCTCCATCCACCACACTGGCTGTCTTAACGGCATCCGTACCCGCTACGCCTCCGCCCGCCTGTGCCTGGTATCCCAGGTGCGGGAACATATTCGCTTTTACGGCTCCGGAAAGAGCAAGTGACTGTTGCATATGAGCAGCAGCTGCCAGCAGGTCCCGGTTACTGTCGATAGCGGCTTTGATCAGGTTTTGCAATGCCGTGTCATGGTAAATATTAAACCAGGTTGCCAGTGCTGAAGTATCTGTTTTGGTCAGATTCGGATAAACGATATGGGTTGGTTCCGGTGGTTTTTCGTATTTCTTTCCCACCATGCAACCTGTGAAAATCAGCATACTGAGGATCAGAATAAGATAAGTTTGTTTCCTTTTCATATCAATTAAACGGGGGTGGATGTATCGGATAAATTTGCTTCAGCTGTCTTGGCTTTCTTTTTCTTTCTTTCAATCAGTACAAAAAAGGCCGGTATCAATATGGTTCCGAGAACGGTTGCGGTAATCATTCCACTGAACACTGCCATTCCCATCACTTTCCTGGACTGCGATCCGGCGCCTGTGGCTTTTACCAGTGGTATTACACCCAGGATAAAAGCGAATGATGTCATCAGGATGGGTCGGAACCTCAGTTTCGCTCCTTCAATAGCTGCTTCCATTACGGTTGCTCCTTCTTCCAGTCTCATTTTGGCAAACTCAACAATCAAAATGGCATTTTTTGCATTCAGCCCGATCAGCATCACCAGTCCGATTTGTGCAAATACATTATTGACATAGTTGTCAGAAAACAAACGGCTCAAATACAAACCGAGCATGGCACCCATGATGGCCCATGGAGTTCCCAGCAATACACTGAAGGGTAATTTCCAGCTTTCATATTGCGCTGCAAGGATAAAGAAAACGAAGACGAGTGCCATCACAAATACGAGACCGCCTTTTCCTTCTGCGTCTTTTTCCTGGTAAGACATATTACTATAGGCAAAGCCCATATCCTTCGGAAGTGCTGCTTTGGATATTTCTCCGAGCGCAGCCAGCGCCTGTGCCGATGTGTAACCCGCTGCGGGTGATCCGGAAACTTCTGCCGAGCGATATAAATTGAAGCGGGTGGTATATAAAGGTCCTACCGTATCCCTGACGGTAGCCAGTGTAGATAAAGAAACCATTTTCCCGTTTTTATCCTTGATGGCGAACTGACTAATATCATTTGGCTTCATCCGGAATGGCGCATCCGCCATCATATAGGTTTTATACTGACGGCCGAATTCATTGAAATTATTTACAAACGAACTACCCATCAGTGTGGAAACGCTACCATTGACGGAATTCAGATCAAGGCCAAGTTTTTCCACTTTGTCCTTATCAATATTGATACTTTTCTGCGGAACGGTTGCACGGAACAAAGTGTAAATCGATCCGATTTCCGGATGCTTACGCGCCTCAATAATAAATTTCTGGGTTTGCTCAGCAAGGTATAGCGGGGACCGGCCAGTACGGTCCTGAAGCTCCACCGTAAATCCGGCGGCATTTCCCAGTCCGGGTATTGGCGGCGGACTTACCGCAATGGAAGTTCCGTCCGTGATCTGCACGGCCGTTGTCGCATTCAGTGCCCGGATCACGTCCCTGGCTGTTTTTTCGCGGTCATGCCATCCCGTTAGCTGAACGAAAACGGTGGCCGAATTCGTGGAGTTTGTACTGGAAAGTATGCTGTACCCGTTGATCACCGTATAGGAAGCGATCTCCGGAATTTTATGAAGAATGGCTTCCAGTTTATGGGTTACCGAATCGGTTCGCTCAGAGGAAGCGGCATCCGGCAATAAAACACCCATCATAAAATATCCTTCATCTTCTTCCGGAACAAAACCTCCGGGAACTTTTTTCAGCAGGGAGCCGGCGGCAAGGGTAATAACTCCAAGTACGACTAGCGTGATAATGAGTTTTCTGGCAAAAAAGCTGGCTACACGCGTATACCCGTTGGTGAATTTATCAAACCCTCTGTTAAAGGATCCAAAGAAACGTTCCAGTAAGTTTTTCTTTTTACCCTCTTTTTTGGGTTTAAGGATCATGGCTGCCAGCGCGGGACTCAGGGTAAGGGCGTTAAACGCCGACAAACATACAGACACCGCAATGGTTATGGCAAACTGCTGATACAATCTTCCGGTAATTCCTCCGGTTAACGCAACCGGAATAAATACGGCAGAAAGTACAACAGCGATGGCCACCACCGGACCGGCTACTTCTTTCATGGCCTTGCTGGTTGCTTCTTTTGGCGACAAACCATGTTCGATATGGTGCATAACGGCTTCCACCACCACAATGGCATCATCTACCACCAGCCCAATGGCCAGTACCATACCCAGCAGCGATAATACGTTTACTGAAAATCCGAGAAGAGGGAAAAACAAAAATGTTCCGATCAGGGAAACCGGTACTGTTAGCAATGGAATCAGGGTTGCCCTCCAGTCCTGCAGAAAAATAAATACCACCAGGATAACCAGTACCAGGGCTTCCACCAGGGTATGCATGATCTCATCAATACCGGCACTTACCGCCAGTGTAGTATCCAGGGAATATTTATAATCGAGATCGTCGGGAAAATTATCTTTTAATCCGGCCATTGTTTTGCGAACGCTGGCAGCCAGATCAAGCGCATTACTTCCAGGCACCTGGTAAATAGCAATCGCAGCAGCATTCCGGCCGTTGAACCGGCAGGTCTGAGAATAATTTTCTGTTCCCAGTTCGACCCTGGCCACATCGCTCAGGTGAACGATACCACCGCTTGTACTTCCTTTGAGGATAATATTTTTGAATGCACCTACGGTTATCAGTCTTTCCTGTAACTGGGCAGTATAGGTATTTTGTATTCCGGGAAGGGCAGGATTATTTCCGAAGGAACCGCCGGGATAAATATTGTTATAAATATCCATGGCATTCTTTACATCATCTACAGTAATGCCCAGGGCCTGCATTTTATTCGGGTTTAGCCAGATACGCATGGCATATTCGGCTCCGCCGAATACAATTACATCTCCCACCCCTTTTAATCGCTTGATCTGGTCAACCGCATTGATATACGCATAATTACAAATAAACTGGGCATTGTATGTATTGTTGGGCGAATAAAGTCCCACAATCATCATTGGAAAAGCCAGCGACTTTTTTGTAAAGATTCCCAGGTTTTTTACCGGCGCCGGAAGCGAAGGATTTGCAGCAGAAACACGATTCTGCGTAAGCATATTGGCGTTGTCCAGGTTGGTTCCCACTTCAAAAGATACCTGTATGGTGGTGGATCCGTCATTGGCATTGATGGATTGCATGTAGATCATGTTTTCCACGCCGTTCACCTGTTGTTCGATGGGTGTTGCAACTGCCTGTTCCACATTCATGGCATTGGCTCCCGGATAGGTTCCGGTAATCTTGATCATCGGCGGGGTAATATCCGGATACTGGGAAATCGGCACCCCTTTTAGAGTAATCAATCCTAGGATAATGGTAAAAATAGAAATTACCATTGCAACGATCGGTCTCCTGATAAAAAATTCACTCATACAATATGATTGGAACTAAATTCTATTCTGTAAGTTTCAATTCCTGGATGTGGAGTCATAATTCCAGGAAATCATTTTTGGATTTACTTTCGTAGACGGATTTAAAGCTGTGCTTCCCACAATGACCACTTTATTCCCTTCTTTTAATCCGTCTGTAACAATCCAGTTGCTTCCCACCCTCGATCCAACTTTTATGATCTGCGGTTTAATGGTATTGCTGTCTGTTAACAGGAATACCTGATAAATATTCTGCATCTGATTTACGGCCTGCTGTGGAATAACTATCGCGTTGGTAAACTCTTCTGTTTTAAAACGTACTTTAACATATTGACCCGGCCTGAGAAGTCCATCGGGATTTTTAAAAATTGCCTGAACCAGGATCGTACCTGGTATTGGCATCTACCTGTCGGTTAGTGAGTTGCAGACTTCCTTTTTCCTTGTACACCGAACCATCTCCGAGAATCAATTCCACTGGTACCTTGGCAAAGTTCAGTTCTGACTTTTCCGTTTCATTTCTTTGTTTGAATCTCAGATAATCGCTTTCAGCCAACTCGAATCTGACGCGGACATCGCCCAGGGAAGAAATGGAATTGATTCCGGTGCCCAGCGTTGTTCGGTTGACATACTCTCCCACCTGCACCTTGGAAATGCCTATAACCCCCGTTATAGGAGCGGTTATCCGGGTATAACTTAAATCGATTTTGGCATTAGCTACCCTGGATTCAGCAACTTTCACTTCATTTAACGCAGCCTCATAATTGGCCGTGGCAAAATCCAGGTCCCGCTGACTGAGTGCATGGAGATCGGCCAATGGTTTCACCCGGCCAACCTCAGCCTTCTGATTTTCCATCAGGGTTTGGGCCTTGGCCAGATCAGCCTTTGCGGCATCAACCCGGTTTATAGATGGCTGGTCGTCGATGGTATAAAGCAGACTCCCCTTCTGCACCAGGGATCCTTCCTTAAAGAAAATTCCCGTGATCCAGCCATCAATTCTCGGATCAATATTGATATCCGATAGTCCGTAAGTCTGGCCAACATATTCAGTATATACAGGAATATTTTCTTTTCCAGCTGCAACGACATTTACATCTGAGGAAACTTCGGGCTTTTTCGTTTGATCTTCGCTGCAGGAGCTGATGGACAAAGATAACAATTCCGGCCATGAGCACCTTGGTTAAAGTGAAAGACATGAATCAAAAATTTGTGATAAATATACTCCTATTATATTGATTATAATCAACCCTGGAATGCAATCATGAAGCTATTGCCGGGACAGGTGTTAGAGCAATTGTTTGATGTAAGGGTGTTCGGACTGAAAATTAACTAATCCTTTACAGGAAATTTAAACCGTCTGTCATAAACCGTCTTATAATTCAGCTTCTTTGAGCCAAACATCAAATAGACGGTAACCCAGCGAGAGAATCACAGCTCCGGTAAACAGTCCGATGAATCCGGAGTATATAAACCCCCCTAGGGATCCGAGGAAAATGATCAGCATGGGCACGGGTGCGCCTTTGCCCATCAAAAGTGGTTTTAAAATATTATCCAGCAAACCGACCGGTATCATATAAATGGTCAGGATGATGGCCGTGGTTGTATGATCGGTTGTCCATATATAGATGAGTACACAAAGCACGACAGGGAAAATTCCGACCTGGATGATGGCCAGGATAAGACACAATAATGTCCATATCCCGGCATATGGAATGCCGGCGAAAGCGAATCCGGCTCCTGCGCAAACGCTCTGAATCATGGCCACTCCCAGGATTCCTCTGACCACATTCCGTATGGTGATGGCGGCGATGGAGGCCATATCAAATTTAGTACTATTGATTAACCGGTTGAAGACCGTTCGTGCAAATGAGGCCGATTGTTCCGCATAAGCAAGAAATATTCCGCTAATCAAAATCGAAATGGCAAATACAAACAATCCTTTGCCGGTTGAAGCCAGCAAACCCAGGGTGTAGGTGGTAACGGACTTCACCTGTTCCGGATATTTTGCAATGATGGTATCCACCCCGGTTGCCAATTGTGACCAGATCTGAAAAGCTTTCTGACCAATCACCGGCCATGACTTCACAGACTCCGGCGGTTCCGGTATTTTAATTTTTCCTTCCTGGTAATTGCTGATTTCAGATTTAATCTCGGAACCCGTTTTAAATCCCAGCCAGCTGGCCAGAAATATAAACAGTCCGAAAATAACCACTGTGATCAGCACCGCAGCCATTACGCCTTTGCCTTTCAAATATCTTTTTATTCTCTGATGTAAGGGGTAGAGGGTAACAGCAAGTATGGCTGACCAGAGCAAAGGACCCAGGAAAGGGGCAAGTATATTAAAACTCCAGGTGAGCAATAAAGCAAGGGCCAGCAGTTGCAGGCAGATATGAATGATCTCCCTCGATTTGAGGTTGTTGGCTCTTATGGTTTCGGGGTTATCCATGAAGTTGATTCTGCTTACGAAATGAAGGTACTTACTTTTTAACAGAGATTCACCTTCCGGTACCCGGTAGATTTTTTATCCCAGAATTTTTCCGATCAGATTCATCAGAATTTCCTTTAATGGAACCTGCTGGGCCATCACCGGTAAAAAAGGCAGGATTACCGCTGCACCAAATGCAATTAAGAGGGTTTTGTCGACGAGAATGGTTTTCATTTCCTTGGTTTTTTCAAAACTACCGATCAGATCGACATGCCAGGAAGCATCGGGTTTTTCTTCCCCGGTTGCACTAAATGCCTTCAACTGTTCTTCATATTCCCTTGCAACAGGCCAGGACTGTAAACTATACTGCATAAAATATTTTCGTTTAATTTTCGCCAGCAGGGGTAAAAGGAGCATCAATGGAAAAATGAAGAGCAGCAATACAAAAAGCAGGATGGAACCGATGGCGATTTTGTAATCCACGATAGATGCTTTTGCAAAAATGATAACGTTATTCATTACCCCCGCCGTAAGAGCTGAAAAAGCCAGGGCCACCGGAAAATAACTTAGCTGGGTATACTGCAGAAAACCAAGTCCGCCCACACCATCCGGATGCAGGGCTGAAAGGTGCAGGTTTACCTTTGAAAGATTCTTTAAAAAAATAATCCAGATCAGGATCGTATAGAGCCAGCGGTATAAAAGAATCTGCAGTATCGGCAGGCAAACAAAAACATACCACCATCCGGCAGAAGTGATTTTATCATCTACCATCGACCAGGGTGCATAGGTGCTGTGTTCATTAATACGGTTATGGCCCTGCAGGTAAAATGCAGAATAGACCAACAGGACAATGAGCAGGTCAACGATCTTTGAACTCCGCCATTTTTCCATTTTGGTCATGACCTTTTCAAATTGCCCTTTATTTTCAGGGTCCACTATTTTAGTCTGATAAAAAAAATGAATAGTGTTGTTGAAACTTATATTCACAGAACGTCGTGCAAAAAGCAAAATGGGCAGAACCAGTAAAAACCTGACATGTGTGGCAATATCACGGAGGAAAAGGAGGTAAAATTGATCCCAGCCCAATTTCAAATAGGATAAGGCAGCGAGGGGAAGCCAGCAAAGGAGAACCAGCCCGAAAACAATGAACACTTTTTGTTTCAGGCTTCTGGCTTCAAACCGGGACCGGTCAAACACTTTCCAGAGTATGCCTCCTGAAGCGAAAGCATAATCTTTTACTCCGGAATTTTTTTTATTGTCGTTTGTATCTTCCATGGCTCTATTATTTAAGTATAATAATCGGGATCAATAGATACGGGGGGCGGGGACAATGGTATTCAATTAAAGGATTTCCATTTTACTTCTCTTTTCAATGGAAATAATAATCTCGCGATCAGCGCAGTCCATCCGGTTTGATGAGACGCCCCCACCCCTCTTCCGGTATCTCCATGGAAATATTCATAAAATAAAATATAATCTTTGAAGTGGGGGTCGGTCTGCATTTTTTCCTGATCTCCAAAAACAGCTCTTCTTCCATGTTCATCCCGTAAAAAAATCATTGTCATTCTGGTGGCCAGTTTCTCCAGTACTTCCCACAAGGTCATCAGATTTCCGGAATGGGTTGGATACTCAACTTTAAAATCATCCCCGTAATAATGATAAAACCTGCGGAGGGATTCCAGGATCAGGTAATTCATGGGCAACCAGACCGGACCCCGCCAGTTGGAATTCCCGCCAAACATGGAACTGTCTCCTTCTGCAGGGTGTATATTGAGCGCTAAGAGTTGCATTTCTTAAATTCAACCCGGAAGGGATTTTCTTCATGGAATTTGCTCAGGGCACGAATCCCGTATGGCGAAAGAAATTCTGATTCATCCAGCATGCGCACCAGGATTTTCGTAAGCCTGGTACCCCGCAACACAGACAGCAGGTGTTTCTCCCCGACACTTTTTTCGTTCCAGCGGGATACGAGGGAAGCCAGATCAGGACGGTGATTCAGGAACCAGTTCAGCCGGCTTACAAATTCTTTCTGTTGCAGGAATACATCGTCTTCCAGCACTTCCACGGCAAATAAGGGAATCAGCCCCACCATGGAACGCAGTTTTAACATCATGGACCGGCCATCATCTGCATATAACATATCATAATAAAACTCATCCTCATTATCCCACAGGCCTGCTTTCTGTGGTCCCTTATACCACATCGCTTCTGCGATATACAGGAAATGTTCGAAAAATTTGGTAGCCATATCCTGATAAATAGGATTTTCCCTGGCCAGTTCCAGTGCGATACGCATCATATTCAGCGAATACATGGCCATCCAGCTGGTGCCGTCTGACTGGGCCAGGTTTACACCCGGCGGCAGTTTAATATTTCTGTCAAATACCCCGATATTATCCAGACCCAGAAAACCTCCTTCAAAAAGATTATTGCCATTTTCATCTTTTCGGTTTACCCACCAGGTGAAATTGAGCAGCAGTTTATGAAAAATGGATTCCAGAAATTCCCTGTTTCCCGGCTACCTTATGAAATCTTTGTTCTCCCCGGTACACCCGCCAGGCGGCCCAGGCATGTACGGGAGGATTTACATCACCGAAAGCCCATTCATATGCGGGCAACTGACCGTTGGGATGCATATACCATTCTGGGTAAGCAACAGCAACTGCGCTCTGGCAAAACCGGATCGATCGGCGTAAAAGCAACCGCATGAAAACAGAGATCCCAGGCGGCATACCAGGGATATTCCCATTTGTCGGGCATGCTGATCATATCTGCATTATTCAAATGTCTCCATTCGTGATTTCGTCCGGAAAATTGTCTGTTCGCTGGGTGGCGGTGGCTGTGCCGGATCTCCTTTCAGCCATTGGTGGACATTAAAATAATAGAACTGTTTGCTCCATAACAGTCCTGCATAAGCCTGCCGCTGTACATTCCTGGCATCTTCGGATTCAATCCCTTCCTGCAGCGTCATCATAAAAAATATCTGCTTCCTGTTTTCGCAGATCAAATATCGAATCGAAATCGCAGAATGGGTTTTTGTTTTCCTTCTGGCAGACAGACGAAGACAGATGACAGTCTGACCCGCCTCCCTGTATTTGTAAATCATAATCGGCCGCGGCTTTCGTTCCTTTCATTTCCGGATTTACTGCCGATTCATCTCCCTGGACAATAAAATTATTGATGCCATCTTTAAAATAACCCGCTGGTACTTCCACGATCCGTAAAGCTTTTGATTGTTGCTTTCATTTTCCGTAAATAACAAGTGCCGGATTATCCTGGCAGTATAAAAAATAATTCCCGTGTTGTGGTATGTTCGATTTTTATGCATCCCGGATCTGACTGCATGACATTTCCGGTTTATAGGGATCATAACCCCAGCCCCAGGTATTGCGGAACCAGATGGTCGGCAATATCCTGGAGCGGATGCATCCTGTGCAGATCGGTTGCAAACGGTAATTTTAATAAGAATATCTTCCGGATCATTTTTTGCATATTCGACAAACACATCAAAATAATGATCTTCATTGAAAATGCCGGTATCCATCAATTCAAATTCCGGATCGGTTTTTCCCCGCCGGTTATTTTCATCGATCAGCAGCTGATAAGGAAATTCCGCCTGCGGATACTTATACAGCATTTTCATGTACGAATGGGTAGGCGTACTATCCAGATAATAATACAGTTCCTTTACGTCTTCACCATGATTACCCTGGTTACCGGTAAGGCCAAAATATCGTTCCTTTAGTATCGGATCTTTTTTATTCCAGAGTGCAATGGCAAAACAAAGGAATTGTTTTTCATCGCAAATGCCGCCAATGCCTTCTTCGCCCCAGCGATAAGCTTTGCTCCGGGCCATATCGTGACTGTAACAGATTCCCAGGCAGTTCCCGACTGCACTATAGTCTTCCCGCACCGTTCCCCATTGACGATCGGAAACATAGGGTCCCCATTTTTTCCAGAGCGGAAGATCAATACGTGACTGTTCTGCATTCATGAGACGACCAGTTTAAAACGATCCTATCCGTTGGTGGTAAACCCGGGATATAAACTCATTCCGCCATCGACAAATAAGGAAGTTCCATTTACGTAATCACTGTCATCACTGCATAACCAAACGGCTGCATTACCAATATCTTCCGGCAGGCCAATACGTTGATACGGAATAAGGGTGAGTAATTTATTCAGCGCTTCCGGAGTATCCCACGCGGATCGGTTAATCGGTGTTTGAATCGCACCCGGGCAAATACTGTTGATCCGGATTTTTTTCCAGGCGAATTCCTGTGCCAGTGTTTTCATCAGCATCATGATTCCGCCCTTGGAAGTGGCATAATTTGCATGTCCGGCCCAGGGAATTACTTCATGCACACTGCTCATATGAATAATCTTTCCGGCAGCCCGGGATCTTTTCAGATCTACTCCCCTTCTTAAAAATTCTTTGATGGCTTCCCTGTGCGCAGAGAAACTGACCGGTAAGATTTACGCTGATTACAAAATTCCATTGTTCCAGGGTCATGGTTTCAAAAGGTGAATCCTTTTGCAGTCCGGCATTATTAATCAGGATATCTACTGTGCCGTATTGTTGAATCGTATCTGCAAACATTTTCTGAACCTCGTGCTTCTTTACTTACATCACACATGGCTGTCATGCCTGTTCCGCCCGAAGCCAGAATTTCTGCCAGTACTTCCTCTGCCGCAGCCTTTGCCGGTGCAACCGGATAATTGATAACTACGGTTGCACCTGCAGCTGAAAGGGATTTTGCCACGCCTGCACCGATACCGCTGCTGGCGCCGGTAACGATCGCAACTTGACCGGCTAATTTTTTATCCATAAGAAAGAGGTTTAATGACTAGGTTACCCAAGGTATTACTTTTATGGCCCAAAGGCTGGCGACATTATGAAAAGATTTCATCCTGATTTTCACGTATTGTAATAACATGATGGTCTTTGCATCCCTGATTTCACCGGATTCGATCATAGCAAGTGCCTGATGAAAATGTATTTCAAGCACTTCGATATCTTCCTGTTCCTGTTCCACTCCCCCGCCTTCATGCACTTTCATGGACGGATTATATTCCGCAATAAAAAAATATAGTATTTCGCTTACAGAACCGGGTGACATATAGGCTTCGAATATTTTTTTCACTTTATCTATACGATATCCGGTCTCTTCTTCCGTTTCCCGTCTGATCGCTTCCTCCGGCTTGTCCTGATCAAGCAGTCCGGCACAGGCTTCAATCAAAAAACCTCCTTCATTTCCATTCACATAACTGGGTAGTCGGAACTGCCGGGTCAGGATCACTGTTTTTTTTTCGCGGTTGTACAGAAGAATGACAGCACCGTTACCCCGGTCATATACTTCCCGGCTTTGTTTTTGCCAGTGTCCGTTTTTTTTCAGGATTTCATAACTGTATTTTTTAAGGGTATACCAGTTGGCTGACAACACCTGTTCTTCGAGCATTTTGATTTGTTCCATAAGAAGATATCTGCTGTAATTTAAATAAATCAATTAAATTCATCGGCTACCATGCTAAAGCAGTCCATGATCAGGAGGATATTAAATATCATACGCGCATCACTGAATGGTGAACAGCGGGACTATACACAGGGAAATATGACCCAAGCCATTTTCCTGCTGGCTATACCGATGATTCTGGAATTGAGTCTCGAAAGTGTTTTTGCCGTAGTCGATATTTTTTTCGTCAGCAAACTGGGACAACATGCCATTACCACAGTGGGTTTAACGGAGTCTGTTATTTCACTGGTGTATTCCGTAGCCATCGGACTCAGCACGGCGGCCACCGCCGTAGTGGCCAGAAGAATCGGCGAAAAAAATCCGGATGCTGCAGCACATGCAGGTGCACAGTCACTGATCATTGCCTTTATTGCGACAACGATCATCAGCATCCTGGGTGTTGTATTTGCAGGAGATATTCTTTCCCTGATGGGTGCAGACAGAAAAGTAGTGATCGAAGGGGCTGCATTTACCCGTATCATGTTTGGCGGAAGTCTGGTGATCATGTTAATATTTCTCATCAACGGAATTTTCCGGGGAGCCGGAGATGCTGCTATGGCGATGAAAAGTCTCTGGCTGGCCAGTTTACTGAACATTATTTTATGTCCCATATTTATTCATTATCTCGGTCTTCGCGGTGCAGCCATTGCCACCGTTATCGGAAGAACCGGCGGCGTATTATATCAATGTTATCATTTGATGAAGGGCAGCGGAATTATCCGGATCCGGGCAGTTCATTTCCATTATGATCCTGCATGTGCTGAAATCTATTTTGAAAATCGCATGGCCCGCGACCCTGCAGTTTCTGATCGGCAGCGGAAGCTGGATCCTGCTGTCCCGTCTGGTTGTTGAAACAGGAGGCACGGCCGCTTCGGCCGGATACCAGATCGCCATCCGGAATTTTATTTTTTTTATGCTCCCTGCCTGGGGCCTGAGTAATGCAGCTGCTACCCTGGTCGGACAAAATCTGGGCGCAAAAAGTCCGCAACGGGCAGAACAGAGTGTTTATATGACAACCAAATACAGCACTATTTTCATGGGAGGGGTGATGTTTGTTTTTCTTTTCCTTGCCGGACCGATTATGCGGATTTATACCCGGGATGAAGAAGTGATCCGGTATGGAACACTTGCCATGCGCTGGTTCGGTTCCGGAAATATTTTTTACGGAATGGGTATGGTGATGATCCAGGCTTTAAACGGAGCCGGTGATACCCGTACGCCTACCCTGATCAATTTCTTCTGTTTCTGGTTATTCCAGGTTCCCCTCGCCTATTTCCTGGCATATTTTTTCCATCTGAAAGCCATCGGCGCCTTCATGGCCATTCCGATTGCAGAAACCGCGATCGCCCTGATTGCCTGGTATTTTTTCAGAAAAGGAAAGTGGAAAACCATTCAGGTTAATTATTAATTATCAATTATTAATTATTTTTCAACAAGGTCGCACCATCTTTCGGCTACAGGAATATTCCGGTTAGAAACCGGAATGGTAAGGAATTCATCCTGTAACTTTAGGACACTTATGCCTTTTCATGTCAATTGAGGATACGAAAGAATTATTGATATTTCTAAAACCTTTCCCACCGGAAATTCAGGAAACGGTCCTGGGTCTGAGGGAATTTGTATGGACACTGTACCCGAAAACCAACGAACTCATTTACGACAATTACAATGCACTTGCTTTTGGCTGGTCGCCGACGACCGGCTGGGTCATACTTTTTGCAGTATTGCGGTGGGGCGAACCAGCCATAATGTTCATTTCGGGTTTTACTGGGGAAGCCAGATCGCAGATCCGGAAAAAAAACTGATAGGCAATGGAAACCAATACGACCGGTATAGGTACTTGCTGGTAAGGATATCAGCAAATTTCCAAAAACCTATATAAAAAAACTGATGAAAGAAGCTTACCTCAATTCCTGGTTAAAAGTAAAGGATGAGAAACAGATCATGGAAGGCAAAACATTTGTAAAGTCTGTCTCCGCGGCAAAAAGAAAGAAAGAAAGATAACAGTGAACAGATAACAGTTTATGGATTATGGCAACAGATTAATAATTAATAATTAATAATTGATAATTATTAAAGCTCTCCTTTCTTCAGCGCAGTTACCGAAAAGTCAACCGCCCGGGCGGTAAGGGCCATATAGGTTAAAGAAGGATTCTGATTGGCACTTGAAGTCATGCAGGCACCATCCGTAACAAAAACATTGGGTGCATCCCAAACCTGATTGTTTCCGTTCAGCACAGATGTTTTCGGATCCCGACCCATGCGGGCCGTACCCATTTCATGAATACAAAGTCCCGGGTTGGCTTCCGGATCATTAAAGGTCCTGATATTTTTACAGCCGGATTTTTCGAGCATTTCGGCCGCACTGTTCATCATATCCGTGCGCATCGCCAGTTCGTTTTCCCGCCAGATACAATCAAAATCCATGAGGGGCAGTCCCCATTTGTCTTTTTTATCCTGGCTTAATTTTACACGGTTATCCGGATGGGGAAGATGTTCTCCCCAGCCTCCCAGCCACATGGACCAGTCCCCGGCTTCCGTTAAATTGGCTTTCAGCGATTCGCCGATTCCTTCCAGTTCGGTTACCCTTCCCCGGTAGGCTCCACCCTGGTAGCCAAAACCCCGCACATAATCTTTTTGCTTTGTCTGCTCATTGATATTCCGGAAACGCGGAATATAAATCCCGTTGGCACGCCTTCCGTAGAAATAACTGTCCTGAAATCCTTCAAAACTGGCACTGGCACCCACATGATAATGGTGATCCATTAGGTTCCGGCCCAATGCGCCACTGGATGCGCCCAGTCCTTCCGGATGCGCATCGGATACAGAATTCATTAAAATGGAGGTGGTGCCAATGGTCGAAGCATTCAGAAAAATAATTTTCGCATAAAATTCCTCCGTCTTCATGGTATTGGCATCGATAATCCGGATGCCGGTTGCCCGTTTTCTGTCTTTATCATACATAACTTCCGTCACGATGGAAAATGGCCTTAGGGTAAGATTTCCTGTTGCATAGGCAGCCGGCAGCGTTACGCCGTTGCTGCTGAAATAACCCGTAAACGGACATCCGCGGTCGCACATATTCCGGTACTGGCAGGGACCGCGGCCATGGAGTCCCTTGCTCAGGTTCGCTACGCGGCCGATAATCATCCGGCGCCCATCGGTAAAATGATTTTGAATCTCTCCGGTAATATGTTTCTCCAGGCAATTCATTTCCATGGGTGGAAGAAATTCACTGTCCGGCAATTGTGACAATCCTTCTTTGGAACCACTGATGCCTACAAATTTCTCCACATAGCTGTACCAGGGCGCAAGATCTTTATACCGGATTGGCCAGTCAACACCGTGACCATCTTTTTGATTGGCTTCAAAATCCAGGTCGCTCCAGCGGTAACATTGCCTGCCCCACATCAGGCTTCTGCCACCCACATGATAGCCCCGGATCCAGTCAAATGGTTTTTTCTGGGTGTAAGGATGTTCCAGGTCATTGACAAAAAAATGCTTGTTGGTCTGATTGCAGAATCCGCGAACCTGGATATGTTGCTCCCGCCGCATTTCCTCGGTAGTCGCACCAAAATGATCTAATTGCCAGGGAGCCTGCGTTGCGGTCGGATAGTCTTTGATGTGTTCAACATTTCTGCCCCTTTCCAGTACCAGGGTTTTTAATCCTTTCTCACACAGTTCTTTCGCAGCCCAGCCTCCACTGATGCCGGAACCCACGACAATGGCATCATAGGTATGCTGACTGACGGATTTTGAGTTTACACGGGGTGAATCTGGTGGCATGGCATCGTAATGTTGAAGTATGAAAGTAAAGAAAATATTTCTTGACTTTAGGTGTTATTTTCGATCCATGAAGCATATCTGTAAAAATTGTTCCCATCATTTTGCAGCAGCTGATAAGTTCTGTCCGAACTGCGGCCAATCCGCCCATATCGGGCGTCTTCAGGTTCAGCCATATTCTTCATGAATTTTTCCACGCATTTTTTCATGCGGATAAAGGATTTTTCCTTCTGGTTAAAAAACTGGCTGTTAATCCGGGATCCATTGCACTCAATTATGTAAACGGCCAGCGAAAACGCTACTTTAATCCTTTCAGTTTTTTGCTGATCATTGCGGCCATATTTTTATTTATAAACCTGCATTTCAATGCGCTGGATCCATTGCACAATGATCCAAAAGGTCAGTTCCTGGAAAAATACAGCAACCTGATTTTGATTTCCAGTCTTCCCGTCCTGGCGGCCATTTACCTGGATGATTTTTAAAAGATCCGGTAAAAACTATAGCGAATGCCTCGTGCTCTGTTGTTATCTACTGGGCGAAATGTACCTGTTTTTTTCGCTGGTATGCAGTCCTTTGATTCTTCAGTTCAGAGAACAGTATCAACTCATCACCTTATAGTGTATGGCAGGGGTATGGCTGTTTGTACTTTGTATATGGGGCGGTCGTCTTTTTCCAGGAAAAATCCTGGAAGGGCGTTCTTAAGGCGGTTGCTCGTAATCGTGCTCTTTCAATTTCTGACAGGTATGCTTGGGCAGGGCATGTATTACCTGATCAAAGGTTTTAGCCATGGTTGAAAAATAAATTCCTGAAAAGAAAAAATATGCCCGTGAGCAGGGCAAGCAGGATGATAATGATGGCTACTCCGATGAGCTGAAATTTTCTTTTATTCCTGGAAGCCTGCAGGATACTTTCCTCCCTCACTTCTTCCGGCAGAAGACGGATGGAAAGGTTAAGCAGGAGCGGAACAACCACCAGGTCATCCACATATCCTGCGAACGGAATAATATCGGGAATCAGGTCAATGGGGCTCAGGAGATAAAGGACAGAAACCAGGGCCGGTATTTTTGAAAGCAGGGTAGTTCGTTTATCTTTCATTGCATAATAAAGGATAATGATTTCCTTTTTTAGCATCCATGGCTTTATTTTGGGTCGTTTTACCATTATCGAATCAAATTTAGAAAGGATCCGCACATGCTTAATCAAAAGGCGAACCATGAATGAAATTGATGAAGCAAATCAGGATTTATTTTTCAGGAAATTGATTATTACGGAAATCAGGGAGGAAATAAAGGATTTTAAAACCTTTGTTTTCAGAGAGGAACAACCCATCTCCTACCAGGCAGGTCAGTTTATCACCCTGGTGGATCAAAGCGGTCCAAGCGAAATCAGGCGCTCCTATTCCATGCACTCGGCTCCCGTGCTGAATGAGCCGCTGGCCATATCCGTGAAACGGGTTGACAATGGTTTTTTTTCAAGGAAGCTGGTGGATCAGGCCAGGATCGGGGATCTTCTGCTGACAACCGGGGCCGCCGGCTTTTTCATTTTACCGGAAAATATAAAAACTTACCGGTCCATTTTTTTTCTTGCTGCCGGCAGTGGAATCGTTCCCATACTATCCCTGATTAAAACCGTATTGCATCTGTATCCCGATATAAAAATTTACCTGGTGTACAGTAATCCATCCGTGGAAACCACCGCCTTTTATAACGAATTGAAAACACTGGAAAACCGGTTTCCCAATCAGTTGTATATAGATTTCATTTTTAGTTCATTTCCTGATTTACGGAAAGCAAGACTCAACAGGGAATTGCTTTTAGAGATCATTTCCATCCGGGGATTTGATAAACAGAATACATTGTTCTATACCTGCGGTCCGGAAAACTATATGCGCATGATTTCTTTTCTTTTACAGGAAGAAGGGTTCCCGAAAGAAAATATAAAAAAAGAAGATTTCTATGCAGGAATAAAAAAAAGGATCCTGCACTTGCCACCTGATAAAAATAATTACGAGGTTCATCTGGACCATGAAAGGGAAATCCTATGATTTCCCGGTAAATTATCCGGACAGTATTTTACAATCTGCCAGAAAACTGAAACTGGATCTTCCATTCAGCTGCGAAACCGGAGTTTGTGGCAGTTGTGCAGCTATTTGTGTTTCGGGTGAAGTATGGCTGTCAAACAATGAAGTGCTCACGGAAGAAGATATCCAAAAAGGATACATCCTTACCTGTACCGGTCATCCGCAAAAAGGGAATCTGGCGTTGAAAATCGATTGATGGAAATACCGGTTATTTTATCGATATTCATTTTTTCCAGAAATAAATACCGGTCGCGGGTAATATCGGGCTGGCGTCCGGTTTCTGTTCCGATATACTGGATGGGATCTTTCTGCCAGTCCTGGTACAGTGGCCAGTAAGGCAGGCCCAGCTCCGTTTGGATTTTTTGTTTTAATAAAATTGAGGAAGTAGTCCTGCATAATGGCTGATACCAGATAATCATCGGCCTGCCAGTCAAAGACCCGGTTACCGGGAAGATTGCCCAGTGCATATTCAATTTCCGCAGAATGCACGGCTCCTTCAAAAGTACCGGGCTTTTTAGGTTCAGCCAGCGGTTGAAGTTTTATTTATATCTGCACGAAGTCCGGGCCTGGGCTTTCGTATAATAATACCGGTATACCCCGCTATTTGTTTTGGCATGCAGTTCTGCCCATCTCCAGGTGCTGAATCCGATAAACCCGTCACTCATCAGTGCCGTAGCAACCCTTTCCACATCAGAATCATTTTTCGCATCATACAGTTTCAGTATTCCATCTGCATTTTTAGGATATAGTCTGTTTACTACCCTGATATAATTTTCTTTTGTCGGCGCATCCTTCCCAAATGCCCAGCTCCAGGAAGCTTCGGCAGAATTCCATCCCACCAGTAAGGGCACTTTGGCGATTCTTCCGGTTGTATACAGGGTAAGTGGTGATTCAGGAAAAAAATATCCATCCACATCAACCGGAATTCCACCAAAGCCAGGTTTTTGAAGCGACCTGTAAAACCTGTTCGGCAGGCAGCGCCCGCAGTTCTTTAATGGAATGCGCACCCAGACTATCCCCTAATTTTAAACCATGTTTTTCGGCATCTTTGAGAGATATCATCGGATTAAGTCCCAGCAGTGAACCACTTTCTCCAATGGCCCCGGCAAACAGGTTCCTTGGCAGCGGGGAAACGATTTGTGCACTCACTGAATACGATCCGGCAGATTCCCCGGCAATGGTGACATTTTCGGGATTTCCTCCAAATGCAGCAATATTTTTATGCACCCAGCGGAGGGCTTCTGTCTGATCCATGAGTCCGTAATTTCCCGAAGCATGATGGGGAGACTCATTGGTTAATTCCGGATGTGCCAAAAATCCGAAAACCCCGAGGCGGTAATTGATGGTAACGGATACAATGCCCCGGCGGGCCATACTTTCTCCATCATACCGTAATTCAGAACCGTCTCCGGCAACAAAACCCCCACCATAGAAATACACCAGAACGGGTAAGGATTCTTTTCCGGTTTTTGCCGGCGTCCAGATATTCAGGTAAAGACAGTCTTCACTCACTCCATTTGACCGGAACATCATATCACTGTAAACCGGAAGTTGCATGGCCCTTGCGGCAAAATGATCTGCATTCCTGGTTCCATCCCAGTTTTTTGCGGGTTGCGGTTCCTTCCAGCGCAGGTCTCCCACCGGAGGCTGGGCATAGGGTACACCTTTAAAAATCGTAATTCCGGATTCCCCGGTTCCCTTCAGTAATCCATTGGATGTTTTTACCGTTAGCAAACCATGTTCTGATTTGAGTTGTGCCCGACTGATGAATGTAAAACACAGAAAACAAAAAACATATGGCAGCCTTTTTCATAAAAAAAATTGAATCTGAAGATAACATTGAATTTCGGAATTATGGGTTTTCTCTCTTGCAATCCAGCGTTTAAATAATAGATTTGTTGCGTGATCATTTTTATAAATCAAATCCAGATGACGCAGTTATCCCCTTACATAAATTTTCAGGGCGAATGCCGGGAGGCCATGCACTTTTATCAGGAATGCCTCGGCGGGGAACTGCATCTTCAAACCATTGCCGGGTCGCCGATTGAGGCGGAGTGCCCGCCGGCCATCCGGGATCAGATACTTCATTCCACCCTGATCAACAGAGGAATATTTATGATGGGATCCGACATGCAGGGTCCGGTTCAAACCGTAAAAGGAAATAATATTGCCATATCTGTCAATTGCAGCAGCGAAGAAGAAATCAGGACTTTTTTTAAGAACCTGTCTGCAGGAGGAGAAATTATAGACGATTTAAAAAAACAATTCTGGGGAGGATTATTCGGAGTCTTAACGGACAAATTCGGAATCCGCTGGATGTTTAACTATGAACCACAATGATGAAATATAATCTACACCGGATTTGCCTGTACACGCTGCTCCTGTTTTCCGCTACCGGACTTCAAGATTGTGCAAAGGCCCAAACCAGGGCGGCTGTTCCGCCAGCGCCTCCACCTGTTCATCCTTCTTCCTATACGAAACTGGTATGGCAGGATGAATTTAATGTTCCCGGACTACCGGATCCTGCAAAATGGAATTACGATACCGGATTTATCGCCAATAACGAACTTCAGTATTATACCTGCCGGCGGGCAGAAAATGCCCAGGTGAGTGATGGCCTGCTGGATATTGTAGCGCGATATGATTCTTTTCAAATAAACGGACATATATATCCCATCAGTTCCGCCCGATCTGAAAACGGAAGGACTGAAAGACTGGACTTACGGCAGAATTGAAGTCCGTGCCAAAATTCCTTCTTCACTGGGAACCTGGCCCGCGATCTGGACACTGGGCAGCAATATTACCAGGTCGGCTGGCCTGCCTGCGGAGAAATTGATATCATGGAACATGTCGGATTTATGCCCGACACCCTGCATTTCAATGAACATGCTCCGCTTGCGGATTCAGGCGCCCGGATCTATTATCCTTCACCGGAAAAAGATTTTCATATTTACGCCATCGAATGGTATCCCGACCGGATCGACTGGTTTTTCGACGGAAAAAAAGTTTTTACCTATACCAATCAACATACCGGCAGCGGCACCTGGCCATACGACAAACCCCAGTTTATCATTCTGAACCTGGCTTTCGGAGGTGACTGGGGTGGTGCGCACGGAGTGGCAGCTGGATTCCCTTCCCCGGCATTTTTACGTTGATTATGTACGGGTTTACCAGTGAAGGATTAGAGGATTAGATAATTAGGGGATTAGGTAATTTAATCATCTAATCTTCTAATCCATGTTCAGGAAAGTACCGGATCGCCGGTTCCGGGTTCGGGTAGTTTTTCCCATTCCCAGAATTCATTTTTTGCCTTTCCATCCGGCCGTTCTTTCGCACTTCGTATAGTGTAGACCGTTATGGCCTCCATCCGGTCTTCCGGCATTTCAAACTGAAGGATTTCCTGGTATCGTTCCGGAGAAAGTTCTTCATCCAGAAATTCTTTTGACAACTCCAGCGGAAGAAACAAAGGCATCCTGCCCCGGTTGTCCCCATCATTATGGATTTTTTTCATCAGGTCATTCCCATTCCGGGTGATCAGGCTGAACGTAAATCTTTTGATCATTTCACCGGTTTCCAGATCCGGCAGGTCCGCTACCGAATACAGGCCCGGTAGAAAAAATACGGGCTGCTCTGTTAACCGGATAAAATAAGGTACTTTTTTCTTCCATCCTTTGATGGCCCGGTGTTCATACACGCCGGTTACCGGAATCAGACAACGCCGGTTACGGATTTTATACCAGTAACTTTTTTCATCGCCCAGAATGCGTTCACTGCGGGTATTCAGCATGGAGACCCGCTGCCGCAGAAATCCATTTTCATCCTTTACATAAAAAGGAATAACGCCCCATTGCATCGGACGAATCACCAGCTGCTGGTTTTCCCGGTCGCGGAAGATAATGGGATGCTCATTGAAACTATGGCCCATGATATGAATGCCACCGAAATCAAGTTCGAGTTGCCCCGCCGTTTCCAGATCCGGAAAATAGGCAGCCAGTTCTTTGAGTTTAACCGTAAAGGAAATATCGTAACACATAGCGGTTTCCCTGCAAAGATAGAGAGCAAGTGTGAGAGTGTGAGAGTGTGAGTTGCGTTTCCCCTTCACTCTCACACTCTCACACTCTCACACTTGCTCTTCAATTTCCTCAAATTTAATCCGAATGTTCTGACTGCCATGTTTAAGGATGATGAACAACTCCCCGAAACTGAGCTGGATGGAGGGTTTCACTACGGTATCCTCGGAAATCCGCCAGTTGGTTTGTTTTTCCACGTATTTTTTCAGTTTGTCCTTATAGTGTTTATTGATCTGGTTTTCCAGGGCCGTCGCACTCCGCACCACAGCAAAAAAAACCCGGTATCCCGACCCGCTCTCCAGCATATTCTCTATTTTTCTCAGATGCACCGGATTCCGAAGGTCAATGATGGCCGCATAGCGGTCTTTTTTTACGGCATTCAGATGCAGTTTCGCTTCTCCCAGTTCAGCGTAATCGGAAAATAAAAGGTTGATCCGGGAACTGAACGGATCAACGTCGATTTCCTTTGCCCGGCAATAGGTTTGCGATACCAGCCACCTTCTGCCCAGCTGCAGGAGACGCGCGATATAAGCGGGTTTGAAATCTTCGAAAGGCTGGAGCATGGTACAAGTGGAATTTTCAGATCCTGATCTTCAGCACCTCGTCCCACCGCGTGGTGTACGCCGGCGATAAATATTCTGTCTTCAGCCTGTATTTTCGGTCAAAGCCCTGCACGGCCGACCGGATCAATTCTTTTCCCAGACTGCCATTGATCTGGTCGACCAGGTCCATGACCTTGCCGTTTTTTTCCCGGTCCGCCGTGTCAAAGCAGCTTGCCTGGACCGACGATTCCGGCACCAGGTCCGTCACGGTAACCCCGCATTTCATGTAAAGAAATCCGGCATTAAAAATCAGATCCAATCCCCGCAGCGCTGCTTTGATGATTTCACCGGTATGGTTGGAGGGCCTCTCCAGCCTGACATCCACGGATCGGAGATATTGCGTCCTCCTGGGTTTTATGCGGATTGGTCTGGATGAAAACCTGGAGACTACGGCAACAGGTTTTTTCTGACCTGAGTTTCGCTGCGCAGCTGGCGGCATAGTTGGCCAGGGCTTCGGCCATTTTATCTTTGTCGGATATCCGCTTCCCGAACGACCGGGAGGTGCAGATATTCTGTCGGGCGCGGTTTTGATTCCTCCCAGGCAATCGACGGCATGCCCCGAAGTTCACACAGCAGACGAAGACCGATGACCGACAAATGCTTGCGGACCCAGTCGTCCGGCGCATGCACCAAATCTGCTGCTGTTTTAAATCCGGACCGGGACAAAAAAAGCGCATACTGCTGACCGATACCCCAGATATCTCCGACCGGGGTCTGGCGACAACATCTCTTCCGTGAGTGACGGGATTGGCCGCCCAGAATACACCGTCCTCATGGAACTGTTTTTTGGCATAACGATTCGCCATTTTCGCCAGGGTCTTCGTTTGGCCAATGCCGATCGAAACCGGAATGCCGATATTTTTCCGGATGGTTTTCCGGATCGCGAACCCGAGTTTCAACAAATCGATATGCACCAGTGTTTCGAGGTTCAGAAATGCTTCATCAATGGAATACAATTCAATCGCCGGGAGCAAAAAATGACAGGGTTTCCATGATCCGGCTACTCATATCACCATATAAAGTATAGTTGGAACTAAATACCGCAACATTATGTTTTTCAATTAGTGATCTCATCATAAATGCCGGCGCAGCCATGGCAATTCCCAATGCTTTTGCCTCTTCGGTCCGGGAGATGGCGCAACCGTCGTTGTTGGAAAGAACAATCATCGGGCGTCCTTCCAAACGCGGGATTAAACACTTTTTCGCAGGAGCAGTAAAAATTATTGCAATCCACTAACGCATACATCGCCTCAGGTCTTGGGTGTCGGAAATAATATGGGTAACCACGCCCCAGACCTGCATATCCATTTCCGCACTGATTTTGATTTCCGGGTATTTACTGTTTGCCGGCACCAGCCAGCAGGCATGTTCATTCTTTCGGATAAACTTTACCGTGAACTCTCCGTTCAACACCGCGACCACAATATTTCCATTTACGGCAGTCAGGGAACGGTCCACCAGCAAACGCGCTTTTGGAGGAATGAACGCACCCATCATCGAATCGCCGGTGCATTCCACGATAAATGTGGAGGAGGGATGACGAATCAGTTCCCGGCTCAGATCAATTCGTTCTTCCATATAGTCCAGGGCGGGCGACGGAAAACCCGCCGGCACGGCGGTTTCATAATACAATAACTCCATGATGATCTTTTGTTCGGTTGAATCTCATCACGAATTTACTAAATATTTTAGTATTATCCTTCGAAATCGCGGAATATTTTTTGCTTGTATCTCAAAAGCATCTGGTGAGCTCAGGAGAAAATCACCTAATTTTAAATCTGCGGTAACCAATATAAATCCATGATTATGAGATTCACTATCGTTGTTATTCTGCTGTTTTACAACCATTGGTTTTATCAAATATCAGGGCGAAGAGGGCCATGCTTCGGAACCCTGGACGGAGAAACAGCTGATGGCTCCCGCAGACCTGGCTTCGGTGATCAGCAATCCCAATGCAAAAAAACCGATTATTTTTTCTGTAGGACCGGGAGCATTGATCCGTGGCTCAAACGATATGGGCCCGGTTCACGAAAAAGAAAACCTGGATAAATTCAAACAGGCACTGGTCCTGTTAGCTCCGGATACGGAAATCGTGGTGTATTGCGGATGTTGTCCCTTTGAACACTGTCCGAATATTCGTCCGGCATTCACCCTGCTGAATGAAATGAAATTCACCCATGCCCATCTGCTGAATCTGGAACACAATATTAAAACAGACTGGGTCGCGAAGGGATATCCGCAGTAACGCTCAACGCCTAACGCTTAACGCCTAACGTTTAATGCCTAACGCCAAACGCTTCATGCTTAATGGCGCCAATGACCGGCAACCCAGTATTCACCATATTCATGTTTTTTCCAATGACCGGGAATCCAGATCCATCCGGGTTTCGGTGGAGCTGCCCAATAACCGCCTGCGTAAACATAGGTCGCTCCACTGGGACGCCATTCTTCTGCAATCCATACATGATGCGGACTGGGAGCGACCGGACGGACAACAACCGGAATAACGGGCCTCACCTTCACATAGATAGACTGGGCCTGAACCGAAAATCCAATTCCGATGGTTAAAAATGAAAATACCAGGAGCCTTTGCAATAGTTTGTTCATAAAGTGGTTTTTCGTTTGACTGGTAGATATTGAAGGGGTTTAACGCACTGCATGTAAAACGCCTGACCAGGGGAATCTGGTGCCAGACAGTTGGTTAATGGTTTGTAAATCATTAACCCTGCCGCCACCAGCCCATAGTCAGGCGTTAGAAAATAATTTCAGACCAGATAAATTAATCTCCCTTCTGAACGATTCACATTACATTACGATCCACGATCCATTCAACCATCAACCGTATTTACGGCAATTTCTGAACGAGGGAATCATAATAATTTCTGGTGAAAATGACGTCCGGAAGACTGTGAAACCAGTTGGATTCGTGTTCAATCGAAAGCATTCCGTTGAAGTTTTGTCTTTTCAACTCAGCCAGCACTGCGGGAAAATCAATAACTCCCTTACTTACTACCGTATCCCCTGCCTCTGTATCATTAAATTTCACGATGTCTTTTAGATGGACACCAATGATATGACCCTGTAATTTTTTAAGACAATCCACCGGATTCAATCCATTTCTGGCCCAGTGCCCCACATCCGCGCAGGATCCGATATGTGAATGACCCTGGATGGCGGCCAAAACAGAATCCGGACTCCAGTACATATTCGGCCTGGGATGATCATGAATCGCTATCGGAATAGCATAAACGCCGGCAAGGCTGTCCACCATATCCCATTGGGATTTTATGGGTTCGGAAGTGATATAACTCAGTCCGAATTCCTTAGCAAGCTCAAAGGTCTTTATCCACTCCGCCCTGGTTTTCGGAGTTGTTACACCCATCGCTACAATCTGTATTCCTTTTTTCTGCAATAACTGTTTAAGTTTTTCACGGGTTTCCTTACTCATGTTCGGTCCATAGGAGCCGGTCATGCCGCCCCCGAGTTTCTGATCCGTAAAGGCTTCAATATTTTTTATACCGGCACTGTCCACCTTATCCAGGGCATCGGAAAACGAAAACTCTTTAAATGTCCACATCTGAACGCCCAATTTGAAACCTGCGCTGGATCCGATGAGGGAATCTGTTTTCACAGAACCACTGTCGGCCTTCATTGCCGGCAGAATCGGTAACACTGCCTCCGGAAGATGAACCATTGCACCCATAAAGGAGGACAAAACTGAGCATGGGTATAAAAAAGAAAGCTGTTCGTTTCATGCGTAATTTTTTAAATAATGATGCTGTTTTATGAGCGGGGTAAGGTCGACATTTTATCGGAAAAAGAGAAACCAGGTGCATAAAAAGGTAGAAAAAAGAAACCTGGTTTTAACAATTTACAACCGGTATAGAAAAAAGATCGGGGTAATTGATTAACTTGATGGCCGTTTCTAACCAATTTATTTTATCCATCAACGAGTTTATTTATGAAAAAGAAATTACTTGTCAGAATGATTGCCCTGGCATTTATGGGCGTTTTATTTTCCAGTCATTCATGGGCCCAGGAAGATAAAAGTAAAAGAGCAAGTCCACCCGCAACAGCAGCAGGCACAGTTAAGGGGGCTCAAATCACAATTAGTTACAGCAGTCCTTCGGTAAAAGGAAGAAAAATATTTGGCGGCCTGCTTCCTTATGGACAGGTTTGGAGAGCCGGTGCAAATGAAGCAACCATTTTCACAACGGATAAAGAAATAGAAGTGGAAGGGAAAAAACTCCCGGCGGGCAAGTATAGCCTGTTTATGACTCCCGGTGAAAAAGAATGGACAGTTTATTTTAACTCAGAAACCGGTCAATGGGGCGAAGCCCAGGGAGGTAAAGCAAATATGAATCCGGCGAAAACAGTTCTTCAGGTTACCGTAAAGCCAAAGGATTTAAAGGAAGTTCAGGAAAAACTGATATACACCATATTTGACGGCGAATTTGATAAGGGCTTTGCGATGAGCTGGGATAAAACGAAGGTTTTTGTTAGTGTAAGATAATAGCAGATTGGCCTGTGCGGCTAACCACATAATGCAAAAAAAATCCCGGCCTGCCGGGATTTTTTTTTATGTGAGCCACTGAGCCTCCGCCTTTAATTCTTTTTTGATTTTCCCGAAATCTGCTTTATAGGCAGAAAGCCTTTTCTTAAGTGGGGCGTGGCTTTCCCTGTTGTATATTTTATAATTAAATGGTTTGGTATCCCGCGCATTTGCCCCCAGTTTCATTTTTACGATATGCATTTCGTGGCGGATTTCATCGATCTCCGTACGCAGAGCCTGGAATTTTTTTTCAAAAGCGTCACTCTTGGCTTTCACATCAGGGTCCTTTCCCCTGGCTTTCAATTCCACCAGATGATCACCCAATATTCTGAGAACGTTGATATCAAAATTCAATTCGGCAATCCATAATCTGTATTGAAGATGAAGCCTCATTATGGAAGGGGTGGCGGGCATATGGCTGTTTTTATACTCACAATGTAAGGAAAGCAGAACGCATTACCATTTTTCATGAGATAAGTTGCAAGCTTAAGGCTTAAAGCCCAACGCCTAAAGCTTTTTATTATCCCAGTGTAATATGCTATGTTATCCAGAGGATATTTTTGAATTGAACTCTTATCAGTAATTATTTTTCTTATCCAATACAAGTTCTGCTTTAGGCTGGCTTTAGGCTTTGGGCCTTAGGCTTTAGACCCTGAATGATTATCTTTATAAAAAAATTTAAATGCATTTTGATACACTATCCGTACATGCCGGTCATATAGAAGACCAGATTGGATCCGTGACCAGTCCGATTCACCTGACTACCACTTTTGAACGGGACGAAGCCGGAGTAATCGGTGGAAAAGGATATATCTACACCCGATGGGATAATCCAAACCGCCGGGAACTGGAAATTAAACTGGCATTGCTGGAAGGCGGTGAAGAAGCTTTTGCATTCCCATCCGGGATGTCGGCTGCCATGGTGCTGGCGCAGTCGGTACTCGAACCCGGCTCCCATGTGATTATTCCGGATGATTGTTATCATGGCATCGCACACCTGATCAAGTCTATGTTACCCAGGTGGAATATTTCTTTTACCGAAGTGGATATGACGGATGCCTCCGCTATTGAAAAAGCAATTCTGAAAAATACCCGTTTGCTGATCGTTGAAACGCCTTCGAATCCGATGCTGAAAATTACAGATATCGTTAAGGTATGCGGTATCGCCAAATCAAAAGGCATCCTGGTGGCCTGCGACAATACCTGGACAACCCCGCTGATACAACGACCTATTGAACTGGGTGCTGACCTGGTTTTTCATTCTTCCACCAAATTTTTCGGTGGCCATTCTGATGTACTGGGTGGTTGCATTATTGCTCGTCAGAAAAATGAAGTATCCGTCCGGATCCGCGAATACCAGACGGTCGGCGGATCTGTTCCCTCCCCTTTTGACTGCTGGCTTCTGAACCGGAGTCTGTCCACCCTTTCCCTGCGCCTGGAGCGGCAAATAAAAAATGCCGGTGCGATCGCCATTTTTCTGACATCTCAACCCGCGGTTGAAGCAGTTTATTATCCCGGACTGCCCGGATCATCCCGATCATGAAGTAGCCAAACGCCAGATGAATGGCCAGTTCGGATCCATGATTTCCATCAGTATCAAGGGAGGTGAGCAGAAAGCCATTCAGTTTGCCAGCAGCATGAAACTCTTCAGGCACGCGACCAGCCTCGGCGGCGTGGAAAGCCTGGTAGAACACCGTCGTTCAGCCGAGGGAAATTCACCGAGAAGTCCGGCAAACCTGTTGCGACTTTCTATTGGAATAGAATATATTGATGATTTAATCGATGATCTGTCCAAAGGACTGGCCAGCATCAAATCATAAATTATTTCATTGGAATTGGACCCTGCTTCCGAACCATATTCGCGAAAACGACTGCTCAGAAAAACGGAAGCCAGGGTGAGTCCGATGATCAGACCCAGCCACATTCCTGCTGCGCCCATATGGAAATGAAAAGCAAACAGCCATCCTGCCGGAAGTCCGATTACCCAATAGGCCAGTGTAATTAAAATCGTGGGCAGGGTAACGTCTTTAATACCCCGAAGCAGACCGGCACCGATTGCCTGGGTGGAATCCGAAATCTGAAAGACTGCAGCAAACAATAAAAGTAGTGCAGACAATTTCACCACTTCCGTATTGTCGTTAAAAATCAGGGGCAGCTGCCATCTGAAAACCGAAAAGCAGAGGGCACAAAAAAAACCATAGAGCAGGGCCGCAACCAGGGTCGTTTTCCCGATCTCCCGGATCCGGCTCCAGTCGCCTCTTCCAAATGCATTACTCACCCGGATGGATCCGGCCTGGGACAGACCCATGGAAACCATAAATGTAAAGGCCGCACAACTCAGTGCAATCTGATGGGCCGCCTGGGAAACGGCGTTAATGGTTCCGATGATGATTCCGGATACGGCGAATGCACAAACTTCCACACCCAGCTGGATGCTGCTGGGAATACCAATACGTAACAGTTCCCGCATCGTTTTCAGATTATATTTCCACTGGCGTTCCCGAACGGCCACGAATTTCCGGAACCGGTTGTGTTTTAAAATGACAACCATCAGCACTATAAAAATCAATGAACGGGTTATCAGTGTTGCATATCCGGCTCCGACCAGTTCAAGCCTGGGGAAACCCCAGTTTCCATAAATCAGGATCCAGTTCAGGAAAATATTCACCGGAATGGCGGCAATGGACAATACCATGGCTGTTTTCGTGTATTCAAGACCGTCAGCAAATTGTTTGAGCGTCATGAATAGTAACATGGGAATCACAGAAATTCCGACCAGACGCATAAAAGGCAGTGCAAGTTCCACCACTTCCGGATCCTGATCAAGATGTCTCAATATATTTCTTCCAAAAACCAATCCGCCGGAAATGATCAGCGCGAAAGCACGCACAGAGCAGGAAACCATTGAAAAGATAATGTGAAATCAATTGATGATCGCGGCGACCGTTCGCCATGGATACGAGTTGCGAAACAGAAATCGTCATGCCAATCCCAATCACAAAAGGAATATTGGCCACCGTCATCACCAGGGAGGCAGCCGCCAGGTGCCGGTAACTGATACTACCCACCATGGCGGTATCGATCAGGTGCAGCGACATCTGGGCCAGTTCACCCAGTAATGATGGGAATGGCCAGCTGAATGGTTTTATAGACCTCCTTCTCCTTCCAGTTGCGCATGTTCCAATAAGCTGCGAAGTAATGTAATTGTAAGACGCAATTACTTTGACAATTATCGCCGCATTACATGTTATCCCAATGTAACTTGTAAAAAATAAGCACATGGAAAACATTCGCTGGGGAATATTGGGATGCGGACGCATTGCAAAAAAATTTGCTGCGGACCTCGCTTCTGGTATCCGATGCAAAACTAATGGCCGTCGCGGCCCGGCAGCTGGAAAATGCGCAGGCATTTGCAAATGAATTTCCGGCACCCCATGTGCATGGCAGTTACCTGGAACTTGTAAACAACCCGGAAGTGGATGTGATTTATATTGCTTCCCCGCATGCCCTGCATCATGAACATACGCTTCTCTGCCTGAATCATAAAAAAGCCGTATTATGTGAAAAAGCATTTGCGATTAATTCCAGGCAGGTAAGGGAAATGGTCGACCTGTCCCGCAAGAATAAAGTTTTTCTGATGGAAGCTATCTGGACAAAATTTCTTCCCCATTATCAGAAAGTACAGGAATTGATTTCAAACGGAGAGCTGGGTGAGATCCGGAATGTGCTGATCAATTTTGGATTCATTCCGCAACCTCCTGTTCCTCCACGACTTTTTGATCCCGCCCTGGGAGGTGGCAGCCTGCTGGATATCGGTATTTACAATGTTTTTATGACCATTTCTATTTTGGGAAGGCCGGATATTATTGAAGCTTCCATGGAGCCATCTGCCGAAGGGGTGGATATACAATGTGCCATGTTATTCAAATATAATAATGGTGCCATGGCCCAGCTTTTTTCATCACTGTCTACCAATCTTGCTATGGAGGCAGATATTTCGGGAACCAGAAGCAGGATCAGACTCACCAGCCGTTTTTATGCACCCAGTGCCACCATCGAATTATTTCCGGGAAGGGAAGGCAGTAAACAACTCATTCCCTTTCACCAGGAAGGCGGCTCCGGTTACCAGTATGAAGCCCGGCACGTGGGAGAATGCTTACGAAAAGGTTTAACAGAAAGTCCGGTAATGTCCCACACTGATTCCCTCCTGCTCATGGAAACGCTGGACCGGATTCGTGCCGCTGCCGGTATCCATTATACCGCAGATAAAATATAAGACAGAAAATCCACCCTGATCCTGACATTTGAACTGTAAACGATTCAGCACTGGACGGTCTCCCCACCAAAAACGATTCCGGAATATTTGCCAATGATGAAGTATGAAGTTATGGCTGACCATACTAACCTGTTTTTTATTTTCGATTCGCAGTCCGGCGCAGGATTCCGCTGTGATCGCTCCGCATCCGCAGATAACCGAATCGAAAATGGACACGGCAACGGATCAACCCGTATCCAAAATAAAAGAAATCCGCGCCATCCGCATCAATAACCGACTGGATATAGATGGACTGCTGAGTGAACCGGAATGGCAGCTTGCGCCGGTCTCACCTCATTTTATCCAGATTGAACCGGAACAGGGAAAACCTTCGCATTTCAACACGGATATCAAAGTATTATTTAACCGGGAATATTTGTATGTGGGCATCATCGCCAGTGATCCGTTGGGTAAAAAAGCCATCATGGCAACCGACTTCATCCGCGATTTTGAAATAGTGAAGCACGATCTCGTTTCCCTGGCCTTTGACGGATTTAATGACCATCGTAATGCGATGTGTTTTATGACGGATGCTTACGGTGTACAAAAAGACCTCCTTTCATTCGATGATTTGTATTATGATATCGACTGGAACGGACTCTGGATCGTACGTACGAACCGGACAGATTCCGGGTGGACCGCAGAATTTGCCATACCCTGGCAAACACTCCGTTATCCAAAAACCAAAGACAGTATACAAAACTGGGGATTCAATGTATTTCGCAACCGGCGGTTCACCAATGAAAGCAGTGCTTTATCAGAATTCCCGCGGGTATATTCTTCCCTGCGAATGAACTTTGCAGGGAAACTAACCCATCTGCAACCCCCGCCTCCAAAAACCAATATCCGTTTTCAACCTTATCTGCTCACCCAGTACGATCATGAACAAAATATCATTCCCGGAACGACCAGTAAAAATTCGTTTGTAAAAGCCGGGGCTGATCTGAAATGGGCCGTCAATACGAATACCATCCTGGATCTCACGTACAATACGGATTTTGCCCAGGCCGATGTGGACCAGCAGGTGAATAATGTAACCCGCTTCTCGGTTTTCTTTCCGGAAAAAAGACAATTTTTCCTGGAGAATGCTTCTCTTTTCGGAGTAAGTGTTCAGCAGAGTCCGGATCAGTCCGGAGGCTCCATGCGCCTGCAACCTTTCAACAGCCGTAATATCGGACTCGACAGTAATGGGAACCCTATTCCCATCATTGGTGGTGCCCGACTGGTTCATCGCTCCGACAAACTGAACTACGGAGCAATTATCATGCGCCAGGGTAATTCGGGTGGTTATCCATACACCAATTTTTTTGTCGGGAGACTATCAGAAAATTTCGGATTGGAAAACCGCGTCGGCCTGATGACCACCATTAAAAATGATGCGAGGGGATCATCAGTTGAAAATACCCTCGACGGTTTCTTCAGGACGGGAGAAGGACACTCCATCAACACCATGCTGACGCATACTTATTCAACCGCCTCCGGCAAATCGGGTCTGGCTGCTGCGGCCCAGTATTTTTATACGATCAATCAGTGGAAAATCTGGTGGACTGAAGCCCTCGTTACCAAAAATTTTAAACCTGAACTGGGATTTGTTTCCCGAACCGATGTGATTGCCACAACACCCGGTATTTTTTATTACTATCGTGGTAAGGCACTCCCTTTTAAAAAATACCTGCTCGCCTGGGAACCCAGTTTTTCCCCGGAAATATATGTTCAGGCATCCACAGGAAAACTAACGGAAACGGCTACCTATATATTTCCCATCTGGCTTAACTTCAAAAGTGGTGCTTATTTTGGATATGGATTCATACCGACCTACCAGAATTTAACCGAGCCATTCAATCCCCTGGGCGTTTCGATCGCACCGGGCGAATATCATTATACGCAACAGCAAATCTGGTTCAGTACCAATCCTTCCAAAATACTGAACCTGATGTTTCTGTATACCTGGGGTCCCTATTATAATGGCAGACTGAATTCCGGTGACTGGAAACTGCAGTTCGCACCCATTCCCAATATTTCGCTCACCGGGGAGTTCAACCGCAATAAGTTTTTTGGCGTCGGTGAATTAAAATCGAATTCCACCGTGGACCTGTTTGTTTTACAGGGGCGGCTGGCTTTGAATCCAAGAATTCAACTGAGCATTTTCTATCAGAAGAACACGGAAGATAACTCCCAGAATTATAATATCCGGTTTTCCTGGGAATATCAGCCCCTCTCCTATGTCTACCTGGTTTTAAATCATCAGGGCTTTGATCCGGTAAATTCGAAGGCAGTATTTGAAGATCACGCCATTATTAAAATCAACTACCTGAAACAGTTTTAAGAAGGATTTTCTTTTCAACAACCCGCTGATAGATTTCTTCGTCAATGGTCTTTTCTGATTTTGAAATGACAACCGTTGCTACGGCATTACCGATAAAATTGATCAGGGCACGGGCTTCACTCATAAACCGGTCAACGCCAATCAGCAGGGTGAGTCCTTCCAGGGGAATTACTTTCATAGCCGTTAAGGTAGAAGCCAGTACAATAAAACCACTGCCGGTTACGCCTGCTGCCCCTTTGCTTGTGATCAGCAGAATCCCTATTATCATCAGTTCCTGTCCCAGACTCAGGTCGATCTGAAATACCTGCGCCAGAAATATTACACTCATGCTGAGATAGATGGTCGTACCATCCAGGTTAAAACTATATCCGGTAGGAATCAATAAACCAACGGCTTCTTTTTCACAACCTGCGTCTTCCAGTTTTTTCATGACAGAAGGAAAAACAGCTTCACTACTGCTGGCGCCTAAAACAATAAAGATTTCTTCTTTAATATAAACCAGAAGTTTCCATAAACTAAATCCGTAAAAACGGCAGATGGCATTCAGTACCACAAAAATAAAAATCAGTCCGGTGAGATAAAAACAGAGCATGAGTTTACCAAGTACAAATAAGGTTCCGAATCCAAATTTCCCAATGGTATATGCCATTCCCCCAAAAGCACCGATGGGGCTCAGCCTCATAATCATTTTCAGAATATTGAAAATGACCCTGTTTATTTTATTGAGTCCCTCAATGATATTTTTTCCCGATGAACCCAGTTGTTTTAAGGCCACAGCAAAGAGAATACTAAAAAATAATATCTGAAGAATATCTCCTTTTGCAAAGGCTTCCACGATATTGGAGGGTACGATATGTGAAAAAAAATCTCCCCAGTTGAAACTTTCAGCCTGTTTTGTAATCTCCGTAACCTGGCTGGTCGGATTCGTGGTATGGGCCACACCGGCTCCCGGTTTTACCAGGTTGGCAACAATCAGCCCGATCACCAGTGCGATGGAAGAAACAATTTCGAAATACACCAGGGCCTTCACGCCCAGCCTTCCCACTTTTTTCATGCTTCCCGCTCCCGCGATACCCGTTACAATACTGCAAAAAATCACCGGGGCGATGATCATGCGAATCATATTGATAAAGGTTTCGCTGATCATTTTAGCTGTAGGCGCAAAGGAGGGAAACAGCCAACCGCATATTATTCCGAGCGTGATGCCAATGAGAACCTGTATGTATAAGACTTTTAAAAACTTCATTTCAATGCTTAAAGCTTAAAGCCTAACGCTTAAAGCAATTAATAATTAATAGTTAATAATTAATAATTATTTCAGCGCTTCATCCACAATCGCCTGTGCTTCCTGCAACATCAGGTTCAGATGATCACGGCCTTTAAAACTCTCTGCGTAGATTTTATAAATGTCTTCTGTACCGGAAGGACGTGCAGCGATCCATCCGTTTTCTGTTTCGAGTTTTAATCCGCCGATAGAGGCGTTATTACCCGGCGCCCTGGTTAGTACTCCTGTGATCGGTTCACCGGCCATCGTTTTTTGTTTTATCTGATCCGGGTTCAGTTTGCCGAGTTTGGCTTTTTGCTCAGGGGTTGCCTTGGCTTCAACCCGGTCGTAAGTGGACTCTCCGAGTTCTTCTGCCAGTGTTTTATAGATTTCTCCCGGATCCCGGTTTAAGGTGGCTGTCATTTCAGCCGCGAGTAATCCCGGAATTAATCCGTCTTTATCAGTTGTCCATACCTCTCCGTTCTTCCGGTTAAAACTTGCTCCCGCGCTTTCTTCTCCCACAAATCCCAGGGATCCGTCGATCAATCCGTCCACAAACCATTTAAAACCTACCGGAACTTCATACAGCGGATGATTTAATTTTTTAGTCACCCGGTCAATCATCCGGCTGCTGACAAGGGTTTTCCCGATAGCGATATTTTTTTTCCACTCCGGCCGGTTTTGTAATAGATAATAAATACAGGTGGTCAGGTAATGATTCGGTGGCAACAGGCCTGCACTTTTTGTAACAATGCCATGGCGGTCGTGGTCGGTATCACAGGCGAAGGAAATATTGAAATTCCGGTCCCTCATGCTGATTAAACTCTGCATGGCATAAGGAGAAGAAGGATCCATCCTTATTTTTCCATCCCAGTCCACCGTCATAAAGCGGAAAGTCGGGTCAACAATTTTATTCACCACATGCAGGTTGAGTTTATACCGTTCCGCTATCGGTGCCCAGTAATGAACTCCTGCCCCACCCAGCGGATCCACGCCGATGCAGATTTTTGAGTCCCGGATAATGTCCAGATTCAAAACATTTTTTAAATCATCTATATAATGATTTACATAATCAAAACGATGGGTTGTAGCGGCCCGCAAGGCTTTTTCATATGGGATCCGCTTTACGTCTTTCAATTTATTCTCCAGGATTTCATTAGCTTTTTTCTCTACCCACTGGGTAATATCTGTCCCTGCGGGTCCGCCATGGGTGGCATTGTATTTAAATCCTCCATCGTCTGGCGGATTGTGGGAGGGAGTGATCACGATGCCATCGGCCAGTCCTGTTTTCCGGTCCTTATTATACGTGAGAATGGCATGGGATACCGCCGGAGTGGGAGTATATTCATCATTCTCCGAAATCATGGTCTCCACACCATTCGCAGCAAGTACTTCCAGGGTAGAGATTGCTGCTGGCTCCGATAAAGCGTGGGTGTCGATGCCCAGGAACAGGGGCCCTTCAATTTTTTGTTCTTTTCTGTAAAGGCAGATTGCCTGGGTAATCGCCAGGATATGCCATTCATTAAAAGAGTTTGAAAACGAAGAACCGCGATGACCGGAGGTTCCGAAAGCCACTTTCTGTGCAGGCACCGAAGGATCAGGCTGACGGGAATAATACGCAGATATCAATCGCGGGATATTCGTGAGAATCGACGGGTCGGCGGTTTTGCCGGCAGCAGGACTTATTTTCATATAAACTAAAGTTAGGAAATTTCATTTTCGCCCGGTAAAACCTCGGAACTGTGGTGTAAGTTTCGGATAATTACTATATTTACCCCATAACTACGCTTTGAGAAAGTCGCTTTCCATATTTCTTTTACTGGTCCTCCTCTTTAATATGGTTGGGTACCGCGCCTGGTTTTACTATGCTGAAAAACAGGCCGATGCCACGATGGAAGCCACACTGGATAATAATCAGTACAATGAAAATGACCTGGTTACCCTGTCCATTCCGCTCAACAATCCTTATCTCCTGGAAGAGTCCGGTTTTCAACGGGTGAATGGTGAAGTGAATGTCGGCGGCAAAAATTATAAGTTCGTCAAACGCCGGGTGACAGATGGAAAGCTGGTCTTACGTTGTATCCCGGATACCCGGAAAATGGTTTTAAAAAATGCTAAGGCAGCACTGGGAAATACAACGAATGATATAAGCAACAGTGGAAAGGGTTCTTCCAAAAACAATACCCAGAAAAATTTTACCGGAAACGACTATATCAGTCAGTACACGGATGTACAAATGATCCCGGGTGCAGATCCGGTTCAGCCACAAAATGCATTCATCTTAGGTGATTTTGCCGATCCTTTTATAGCCGACGCTGGCAAACCACCTCGAAACATCGCCTGATCCCTTTCACAGGCCATTTTTTCCATCATTAAATATTGTTATGTCACGATTATTATTCATAATCGGCATTCTTCTGTTGATACTCACAGAAATATTGCGCGTTTATTTTATTATGCCTTTTCCGGGCAGTCAGCAGTCAAACACCATTGACCTTGCCTATTTTATCGACCGGTATAAATGGCTCCTGCGGATTATTGGATTATTACTGGTGGTCGAGACCGGCATACCGGTTATTTACGGGTGAAAAAAAACTTCCCAAAATTTTATTTTCCCTCCTGGCCATCCTGTATGGGATCATTTTCTTTTTCTTCAATTTCCGGTTTGAAGCCGACAAAATGTTTTACCAGCCCGGCGTGAAAAATTTTTCTGCCTCCACCGGCAATACGATCGATTCCAATAAACTGGTTATCGGCATAGACATCAACGGCCAGGCCCGCGCCTATCCGATTCAGCTGATCGGCTATCATCACCAGGTGCGGGATACCGTTGGAAATGAGCCAGTCATGGTCACGTATTGTACGGTCTGCCGCACGGGCCGGGTATACCGTCCGTTTGTAAACGGTAAGCCGGAAAATTTTCGTCTGGTGGGCATGGATCATTTTAATGCGATGTTCGAAGATGTCACTACCAAAAGCTGGTGGCAACAAGCAACGGGCGTAGCTATTGCAGGTCCGTTAAAAGGAAACCGGCTGGAAGAAATTTCTTCGCATCAGTATTCCCTCGCGGCCTGGCTTCGGTTGTTTCCGAATTCAACCATCCTTCAGCCGGATACCACATTTAAAGAAGAATATGCAGATCTCGCAGATTTTGATAAGGGGACCATTAAAGGACATCTGGAAAAAAGAGATTCCGCTTCCTGGAAAATGAAATCATGGGTCGTCGGAATAAAATCAGGCGGTCATGAAAAGGCCTATGACTGGAATGATTTGCTGAAGGAATATTTTATACAGGACACCCTTGGCGAGGTTCCGGTCTTATTGATCCTGGAAAAAGACACGAGCACCTTTCATGCATTTAACCGGACGGTACAGGGGAGAACACTTTTTTTTCAAAAGGATAATATCAGTCAGCAACTGACCGATTCGAATACGCATTCCCTCTGGAACCAGAACGGCGTATGTCTTGCTGGTTCATTGAAAGAGGTCAGACTTATCCCACTCGCTGCCTATCAGGAATTCTGGCATTCCTGGAAGCAGTTTCATCCCAACACCACTTTATATAAACCCTGAATATGGCATATATCCAATTGAACAATGGACTGCCCGGAATTACCGGGTTATTAGAAAACCGGCCGGATACCGCGGCTCCGATTCGTGAGCTCACCCAAATATTATTACGCGGGAAAAATACACTCACAGAAATGGAGCGGGAGCTGGTGGCAACCATTGTCTCTTTTAAAAATAATTGTCATTTCTGTACGAAGGCGCATGCTGCCACAGTGATTGCGCTGGGCGGATCCGGAGAGCTGTTAGACAAAGTATACCATGATCTGGAAAACGCACCTCTTTCTGAAAAGATGAAAGCCCTGCTGGTGATCGGTGCCAAAGTACAGGAAAGCGGAAAATCCGTTCGTCCGGAACATATCAACCGTGCAAAAAATGCAGGGGCTACAGACCGGGAGATTCATGACACGGTTTTGATCGCAGCTTTGTTTTGCCTGTACAACCGCTATGTGGACGGTATGGGAACTTTTTGTCCGGAAGATCCGGCTTATTATCAAAAGCTTGCCTCCAGGCTGATCACCATCGGATACGACAGTCCAAAAGATCCATTGGCCAGAAAAGGCGAAGAAAATTTTAAATAAGACGTCATGAATCCGGCAATAGAAATTCCTTCAGTTAAATCAGTCGTTTTGCAAAAACACACGCGGGCATTATTTCTTATTTGTTTTTTCAGCAGCATGTTTGGGGGAACGGTTTCCACCCTGATGTCAGTCTATTTACCGGATGCCATCAAAGACCTTCTGCAGCACACCGGTTCTCAGCAAACGGATAATATCAGCGCTACGATTAATGCCATTTTTATTTTCGGGTGGACGGCAGGTGGAATCATCTGGGGCATTTTTTGTGATACACTGGGGCGGAAGAAATCTTTTATTTATGCCACCTGTTGTTACGGAATTTTTACGATCCTCACCGGATTCGCACCTTCCTGGTTTCTCGTGGTGGTCTGCAGGTTCCTGTCTGGTTTCGGCATTGGTGGCGTACTGGTCATCACCACGATGCTGATCTCTGAAGGATATACAGCAAAGAAAAGGGCCGTATTACTGGGCATTCTTTCCATCTCTATTCCGGTGGGTATTTTTTCTGCCGGGCTGCTTACCTATTTTGTTTCGGAGTGGAGATATGCTTTCATGGTCGGTGCTGTTCCGGTGCTGCTGTCCGGGCTGGCAGTTGTCTTCTTCACCGAATCTGAAAAATGGGCCCGGGCAAAGCAGAAAGAAAATGAGGCTATGAAAAATCTGAACCAGCTGTTCAATAAGGAAAACCGGAAGAACCTGATCATGGGCTCCCTGGTATTTGGCGCTGCACTGATCGGTTTATGGGCCACTTTTTCATGGCTTCCATACTGGATACAGAATCTCTTATCCGGAACCAGCGGGCAAAAAGAAAGAGGTCTTGCCATGATGACCATGGGCGGAGGCGGCTTACTCGGTGGCTTTATTTCCGGCTGGGTGGTGAATGCCCTTGGATTAAAAAGAACTCTGCTGATTTGTTTTGGCGCAAGTTTTATTTTAGCTTTCTTTCTTTTCAAACTCACCACTACCCTTTCCCTCCTTACTTATTTTCAGATTGCTTTTATTACTATTTTTTTTGGCATGAGTCAGGGAGCCCTGTCGATGTATATTCCCGAACTCTTCCCCACATCCCTGAGCGCTACGGCTACCGGGGTCTGTTTTAATCTCGGGCGAATCATCACTGGTATTGCCGTTTTCTTTATCGGTTCCCTGGTGGAAATGCTTGGAGGATATGGCAACGCCATTTTTTATTTTGATTTCGTATTCCTGATCGGATTCATCATCACGCTTTTTAATAAACAAACCAAATATTCACCCGCAACTTAATACGATGGCTTACATAAAAGTAGAAGAAGGTGTTCCCGGTATCCGAAGCCTGTTTCAGTTCAGTCCTGAAACAGGGGGTCCCTTGTGTGATCTCGCCCAGGTTTTATTAAGAGGGTCTTCCCCCATCAGCGCAGCGGAACGGGAGCTGATCGCCGCCTATACATCCCATAGAAACGGATGCATGTTTTGTATGAATAGCCATGCCGCAGCGGCCCGTTGTTTGTTTGGCAATCAGAAGAACGTGGTGGATGAACTCCTGCACGAACAGGATGCTTCCTCTCTTTCCCCGAAAATGAAAGCCCTGTTGTTCATCGCCGGCAAAGTACAGGCAAATGGAAAATCAGTCACACCGGAAGACATAGCATCGGCGAAAAAGGCCGGCGCCAGCGATACCGATATTCATGACACGGTTTTGATTGCTGCAAGTTTTTCTATGTTTAACCGATACGTTGACGGGCTTGCCAGTCTGACCCCGACGGGTGAAGCCGCCTATGAAGAAATGGGAAAACGAATGAGTATAAGAGGTTATCAGTTATAAATAAATAAAAATGGCATACATCGACTTTCAGAATGATCTCCCGGGTATCCGCGGACCAATGGTTTACCGGCCTGAAACCGGTGCAGTTTTGAATCAGCTGGCGGAAATCCTTTTACATGATGAAAACAATACCCTCAGCCGTGGTGACCGGGAAATGATCGGCGCCTATGTTTCGTCGGAGAACGATTGTTTTTTCTGTCAGAATGTGCATGGCGCCATGGCCCAGTATTATTACCAGAAGGATATGCCCTTCATCGATGCGATTAAAAAAGATTTTCGGTCTGCACCAATTTCTGAAAAATTAAAATCCCTGCTCACCATTGCCGGCAGTGTACAACAAGGCGGAAAAATGGTTACCCAGGATCAGATTGATGCGGCGAAAAAACAGGGCGCCACTGACCGTGAAATTCACGACACGGTGCTGATCGCCGCCGCTTTTTGTATGTTCAACCGCTATGTGGACGGACTCAATACCTGGGCGCCGCTTGACCGCCAGGTATATGTGGACCGGGCAGCCATGCGCGCGAGCGAAGGTTACTCACAGGCCGGACTTGAGAAATAATCGTGGGATGGTGGATGGTGGATGGTGGATACGATAAACGATTAACGTTAAGAATTTTTAAACCATATAAAAGGAAAAATATGCCGCACATTGATTTAGACGAAAATCTGCCTGGAATACGTGCGTTGCTGGCGTACAGCCCGGAAACCGCTGCACCGATTGGCGAATTGGCAGAAATCTTACTTCGCAGTTCCGACACCCTGAGCCGGGCAGACCGCGAACTGATCGGTATGTATGTTTCTTACCTGAATGAATGTTTTTACTGCAATCATTCCCATGGTGAAATCGCCGTCTGTTATCTGAATGGCGACCGGCAGCTGGTGGATGCTGTTCGACAGGATTTTAAAACGGCACCCATTACGGAAAAATTAAAATCCCTTTTGCAGATCGCGGCAAAGGTTCAGAAAAGTGGGAATGCCGTATTGCAGGAAGACGTGGAATATGCCCGTCTGCAGGGAGCTACCGACCATGATATTCATGATACGGTTCTTATTGCCGCCACTTTTTGCATGATGAACCGCTATGTGGACGGACTGGCAACAGTGGCACCAACGGATATGTCATCTTATCCCCTCCGCGCGCAACAGGTAGTGGAAAAAGGATACGGGCCGCATATTTATCAGCAGAAGCAACCGACTTAAGCCTCTGACAGGCGTAAAGCGCTGAAGCCAACGCATAACAGCTTAAAACCTAAAGTCAAAACCATTAACCATTAACCTACATCATCAACCACTGACCATTAACCATTAACCTAATTAACCATAACCATTAACCATTAACCATTAACCATTCAAACCAAGCCTTACAAATCAGCATTATGAGAAAATTTAAATTCATTTCACTATTACTTATCTGCGTCGCCTGCATGCCCTTCATCAGTAAGGCACAGGTGAAACCGCTGACGCGGTACCATCCTGGACGGCAAAGGCACGCCCGATTTCCGGCGCCAGTATTTTAATCGTCGGGAAATCGCAGGGTACCGTTACCGATGAAGCCGGAAAATTCAAACTCAGTGTTCCGGAAAACAGCTACCCTCGTGTTCAGTTATGCGGGATACCGCAGTCAGATTTTAAAATGGGACGGTTCACCCGACATAAAAATAGACCTCGTGGAAGATATTGCGCGACTGGATGAAGTTGTCGTAACCGGTTTAAGCACGACTATTAAAAGAAGAAATCTGGCAAATTCCGTTGTTACCATCAATTCCACCCAGCTTAACGGCGTCGCTCCATCACAAACCTTCGACCAGGCACTGAATGGAAAAATCATCGGTGCCAATATCAATGCCAATACCGGTTCACCCGGTGGCGGCCTGTCAGTAAAATTCCGCGGAGTCACTTCCGTTTACGGAAATACACAACCGCTTTATGTATTGGATGGAGTATTTGTTGACAATACCTCCACTTCTGCCGGATTGAATTTTGTTACCGGAGCAGCTGCCGGCGGATCGCTGGTTTCCACACAGGACAATCCTTCAGGCAGAATTTCAGACATCAATGCAGAAGATATTGCAAATATCGAAATATTAAAAGGTGCATCTGCCGCAGCCATCTATGGCTCAAGAGCAGCCGGCGGTGTGGTGATCATTACCACGAAAAGAGGTCAGCAGGGCAGAACGCGGGTAACCTTTGCCCAGGATCTGGGATTTATCAAAGTGAGCAAACTGCTCGGTGTTCGTCAGTTCACAGCCGAAACAGCAGCCAGTCTGGCACGGGGAGATGCGGCTAACCGCTGCAAAATTTACGCTGCATGTTTACCGATGCGCAGAGCAAAGGTGAAATTTATGATTATGAAAAAGAAATTTATGGCAATACCGGTTTTGCCAGGAATACACTGGTGAGTGTGAGCGGTGGAAATGACCGCACTACTTTTTATCTCTCTGCCGGAACCAAGGATGAAGCCGGGATTGTAAAAAATACCGGTTACCGGAATACCAGTCTTCGATTCAATGTGGATCATCATATTTCCGACAATGTGAAAATAGGAATCAGTACCAACTACCTGAATACTTCGGCCAATCGCGGTTTACAGGGAAATGATAATGCCGGCGTAACCCTGGGCATTGCCCTTTCTTCCACACCGGATTTTGCCCAACTGCATCCGGATGCCAATGGCGTGTATCCGAATAATCCTTTTGCTGCTTCCAATCCGCTGCAGACACTTGCCCTGATGCAAAATCACGAAGGTGTAAACCGGGTGATCGCCGGACTGGGTCTTGAAGCGGTATTTCAACGCTCTGAAAAAAGTGTAACCAAATTTGTCGGTGGTGGCGGATTTGATTTTTACAGTCTGCAAACCAGTGTGCTTTTCCCCAGCGACTCTGCAATTCCAAAGCGTAAACAATGGAACTTCCATTCAGGGATTCACGAATAACCTGAATACCAATTTTATTCTTTCGCTCGTCAATTCCTATACCGCTTCCAGAAATCTGATCCTGACTTCTTCCGCTGGTTTTACACTGGAAAACGGGAACTATAATAATCTGCTGAATGCTGCCACGCATTTGATTTCCGGACAGTCGAATATAGATCAGGCCGGCGCACTTACGGCAACCCAGTTCCGTACCCAATTTCAAAACCAGGGAATTTATCTGCAGGAAGAAGCCAGCATCATGGATGCGGTTACGGCAACGATTGGTGTTCGTTTCGACCGTTCCTCCAATAACGGAGATGCCACAAAATTTTATACCTATCCAAAAGCCGGTCTCTCCTGGAATCTTACCCATAGCGGACTCATGGATCCAAACGGTCTGTTCAGCAATTTCAAGTTGCGGGCCGCTTACGGAGAAGCCAACAATGTACCGGCATATGGTTCCAAATTTACCGCCATGAATGTGTCCAATATCGGTGGCCTAACGGGAGCGATCATCGGACTGCAAAAAGGCAATCCGAATATCGAACCGGAAAGACAAAGTGAATTTGAAGCCGGAACAGATTTCAGTTTATTTAGCGGAAAACTGAATTTTGACGTTCACCTATTATTTAAAAGAATATCTACAATTTCCTGATGCTGGTAAACCCGCCTACATCTTCCGGATTTACGAGTCAGTGGTTCAATGCCGGAGACCTGCAGAACGAGGGACGTCGAACTGAGTGTGAATGCACGTCCGGTAACAACCAAAAATTTTGTGTGGAACACCACCTTCAATTTCTGGCTCAACCGCTCCAGGGTTAACCGTCTCAGTCACACCATCCACTCCACAGGGATCTTTCGGATATGTGCTGGGTTCTTACCAGATCCAGCAGGGACAATCGGCTACACAGATTCTTAGGACTCGATGGTCCTAACGGTGTTGCCAAACTGGGTGATGCTGAACCCATTTTCCAGATGAATACCTATAATGAACTCACCTTTCAGAATAAATGGAGCCTGCGTTTCCTGCTGCATTGGAAAAACGGCGGACAAAATGTAAATCTGACCGCCCTGCAAAATGATTTCGGTCAAACCAGTGCTGACTTTGACAAGATCGTCATCAATCCGCAAACCCAGCAGCCCATGCCGCTGGGCGTTTACCGGATCAGCCAGGTCGGTTACAGCGCCCAGCAATTTGTAGAGAATTCCGGTTATCTGAAACTGCGTGAAATCGGTTTGTATTATTCATTCAATACATTCGGGAAACAGAGTGATCAAGGGCCTTCAGCTCGGCGTGTCCATGACGAATTTCTTTGTATGGACAGGTTATTCTTCATACGATCCGGAGGTTTCCAATTTCGGAACCGGATTCAACACCAATATCGATGTGGATCCGTATCCGGCAACCAAGCGGGCAGATTTTCATTTGCAGTAACATTTTAAACGATTAGATCAACAATTATGAAAAAGATATTTATAAATAGTTTGTTTTTGATTTCCATTTCTTCCCTGGTCATTTCCTGCCAGAAAGATTATGGGAATCTGAATGGCCCGACGGAAGAAAATTTTCTGACCAATCCCACGGCCGATAACCTGAATAATCTGGTTACCGGTACGGAATCCGGAATGCGCAATAATATCGGCCTTTACCTGGATGATGTCGGAACGATCGGCAGGGAAAATTACCGCTTCTCTCCTTCCGAACCCCGGTATATCACCGACCTGCTAGGCGCCGATAGATTCCCAGCTGACCAACAGTAATTTTTATATTACCAATACCTGGGCCTCCCGTTATCGCGTGGTAAAAAACTGTAACCTGCTCATTGAAGCCACGCCGAATGCAAAACTGGTGAGTGCAACGGATAAAGCCGGCTATATCGGATTTGCACAGACCATCAAGGCCTATGAGCTCTTGTTGTGCCTGAATCAGACGGATACCAATGGCATACGTCTGGATGTAGCCAATCCCGAATGCCCTGGGACTATTGTTCATTTGATAACAACGCGATGGACAGTATCCAGGAATATCCTGGAACTGGGCAGAGTATCCTTGACCGGCAGCACCGTTTCTTTTCCTCTTTCCAACGGATTCGATCGGATTCAATGATGCCGCCGGACTCCTGCAGTTCAACCGCGCGCTTGCTGCACGGGTGAATGTTTATCGGAAAGACTGGGCCAACGCACTGGCAGCATCTCAACGACTCTTTTTACGGACTGACCAAGGATTTATACCTCGGCGTGTACAATGTATTTGGCACCGGTATCCGGAGATCAGATCGAACCCTGCATTTATTCCGCAAAGGCAGACCGGTGAAGTGACGGGTCGCCAATCCTTCCTATGCACAGGATATTTTGCCTGGTGATGACCGGATTTCAAAAGCAACCTTAAGACCCAATGCCACTTCGCAGGGACTGAATAGCGACCGTGATGTTTGGGTATATACTTCCAATACCGCCCCGATGCCCATCATCCGGAATGAAGAACTGATCCTGATTTATGCAGAAGCCAATATTCAGCTGAATAATTTTCCGGAAGCCGTTACCGCGCTGGATGTAATCCGTCAGAAACATAACCTGGCACCCTATTCCGGCGCGATCACCCAGCAGGCACTCATTAATGAAATGTTGTATGAAAGAAGATATTCTTTATTCTTCGAAGGTCATCGCTGGATTGATGTGAGGCGCTATAACCAGCTCAATACCCTGCCGATTGACCGTCCGGATGATAATGTGTGGGGACAGTTTCCCTTACCGGTTTCTGAACCACCCAATCCGTAAGCTTGAGGCGTGAAGCATGAAGCTTGAAGCTGAAGCGTGAGGCTTGAAGCTTGAAGCGTGAGGCGTGAAGCGTGAAGCTTGAGGCGTGAAGCATTGAGGTGTGAAGCGTAAAGCTTGAGGCCTGATACATAAGGCAAATTGGCTGCAGGAAAATTTGAAAATATAAAGGCTGCTCTTTGGAGCGGCCTTTTTTTACGCATCTGATCTCGTCACAGCGATTGAAATTATTGATGAGCTGATCACTTGCTACGAGTTAATAATCAATGGAAAATGCGAAATAAAACGATGCCATAATATGTTTGGAACAGACAGCCCGTCCTGTTCGAATAAATCAGTGAACCACGGCTTACGATGCAAATAAAATTAAGTCACATCGTCTGGTCAATTAATAATTAATACTTAATAATTAATAATTATTTTCGTCTCCACTATGTCCCTATTCATCGCCTCACTGAATTCAGGAAGTAACGGAAACTGTTATTATATCGGCAACCGGGAGGAAGCTGTTTTTGTGGATGCAGGACTATCCTGTAGGGAAACAGAAATCCGGATGAAAAGGCTGGGACTGGAGATGAACCGGGTTAAAGCCATTTTTATCTCCCACGAACACAGCGATCATATACTCGGGGTTTCAACCACTGGTGGCCAAATACAAGATTCCTGTATATGTCAGTCAGCCGACCTTAAAAGAAGCCGGATTTTGGAAGATCCGGAAATTCACGCAGGCACTTTACGGCCGGACAGCCAGTGAAAATCGGTGCGCTCCGTATAACGGCCTTCCCGAAAAAACATGATGCCTGCGACCCGCATAGTTTTGTGGTGAGCGAATCCAAAACCCATGTCGGTGTGTTTACGGATATCGGTGAGACCTGTGATCAGCTGATCCATTATTTCAAACAATGCCATGCTGCTTTCCTGGAAGCGAATTATGATGAAGACATGCTGGAGAAAGGAAGGTATCCGTTTGTCCTGAAAAAGAGGATCCGCGGGGGCAGCGGACATTTATCCAACCGGCAGGCCATGGAATTATATATCCGTCACCGGCCGGATTTTATGAGCCATCTGCTGCTTTCCCATCTTTCCAGGGAAAATAATACTCCGGAACTGGTGGAATCCCTGTTCAATTCCGTTCCCACGGAAACCCGCGTAATCATTGCCAGCCGCTACCAGGAATCAGCGGTGTATGAAATTGCAGCGAAAGAAAGCTTTTTAAAAACACTTTTACCGAAAATTAAATCTCCCCGGCAACAGCAGCTTAGCCTGTTTTAGTTGACAGTATTCAGTTGACAGTTGACAGCAATTGGTAATTGAACAGCAAACGATCAACGGCCAACCGCCAACGGTCAACCGCCAACCGATTATTGCTTCTCCACCGTCCATCGTTTCATTACAGCGACCAGCGAAAGTATCGTCCACACGCCTTCCAGAATCACAAAGGGAAAATAAGGAATGAGCCAGCTGGCATAACAGGCGAGCCCGGCTCCTATCAAATTAAGTATGGAATAGAGCAGGCTTTCGGTTTTAATCAATTTTCGCATATTCAGGAAAAATGCGATAAGCAATATGCTGACGCCGATACTGCCAAGAGTTTCTGAAAAATTCATAGTTAAGATTCGGTAAGGTGAAAACAAATGTAACTAAAAAGGCCTCCCTGAGAACAGGAAAGCCTTACGATTGCTAGTCCACGATATATGTTTAGTTGTTTTCACCGGAAATACGTGAATCAGGATAAGGTAATGGTTAAAATGGTTTCGGGTGTAGGGGTGCTGATTTGAGATACAAAAATAAACCCAAAGCAGGCGTTCAAACAAGGGGATAAAGCAGGATTTTCTTCCGGGTATTTTTCCCGGGGTATTCGGGGTAAACCCCGTTTCTTTCCACAAACGTTCACCGGAAACAGATTCTCTGTATTTTAATATCTGAAAAAACAACTTATATGAAAAGTAAACCTTCCATCCTCTCTCTTTCCCTGTGTGCGCTATTTTCCTTTTATCATCCACCACTTCAACCAAGGCCAATCGCCCACTGTCATCTGTTATCTGTCATCTGTCAACTGCCACCTGGCAACCGCCAACGGTCATAAAAACAGATACCGGCGGCGGACAGGTTGTCCGTCTGGACCTGGTACAGGCTTGTATTGCCAACTACAATACGGTGATGCAGGCACATGGATTTTCAAATCCGGGTGGACAGCCGGTGAATATCAATATCACCACAACCGGCCATGATCACCAACTGGCGAAACATTCAACGGAAAAAATCTGCAGGACTGGCTAAATTCAACCGCAAAGCGAATACGCGCAATGCGGGTAAAACACTTATGCTCAAAATCCAGTTTGGAATTTATGACATGAATTATCTGAATATATATGAGCCCAATGCTGCCCTCCGGGCGCGAATTAAATGACCGGATGGCGATTTTTCTGATTCCCATTGACGCGATCAACCGGACAATCCTTTCAGTCTGCTGCAATGATGGCCAGCCGCTGGTGCGGTGGCGGAACCGGTGGAACCGGTTACGACTTCGGTGGTCTTCAACCATAAAATATGCATATTGCCTGGTATGCGTATTTTCAGACTGATCAGTCTTTGCGTTGCCATATATTGCCGGAAGGGACTCAAGGCCTGTTCACTTCTGGCATTTATTCCCCTGCTGGTAATCGTAAATCTTACCGAACTGATCGGCATCGAATTACCGTCAGTTTTGGGTGGACTTCGAATTATTTTATCTATAACCTCTATATCATCTGTTTCCACGCCCTTCTTTTTCTACTTAGCTGGTAAAATGTTATTTTTAACGAAGAAGGAAACCATCGTGTTTACTATTGTTTGCAGTCTTTGTCTGCTGCTGATCCTGGTGAACTATGGATTTATTCAGGGGCAGGTCCAGTTCAATACTTTTTCGCTGGGTCTGGAAGAAATTATGCTGATTATTTTTTCGGGTCTCTGCCTGTTGAGGCTGACGGTTTTGGACAGGGAAGAAATAAATTTCATGAAAGAGCCCTATTTCTGGATCAATTCACTGAATTTACTGGGCGGACTGATTACCGTAGTCGTATTAGGACTACAGTCTTATATTCTGCTCAATAAAATTGAAATTGCAAACCGGTCCCTGTATGCCGCCATTCTGCCCGTTGTAAATGCTATTGTTTATTCAGGCTACAGTTATGCTTTTATGTTATGCAAGATGCAAAAGACCAGGTAGTTTTTACGATCATCACGGTTATTATTATACTGCTTTTCCTGGGCATATTATTTTTGGTGATGCTGGTGAATTACAATAATAAAAAAGGACAGATGAGTAAAGAAAAACAACTCATGCGCGCAACCTTCGATAAACAGCTCCTCGAATCCAAACTCGAAATACAGGAACAGACCTTCGATATGATCAGCCAGGAAATTCACGACAATGTGGGTCAGATCCTCAGCCTTGCCAAAGTACAGCTGGGCATTATGGAACAGAAACAAACGGTAGACAATGAACTACTCGGAAATGTGAAAGAGAGCATCAGCCTGGCCATGACTGAACTACGTGATATTGCCAAAAGCCTGAGCAGTGAACGCATACATCCGTTGAGCCTGCAGGAAAGTATTGTGCCAGGAAATTAAACGCATCAACCGGAGCGGATTTATAAAAATCAGTTCGGATATCCAGGGTACAGAAAAAAAAATACCGGATCAGCATAAACTGATTGCTTTCCGTATTGTTCAGGAAGCACTGCAGAATATTATTAAACATGCCGGCGCTACCGATGCAAAAGTCTCCATCCGGTACCTGGAAGACAGTATGCACATCAGCATCTATGACAACGGTGTCGGTTTTGTTCCGGAAAAAGAATTGAAAAAACAGGAAGGGCTCGGGCTGCAGAATATCCTCAGAAGGGCAGAACTGGTTGGCGGTAAGGCAAATATCGTGAGTAAACCGGGCGAGGGAACCACACTCCAAATTCAAATGTCATATGACTGACCTGAAGTATGTAGCCCTGGTAGATGATCATACCATGTTTCGCAAAGGCCTTGCCGTACTCATCAATTTATTTCCGGGTTATAAAGTACTGATGGATGTTGGCAATGGAAGGGAATTCATTGACCAGTTAAAGGCAGACCGCTTACCGGATATTGTATTGCTCGACATTCATATGCCGGTGATGGATGGATATGCCACCGCTGCCTGGTTAAAAGAAAATCATCCGAAAATTCATGTGCTGGCGCTTAGTACGATGGATTCCGATGCCACCATCATAAAAATGATCCACCAGGGTGCCCGTGGATATATTCTGAAAGATGCCGACCCCAAAGAACTCCAGATGGCCTTTGAAGAAATCCTGGCCAAGGGATATTATTATAATGAAATCCTCACCCGTAAAGTAATCCAGTCCATACACCAGGGCGGATCCGATTCCATCAGTGCCCTTCCCAAATTAACTGACCGGGAAATGGAATTTCTGAAACATGCCTGCAGTGAAAAAAACTACCAGCAGATCGCCAATGAGATGTTCGTGAGCGAACGCACCGTAGATGGCTATCGCGAATCCCTTTTCAAAAAATTTAATGTCACCAATCGCGTGGGGCTTGTTCTGTATGCGATTAGGAACGAGTTGGTGCAATTGTAAGCTTAACGCTAAACGCCTAACGTTTAACGCCAATAATCTGATAATTTGGAATGACAAATGGAAATGAATTAATTTCCCATTCTTAATTCATCGGCCAACGGTCAACGGTCAACGGTCAACGGTCAACTGTCATCTGTCATCTGTCAACTAAAAAAAATATGAAACGCAGAAACTTTGTAAAAAATATTACTATCGCCGGCGCAGGTCTGGGTATACTCAACCCGGCTTCGGTATTTGCCAGTAAAGCAGATTCGAAAGTCAGACTGGGTATTATCGGTACCGGACTGCGGGGGCAAAACCATTTATGGAATGCCCTGCAAAGGCCCGACGTAGACGTTATCGCGATTTGTGATATAGATGAACACATGTTGCAATCTGCCCGGGAGATCGTTACTAAATCCGGCAAACCGATGCCAAAGATTTTTACCGGCGATCCTTATGCATACCAGAAATTACTGCAGGAAAAAGACCTGCAGGCCATCCTGATCGCCACCCCCTGGGAATGGCATGCTCCGATGATCCTGGATGGGATTTCGGCCGGGGTGAAATATATCGGTACAGAAGTGGTGCTGGGCATCACGTTGCAGGATCACTGGAACGTGGTAAATGCTGCCACGCAACACGGTGCGAATGTGATGATGATGGAAAATGTTTGTTACCGCCAGGATGTGATGGCCGTTCTGCAGATGGTGCGCCAGGGCATATTTGGTGAACTCATTCACATGCAGGGAGGTTATCAGCATGATCTGCGCGGAGTAAAATTAAATGACGGGAAAACTCCTTACAGCAATGGTGTTGAATTCGGAGAGAAGGGTTTTTCAGAAGCCCGCTGGCGAACCAACCACAGTGTGCATCGTAACGGGGATCTGTACCCGACGCATGGCATCGGTCCCATTGCAGAAATGCTGAATATCAATTATGGCAACCGTTTTGTTTCCCTGAATTCTTTTGCCAGCAAAACCCGCGGTCTGCATGACTATATTGTGAAAAAAGGCGGCCCGGATCATCCCAATGCAAAAGTTGAATTCAAACTCGGGGATGTGGTCACCACACAGATCCGCTGCGCCAACGGCGAAACGATCCTTCTGCAGCATGACACGAGCCTGCCCCGCCCCTATTCCCTGGGATTTCGGGTACAGGGAACCCATGGCATCTGGATGGACGTAAATGATTCGATATACATCGAAGGACTCAGTGCCAAGTCAGACGAATGGGAAGCCGCAAAACCATGGCTCGACAAATACAATCATCCCTACTGGGCAAAATGGGGCAAGGAAGCAGAGAATGCCGGCCATGGCGGAATGGATTATTTCGTACTGCAGGATTTTATATTATCGGCTAAAAACAATACCCATACGCCGATGGATGTATTTGATGCCGCTGCCTGGAGTTCGATTACACCACTGAGTGAAATGAGTATTGAACTCGGTAACCAGACCGTTGATATGCCGGACTTCACCAGCGGGCAATGGATGTTCCGGGTAAATAAGTTCGGAATGAATTTAGCGTGAGATGTTCCGGGTAAATAAGTTCGCGACGAATTTAGTGTAACCTGTACTTCAGCGTGAACCCATAAGTACAGGGATCTCCCAGTCTTGCAGCACCAAAATCATATGCATAAGCAATATACTTTGTGCCGGTGAGGTTTCTTGTCCAGACAGAAAGACTGAACTGCCTGAAAGAGGCACCCACACTCGCATTCAGCAGCTGATAGGCAGACTGGGGTTGTGTATTCATCAGGTCAAAATATTGTTTGCCAAAATAAAACCACTCCATACGGGCGAAGGTGGTGACAGATTTACCCAGGTTTATTTTATATTCTGCAGCCAGCATGGAAGTCATCTCCGGTGAGTATACCTGTTTTTTCCCGTCCAGGTCTACTGCATCCCCATTGGAAGATAATTTCCCGCTGGTATAGACCGCATGGGTATAACCGAAGTGATAGGTCAGGTCCAGACCCGGAAGCACCAGGGCCTGCATTTCTGCTTCAAATCCTTTGCTGGTAAGTCCCCCGGCATTTTTGATTACTGTAATTGCATCGGGAAGGATCAGAGTGGGAACCTGTACATCCTGTACCGTATTATAGAAAACCGCAAAATTTGCATGCAAACGATTTTCAAAATAATTGGTCTTCAAACCGAGTTCATAGTTATTACTGAATTCCGGCTGATAAGGATATAACGGCGGCTGTGAAGGATCGGAAGACAACTGGGTCAGGCCACCTGTACGATATCCCCGGTTATAACTCAGGTAGAGATGGGCATGATCGTTCGGATGAAAAGTTACCGACAACATGGGACTAAGCGCGTGAAAATTGGTTTTCCCGCTGGTATCGGCCTGTGTCGGAAATCCACTGGTTGATCCGTCTGGCAGGTATTCTCCCGAAACATTGGCACTCGGATTGCTGGTAATCGTAGCGCAGTCCGCCGGCCAGGGTAAACGATTTAGAGAGATCGTACTGAAGCTGCCCGTAAAATGCAAGACCCTTATTTTTATTTTTTGTGGAATTGATGATGGTATAATCGGTGGCCGGAGATCCCACCAGGGCGGCATCTTCGCCAAAATGAACTCCCTGCTTATTGGGAACATCCTGCAGGAAAAAATAAGATCCAACGGCCCATTTCCATGGCGATGCGGAACCGGTGGCGGAGGAAAGCCGGAGTTCTTCCGTCCAGGCGCTTACTTTATTCCAGGGCTTTCCGTAATTGTTTACGATGCTGATGGCATCCAGCGGGGAGAAATCACCATCCACCGGCGTCTGGTAATAGCGGTAGTTGGACTGGTAGGCCGTGAGTGAACTGAAATTCGTTTTCGTTCCGGTATGCCGTATCTGGAGAGAAGCATTCAGGGTATTATCGATCATTTCCCCGATCGCATTCTGGCTTAGGTGATAGGGATTTTCAAAAGCAGATTCAACGCTTGGATTCAGTGTAAACGCACCCTGGTTGCGGTTCCAGAGGTTTTTCATATTCAGTGAAAATGACCATTGTGCATTCAGTAAATATTTTAAAGAAATATTATCCGCAAACCGGTGCTGCTTGTCGAAATGACTGTTATTAAAATCGTTTGTATAGTAGCCGTTCGAACCTTCATACAATCCGGCAACACCCAGAAATAATTTTCCCTTCACCAGGGGTGTGCTGACCTGAAAAGTATACCGTTGCAATCCGTAATTGCCTGCACTGATTTCCAGACCGGCATGAAAAAGGTTGTCCGGTTTCCGCGTAACGATATTCACCACGCCACCCATGGCATTTCGTCCGTACAGGGTTCCCTGGGGACCTTTGAGCACATCGATATGATCCACATCGAACAATTGCGGAATATAGGTGTCGAGTGTGAATTGCGGAACACCATCGATATAGGTGACCACTGCCGGATCATATGAAGTGGAAGTGATGCCGCGTATGGATATGATATTTCGTCCGTCTCCCGGATCGGCTGCGTATAAGTTTGAAACAATTCCTTTTAAATCCTTACTGGACCAGAGCCGGTAGGCATCAATTTCGCGGGAAGAAAGCGCCGTGATACTCACCGGAACCTTTTGAATATTGGATTCCTCTTTTTCTGCAGTCACCACAACGGCATCCAGTTGTGTCGCCGACTGGGCAAGTATGATCGGATGCTCCAGTTTGAATGCCTCGCCGCCATTTTGGTTCAATGGTAAAACAACCTGTATTTCTGAACGGGCAAATCCTACCGCCGAAATTTCCGCCTGATAAGTTCCGCCCGGAAGTTCAGGAAACTGAAAACGTCCGCTATCATCACTGATCGCATATACATCGGTATTGAGCACGTGGATGGTTGCATGACTTACCCCTTTCCCTTTTTCATCCTTTACGTATCCGTAGGATTTCACCTGAGCCCCTGAGTAATTTGCGTAAAGAAGAATCAGCACTAGCAATATCTTACATCTTCATTGTTCTTTTGGTTGACAGTTGACGGTTGGCTGTTGACAGTTGCCGGATGACCGCCTGGCGTTAAGCGTTAGGCGTTAGGCGTTAGGCGTTAGGCGTTAAGCCTTACACTTACTTATGTGTTTTTAACGACAAAATGTATTTCACAATCTGATCCAGGTCTTTTTGTGACATATCCGGATGTGCCGACATGGCAACGTCTCCCCATACGCCACTGCCGCCCTTCACAATTTTCTGACTCAGGTAATCCGCTGCTTTTTTATCCTTTGCATATTTTTCTGCGACCCGCACAAAGGATGGTCCGACGGAAATCCCGTCTTCCTTATGGCAGCTTTTACAGTCGAGCATCTGTGTCATCTTATATCCCACGGCCTGCGGACCATGCGCGGATGCGGAAGTATCGGCCACCGCTGCTGGTGCAACAACCGTATTTGCGATTTCATTATAGTCGATCCTCGATAATCCGGCATCGGGATTTTTCTGAAACCATCCGGTTCCGTATTCCAGCAGGTACAGTTTACCATCCGGACCCGCTTCCATATCAATACAATTATGCAGTGTGGTGTTCGGCATAAAGGGTTCCATCATTTCAAAATCTCCGTCCGGTTGCAGACTGACCACCTTGATCCATCCCCTGATCCAGTCGTAAACAAATAATTTTCCATTGTAATAACTGGGATAGCGGGTTGCGGCAGGATACATGTCGGTATAATAAACCGGTCCGGCCATTGCATTACGACCTCCTGTACCCAGTTCCGGAAACTCCGGAGACAATGCATAGGGATACCAGATAAAGGCAGGCTGTGCCGGCGGAAGATCCGTGATACCGGTATTGTTGCCGGAAAGATTTTCCGGCTTTGCCGGATCAAAGGCAGCACCGGATACACCGGTCAGATAATTATATTGATGGTACGGATAATTATTGCCTACGAAAAAAGGCCATCCATAAAAACCTGCTTTCCGGGCCTGGTTCACTTCATCATAACCCCTCGGACCACGCGTTGCCAGACTATCGTCGGGGGCATCCGGTCCCACTTCTCCCCAATAGAGCGTACTGTTTTTCTGATCAACAGAAATCCGATATGGATTCCGGTCTCCCATCACATATATTTCCGGACGGGTTTTCGGTGTTCCCGGAGCAAAAAGATTTCCGGCAGGAATTTCATAACTGCCGTCTTTATTCACCCGGATGCGCATGATTTTTCCACGCAGGTCATTGCTGTTTCCGGCAGACCTTTCCGCATCATACTGCTTATGCCCCGGCGCACTATTCAGCGGAGCGAAACCATGATTCACAAATGCCTGACCCGGTTCATCAAAAGGGGTGGAATTATCACCGGCAGAAAAATACAGCAGGCTGTCCGGTCCAAACGCAATAGATCCACCGGTATGGCAGCAGATATCCCGTTGTGCTTTTACTTCCAGAATAACTTTCTCAGAAGAATGTAAAACCGTATCATTTTCCAAACTAAAGCGGGATAACCGGTTTACAGAACTATCGATCGGGCTGTAATAAATATATATCCAATGATTATTTTTAAAATCAGGATCCTTGGACAAACCAAGCATACCTTCTTCCACATTCACATCTTTTTTAAGGGAATGAAAATATACATTGAGGAATCCAGCCTGTTTAACGGTTCCGGTAGATTGTTTGTACAACATGATTTCGCCCCGCCTTTGAATAATCAGAACATCCAGGTTGGGTAGAACAGTCATTTCAGTCGGCTCGTAAAAAGTTCCCTGCACCAATACTTTTTTATTGAAATGATTTTCTGTCGGAGGATAGGGAATGGTTGCTTTGGAATAATCCAGCGGCTCAAAGTGGCCGATGGCATATTCAATGGCATTCAGTACATCTTTTAAAACAGCTTCATCGCTGACCGTTTTTGAATTCAGGATTTGCTGAGTATAGGTGGCCCGGCCATTTTCAAAATTCTGATGCATGAAGGATACGCCGGAATCTCCGGTGGACCCGATCATACGTCCATACCAGCGCCAGTTGAATGTTTTTGCACTGGGATGAATTCCTGCAAACCCGCCGCCAGCCTGCATAAATCTCTCCAGAGCTACCCTTGACCGAAAATCCAGATTCAACCCTGAACGATTTAAAAAAACCACCGCGGAATAAGTGGATAAATTTTCATCCGTAAACAAAGTACTGGTGTCAGTAGGTGTAATCTCAAATCCGTTTATTTCTCCCAGGTGTCGCAAAGCCTTCACGGCACCCATCGTATCAGAGCCGGACTCGCGGGTAGTATATACCAATACCCTGGGAACACCCGTACGCTTCTGTCTGCACGAAACGGTGAATAGAAAACAAACGCTGATCAGAAGAAAATAAAAGTATTTCATTACGGCGAAATTGATAATCCGCAAACTTAAGAATTAAGCCGCAGGAACCATTAAATTTTGCAATAATGCCTGATATATATGATGAATGGGATTCATTTGTAAATCAGTCGTTAACCAAAGGAAGAGCTATATACAGATTTACCACTTTTTAAATACAAAAAAAACGGCCGCCACCAGAAAACCAAAACCGACCAGGTGGTTCCAGGCAAGTTTTTCTTCCCTGAAAAAAATAAGCGTAAATCCCATAAACACAATCAGGGTAATCGCTTCCTGAATGGTTTTCAATTGTACCAGGGAATAGGGTCCGCCATCTCCTTTGAAACCGGCACGATTCGCAGGAACCTGGAACAGATATTCAAAAAAAGCAAGCCCCCAGCTGATGAGTATCACGCTAAAGAGTCCCAGGTTTTTTCCCCAGGAAAAATCCTTAAACCGCAGGTGCCCATACCAGGCGAAAGTCATGAATGTGTTGGAGATGAAAAGGAAAACAATGGTTTTTAACCCCTGCAGGTTCATGTTGAAATAAAATTAAAATATACCGGTTATAAAAAAGAAAACGCCAAAACCGGAAATCCCCAGACTGATAAACCAGAGAAATTTTTTGCGTGTTAAAATAGCAATGGCGGAAATGGCGATAGAAATCTGAAAAAGGGTAACCGCTCTGGCCAGGATGGCGTGATGTTCCAGGTGCGCATGGGAAGCATCTTCTGCAGATTTCGCTTCTTTCTGAATCTCTGCCTGCTGGGATTTGTATTTGGCAGATCTGGCTTCTTTATCCGGACTTGTTGAAAGACTTACAATCTCTTCTTTAATTCCCTTTGCCTGGTAAAATGACCACTGGTCAGATGCATGAATCTGTTCAATCACGGCTTCATCGGCATGGTGACCGGCCAGCAGACTCGAAATAGCCGCAAAAACCGCCATCAGCGCCGTACTGATGGCAATTGCCATTGAACTTTTTTTCTCGCTTTTATTCAGGGCTTCTTTAACTTCTTCTTCTATCTCCTCGTGCAGATGTTCGGTGGGAACTTCCATCTCCTCCATAGGATTGCAATTAAATTATTTCACGCCTTTCGCCGGATTCCAGGAACCCTGGATTTTCCGGATATAAACAATTTGTCCGGTATGGTAGGCATTGTGGGTATTGATATGGCCGATGATATCATACCAGGCTTCCAGTTTCTTTTCATCCGCTGCTTCTATGGCATTTTCCCAGTTGATCATGACGCTGTCCGCTTTTTTTACCGTCAGGGGCCAGGAATCTTTGTCCACTGCAGCAAAGGTTTCATTATTATCTCCGGAAAATTTGGGTACCGGTTGATTCAAAAACTTGGAGAGTTCCTGCTGGTTCCAGAAAATAATATGCGTTGTCAGTTCAGCAATAGAATGGTCTGCACCTTTCTCCTTCCAGTTGGCCTGTTCCGCCGTAATGCCTTCAATGGCCACATTTAAGGGTGCAAACCATTCTTCTTTATTATGGGTGGTTTTCAGTTGCGCCAGGAGTACTTTTTTTAAAGTCAATTTTTCGGTGGTTTGCGATTTTAAGGATGTTGCAAACAGTAGCATGATAAAGCTAAAAAGTATTTTCAACTTAAAAAGGTTTTGTTTATTTCAATTGAAAGCTCTTCAAATTTAGGGAACATTTTGATGAATAATCCACTGTTTATCCTTTAGCCCGGACCGGTAAATCCGGAAGGTCAGATTTTTCGTAATTAACCGGAAATGACCAGGGGCCTGCTTTTTTTGATATTTCTGTCTGCGATCCATGGTTTTGGACAAAGCCCCGGTATTTCCGGCACCATTACAGATTTTAAAACCAATTTGCCCATCGAGGGGGTAACCGTGGTTCTCCTGCCCGATCAACGCACGACCACAACAGGCAGCGCGGGTGATTTTTCTTTCCCTCCGGTCAGTCAGCCGGCAGCAATCCGGATTTCTGCATCGGATACGGATCTAAAACCATTTCGCTGAATGCATTTCATCATCAGGAAAATAAAATAATACTCGAACCGGTCGCCCTCGAATTGAGTAGTGTTACTGTTTCCTTCAAAGCCGGCGATGAATTCCGGGCTATCAGTAAAATCGATATTTCGCTACGGGATATCAGCAATTCCCAGGAAGTATTGCGCCTGGTTCCCGGATTATTCATTGGCCAGCACCAGGGCGGAGGAAAAGCAGAACAGATTTTCCTGAGGGGTTTCGACTGCGATCACGGAACGGATATCAGTCTGAATACGGATGGCATGCCGATTAATCTTGTCTCACATGCCCACGGACAGGGTTATGCTGACAGTCATTTTATCATTCCGGAGACCATCAGCCAGGTAAATTTTAAAAAAGGACCTTATTATGCCGAAAAAGGGGATTTCTGCACCTCCGGCTATGTTGATTTTCATACACTGAATGCGATTCCGGAAAATACCTTCAAACTGGAAGCGGGTATGTATCATACTTTCCGTTTTCTCGGTATGTTTAACCTGCTAGGAGAAAAAGCAAAAGCCCGGCAACAGTCCTGGTATGCTGCTGCTGAATACCGGTACACCGATAGTTATTTCGACAACCCGCAACATTTCAATCGTTTTAATTTTTTTACCAAATATTACGGAAGAATCTCGCCCCAGACCTGGCTTGGTTTTTCTGCTTCTTCTCTTGTACAGTAAATGGAATGCCTCCGGACAAATTCCTGACCGCGCCGTTTCTGAAGGCATTATTGGTATTTACGGCGCCCTGGATCCGAATGAAGGCGGAGTCACTTCAAGAACTAACGTCAATGCCCAAACGCTGACGACATTGCAAAATGGCGATATCGTTAAAAATCAGTTATATTATTCTTACTATACTTTTGACCTGGTAAGCAATTTCACCTTTTACCTGGTGGATACGGTGAACGGGGATGAAATCCGTCAACAGGAAACCCGGAACCTGTTCGGATATAAAGGCAGCTATGAACATGTTGAATACCTCGGTTCTTCGCGTTTAATTTCCGAAGCCGGACTTCAGTTCCGTGGAGATGCCACTCATAACTCCGGCTTATCGCATGTGAAAGACCGATTCACCACCCTGCAGGATATCAAACTGGGAAATATTTCCGAACTGGCCGCCAGTGCATTTCTGAATGAAACCCTGAGAATCAACGACCATTTCAGTATCAATGCCGGTCTGCGTGCAGATCAGATCTATTATACATACAATAATAAGCTAAACACCGATACCCTTTTTGCTGCAACTGGCCTCTACCATGTAAATGATCATTCCCTGAACCCTAAACTGAGTTTTTATTTTCATCAAAATGATAACCTGGAATTTTACCTGAGTGCGGGAAAAGGATTTCATTCCAATGATGCCCGTTCGGTGGTTGCAGAAAATACAGCTTATTCCCTGCCGGCGGCTTATGGAACTGACCTGGGAACAGTTTTCAAACCCATGCAGAATCTGATCATTAATGCTGCTTTATGGATACTTACCCTGGACCAGGAATTTGTATATGGTGGTGACGGTGGATCGGTGGAATTCAGTGGAAAGACGCAAAGGACGGGATTTGATTTTTCAGCACGTTACCAGCCACTGCCCTATTTGTTTTTGGACCTGGATCTGAACTATGCCCATGGCCGCGTTGTGAATGATCCCAAGGGACAGGATTTTATTCCACTGGCACCAGTGTGGACAAGTACCGGCGGAATTACTTACGCAAAGCGATCCGGATTCAATGGGAGTCTCCGTTATCGGTTTATGGGTAACCGTCCTGCGAATGAAAAAAATAGCCTGACAGCAGTGGGATATTTTGTCACCGACTTCATATTGAACTATACCCGAAAAAAATACGAGATCGGTCTCACGATCAACAATATTCTCAATTCCAGGTGGAAAGAAACTCAGTTTGATACCCTAAGCCGGTTGAAAGGAGAAAAAGCACCTGTGGAGGAGATTTGTTTTACACCGGGTACTCCATTGGCTGCGAGACTGAGTTTAAGCATCTTATTTCGATGACGGATGACGGATGACGGATGATCGGTAACCGTTGACCGTTAGCCGATCAATTAATAATTAATAATTGATAATTTTTTCTGCAATCGCCCTGCCCGCAATAAACCCCGTGCTCCAGGCATGTTGAAAATTAAAGCCTCCGGTAACACCATCCACGTCCAGCACTTCGCCGGCGAAAAATATGCCGGGGTTAACACGGCTTTCCATGGTGTGGTGATGGATTTCGGAAAGGTTTACGCCACCTGCCGTAACGAACTCTTCTTTAAACGTTGTTTTTCCCTCCACCCGGAAAGACTGATTGGTGAGATGCTGAATCAGTTTATTTTGAAGCGTTCCTGGTAAATCGGCCCAGTGTATATCCCCAATACCGCATTGTTCCAGCAGCCATTCCCAAAGCCTTTGCGGAAGATCCCATGGGTTTTTCTGTCTGATTTTTTTTCCTCCGGAAGATTCGCGCAACATCAGCATTTCATCCCGAAGGATTTGATCGTTCACAGCACCCAGCCAGTTTACCCGGATCTCAAATTGATATTCCTTTTCTTTCAGAATCCTTGCTCCCCAGGCGGATAGTTTTAGAATAGCAGGTCCGCTCATTCCCCAGTGGGTGATTAGCAGGGGTCCTTTTTCTTTCAGATCTGTCCCGGAAACTTTTACCTGTGCCTGGGGAACAGACACGCCCATCAAGGCGGTAACGGAATTGTCCGGCATATTAAAAGTGAAGAGTGAAGGAACTGGTTCCTCTATATTGTGACCGGTCTGAATGATCCAGTCGAACTGGGATGTTTTTGGATAGCCGCCGGTAGCCAGACAAATAAAATCTGCATGCAATATCAAATCATTGTTGAAATGGACGTCAAAGGAAGTGTATCCGGCGGCCCGGACTATTTTTTTGATTTCATGATGCAGACGTATTTCGATATTATACTTCCCGGCCTCCTGCAGCAGGCAATCGATGATGGTTTGGGAAGAGTTGGATACAGGAAACATGCGGCCATCCGCTTCCGTTTTCAGGGTAACCCCTCTTTCTTCAAACCACTGTATGGTATCCGTAGTGAAAAACTGGTGAAATATTTTTTTGACAAAATTGGAACCTCGCGGATATTTTTTTACCATATCGGGAATGGAAAAACAGGCATGGGTAACATTGCATCTACCCCCTCCGCTGACTTTTACTTTAGAAAGTAATTTTCCCGTTTTTTCTACAAGGATAACTTTTAAACCGGGATTCAGCCTGGCTGCTGTTACAGCACAGAAAAAGCCTGCTGCTCCCCCGCCTGCCACCACCAGTGTTTTTTGCATCCGATCCATTTGCTGGGGCGAAGATGGTGATTTTTAAAATAAAACAGTAATCCCTCCGGGAACGGAGGGATTACGATCTAAACCAAAAGACAAGTCAAAAAAAGTTACAGATTATCCTGACAATTTTTATTTCTGGAATAAACATGCCATTGGTCGAAACCGTCTGTAGTCAGCACGATGGTTTCATCGGCATTTTTGAGCTGAATATAATAATTGGTGCCATCATCAAAGTTTGCCTGGAACAGTTCGGTTACCCAGTATCCGGCATATTCTTTCTTGATTTGTTTCTGCAGGTCCTGGGATAATGAGGTGCTAAGTACGTGCTGAACCACGCTCACCAGGTTTCCCTGAACATCATAGTATGCATACTGGATTTTATTATTCAGCATAAAGCATGCCCGGAAATAATGGGTGGTTTCGGACCATTTCACTTCGGAGGCGGTTTTGAATTCTTTGCGGAATGAAGCAACTGCATTTTGATTATGTGCTTCAGGAATGTTTGCAAACGCCGTGCTGAATACAGTCAGCAGGATGGCGAATGATAAGATGAACTTTTTCATGATTTTAGTTTTATATGATTTTGATTAGTGTCTGATAAATAAGACGCGCGTTTTCCGATCATGTTGCAACATCTTGAAAAATTATTTTCGAAAAATGTGCGTCTCTTCAATCCATATTATGCAACCCCATGCCAAAACATTAAAACGCTGTAAATCAATCAGAGCAAAGGATTCTGGGAATTTGCACTGTCCGGATTCGGACAGTTGTGCACTGTATTCAAACAGAAAGCAGAAACAATTATTAATTATTAATTATTAATGATGAATTGCTGAACAATAATTGAAGAGTTGAAGGACAGAAATTATTTCTGTTAAAGACTATCAGAATTATGTTTTAGGCTTTACGCCTGAATGGCTTTGAGCTTTAGGCACCAGGTTATTCATGAGTCGTTATTCGTTATTCATTAGGCGATAGTCGTTGTACGTTTGGCTTTGAGTTGTAAGCGTTAAGCTTGGGGCTTTAAAACGGAATTCCTAACTTTAAACCCTAATCAAAGATTTATGTCACTAATTCCGAATAAGAAAAACAAGAAAGATTCCCGTCCGGGTGGAGGTGGTCTGCAGAATACAAAACAAAACCAGCAGAATCAGAAAATCAAAACGAACACCAAGGGATTATCACGCAATACGAAGCTGACGGGCGGATCCCAACGCGGTTCTTAATCTGCATGTTGAGCAGAAGATCCGTTTATCCAACAGGTGATCCGTTTATCTAACAGGCTTTCCGTTTATTTAACGGGCGCTTCCAATACCCGGATCTTGATGCTGCGGTAACTGACTTCGCCACCATGTTCCTGGAGAAGAATATGACCTTCGGGAGCCTCACCAAAGTTTGGCCATACTTTATACTTACTAATGGCAACAAGTGCCCTGAAGGCTTCAGAGCCCCGGTCATATTCGAGCACTTTGATACCGTTGAGGTAGTGTTCCACATGGTTATTGGGATATACCACGATCCGGCCGGTGTTCCACTGTCCAACGGGATGTACAAACCGCTCCTGTTTGACAGCCGGAATCAGGTCGTATAAAGACGCCAGGGTCCGGTCCCCGTCTTTTCCAAGTTTGGCATCCGGATGCAGTTTATCGTCCAGCACCTGGTATTCCAAACCGATGGCAGAGCCTTCATTTTTCTCTTTCCCCGTAACAAAATATTTTACCCCGCTGTTGGCACCGGCTGTTAGTCTGAAGTCAAAGGAAAGATCAAAGGCTTTGAACTGATCCAGGGTTATGATATCTCCCCCGTTGGTAGATTCATGTCCGTCTGAAGGCACAACTGAAATTTTTCCATCCTGAACCTGCCATCCCTTGGTTGGAAAGCCATCCAGTAATACCCCGCGCCAGCCCTTGGTATCATCGCCGTCAAACAGGAGTTTCCATCCGCTATTTATTTCATAGTCGGAAAGGTTATTGGCGATGGTATTCATCACGTACATGCCTTTGGGAAAATCCCCGCTGAATTTGGTAATGGACCGGATACGGATTTTCTTGAAAAAAACGGCCGAGCCTGCCAGGGCCGGGTTGGATACCGCGTGTACCTGCAGGGCGATAAAACCATTGTAATCGGACATATCCACCAGTATTGCTGCCGGAACCCCGTTGATCCAGGTTCGGGTTTCATTGCCCAGACATTCAATACGGACCTGGTTAAATTCCTTAAACTTAAAAGCGGACTGTGCTTTGGGATTCAGGGATAGCGGATAAAGCCAGTCCCGGCGGCCCTCATCATATATTCCGCCCGTCCAACGGCGCGAAGACGGATCCATCTCGTACTGGTAGCCGTATACTTTTCCCGCACCTCCGTTTGCGGACTGGTCAAAATGGCTTCTGATCTGAATGCCCGAATTGCTATTGGTATCCATCATCAACACTTCCATTTCCAGTTCAAAATCGCTATACTCCTGATCGGTGCATAGAAAACTATTGGGTTGGTTGGGAACCGATAAGCCGCCAATGACACCGTGGTAAACTTCAAACCGGGCTTTCCCTCCTTTCTGGTTCCAGCCCTCCAGCGACTTTCCGTCGAACAGATCTTTCCAGTAAGCCTGGGCACTGGCAGAACTAAAAAAAGCAAAAACGAGGGCAGTCAGCAAAATTCTTTTCATATAGCGGGAAATAAGTGTATAAAACAGGGTCTAAGATAAACATTGAATGGGATTTATGCCAGCGTAATTAACAAACGGGCCGACCCGGCTTTCCGGAGAAATTCCGTTAATTTGAAAGATGGTGGAGGAAACGCTTTTGTTTGTGATCTCGCTGCTGTTTGCAGTGATGCTGCTGGTGATTCTCGGCCAGAAACTCCGTATTGCCTATCCCATCTTCCTGGTCATTGGCGGACTGCTTATCAGCCTGATCCCCGGAACACCCCGGGTAGGGATCAGTCCGGATTTGATTTTTATGATCTTCCTCCCGCCCCTTTTATATGAAGCCGCCTGGTATACTTCCTGGCCCAATTTCCGGAAATTTCGCTGGCCGATTTTGTTGCATGGATTCGGACTGGTGATCGTGACCTCGGTGATCATTGCGTATTTATCGGAGAAGCTCATCCCCCGGTTCACACTACCCATCGGACTATTACTTGGCGGCATCATCTCGCCTCCTGATGCGGTTGCCGCAAGTTCCGTACTGAAATTTTTTAAGATCCCGAAGAAAGTGAAGACGGTGCTGGAGGGCGAAAGCCTGGTGAATGATGCAGCCAGCTTAACGATTTTCCGGTTCGCCCTGGCAGCGGTCATTTCCGGAACAGTCGTGATGGAGGAAGCCGCGACATCCTTTGTGGTAGTCACCGTAATGGGTATTGTTGTCGGACTCGTTTTCGCCCAGATCATTTATTTTATTTATAAACTTTTTGCCACAACCACCAGTATCGCCACGGCATTCACCCTGATCACGCCCTATATTATGTATCTCACCGCGGAGCATTTTCATTGTTCAGGTGTGCTTGCTGTGGTGAGCGGGGGATTATTTCTTTCCGCCCGGTCGAAGGAAATCCTGAACCATAAAGCCCGGCTGCAATCTGCCGGCGTCTGGCATACCCTGGCCTTCATCCTGAACGGACTGATCTTTATCCTGATCGGTCTGCAGCTACCCTATATCGTTAGTGAATTGAAATATTATTCCTTCCAGGATGCAATCCGATATGGATTGATTATATCCGTACTCATCATTGTCATTCGTATGATCTGGATTTTCGCCACTACCTATATTCCCCTGGCGCTGAGTAAAAGATTGCGGGAATCCGATATCCGGCCAAACTGGAAAGAAGTCTTTCTGGTGGGATGGGCCGGCATGCGGGGAGTAATTTCCCTGGCCTCGGCACTGGCGATTCCGGTAACCCTGGCGAGCGGAAAGGAATTTCCGGAACGGGATCTCGTATTGTTTATCAGTTTCGTCGTGATCCTGGTGACCCTGGTATTGCAGGGAATCACCTTGCCCTGGGTGATCCATAAACTGGATCTCGGGGAGGATGTACGCGAAATCCCCATGGATGTGCAGGCCCAGCAGATCCACCTGATCCTGATGAAACTGTCACTCGCCCGGTTGCAGGAAAAACATTCCGTTTTATTAGAATCCAATATGCTCGTCAATACCCTGAAACAAAAACTGGAGAGTGAAGTCGGACTCACGCGTTTGAATATAGATTCCTTAAACATCACCGAAGATCAAAGCGAGCAGGTGAAAGAATATAACCGCGTTTTGCTGGACCTGGGTGACTTCCAGCATAAAAAACTATCGGCTCTGGCTATGCATACCCGGTATGATGACGATGTGATCCGCCTGGAGGAAATGCGGATTGACCTGGAACAGAATAAAATGGGGTGAGTCTCTCCGATCAGCGTCTAAACTGGAGAGATTGCGCCAAAAAACGGTGTTTTCTCCACAAATCCACATTCTTTGATAATTAATTTGTTCTAAGCCCGGTTTCCACTATTTTTGCACCCTCAAAACAAGGCGTAAAATCCCGTTTTGTACCGCGCAAACGACAGAGTTTGAGCAGATTCCGTAGCTCAGTTGGTAGAGCATTACACTTTTAATGTAGGGGTCCTGGGTTCGAGTCCCAGCGGGATCACTTAAATTAGAACCTCCTGAATGTCGGGAGGTTTTCTTTTTCCAGGAAAAATTTCATTGTTTCAGTTTTCTTTTCCTCTGTAACTGATTAAATTCAATTCTATTAAACTTTAAACGTGAGAACAAAACTTCTCATACTCTGTTTTGCCGCCGGTTTGGCAAAGCATTACGTGGGTATTCGATTCTATTAAGAAAATATTTATTATTAAAGATTCTATTTCCCTGCGCTGATACTTGTTGATAGAACTACCATTCGGGAAAACTTTATCACTTTCTTTCATTCTCACGGAATCAAAAGAAGTGGAAGTATTCAGGTACGCATATCCGAAAGATTATCAGACTAACATAATAGATGGCTTAAAAAGAATACGATGAAATTATATGTCTGTTCTTAAGTTAAGTGAAATTGTGTTGTGATATATATTCTCTTAAGTTCCAGTGAGGTTTGTCTGACTACAACTGTTTCGAATATTTATTTTTTTTTGAAGTAGAATCCGGGTACATTTATACCAGATAAATTTGCCCTTGCTTTAGTGCGCATGTTTCGTGCAAACTTCGAAGTCCCCCCGTACTTTTAGTCTTCTGTAGCTGGTTTTTAAAACCTTGAAATAAGCATAGGCATTTTAGTGCAACACGACTGAGGCAAAACCCCCAAACTATTTGAGTTGAAAGCTACCCTTGCTTTCCTACTTACTATAAGTATAAATATTGCCGGTTTTGGCCAGGTAAATCTTGTTCCCGGAATGAACAAGACCGGAATCAAATATATCAAGGGTTCCAACACAACTGCTCCCTGCATAATATGGACACCGGATGACTGGAATCAAAACAGTAGCAAAAAGTATCCCCTGATCATTGCCTATCACGGCGAAGAATCAGCGATCAATTTTTCGGGAGTTACCGGAAAGCAGGACACTTCTATTTTATTAAGCAACGGCATTCTGGTCAACCTGAATAAAGGCGAGAAAGCCCAAACTGTTTTTGGCGGCCAACTTGTAAAATTTATTGTTGTTGCTCCGCAGGCTTCTTCCTATTCTCCCGATACAACGTGGTTTAATGCCAATATAAATGATTTAACAAAAAGGCTTCTTGTTGGCACAGGCGGTACAGTGAAAATAGATAGTACCCGGATTTATATTACCGGCTATTCAGCAGGCGGAAAACCTTCGATCGGAAATACCTGCCTGAGTACGTCGGATAGTATTTATTCCAAACTTATCGCCGCATCCGTGATTATATCGCCGGCAACACAGGACGTCAATTTTCCCAAAGCCAATTTAGCTGCAAAACGAAATATCCATTTCCTGGGATTTGTAGGCGGCCAGGATCCAAGTTACATCCCACAACTGCACCGGATACAGGATACTATTCAGAGATACAACAATACTCTTTTTCCTATAGCAGATATTATTGCGGGAAACGGGCATTGTTGTTTTGATCAATATTGGGACACTGCTTTTGCGGTTCCCGGATTCGGTAAAAATATTTATCAGTGGTTACTTCTTTGGCAACTTGGTTATTCGCATACCCCTCCCATTGTGACAGTTGGCGCCAACCAGACGGTTCTTTTGCCCAGGAACACAGCTACTTTGAGTGGTACAATTATTCCCGGAGACAGTAAAATTCTTTCGAGCTCCTGGGCAGAATTAAGCGGTCCCAATACGGCGGTTATTAATTCACCGGGCACATCGTCAACCACAGTCAGTAATTTGATTGCGGGAACCTATATTTTCCAGCTTTCAGCGACAGATAGCTTTAACCTGACCGGTAATTCCGCAACACAGGTGACCGTGCAGCAGGCAGTTCCTCCGACGGTTAATGCCGGAGGAAATCCATCCATTGTTCAGCCCACCAGTTCATTGATCCTGAATGGCAGAGCGACACCTGGTACTGGCGGATCAATTTTTTCTATTTTATGGACTCAGCGAAGTGGACCTAATTCTGCCACTTTAATGAATCCGTCTGGTCTTTCCTTGCAGGTCTCAGGACTTATTGCAGGCACTTACATATTCCGGTTAGTTGCCACCGACAGTGTGGGAAACAGTGGAATTGACAGTGCGGTAGTCACTGTATATACACCAAGCGGGAATTCTGTAAACGTCAGATTATTCGCCGGATCACTTCCTTTCCAAAACCCATTATGGAATAATTGGAATGTGGGAACGGGTGTTCAAAACAATAAGGCGTCTGCCGCTTTTAAATTTAGTGATGGAACAGCAAGCCCTTTCATAGCAACACTGAGTTACCAGGATAATCTGGGAGACAATGGAGTAAACTATACTTCGGGAGCAACTATTTGTCCTGACTCCGTTTTAAGGTTTTCCAGTTATTCTACCTCTCCACGAACACTAACAATAAGCGGATTGGATAATTCCGCTAAATATAGTCTGGAGTTTTATGCCAGCAGGGCCCGAACTGATGGCCAAAAAACAATATTCACCATCGGTTCTCAGGCGATCACAGTTCTTACAGACAATAACTCAACCAGTGCAGCAAAATTTACCGGTATTTCACCCACTGCAGGTAAGATTACAGTGAACATGACAAGGGTGACCGACGTACAACTATCTGAATGGATTCAAAATTATTATCAATATTGTCAATACCGGCCCGACATTAACTGTCGGGAACAACCAGACTATTACATTGCCCGTAAATTCTGTAACAGTTAGCGGCTCTGTGGTTGCAGGAAATAGTAAAATCATTTCCACTACATGGAGCCAGGTCAGCGGACCTTCTACTGCAAACATAAGTGCGCCAGGAAATTCCAGTACACCGATAAATGGTCTTATCCAGGGAGTTTATATTTTCAAACTCACGGCAACAGACAGTACCGGGCTTTCAGCCTCAGCAAATACTCAAATTACCGTTTTACCGGTGCCTGTTCCACCTTTATCCAACGCAGGCACTAACCAGACAATATCCCTGCCCGTTAACACGGTAACCCTGACGGGTAGCGCCAATGCCGGAAGCAGTAAAATCATATCCATTTTATGGAGTTTGGTTTCCGGACCAGGTTCGGGACTTATTGTCTCTCCAAGCCAATTAAACACACAAATCATTAATCTTATTCAGGGCATTTATATTTTTAAACTTTCAGTTACCGATAGTGCGGGACTGTCCAGCAACTCTACTGTTCAGATAACTGTTTTGCCTGCTGTTTATCCTCCTACGGTAAATGCAGGCACCAACCAAACAATAACGCTACCTCAGAGTTCAATTTTTATAAACGGAGCAGTCAATGCAGGAAGCAGTAAAATTGTTTCAACGATATGGACACAAATCAGCGGTCCATCTCCGGATGATATACTTCTCCCAAATTCTTTAATGACCACTGGTAACTAATCTTGTGACCGGAACGTATACGTTTCAACTCCAGGCTACAGATAGTATGGGATTGAGTTCATCATCCACAACCCAGGTGGTTGTTCTACCACCGGTTCCGCCAACGGTGAATGCGGGAAACAACATCTCCCTCACGTACCCTTTAAATTCTGTGAAGGTTCAGGCTTCTGTCATTCCGGGCAGCAGTCCTGTATTATCAACTTTATGGACTGAAGTCAGTGGACCCGGTCAGGCTGATATTTTAACACCGGACTCAGCGGGTACTCTTATCAATAACCTGGTGCAGGGTTCTTATGTCTTTCAGATTACTATTATTGACAGCCTTGGATTCACAGAAATGTCGACCCTTCAGGTCGATATTCTTCCTGCAATAGGTCCCTCTGTAAGCGCAGGCACGAACCAGTCCATTGCATTTCCAATGAACATGGTAATATTAAACGGAAATGCGGTGTCAGGAAGCAGTCCGATTATTTCAACTTCCTGGAATCAGATCAGTGGACCTGCTTCTGTAAATTTCTCGGATCCCGGTTTACTTCTGACTTCAGTAACAAATCTTATACAGGGAACGTATATTTTTCAACTATACGCTAATGACAGTCTCGGACTCTCTGCAGTTTCAACAGTACAAATCACAGTGACCCCGCCACTTTCACCAATAGCAAATGCAGGACCGGATCAAACGATCATATTTCCACAAAACGCATCACTTAACGGAAAAGATACTGCCGGCAGCAGTCCTGTTCTTTCAGTCGAATGGAGTCAGAATACGGGGCCTTCTACTGTTGTCTTTGCAGACGCTACAAAATTAACAACGCCTGTAACCAATCTTATTCCAGGAACTTATATTTTCCAGCTTACCGTAACAGACAGTCTGGGGCTGGTTGCCAGTTCTTTCATTCATATCCTGGTTCAACCTGCAATTCTCCCGGCTGTGGATGCAGGAGTAAACCAAACCATTGCGTTGCCTTTAAATTCAGTAACACTATCAGGTTCAATTACAAAAGGCAGTTGTCCTGTAGTAAGTAGCGTCTGGACTGAACGTGGTGGACCAGGATCAGCCACGATCACCAATCCGCTGTCCACGATTACCAACATTAGTAACCTGGTTCAGGGAAGGTATGTTTTCCAATTAACCGCAGTTGACAGTCTTGGAAACAATGTTTACGATAGTGCGGTCATCACCGTAAATCAGGCTCCGCCATCCGTGATCAATGTCAGGATTTATGCCGGAGTTGCTCCTTTTAAAAATAGTCAGTGGAATAACTGGAATGTAGGTAGTGGAATCGTGAATAACCTGAGTTCCGGATTTTTGAATTATTCTGACGGAACTGCAAGTCAGATCAAGACCATACTTAGCTATCAGGATAATATTGGCGATAATGGAACAAATTATACTACGGGAGCAACCATGTGCCCGGACACAGCGATCCGGTTTTCCAGTTACGCAACCGTTGTGAGGACACTGACATTTACGGGCTTGAATAATTCCAAGAAATATAATATTTCCTGCTATGCAAGTCGGAGTAGAACTGATGGACAAAAAACAATTTTCAATGTGGGAAGTCAGTCTGTTACTGTCAATACTGACAATAATTCGACCATTGCTGCAAATTTAACCAACCTCACACCATCACAGGGGAATATTGTCGTAACGTTTTCGAGGGTATCGACCTACAACTATATTAATGGATTCAGTATTTCTGAAGTTTCTACCGGAGGTACCTCAGGTCTCAGCGTTTCCGGGGAAAGCATTGAATTTAGTCAGCCTGCTATGGAAAATGATAGTTTTGATTTGAAAATATTCCCCAATCCGGTATCCAGATTTTTAATTATTTCACCAGGAAATGGGGATTTATTTGATATTGAACTGATCAGTATGAATGGTCAGATCATTAAAAAACTGAACGGTAATACAGGGCAGGCAGAAATGAATATGAATGGGCTTCCATCCGGAATATATATAATTATCGTTGAGAATGAAATAACGAAACAAATCTTTAGAAAGAAAATAATAAAATATTAGAGCTTCTCCCGGGTACACGCTACAGTAATTTTAGAAATGAGTCGCCTTGTTAAGACGCTCTAAAAAGAGTAACTTGTAGCTATTCTGATTTTAACCCAATTGGAGAAAGAAATATCTACAAAAGCGATAGGCCGCCAAATTGAAAATTTTATTAGCCGCCCGGTTAAAAAGGAAGGATCGTTTGACAATGAAACTAAACTTTTATCGCTTTTAGAATCATTGAGTACAGGTGATATTTCTATTTTTGGGTTTTATTTTCCCTCTTCAAAGCCATTCAAAAAAGCAACAATGTTTATTTTGGAGAATAATAAACCTTGTCAGATCAATTATTATAACAGAATATTAGCAAGATGAAAGAAAGAATAAAAATAATGATGAAAAGAAATCCGATCCTGGAGAAGTATTTCAGAACTATAAAAAGTATTCTTAAAAATGAAAAGATAAAAAACAGGTACAATATTAAAGGAACAGGGAATGTACTGAACATAAACAAATCTGCATTTCTAAAAAATTGCAGATTTGATGTAGTTGGAAATAATAATGAAATTGAGATTGGTCAATCATCCATTTTAAATAGCGTTTTGTTTCATATCAGAGGCGACAACAACAAAATTAAATTTGGAGAAAATGTGAAATTTAATGATGGCGGTTCAATTTGGATTGAAGATAATCATTGCGAAGCCTTAATTGGAGAGAATACAACCTCTGAAGAATCTCATATTGTGGTAACTGAGCCTTATTCCAAAATCCATATTGGAAAAGATTGTATGCTGGCGTACGACATAGACATAAGAACAGGTGATTCGCATTCCATTATTGATTCAATAACAAATGAACGAATTAACTATGCTCAAAATATTGTTATCGGAAATCATGTTTGGATTGCCGCACATGTTACCATATTAAAAGGCACTTATATTTCTGACAATTCAATAATAGCAACCAGGTCTGTAGTAACCAAATCTTTTGAAGAAAGTAATATATTGATTGGAGGAATGCCTGCTAAAAAGATAAAAGAAAATATAAATTGGGATCGCCAAAGGATCTATGGAGAAAACTATAAACCACGGGACATTGTCCAAGGCGAAGGCGGCGACCTTCAATGACTTTATAACCAAAATTATAACAGTCCCTTGCACAATTCACCGATCCGCTGAATTGCATTTTCAATTTTATTGTCCCAAATATTATTACAACTGATGCGGATATAGTTTTTAAAAATATCCTGACTGGAAAAGATGATTCCTGGCGCAAGATTTATTGCATGCTCCAGGGCTATTTTCCGAAGCTTTCCTGAATGAATCTTTTTGGGTAGCTCAACCCAGAGCACATATCCGCCCCTGGGATCGCTGATCCTTGTGCCGGTGGGAAACCAGCGTTCGACGGCTCTTCTTGTAAAGGCCAGATTACGTTCCAGGACAAGTCGGAGTTTACGCAGGTGCCGTTCATAAGAACCCGTTTCCAGCAGGTCGGAGACGACCAGTTGTGTGAGACTGGCCGTTGCAATATTGGTGACTGTTTTGGAATGAAGCACCCTGGCGTGATACCGGCCCGCGGCACACCATCCGATCCGGAATCCGGGAACCAGTGTTTTCGAAAAGGAATTACATAACAATACCCATCCGCCGGTGTCGTAAGACTTAATCGTGGTTGGCCGTAGTTTCCCGAAAAACAAATCCCCATAAATGTCATCTTCGATGATGGGAATTTTGGATTTGGCGGCGAACCGGGCTAATGCCTTTTTCTTCTCTTCCGTGATCATCACGCCATTGGGATTGTTGAAGTTTGAAATTAACACACAGGCTGCAATATCAAATTTTTTACAAACTCCTTCCAGTTCGTCCAGAGCGATGCCATGCTGCGAATCCGAGGGCAGTTCAATTACTTTCAGTTTCAGATTTTCGATACACTGCAAAATTCCGTAATAACAGGGTGTTTCAACCACCACCGTGTCGCCCGGTGATGTAGTAGCCAGGAGGCAGATCGTGATCGCTTCCAGCGCACCATTCGTAATCACGATGTCCCTGCTATTCAAATTCCCCTTCCATTGGTAGGAACGTTTGGCGATCAGCTCCCGTAATCTGAGATTGCCTTGTGGAAGTTCGTAGCTGATATAATTTCCATCCAGATTTCTGGAGACTTTCTGCACGGCCCTGCGGATGGCATTGTATGGAAGCATATCCAGGGTTGGCACCGCATCGAAAAAAGATATCATTTTTTTTGACCGGCCATTGAATGAAATTGTATTCAACAAACGTTCCATGGCAACTTCACGTTCTCCAACCGTTTGAGCAATAGCCACTGTTGGAAGTTCCGTTTCAGTGGAGAATCTCTGTTGAACAAAAAACCCAGATTTCATCCTGCCCGTAACCCATCCGCGGTCGGCCAGATACGTGTAGGCCTGCAGGGCGGTGCCAATGCTAATGCCCCATTCACGATGCAGTTTTCTCAAAGAAGGTAATTTTTCTCCCTCTTTGAATGTCCCTTTGGTAATCAGGGATTCTATTTTTTGTGCCGACCGTACAAAAAGAAAATTATTCATGGATCTAATCTGTTACAGTAATATATACAATATCTGAATCTGTTATAGTATTCGCAAAGTAGTTAATTTTATGGAAACAATTGCAATGAAAGAGAATGCAGCCTTAACCTTTCCGTTCAGCAAATATATCCGGGTGAATGAGTTACTCTATATATCCGGAACCATCAGTTCAGACAGGGAAACCCTGGAGAATGAAGTACATGGGGTGATGAAACAACTCGGCCTGATGTTAAAGGAAAACAGTCTTTCATACCAGGATTTGGTTAGCGTTACGGTCTATCTGAAAAACATGGAATTCTTCCCGGTGGTCAATGAAATCTACCGCACTTATTTCGAGCGTCGCTTCCCTACCCGCACCTGTATCGCTGTTTTGGATCTGCCCCTGCAAGCCAGGGTCGAAATGTCGGCCATTGCCAGTATATCAGCATCATCCATATAACCACCCAAACTTTTACCATGACTTATCCGAATAATATTCCGTTAGCCAACGACTCTATTCAGTATTTCCAGGTCGATGTGTTTTCGCAGACACCCCTGTCCGGCAATGGGCTCTCTGTTTTCCCGTATGCATCGGGCTTCTCATCAGAAACCATGCAAAGGCTCACCGCTGAAATGAGGCAGTTTGAAAGTATTTTTCTGGAACAAATAGAATCCGATACCTATCGTGCCAGAATCTTCGCCATGGAAGAGGAACTGGGTTTCGCAGGACATCCCTCACTGGGGGCTGCTGCTACCCTGCATGCACAGTTAAAACCGGATCAGGAAACGGCTTCCTGGATTTTGAAGCTCAATGCGAAAACAGTGACGATCGAGACGGTGCGAACGCCATTTGGATTCCAGGCTACCATGAATCAGGGAAATCCTGAATTTGGGGCGGTGCTCAATTTACCTGAGACCAGAAGTTTTCTGGCCGCCCTGAATCTGACGGAAGAGCACTGGGATGAACGCATCTTTCCGCAGGTTGTTTCCACGGGACTACCCTATTTATTTATACCGGTCAAAGCAGGAAAAGGGCTGAACGCAAAAATTATGGTCTCCGATCTTGCTGAAAAACTTCATACGGTAGGTGCCAAATTCGTTGGGATTGTCGACCCGACCACATTACGAATGAGAACATGGAACAACACGGGAATGTTCGAAGATATTGCAACCGGAAGCATGGCAGGTCCGTTTGCGGCACTGCTTCATAAATATCATTTCCTTTCATTGGATCACCATATCACACTATACCAGGGTGAAAATCTTGGGCGGCCCAGTGAATTGAATGTTGTGCTGAAAAACAAAAACGGGAAAACTGAAATATACGTCAGCGGCGGAGTGGTGAAAATCGCAGGCGGCAGGTTTGACACAGAGGCTGCAAAAACTATATGGGCAGGAAATTAACAGATCCCTGATCCGGTCAGTGTTCATTTACCTTTGTCGGCCCATTTCGGTTTTTCCTTGAGAACTTTTTTGTAGATGGGGCAGGTTGTGGAATGAGACCCGCTTAAGTAACCAATACTCATTAAAAATTCATTGACAATTTCACCCCCGGTAAAACGAAAGGTTTGTTTGAACAGCTTTACCCATTCCTCCCTGGATCTGGGATCATGATGCTCCAGCCATTTTTCAAATGAGCCAAATTCCTTCTGCAGGGAAAGAATGGTTTTTGCATTTTCAATTGCGGCGTTTACTTTGAGTTTATTCCGGATGATGCCTGCATCCTTCAAAAGTCTTTCCCGATCCTTTTCCGTAAACAAGGCGACTTTTTTAATATTGAAATCGCGATACGCTTTCCTGAAAGAGTCTTCTTTTTTCAGAATCGTTTCCCAGCTCAAACCTGCCTGATTGATTTCCATAATCAGGCGGCCAAACAACTCGTTGTCGTTATGAATGGGAAATCCGTAGTGTTTGTCGTGATAATTTTTATGCAATTCCTTTCTCCATTCAGGCTGCATGCTATCTATAAAATCGCAATATGACATGTTTCGTTGATTAAGTCACCTTCCACTATATGAGTCAATTTGCTTCGACGATACAAAACCCGGACAACTGTCCCTTGCAGAAAGGTATAGATGATGAAAATTGCAGAAACCATCCCTGTCGCATACGGAGGCGAACCCGGAACCCAGGATCTTAAGTCCGGGATATGCATCTTCAATAACCGCGGGATCAGACTGGAAATAGGCGCAATGCTGACATGCCTGACCCGAATTACGAAGTTGAACAGAATTAGATATTTTCATTCGTTAATGCGTTACAATATTGGCCCAGTAATGTCCGAACACGACAACCGACAGAATATATCCCAAGATAACATTTACGATCACTCCTACGGTGAATGCAATAAAGGGTTTGATTCCGGCATTGACCAATTCCCGAAATCGCGTCGTTAGTCCGATACTTAAAAAACTAAAAGTGAATGCCCATGTCCGCAAAGATGTAATAGGCGCGATGAGGGCGGGCTTCACCAGTTTATTGTAATCGGCCAGGGTATTTCCGTGAACAATCCATGTGGTGAGCGCAGAGGCTATGAGAAACCCGATAATGAATTTGGGAAAGCGCCACCATATCTGGCCAACCTGAACTTTTGATTTGGTTTCATTACGTTCCCAAACGGTGACGGCAATAAAAGCCAGCACAAAGGCCCAGATACCTATCCACATGTCCCGTCCGATTACTTTAATCAATGTATAAGACGCCAGCGCCTGGTCCGCTGTGCCTGTGATACCCAGATTTTTACCAGCCAATCCTCCGTAAGACTGGGCGGCAGCCAGACCGGCAGCATCTGCAAATTCCGATGTTCCAATCCAGGCTCCCCCTACTCCGGTCGGGAGGTGAAGCATTCGTGAAACCAGGGGTAAAGCAAAAATGAATACAATTGCCCAAAATACAACCAGGCTTATGGCAATCGGAGGATGTTCTTTTTTAGCACGCACGGCACCAGCAACTGCAATCGAAGCCGAAACTCCGCAAACAGCGCCACCCGCTCCCAATACAGCAGCCAGCCGGTTATCCAGACCCAGTTTTCTGGCGGTGAAAAAGATAACCAAAAAAGTAACGATGGAAACGATTGATGCTTGTAAAATAGCCACCGGTCCGGCCCAGATAATTAAAGTAAAAGGTAAGGTGGCACCCAGCAGGATAATACCCAGTTTAATATAAAATTCAACCCGGAATCCAGAATCGAGCCAGCGTGGAAGTCCGATGAGATTTGAAATAATCAATCCGACAAGGAGTGCCACCAATGGTGGTTCCAGGTTGTAACGACTGGCCTGCTCCCAGTTACCCGCAAAATAAATGATTGCCGAAAGTATAAAGACAAAAATAAAGGAGGGAATAAACGTTCGCGGTTTTTGACCGATGAATGAGGTTACGACAGTGAAGAGAATCAGGAACACAAGGAGTAAAGCCAAATACCGTATGGCGTTTGTTGAAAATTGTGTTGCCAGTTGTGACCAGGTTGACCATTTGGCAGGAGCAACTGCAATCCAGGAGATGCTGGAACCATTCAGGTAAAAAACATAGGCCAGAATAACAATACCCAGACCGAGCCAAACTGCCCACCAATCTTCTTTAAGCCAAAATTCCTGCCAGCCAGAGGATTTATTTATTTCCGCTGTTCCAGTCGTTTTTGCCATCTTTAAAATTGTTAGGCGGTCTAGACAAAAATAGGTTCATTATATTAACCTACAAAATTAATAGACTTATAAAAAATAACACGACCTTTCTAAGTTATTTTCCTGAAGCTGCAGAATAAAAAGTTCTGGAGTGTATGAAAAGGAGTTTCATGGTCCTCTTTTATACAATGTATTTTAGTGAAGTTTGCAGACAGCGTGGACGACAGAAGTTCTTCGGAATATTTTACTACCGGCAGACCGCTGCACTGGGACGGTCCGTTTTCTGAAAACGTGCCAATCACCATGAAGCCATGGCTATCAATTGCCTTTGACGCCAGCGTGACATAGTTTGCAATCTGCTTTCCTGTCGTTAAAAAATGAAAGGTTGCCCGATCGTGCCAGAAATGGTAGTTCCTTGTCGGAACAAACCCGGTAATGTCAGAGACTATCCATTGAACCATGGATGCGCTTTCAGACCCAAGTCGTTCCCTGCTATTTACCAGTGCCTGTTCAGAAATATCAAGGACAGTAATGTCTGTGAAACCCTCACGCAGTAGAACGTCAACGAATCTACTCTCCCCTCCGCCCACATCGATTATTGGAGAATTCTTCGGAAGATTAAAACGGTGAAGAAAATCCAATGAAGTTTTGGGTACCGCTTGGGTCCAGCTAAGTTCATCAGTTTTCTTAGTGCTGTAGATCCCGTCCCAGTGATTTCCCGATTTTTCCATTCTACCTGGATTTGTACCTGCTATTATACATGCAAAAATACAATTTCAGGAAGTCAGGATATTTTTATACTGCCCGCCCGGCCTTGGTCGCTTCCGGCACTTCGATCAGCTTTCCAGTTTTAACGTCATAAATATATCCGTAAACAGGAATGTCTTTTGGAACCAACGGATGCCTACGGATCCGGTTAACGTCCTCCGTTACACTTTCGGCAAGATTCTTTATCGTCAGAAACGAAATGAACTTAGCTTCGTCAGAACCGCCAGTCTCCTCCGCATTTTTCCATCCGGATGCGTCAACTGTGGAGGTCTTAAGGCTCTTAGATAACAGGTTTCTGATAATTTCATCCGTAAAAAGTTCCATTCCGCAATCCGTATGATGAATGACGAACCATTCCCGGGTACCGAGCAATTTATAGGAAATAACCAGTGACCGGATGGCGTCATCACTGGCCCTGCCCCCGGCATTGCGAATCACATGCGCGTCGCCCTCGCTGAGCCCGGCATATTTTGCCGGATCGAGCCTGGCATCCATGCAGGTCAGGATGGCGAACCTGCGCGCGGGTGGAAGTCCGAGTTCGGATTTTTTTCCAAAATCGCTGGAATATTTATCATTTGCCCGGATCACTTCGCTGTGAACCTGGCTATTTTCTTTTTGTAATGATTCGGATTTGCTCATAAAATTCTATTTAAAGTTTAATGTATCTTTTTTACTTTGAGGTAGAGTCTCGCCCAGTTTAATTTGCCGGTTAACGGATGATCTTTGATTTGGGCTAACTTATGGTAGAACGGCGTAGCGCTGGTCTCGTTTTTTGGATGATAGTTTCCCGTAATAGCCGGAAAATACAAAACACGACGGCGGCTCGGCTCACCTGAAAGGCTGGACTGCTGCACACGGTGCCATAGGCGACCATCATGAATGGTGAGATCTCCGGCTTCAATGTCGAAACCCACTTCTTTTTTATCCGCCTTATGATCAATAAAATATTTCTTACGAAACAACATCCTGAACAATCCCTGTTTATGTGTGCCCGGAATAACCCGGAGTCCGCCGGTGCTTGAATGACAATTATCCAGATGAAGCCCGATATTGAGCATGGGCAGAATCCTCGATCCCAGAAAAAGATCCCTGGGACTATCGGTATGCCAGCCGAGCTGGGTAAATTTACTTTCCATCGTGTTTACGTAGTGATTGAAAACCAAACCGTCCTTTTCCGCCTCTCCTATCCTTCCCTCGTAAGGACCCATCAATGTCATGAGTTTTTCCAGCATGCTGTTTTTCAGAAATTCGCCGAGCGCCTTACTATAGAATGAAGTGAAAGCAATGCGCTGTATCAGTTTTGATCCATCAACATCTGTTCCAAACTTCAGGGGAATACCGTTGACTTTTTTTATATCGTTCGCCAACAGATGGTTTTGCACGTTTTCCGTTTCTTTCAGGAAAAGCTCAACAGTCGGGGGATCAATGAATTTTTTAAACTGAATGATTCCGTACCGGTCAAAAAAATCCTGTTGTTCAGGGGTAATGGCTCCGGAAAAATAAAACGCAGGCATTTCAAATTTTTGCATGTTGAATGTTTTTAATTTAAATCTTCAAATACGACCTGACTCTCATTGATCGAAAATATCTCCGGAAATTCCGGGTCCTTATTTTCGAATTTCTTCTCCAGCAGACTTTGTCCTGCATTTGCCGGATTGTTTCCTTTGCCCAGTGGCCACCTGCCGGATGTTTCCTTAATTTCAATTCCCGCTATCACCGCTTCACTTAATCCGAAATCTGTACAATTTTTCCGGTTCAGGTTATAACGTGTACCACTATATTTTTCCAGGTTGGCCAGTATCCGGTTAAACTTTTTTTCCGAAATGAACTTGGCAATCGTCTCATCCCAGGGATGCAGCGCATCATCCTTGATCACCGACTGGTCGCCAGGGTGCACCGGTGTGGCAGCGAAAAAGGTTTTTTTTGCGGGATAAAAACCAAATGATCGGGCTACCGAACTGTTGTCATCATTTAATTTGACCAGCGTGATAAAAGTATGTCCCACGTTATTGAAATGACAGAAAGCCTTTCTCTTACCGGATATAGGTTGTTTCACATGCATGATGATGGCATAAGAGACAGCTGTTTTCCCATCCAGAAAAGATTCCTGGATATCACGGGATAAAACCGGTAAAGACTCACTTACGGGAACAGAAGTATAACGGTTTATTTCTATGGTGTCAGCCAGGATAAGGCGGAGATTGTTGGTGGTTTCCGCAGTGTGATGAACGTCCATATATCCGGAAATTCCTTTTTCCCTTTTTATCCGGATTGCCTGGCTATAACATTTCATGGCGAGGGGATACATCTTTAACCGCGTTGATATATTGGCGATATCCATTAACAGCCGGGTCCCGGGCGTATTATTTCTAAGCGTTTTTTTCATGCCGGCAATACGCAACAACTTCATCATTGTTTTTTGCATATTACCCGATTGCCTGAAATTGTTTTCTGCGTCCAACACCTCCAGAAATATACTCGCGTGAAGACTTTCATAATTACGTTCCGGTAAAAGGGAATCGTAATTGCGGGTCAAAGAACGGGGCTCACAGGAACCGGCATACCCATGGCCCGATACCGCTATGAATAGCAGGAAAAAAAATAATTTCTTTATCGTCTGTATGTATTTGATAGATCAATATTAATTTTTTTTAATTAGTCTACCAAATTAGTAGGATATTAAATATTATTGTTTATATTTGTGTTGAAATGGTCATGTGGCCGAGCGGTAAGGCATGGGTCTGCAAAACCTTATACGGCGGTTCGAATCCGTCTGTGACCTCGCAAGAGTTGTTAGATTTACGAAAGCAATCGTTTCAGGGGGCGCATTTTTATGCTCCCCCTTTTTTTTTCCTGGCTGAATATTCGGGAATTTAATTTCTTTTTAACCGGTGGAGCACATCCACGAGCGTGTCAACATCGGAACAGGTGTTGTAGAAAGCCAGCGATGGCCGCACCGTGGATTCGACTCCGAATCTTCTTAAAATGGGTTGGGCACAATGGTGACCTGTTCTGACGGCTATGCCGTGTTCATTTAATGCCTTTCCAACTTCGTCGTTGGTATATCCGCTTAATGTGAAAGAAAGCACGCTGGCTTTATCAGCAGCGGTACCAATCAGTCTGAGACCGGGAACCTGTTTCATCAGGTTTGTCGCATACTGAAGCAGACAATGTTCATACTGGCTGATATTGTCAATACCCAGTTTGCTTACATAATCCAGGGCAGCACCCAGTCCTACTGCATCCGCAATATTTCCGGTGCCCGCTTCGAATCGTCCGGGTGCATCCTGAAACTGCGTTTTTTCAAATGTTACATCTTTGATCATATTGCCACCACCCTGCCAGGGCGGAAGCTGATTCAGCAGTTCTTCTTTACCATATACAACACCAATACCGGTTGGTCCAAATATTTTATGACCGGAGAAAACAAAAAAATCCGGATTCAAAAACTGCATATCAACCCGCATATGCGAAACGGACTGCGCCCCGTCAAGCAATACCTTTGCGCCGGCGCTGATGTGCGAGTTCAATAATTTGTTTTGCCGGCGTAACCGTTCCAAGTGCATTGGAAACCTGTGTAAAGGAAACGAGTTTGGTTTTTGAATTCAGCAGTTTTTCGTATTCGGACAAGAATCAGCTGACCATCGTCGTCAACCGGAATCACGCGGATCTTTATTCCTTTTTTGATGCCAGCTGTTGCCAGGGAACAATATTGGCATGATGTTCCAGGTGACTCAGGATAATTTCATCGCCCGGACTGCAGGAATTGTTCGCCGAAGGTATTTGCTACCAGATTAATGGCTTCGGTTGTTCCCCTGCACAAAAACGATTTCTTTAGCCGATTTGGCATTGAGGAATTTTCTTACTTTTTCCCTGGCTCCTTCATAGGCATCTGTTGCACGTGCCGCCAGTTCATGTGCCGCCCGGTGAACATTGGAATTTTCATGTTCATAAAAATAGCTGATGCGGTCAATAACGGATTTCGGCTTTTGCGTGGTCGCCGCATTGTCGAGCCAGATCAGTGGCCGTGCCATTGACCTGTTCATTTAAAATGGGAAAATCTTTTTTTACCAGATCCGCATTAAAGGGCGATTTTGGTAAATGTTGTTTTTTGAGGACGTGTGGATTCCTCGATAAAATAATAAGAGGATGCGGTATTAACCATATCCGGAATTCCGGATGGCAACTGGGGTTCGTGGTCCGCACGAAATATAGCTTCGAGTATATTTTTAATATCCGGCAAAAACCGGTCGTCAGCAACGGGTTTATTCCTGTCCTCGGTGTTTCAGGTATTGTACGGAAGGCGATGCACCACTGCCGGCAAGCGAAGCCGGGCACTTTGTTTTCCGCCGGAAAATGAGGGTCATCCAGGGAAGTCTGCGGATTCTCCAGATTTACCGCATTGCGTTGCTCATGTGCCGAGGGAGAAATACCAGCACCTGCAACAGAATGAGGGATCTTATTCTCATTTGCGTACCGTCCTTCGGAATGAGGGATCTTGTTCTCATTTGCGTACCGTCCTTCTGTTGGAAATTCAGACTGATTACCCAGGTTGATTTCACTTACCGGTGCTGCAGACCCGGGTGATATGCCTGCTCCTCCAAAGGAAGGAGAAATTCCGGGACTGGCAACAGGGATGCCCGGGAGACTGGACGGATGGCTGTTGAAAGTCCTGAGCTGTTTCATTTTTAAATAATTCATTGGCCAGCCCCTGCAACAGGCTTTCGTCTCTGAATATACTGATCAATATTTGTACTCATGGTATTTGCCAATTTCAACGTTATCCAAAACGGCGATGGCATCATCAACCAAAACTGCCAGTGAACAATAAAGGGAGATTAGATAAGAGGCAATGGCTTTGTCATTGATACCCGCAAATCTGACAGAAAGTCCCGGTGATTGTTCCCCGGGTAGTCCGGGTTGAAAAAGACCAACCACGCCCTGTCGGCTTTCGCCGGTACGTAATAATATAATTTTTGATTTCCCATTTTCTACCGGCAGTTTATCAGAAGGGATTAATGGAACTACCTCGCCAGGTGATAAACTGGGATCCGAATAATGACACGGTGGGTGGCGGTACACCACGCCGGGTGCACTCCCGTCCAAATGCTGCCACCGCTAAAGGATGCAATAAGAAGAAGCCCGGTTCCTTCCACACTTTGTTCAGCAATTCGTCCAGGTCATCCGGAGTTGGTGCACCGGTTCTTGTGCTGATGATTTGCGATGCCGGTACGCTGTTTAACAGTCCGTATTCTTTGTTATTGATCAGTTCGCTTTCCTGTCGCTCTTTAATCGTTTCGATGGCCAGGCGAAGCTGTTCGCTGATCTGGTTATAAGGTTTACTATAAAGATCCGAAACGCGGGTATGCACGTCCACGATCGTTTGAACGGCAGCCAGGTTATATTCCCGCGGGTTCTCGATATAGTCTACATAGGTTTGCAGGCAACACCCGTTCATCGCGCGACGAACAATCCACTTCAATGGCTGTCGCATCTTTCACTTTGTTCAGGCGGTAGACACCGGATTCTACCGGAACCCAGTTTAATAACCTGGTAAGCCACCGGGGACTGATGGTTACCATCTGCGGAACGGTTCTGGTTGCAATGGCAAGTTGTCTTGCGGCTACGTCACCAAGTGCAGTTTGTTGCTGTTTTGATTCTGCCATATAGGATCTTTTTTATTTTTATCGACTGAAATGAAATAAAATGAGGGCTGTTAAATATTGTTCACGGCTTTTGCCGCGGCTGATATTTTTCTCTTCTGCAGGTACTGCCTGCAGATAATGCAAAGTAACACAATCATGGAATAATTTTTAAGTCTGAACTTATCTTTTTGTTGACACTCACCGGAAATGAATGGGTTCGCCGGAACAGCGTCAAATGCAATTGTCCAATGCCTTATTTAAGTAAATATAGCGGTTAAAAACTATTTCTCTACTAATTTGGTAGACTTTAGTTTGCACGTTATATTTATGTCTCTAAACGACTGAAATATGCTCAACTTAATTTCCCGGAAAACAAGGGCGATCCTTTTCAGTTTTACTGTTCTTTTATTCTCCAGTGCACATCTTCAGGCCCAAAAGATCGCACCAAATGCAAAGGATTACTTTACTATTGAAAGTTATTACAAAGTAAAATGGGGTCATGCTTCCGAGTTTATCAATTTGTGGAAACAAAACCATTATCCGCTGCTTAAGAAAGCGCTGGAAAAAGGAGATATCATCAGCATAACCGCAACTGAGCCCAGGTTTCACAGTGGTGAGGATACCCGCTGGGATTTCAGGGTTACGGTTGTATTTAAAACAGTCAACCTGGCTTTCCAGGAAGATCTGCTTGACACCTATAAAAAACAGCTATTTCCTGATGCGGAGGCTCTGAAGAAATCAGAACAATACCGTTTTGAGTTGCTATTGGCACATTGGGATATAGAAACCAGGGACGATATTCTTCCTTAAAATTAAAATGATGAAAAGCATTTCAGTCTTCAGAATATTTGCTTTGATTTTTTGCCTTTCAGTATGGGGTTCATCTGGTTTTTCCCAACAGCGTCCAAACATTATTATAATCCTGGCTGATGATATGGGCTATTCAGATCTTGGCTGTTACGGTAGCGAAATACCCACACCCAATCTGGATGCGCTGGCCGCAAAAGGAGTACGCCTGACGCAATTTTATAATAATGCCCGCTGCTGTCCCACGCGGGCAAGCCTTATAACAGGACTCTACCCGCACCAGGCGGGTATCGGTCGCATGTCGGAAGATCCGGAAAATCCAAAATCGCATGATGAAGGCGTCGATGGTTACCGGGGTTCGCTGACCAAAAATTCTGTGACCATAGCCGAAGTATTAAAAGGATCAGGATATCATACTTATATGTCAGGCAAGTGGCATTTAGGTCTGGATGGGAAAGACAAATGGCCCCTGCAGCGCGGATTCGAAAAATATTATGGCATTCTTTCCGGAGGTTCCAGTTATCTGAAACCCTTTCCTCCCCGTGGAATCACATCGGGCAACGGTGAGATGCAGTATGATTTTCCGTCAGGATATTACACGACTGACGCATTCGCCGATAGCGCCGTTTCCTTTATAGATGAACAAAAAGACCAGAATCCTTTTTTTCTTTATCTCGCCTTTAATGCTCCACACTGGCCATTGCAGGCAAAAGAAAAAGACATTGAACTGTTCCGGGATAAATACCTGATTGGCTGGGATTCCATTAAACAGCAAAGACTCAGACGCCAGGTTGAACTGGGAATCATCAAACCAGAATGGGCGCCATCGCAGAGGGAAATGCGGCCATGGCATGAGCTTACCGATCAGGAGAAAAAAGATGTGGCTTACCGGATGAGCGTATATGCAGCACAAGTATATTGCCTCGATTATAATGTCGGTAAACTGATAGAATATTTGAAGAAAAAAAATCAGTTCAGCAATACATTGATCATTTTCCTGTCAGACAATGGTGCCTCGGCTGAGCCATATAAAGAACTGGGCGGACAGCCGCAGGCTGAAGTGAATGATCCGCTTAAATTCTGGCTGGTATCCTATGGCGTGGGCTGGGCAAGCACTTCTGATGCGCCTTTTAAGAAATGGAAAAACACAACTTATGAAGGGGGCACTTCCGCGCCTTTTATTGCGTCCTGGCCTGACAAGCTGAAAAATAATATCGGCGGACTGAATGCCCTGCCATATCACGTAACCGATCTGATGTCAACTGTTCTCGATGCAGCTGGTACAAAATATCCGGACACCTACAATGGCCATCATATCCTGAAAACGGAGGGCATCAGCATGCTGCCTGCCCTGCTTAACGGCAAAGGCAGACTGCATGATTATTTCTATTGGGAACACGAGGAAAACTGCGCAATAATACACGGCAACTACAAAGCGGTTAAACGTCTTCCCAATGGAAACTGGGAATTGTACAATATTGATACGGATCGTACGGAAACCCATAACATCGCGGAACAATATCCGGCCGTAGTGGCTGACCTCAATCAACATTGGCAAGCCTGGGCTGATTCTTACAAAGTGTTTCCGAAAGGGACGATCTACTATGACCGCCTGAAGAAAGGTGAATTAAAGTAATGAAGGTTCAATTCAGTATCTCCTAATATGTCCTTATCGCCCAATTGAATCTGTTGCACCCATCACCCAATATTAAAAAACAGAAGGGAAAAATATTTCGTAGCGTAGTAGAAGGGAATAAAGGATTTAAAAAAATCCTTTCTGGTTATTTTGCCCAGGGCGATAAGTTTAAGACCCATGATTACCGGACGATAGATACAGGCATACACAAGCAGCAGAATTAGAAATACCATACGGGTCTCTCATTAATCCACTCTTCCAAAGTGAAATCAGCGCAATCAACGGGAAAAATGCCCATACCCAATAACCAATGACGCTTTTCATATACTAAATTTAGTTTTTAGTCTGCAATAACAAAAAACCCTCTTCTAAATAAATCACTTAGGTGCATGACTCTTTTGCACAATTATTGCATATTCAAATAGCAAATTGACCCATGGAAAGTAAACCAGATTCGCCTCGATCCCCGGGCACCAAAGGAGTATCCCGGGTTTCAAGAATAATTAAAGCTTCCCGCAAGGAAATCTATCAGGCTTTTACGAATCCGAGTCTCGTTGCCATCTGGCTTGCACCGGATAATATGCAGGGTGAAGTACATAGTTTTAATGCCCGCGAAGGGGGTAGTTTCGAGATGACCCTCACCTACCAGGATTTAACGCAGGGAGCAAGGGGTAAGACATCAGAGAATAAGGACAGTTTTAAAGGAAGATTTACCAAACTGATTCCCTACAAAATAATCGAAGAAATCATAGAATTTGATTCCGCGGATCCACAATTCATGGGTGAAATGAAAATGAATGTTTACCTGGTGGATGATGATGAAGGTGGAACCAGAGTGACTTTGGTATTTCAGGATATTCCGGAAGGTATCCGGCCGGAAGATAATGAGGAAGGCAGCAGACAGTCCCTTAACAAGCTGGCGGCTCTTCTGGACCGATTTCATCTGACTTAGACATATCGGGGCTGACATATTGGCCTAAATCCGGGCACTGGGAGGCCGGGTAACAATTAGGCCGGGTAACAATTAGGCCGGGCACAACAAATGCACTGTTTTTCGTTTTACAATCCATTAACCGAATCCGGCGAAACTTGTCCGGGTTTCACAATAGCTTTGATTCTGAATGAAGTGTGCAAGCTTTTTTGTCTTCCTGTTCTGCATAGGTTTCCCCCTGGCGGGGTTAACCCAGTCTCCGGCTCCGATAAAAATTTTGGGTTCCGTACGTGGAACCATCGTGGATTCGGTCGGAAAACAGGATCTGAGCGATGCGACGGTCTCGGTGATGCCGCTCAGCGATTCTTCCGATATTCAATATGTCTCCACCGACCGAAAGGGTGCTTTTCTGATAAAAAACCTAAGGGCCGGTAGTTATAGTCTGCTGATTAGTTTCCAGGGATTTCAGCATATTCGTAAGACTTTTGCGATCAGCGCGGCCAATCCGGATATCGATTTGCAACAGTTGTATATGCAGAGCGCGGCGGATCAGCTGCAGGAAGTGGTGATTCAACGTGCCCCGATGAGTGTTCACCAGGATACGGTGGAGTATAATGCCAGCAGCTTTGCCACGAAACCCAATGCCCTGGCAGAGGATCTTCTGAAAAAAATGCCGGGCATCCAGGTAGATAAAAACGGGGTCATCACAGCGCAGGGAGAAACGGTTTCCAGGGTATTAGTAAACGGTAAACGGTTTTTCAGCGATGATCCTAAAATGGCCACCCGAAACCTTCCCCCGGATGTGATCGACCGGATCCAGGTTTTTGATGACCTCAGTGACCAGAGCAAATTCACCGGCTTTGACGATGGCAACCGGGTAAAGACGATCAACATCATCACGAAAAAAGATAAACGTCAGGGATATTTCGGAAAGGCGGTAGCCGGTGTGGGAACGAATCAGAACTACGATGAGAGTCTGAATATGCATCGCTTCAACAACGACGAACAGATCTCGGTACTCGCACAGGCCAACGATGTAAACAAACAAAATTTTACAGCAGAGAGTGGTCCGGGTGGCCGTGGTGGCGGTTCAGCCAGTCCACCGGTGAGTAATACCGGGGTAACGACGATCTGGGCGGCGGGTGCGAACTACAAAAATGCTTTCGGTGATAAAACAGATTTCAACGGAAGTTATTTTTTTAACAGTCAGCATATCGTGGTGGATCAGCAGGACTCGGTAATCAAATCTATCCAGGGCCAGTCGGGTCAGGACAGTAGCAATACCACCACCGGATACCAGTCGCGGATCCAGCGGCTCGACAACCACAGGATATTCTTTAATATCGAACACCGTTTTGACAGCAGTAATTCCCTGGTGTTCCGGCCGAATGTAACTTTTCAAACGTCCACGCCCAATACATCCTCCTCTTCTGTTACCGTCGACAACCATGGATTTCCGGTAAACAGTTCCATAGGCAATTCATCTTCTTACAATAATGGTTTCAATATGGCGGGATCCAACCTGCAGCTCCGGCATAAATTCGCTAAAAAATTCCGCACGATCTCACTCGACATCAACGGAACAGCCAATATCAATGACGGTTATGGAAATAACTATGCTGTCAACAAATTCACCCGGCCGATGAGTACGGATACCCTGAATCAGTATTTCAATGACTCCCTGCACGCGTTTACGATTAGTCCGACCATTTCCTATACGGAACCCATTGGTAAGAACCAGATTCTGGAATTCAATTATAATTACACTTACCAGCACAATGTATCCATCAACAACACTTACGACATTCTGGACTCACTCGACAAGACCAAGGCTTTTGACAGCCTCTTCAGCAATTCATACAAGTTTGTCTCCTATGCCAACCGGTTCACGCTGAATTACCGGATACAGAATGCAAAATTTAATTTATCCGTAGGTTCCGGTATACAGTTTACCGGATTATCCAGTTTAAATACCACTAAGGATATCCTGGTAGCCCAGCACTATATCAATATTACGCCGACGGTTAATTTCCAGTATTCGTTTTCCAAAACACAACGTTTACGGTTCAACTATAACGGTAGACCCGGCACGCCCAGCGTAACCCAATTACAGCCCCTGATCACCACATCTGATCAGATCAACTACCAGGAAGGAAATCCGAACCTCCGGCCACAGTTCACGCATTCCCTGCGCATGTTGTATTCTTCCTTTGATCCGACAACGCAACATGTGTTGTTCGCCACCATCAATGCCAGTACCGTGGTGAACGATATCCAGACTGCGGTTTATTATAATTCGAAGGGCGGACAACAAACCACTTTTGTGAACCTGAATGGAACCTATAATATTTCCGGATATTTCAACTATGGATTTCCGTTGAAGAAACCGAAATCCAATCTGAATTTTATTACCAATCTCAACTACAACCAAAGCCAGACCCTGCTGGCCCAGGATTCTATCGCTGCCGCGCAAAATGACTACGCGCATGTGTATGCGCGCAATACCGGTCTGGCAGAGACCATTTCCTGGACAACCAATATCAAAAAGAATTTTGACATGAATTTCAGTTCTGTATCCAGGTATACCATCAATGGGAGAACCGGTGCGCCGGGTCAGCCCAATGGATCACAAAGCAGTCTGAATGCTTTTTCCCAGAGCTTCACTGCCGAATTCACGCTCTATTCCAATAACGGTTGGATCTTTGCCGCTAATTTCGATTACACATACACGAATAATAAGGCAGCCGCCTATAATGCAAGCGTACCGCTGGTGAGTCCGAGTATCGCCAAACAATTATTCAAAAAGAAAAACGGTGAACTGCGCCTGAGTGTATTTGATTTACTGAATCAGAATGTCGCGGTGAGCAAGTCCGTCAGCGCCAGTATGGAATCTTATACGCGAACCAATGTGATCACGCGTTATGCGATGCTGACCTTCACTTATAACCTGAACAATTTTGCAGATGCCAAGCAGAATAAAATGCCCGGCATGTTTCCGGGAGGTAATCCGGGCGGAAGAGGCGGCAGGAATTTTGACCGGTAGTATTTAGAGTTTCCCTTTCAGAAATTCAGCCAATTGGTTTTGATCCAGATCCCTGGCGACAATTTTACCAGACTCATCCAGAAGAAAGTTGGTGGGAAACCCGGTGATCCGCAGATCGGAGATTACTTCAGGTCCGGTCCTGTACTGAGACCAAACCAGCCCGTGTGACTGAATTGCGTTCTTCCAGGCATCCACATCCTTTTTGGAAGAATCGTTGGATATTCCAATGATATTAAATCCTTTGTTCCGGTAAAGGTTAAATAATTTAAGATAGTCGGGAAACTGTCCGAGGCAGGGACTGCAATGACTGAACCAGAAGTCAACCAATGTAAATTTTGATGTATTTTTTGCAAATGATAATTTCATGGATCTGGTGGAAGCATCAACAACCGTGAGCGCTGGAAAAACCTGACCTGTATCTAACAGCCCTAACTGATGTAAATCCTTCTTCACAATCAATCCGGTATTTGAGTTCCGCAGGCTAACCGACAATGCATCATATGCCAGCGCAAGTTGTTTATCATATCCCCTGCCCAGTGCAAAAGCGATTTCCCAGAGCGCTACATAAGAGTCCGGGTTATTTTTCGCATACTGATATACGTAATTTCTTCTTGCCTTCTTACTTTCTTCCCAGTCCTGTATATTCTCTGTATCATAGTAGGCAGACGTAAGAAATTTTTGGGTGAATTCTGTCATCGAAGCATTATGAATTTCCGGAATTTCCCTTAAAGAATCCACATGACAAATGACGGTTTGTATACCGGGTTCGATATAAAAGCTACCGGACAGGTACTTGCTCTCCCCTCCCGATGACATCACCATGTATTTAATTTCAAAAGGGCCTTCAATTTTTCCAGCGAATCGGAATTTCCCGGATTGCACAGGCACGCTTGTTTTGTCAAATGTATAGGGATAAGAAGGACTGTTCTCTACCGGGTAAATGAACATCATTCCGCTATTCTGATTAATGGTTCCTTCAAGGGTAAATGGCTTTTCGTTTTGGGCAGCCGAAGAAAATGCCCAGAGAAAGATCAGAAAACATATATTTTTTTTCAATTTACGGTTATTGATAAGCGTTATTAAAAAAAAGTTATTCGATTAACAGGAAAACCTAAACCTTAAGTACAAATATTTAGCAGCATGATCTATATAAATTAAAAGTATTTCTTTAATTTAATGTATACACACTCATCAGTTGACAATTCGGGAATTTGTACTCGTTTTAACAATTGGAAGGAAATTCCTAAGATGTAAGATCTTACTCCGCATCCTTCTTCAAATTCTTCTCCAGGAACTGCTCATAATTTTTTCGGAAGCTTTCATATTCGAACCGGCCATCGATGGATTTTTCTTTTCCGGTCTCAGCATGGTTGATGAGCTGGTAATAAGTCTGGGGATATTTATCGGAGTATAATTTCGGAAGTACCCCGGAGCCGGTAAATCCCACATAAATGGCGAAAAGGATAAACAGGGAAATCAACAGGAAATAACGATCCCTGAAACCGGTTATCGTTTTTACGGCGGTCGTCTTCTCTCCTATGACCAGGAAATCTCCATTAAACAGGCTAAACAATACTGCACCCAAAATTAATATACATGCAATCCCCCCGGTTATTTTTACCAACTTCGAATTAAAAGAGGTCATCACCATGGCCAGAAAGAAAACCACAATGGAGAGATAAAATACAGCGACGAGAAGCGCCAGAATTTTATTTTTAGATTCATACTGCCGGTAGTGCCGGATCATCCGGTTGAAATAAATGAGAGCGAGTGCAAGTCCGGTAATGGCAAAAATCCATTCTGAAAAAGGAACGTAAAGTTGAAAGGTTCTCAGCGTAAAAAGAACTGCCAGCAAAAAGAGGGCGAATAATTCCAGTCTTAAAGACGGTTCACTAATCTTTTCGGATGAAAAGGTCCGGATCAGCTGTACCAAAAATATCAATCCAAATGCAATGGAAACCCCGCTCAGGATCAGCATGCCATAGTCATTCTGCGCCATAGATGCGAAACCGCCCAGTATAAGCGTCACCGTGAGTAAATAATAAATGGTATTATAACTTTTCATCAGTTTCCGGTAAAGTTTATATAATTCCTGGACCAGTTCAGATTTTCGTCAAAGGAATTCCAGCGATCATTATTTTGCAATCGTTCCCTTGTGCGACAATCTTCCAGCAGGATCATCGTGCGACAGTTTAGGTCCTGTGATTCCGTCAGGGTTTTGGGTATAGAAGTGAGCGCACGGTAATAATTTCCCTCACCGGCGATACCGGTTACCCTGGAAATGATGCCCTCAAACTTAAATTCTTCGGGAATATCCCGGAGCACATCTTCTGCACTGTTATTGAGTGCACGACTGCCGATTTCGGACAAAACCAGGATCTGACCGTTGCGGCAGTCCTGCGGCAATTGCAGAAGGGAGAAGTCAGTTCTCTTTCCGGTGGCATATACAGAATCCAGGAAAATAAAAGTCTGCGGACTGGAATTCCGTGTGTACAGGCCGTGCGCGATGGCTTCGTAGCAGAACATCCGGGTCTCATCATTTGGAAACAAGGTGGCGATTTCAGCTGCTTCCGCACTCTTACCGATTTCAGCCAGGTGTACAGCGATATGCTGCAGGGTATTTAAGAAAAATGTTTTTTCGATATATTCATATTTAACGGAAGACGCCGGGATATTTTTCAGGTCCATCAAATCGGTAATATTTCAACCCCTGTGCCGTGTCCATCCGGTTAAAGGCATGATCTGAAAGCACTGCATAGATCAGATTCCGGTCGAAGGAAGCTCCCTGCGGGTGACCATCAACAAATACCAGCAATTTTTTCAGGGTTTCATCGGGTAATTTATAAGAATTGCTATAGGCCTGCGGGGAAACATCCGTTTTTAATTTCAAATGCCTTCGCCACCCAGAAATGCAATACCTGCAGGTCTTCCCCGGTTTTAAAAAAGATCTTCAGCAGGTTGCGTTGGTATAAATAATTAAATAAATAGTCTGTATGGTAGGTCCAGCTGAACCATCCGTCCCGGTAGTCAGGATAGATCAACAGGTTATTTCTTTTTACATTACTGGTACGCACCCCGTCTCCGTTATAGATCATGGTCGAAGACTCAGTTCCTTCCAGATAAGCTTTGTCCATCTGATTATACATCTCTACAAACTGGTTCAGCCACCCGTTCAGTCGCTGGGTATCGGCCTGAATCCCCCGGTCGAACCAGTACTTGGAATAAAACATCGCCTTACGTTTCAGGTTCAGGGCCAGGTCGAACTGTTTCAGCATAGGATCTTTCAGATGCTGCAGGGTATTTTCATAGTCTTCTTCCATCGCATCAAAAACGGCCCGGTCATTCAGGCATAAATTCGGATGGAGGTATCCCCGGGTAGAACGATAGTAACTCCGGGCAACATTGATAAAATACATATGCGAAATATAGCCTGAACGAAGGATGGCATTGCGCAATACAGTCTGGGGTGGATTCTCGGCTGTATTTTTATTTAACCATTCCAGGTAGGCAGGCACCACACTGCGATGCCCATACTGATACAAATACCCCAGCACATTGAGGTGATTATTGAGAATCCGTGGCAGTTCAAAATAATCATGCTGGTTATTCTCCAGGATTTTGTTGAAGCACCAGAATAAATTATCCAAGTCGCCGTTTGCCGCATACAGGCAGGCAAGGGTATGGTACCCTCCGTTAAAGATCAAACCCATTCTGCCATCGGCCTCAAAACTTCCCTTTGCATAATAGGTATTGAAATGGGCTTCTGCCGCTTGGTTTGACACCGGCGAGATCAGTTTCAGCAGAGCAGCTGTTTTATCAGGCGTAGCCAATCCGGTCGTCAGCCAAATCTGCAGGGCCATATTCAGGTCTTCCGGAACAGCCGGATGATACAGTTGATTGTTGCTGTAAAACTGAATGACCCCTTCATAATTTTTTTCTGCCACCTGACCCAGTATTTTTTTCTTCGTACTGTCGGAAGCATAGTATTGATCCATGAGCAGCTGGATCAAAAATTTATTTCGCTGCAGCAAAAGAAATTCCGGATCACCCGCTTCAGTTGAATCAGCCAAATTTTTGGCCAGCAATTCAAACACGGAGCTCTTCAACGGGCTCTCCAGGTGTTTATTGAAAGACAGGATTTGTTTGTATACTTCGTTCGCCAGGCTTACGCGATCCCGGTACCCGAGATTTTGAAGATAGGGAATCAGGGAACTACTGTCGTGTCGTTCTGCAGCAAGCAGGTAAATGGCTTTTTCCGGAAGACCCACTTCGCGGCTCTTCAATAAATTTTCCGATTCGGATTTGACGCGGGCGATAACCCGGTTGTTTTTTTTCTGATCAGCATTGTATCCGTAAAAACCACTCAGCACCAGCATTACAACAACGGCAAACAAACTGGCAATCCGGCGTGGCCCGTATTTCATAAAGGACCGGGTAATCATTTCTTTTCTGGCACTACGCAGGATAAAAGAACGGATATCTGCCAGGGTTTCTTCCGCATGTTTGCGGGCAGCGCCGGCATCTTCCCTGGCCTCTGCATAACGCATAATCCAGCCGGAATTGGGTTTACAGTTCTTATACCAGTTTTCAAAATAACTGAGCGGACCTACGGGCAGGAGGAAACCCCGGTTCTTCCCGCTTTTTTTCCAGCGGTCCAGTTGCTTTTTGAAATCCAGAAAAGTGGAATAAAATTCGAATTCCCGGTTGGCCCACTGGTTCAGTTTATTCCAGTTCCGGATCAGGCTCTCATGGGTGATATCCAAAACCGTATCCGGGGATAAATGATGAGTAGATGGATCAGAGGTCCTGAACGGTCGGATAAAGGAATTTCCTTCTTCCCGAAAAATATTTAAAACTTCCCCAACCACTTCCGTGGTAAGCGTTGAGGAGTTTATGATGCCGGTAATTTCTTCCAGGCTCATCCGGTTGCGTACGGCGCGGCTATTATCAATTTTAGTAAGGCAGCTGAAACTCAGCGCAACGATACGTTTGGCTTCCTGCTGGGTTATCTGTTGTTCAGGATGGCGCTGACTATAATAATCCCACGCATTCTCATACAGGAGATTGGCATGTATTTCAATAATTCTGGCCAGGCCTGTTTCTTTATAAAAATGTTGCTGGTGTTCCGGCTGGGACTTGATCCATAATCTGAACCGGGAAATATCCTCATCCGGCAATTCGTCCACCGACATTCCACCTACCATGGCATAATGAATCAGGTCCATTTCTTCACTGCCCTGATTGGCCATCATCCAGATCCGGCTCAGCGCATGCTGAAGTATCGGCAGTTGATCCACTCCTTCTGCAATATCAAAAACCAGTCGTTCGATCAGTCGCTGGGCTATTTTATTGCCACTCAACAGGGCCGGTTCCTCGATCACCTGTTTTAAATCCTTTCTCTTTAAACGAGGAACAAAAAACTGGGAAAAGCCGATATATTCCGGAAGTCCGCGGAAAGCAGAACATTGTCCGATATAATCTGACCGCATGGTGCAAACCACATAGACCGGAAGATTTTTTCGGATGGCAATCCTTGCAGTTTCCAGAATCAGGTTTACAACGATCTGCGAATCATTTGATGGAGAATCATTGTAAAAATTTTCCGGGTTGGTAAAGAATTCTTCGAACTGGTCCACGATGATGATCAGGTTGGCCGCTTTTCTTTTACGGTCCCTGATTTCCTGCGGCGAAAATTCCCCTTCATTGGTTTCTTCATCTCCCAGGTAAAAAGATGAGTTCGTATACAGGTCTATCAGGGAGGAATACCCGCGCCTCAGTTCTGTTTCAACAGTCACCGGGTTGCTGTTGAACTGGGAAGCCAGGGATTGGGCCATATTTCCTACCGGATTCCTCTCCGGTCTGAAATCTGCTACCACCCAGTTGGAATATTTTGCCTTGAAAAAACCAGCCCTGGCATTGGGAATCAGTCCGGCATAGATCAGTGATGATTTCCCTTCGCCGGAGGCGCCGGTGACCATCAGGAATTTATTCTGTTCCAGCAGGGCAGTGAGCTGATCAACCTGAAGGTCCCTGCCTTTGAAATAAAGGCTCTCCTCCTCCGTAAAAGAACGGAGTCCGGTATAAGGACATATTTTCAGTTCATCAGTTGTTTTCATCTATGTAGGCAATGTATTGGTATTGTAAAACAGGAAATGAAATATTATATTGATTCCAGGAGCTGTCGTATCCGCCATTTCCCTCCGAATAGCCCGTCAGTATTTTTCTTAAAAAGGATGTCTGGTCCGACGCAGAAATAGATTCCGGAATATTCTTTCCGGCTTCATATAAATCGCCATGAAAGGCAATGGCCCGGCACATTTCCTGCATGGACGTATATTTTACCGGCAGATTCCGTATGAGTGCATAAGCCTGTGACAGATTTTTTTCCGGATCCTTCATCATAAGTGCATAAGCCAGCAGACGACGGTTCGGTTGTTCACCGGTAATATTCTCCACTCTTTCCATTTCTTTTGTTGCGGAATCAATAACGGGCTGAACCTTTTTAGGGTCGAATTTCTCTTTTAATAATTCCACCGCTGCATAGGCATACAGTGAGGACCGGTTCACGGGATTTTTAAACATAGCAGCCAGTGCGTTCGCTTCTTTGAGATGGCCGGTTTTAACATAGCCCTCAATGGCATAGGCAATCATACGAAATGACTGGTCCCGGGTAAACCCTCCAAAATCCTTGTCCCGTAAAACATTAAATATTTCGGCAGTCTCTATTTTAGCGTAATAGCTGAGCATTTCGTCGAGACGGCCGGAATCCTGCTCATCTTTTCCCAGGTATAAATAGAGCCAGTTCAGGTCCATAGATTTGCCATTCGGATTTTTCTCCAGGGCAAGATGTATATTTTTCAAAACCTCTTCCCGCGCATCGTTATTCAAAAAAGCGGGAGGATTAATGGAATTGGTATTAAATGAACTCAGCCACAGGTTGAGGGACCTCAGTTCGGCAGCGCCGGGATAAAAACGACCAATTAAATCATGACGAAGAATATAGTCCATGAATACATCCGAAAAATAAAAATGAAAATAACCCCGGGGCTGTGCAGGATGAAAAGGCATTTTAATATCCGGGTAAATAAAATACATCCTGCGTGCCATCAGGGCATTCTCGGCTCCGGAGATATCCACGATGGGCATCATTTCATTCAGGTAGCCAGGGGATACGCTTTGATATAGTGAAACGGCCTTGTCGAAAGAGGAATCATTGTATTCCTTTCCGTTGTCCTTATAATAATTTAAAATGGCCATTAACAAACCCTCCTCTTTGTAGGTCAGGGCAGTCAGGAAATTCCGCTGATCAGGACCGCTGGAAGTAGATTCTATAATCTCCCGGTATTTGGTCAGCACTACTTTCAGTATTTCCGGCCGGATGAAAAAGAGGTTCAAATTTTGGACGTGCGACATCCAGGGTTGCAGCCTGAGGTTTCCGGCCGCCTCATAATTGTGCAGCATCCGCCCCACCATCCGCTCATAAAACTCGGCTGCCGGGATTTTTTTGATGCCGGCATAGCTTTTTATAAACTCATTTACCAGGTCCTGTTTCCCATATAGAAAATAAACCGCAGCAATATTCGCCGCGTTATCTCCCCCGGTTGCATAATCACCCTGAAAATTATTCTGGCTATAAGCCAGCAGACTATCCAGGCATTGCAGGACTTTTTGATTGTTACCGGCTGCCGCGTACAGATAGGCCAGCTCCTGGTAGAGTCCATTAAAATTGAATCCATAGCCCATATCTATGGCACCGCGAACCATCAATTTGCCTTTGTCATAATTGGATTGTAACCAGGGCGACTGCAATCCATTTTCAAAAGGAGACAATAAACCGGTTATGTATTTCAGCTCTTCTTCAGTATACGAGTGATAATTAATAGCATTCTCCAGTGCCATATTGAAAGGGAGCATATCCGTAAAACCGGCAGGTTGCTCCCGGAGTATTTTCATTGTCCACTGCGCCTGGTGGTCTGCATTACGTTTTTTCCACGAATACAACAGGCTGTCCGGATGGTAGAAATAAGCTATTTCCAGCGCCACCTTGAACAGATTCATTTCATTTAAAACAGCCGGGATTTTCTCTGCGTTTTTTTCAGGAAAGGGGAATGCCGAAAGCAGACTGTCGGTTAAGAAAAGAGAGCGGCGAATTTCCTTCGCCGGCTGGGTGCGACCCTGGAATATCAGGTTAGCGGCCAGGGCATTCATGATCATGATTCGCTGAATCGGATCGTGAACCGATTCCATAATTTCATCCGGTGTTGTACTGCCCAGTTTCAGTTCCTCGGCCAGCAACAAAACCTTATTATAGATATCGACTTTCGGATTATCTGCCAGCGCCAGGCTTTTCTGATGGATGGCACTCAGTACATAACTGTTCTGTTTCTGGTAATGATCCCTGACGCCAAAGGATGTCATCAGTAATAAAGCGATTATCACCATCACCGCATCCGATCCGTTTGGGACCATAGCGCATAATCGTTCGCGTTATAATATGCTTGTTGGAACTTTTTTTGAGGAAGTCCCGGGAGTTTGCCAGGATCTCATTTGCTTTTCCAAGACGGGATTCCGCACTGGTATCCTCCGGCAGGTAACGGGCAATCCACCAGCTGTTTGGGTTCGCTTTGTTGTACCAGTTTTCAAAATAGGTTAAAGGTCCGATAGACAAAAGGAAATTATCACTCCGGCCACTGTTGGTCCAACGGTCCAGCTGTTTTTCAAAATCAAGGGAAACCGTATGACTGTCAAATTCTTCTTTCGCCCACTGGCCCAGGGACTGCCAGTTCCGGATCAGGCTCTCGTGGGTAATATCCAATACGGTATCCGGATGAAGGCCGCTGCTGTCCGGATCTTCTTCGGAAATAAAAGGATTGATAAATGTATTATCCGGTTCCCTGAAAATATTCAGTACAGTGCCTACAGCTTTATGATCATAATGCGGCTCACCCAGAATTTGGGTAATCTCCTGCAGGGTCATGCGGTTACGCACGGCACGGCCCTGGTCAATTTTCGTGAGACAGGTAAAGGTTGTCCGGATGATTTTTTTGGCATCTCCATCTAAAATAGCCTTCCCGGTTTTTTCCTTGTAATAGCCGGCGGACTGTTCGTAGAGTTTATTGTTATGGGTATCCAGTACATTTTGCAGATTAGGTGCGTGGTAGCAGGCTTTAATATTTTCAGGTAAGGAAGAAAACCATTCGTTAAAAGCGTGCCACCTGTTCTTCCGGCAAATCCTGAACCGGCATACCGCCCAACTTTGGCATAATGCATAAGATCCAGTTCTTCGTTTCCATGATCTGCTGCGATCCAGATCTGCTTCAGGGCATGCTGCAGTATCGGCAGCTGGTCAACTCCCTCCGTGAGATCCTGAATCAATCGTTCTGTTAAACGACGGGAGATCCGGTTTCCGTTCAGTGTCGCCGGTTCTTCAATTACCTGTTGCAGTTGGGAACGGTTGAGGCGCGGAACAAAAAACTGGGAGAAGCCAATATATTCCGGGAGTCCGCGGAAAGCGGCACACTGTCCGATATAATCGGAACGCATCGTGAACACCACGTAAATGGGAATATCTTCATCCAGGGCAATACGCGCGGTTTCCAATAGCAGGTTTAATACCAGGTTCGCATCTTTGGACGGCGCGCCGTGATGATAGTTTTCAGGATTGGTAAAAAACTCTTCGAACTGGTCAACCAGGATGATCAGGTTGGCCGCTTCTCTTTTCATCGCACGCTGTTCCTGATCACCGGCCTGCAGCCAGGCTGATGAATGTGTATCAATATATCTTTTTGAATTCCGGTACAAATCAACCAGGGCAGAAAAACCATGGTTCAATTCACCCTGCACGGTATAAGGATTGGAAATATCCAGTTGTTTCCCCAGGGCAGCAGCAAGATTTTGAAATGGTGTTCTTTCCGGCCTGAAATTGGCCACACACCAGTTGGTATATTTTGATTTTAGAAAACCCGATCTGGCATTGGGAATGATTCCGGCATAAACGAGGGAGGATTTTCCATCGCCGGATGCACCGGTAAGCATCAAGAATTTATTCTTCTGTAATTGCAGTCGTAGCCTGGTCAATATCTTCTTCCCTTCCTTTAAAATATAAGGATTCTTCTTCCGAAAAGGAACGTAGACCGGTATAGGGGCAAATCTGATCCATCATTATACGACTGCGCCGTAAACTTTTTTAACTTCTGCAGGAATAGTTTCCTTGGGCATGATAATGGATATTACACGCGGCGCTTTGAAATTGCGCGCGAGATTGGTTCTTGGATCATCCTCTCCCACCAGGAACATCGGTGTTGGCGAAGAAGCTCCGCCCACCTGTTTCCAGATCTGTTTGATAAAGGGCAGCGCCCAGTCTGCAGCATATTTAAAATAAACCACCGCCAGTTTGCTTTTTGGAATTTGCTGGGAAGTCATTTCGCGGTAAGAATCCTCACCTTCCGGAAGTATGTTCATGGTTTCCACCGGAAACTCCAGGCTGATCTGATCAATGATATGCTGTGCATCCTGCTCATCCTGCTGGTTGAAAATAAAAAAGATATCCGTGTCCTTGGAGTCGTACACTTTGGTATCCTGCTTCATCATCACCACGCGAATATCATCCACCAGCTGCATGGGGCCCTGGCTGTTGGAAAACATCATGTTGCGGGTAATATTATTCCGGATGTATTTGATGAACTGCTGTTGCGCAGGTTTTACCGTTTTACTATTGTCCGGATCAAGCCAGACGAAAATATTGAAATCCGCTCCTGCTGTTTCAATATTCTTCTTCGCCTCCATAAACTGATACTGGGGGAAGGAAGTTTCATCATCCGATTCAAACCGTCGCCCATATTCACCGCTCAGCATATGCAGGGAACAGACACATTTTTTTATTTCTTCCGCCGCTTTTATTTTAAACATCTCATCGTCTGCCGGACAGTCAATGGAAGGCAGCACATTAAATCCGGCTTTGTTCAGAATGATGGCCATCTCTTCCCGGCTTTCTTTCAGATCGCCTGATGTCCAGGCCAGGTAAATATTTGGTCTTTGTCTGTCGATCACCTGTACTTTAATGGCAGAAGACATAGCTGTTGAAAATACCTGTGGCACAATCTGCCTCGCCGTGGGCAGATAAGAAGCCGGTTCATTACGGCTTCCGCTTTCCCTGGATTTAATTCCGGAAATAATATCCTTAATTACGTTGGACAGTTTATTAATCTGGTTACGGTACAATGGCCTGGACGCTGTTGCAAATTTCTCATCGTCTGCCGGATGCAACGGACGGTTTACACCTTCTTCCCGATAAATAAAGTCAATGGAACGCAGGGCACCGGCAAGTTCCGTTTCCAGTAGTTTTATATCCTCTGCATCAATATCATGTATTTTAACCGGGATTACCCGGGAAGCCATATTCCCACTGAGCAATGCCACGGAAGCTCCAAACTGATCGTTTTTTGCACCGGACTGAAATCCCTTGAATTCTTCTTTCCATACCATGGAATTATTATCGCAATAGGTCTGCGATACGATCGGAATAAAAATCAGTGACTTTATCGGACGCGGAACCAGGGTGTTCTCTTCGTAAAATGGTTTCCGGTCTTCTTCCGGACTTTTATCAAAATAAATGGAAAGTTTATCTTTTAAAGTGGCACTGAGTTCCAGCGATAGTTTATCTACAAATTCAGTTACCCAGCCATCATATTTATTATCATTGAACCGGTAGCTGATATAAATATCGCAATCATATCCCGGGGATGATGGTGCTTAAGGCTTTTCGCTGATCAGTTGAATCCTGTTTTTTGGCTCCTCCTGAATTCACCACATATACCGGAACCGGATCCTTAACATTTTTCAGGTTCTCTATACGGATAAATTCTGAGCTGATATCATTCTTGTTGGATATGTTCCGGTGTACCGATTCCGAAACAAAAATGCCCGCCGGAGGTGCCAGGGCCTGGAGGCGGGAAGCAATATTGACGGCATCGCCAAAGATGTCTCCGTTTTCAAAAACCACTTCACCCTGATGGATGCCGATGCGAAGAAGGAATTCGTTGGAAATGGCACAGGCCTGCTGGATCTTTATGGCGGCATATACGGCATTGGAAACCGTTGGAAAACTGGCCAAAACGCCATCCCCGAGCTCTTTTATCCAGGTGTCCGCCAAACTCTTCAATGATGGGTTTTTGAATCTCCCGGTTTTTCCGGAGCAATTCAAAGGCCTTCTGCTCATTCTTTCCCATCAACGCCGTGTACCCTACAATGTCAGTAAACATAATAGCAGCGAGCTGACGGGATTGAATCATATGCGGAAATTAAGCAACATTCTTCAATTTTGAATGCCTCCATCAAAAATTATTCCCATTTAAATAATTCGTATGCTGCTCCGGTATTCGTATATCAGGACTTGAAAAAAAGGACCATATTAAATCCTGAATAATTTAAGCTATCCTTCTGTATCCTATTGGCATAGAAAATGATAGTAATAGCTTGCGATATATTCTCAACTAATCAAAAGCACGGATCATTAATCATTCAGAAAAAAACCTACCATGAAATCAAAATTGCTATTACTTTCCTGCCTGGTGTCAGTTTTTGCATTTACCTCCTGTAATACCAAGAAATTAGAAGCAGCCCAGACCGAAAACACCAGACTCAACGCCGAAGTGTCAGCCTGTAACACAAATTTAAAAGCTGCCAATGACAAGATCACCGATCTCAATGGTCAGCTTGCCACCTGTACGGCTTCAAACGCTTCACTGAGTCAGGATGCAGCTGCCTACAAACAACTCAAGGAAGATATCAGGGTACAGCGTGAACAATTCAATGCTGCCCTGGCAGAACAAAGAAGGGCCCTGAAGGAAATCCGGGAAAAGATCATTGCCGGTTTATCCTCGCTTGCCGATTCCGGAATCACCGTAGAGTTCCAGAGCGGACTTTTATACGTTACTTTACCGGAAGTACTGTTATTCAAGGAGGGAAGTGCCAGTCTGGGTCCAAAGGCCAATTCCGCCTTTTCACCACTGGCTTCCGTACTGAATAATTATCCCAACGTGCAGATTTATGTAGTGGGCAATACGGATTCCAAACCCATTCATACTGCCGTTTTCAAAGACAACTGGTCCTTAAGTACCGAAAGAGCCAACAGTATTGTTCGCATTTTGAGGGATTCATATAGTGTTGATCCAACCCGCTTACTGGCCGGAGGCAGAAGCAAATACAATCCGGTGGCAGATAATGCAACCAAAGAAGGAAGAGCACAGAACCGCAGGATTCAGATCATCCTGAATCCGGATCTGGCCAAACTCTGGGAAATGATGGAAAAATAAAAATATTTTTTTCAGTTGCGAAAAACGCAGGGATACCCTGCGTTTTTTTTATTCCCGTAAATGGGTTAGTCCGCTTCTGGTGCTTAAGGATTTTTTTTATTGCTCTGTTTCGGAGAGCAGTTGCTGAATGTCGCCATTCAGTTTCAAAATGGTTTGCCTGGATTCGTCATATCATAAAAACCACGGATCCGCCGCGATTTATCGAGCAGGGCCACGTACTGCGTGTGAATAAACTGGCTGCTGGAATCGCCACCAGATAAAAGATAGTCCTGCGTGGCACTGTTATACAATGCCTGTTTGGTGCCGGTTAAAAATTCCCAGCCAGGTGCCGAAGCATTAAAGCGGTTGGCATAGGCATTTAGTACCGGTACGGAATCTCTTTGCGGATCCACGGTATGTGACAGGATTACGAAATCAGGGTTTCCTTTGAATTTTTCATACACTTCCTCCAGGTTCTTATTCATTACCGGACAAATAGAAGGACAGGAAGCAAAAAAATATTCCGCCACCGTTACTTTATTTGCGACGGATTTTTCTGTTATAGGTTTTCCATCCTGATTAATAAATGAAAATGCACCGGCCCGGTGACCCGGTTCACCCAATACAGGAAGGCTTTCCTTATTACCAACAAATACCCAGGTAAACCAGAATGTTCCCACGGCCAGGAGACCGATCAGTGCAATTCCCGCAATCTTTGCGGAAACACTACGTTTTGTTTTCTTTCCCATTAATAATTAATAATTGATAATTAATAATTAAAAAAAGACCGCCAGTTTCAATTTAATGAAAAATGGTGTTCCGGAAGTGTAATTGATATCAGATACCGCTTCCGTCTCGTTTTTAAGTCTCGAATCCGCTGCAAACTGTTCTTCCCGCCATTTCGCATTAAACAGGTTTTGTATTTCAAAACCGAACTCAAATTTCTTTTTAGTATAGTATGCCGTGAGGTCGGTTACAAAATATCCTTCAGCCGTTAAAGTATTATCGGCATTGGCCGGCCGGTCACTTCATATACCGGTAACTCAGGCCACCGTTGATTCCATTCGAAAAAGTATAATTCAATCCACCCGCACTGGAGAACGGAACAGCCAGCGGAATATAATTACTGCCCTTGGGTTCATCCACTTCCCTCGCATTCGAATAATTGAGATCCAGGAATGCATACAACCAGCTGTTGAACTGATAACGGGCAGAAAAATCGATCCCTTCCCTCCGGGTTTTGCCACTGGGTTCCAGGGTTCCTTCATCTCCGTCATAAATAAATTCCTGCTGGAGAAAGAGGGACCAGATGGCGGCATTGATAAACAAATGCTGCACGGGTTTCCAGTTAATGCCCAGGTCAATTCCATAGGCTGCCGGCAGAATACCATGCCCCTGATTGGCAACAACCACTTTGGCATCATTGGAATGAAATCCTTTCCCGGTTTTCAAATATATCTGGAGGGTGGAGTTTGCCGTATATTCTATATTCAGCTTGGGACTGAATGACAAAGGTATTCCGGGAAGGCAGGACCGGATTCAGCTGATCAGCATAGTTGAAATAGAAATCATCCATTCTCAGTCCGGCATTGAAGAGCCATTTTCCCATCCGCAGGTTTTCATCAACAAATGCATTATATCCGTTTTCATCTACATTTCCCAGTTGAAAGTATTCCAGAACTTCAAAATGGTCATCGATATGAGAAAGTTCGCTGTTGTAAATTTTATTGAACTGCATTCCGATTCCAAATGTGGAAGTCAGACCGATATTATTTTTGAAATAGGCATGATTGGTTATTTTACCATTGTATCCGAATATATCCCGGGATTCCTGCTGTCTTCGCCGGTCACCGTTGATGCTGTCTTCAGCAAAAAATGTATCGTTATAGCGGTGGCTAAAGCCATACCGTGAATAATAAATCTGATTTTGCATATACCAGTTTGGAGAAAGGGATGAACCCAGTCTGGCAATAAAATTGGAACGGCTGGTATTTCCGCCCTGTAAACTGTCGATGTATCCGAATCTTCCGGTCAGCCCCTGTTCTACAGCCCGCGATGGTATTTCACCGGAGGATCGCCACTGGCTGCTGAAGGTAGACAGGGTCAGGGATAGTTTATCTTTGGCCGAAAGATTTACATTGTATTTCCCATACAAATTTATGCGGCTGAAATGTTGCGGGAAATCGAAAGGACCATTCGTATAGGCAGCTTCGCCCTGCGATATAGGCCGATTCTCCACGAAGTTTTGCTTTATCGGATAAGAGATTGATCATGGCCAGCACTCTTCCGGTCTGAAACTGTCCGGCTTCCAGCTTTACCGTATTTTTTTCCAGCATCTCCGCCGTATGAAATGCAACATATCCGGCCGTTGTAAAATCGCCACGTTCTGCATCATATGGTCCCTTACCGAATTCATAACTGCTTACCAGTTCCGGAATCAGAAAATGAAGATCTGAAAATCCCTGACCATGCGCATGGGAAACCAGGTTCACCGGCATATCATCAACAGATACATTCACATCTGTTCCGTGATCTGCATCGAATCCCCTTAAAAAAATATGTTCTGCGATACCGCCGCCATGATGCTGGCCCAAAAACAAACCGGGAACCAGGCGCATCAGGTCCTGCGAAGAATTTACCGGTCGCAGGTGCAGGTCCAGGGCACTAAGGGTATGGAAAGTGGCATTTCCGGATTGCGGAGTAATGGTAACCGTTTCCATTTCCACCGGCCCTCTTTGCAACCGGATCTGCAGGGGACGGGAATTATTGGAAATATCCAGACTGTTCTTCCCGGTATCCGATCAGGGAAATATTCAGCTGGTTTATTTTTCCGGAAACAGAAACCTGGAAATGACCTTCCTGGTCGCTGGTAACGGCCATGCCCCTTATCACCGATACGGATTACCGCATAAGGCAGGGGTTCATTATTCATACTGTCGGTGATCGTACCCCTGATAATATGTTGCGCAAAAGCAGGTGCGGACATGCAAATCAGAAAGACGACGAAAATATTTTTCATGCATGTTGTAAAATGGCCATTCGAAATAAACTGGTCTTACCAGCCGATTGGCCGTCAGGAAATAGAACGGGAATTAAAAAGAGAAGGACTGGGTGATTTGCGATCAGGCAATTGGAGGATGGAAGATAGCGGTCGTAAATGCAGTGGGTATACGTTGCGACAGGATCGCTGCGGTTCCAACAGGGAAATGGTGAAAAGATTTGCGGATGACCATTTCATTGAATGGTTCAAAAAAGTCAGTCAGGAGAATTTTTGCACTTGCCTTCTGATCCCTGTTATTCTGGTTTTCGTTTGATTTCTCCAGCTGTTTATTTAAATAACATTTACCTGCACAATGCATTTCAGTCTTTGATTTGTTCTCACAAAGGCTGGAAGCAATATAATTCCGGTTTAAAGAATAATCAAGCAGGGAAAGCGGCATCGCCATCATACGCAGCAGTATAATTCCCGCCAGGTAAACAGTAGTAGTCTTGTGAATAAAAGTCTGCATGATCTGCACAAAGATAAGTCCGACTTTGAAAACAGGTCAATATTATTTACGGATAGCAGTGTATTTTATCCAGTAAATTTATCCAACATTTTATAGTCATGCAATCCATAATATCGTTTTTTAAAGGCCTGTTTGATTCCAGTCAGTGGCCGGCCCGCTGGCATTGCGGATACTGGACAGATTTTCATGGATGGTTATATATCCTGAGTGACCTGATGATCTGGTTCGCTTATTTTGCAATGCCCGTAATCATCTTCCGCTATGTATCGAAAAGGAAACAGGTTATAAAATACCCGGGACTCTATCTTCTTTTTGCTGCCTTCATATTACTCTGCGGAACCACCCATTTTCTGGATGCGGCCATGTTTTGGGTGCCGATGTACCGTCTCAATGCACTGGTTCGCTTTTTTACCGCCCTGGTAAGCCTGATGACGGTTTATTCCCTCATTAAAATATTACCGGAGGCTTTTAAACAGAAAACCAGTGTGGAACTGGAAAATGAAATCAGGCGCAGGGAGTTTGCGGAATTAAAACTGGCCGAAGCGAATAAAAACCTGGAAGCCTTTGCCTCCGTTGCATCCCACGATTTGCAGGAACCCCTGCGGAAAATCAAAACATTCTCTTCACTCCTGTATGAGAACAATAAAAACAATTTTTCCAGCGAAAGCTGGGAACTGGCCAATAAAATTATCCAGTCTACCGGCCGCATGCAAACACTGATCCAGGATGTACTGAGCCTCTCCACCATTTCTGAAAATATCGCATTTCAGGAAGTGAATATTGCAGAGGTCATCAACCATGTAACGGAGGATCTTGAAATGAAGATGGCTGAGAAAAAGGCCATCATCCGGGTTGGTGAAATCCCGCCCGTATTGGGACATCAGAGTTATCTGACCCAGCTGTTTCTGAACCTGATCAGCAATGCGCTCAAATTCAACAATAAAAAACCCGTGATACTTATAAAAGGGGAAACCATCGGAAACCGGGTGTTCATCCATATCAGCGATAACGGGATCGGCATGGAAAAGGAAGAGATTTACAAAATTTTTGAGCCGTTCTCCAGACTGAACCCTAAAATTGAATTTGAAGGAACAGGGATCGGACTGACCATTTGTAAAAGAATCGTTACCCTGCATAACGGAAAGATAAGCGTGGACAGCAAACCCGGACAGGGAACCACGATTACCGTGGATTTAGCCATCTGCGGAATTATGATAGGTCAATTTTATGGTCCCATGGCGGCGAATTGTTTTATTTAGCCCTGCTCCGCTTACATTTGCGTTAAATTCCTGAAAATGACCTATCGAAGCCGGAATGAGCCTTTAGTTCCCTTTTTCAGGAAGAAACCCCGATAATGAACGTTTTATGAAAAGATTGCTGATTGCTTTATGCTTTGTACTCTCTATCTCCGCTTGTCAGACTAAAAATGACTACGCTACCATTTTCAATAACCCGGATCTTTATTGCAATACGGTTCATGAGTTGAATACGATTGTAATGGGAAATAATTTCTCACCCATGGTGGCATCCAGAAATTATCTGTATGCGGCCGTTGCCGGTTATGAAGTGATCGCTGCCGGGTATCCCGGAAAATACAATTCCCTGTCGGGCCAGGTAAAAGGCTTGACCGCAGTTCCCAAAGCTCCCGCCGGACAAAAAATAAACTTTGAATTCAGTGCCCTGCTGGCCTATTGCAAACTGGGCGAATCGGTAACCTTTCCTGCAGGAAGCATGGGGTATTATACCGACAGTCTGAAACAACTGGCCAAAACCCATGGCATGCCGGCAGATGATAATGGAAAATTCCATTGCTTTCAGCGATACGGTTGCTGCTGCCATCATGAAATGGAGTCGTAAGGATAATTATCTGCAAACCAGGGGAGCCACGGAATATGATGTGAAAGATTCACCGGGGCGCTGGGTTCCTACCCCACCCGCTTATTCTTCAGCTGCCGAACCACACTGGAGAGAAATCAGAAGTCTCGTGATTGACAGCGTAAATCAATTCATGCCGGAACCTCCTTATCCGTTTAATGTAACCGATAAAAACAGCAAGTATTACCAGGAAGTGAAAAAGAGTGAATTAAAAGTTGACAGTTTAACCGAGGAAGAAGCCTGGATCGCAGATTTCTGGGATGATAATCCGTTCAAATTAAATGTATCCGGACATTTGATGTTTGGCACCAAGAAGTTCTCTCCTCCCGGTCACTGGATGGGCATTGTTGGTATCGCTGCTAAAAAAGCCGGTGCTGATTTTCCTGAAACCGTATATGCTTATGCCAAAACATCGATTGCCCTTTTCGATGCGTTTATCCAGTGCTGGAACATAAAATACATTTATAATACTTTAAGACCCGAAACGGCCATAAATAAATATTTCGATCCCAACTGGAGACCACATCTTCAAACACCGCCTTTCCCGGAATATACCTGTGGTCATTGCACCATTTCAGCCGCTGCATCGGAAACCCTGACCAGTGTGTTTGGTGAAAATTTCGCATATACCGATTCAACAGAACTGGAATTCGGAATCAAGAGCAGGTCCTTTCCTTCTTTCAAAGCTGCGGCGCTGGAAACTGCCAGATCCCGTTTTTATGGCGGAATTCATTACGACTATAGCTGCGAGAGAAGTAATGTGATGGGGACAATGCTCGGGCAGTTGCTTGTAGACCGCCTGAAGATGAAAAAAAGCTAAGTGAAACTGCCATTCGTGATAATCTGTTTACTGGGATTTGTACTGATTTGCACTTTAAGAACACCGGTAAAATATTATCCAGTTTTACGACCGCTATATTGTAATACAGACCCATATTTTCAGCGACAAAGGAAAGATACTCGCCGGGCAGTTTGTTTTGTATCATATGATCTGGGCTGTATTTGTGTGGCTTACTTATCTGTTGTTTAAGTTTATCAAAAAAGCGTAACGCTTAACGCCTAACGCTTAACGCCAATTAATAATTAATAATTTATAATTAATAATTGAACTTATCCTTTCCTTCTTTGTTTAATATATACCACCAGTCAAATACAGAAAAACGTTTCGCATATGACAACCTTATCTCCTACCGCCGTTTTTGTTAAGGCCGCCATTAGTGCCTGGCAAACCTGGGTTGACCGCAGTACCAGGATGCTGAATGAACTGACCGATGAACAGTTGCAAAAAGAAATTGCACCGGGAAAAAACCGGGGCATTTACCTGGTTGGCCATCTGGCAGCCGTAAATGATGCTATTCCGGAAATACTCGGCCTGGGGAAAAAAAACTATCCGGAATTAAAAGCGATATTTCTGGATGCCCCCGATAAAACCGTTGACAAAATTCCTTCTATATCTGAGTTAAGAACAATCTGGACTGCCGTTCATGACAGGTTGAAAAATGAATTCGCGAAGATGGAACCGGAAGCCTGGTTCACCCGGCATGAATCCATGACCGATGCCGATTTTGAAAAGGATCCCGCCCGGAATAAACTCAGTGTTTTGCTCAACAGGACCAGTCATCTTTCCTATCATGCCGGGCAAATCATCCTGTTAAAATAGTCCTTGTTACCTTCGCAGCTAATAAATATCTGAATGAAAAGAGTGGCCATCACCGGATTGGGTTTACTAACGCCCCTGGGTAATACGGTTAATGAATTCTGGCAGAATATTGTGAACGGGAAAAGCGGCGCCGGTCCCATAACCAAATTCGATGTCTCCAAATTCAAAACCCGGTTTGGTTGTGAAGTGAAAGATTTTCATCCTGAAAATCATTTTGAAAAAAAGGAGATCAAAAAATATGATCTTTTCTCTCTCTATGCTATGGCCGCCAGTGATCAGGCCCTGGCCGATGCCGGGTTAAATCCGGCGATGATGAAAGAAGAGGAGTTATACGAGATCGGTGTGATCTGGGCTTCCGGCAACGGGGGCATCGGTACATTCGAAGAACAGTTAAAAGATTTTTATGCGGGAGATGGCACACCCCGGTTCAATCCCTATTTCATTCCGAAAATGATCGTGGATATCGCTGCCGGTGCCATTTCTATCCGCCATCGTTTATACGGCCCGAATTACTGTACGGTGTCGGCCTGTGCTTCATCGAATACGGCCATCATCAGTGCTTTTGACACCATTCGAATGGGAAAAGCCAGTATCATGATTGCCGGAGGTTCCGAGGCAGCCATTACACCCTCTGCTGTCGGAGGGTTCGGTGCATCACAGGCACTTTCGAAAAGAAATGATATCCCCGAATCTGCTTCCAGACCCTTTGATAAAGACCGGGACGGATTTGTGATTGGTGAAGGGGCGGGTGCCCTGATCCTGGAAGAATGGGACCATGCGGTCAGCAGAAATGCCCATATCTACGCCGAAATGGTCGGAGGCGGAATGGCAGCAGACGCTTATCATTTAACCGGTACACATCCGGAAGGACTCGGTGCAAAACTTTGTGTCACTGCCGCACTAAAAGATGCGGGCATTAAACCGTCCGATATCAATTACGTGAATGCGCACGCCACTTCTACCGGCATCGGAGACATCAGTGAAATGAAAGGTATAGAAAGTCTTTTTGGTGGTCTTCCTGTTTATATCAGTGCGACAAAATCCATGACCGGACATTTGCTCGGTGCAGCAGGTGCGGTGGAAAGTATCATCAGCATTTTGTCGGTAAAACACAATATCATACCGGCGACCATCAATACCGTGAATATTGATGAAAAAATTCCTGCCAATTTAAATATCGTTATCGGAAAAACGCTTCATCAGGAAGTGAACTACGCATTGAATAATACTTTTGGTTTTGGCGGACATACGGCGAGTTCGATATTTAAAAAATACACAAACTAATTATCAATTATTAATTATTAATTATTAATTGAAGCTGCTTCAAGCCTCATGCTTCACGCCTCACGCTTAACAACGCCTCATGCTTCGTGCTTCACGCTTCAAGCTTCAAGCTTCAAGCTTCAAGCTTCACGCTTAAAAGAATTGTTAACATAATGTGACTTATTTTTTCCCGGAAAATGAAACAGGCTTTGTAGTATTGTACTGTTCGTTAACATACTCGTTATGGTTTATCATGCCTTCGGCATGATAATGAAAAGGGAACCGGGTGAGAATCCCGGGCTGACGGGCAACTGTAAGTAACATATTGTTACAAGCCAGGAACCTGCCATAACAGTACTTGTTTGGAACCTTCCCGAATAAGGTACCGCATAGATTGACCGCTCTATTCTTCCAGGAATCGTCGTCTCCATCTTCGCTGCACCTATTATTAACTTTTCAAACAGACCACCATGCCGCAGCAGGAGGAATTATTATTGAAAGAAAACAAGGACCGTTTTGTAATCCTTCCCATCAATTATCCCAAAATCTGGGAAATGTACAAAAAACATGAGGCCAGTTTCTGGACTGCAGAGGAAATTGATCTCAGCAGTGATATGAAGGACTGGAATGCACTGACTGACGGTGAACGTCATTTCATCAGTCATGTACTGGCTTTTTTTGCCGCCAGTGATGGCATTGTAAATGAAAACCTGGCCGTCAATTTCATGAGTGAAACGCAGCTGCCCGAAGCCCGTTGTTTTTACGGGTTCCAGATCATGATGGAAAATATTCATGCAGAAACCTATGCACTGCTCATCGACAGTTATATTAAAGATCCCCAGGAAAAACACCGTTTATTCCATGCCATTGAAACGGTTCCTGCCGTAAAGAAAAAAGCGGAATGGGCCCTGCGATGGATACAGAACGGAACATTTGCCGAAAGGCTTGTCGCCTTTGCTGCCGTGGAAGGAATTTTCTTCAGCGGAAGTTTCTGTTCTATTTTCTGGTTAAAGAAAAGAGGACTGATGCCCGGTCTCACGTTCAGCAATGAACTCATCAGCCGCGATGAAGGCCTGCATTGCGAATTTGCCTGCCTCTTGTATGGTATGCTGAGTAATAAACTTTCTCAGAAAGCAGTGCTGTCTATTATCGCCGAGGCCGTAGCCATTGAAAAAGAATTTATTTCCGATGCATTGCCGGTAAGACTGATCGGCATGAATGCGGAGCTGATGAAACAATATATTGAATTCGTGGCCGACCGCTGGATGAGTGAACTGGGATATCCGAAATTATATCATAGTCAAAATCCATTCGATTTTATGGAAATGATTTCGCTGCAGGGCAAAACCAATTTCTTTGAAAAACGGGTAGGTGATTACCAGAAATCCGGTATTATTTCCGGCAAAGAAACCCAGGATTTTTCCCTGGAAGAAGATTTCTAACCGCGAACGGCCCAGATAAATTTCATTGGGCCCGATACATTTCCGCAACCTCAAAAAAATCGATCCCATGTTTGTCATTAAAAGAGACGGTAAAAAAGAATCCGTAAAATTTGATAAGGTAACTGCCCGTATTCAGAAACTATCCTACAGTCTTAGCCCGCTGGTCGACATTTATGAAGTGGCCAAGAAAGCCATTGAAGGTATTTATGACGGGGTTCCCACAACGGAGCTGGACAACCTGGCAGCAGAAACAGCCGCTTCCCTCACCACCAAACATCCGGATTATGCCATCCTGGCCTCCCGGATCGCCGTCAGTAACCTGCACAAGAATACGATCAAAAGTTTTTCGGCTACCATGACTAACCTGCATGCGTATACGCATCCGGTTACCGGGAAAAAAATGCCCCTTATTGCCGACGACGTGATGGAAATCATCCGGGAAAATGCGGACCTGCTGGACAGCACGATTATTTATGACCGTGACTATGGATTTGATTATTTCGGGTTCAAGACCCTGGAAAAATCTTACCTCCTGAAAATAGACGGAAAAATTGCGGAACGTCCCCAGCATATGTATATGCGCGTAGCCGTGGGCATTCACAAAAACGATATCGAAAGCGCCATCAAAACCTACCATGGCATGAGCGAACGCTGGTTCACCCATGCCACGCCCACCCTGTTCAATGCCGGAACACCCAAACCCCAGATGTCGTCCTGCTTCTTGCTGACCATGAAAGACGATAGCATTGACGGCATCTATGATACGTTAAAACAAACGGCAAAAATTTCCCAGAGTGCCGGAGGTATTGGTCTGTCCATTCATAATATCCGGGCCACCGGCAGTTATATCGGCGGTACAAACGGAACGAGCAATGGAATCATTCCCATGCTGCGCGTATTCAATGATACGGCCAGGTATGTGGACCAGGGCGGCGGCAAACGCAAGGGTGCATTCGCCATCTACCTGGAACCCTGGCATGCCGATATTTTCGATTTCCTTGGAACTCCGGAAAAATCATGGCAAAGAAGAATTAAAAGCCCGGGATCTTTTCTATGCACTCTGGATGCCGGATCTGTTTATGAAAAGAGTGGAAGCCGGCGGTGACTGGAGTCTGTTTTGCCCGAATGAAGCCCCCGGACTGCAGGACTGCTTCGGTGAAGCATTCGAAAAATTATATACCCGATATGAAGAAGAAGGAAGAAGCAGAAAAAAAATAAAGGCCCAGGATTTATGGTTCGCCATCCTGGATGCCCAGATTGAAACGGGCACCCCTTATTTGTTGTATAAGGACGCTGCCAACGGGAAAAGCAACCAGCAGAATCTGGGTACGATTAAGAGCAGCAACCTGTGCACAGAAATTATGGAATATACTTCTCCGGAAGAAGTGGCCGTGTGTAACCTGGCATCCATTGCGCTTCCCCGGTTTATTGTTGATGGAAAATTCGATCATCAGAAGTTATTTGAAGTGACCGTAGAGGTCACCAAAAACCTGAACCGGATAATTGATGGAAATTATTACCCGATCGAAGAGGCCCGAAACTCCAATCTGAAACACCGCCCGATCGGAATTGGCGTACAGGGACTGGCGGATACATTTATCATGCTGCGCTTGCCATTCGAAAGTGATCTCGCGAAACTGCTGAATAAAAATATTTTTGAAACCATTTATTTTGCAGCCATGACCGCGAGTAAGGACCTGGCAAAAGAACAGGGTGCATATGAAACTTTTGCAGGCTCACCCGTTTCGAAAGGTATATTCCAGTTTGATATGTGGGGTGTACAACCCGGCGAACGCTGGGACTGGGACGGCTTTGAAAGAAGAAGTAAAAAAGTTCGGCGTCCGGAATTCCTTACTGCTTGCCCCGATGCCTACCGCATCCACTTCCCAGATATTTGGAAACAATGAATGTTTTGAACCATATCACCAGTAATATTTATTCCAGGAGGGTGTTGAGCGGAGAATTTGTGATCGTAAATAAACACCTGCTTGAAAGACCTTGTTCAACTGGGACTTTGGAACAACGATATGAAAAACAGGATCATCCTGGCCAACGGATCCGTTCAGCATATTGAAGAAATTCCGGCTGAGATTAAAGAACTCTATAAAACGGTTTGGGAAATTAAACAACGTAACCTGATTGATATGGCCGCCGACCGGGGCGCGTTTATCTGTCAGTCGCAATCCTTGAATCTTTTTGTGGAAAAACCAACCACCGCCAAACTGACTTCCATGCATTTTTATGCCTGGAAAAAAGGATTAAAAACCGGTATGTACTACCTGCGAACACAGGCCGCTACGCAGGCTGTGCAGTTCACTGTAGAAAAGCAGGAGAAAGCTGTTCCAAAGACCGCCTCCTTAGAACAGTTGAATCCGGATATCGCTGAAGGCAGCGTTTGTACTATGGAAGAAGGATGTATCAGCTGCGGATCCTGAAATTCCATTTGACACAGAATAAATTCGATATTTTTTTGTCTGATACAAAAAAACACCCGCCATAACCGTGACGAGTGTCTTCGTTTCATAAAAAATATACTTTTAGTTTACTTTGACCACGGCCGGTGGTGTCCAGTTTCCGCTCAGGAATTCCTCTGCGGGCCAGTACATCCTTAGCGTCAGATTGAATTTTCCTTTAGGAGCCGGAAGCCAGTTGTTTTCTTTATCCTTTCCGGGTGAAAGATTCTGAATATATAAATCAACAGAACTGTCTGCATTAAACTTCAAAGGATTCCGGTTTCCAATGGCGTACCGGTTGATCGGATTGCCGATGAAAAATCCGGATTCATTGTACATCGTCAGCGACCAGAAACCATTAACCGGCGGAGTTTGCCCTTTTGCAAAACGCAAAACATATTTATTCGCACCATCATAGGGATTGCCCGCAGAATCGGTCTGCGTCTGCGGATAAACAGCATCTTCCGGTAGATTGGCACCAAGGCCCGCATAATCTACAAAGGCCCTCAGTTCATAATCCGTTCCATAATTTCCAAATCCCTTGTAGGCCACTGTCCAGTTATTCACCGGCTTGATCAGTTTGCCGCTACTTAGTACACTATTGATTTCAGCCACTACTTCTTTTGGAATGGCTTTAATGGCAGTTTGTGTTGCCGAATCGAAGCTGCTCAGATCAAATTTCAAACCGGGTCCGATCCCGACCTTTGCAAATTTTGCCATGGCAGAAGAATCGGCAGCAGCCGGTGGATTATCGATCATTAGTTGGTTAACATTATTGAAATAATCACTTATCGAAACATTTTCAAGCTGTTCATTGGGAGATGCTTTTGACAGGGTCGTATCCACAATTGCCAACGGAGCAACATATGGTTTACCCCATGCACTGAGCGGCGTGATATTGAATTGTTTTTCGAGAGGGACAACAAAATTGGTTCCGTCCTGCTGGCTGTTTACCTGTATGCGTCCGATCAGCCATACCAGGCTGGTAGGAGATTTTATCTGTTTCATTCCGGAAGGAATTGAACCGTTCCATTTGGGGCCCGTGATTAACATGGTGTCTGCCTTTGTTCCAGTGGTTCTTTTTCCCGGAGAAGCAAAAACGTTGGAATAGGCATCCAGCATGGGAAGGAGGTAATAACGCCCCTTGGTATCCGGAGCAGTAAGTACAAGGGCATCTTTGGATAAATCCAGGAAGCCATTTCGGTAATAGGTATCGGCATTGGGCCTCACGACTGCCGTAAAACTTGCATCTGGTGATTTAGTCATCAGCATCAGTTGGTTAACCGGGGCTGCAATATTATCTACAGGCTTCGCCACATTTGTAAGTTTCTTACGGGTAACATCCATCAGGAACAGCGGAACGCCATACACAAAAGCCGACTTGACTAAAGCCGCGACAGAATCTTTGCCAGGCGCTTCGTTGGGGACATTTGACGTATTTGAATTGCAGGAAGCCAGCCCCATGGCAAGCATGGAAAGCACATAAAAACTTTTTTTCATAAATGGTTTAATTAGTTAATGATAGTGAGCACAAAAGTAAGAATCTGGTTTTAGTTCGCATTATTTAGCCGAACGCATGCATAAGGTACTGGCTTTAATATTGCTTACCTTCAAAAAAACTTTGAACATGAAAACCATTGGTTGGGTAATCTTAATTGCCGGAGTCGCGATGTTGGTGTTTCGGGGTATTAATTTTAAAACCAAAGAGAAGGTTGTTGACCTGGGTCCGGTAGAAATCAACAAAACAGAGGAACATCATATTGGATGGCCGGTGTATGCCGGTGGAATATTTGTCCTTGCCGGGCTATTCCTCGTAGTTGCCGGTTCTAAGAAATCGGCGGGATAAAATTAATTATACTTCACCACTTCAAAATCAGAAGCTTTTACTTTCCCCAGTTGCTGCAGTTCATCGTTATTCCAACGACTGTCCGGTGACCCACTGATATACATATTGCTTCCGATATCCGCCAGTATCAGTCCGTACTTTTTCAGCGCTTTCAGAATCACCTGATCGTTTGGCGGGAATCCGCTGATATCAAAATTTGCTTTTAACCGGATCTTCGCTCCAAAGGGAATGGAATACTGTCCGCCACCACTGTTTACTTTATGGGTAGCCGGAGAAATATATGCCGGTTTAACGTTGGCAGATTGAAGCGTGAATCGAATCGCATGGTGAATGGTACCGCTCGCAACTTCATCGTATTTTACAAGTCCGGGGAATATGGGTAGTCCGGCAGCGTCTGCGGAAGTCCATCCGTCCTGCCGGAGCTGATCGGAGGCCAGATTAAACACAGCGCCTGAAGAAGCTTCCCAATGATCTCCGTTTACACTGGCGTTGTATAATTCATACAGCATATTATTGTCCTTGTCAACCACCAGCACATGGGAATCGCCTGCGCCATTACCTTCAATAGGTGCATTCAGCGGAACCGGATAAGGACCCGGATCACTTTCATCACCATAGTTTCCGCCATAACTATTCGAACGAAAAACGACAGGAACTTTTTTCTGGGATCCACAAACGACCACGAAAGGAATCCCGATCGGTGCTCCCTCCCATTCTCCGCTGCCAAAATCGGCCTTCACACCTGTTGTGGAATAAGCGTTCAGGATCTGCGCACTTGCCGGATCAGCGGGCAGTGCGGAAATATCCTGATTCCAGGCATTGTCTGCCGGAAAGATGGTCATGTGTAGAATATCTGATTGGGTCCCCGTGCAGGCTGTTCCGGTTGGAGGTGTGGTATGAGTGATGGTATCTTTTCCGCCCGGGTCAGGATCCGTGGGCAGATCATTTTTTTTTGAACAGGCAATAATGCTGAGTAAAAATACAGCCGTATAAATACGAGTCATGTTTTTCATGGAGCAGGATTTGGACCTTCCTTAAAGAACAAAATATGTACCAATTAAGCTGAAAGCTTAAAGCCCAAAGCCTAAAGCTTTTCTTTATTTTGCATTCCATATTCCAACGGCCAACGGCCAACTGTCATCCGTCATCCGTCATCCGTCATCTATAAAGAATGAATCAACCACAACAAGAATTAACCGGCTTATTCCATAATCAGAGAAACTCCCTGGCGATTCGCGTCTGGCATTGGTTAACCGCACTTGGATTTATGGCTTCCATAACCACGGTAATTCTGGGTTCTATGATGTTTAAAGTAAAAGAGAATATTCCGGTTGTTATGGAGAGTGTAACGCAAAAGGGCGGACAAATTACCCATGATCAGGCAAGGAATGTCGCCCATATGTATAGCGATAAAATATGGGATACCCACAGGATCATTGGATTTATCCTATGCTTTCTGCTGGCGAGCCGGATGATCATTGAGGGGGTTCAGAAAAAAAATGAAAAAATGTCCACCCGAATCAGAACATCTTTACAGCTGTATCCAAAAACAGTAAATGAAAAAGCAGAAAGAGATATGTACGTACTGGTGAAACGGGGTTACCTGGTATTCTATTTTCTCTTCATACTGATGGGGCTGACCGGACTGATTATGGCTTTCGAAGATCTGCCTGTATTAAAGCCCTTTCAAAAGACTGCCAACAGTTTCCATGTTTTCCTGCAGTATGGAATCTATTTGTATATCACTTTACATATTTGTGGTGTAATTTATGCAGATACCCATAAGAATAAAGGAATCGTATCCGGAATGATACACGGTGGAATTTAAAATACCTCTTATGATAGAAAGTAATTATCTCGAAAGTGTAAAAAATCAATTCACCCAGTATAAAACACTGGGAGAAAAAGCCATGGCCCAGGTACCGGCAAACATGCTTAACTGGCAATATAATCCGGAAACCAACAGCATCGCCATTATAGTCAAACACCTTGCGGGGAACATGCTTTCCCGTTTTACGGATTTTCTGACGAGTGACGGAGAAAAAAAATGGCGGGACCGGGACGGTGAATTTGAGAGCGAACAGGTAGACCCCGAAAAAATTCACGAGCTATGGAATCAGGGTTGGGAATGCCTTTTTCAGGTGCTCCGCACACTAAAGCCTGGTGATCTGAAGAAAACGGTTATGATCCGGAATGAAGAACATACGGTGATGGAAGCCATTAACCGTCAGCTGACCCATTATGCAGGACATGTGGGACAAATCATTTTCATCAGTAAAATGACCGCCGGGAGTCACTGGACATCATTGACCATTCCCAAAAAGGGTTCACTGGAATTCAACCGGAAAAAAAGTTTGTAAATTATAGGAGACTATAATTTTCTTACCTTGTAAGGAATCGATCCTGTGCGTTGGTTAATCAGATATGGTATCGGCCTGCTTGTATGGCTTCCCGGCAGATTAAATGCCCAGCAGGTGTTGTATGCAGAATCCTTTCATACCCGCGCGATCATCGTATTTCCAGCTAGTCGGTAAATCAGAGCCCTGGTACTGGGTTGAAAAATTACAGAAACAGAAATCGTATAACCACCACCTGCCCCAGGTCACTACGGAAATACTCAGTTTTGGCGTACTCGACCCAAGGCTCAATTTGCTGGGTGAATATCCGGCAACCCGATTGCCGGGAACCATGAAGCAATGGCTGGTCTGCAGCAGGCAGGGAATGGATCAGGTGATGGTAATCCATGAACCCGGAAAAACAAAGTTCATTTGCAGCCATTTTCAACCGAATGATATAAAGAACATTCAAACCAGGCTGATTGACAGTCTCCCTTTTTCTGCTGAAGCTTCCAGTCTGCTTTTAGTGCGGTCTGAAGACCAGTCCAAAATTCTATTACTCGCATTTGAAACTGCGGATAATGAACCTATCCGCCTGCATGCATTATTATTTAATTCCGAATGGAATCCGATATACCATATTGTTCTTTCCGATGAGCAGTTTGCACAGCCCTGCATCCAGGATGATGAAATTGGCTTTCCGGCGGAAAATTTCGACAACCTGCCCATCAAACTGGCTGATAATGGAGAATGGCTGATGGCCGGCCCTTCCCGGATAAGCCGGAATTTTTCCATTTTTCATGCAGGTCCTAACGGAATACATTATTATTTCCGGGAAGTTCCGTTATCTCCATTTTACCGTATGGAAGATATCGCTATGTGCATCGATAACGAACGCCAGGAAATGAGCGTGGGACTTTTATCTGCCTATGCCAATACATCCATGAAAAATGTGCAGATTTTTAATTATTCCATGCAGAAAGGAAAATTTGATTTTGATTCCGCCTATCATTTCAATACCCAATACCGCGATACAAGAAGTAAGAATTTATTTCATGAACGTTTTATGGCTGTTCCCGGTGCCGGTTATTTACTGATGTTAGAATATGGGAAACCCAAAGAATCCGATAAACAACCTGTTTCCGAATTCAACTATTGGGAAAGCGCTTATCTGCTTACACATTATAAGGAAATGAACAAGGATCAGGAACCCGTAAAAAACGGCTATACCCTGAATTCCGGTTTGCGTCCCCTTCCGATTGTCAGAAACCCCGGTGACTTAAACCTGTTTTATTTCCCTGCCGTCCCGAAGGACAGTGCATGGAGTGGAATACTGGATCTGGAACAGCATTCAGATGCGAATAGTCCTTTTCTCTCCTATTTACTGGTTCCTACCGGAAAAAAACTATTTATGCTCTACAATCATTTTGATGAATCTTCAGAAGGAGTCGCAACCACTACAACCCTGAACAACCAGGGACAGTCTACCGATGAACCCATGGTATTCTGGCAAATGGATAAGTTGTTGAATTTTCAGAATGCCCGTCGCTTTTCTGCCAATGAAGTTTCCGTTCCTTATTCTGAAAAGCAGCCAACGGGATTTGCAGTGATCAAACTGAAGTAAGCGTGAGGCGTGAAGCACGAGGCTTGAGGCATTCGCCAACCTCCAATCGCCAACTGCCAACCGTCAACTGTCAACTGTCATCTAATCTTATCTCTCCGCTGCTTCAATTCCCTCCAGGTAGTCAGAATAATACCCTGATCCTTCAATGCTTTTTTAAAAGCAGGGTTCATCATGGCCATTAAATCTCCTTTTCTGGTGGGACCACTATCACTGATAAATTTAAAATCCGGACCGGTATCGGTGCAGTGCATGATCATCATGGTAACACCGGGTTGAAGAGTAGTTAATGCCTCTATATATTTTTTGGTTTTAAAATCGTCGAGCTTCTGACTATCTGCAGCAATATCCGGAGGGATTACCCAGCCATAACTGAAGTTATGCAGGTCATCCAATACGGGTAGTCCTGCATTCCAAACCTGTTTTCCTATACCACGTATCTGGTCAATCAACGCATTGGAAAAATGTTCTTCCTGCTGAATTAAAACGTCAGAACCACCGGGTATCATCACCGGAATATGGTTTTTGATTCCCAAACCAATATATCGCATCAGGAATGCGGGCGATCCATATAAGGTTCCCATATGTGTATCCAGGTGGGTCGGTTCAAAACCCATGGATCTTGCTTTTTCCAACTGAGCGGTTATTTCCATTTCCACTTCGTCCGCACTCGCATGTGCTACCACCTCCTGTACGCTTGGCCATAAATATCCATGGGCATCCACGAGACCCGGCGCATTTTTTTTACCTGTCAATGGTCCCCAACGGTATTCTTTCCATTCGGAGGTAAGTGTCAGATGCAGCCCGGCATCAATCTGCGGATTGGCTTTCAGGAATTCCACGAATCCAGGTACCCAGGGACAGGGCATCATCACACTGACTGAGGTCGAAGCCCCCTTGGTCAGGGCTTCTTCGGCTCCTTTATTGGAGTCGAAACTCATTCCAGCATCGTCCACATGAAGGATCAGTACTTTGGCTCCCCGGGGATATCCCAACCGCTCGGCATAGGTGGAATCCGCGGACTGCGCGTACAGGCCAAGAGGTAATATAATGATTATCAGCAGTTTGATAAGTATTTTCTGCATAGTTCCATATTTGAAATAAAGGTAACAAAGCCTCTTTAACCGGCGTCTAATCCCTAGAAATTAAGTTAAAATGACATTCATCAAGTATTTTTTGCCGCTTATACATATTATTATGCCATTCATACTACTATGTTTTGCATAGTACATACTTTAACCCTTATCTTTGTATTGTCAATTAAGAATAACAAAAAATAAAAAACTAAAAAAATGAAAAAGAGAATCCTGCTTTTAAGCATCGCCCTGGTAAGTTTTACTGCTTTCAGCTTTGCCGCAGAAACACCCGCAGTCAGTAAAAACATCGTTAACTCATTTAACAAACAGTTCTCCAATGCGCACGACATCCAATGGGATACCCACGAAAATTATGTAAAGGCCCAGTTTACGATGAATGATATGGTTCTTTTTGCCTTTTTCAATAATAATGGGGATTTGATGGCCATCACCCGTTTCATCAGTCCGAACCAGTTACCCCTTTCTTTAATCAGCAGCCTGAAAAAAGAATTCACCAATTACTGGGTCAGCGATCTTTTTGAAATTCAGACCGAAGCTGGCACCGCCTACTATGCCACCCTTGAAAATACAGATCAGACGATCGTATTGAAATCAGAAGGTATCAGCGGATGGATGATGTTTCAGAAAGAAAAGAAAAATAATGCTGAATAATTTTCAGGACCCTATTAAAAAATAAAAGGAAAGATCCTTTAAAAAGATCTTTCCTTTTCTTCCGGTAAAACTTTTTTACCTGGCTCCTCTCCTTCCCACAAAACTTGCTACGAAGTTCTTTTCTTTCCTGTAAAAAATTTTTACACAGCTCCTTTTCTTCAGTCCATTCTTTTTACAGTTCCTTTCTTCCGACAATACTTTTTACACAGTCCCTTTCCTTCCGGCAATTCTTTTTTACATCGATCATTTACATAGCACCCAACTGCTTCAGGTATTTTTCAGAATTTGCTTTAGTGGGTGCCGGTGGATTCAGGCTCAGTGATTTTTTGAAACTTGGTACCGCGTTCTTTTTATCTCCGGCCAGCGCATAGGCTTCTCCCAGGCTGTCCCAGGCATTTGCACTCTCCGGATGTTTCTGCGTATTCAATTTAAGCACATCAATGGCCTGTGGATATTTCTTCTGGGCCAATAATTCATACCCATAATTATTCAGGTCATTCTCGGTGGCAATGGGCAAGGCTGCAGTCATTATTTTATCAGCTGCCGCGCTGTCACCTTCCTTTCTCAGGAGCACCGCCTTTGTCCGCATATTGGTATAATTCTGATTAAAAGCAATGGACTGATTAATCCATTTCATCGCCTGGGCCGTATCAATATTGTTCTGAATGGCATAATTGGCCGCACCATTTAAATTCTGCCAGTAAAAACCCGTCTGACCGTGTAATACCTCTTTAGCATTGGCCATTACGATTTCATCAACGGCAAATTCAATTTTTACCGGAAATTGTTTTTTATCCCAGTTCAAATCCAGTTCCGCCATATTCTTACTCACACTATCGAAAGAATAATTCAGTCTTTCATTAAAATCTGCCACATCGCGAATGTTTATTTTCGCCCTCATCTGATCATCTTTTGCATCATAAAAAAAACTGCCCCAGGATTTGTAATCTTTCGAAAGGATCACTTCGCCTGTATTGTCCTGGTTGATCACAAAAAATAATCCATAGTCCCCGGCAGGTACGGTTGTACCTTCCACTTTTGCTGCATTTGACAAATGAATTACTGTATTTTCATTTGCCCCGGCACGCCAGGGAGCGCTGTTTCCCAATCCAAATCCCTGAACATTCCAGCCATAAGGAACCAGTGTACCCCAGACTACCCTCCCTTTTACAGACGGCCTCGAATAATCCACTGAAATAGTTGAAATTCCTACGGTCTGCGAAACGCTTGCAGCCGGACTGGGTTCCCGGGGTAATAAGTTAGGTTGTGCCTGGATAATTACACAGGAAAATAAAAGACATAATATCATTCCGATCCGAAAACGGGTTTGCTGATTCATACATTAATAGTTTTGATGGTGAAGCGTACTATTAAGTTAAGGGAATGCAAAACCCAATTGCGCGGTTTACTATCGGAACGGTTAAAGAACCGTTTGAATTCTGAATAGCAGGGGTCAAACGGTCAGAAAGGAAAATTTAATTCAGGGAGAGGTACAATACCGCTGCCAGTAAACCACCCAGGATCGGCCCGACTACCGGTATCCAGGAATAACCCCATTCACTTCCTTTTTTATTTTTAATCGGAAGAAGGGCATGCATGATTCGGGGACCCAGATCCCTGGCCGGATTGATGGCATATCCGGTTGTGCCGCCCAGGCGATAAACCAATTGCCCATACCAGGAGCGCAACCGGCAAAGCCCCGACAGAACCCAGACCGATATGATTTTTGCTTTCAATAATTTCACCACCGGTTATATAAAATACCGTAAAGACCAATACAAAAGTGCCGATCACTTCACTGATCATGTTGGACAGATTATTCCGGATAGCCGGTGTGGTTGAAAAAGCAGCCAGTTGCAGTGAAGGATCTGTAGTACTGTTGAAATGATCCCGGTACATTAGCCAGACCAGGAATGCCCCGGCCATGGCGCCAAGCATCTGGGCCAGGATATAGGAAAATACCAGTGACCAGGACAATTTACCCGCAACCGCCATGGCCAGTGTAACGGCAGGATTCAGATGGGCTCCGCTGAATGGCGCGGCAATCACTACGCCGACATACACAGCCAGTGCCCATCCGGTGGTGATCACGATCCATCCGCCGTTTTGTCCCTTGGTTCCTGTTAATACTACATTGGCAACTACGCCGTTTCCCAGTAGAACCAGTACACCGGTACCAATGAATTCTGCGATAAAAGGAGTCATATTTTATATTTTATTTTTTGCTCCATACTTCGGCTGCATGAATGGCCTGTTTCCAGGAATCAATACCTGCCTGCATTTTCTTTGCAGGCGTATCGGGAATAAATTCTTTTTCCGATTTCCACCAGTTGGCGATCTCCGCGGTGTCTTTCCAGAAACCGACGGCGAGTCCCGCCAGATAAGCTGCACCCAACGCCGTGGTTTCCGTTATTTCCGGGCGAATCACTTTACAGTTTAACAGGTTCGCCTGAAACTGCATCAGCAGGTTATTGGCCGTTGCGCCACCGTCTACTCTTAGTTCCTTTATCGATAGTCCGGCATCGGCTTCCATCGCTTTCAGTACATCCATGGTTTGATAGGCAATGGATTCAATTGCAGCCCTGGCAATATGGCCGCCTGTTGTTCCCCGGGTAATGCCAACAATAGTTCCCCTGGCTTCCGGATTCCAGTAAGGTGCGCCCAGACCGGCAAATGCCGGTACAAAATATACACCGCCAGTATCTTCCACCTTCAAAGCCAGCTGCTTCTATTTCGACTGAATTTCGGATAATGCCCAGTCCGTCACGCAGCCATTGCACCACCGCACCGGCAATAAAAATACTTCCTTCAAATGCATATTGAATTTGTCCGTTAATTTTCCAGGCAACGGTTGTTAGCAGGTTATTTTTTGATTCGACAAACTGATCACCGATATTCATCAGCATAAAACAGCCGGTGCCGTAGGTATTTTTTACCATGCCTTTATCAAGACACATTTGTCCGAAAAGGCCGCATGCTGATCACCGGCTATACCTGCAATCGGAATTTTTTCAGAAAAAATACTGCTATCGGTTTCGCCGTATATTTCGCTGGATTCTTTTACCGTCCGGCAGCATGCTTTCCGGAATATCCATTATCTTCAGAAGTTCTTTATCCCATTCCTGTTCCCGGATATTATACAACATGGTGCGGGAAGCATTGGTAATATCGGTGGCATGTACTGCACCCCTGCGTAAATTTCCAAACCAGCCAGGAATCAACGGTTCCGAAGGCCAGTTTACCTTCTTCGGCTTTCTTTCCGGCACCGGGAACATTATCCAGTATCCAGCGGATTTTTGATCCGGAGAAATAAGCATCGATCACCAGTCCGGTTTTTGAGCGGATCTTATCAGATAGATCCATACTGTTTCAATTGTTCACAAAAAGCAGCTGTTCTCCTGTCCTGCCAAACGATGGCATTATAAACCGGCTCGCCCGTTTCGCGGTCCCAGACGATGGTTGTTTCCCGCTGATTGGTAATGCCGATGGCGGCAATTTCTGATACTGCTGCCCCGATTTTCAAACTGGCTTCGGAGGCCACGCTGGCCTGGGACGACCAGATTTCCAGCGGATCGTGTTCTACCCATCCGGGTTTCGGAAATATCTGTGTAAATTCTTTTTGTGCAATGGATTGTATGCGGCCGGTCCTGTCAAAAAGTATCGCCCGTGAACTCGTGGTTCCCTGGTCCAGCGCGAGGATGTATTTTTTCATATAAGCGTTTATGGTTCAGGCATAAGACGTTAGCTCGGTTGGCTAAATCTATCGTTATAATGACTCAGTTACATGACCAGAATATAACCATTTCCATACATTATAGCTCGTTACTAGCGTAGCCTTGCCAACACGTCAACCGTCAACCAAATATAGTTTTTCGCAACCGAAAGGAAAGATACTACTTGTTCCTTTTCCCAATCCTCATCTTTTTTTAATTCTATCGCCATGAATCCTGGCAACAGCAGGCGCCATATCCATGGCGGCCCGGGCATCCAGGAACAAGGCCCGGGTTCTTCTGGCCAGCACGTCTTCGACTGGTGACGCGCCATTTCGTACCGGGTGGCCCAGACCACTTCGGCTCCGATATATGGCAGACGGTTATCCAGTATTTCTTTCCAGGCCGGATTTTCTTTTGCCAGGGCCTTATATCGCGAGCGCATCAGCTTCCATATACAAATAAAGGATCCGCCCATTCAACAGATTCCCTGTATCCATGCAGGGATAAGTGTTCGGGTCATGGTAGTCCGGTAAGGAAGTTTTCCCACTGCGATCGCCCGGTTTACCGTATCTTCGGCCATCTTTCGGTAGGTTGTCCATTTCCCACCGGTGATGGTGATTAGACCGGAACCGGAAACGATTAATTTATGCGACCTCGAAATTTCTTTTGTTTTTTGTTTGTCACCCTGCGGAGCAGCCAGGGGTCGTAGTCCGGCAAAAACACTCAGCACATCTTTTCGGGTAGGTATACGCGTTAGGTATACCGCGGCCGTGTCGAGGATAAACCGGATTTCTTCTTCCAGGGCCCTGGGTTCGAGTTGATGGGCTTCGAGGGGCGTATCCGTTGTTCCCACCAGCGTCTGGTCGTGCCAGGGAATGGCAAACAATACCCTTCCGTCTTTTGTTTTTGGAATCATCAGCGCATCCCGGGACCCGAGAAATGATTTATCAAACACCAGGTGGATACCCTGGCTCGGCTGCACCATGGGCCGCAATTCCGGCTCATCCATGACTAAAATTTCATCTACAAAAACACCGGTGGCATTAATTACCGTTTTTGACCGGAGTGTATATTGAATTCCGGTTTCCTGGTCTGTGGTTTGAACCCCGTTGATTTTATTTCCATCCTTTGGTCAGACCGGTTACACTGAAAATAATTCAGGATGGTGGCACCCTGTTCGATTGCTGTCAAGTGCCAGGTGAATGGCCAGCCGTGCATCGTCAAATTGTCCATCATGATAGAGTACGCCGGACTTCAGATCCGTTTTGCCGAATATTCGGTATTCGTCGTATAAGCTCTTTTTTGGAAATCAGTCGTGAACGGCCAAAACTTCTTTGATCCTGCCAGCAGATCATAGAGCGATAAGCCGATGGAATAAAAAATACCGTTCAACCAGGAATAATTGGGAATAATAAAAGATTCATTGCGTACCAGGTGCGGTGCATTTTTCAGCAGAAGGCCTCTTTCCCTTCAATGCTTCAATTACCAGCCCGATATTTCCCTGCGCGAGATAACGGACACCGCCATGAACGAGTTTGGTGCTTCGGCTGGAAGTGCCTTTTGCAAAATCGGATTGTTCAAGTAACAGGGTTTTAAATCCGCGGGAAGCAGCGTCCAGGGCAATACCCAGACCCGTTGCGCCGCCCCCGATGATTATCATATCCCAGATCAGCGACTTGTCTGAAATTTTCTCTATCTGCGGGGCCCTGTTATAAATAGTTAAATCCATGCACTTAATATTATAATCAACCACTCAAGATTCGCCAGTTTTTGTTTAAATAAACAGCTATACCGCACTATTCAACAAACTGCTCCACAATCTTTCCGGAATATGATAAACACCAAGTCCATTCAGGATGGGATTCGCTTTGGCATCTTTTATTTTTATCAGAATACGGTTCACATTCCGGTTTGGAAAACTAATCAGGCGATGATGTCCAATAGTGGTATACGTATTACTATACACCAGGGAATCCCTGTCATATAATTCTATCGCAAATGATTTAACGCGCTGACCGTGGGCAACAGCTTCTTTCAGAAAAATACAATTTACCGGCTGTTTTTTATCGAAAAGGATTTCCAGGTATTCCTTTTTATAATTTTTTCCCAGTTCGATAGTCCCCGTTTCCGATCACCTAAAATTCCGGTAATATTTTCCCCCCTGCAAAAAATAACGGCATTTTCATTGATGATCAGGTTATCAAAAAAACTCTCCACTCTTATACGGGCAAATTCCATCAGCGCTGCTGAATCCTTGGGAGAAATCAGCCCCCTTCGGTCTGGGCGGAACATTTAATAGCAGATTGGCACCACTGCCCACTGATTTCAAATAAATTCCGAAAAGGGTTTCCGGGGATTTTACCAGGCTGTCTTCTGACGGATGATAAAACCATCCCGGCCGGATGCTCACATCAGCATTCAGCCGGTATCCAGTTTTTTCCATTCACATTTCCCTGGTTTAACGTATCGTTCGGCGGCGCACCCAGTCCCGCGGTGAAAACCGGCAGTGTCCAGCAGGTTCCAGTTTGTTGTTCCCGACAATGCCGTTTTCATTTCCAACCCAGCGGATATCCGGACCAATATCACTAAACACCAGTGTATTTGGCGCAATCTCGCGCATGGTGGATTCAAAGCGATGCCAGTCATACACCTGTTTTTTTCCATTCGGTCCTTCGCCGTTGGCACCATCCCACCAGAATTCAAAAAAAGGACCGTAATTATGAACCACTTCTTTCATCATATTCACAAAAACATCATTATACGCAGGCGTTCCATAGGCCGGATGATTTCTGTCCCAGGGAGAAAGATAAACGCCGAATAACAATCCCGGCTTCTCTGCAGGCATCTGACAATTCTTTCAACACATCTCCTTTTCCGTTTTTCCATTTACTCTGTGCTACCGTATGGTTGGAATATGCACTGGGCCACAAACAAAATCCATCATGGTGTTTGGCCGTAATAATAATACCTGCTGCTCCGGCAGCTTTTGCTATCCGGCACCATTGGCGACAATCCATCGCGGTCGGATTAAAAACTTCTTCCTTTTCCGATCCCTTTCCCCATTCCAGGTCAGTAAATGTATTCGGGCCAAAATGCATAAACAAATAAAAAGGTGCATCCTGCCAGGCGAGTTGGTTAGCGACGGGGTATCGGACCTACGGAAGTTTGTGATCGGGCGATTGCATGTAATACAAGGCAAAAAACAAAAAAAATATATTTCATCATCCTGTTCTTTCCGGTTTCAGTTTATGAAACTATGAAATCGAATCAGATAATCCAGAATAGAAGCTGCACTATTCTTTTCTTAACCTAATTTTGCTCTATCAAAACGCGTATGTCTTTTTTCAATAATAAAGTGGTTATCGTAACCGGTGGAAGCGATGGGATCGGAAAGGCCCTGATCGGATTACTGATTGAAGCAGGAGCCAAAGTGGCAACCTGTGGAAGGCAATATGACAAACTGTATGCCCTTCAACTGGAATATTCCCAGTTTATGCTGCATACCATGGTATGTGATGTCAGTAATGAAGAAGAATGCAAACGGTTTATTCATTCGACGGTGGAAACCTTTGGTCATATCGATATCCTGATCAACAACGCCGGTATCAGCATGCGGTCCTTATTCGACGATGTGAATACGGATGTAATCCGGAAGCTGATGGACGTGAATTTTATGGGTGTCGTATACTGCACCAAAGCAGCCCTCCCGTATATCCTGGAACAGAAAAGGAACCATTGTAGGGATTTCTTCTACGGCCGGTTATCGCGGATTACCGGGAAGGTCAGGATATTCCGCTTCCAAATTTGCCTTACAGGGCTGGCTTGAATCCCTGCGAACCGAACTTTCGGAAAAAGGAGTTCATGTGATGTGGGTTTCCCCCGGCTTTACTGCCTCCAATATCCGCAATACAGCGCTGACCAGTGAGGGTAAAGTTCAGGGAGAAAGTCCGCTGGACGAATCAAAACTCATGAGTGCGGAAACCTGCGCGAAATATATTCTGACTGCCATTGAAAAAAAGAAAAGAGTGCTGGTACTTACTTTCACCGGTAAGCTGACCGTTTTTCTGAATAAATTTTTCCCTTCCCTGACGGACAGGCTGATTCACCGGCATTATTTCAAAAACGGGGAACTGGTCAAATAAAACCGGCATACTCAAAAAGAATCGATCAAGATGGCGCTTATTACCCTTACTTCTGACTTCGGCCTTCAGGATTATATTGCCGGAGCCGTTAAGGGACAGCTTTTACAAATCGATCCTTCCTTTCAGATCCATGATATTTCCCACCAGGTAGCCCCCTTTAATTATCCCCAGGCGGCGTATATCTGCCGGAATGCCATCTGGCAGTTTCCGGAGAAAACCTATCACCTGATCCTGGTGAACCTGTTTGAACAAAAACCGGAATTTCTGCTGCTGGCCTATGTAAACGGTCAGTATATTTTCTGTGCAGATAATGGATTGCTGTCGATGATTCTTCCGGTAAAACCCGAAATCATCATTGGCCTTCCCCTGGACAAGAATGAAATCAAAAACACACTGTATTGCGTCCGGCGGATCGGACAGGTAATCCGGGCGATTGAAAACGGGGAATCGCTCCTGATCCCTGGGAGATCCGGAAATTGACTATATACAGAAAAACGAACTCCGGCCGCTATTGGGCGATAAATATATTGAAGGACAGATCATTTTTATCGACAAATTCGAAAATGTGATCGTAAATATTACCCGGGACGAATTTGAGGCCCAGCGTAAGGGCCGGAGTTTCCGGATCGTCTTTAAAAGAAATGAAATCATCGACAGGATCAGCGAATCCTATGCCGATGTACCCCAGGGGGAAAAACTGGCTATTTTTAATTCGGCCAACTACCTGGAAGTAGCCATCAACAAAGGAAATGCAGCCGGGCTGTTCGGGTTACAGGATTTTACCGACCAGGGCATGCAGCACCACCTGTTTTACCAGACGGTGAAGGTGTTCTTTGAATAATTAGGTGATTAGGAGATTAGAGTGATTAGAAGATTAAATCACCTAATCATCTAATCCTCTAATCTTCTAATCCAACTCCTAATCCTCTTATTTTGTTAAACGGGAAAACCGGCTATAAGAGTCTATGAACTTACCCTATATTTGCCTCTCCTAAAAATCAATGGACTATGAACTTTAAGAAGGTGAATAACATATCAGGCTGGGTTGTTTGTCTGATCGCCTGTATGGTATACATTCTAACGATGGAGGCCGCCGGCAGTTTCTGGGACTGCGGCGAATTTGTTTCCAGTGCCTATAAATTACAGATCCCCCATCCGCCCGGAGCACCCCTGTTTGTGATGATGGGCCGTTTTTTCATCATTCTTTTCGGGGACAACCCCCTAACCGCCGCCCGGGCCGTCAATTTCATGAGCGCCATCCTCAGCGGTCTCACCATCCTCTTCCTTTTCTGGTCCATTACCCATTTTGCCCGCAAAATCATTCAGAAAAACACGCTGACCCTGAATTTCCAGCAGGTGTTTACCATCATGGCCGCCGGTACCGTCGGCGCCCTGGCCTATACTTTCTGCGATTCCTTCTGGTACAGCGCCGTGGAAGGGGAAGTATATGGTTCTTCCTCCTTTTTTACCGCCCTGGTATTCTGGGCCATTCTGAAATGGGAAGATGAAGCCGATAAGCCGGACTCCGACCGCTGGATCATCTTCATCTTTTATATGATGGGACTTTCCATCGGGGTGCATCTGCTGAACCTGCTGACCATCCCGGCCATCGTGATGGTCTATTATTATAAACGCTATACCCCTACGGCCTGGGGATCCATTATCGCCTTTTTCATCGGCTGTGTGATTACCGGTCTGATTCAGAAATTTGTGATCCAGTATACCATTAAGGGTGCGGCCTGGTTCGACATTCTTTTTGTCAATAACCTGAACCTGCCTTTTTCAGCGGTTTTGCTTTTTTCTTTATCGCCCTTACGGCCTTGCTGGTCTTTGGTATCCGCTATGCCATCCGCAAAAAATATTACCTGCTTAAAATCGGTATCTGGTGCATTTCCTTCATGCTGATCGGCTATTCCACTTATTTCACCACCATGATCCGCTCCAATGCCGATCCGGCCGTGGATATGTTCAATGTGGACAATCCCGTAACCCTCGTGGGTTATCTGAGCCGTGACCAGTATGGCGACTGGCCCATCGTCTACGGTCCGGATTTTCACGGACCGGCCAGCCCGCACAGAAGGCAGTGATCTGTATATTAAAGGAAAGGATAAATATATGTTGCCGGAAAATCAGTCGGCCAGGACTGGAGCAATACCCCTTCCTCCCATTTCTTCCCGCGCATGTGGGACAATAGCAATGACCGCGGACAGGCTGGATGTATACAAATCATTATGGAAATGTTGCCGAAGGCGACCCGCCGACCATGGGAAATAATATCCAGTATTTTATCACCTACCAGACCTACTGGATGTATCTGCGGTATTTCTTCTGGAATTTTTCCGGCAAACAAAATGACCTGCAGGGTTTTGGAAATATCCGGGACGGAAATGCCATCACCGGCATTCCTTCATCGATAATTGTCTCTACGGCGACCAAAGCAAGATGCCAGACAGCATTCACACCAAAAATAAATCCTATAACCGGATGTATGCCCTGCCGTTTATCCTGGGCATGATCGGACTATTCTTCCAGTACAGCCGCAACCGCAGGGATTTCTTCGTCAACGGACTGCTGTTCTTCTTCACCGGTATGGCCATCGTGATCTACCTGAACCAGGCCGGGCAGCAGCCCCGTGAACGGGACTATGCCTATGTCGGATCCTTTTATGCCTTTGCCATCTGGATCGGACTGGGTGTGATCTGGGTGAAGGAAATGTTCGAGAAATTTATGAAGGCACCCGTGGCCAATTATGTTTCTGCCGGTCTTTGCCTCCTGGCCGTTCCCGTACTGATGGGAAACCAGGAATGGGATGATCATGACCGGAGCAAAAAAACACTGGCCCGCGATCTGGCCAAAGATTACCTGGAAAGCTGTCCGCCCAATGCCATGCTCTTTTCTTTTGGCGATAACGATACCTATCCGCTCTGGTATGCACAGGAAGTGGAAGGCATCCGTCCCGATGTACGCGTGGTGGTAAACAGTCTGCTGGGAACCGACTGGTATATGAATGAACTGCGGTATAAGATCAACCAGAGCGCTCCCTTCGATATCATCTTTACTCCGGAACAGATCCAGGGAAACAAACGGGATGTGGCCTATATCGCTCCCTTGCCCGGATTTGACCAGAAAAAATATTATGATCTCTACGATATCCTGAAAAATGTGGTCGGCAGTGATGATCCGAAATACACCCAGCAACAGGATGAGGATATCCTTAACCTGCTGCCGGTAAAAAAACTTACCGTGCCGGTGGATCTGGCAAGCCGTGAAAGCAACGGACTGGTCAAACCAGGCGACAGTGTGGTGAGCGAATTGAAAATCGATATTCCGGCAACCGCTCCTACCTGCTGAAGAATGACCTGGCCATTTATGCCATCATTGCAGCCAATCACTGGAAACGTCCGATCTGTTTTACTTCCACCCAGGAACTGAACGATCTCGGACTTGCACAAATATGTACAGCTCACCGGTCTTTCTTACCAGCTGGTGCCGTTTGAAAATAAATGGGGCCGGTGTGGACAACGACGCCGCCTACAATACCATCATGAAAAAATTTGCTTACGGAAATGCAGATAAACCGGGTGTATATTATGATGAAGAAAACCGTCGTCACCTGAATACCATCCGGATGGCACATGCCCAGGTGGCATTCGGAGCTCTGGTCGATGCCGGCAAAAAAGATTCCGCCAGAAATATTCTGGAACATTTTGACAAAAATGTGCAGGAATCGAATTTCCCTTATGGCATGACTCCAACCGGGGCAATCAGCAGGATGCCATTTCCACCGATTTCCTGCAGGCCTGTTATATTTCCGGCGATACGATCCTGGCGAAAAAAGTAGAAGCTTCCGTGAAAAAGGACCTACAGCAGCAGATGCGGTATTATAAATCGCTGGGCGATGAAACCAGCGATGACCAGCTGGCAAACAATGCCTATATGCTCCTGCAGGGCAAGGGCGGAAACCTGTCCGACAGACAGATGGCAGTTTACCCAGGATATTTTCACCACCTACCGGATGCTGATGCAGATCGATCAGATGGATAAACAGTTTTCCGGCAAACCGGCATCTGGATACCAAATTGAAATAGTATATTCTTATAATACATGGCCCACGATTAACAGCCGTGGGCCTTATTATTTCACGGAATTCGATCTTTTTACGGAACTGGTTGTACATAGAGTTCGATGCCGTTAGCGTTGACCGATGACATGACTGTTGATTATCTGTCGAGCGTAGATAGTGGATCGACAGTATCGATTGACAGGAATTATGCATTTCGAATCTGCATTACGCGTTCAGGCTTTAAGCATTAGGCGTTAAGCTTAAGCTAAACTTTTAAATGAAAAGCACTAACTTGAAAATATGATCGGTTTTCATTTCAGAAAATATGACCCGAAGCAGGATGGCAAATCGAAATTCGACCAGTTGCTGGATATTTTCATGCAACTGCTTACCTATACCAATGGGGATGTGGGCGAAGCCCTGCAATGGATGAACCAGCTGGATAAGGAATATGAACTGACCGATGGTGAATATGGAATGGGTGATTTTATCGAAGACCTGAAAGACAAAGGATATATCGATGAAAACAAACAAACCGGTGCCATCAAAATCACTCCGAAAACCGAACAGGGCATCCGCAAGCGTTCACTGGAAGAAATCTTCGGAAAACTAAAAAAGACCAAACCAGGCAATCACAACACTTTTAAACCTGGCGGCGGCGATGAAATCAATCCTGAAACCAGGCCCTTTCAGTTTGGCGATCAGCTGGAACAGATCGATTTTACCGAATCGATCCGCAATGCACAGATCAATCATGGTATTGAAACTTTCAGTATGCAGGAAGATGATCTGAAGATCCGGGAAACGGATTTTAAAACGCAGACTTCTACCGTGCTGATGATCGATATTTCCCATTCCATGATCCTGTATGGAGAAGACCGGATCACGCCGGCAAAAAAAGTGGCGATGGCGCTGAGTGAACTGATCACCACAAAATATCCGAAAGACACACTGGATATCGTTGTATTTGGAAATGATGCCTGGCCGGTTGAAATCAAAGATCTTCCTTATCTGCAGGTTGGGCCTTATCATACCAATACCGTTGCCGGACTTGGAACTGGCCATGGATATTTTGCGGAGAAGAAGAAATCCCAATAAACAGATCTTTATGATCACGGATGGAAAACCGACCTGTCTGAAATTCGGAAAACGATATTATAAAAACAGTTTTGGTCTGGACCGGAAAATTACCACCCGTTGCCTGAACCTGGCCGCACAATGTAAAAAATTAAAAATTCCCATCACGACTTTTATGATTGCCAGCGATCCTTATCTGCAACGTTTCGTGACTGAATTCACGGAAACCAATAATGGCAAGGCTTTTTTTGCATCACTGGATCACCTGGGCGCATTCATCTTCAGGGATTTTGAAAGCGGAAAAAGAAAAACGGTATATTGAAATTACGTTAATCGCATAATCGCTAATCGATTGATACGACTTGATCGTTATCGATACACGATTCACGATATAACGATAAACGATCCACGACTAACGACTCATTGGACTGATATAAAACACTAATAATGAACATTGAAAAAATAAAGACACTGGGTGAACTGAAGAAATCAGGATATAAACACCGATCGGTAAAAGAAGAAGTTCGGGAAAACCTGCTTAAGAAACTGCAGAAAAAAGAAAACAGTTTCCCGGGTATTGTCGGTTATGAAGATTCTGTAATTCCGGATACGGAAAGGGCATTGCTTTCCCGACATAATATTCTTTTTCTCGGTTTGCGCGGACAGGCCAAAACAAGAATGGCCCGGCAGATGATTCAACCTGCTGGATGAATATATTCCTTTGTTTCCGGCAGTGAAATCAATGATGATCCTTTCGCACCGATTTCAAAATATGCCCGTGACCTGATTCGTCAGAAAGGGAGATGATACACCCATCTCCTGGCTTACACCGGCAGCGAACGCTACGGTGAAAAACTGGCGACACCCGATGTGAGCGTTGCCGATCTGATCGGTGATATTGATCCGATCAAAGCCGCCAATCTGCGATTGAATTTTGCCGATGAACAAGTGATCCATTTTGGCATCATTCCAAAAAGCAACCGCGGCATTTTTGTGATCAATGAAATTCCCGATCTGCAGGCACGTATACAGGTTTCCTTGTTTAATATTCTGGAAGAAGGCGATATCCAGATCCGCGGATTCAAACTGCGCATGCCACTGGATATTTTATTTGTATTTACTGCCAACCCGGAAGATTATACCAACCGCGGATCCATCGTAACACCATTGAAAGACCGTATCGAAAGCCAGATCCTGACTCATTATCCGAAAAATATTGATCACGCGTTGTTAATCACGGAACAGGAAGCAGATATTACCGAAGATCAGAAAGTACGGGTAAAGATCAGCGACCTGGTAAAACGAATTATCGAACAGGTTGCATTTGAAGCGCGAACCAGCGAATTTGTAGATAAGAAAAGCGGTGTGTCTGCAAGGCTTACCATTGCTGCTTATGAAAATGCAGTCAGTGCTGCCGAAAGAAGGGCCATGCTCAATAACGAAAAAGAAACACAGGTCTGGATGAGTGATCTGGTTGGCATCATTCCTTCCATTACCGGAAAAATCGAACTGGTATATGAAGGCGAACAGGAAGGACCTTACCAGGTTGCCTTCAATCTTCTGGAAAAAGCTTTCCGTTCCCAGTTCGTAAATTATTTTCCCAATCCTGAACTTATTTAAAAAGAGAAAAGGAGCGGTGAAGAGAATCCATATAAACCCATTACCGGATGGTTTGATAAAGGAAATCACCTCAATGTTTTTTTCAATACGAAAGATGACGACAAAATACAGACTGCTGTATAAAGTAGATGGACTGCATGCATTCGTCAAAAAACATTTCCATAATGCCAATGAAAAGGAAATGGCATTGCTGATGGAATTTGTTTTGCATGGACTTTCCGCCTATTGCATGATCAGTAAAAAAGTGGTGGAAGGAAAAATTGAATTCAAGGACCTGATCGGATCTATGATGAATATGAGCTCCGGAAAGCTTATGGCGGGGAAGAAGAAGACTTTGGGTAATTATTAATTATCAATTATTAATTATTAATTGGGGACGCAGTTTTTAACTTTTTGATAATACTGGTAAGCAATTTCATGATTTCGATAGCATCTGCATTAAGGCTGTCAAACTGATTTTTTTCGATAAACTGTGTTTCTTTGAAGAGTTCCAGCCAGTAAATCGTTTCGTTTATTTCTTTCTGAGCAATACTTAGTTTATGTTTAAAATCCGATCTGGATTCAGCATTCTCAGACTCACTAACACAAGCTCCAACACTTGTACCGCATTTCAAAACCTGTTTTGACATCACATACTCTTTCTTTTCAGAAACCAAAAATTTATATAAATTAACTACACGCACGGCAAAAGCAAACACTCTTAGTTTTGATGATATTCTCTTTCACCCCAATTAATAATTAATAATTGATAATTAATAATTAAAATACGTTTACTTCTTTTTCCAGCTCCACTCCGAATTTTTTCATTACGGAATCAGCAATCTTGTGCTAAGATCAAAAATCTGCTGTCCCGTTGCTTTTCCGTAGTTCACTAAAACAAGCGCCTGGTTTTTGTGCACCCCGGCATCGCCTTCGCGGAAACCTTTCCACCCGCATTGCTCGATAAGCCAGCCTGCAGCGAGTTTGACGGATTTATCCTCGTGCGGATAGGCGGGCATATCAGCATATTTTTCTGAAAGCGACAGGAAAATTTTCTGATCAACAACCGGGTTTTTAAAAAAACTACCGGCATTGCCGATATCGGCCGGATCGGGAAGTTTGGAACGGCGGATCTTTATTACAGTTCGTGAAACATCCTGAATGGTAGGAGATGAAATGCCCATTCTGTTCAACTCTTCCCGAATTGCTCCGTAATGGGTATTTAAAACCGGATTTTTGTGAAGAAGAAAAGTGACATTTAAAATGATGTACCGTCCTTTACCGGAAGATTTAAAAATACTGTCTCGATAGTCAAACTGGCAATCATTGACCCCGAAGGAAAATATCTTTTTCTCCTTCCGGTCATAGGCTTCGAGTTCATAAAAAACATCCTTGAGTTCAACCCCATAGGCACCGATATTCTGAATGGGAGCGGCACCCACACAGCCCGGTATCAGGGAAAGGTTTTCCAGTCCGCCCCAGTTTCTCTTCATCGTGTATTGTACAAACTCATGCCAGTTCTCCCCTGCCCCGGCCCTTACATAGATATGCGAAGCGTCTTCTTTCAATTCTTCAATCCCCCGGATTTCAATTTTCAGAACCAGTCCGTCCACATTTTTAGTGAGGAGGATATTACTTCCTCCGCCCAATATTAAAAGAGGATTTATTCCCGGCTGTTCCAGGATATTTTGCAGATCACCGGACGATTTAACAAAAATGAATTCCGATGCAATCGATTCCAGGTGAAAACTATTGTATGGGCGAAGTGAAATATTTTTTTGCGCTTGCATAAAAGACATTGAATATTAAACCGGGTCAATATCCGGTGTTACCGTAACGGACCTGAATTTTCGGTCGTTTTGCAAAATCGCACGCTGCTGTTGTATCACCTGTTTCGCAAATGCAATGGTACTGCCATTTTTTGGGAGTTTGAGCATCAGTTCCATGATATATTGGTTACGGATCCGTGCAATCACGGGTTCACCGGGACCGGTGAGGAAATTTCCAAATTCCCGGTGCAGGTGTAAGGCAAATACCGAAGCCGCATCATGTACAATATCCTGCATTTTATGTTTAAACGTAATCCGGATGATTCGGGAAAAAGGCGGATAGGAAAACTGCTGCCGGGCGGCGGTTTCTTTTTCATAAAAGGATTTATAATCATGATCCATCACCCATTGTAAAACCGGGTGTTTTGTATTCGCCACCTGGATCATCACCTTTCCTTTGCCATCCCGCCGCCCGGCCCTGCCGCTTACCTGTTCCATGAGTTGAAAGGCCCGTTCATTCACCCTGAATTCTGAAAAATTCAAAAGGCTGTCTGCATCAAGAATCCCGACCAGGTCAACATGATCGAAATCCAGGCCCTTGACAACCATCTGGGTACCGACCAGGATGTCCACCCGTTGCTGTTCAAATTGTTTGATGAGCATATCATGGGCTGTTTTACCACGCACACTATCCACATCCATCCGGGCAATATGGGCATCCGGGAAAATAGTGCCGAGTTCTTCTTCTATTTTCTCCGTGCCGAAATTTCGTTGAATAAATTCATGATTGCCGCAGGCTGCACAGGTATTGACGGGCGGATAGGATGTACCGCAATAATGGCAGAGCAGTTTATTCGTCAGTTTGTGAAAGGTTAAGGAAACATCACAGTTTTTGCACTGGGGAATCCATCCGCAGATTTTACAAACCTGGTAGGGAGAATATCCCCTGCGGTTCCGGAAAAGGATAACCTGTTTTTTACGATTCAGGGAATCCTGAATGGCTTCCTGCAGTACCGGTGTACAGATCACTTTGGATCCGTCTTTCTGGAAGAATTTCTTGGTGTCAACGATTTGTATAACGGGCATGGCTACCTGCCCGAATCGTTCCAGCAATTCCGAAAGTCCGTATTTACCGGAAACGGCATTATAATAACTTTCTATGGAAGGCGTGGCACTTCCCAATAAGGTTTTTGCTTTGAAAAGAGAGGCATAGTAAATGGCGGTATCCCGGGCATGATAACGGGGTGCCGGATCCTGTTGTTTGTAAGAACTGTCATGTTCCTCATCTACGATAACCAGGGAAAGATCTGTAAAAGGCAGGAATAAAGCAGAACGGGCACCCAGTAATATTTTCACTTCTCCCTTGCGCACTTTATTCCAGATCTCGAACCGTTCGTTCTGGCTAAAACGACTGTGATAAATACCCAGCCATCCGCCGAAATGGGATTGCAAACGGCGAACAATCTGGGAAGTGAGTGCGATCTCCGGAACCAGGTACAACACCTGTTTGTTTTCCAGAATCTGTTGTTCAATCAGCTTAATATATACCTGTGTCTTACCACTGGAGGTATATCCATGCAGCAGGGAGACATTCTTCGATTTCAAAATGATCCTGAATGGAGCTAAGAGCATTTTCCTGTGCAGGCAGACAAAACAAAAGGAATATGAATATTCCGGGGAAGCACCCGGAGGCGGTCAACCGGACCGCTGTTCCGCCACCAGAATATTTTTGGTGATCAGGGCTTTTAGCTGCGCATCGGAGGCTCCTGATTTTTTCAGCAGGGCCGAACGGGAAACCTCGGGTTCTGTTTTTTGTATATGCAGGAAGGATAACAGCAGTTCCATCTGCTTTTCAGCCCTGGACCATTTTTTATCCTGGTTGAGCAGGGCTTCCAGGTTTTCTTCGGCGATATAATCGGGGTGCAGGGAAATATAAGTTTCCGTTTTCGGCTTGTACAATTCCTTTAAGGTTTCATACACATAACAAACGGATTTATCTATCAGTCGTTTCACCACCGGATAAACGGCGCTTCCATGCAGGATCTCATGAACTTCCGGAATCTTCAATTCTTTCTTTAACAGCAGCGCTTCAGCTACCAGGTATTCATCATGATCAAGGGAAGAAAAATCATCGCCGAAAGTTTCGTTGAACACCAGGGTGCTTTCACTGCTCAGTTTAAAATGGGCCGGCAGGGATGCTGCCATCACTTCTCCTTCGGAACACATGTAATATTGGGAAATCCATTCCCAGAGTGCAAGTTGCTCCTTATATATCAATGGTTCCGCATCCAGTACTGCTTCAATGGGACGCGGATCAAAGGCCTCCGGTTTTTCGGAAAACAATCTTTTTACAATGCCCGCGTATTTTTTGTTCTTCAGGGAAACTTCCACCCGGCACCCCGGGACCAGTCCTTTTAAAAAAGACTCCGGAACCTGCCAGGTGTAGTTTTTGGGAAGGGCCAGCGGTATAATGATTTCTGCGTACAATAGTTATTCGGATTAAGATATAAACAACGGAAGAGATTTTAAGTTTATGGTCCAGGTTCCTGTATCCAGGTTGCCTGGTATTCTTTTAACTTTTCTTCCATAATGCTGAATACTTTTTGTTTAAAAAGATTGATCTGCTGTAAGCTAAAGCCTTCCGGACTAATTTCTTCCAGGAAAACCGCCCTGGACCGCCCGTGTTTTAAACTGAGCAGGGTATGGTAATTCAGGAGCGTATAATTGTCCAGAAACAGTACCGGCTTTACCGGCGTCTGTGTTTCTATAGCAATCCGGAATGCGCCGTCATAAAAAGATTTAAGCGGTTTCCCGGTTTCATTAAAAGTTCCTTCCGGAAAAATAAAAATAGAAATATGATGTTTGAGCAATGATTTCAGAATGCGCACACTCTTTGCCCGTGCATTCCGTACTTTCCCGGTTTACCATCACGGCACCCTGACTATAGATAAAACCAAAAACAGGTATTTTTTTTATTTCTTCCTTTCCCAGCACCCGCACCGGTTGTTTCCGGATAGCCTTGAAAATGGTAGGGAATATCCATATACGAAATATGGTTGGCGAGGAAAATATAATTCCGACTCGGATCATAGGCTGACTCATATATATTTTCATGCCGGATACCCAGGAGGAAGTACCAGCAGTCTGCCCAGATCTTCGCCATGCTCCAGATGAGGTTTCCACCTTTACGTTTTCCAAAAAATGAAAAAATAATAACCAGCGGGAAAGCGAGCAGGGTGAAAACGATGAACCAGAACAGCGCATAGATCGTATACAATTTGTTGGAAAAACCCTTCATTTAATTATTAATTATCAATTATTGATTATTAATTGGAAAACACATTTCCGGATTCGGGTCAATTCATCGCAATGTATCATTCAGACTTTAATAATTAATAATTAATCGAAATTGAATAATTAGTTACAATGACATGCCCATTCCACTCCCAGTTCCATACAGGTTATTACGATAAGTTTTTCCTTTTCCGGGGCGACGATAATCCGTAAATGCTGATGTTCTGCCGAATAGCCTTCTATCGCGTATTTTGGATCCGGATGTGCATCCGGTTCACTTTTGGAATAGTTGATCACCCCCTTGTCCAGTATTTCCTCAATCTCATGTGCCGTGATATGACGGCAGTCCATCCGGCAACGGGCATGTCGGGTAAAAACCAGTTCTCCATGGCGATTAAACGGAACATCCGGTGATTGACAGGCAATTAACAGGCATAAACCCGGGAGCAGGAGCAGAAACCATCTCATGCGTTAAAGTTAATGGCATAAATCGGGAAGATATTATCTTTGCGGCCCATGACAGGGCCAAAAACCGTTGCATTTCATACCCTGGGCTGTAAGCTCAATTTTTCTGAAACTTCTTCCCTATCCAGGCTTATGGAAAAGGAAGGTTTTGAGAAAAAACCTTTTGAATCCCAGGCCGATATTTACGTGATCAATACCTGCTCCGTTACGGAAAATGCGGATAAGGAATGTCGTTACCTGGTCAGGCAGATCCAAAGAAAATCCCCGGAAAGTTTTGTGGTGATCACGGGTTGTTATGCCCAGCTCAAACCCAAAGAAATTGCCGAAATACCGGGCGTGGACCTGGTACTGGGTGCCTCGGAAAAATTTAATATGGCGGCCCATATCCGGGAGCTGGTAAAAGGGGATTCCGCAAAGATCTGCAGTTGTGATATTGATCAGGTGAACATATTTCACGATGGTTATTCCCTGAGTGACCGTACCCGGGCTTTTTTAAAAGTACAGGATGGCTGTGATTACCAGTGTAGCTTTTGTACGATCCCCATGGCCCGCGGTAAGAGCCGGAGCGACAGTTTAACCCATGTTCTGGAGAACGTACACGAACTGGCAGCCAAAGGAATTCAGGAAATTGTACTCACCGGCGTGAACCTGGGCGATTTTGGTAATACAGAGCGGCGGCACTAAACAGAAACCGGAGAATTTTTTTAAACTTACCCAGGCACTGGATCAGGTAAAGGAAATACCCCGCTTCCGCATTTCTTCCATCGAACCCAACCTGCTGAATAATGATATCATTGACCTGGTCGCCAACAGCGACCGGTTCATGCCCCATTTCCATATCCCTTTACAAAGCGGAACCAATAAAATATTAGCGCTGATGCGTCGCCGTTACCAGCGCGAACTCTATGCCGACCGGGTTAACCGTATTAAAACACTGATGCCCCATGCGGCGATTGGGGCCGATGTGATTGTGGGTTTTCCGGGAGAAACGGATGAAGATTTTAAAGAGACCTTCGATTTTCTGCATTCACCTGGATGTTTCCTATCTCCATGTATTTACTTATTCAGAAAGAGACAATACCCGGGCGGTCGAAATGAAACCCGTTGTTCCGGTTTCCATTCGGAATGAAAGAAATAAGATCCTGCGGAATCTTTCTTACCAGAAACTACAATATTTCACGGCTCTTCATGCCGGACAAACCCGAAGAGTGCTCTTCGAACGAAGCCGCGACAAATCCATGATGGAAGGTTATACCGATAACTATATTAAAATATCCGCTCCGTACCAGGAGCAATGGGTGAACCGGATTGTGGATTGGCGGATATAGGGGATATGAAAGACCATCTCACCTTTTTTATTGCCGATTATACGGTGTATATCCTTCCCATTCCCAGGGTATTTGAATGCCCATGATTTTTTCAACCAGTTCTTTAAATATTCCCTCTCCCCTTGAACTATTGGACATAATCAAAAGAGCAAATTTTTTGTCTGGTATGCAGACCATATAATGACCCCAGCCATCATCATGGCCTTCTTTAAAAAAGGCCCGGCCATAAGGCGTTTTAAATAAACCCCAACCGAGTCCATAGGAAAGCTCAATCGCCTGGTTCTGTTTCGTGGTATTTGTATTCAGGGAGGGAAACTGATGTTTCGTAAAAATTTTTATTTGCGGACTCAACATCTGAATCCATGATTCATCAGAGATCCCCTTCTTTTGCATTACGGCAGCAATAAACCGGGTGTAGTCCGCAATGGTCGTTTCCATCGAGCCGGCTGCGTTGGCATTTGTTCTTTTATTTTTCGGCAAAACCTTTCCTTCCATATCATAGCCAAAAGCGTAGTCCGATTCAAATGCAGGCTGCCATATAAAACTTGTTCTGTACATCCCAAAGGGCCTAAAGACCATCTCGCTGGCCAATAATTCCAAAGACTTACCCGTAATGATTTCAACAACCATTTGCAGTAATACCAATCCCTCCCCGGAATAAGCATAACGTTCACCGGGCGTAAAAAATATTTCAAGTTTTTTATTGCCGTGAGGATTTGCCCAACGCCAGTTGGGAAAACCTGTGGTATGATCCAGGCAATTTCTGGCCGTGATCAGTTTCCACCTGGCATCGCCAGCCAGATCCGAATAATTTTCATATTCGGGGATGGGTTTTGGAAGATACAGGTACAGGGGTGTATCCAGGGTTAACTTTTTTTCATCAATCAGCGCCATGACGATATATGCAAAAAGCGGTTTTGCCAGGGAGGCAGCATAAAAACAGGTTGCCGTATCGTTGCGTTCCGAATTTGCCTTATCCCGGTAACCATATGCTTTCACATAAGCGGGCTGGTTATCATTTAAAATCCCTAAACACAGTCCGGTAACCTGGGCAGAATCCATTAATGCCGTTATCTGTGCGTCAATTGTAGTGGTCGATAAAAGATTTCCTGACGGTTGTTGAATCGCTGTTGGTTGCGCCAGGCTTTTATTGAAAATCATGGCCAACAGTAGGAATAAGAAAAATAATTTATTCCAATTCATCGAAAAGGCTGGCCGGTGGCGAGCTTCAGGTAAATAAAAACTGTTCATCTGTATAATAGGTTTTACGGCTGCCCTTCGTATCAATCTGAATCGGTCTTCCGGTCGGACTCTTATCCGGGTTCCGATGGATTTTCAAAAACTCCTTTGCTTCATCATTTATTTTACCCGGATGCGCTTTGTCAATTTTTTTTGCAGCGTCGGTAAGAAGCCTGGGAATCACTTTCACCAGCTCCTTTATTTTATCGTCCGGTATGGCTGATGCAATGGAATAGGGAGAAATCCGGGTCTCCCACAAGATTTCATCGGAGTACCCATTACCGATGCCGCGGATCAGGTCCTGATCCAGCAGAATATTCTTAATTGTCGTTTTCCGGTTTAATATGTTTTTAAGCGTTTTAAAATCCAGCTCAAGGGCGTCTACCCCATCCTTATCCACCGGATTTAATCTGAAATAAGCATTTCGCATTCTGTCTGTCAGCGCCAGATTTTTACCCTCTTCAAAATACAGTTCTACAATGGTTGAATGATGCGTGTTTTCTTTTTCAAAAATGAATATGTCCCCGGTTAGCATCAGATGGATTCCCGCAAGTACGCTTCCTTCAAAGTCGAAACGCAATTCTTTTCCCGAACGATAAATTTTTTTCAGCCGTTTTCCTTCAAGCGCTTTGGACAGTGCAGCAGCCGTGTCTGCTAGTTTTTTCCCGTTTACCACTTTTATTTTACGGAGAATTTTTCCGGCGAATACCGCATCCAGGTTTTTGGCAAATACATGTATATCCGGCAACTCTGGCATAATCAATCAGGCATTTAATATAAAAGATTTTTCTGTTTTCTCTTCTCCGTTCGCAATGATGGATAATTTATGTTTTCCCGGGTAGTAAACCCTTGTCGTAATTTTTTTGAAAGACTGTTTCTTTGTGACGACCATCGCTTCGCCCGCCCCATACGATTTCTCACTGATCTTAAAAATCTTCCGGGCCAGCTGCTGGTTCGCTTTATTATAATACAAACCGTATTCCAGTCTGATGGTTTGCTTTTTATCCGATAAATTGGTCACCCGGAAAGAAAACTGTAAATCGCCACCATTCGGCACAACGGGGGTATCGATGCTAAGCGATCTGATGGCAACCTGTTTACTTTTCAGGCCATAATGGCTCAAAATCTTTTCATGACCCTGTTTGAGCAGGGTCCTGCTTCCATGCCGGATGATGGCGTCCGTCTCCTTGCTGACACCCTTCCATTTCCTGGCAATACCAATCACCAGTTCCGGATGGTCTTTGGCAATATCGTTTAAATTGTTGGCCACACTCCTTCTGACCGATTCGGAGGGATCGGTTTTCAGTTTTTCCAGGATGGGCAGAATGGGTGAAGGATCTTTTTTTAATGCCGGTATGGCCATGGCCCAGGGCAATCGCGGACGACTTCCCTCACTGGCCAGCCGGCGGACCCGTTCATTGGAATGAGCTGCCCATTTTTTCATCTGCTGCATCATTTTACCATTGTACCGGATTATAAAGGGTCTGACCGCAAACTCACAACTGATAAACTGGGTAACCGTTTCGATTGCCTTTACAGCTGCGTCAAAATCATCGATTCCATACAATTCAATATAATCCGGAAGGAAAATGTACGCCAGTCCATCCCCGGCAGCGCCGGATTTCTCGAGTTGCCGTATAAGTTTTCCGAGTATCTGCGCCGCCATGTTAAAATCAGAGGGCATGAAACCACGTAATACTTCAGTGGTGTGACGCATGCGCGCTTTTAGCTCCTTGTCGTTGAAATCGTCAGTAAAAATCTGGGAGGTAAATCGTTGCTTATTGAAGCCTGGTAAGATTTCCGCTAAGGCATTGCCCAGGTTTTTATAAAATCCGGGCGAATACAAATCTTTCAGTAAAGCCATGAGTAAAGAAGTTGAATGAATTTAGATACTCAGGAAACAACATGGCAGCAGGCCGGTTCGTTTACAATTCCAGACAGTCTTTTTCCAAAATTCCCTCAATAATTTTAGGCGGTTTCCCCCAGGACCTGATTTTTTTATCCAGCAGTATCGGATAGGGGGAATGAAGTCCGCCCTTCTCACCCGATGATGTTCCGATCACCACCGTGTTGATTTTGGTATGCCGGATGATATAGGAACACATGATACAGGGTTCATGGGTTGTATACAATGTGCAGGATGAAAGATCCTGGCTGTTGAAGAGTTCAGAAGCACTCCGTATAGCTTCTATTTCTGCATGATAGGTAATATCCTGATTTTCTTTAACTCTTTCCACACCCCGGGCGATGATCTGACCATTACGTACAATGATTGAGCCGACCGGACTATTACCGGATTCTTTTGAAAGAATCGCAAGTTCCAGGCAGGCGATCATAAAATCTTCGTGCACATTTTTATAACGGTTTTCTGCATCCATATTTAGAAATATTCATTCTGTTCATGAAGATCTATAAAAAAGCCGGAAGCAAAATATTTTTGAAACACCAGTACCGGAACCTCGGCAGACAAATAAATGATATTCTGCGCTCGATAAAGCGTCAACCGCGATGAAGAAAAATCTTCAGGAATACCAGCCGGTCTTACCAGCTGGTGTCAGGGTAAAGTATTTTTGAAAATTTTAATGAGCGTATCTCTGAAGTTTAATTTTTATTAAGGCTGCCACAATTCAATCTTGTTGCCCTCGGGATCAAGGAGGTGAACAAATTTTCCGTAATCAGAATCTGCTATGTCGTCCAGAATGGTCACGCCTTCTTTTTTCAGTTGTTCTACCAGCTCCTCTATATTTTCCACCCGGTAATTGATCATAAAATCCTTTGTTGAGGGATCAAAATATTTAGTTGCCGCATCAAACGGACTCCAGACGGTCAGTCCTTTTTTTTCCGGATCATCCACCTCCCGCCATTCAAAGTTTGTTCCGTAATCGCTCACATCCAATCCCAGGTGTTCGCCATACCATGCGTTTAATTTTTTTTTGTCCTGGCATTTAAAAAAAATGCCGCCGAGGGAGGTAACTCTTTTCATATGTTGAGGTTTTAATAATGTGGGCTGAAGAATACAAATTTAGCTGGATAGCAATAACTATCGTCGATATCCCGGTTAACTGTGAATGAAGCCCGGATTCGGAGAGAGTTTATTATGTTATTTGCTATTATCCGATCATCTTCCGCTTATCTTCCGGTATTTGTCCGGTATTCTTCCTAATTCAAACGGAAAATATACAGAAGATAACCATTTAATTAGCAAAAGATTCTTATATTCAAATAAACGACATAGTATGGCTATCTCGGAGAATAACCCTTTTGTCCAAAATGCATCCGGTGCGGTCGGGAAAATGCTCGTTTTCAAACGGTATTACGACAAAACCGTAATATCCAAAATGCCGGATATGAGCAAACGGGTGCTCAGCAAGAAACAGGTCGAGGCCAATGAGCGGTTTATGATAGCGAACTGGTACGCCAAATACATTTACAAGACAGAAGAAGGTAAAATTCAGGCCCGGGTTCGCCTGAAACTGCCTGCACATAAATCGCTTTTTAATGCGCTGGTGAAAGAATATCTTAATGCGAACAAACATTTGTCGCTCGAAGAAATGAAAAAGCGCGACTATAGATTGCCGGTTAATCCCGTACCTCCTGCGGTTAGCGAATAGGTATACTTAAATAACTGTCTTCCCTGCGCCCTGAATCAGATCGTTCGCCTGTTGTATCGCAAGCGGACAATGAGATTCCCTGGTTTTTACTGTATGTGACTGATTCTCAATTCGTCATCGAACCGGCATGCCTTTGGAACTGATCTGTTTTACTTTATACAATTTACATACATGAAAAACATAGTTTTTGCATTTATTCTCGGGGCGAGCTGCTTAGTTGTAAAGGCCCAGCATTCCGAATCAGCCGATCTGTATACCACAAAAACATTTAAAGACGCTTCTCCTAAAAAAATAATCGGGGGCACCAGTCACGGGAATATCTCCGTTTCTGACGCGCCTGCCTCAGAAACCAGGGTGGAGGTCTATGTGCGTTCAGGTAATAGTAACCAGAAACTGAGCAGGCAGGAGATTCAAAACAGATTGGATGAATACTATACTTTGGAGATTTCGCTTTCCGGTGATGTACTCAACGCTTCTGTGCGCGAGAAAAAAGAACTTGCTGTTTAATGAACCCAGACTGAGTATCTCTTTTGTGATCTATACACCAAAGACTGCATCAAGTATTCTGAAGACCAGCCATGGAAATATTGACCTGACCGGACTGGAAGGCGACGAGAACCTGGAAACCAGTCACGGAGATATAACCATCTCCAAAATAACAGGAAAACTAGTCGGACAAACTTCTCACGGTGATGTTTCCGTCACGAATTGCAAAAATGATATTGATGTCAGCACCAGCCATGGAGATGTTACAGGCAGGAATTGCGAAGGCACAATAAAGCTCATCACTTCGCACGGAAATATCGACTTAAAAGATTTGAAAGGTACAGTGCGTGCCGGCACCCAGCACGGAGACGTATCCGGAAACAACATCGAAGGCGAGCTGGTTGCATCTACTTCCCATGGAAATGTTAATCTGGATGGCATGTCCAGCAGTGTGAATGCATCTACCGACCATGGCGATATTTCCTTGTCCGTAGTTAATATTACCGGCGAGATCATGACGCGTAATGACAATGGCGACATCTCCCTTGAGCTTCCAAAAGGGAAAGGCCTTAACCTTGATCTGCAGGGCAAAAATGTTTTAGTAAATGGGATGCAGAATTTTACCGGTTCACAATCGAAGGATTTAGTAAAAGGTTCAACAAACGGGGGCGGTACAAAAGTGACGGCAATAACCAACAGGGGAGCCAGCCTGACTTTCAGATAACCTATCGATAAAGAGAAAAACGAAGTCTGATGTTCAAAAATTATTTTAAAACCGCCTGGCGCAGCCTGATCAATGACAAACTGCATTCTTTTATCAATATTGCCGGATTGTCAATCGGGATGACCGTAGCCATTCTGATCGGTTTATGGATGCACGATGAGCTTTCATTCAATACATCTTTTAAAAACCATGCTCGTATTGCGCGGGTCGTTCAAAATGTTACCAACAATGGCGAGGTACAGACCTGGTGGAGCGTTCCCTACCCGCTCTCAAACGAACTCCGAACCCAATACGGCAGCGATTTCAAACATATCGTGATGGCCGTGGACTGGGGAACCCATCTGGTGGCCATCGGCGACAAAAAGTTCCGGGAAACCGGGGGTTATTTTGAAAAAGAAATGCCCGGGATGTTTTCCCTCAATATGATTCAGGGTAAACAAAACAGTCTTTATGATCCTTCTTCTGTTTTGATTTCTGCATCAGCGGCCAACGCTTATTTTGGAAAAGAAGATCCGATCAACCGGATCATCCAGATCGATCATCAAACCCCGTTAAAGGTGGCCGGTGTTTATGAAGATTTTCCGCAGAACTCAACCATGGCCGATTTAAACTTTATCTCTTCCTGGGATTATCTGGTTTAAGGCCAATGGTGAACTGAAAAATATGGAAGATCCATGGCGGCCGAACTTCACTTCCTTATTTGTTGAATTAAATGATAACGCAGACTTCGATAAAGTTTCGGCAAAGATTAAAGACGCCAAGCTAAAAAAAGTGAATGCTCAGTTGCAAAAAAAGAAGCCCGCCTTGTTTTTACTCCCCATGGACAGGTGGCACCTCTATTCAGAATATAAAAACGGCGTAAATACCGGTGGTGCCATCAAGTACGTACACATGTTCAGCATCATCGGTGTATTTGTGCTGCTGCTCGCCTGTATTAATTTCATGAACCTGAGTACGGCAAAAAGTGAAAAACGGGCAAGAGAAGTGGGCATCCGCAAAACCATCGGATCTCTTCGCCGGCAACTGATTTTCCAATTCCTGAGTGAATCCTTCCTCACCGTAGCGCTCGCTTTTTTATTCGCCATACTGCTGGCCCAGTTCACATTGCCTTTTTTTAATTATGTTTCCAATAAAAAAATGTCCATTCTGTGGGACAGCCCGCAGTTTTGGCTGATCGGGCTTGCATTTATTTTAATTACTGCTTTTGTAGCCGGTAGTTACCCGGCCTTCTATCTTTCTTCCTTCCGTCCGGTAAAAGTTTTGAAAGGAACCTTCAAGGCCGGTCGTTATGCCGCCCTGCCACGCAGGATTCTGGTAGTTGTTCAATTCACTGTTTCGGTCGCATTGATTATCGGTACGCTGGTCATCTACCGGCAGATCCAATTTGCCAAAAACAGACCGGTGGGATATTCGCGCGCCAACCTCATCAGCATCTCAACAGGTGACTCATCCATCCATTCCCATTTTGATGCGGTAAAAGAAGAACTTATTCAATCCGGAGCCGTAACATCCATTGCCGAATCAGAAAGTCCGACCACGGGCATCTGGAACAGCACCAGCGGATTCAGCTGGCCGGGCAAGGATCCTAATCTTTCAACCGATTTTGGAGTCGTCAGCGCGTCGATGGATTATGGAAAAACCATTGGCTGGGAAATAAAAGAAGGACGAAGTTTTTCAAGAGATTTTCTCACCGACAGCTCGGCCGTGATTTTGAATGAAGCGGCGGTAAAATATCATGAACCTGAATCATCCCCTGGGCCAGACCATGACCTGGTGGGGCAAACCACTCAAAGTGATTGGCATTGTTAAAAATATGGTGATTGAATCACCCTATGATGAAGCGAGACCCACTATTTATACTGCCTTATCCGTATCCCGGAAATGTTACGATTCTTAGACTCAATCCGGCGGAAACGTGCCACATCCGCGTTACAGAAGATAGAACCGATATTTAAAAAATTCAATCCCGAACAGCCCTTTGAGTACAGGTTTGTGGATGAGGAATATGCGAAAAAGTTTGGTGACGAGGAACGCATCGGGCGACTGGCCGGCTTCTTTGCATCTCTTGCCGTGGTTATATCCTGTCTCGGTCTGTTTGGATTAACCTCATTTGTGGCTGAACAGCGCAAAAAAGAAATCGGTGTTAGAAAAGTGCTGGGCGCTTCTGTTTTCAGTGTCTGGAACCTGCTTTCCCGTGATTTTGTGATGCTGGTGATCATTTCCTTTCTGATCGCCGTTCCATTGTCCTGGTATTTCATGCACGGCTGGCTGCAGAATTATAACTATCGGACAGACCTGGCCTGGTGGATTTTTGCCGCGGCCGGAGCAGGCGCTTTATTCGTCACATTTGTTACGGTAAGTTTTCAGGCCGTTAAAGCAGCGGTAGCGAGCCCGGTTAAATCATTGAGGACGGAGTAAACTATCCTTTTTTACGCATTGGCCGGTTTCTTTTCCCGGATAAATATTTCTTTCCCGTTGAAAACAATCACGGCCAGAAAATATAATGCCGTAGGCTACAATCTGCAATGGGCTGTTTGATTCATGAAAAACCCAGGTAGCCAGGGAGAATCCGATAATCGGATTGATGTTTAGCAACATCCCCACCACCGATGAATTCATTCCGGTTAACGCATATAAATTCAGAAACAAGGGCAGTATGGTAAGAAATACGGCAATAATCGCGATATACATATAGAATGTGGATTCTGCGGGCGATCCTCCCCCGTATATAAAATAAAATGGAAGAAGGAAAAGGGAAGAGAGTATGATATGAAAACTAAGTACGATAAACGTGTCCAAACCTGAATTCATGCGCTGGCTGACCAGGTAACAGGCATAACTGAAACCAATGATCAGGCTGAATAACAAATCTTTTATGTCACCATACCCTACTAACAGACATCCTATAATGCTCATGGCTACTGCCAGCCATTGAAGTCTGTGCAATTTTTCGTGTAAAATAAAAAATGCCAGGACTGTGGTGAGTATCGGACAGACCAGGTAGGCCAGCGAGGTTGCTTTTAATACTGATATGGATCATCGCGTAGATAAATAAAAACCAGTTGCTGGTTAAAAAAACGCTGCCTGCGATATTCAGCCAAATCGTCCGCATTCTCTTTTTTGGCGGCATTGTACTGATCAGGCGAAATGTATCTTTTAGTTTATTTCTTCTAAACAGAAATACAATAACCACCATCAGTATCGCGCAGGTGAAAACACGATGGAATAAAATATCATATGCCGCATACTGGTGGATGGGCTCGAGGGCAAGACTAAAAAAACCCCAGAGCGTATAGGCCGTTATTGCCGCTATATAGTATTTCGCTTTATTCAATGGTAATTCCTGCTTATATGTAAGGTCTTCTCATCATTTTGGGACCCAAGTCTTAAGATTGATATAAAATCCGCAGAACCCGAGGGTCTTAACAGCTTTTAAACATTTGCTCTTTTATCTTCGATCATCTGTTCACACTATCTGGAAACTAAGGCTACACTATGAAACTGTTAAGAACCCACAGGAGAGATCCTGTGGGTTTCTTCATTCTTTTCCTCATGGTCCTTCACCAACCAACGGATAATTCTAAATCTTAACACCCCTGCCATTCAAATTTAGTTCTCCCCTATTATTTTCGAAAACAGGTGTCAGGATAAAAGTAGATTCTTAAGGTAATCCCTTATTCCCCAAAAGTCGCAGATATTAAACTTGTATCTTTTATAATCTGGTTATAAATTAATAAGTCACTGGCCGCTTCTGGTAACATTTTGATTTTTAATTTCTTCTGCCTTACTGTGTTATAACAGTTCTATTTCCCAAATATGTTGGCATATCAATCCAAAAAACAGGTGTCAGCCAGGTAAATTTTCTCTCAATCTCAAATGACACGAAAATGTAGTAAATTTAGGTTCTTCGGTCCTATCAAGCTTGTATCCTTAGCATCTATAATTTCAACTTTTTCTTGCCGGCAGCTATACGTGACTTTAATTTTTAAACCGGAGAAAACTGAATTTATGAAACCAAGTGCTGATATCTATTTTTCGGATACTGCGGAAGAATTTGACTCCGGTTACAAACATTCTCCGGCTTTTAAAGAGCGCTTTAAAGTCTGGACTGACCTCTGGCCGAAATATCTGCCGCTCACCGGGGAAGCACTTGATCTGGGATGCGGAAGCGGAATCTTCAGTTTCACCCTGGCTACCAAAGGCCTGCATGTTACGGGTATCGATGGAGCGGCCAACATGATCGCGCTATGCAATAATAAAAAGGATGCTCTGGGACTCCAAAATGCTGAATTTATCGCCTCACAAATACCTTTTGACAAATCGATTTTATCAAGCCTGTACGACGTGGTGATTTCTTCCAGCGTTCTCGAGTATATTGAGGACATCGACCGGGTGCTGGCAGATGTATATGCGATACTTAAACCTGGCGGCATTTTTATTGTATCCATGCCGAACAGACAGGCAGTGTACAGAAATCTTGAAAGAATCGCTTATAAACTAATTCATCGTCCAAAGTATATGAGATATGTGCGTCATGTGGTTTACAAAAATGATTTTAATAACAAAATAGCCAGTCTGGGTTTTGACCTGCTGCATTCTAAGTTTTACGGAAGACAAAACAAAATGCTGGCTCTCCTGCCTGAAGCGATCGCCTCTACCCTATTTGTTTCGATCTTTAAAAAAAATAAGTAATACACTGTTAACATTCTGATAATGAATTACCGTTGCCATCATTTTCGAGTGGAATGGTACTTATTGCCAAAATTCAAACCTTCGAAATTTGTCTTAAATATTTCTTTGTGGATTTCAACGGATAGTAAGTGTTTATAAGATATATAAATAAATTTTTATTCCCACAATCAGATAGATCGTAATAGTCTGATACTTTTTCATCTCTGTCAAGAATTACTTTCATTGTAAATTCCTTTGCCACACCAGAAGGTGAACTAATTATTCTGGTTTCCAAGTGCCTGATCGTTTCATAGTCAACATAAACAATTGGGTTATTGAAATCCCTCTTCGATTTATACCATGTCTTAATATTATTCCAATTATCATCTTTAAAACTTAAACTATGATTCTCTTTAGTATCAGGAAGTTCCGTAATTAATAATTCGTCAATCTTAAAAAGCAGTTTCCATGAGTGAAGGCCTCGAGAGGCAGGAAATTTATATAGCCGAATGGGACCTAATGCGATTTTGGAATCCCTGATTTCAGAAATTTTATATTCCTTTTCATTTTTATTGTCAATTTTATTATAAACATACACCAACCTTCCGTCAAACATGGAATGGTCGGTAAAATCATAAACTTCCGCAAATCCAAAACCTAATTCATGATCCAATTTGAACCGATAAATCTTTCCAGAATTTTCTGTAATCATGGTTTCCAGGCCAATAATAGCCAACAGTTAAATCTATAACTAAAGGCGCATCACTCAAAAACTTGACCCGTCTTGAAATAAAAAAAACCACCCAAAAATTAGGTGGTTTTCCTTAAAACATTTCTGAATCGTCCCCGGGAACCGTCCCTCGGCCTGTTTTCCGCCAGTAATTGTGACCCCGCTCGGGCTCGAACCGAGGACCCAAAGATTAAGAGTCTTTTGCTCTACCAACTGAGCTACGGAGTCAAAAATTAGAGTTGCAAATATACATGGAATTTATTTTGCAGAAAGTTTTTAGACCTTATCTTTGCAGTCCTTTAAAGGGAGCATAGCTCAGCTGGTTCAGAGCATCTGCCTTACAAGCAGAGGGTCCGCGGTTCGAACCCGTGTGCTCCCACAGATTAACGGGGTTTCAGTGTAAACTGAGACCCTTTTTGCATTTTAAGGTTTGATATTGCAGGGGGTTCAACCCTATATGAATATGCTTATTCTTTTTACTGCTACATAAACAATATGTAAATTCCATAGTACAAAGGCAACTCATTGAAAAAACAAACCTTAACCCCAAAACTTCACGCATTTATTTTTTGGGCGTGTTGTACAATGCAGTTTGTTTTATCCTCCTGTAACCATGCAATCCCGAAACAGGATCAGAACAAAAGAGCTGAACCGTCAACAGCGGCTCAACAAAAACCCAAAACAATATTTAATCCACCCAGGGTCACCCTGCTGACGGATACCAACAGACCGGTCATTGTAAAAGCAGGCGAGCCGGTATTAAAAACGGATTCTTTAAACGGGGGTGCGCCTTTTTTCACCAACTATAGCACTGAACAGGGTTTATCGCAAACCAATATCAGTTCCATGCTGGAGGATCATTCGGGTAACATCTGGTTTGGTACCGGCGGTGCCGGTATAAGCCGGTACGACGGAAAAACTTTTACGAATTATACCACCGCCCAGGGCCTGGCAGGGAATACGGTTTTGGGAATGATGCAGGATAAATCGGGCAATTTCTGGTTCGCCACGCAGGGAGGCGGCGTGAGCCGCTTCGATGGCAGAAGTTTCACCAACTATACCAAGGCACAAGGACTGGCCGGCAATAGTGTCCTGAGAATTATCCAGGACCGCTCCGGAAATATCTGGTTCTCCACTGCCGGCGGTGGCGTGAGCCGGTATGATGGAATCCGGTTTAAAAATTTTACGAAAGCAGATGGCCTTGCCAGCCAATTTCGTGCAGGGCATGATACAGGACAGAGCCGGAAATATCTGGTTCGCCACTCTCGGTGGCGGCATAAGTCGTTATGACGGTAAACAATTCACCAATTATAAAAAAGCACAGGGATTAGCGAGTGATGTGATCTGGAGCATAATGGAGGACCGGTCCGGAAATATCTGGTGCGGCGCCGGAGGCAGCGGTGCAAGCCGGTTTGACGGTAAAACATTTACAAATTTTACAACCAGGGACGGACTATCCAGTAATGTAGTGGATGAAATAATGGAGGATAAAGCCGGCAATATCTGGCTTGGTACCCTGGGCGGTGGAATCAACCGATACGACGGCAAAAACTTTACAGCTTATCGAACAGAACAGGGTCTGGCAGACAATTATATAAAAAGTATTATCCAGGATAAGGCTGGAAATATCTGGGTAGGAACGAACGGAGGTGGCGTAAGCAGGTGGGACGGAAACGGCTTTACCCGTTTTACAACCGCAGAGGGACTGGCTGCTAATATCGTGTGGAGTATTATGCAGGACAAAACCGGAAAAACATGGTTTGGCACGGAAGGTGGTGGTGCAAGTATTTTCGACGGAAAGCAGTTCTCTAATTATTCTAAACCTCAGGGTTTGCCGAACTCGACGATATGGAGTGTTTTGGAGGATAAGGCAGGAAATATATGGTTGGGTACGGGTGGCAGCGGTGCAATATGTTTTGATGGTAAGTTTTTTACAAATTATACTAATGCACAGGGACTTGCTGGTGCAGGTGTCATGAGTATGATGCAGGATCAATCAGGAGGAATCTGGTTTGGCACCATTGAAGGCGGGGTCAGCCGGTTCGACGGAAAAAGTTTTACGAATTACACTACCGCGCAGGGACTGGCGGGAAATAATGTGTATAGCATCATGCAGGAAAAATCCGGGAATATCTGGTTTGGTACAGAAGGCGGAGGCGCAAGCCGCTTTGATGGAAAAACTTTTACAACTTTTTCCAAGGCGCAGGGACTGGCGGGCAGCAGCGTGCTCAGTATCATTCAGGATAAAACCGGGGCCATCTGGTTAGGTACGGATGGTGGTGGGGTAAGCCGGTATGACGGAAGTAGTTTTAAAAATTATACCGTGGCACAGGGCCTTGCGGATGATGAGGTTTACGCCATCGCCGAGGATACGAAAAGAGGTATCATCTGGTTCGGTACCAACCTGGGTCTTTCCGGACTTCAGCCCATTCCCGCACTCAAATAACGACACACGTAATCCGGTATTTGAAATTTTCAATAAAAATACCGGGTACCCACTAAAGGACCTGAATACCAACGCCCTTACCATTGATCGAAACGGGATTATTTGGATCGGGTGTGGCGACAACAAACTGCTCCGGTTTGACTATGATGCGATTGTTAAAAATAATGCCCCGCTTAACCTGCATATCGAACGCATAGAAGTGAATAATGAAAAAATAAGCTGGTACAATCTACTCCGGAAAGCAGGCACAAAAACGAAAACAGACAGCCTTTGTTTACTCAATGAAATCGTAACCAGTTTTGGAAAAGTACTTTCCCCGGAAGTTCTGGACAGTATGCGCCAAAAGTTCAGTGATATTCGTTTTGACAGTATTACTGAATTTTATCCGGTTCCCCGGAATCTGGTACTGCCGTATAGCGACAAAAATCTAACTTTCGAATTCGCTGCCATTGATCCAGCCAAACCCAAACAGGTAAAATATCAATATAAACTGGACGGTTACGATGAAGACTGGAGTCCGCCTGGCAATGGTACCACGGCTGTATTCGGTAATATCCACGAAGGCAGTTATACATTTAGCTTAAAGGCACTGAGTCCATATGGCGTATGGAGCAGTCTGGAATATAAATTCCGTGTGCTGCCTCCCTGGTACAGGACCTGGTGGGCTTATATGATTTTATGCTTTACTCATCGCGGGTGCCATATGGAGTCTGACTTATTTCCGGTCTCTAAAATTACTGCGTGAGAAACGTGTACTGGAAGAAAAAGTTACCGTTCGCACCCACGAACTGAAGGAAGAAAAAGAAAAGGTGGAAAGTACCCTGTCTGAACTCAAATCCACCCAGGCACAACTTATCCAGTCGGAAAAGATGGCGTCGCTGGGTGAGCTTACTGCCGGCATCGCTCACGAGATACAAAATCCATTGAATTTTGTAAACAATTTCTCAGAGGTAAACAACGAATTGATCGAGGAACTAAAAACCGAATTAAAAGCAGGAAATCAGCAGGAGGCCATCCAGATTGCCAATGATATTACGGAAATCGGGGAGAAAATAAATCATCATGGAAAACGGGCCGAAGCCATTGTAAAAGGTATGCTGCAACATTCCCGTCTCAGCACCGGACAAAAAGAATTTACCGATATCAACGCACTTGCAGATGAATTTTTGCGTCTTGCCTCCCATGGATCAAATGCCAAAACCAATACTTTTAACACGGTCGTAAAAACCGATTATGATGAAACGGTGGGCAAAATAAATATCAATCCCCAGGATATCGGCAGGGTTTTGTTGAATTTGTACAACAACGCATTTTATTCGGTAAACGAAAAAAACAAAAAATCTGACGGAAGCTATGAACCGACCGTTTTTGTAAGTACCCGGAAAATAAATGATAAAGTTGAAATAAGGATCCGGGACAACGGAACCGGCATCGATCAAAAATCACTGACTAAGATATTTCAGCCTTTTTTTACCACCAAACCTACGGGTCAGGGCACCGGTTTGGGTTTATCGTTGAGTTATGATATTGTAAAGGCACATGGCGGTTCTATCAAAGTGGATACCGTAGAAAATCAGTATGCCGAGTTTATTTTAGAATTGAATAAATAAACCCATACACGCCATCCGTTATGTATGAAGGAATATTTTAAACTACAGTTCCGCCGGCAGATCAGGTCGATAAAAGACCTTAAACTGGATCCGGCTATCGGTATGACTATCGGGATGCTGGTATTCATCTGGATTTCCTGGCTGATTTTTAAAAAGGTTTATTATCCCGCTCTGTTTTACAGCTTTCTTTCCCTTGTACTCACCAGCACGCTGGGGGAAAGATCCAGGAATGAATTCCTGAAAAATACTTTCTTCCGGAAACATTATTATCTGGTAAGAATTCTGGAAAATATTTTGTGTGCAACCCCGTTTTCCATTTACCTGCTGGTTATGGGCAACTGGATTATAGCTGTCCTCCTGATCTTACTGAGTGCGGGTTTAGCTTTTCTAAATGGTGTCGCCCGGCCATCCCTGGTTATCCCCTCTCCTTTCTCCAAAAGGCCATTTGAATTTACTACCGGCTTCAGGAAAACATATATGCTGGTTATTATGCTGATTGCCGTTTCCTTTATTTCCATTTTTTATCATAATGTCAATCTGGGAGTGGTCTGCCTGATGGGACTCTTTTTGTTATGCATCACTTATTATACCGGAAGGGAGCCGATGTTCTACGTCTGGATACATGCCCAGTCTCCCAGGCAATTCCTCAGGGAGAAAATAAAAACCGGAATGCTGTACGGCTTTTTGTTAAGTCTTATGCATTTCGATTCCGCTCATTGCTTTTAACCCCGCACATGCAGGACTGATTGCGCTCATTACCCTCGTTGGCCTGCTCGATATAGGCCTCATGGCAGTTGCGGTTTATGCCAGCTTTCCCGCTCCCCTGACCCTGATCCAGAATTTTAAAATCGGAGCCGCCATTTTGTTTCCACCATTATTATTATATGTTTTCCCCGACCTGTATTTTCAGTCGGTAAGAAGATTAAACGGGCTTTTAAAATGATACAAATCCAGGCGCTGTCAAAATCATATGATGATCACCTGGTCCTGCAGGATATCCACCTGCAATTTAGCCGGGGTGAAATTCATGGAATCATTGGGGAAAACGGCGCCGGAAAGACCACCCTTTTTAAATGCCTGGCCGGTCTGGAGGATTTTAAGGGAACCATTTCCTACGATGGCGGAATATTAAAAAATGAAACCGGATTCCTTCCCACGATACCTTATTTTCTTTCAAGAATGACGGGATATGAATATTTACAACTTCTCTGCAATGCGAGGGGTATCATTCACCGCGATATCCTGAAGTTTAACCTTTTTGATCTGCCATTAAAACAATATGCGGAAACCTATTCAACCGGTATGCAGAAAAAACTGGCCATCACCGGACTGCTGCTGCAGAAAAATGAGGTCTTCATCCTGGATGAACCTTTCAACGGCGTGGATATCTCCAGCAATATGGTTATCCAGGAAATCCTGATGAGATTGAAGCAGCTCAATAAAACGATTATTCTATCCTCACATATCTTTTCCACCCTCCAGGATTCCTGTGATTATCTGCACCATATTAAAGAAGGGAAAATAAATAAAACGGTATCGAAAGGAAATTTCGCAAGCATTGAAGATGAAATGAAAAACGGGCAGCTCCATAGTGACATCATTGAATCCATTTTTGCTTCCTGATGCCGCTTACTCATCTGCATTAATCCAATACCAGTTTCCTGTCTTTTGGATATTTCACTGTATAACTGATCCTTAATTTTCTTTCCTGACCCGGCTGCAAGTTCATATTCCAGGTGGCGATACCTGTTTCACTGTTTACCTGTGCATCCTGTGCCTTTATATCTTCAATATCTATATCCTTCGTTGTAGAAACAGGAAACTGATCCTGGATCGTAATATTTATGGCAACCGTCTTGGTATTGCGAACAGTTATTTCATAGTCCCTGGAATCAGTCCGGCTGCTCCCCATAAACTTTTTGGTGCTGTATTCTTTTATTAACCGGCGGGAAATTTTTACACCGTTATCTTTCCCGAGCGATAGGGAAAGCGTATCATCAGCAGATCCCAGATCAATATATGTCTTACCCAGATAGGTCCCTTCAAAATACAAACTGACTTCTCCTGATTGCAGATCATATTCCTGCCAGTTCGGAATTTTTGCAGTTAGAAATGCAGCCGGGTCAGTCTTCGGAACGGAATAATATTCATAAATCGAAGGGATCTCAAATTCCTTCATGCCAATGGTGGTGGTTTTACCATCTGTTTCCAGCGTATATTTTTCATCAATTTTATATACCGTAGTTGTGGGCTGGAACTGTGTAAACACAGCAACATTTTGCATTACTTCTTTGTCTATCCTGCTTTTTGAAACAGACAGCCCGGCTACACTGCCTACCAATTCGGCATTGGCATAGCCCACCACCACTACATCATTCAATGCAGAAGAATTTTGTTCCAGCACAATAGTGAAATAACCAGGCTGAACGGCCATCTCCTTTGACCTATATCCCAGACTGCTGACAACGAGTGGTACCATTAACCGAGATATTGTTAAAACGGAAGAATCCATTGGCGTCGGTTTGCATAGCCATCCCCGCACCTTTAATGGACACCGTAGCCCCGGACAAGGGCTGCCCCTGATTGTCGGTCACCCTTCCGCTGGTGGCGCTGCCCTGACCCTGTTTATGGAAGGAAACAGATGGGTCAAAATAACCCAGCATCCAGGGTTGTAAGCGGGCCGGCGTCGAATTGTCATTTGGATTTCCCGTGCTTAATTGAATGGAAATGTTTTTCCAGGTTTCACCGCTACGCTGAAACACATTTGCATTCATTTGTATATGCAATGGCTCGGTAACGGAGGATACCCTCACATCATAGGCGGGATACCATCCGGCGTCCTTAACATTGTACAGCAATTGAAAATGAACTGTCCTGGTTTCTTTGCATTCTACAAGCGCTGTAACAATAAAACTGATACTGTCCTTTTTCTTGCTTATTTCCTTCAGTTGTGATCTATACTTTTCCATTTCCTGCTGTTCATTTACCATTCGTCTTTGAATATCCAGCTCTTTAGTGTACAATTCTGTCAACCGCTGCCGCTGCAGGTCCAGCGCTTCCTTCAAATCAGCCGTTTTCACTCCGGTAGTACCACCTATTGCCTGATTCTTCATCAGCATGGTTTCTTCATTTTTATAGACTTCCATCAGTTTCGTATCCAGATCGAATTTATCTTTTAAGGTGTTCGTATTTTCAATGAAATCCCTTTCCTGTTTTTCTATTTTTCTTTCGGTTAAAAAATCCCGGGTCGTTTGTACTGAAAGCAGGATGATGCTGGCATCTGCTTTTAACTGTACCGTTTGCTGATCCAGCTGATTACTTAATCCCTCAAAACTAATTTCGGACCGGCCCGGCTGCATATCCACGGTAGCCGTCCGTTGCACCCTGGCACCTGAGGAAAAAATGGTTACATTCTGAATGGTCGTTTCTGCATTTAGTTTTTTTGGCTGGGCATTCAGTCCTACAGAAATAAACAGCAGGAGTCCCAAGATGGTTGGTCGCATAATGAATAGTTAAATTTTGAATTGCCAGCCGGGGTTTATGATCCGCGTGGCGGTTTAACCAGATGATGCAACAAATCATCGCATTACACAGGCTCCTAAAAAAATTAATTTTAATTCAGGAGTATCTTCTTTCTTTTGATGATGGCTAACCTGTAATTTGCAGTACCAGATGCCACTCGTAACCGTTTCCCATCTCACCAAAAAATTCAGCTCGCAAACGGCTGTCAATGATTTATCCTTCACCGTGGAAGAAGGGGACGTTTACGGATTCCTCGGACAAAACGGAGCCGGTAAATCCACCACCATCCGCATGCTGCTGACCCTGATCTCCCCTACTGCAGGTCATATCGAATTATTCGGGATGGATCTTAAAAAGGAACGAAATAAAATTCTGCGGCAGGTGGGCGCTGTTATTGAAAAGCCGGATTTGTATAAATACCTGAGTGCATTCGAAAATCTTTCCCTTTTTGCCCGTATGAGCGGAGTAAAAACAGGTAAAAAAGAACTTAATGACCAACTGGAAATGGTGGGTTTAGGAGGCAGGGAAAATGACCGCGTGAAAACCTTTTCCCAGGGCATGAAACAACGACTGGGTATTGCTGTTGCGCTGATCCACAATCCCCGGCTCATTATCCTGGATGAACCCACCAACGGACTGGACCCACAGGGCATTGCGGATATGCGTAACCTCATCTTACATCTGAGCCGTCACCTGAATAAAACCATCATCGTTTCGTCTCATCTCCTGCATGAAATTGAACAGATATCCACCCGGATGCTGATCATTGATCAGGGGAAAAAAATCATTGAAGGCACGGCGGCATCCCTGGTGGATCCTGAAAAAACCAGGGTTGAGGTGGAAGTTTTGGATCCGGCCAACGCAAAAACTTTATTGGAGAACACGCCATGGTCCGGATTTCTTCAAAAGACCGATTCGGTCCTGCTGGTTTTTCAGCTGCCGAAAGAAAAAATACCCGCGCTAAACCGGGACCTGGTACAACTAGGTATTAACGTATTGTCACTTCAGGCAAAGACTTCCCTGGAGACCCATTTTTTATCATTAACCCGAAGTAAACAGCATGTGGCAGCTTTTACAAATTGAATTGCTTAAAATATTCCGGAAGCCAAGAACCTATATCAGCTTCGGGGCCATCGCCATTATGGTGATCATTATTCAGATTGCACTGAAATTCGACGGGAAATCCTATATCGAATTCATCGTGGGAAGTCTGCAGGAATCCCTGGACATTCCTTACACCCGTATCCTGAATGGATATTTTGTTTGTTTTGTGATCCTAAACCTGCTGCTGATTCATATTCCCCTGTTGATCGCCCTCGTTGCCGGGGATTCCATCGCCGGCGAGGCCAATATGGGCACCCTGCGGTTAATTGCCAGTAAGCCGGTGAGCCGCACAGGTTTATTGCTGGCGAAATTTATGGCTACCACGGTATATACCGCACTATTACTTATCTGGCTCGCTTTTATTTCCCTGCTGCTGAGTATAATTGTATTCGGAACCAATGATATCCTGATTGCCCGCAATGATTCTCTGGAAATCATCCGGAGCACGGACGTGATGTGGAGGTACCTGATGGCATTTGTTTTTGCTACACTCGCCCTGACAACCGTTGCAGCACTGGCTTTCCTGCTTTCCGTATTCGCAGATAATTCGATCGGACCCATTGTTTCAACGATCAGTATTGTAATTGTATTTACCATTTTGTCGGAAATGCAGATTCCTCTATATGACCGCACGGTAAAACCCTTTTTATTCACTTCCCATATGCTGGCCTGGAAGGGTTTTTTTTACTGCAAAGTGGATGCCGGCGGAACAGCCATTCCCGGTTCGCTGGAGAACCTGCGCGCCATTGGAAAAAGCAGTCTGATCCTGGTTTTATATATTATTGGATTTGTATCAACGGCTATTTTTGTTTTTAATAGAAAAGACATTTTAAGCTAGAGGCGTGAGGCTTGAAGCGTGAGGCTTAAAGCAAATTCAAAAACGACTTTAACAAAATTCATTTGAAAACTTATATTTCTTTTTTCTTCATTTTCTTTTTCACAATTGTCTCCAGTGCACAGGATCCCGGATCACTGATGAAACGGATTCAGGCTAAACTGGAAAAAATAAATGATTACGAAGCGGCAGCAAATTTCAAAACGGAGATTTCTTTCCTGAAGGTTCCGGATGCTACAGTAAAAATTTATTATAAGAAACCGGATAAGATAAAAATCAAAAACGAATCCGGCATTTCCCTGGTTCCAAAAGAAACGATGAGTATCAGTTTATACAGCCTGGTGAACAGTCCCTACCAGGCGCTGGATGCCGGTCATGATAAGATTCAGGATGTACCGGTACGGATCATTAAACTTTTACCGACAGATGAAAACAGCGGACTGGTACTGGCTACCCTCTACATCGATGAGCAACGCTTACTGGTGCTGAAAGCCAAAACGACCACAAGGGAGAGCGGCACAAATGAAGTGGAATTGTTTTATGGCCGGTTTCTGCAGACCGGGTTGCCGGATAAAATAGTTTTCAGTTTTAATACACAGGATTTTAAACTGCCCAAAGGGGTGACCTTTGACTACGATGACGGATCGGTGAAAAAGACAACAACGGAGCCCGTCAAAAACCAGCGCGGTAAAATTGAGATCACCTATCTCTCCTATGCCGTCAACAAAGGTTTACCGGACAGCGTATTTAAATAGTCAATCTTTACCTTTCTTCTGGTTAAAGATTATATATCGCAAATTATTTGAATCGCATCGCCCCATACAATTAAGAATTGATATTCTGGTTCAAAAAATATCCGGAGTTTCCAGAAAATGATCTAAATCATTTGATTGGATTTTATCGAGAAAATTTATAAAAAGTTCGACGGTTGGCATCATTTTCGCTTCTGAATGGTCCCGATCCGACTCTAATAACCTTATCCTTTTAACCCCCAAGCTAACTAAACCGCCGGGATGTATTCAGATACGTGAATACCAATTGCATCGTAAGAGACTTTTTTCTTACGAAGGTTATATTATTGACTCTATGAAAAACTTATTACATGCTAATTAATTGCATTGCTAATATGGTTGATCCACCGGACCACCCATCTACGATTTGTTTAAACTTGCCTGCCGGAAACGGAATCCCCGAAAGCTTTAACGTCTTGATGTTATTTTAATGTTAATGGTATAATCAATTTTAGTATTGACGACAACAGCCGTCTGTATAATGTGTAAAGTGTAAAATCCGATATTTATGAAAACAACTGTACTCGCCAGGGTTAAAGTGCTTTTTATTGTTTTTTGTCTCCTTTCCATTTCCAGTTTCGGACAACAAACATTGACTAAGATCAATGGCTGGAACGCTTATGTCCATTTGCCGGATGATTATAATTCCACCGGTTCGCAAACCTATCCCTGTATCATTTTTTTTCCGGGTACAGGTGAAGTGGGTACGAATGCATCGCTGGTTATCAGCAATGGCCCGGGGCATTTTCTCGCGTCAGGATGGAATGGGAATGTAACGGTCAACGGAGTGACTGTAAAACCTATTATCATTTCACTCCAGCCTCCGGCCGTATATCCGCAGGTGCCTGCGGTGGATCAGCAAATCGAAACCATCAAAACATTATATCGCGTAGATCCTAAACGAATCAGTCTGACGGGTTTGTCCATGGGCGGATGGGTGTCGGAACTCTTTGTGGAAACGCATCCGGAAAAAATCGCATCAGTAGTTGCCATACAGGCCGTCAGACCAGACGATAATCCGGCCTATCCTGCGCCATTCGCAACTTATGCAAAAACCTGCGGCCACTGGTTAGGATATGAGCAGATTAACGATGCCCGGGATATGAATACCATTTACAAAACAATGATCGCCGCATTGCCAGGCAGCGCAGTGTATTTTCAGACGAATGTGGGCGGTGGCGGTCACTGTTGCTGGAATACCTGGTATGATCCTGCACATACGGATAACTATGCATTAAATGGTGTTACCGGCAACTGGACCATTTATCAGTATATGTTGTCTTTTACTCAGTGCGGAGCATCTGCAAACATTGCTCCCACAGTAAGCGCAGGATCTGCGCAAACAATTGTGCTGCCCACCAATAGTGTTACATTGAAAGCAACGGCAACCGGAAACGGCGGGGCAACTATCACCGGTTCGAGCTGGACTAAAACAAGCGGCGGAGCGGCAACCATCACTTCACCATCTTCCCTCTCCACAACGGTTACGGGTCTCGTTGCGGGAACCTATTCTTTCTCGATAACAGCTACAGACAATCATGGACTAACGAGTTCTTCGGCGGTGAACATTACCGTTAATGCCGCCGTGGTGAAAGTGGCTCCGACTGTCAATGCCGGACCTTCTCAAACGATAACGCTGGGCGATACTGCAGTTCCGGTAACTCCCCAATCTGCCTATTTCAATTTTAGTACGGCATCTAAAATAATTTCAGGATGGTCTAACATGTATGGATCCCCGAATTCCGCTATTGTTACAGCAAAATCAAATAACATTACGATGAGTTCGGTGGCAACCGGCAACTGGGCGCCTTATAATGGAATAACCAGTTATGATGGTAATGGTGTAAATGCAGCAGGTTTCTTCGCCAATGCCGCTATCAGTGTCAACAACTGGTTTCAATATGGAGATCCGGCTAATTTCAATGCTGCCAAGCCGCAGTTGCAAGCCAGCGGGCTTGTACCCGGCACCAGCTATACAATTAAAATATCCGGCTCGGACAATTTAGGGTTTGACACGAATCCCGCCAGGTATACCCTTGTTGGAGCGTCACAATATCCCTCCATGGACCTAAACCTGGACTACACAGCCGACCAGGGTGCTGTATTCAACAATATTTATCCCGACGCCAATGGATTACTGAAGTTTTATATCAATTCGGTCTCCGGTTCATCACAGGCGGCAGAAGTAAACGGGATACAAATTATTCCGAATAGTGGATCTTCCGCAGCCAGCCAGCAGACTGCGTCACAAACATCCGCTACCGCTAACCTGAACGGTTCGGCCAGCGGGAATAATGGTGCGACGATCGTTTCCGTAGCCTGGACTCAGACCGGTGGTGCTTCTTCAGGTATCAGTTCACCGTCATCTTTGAATACTACCGTTACCGGACTTGTTGCCGGTGTGTATACTTATCAACTGGTGGCGAAGGACAATAATGGAATGAGCAGCAGTTCTGTCCTTACCATTACTGTGGTATCACCTGGTGGAATCGTAAGCAAACCGGGGACGAAAACGATGCAGGTAAATATATATGGAGGACAAAATCCATATGCCAATGCAGCCTGGAATAACTGGAATGTTACACCGGCAATCACGGCGGCCAGTACTTCGTCGCCATTCAACTATTCAGACGGAACGAGTTCCCCAATAACAGCCACCATGAGCACTACGCAGGGCCTTGGTGACAACGGCGCTGCATATGGCGGATCAGTAACTGCACCGGAAGTACTCCGTTACGGAAGCTACAATTCATTCACCCGTACGGTAACCTTGAAGAATATTCCTTATTCAACGATTTCCAGTATTGAAATTTTCGGCAGCCGAAACAATACCGGAAATACGAGCATTTATACGATCAATGGAGTCAGTAACAGCCTGGTTACTGATAATAACCTGACCAAATCAGCAATATTCCAAAATATAAAAGTGACTAACGGGCAAGTGCAAATCACCATAGACAAAACCACCAGTTTCAATTATATCAATGGATTTATACTCAGTTTCAGCTCTTCCGCAGCGACGAACGAAGCTTCAACCCTGGTAACAATGCAATCAGGTGCGGAACTGACTCAGGATTTAAACGAAAAACTTTCGGTTTATCCCAATCCATTTGAAAGTCTTATTCATGTGCGGTGGGAGAATGCTTACATGGGAACGGCTACCCTTGCTATTTACAGTTCCGACGGACGACTTATCCGTTCTAAGAATATAGTGAAGGATCAGTTTGTTTATAACGATCAGTTCATTCTTCCTGCCCTGGGGAGCGGATTATATATTCTGCAAGCCAGGCTTCCGAATGGAAAAGTCTTTGTACAAAAAATCATGAAAAATTAAAAACTTTCCTGCCAACGGGCGGGAAAGCAACATCTGGGTTTTAAAGAAAGAGCTGTCTATGGCAGCTCTTTCTTTTCTTAATACTGCATAGCCGGATGTTGATACGGCCGCGAAGTCGCGCTTATCTGCTCCATACGCTGAGAAACAAAATTTGACTTAATGCTGTTATTTCGCTTTTTTTGCGCTTGGGCACTTAAACAGGCTGCATACCCATGGTAGACATCGGATCGCGGAATCTTTCGCTTAGAAATTTCTCAGACATTGTAATTAAAGAGCGATCAGGTAAACCTGAATCCCGCATCTGTAAATAAGGTGGATGCCAGCTTTCAGTTCCTGAAACATTTTTCAACCGGCAAACTGATCTATGGCATCAATACGGGATTCGGCCCGATGGCCCAATACAGGATCAGCGACGAAAACCGGCTGCAGCTGCAGTATAACCTGATCCGCAGCCATAGTTCACGGCATGGGTAATCCCCTGAGCCCCTTACTCGGCAAAGCCATCCTGGTCGCCCGGCTGAACAGTCTGATGCAGGCCCATTCCGGTATTCATACCAGCCTGGTGGAATTGCTGGCCGAGCTGATCAATAAAAATATTATTCCCTGTATTTATGAACATGGAGGCGTGGGCGCCAGTGGCGACCTGGTACAACTCGCCCATGTCGGGCTTAACCTGATCGGTGAAGGAAAGGTATGGTATGAAACCAGCTGGCAGGATACGGCAGCTGTCTTCAAAAAAGCGGGCGTAAAACCCCTCGAGGTTCGGATCCGGGAAGGACTGTCCGTAATCAACGGCACTTCGGCCATGACCGGGATCGGACTGGTCAATATCATTCTTGCCAAAAAACTCCTGGCCTGGTCGGTGATGTTTTCCTCCATGACCAATGAGATTGTGGAAGCCTACGACGATCATTATTCCAAAGAACTCAATATTGTAAAACATCATACCGGCCAGAATTATGTAGCGGCCATGATGCGGGGCATGCTGAAAGACAGTAAAATGATCCATAGCCGCACCGAACATCTCTACAATCCGGCCAATATTGAACACGATGTGTTTGAAGATAAGGTGCAGGAATATTATTCCCTGCGTTGCGTTACCCAGGTGCTGGGACCAATATACGATACCATCGAACATGCGGAAAGAATCCTGGTTGAAGAACTGAATTCCGTGAATGATAACCCGGTGATCGATCATGAGAAAAAGAATATTTTCCACGGCGGAAATTTCCATGGCGATTATGTTTCCCTGGAGATGGATAAACTGAAAATTGCGATCACCAAGCTATCCATGCTGTCGGAAAGGCAATTGAATTATCTTATTAAATGATAAGTTGAATCAAATTCTGCCACCCTTTGTAAATCTGGGAGTTCTGGGATTTAATTTTGGTATGCAGGGCATGCAGTTCACCGCGGTTTCCACCGTGGCGGAAAATCAGACCCTTTCCTTCCCGATGTATGTGCACAGCATTCCGAATAATAACGATAACCAGGATATTGTGAGTATGGGTTGCAATGCCGCCCTGATGACAAAAAAAGTGATTGACAATAGTTTTGAAGTGCTGACCATTCAGGCGATGACGATTCTGCAGGCAATAGATTATCTGAAATGCCAGGACAAACTTTCTCCGGCTACCCATACCGTTTATACCGCGATCCGAAAGATATTCCCGAAATTTATAGAGGACAGTCCCAGATATGAAGAACAGGAAAAAGTAAAAAACTGGCTCCTTCAAAATGAACCGTTATGAAGTGTGCACTGGTTACCGGTGGATCCCGGGGAATTGGCAGGGCAATATGTATCAAACTCGGTGGACTGGGTTATCATGTCCTGATTAATTATCAAGTCCAATCTCGCGGAGGCAGAACAAACACTGCAGTCTCGTTCAGCAAAATAATGGAACGGCAGAACTGCTTCCTTCGATGTAAGTCAAAAACAGGAAATTCAGGTAAACTTGGGTTCATGGATGGAAGCTCATCCGGAAGATCCGATTGAGGTCCTGGTGAATAATGCCGGCATTAAAGACGATGTGCTGATGATGTGGATGAAGGATGATCAATGGGAAAATGTGATGCGCACCAACCTGGACAGTTTTTTTTATGTTACCCGCCAGGTATTGAATGATATGCTGATGAAAAGATATGGCCGTATCGTAAATGTGGTTTCCCTTTCCGGACTTAAAGGGACTTCCGGGTCAAACCAATTATTCTGCTGCCAAAGGTGGCGTGATTGCGGCCACCAAAGCACTGGCCCAGGAAGTGGGCCGTCGCGGAATTACCGTAAACGCCGTTGCACCGGGATTTATTAAAACGGATATGACTGAAAATATTTCTGAAAAAGAAATGAAAGCCATCATCCCGGTAAACCGGTTCGGGACTGCCGAAGAAGTGGCTCATGTGGTAGCCTTCCTCGTTTCACCCGAAAGCGGATATATTACCGGTGAGGTCATTTCGATAAATGGAGGAATGTACAGCTAATGCACAGCATGGCAGACCGGATATAGGCAATTGTATTAATTAATTAGTCGATTAGTTGCACATTATCAGTAACATATTGAGATTATTTCAATATTTAATTCCGATTGATAATCGGGTTTCGATCATTCTCAACGGCACATCTGCATATTTGCATATTTGCACATTATCTTTCCTTATTTTCACATTTGCACCCCGCCCCAGGCGGATATATGCCCAATATGAACAGAGTGGTGATTACAGGCTTAGGAATTTACTCCTGCATCGGAAAAGACCTGGAGGAGGTGAAGTCCAGTCTGCAACAGGGAAAGTCGGGAATCATATATCGATCCAGGGCCGGAAGGAAATGGGATTCCGTTCTGCCCTGACCGGATTTGTGGACCGGCCGAACCTGAAAGGTCTGCTGGACCGAAGGGCCCGGATCATGTTGCCGGAACAGGGTGAATTTGCCTATATGGCTACCCTCCAGGCGCTGACCCAGGCAGGTATTGATACGGATTATATTCAGCAAAACGAAATCGGTATTTTATACGGAAATGACAGTTCAGCCAAATCGACCATCGAAGCCGTGGATATCATGCGCCAGAAAAAAGATACGATGCTGGTGGGTTCAGGAGCCGTTTTTCAGACGATGAATTCTACGGTCACGATGAACCTGGCCACCATTTTTAAACTCCGTGGAATCAATTTTACGATCAGCGCAGCCTGTGCCAGCGGTTCCCATGCCATCGGACTGGGTTATCATTTTATAAAAACCGGATTGCAGGATTGTATTATTACCGGTGGCGCCCAGGAAATCAATGCACTTTCCATGGGAAATTTTGATGCATTATCTGCCTTTTCTTCCCGTGAATCGGATCCAAAAGGAGCTTCCAGACCTTTTGATAAGGACCGGGATGGCCTGATACCGAGCGGCGGTGCAGCAACCGTAATTTTGGAAAGTCTGGAATCAGCCGAAAAAAGAGGCGCCAATATACTTGGGGAAGTTGTCGGATATGGATTTTCTTCTAATGGCGAACATATTTCAAATCCAACGGTGAACGGCCCGGTTCGTTCTCTGCTGATGGCACTAAAAGATGCCGGGATGCAGCCTGAGACGGTTGATTATGTCAATGCACATGCCACTTCAACCCAGGCTGGTGATTCCAGTGAAGCCAGGGCCCTGGTGGAAGTATTTGGAGAGAAAAAAGTTCCGGTGAGTTCAACGAAATCGATGACCGGACATGAATGCTGGATGGCCGGAGCCAGTGAAATCATTTATTCCATGATTATGATGCAGAATGGATTTATTGCTCCCAATATCAATTTCGAAAATCCGGATGAAGATTCTGCCAAACTGGATATCGTAAAAACGACAACAGACAAAAAATATAGATGTATTTTTGTCCAATTCTTTTGGCTTCGGAGGAACAAATTCCTCCCTGATTGTGAAGAAATGGAAATCCTGACCAACAAACCAACCCTACTATGAAACAAGACCAACTCCTTATTGATAAAATAAACGGGGTTCTATCAGATGAATTTGAAGTGGATATCCAGCCGGATGCTAGCCGGAAGCAAATATCAGGCAGGTACTCGAACTGGACAGCCTGGATTATATTGACCTGGTCGTAGTGATCGAAAATAATTTTTCTTTCAAGGTAAAACCGGAAGATTTTTTACACGATTATCAGCTTCAGCGATTTTTATTCGTATATCATTTCCCGCGTTCAAACTAAAGAACCAACCGATGCCGTCCTGGCAGGGCAAGTCCAGGGGTAATAAAACCGGTTTCCGGATTTTTGTCTGGGTACTTAAACATGCCGGCCTATCCCCTGCCTATTTGCTTTTGCGGTTCGTTGCATTTTATTTTTTTATTTTTTCGGGAAAGGCCTTTCGTTACCAGTATGTATTTTTCAGACGGCGCTTGCATTTCCCTGCATGGAAATCGGTGCTGAATATTTACAGAAACTATTATTGGTTCGGTCAGACCATCATTGACAAGATCGTGCTGATGTCGGGTATGGAACATCCATTCCGTTTTGAATTTGAGGGGGAGGAATATCTGCAGGAGATGGTGGATCAGCAAAAAGGCGGACTGCTGCTGAGTGCCCATATCGGAAACTGGGAAATTGCAGGTCATCTTTTGCAGCGACTGGGAACCGATATGCATATCGTGATGTACGACGGAGAGCATCAGCAAATCAAGGACTATCTGGAAAGCATAACCGAAAAACATTCAGCCCGGATCATCCTGATCAAAGAGGATCTGTCCCATATTTATGCCATACAGGAAGCCCTCAGTAGAAATGCATTTGTCTGTATGCATGCAGACCGTTTCCTGGAAGGAAATAAAACCATTTCCGGAAACCTGCTTAATAAATCAGCCCGGTTTCCGGCAGGGCCCTTCCTGCTCGCCTGCGCTTTTCAGGTCGCCCGTGTCTTTTGTTTCGCCATGAAAGACCGGGTCTTTGGATTATCATTTCTATGCCAGCCCGTCCTAAAATATATACCGGCCCCAGGGAACATTCGATTGAATGAAATGCTGCGGGATTATTGTCTTGAAATGGAAAAAACGATCCGTAAATATCCATTACAATGGTATAATTATTATGATTTCTGGCAACAGGCTTAAAGCCGAAAGCCCAAAGCCTAAAGCCAGCTCCTTATACTCTTATACTCGTATACTCTTATACTTCCGTACTTGACTTTGTTTTATCTTTATCCCATGTCTTTGACCATTCAAAATGCAGCCGAATTTATCCCCCAAAAACCACCGTTTGTACTGGTGGACAAACTACTGTACGTTGATGAAAACAGGTCTCATGCAGTTTTACGATCAGGGAAGGAAAATATCTTTTTAAAAGAAGGATTTTATTCCACTTCAGGAATGGTGGAATCCATGGCGCAGACGGCAGCCGCCGGAACCGGTTATTTAAGTAAAAAGGAAAATAAAGCCGTTCCCATCGGATATATCGGCGCTGTACAAAAACTGGAAGTATTGGACTGGCCACCGGTCAATGCAGAAATCACCATGGAAATTAACTTGCTCACCAATATTTTGCAGGTTTCCCTGGTTTCAGCGGTGGTGAAAATGGCGGATCGAATCATGGCATCCTGCGAAATGAAAATATTTATCGGCAACAAATCCTGAAATACGAAATTTGCTGGCAGTGTTTAAACTGGCCCGTGTTAAAAGCGGGCAACCGGAACTAAAATCAGGGCTCGCGAATGAAATGAACGGCAGGACTTGTTATAAAATACCAGGATGACCGGAGAAAATAATTTAGTCTGTAAAACAGAAGTGCTTGTGCGATTCAATGAAGCGGATCCGCTGGGCATCGTCTGGCATGGCCATTATATCCGTTACTTTGAAGACGGACGCGAAGATTTTGGAAAACGGTATGGCATCGGCTATCTTGATTTTTACAAAAACGGACTGGTGATCCCGGTAGTAAATGTAGATTGCTCTTTCAAGAAATCACTCCGGTACGGAGATACTGTAATCGTTGAAACCAGTTTCATCCCCTGTGAAGCGGCAAAAATCCAATTCAGTTACCGTCTCTTCAATAAAGAGACAAAGGATCTGGTGGCCACCGGACATTCCATTCAGGTTTTCCTCGAAAAAGAAAATTCCACTCTGCAGTTACTGAATCCGCCTTTTTTTGAAGCGTGGAAAAGAAAAAATAATGTTGCCTAAACCGTGTCCATGAGAAATGTTTATGTAGTGGCAGATAATATATTCTCCCCTCTCGGACGGAATACCGCGGGAAATATGGAAGCCCTGATCAAGGGCCGTACAGGTATTCAGCTTCATCAATCTGATTTGTCACCTGATCCATTTTATGCCTCCCTGTTTTCCACAGAAGAAAAAACCAGCGACGGTTCGAAAACCATTTTTGAACATATCGTTTGTGAGTCTGCAAAAGACGCCATGCAGGAGGCAATGCCCATACTTTCAGGAACAGATAAAAAAACAGGATTTATACTTTCCACTACCAAGGGGAATATCAGCCAGATTGAAGAGCCGTCCGGTAATAAATTTGATGAGAACCGGATTTCATTAAATACAAGTGCTGAAATCATTGCAAAAAGCCTGGGCATTTTATCTGAGCCGCTGGTCGTTTCCCATGCATGCATTTCCGGATTGCTCGCTATGATTACCGGTATGCGACTGATCCAGTCCGGCATCTATGATAACCTGGTGATTGCCGGTGGTGACCTGATCACCTCATTTATTTATTCCGGTTTCCGGTCATTTCAGGCCATCAGTCCAAATCCCTGCAGACCTTTCGATGCCAGCCGGGATGGAATCAGTTTAGGAGAAGCCGCAGCAACAGTAATTCTGTCTTCGGTAAAAACCAAAAACGCGATCCGAATCAGCGGTGGCTCTGTTTCCAATGATGCCAATCATATTTCCGGTCCTTCCCGCACCGGAGAAGAATTATGGCTGGCCATCAGCCGGGCAATGAAACAGTCCGGGAAGAGCGCAGAGAGATATTGATTTTATTTCAGCTCATGGAACAGCCACCCGCTATAACGATGAAATGGAAGCCAAAGCTTTTCACCTGGCATCCCTTCAGGATATACCCATTAATAGTCTGAAAGGCTATTATGGTCATACCCTCGGTGCGGCCGGAATCCTGGAATCCATTGTAACCATGCATTCCATGAAAGAAAATATTATATTACCCACACTGGGATTTTCAACACCAGGTACAGAAATGCCGGTAAATATTGTAAAAGAATTGAAAAGGGCATCACTGCAAACCTGTTTGAAAACAGCCTCAGGGTTCGGCGGATGTAATGCAGCCATTGTTTTGGAAAAGAGCTTGAGGCGTGAAGCGTGAAGCTTGAGGCCTTGAAGCGTTAGGCGTTAGGCGTTAAGCGTTAAGCTTTGTAACCCGTATCTTTAAATACAGCTAAGAAGAATGAAGTTTTTTACGAAGGATAATAAAACGGCTCTCGAAGCAAAAGGTCTTGCACAATGGATTGCATTCGGTCCGGTCGTCTTTCAGGTAGCCCGTGTAATGCGGAATACCGGGATTCTCCGGATACTGCTGGAAAAAGGAAGCTCCGGTTGCTCCTTGGAAGAGATCCGGGAAGCTGCCGGCTTATCGGAATATGGAACGCGCATACTGCTTGGAATCTGCCCTCGGTATCGGTCTGGTGGTTTTCAATGATGAAAAATACACCATCACAAAAACGGGTACCTATATTCACAATGATCCGCTGACCAATGTAAATATGAATTTTATTCATGATGTTTGTTATAAAGGATTATTTTCCCTGGATAAAAGCATTGAAACCGGGAAACCGGAAGGATTAAAAGAATTCGGCAACTGGGATACGATTTATGAAGGTCTTTCTGCACTGCCTGCCCAGGTACAGAAAAGCTGGTTTGCCTTCGATCATTTTTTTTCAGACCTGGCATTTCCACCTGCATTGTCCAAAGTATATACCGGTGGCATTCGAAAAATACTGGACATCGGCGGTAATACCGGCAAATGGGCCATTGCCAGCGCACATTTTAACAAGGATCTGGAAATTACCATTATGGATCTTCCCGGTCAGTTGGAAGTGGCCAGGGAAAAAGTAAAACAGGCGGGACTCAGCGACCGGATTCATTTTCATCCGGCGAACCTGCTGGATGAAAAACTTGTTTTCCCGAAAGGGTTTGATGCGATCTGGATGAGCCAGTTCCTGGATTGTTTTTCAGAAAAGGAAATCATTTCCATTTTAAAACGATGTTATGAATCCGTTTCGGAAAACCAGTATGTATTGATTCTGGAAGCATTCTGGGATACCCAGCGATTCGAAGCAGCGGCTTTTTGTTTACAGCAGACATCCGTTTACTTTACAGCCCTCGCCAATGGGAACAGCCAGATGTATCATTCAGCCGTTTTTATCCGCTGTGTGGAAGAGGCCGGTTTTTTTATTGAAGAAAGAATAGATGATATCGGCCTGAGTCACACTTTGCTGAAATGCAAAAAAATTAAAAAATAAACCCGAATAAATCTTCATATGGAAATCGAAACATACCGATGTACTGGTCATTGGAGCCGGCCCTGCCGGCACTGTCGCTGCTTCTATTGTAAATAAGTCAGGATACTCGGTCAGGATTGTGGAAAAAATGAAATTTCCCCGTTTTGTAATTGGAGAAAGTCTGCTTCCCCGTTGTATGGAAGCCCTTGAAGAAGCCGGTTTTCTGGATGCGGTAAAAGAAAAAAAATTCCAGGAGAAAGGGGGAGCCAAATTTGTAAAAAACGGAAAGATCTGTGATTACCGGTTTGCCGACCAGTTCACCAAAGGCTGGGAATGGACCTGGCAGGTTACACGGGCAGATTTCGATAAAACACTGGCAGATACGGTGGAAAAAATGGGTGTTCCCATTGATTATGAAACAACCGTAACCGCGAATTGAATTTCATGGCTCCGATTCGATAACAACCGTGGTAGACAAAAACGGAAACACATCCCAGATCAAAGCAAGATTTATCATCGATGGCAGCGGATATGGCCGGGTGATTCCCAAACTGTTCAATCTGGATAAACCATCCAACCTGCCGCCCCGAAAAGCATTGTTTACCCATACGGTGGATCTGCGAAGGGAAATGTCCGATGAACCAAACCGGATTACCATCGTGGTGCATAAACCGGCTGTATGGATCTGGATCATCCCCTTTTCCACCGGCGTAACTTCTCTGGGATTTGTCGGTGATCCGTCATTTTTTGCTACTTATCCGGGTAATACGGAAGAACAGTTACGGGCATTGATCCATGATGAGCCTTATCTGAAAGAAAGATTTAAAGACATTGAATTTTTATTTGAACCCCGGGTGCTGGAATCCTGGTCGTCCACGACGGATCGTTTTTACGGGGATGGATTTGTACTCACCGGAAATGTTACGGAATTTCTCGATCCTGTATTTTCTTCAGGCGTTACGCTGGCAACGGTCTCCAGTCAGATCGCCGGAAAACTGGTAGTAGAGAAATTAAAAGGGCGTACCATTGACTGGGAAAATGAATATATGAAAATCATGATGCAGGGCGTGGATACTTTCCGTTCTTATGTTATGGCCTGGTACGAAGGAACGCTGGACACGATTTTCTTTGCAGACAATCAGGATCTGGAAATCAAAAGCCAGATTTGTTCCGTACTGGCCGGTTATGTGTGGGACCTGAATAACCCTTATGTAAAAAATCATAAAACGGGTTTACAACGTCTCGCCTCAATGATCTATTACCGGGATAATATTGCTTCGGATCCGACTTAAATCTTAAAAACATATTGCAAACTGATCGAATCATTACTGCCTCCTGTTTAATATCCCGGAATAAAATATTCAAAAACGGCCAGCTGGTTTTTGAAAAACCGGGGGCTGTGGAACTATTTCTGGATGAATCCTATACTTATTTTGGGATATCCTATCCGAAATTTCATAAAATGGATAAACTCTGCAAGCTTGGTTTCCTGGCTGCTGAAATCCTGCTGAAAGACATGAATCATGAAAAAAAATACAGCGAATCGGATACCGGCCTGATACTCTCCAATGCAAATGCGAGTCTGGATGTTGATCTCAAATATGAAAAGACCATTCAAAGCGGTGCCAGTCCTGCGTTGTTTGTATATACGCTGCCCAATATCGTGATCGGCGAAATCTCCATCCGGCACCGTTTCAAAGGCGAAAATGCATTTTTTGTATTTAAGCACTTCGATGGTAATTTTATGGCGGAATACGTAAACGGCTTGTTTGATCGCAACCTCATCAAAACGGCTATCTGCGGCTGGGTGGAAATTTTAAAAGAAAATTACAGGGCCCACCTGTTCCTGATCGAAAAAGACATCATTGGAAGCGGACCGGCATTTAACGCAGAAAATCTACATCAACTGAACCAGCAGGAAAATGAATAATTTAAAAGAAAAACTGAAAGAACAGATTATTGAACGGCTGAATTTAAAAGATCTGAAACCAGCAGATATCGGCGATGATCAGGCCCTGTTTGTGGAAGGCATTGGCCTGGATTCCATTGACGCCCTGGAACTGATTGTATTGTTGCAGCAGGAATATAATATCAGGTTGTCCAATGCAGAAGATGGCCCGAGAGTGTTTCATTCTATCCGTACAATGGCTGACTATATTACTGCAAACAGCGCACCTGCAAAGATTTCTTCATGAGTGCTCCCGTATTTATTGCCGGACTGGGTATTATTTCTTCCATTGGAAATAATTTGCTGGCAAATTTACAATCGCTCGAAGAGGAGAAATCCGGGATAACAAAAATGCAATTGCTTTCTTCCATTCATCAGGATGACCTGCCGGTGGGAGAAATAAAATGCAGCAATGAAGAACTATCGGCTGCTGTTAACCTTTCTCCCAAACTTCCCCGTACTGCCTTGCTGAGTGCTGTTGCGGCGCGGGAATCCTTAACAGATGCGGGATGGAATAAGCGTCACTCCGCCAGAACGGGATTTATTTCAGCCAATACGGTTGGCGGAATGGACAAAACGGAAAATTTTTTCAACCTCTATTCAAAAAACGCAGCTGCGGGGAGACTGGCAGATGTCGTTTACCATGAATGCGGAGCCATAACGGAATTGGTCGCCGACTGCCTGGGTATCCGGCATTTCGTAAGTACCGTAAGCACAGCCTGCTCCTCTTCTGCCAATGCCATTTTCACCGGCAGCCGGATGATTGAGGCCGGATTGCTCGACTTTGCCCTGGTGGGAGGTGCGGATGCCCTGACCCGATTTACCCTGAACGGATTCAATACGCTGATGATACTGGATAAAGAACCCTGCAGACCTTTTGATGAAAACCGTCACGGGCTGAATCTGGGTGAAGGAGCTGCCTACCTGCTGCTGGCTTCTGAAGCCGGGTTGAAACAACTTAACAAAAAACCCTATGCACGCGTCAGCGGATACGCGAATGCCAACGATGCTTTTCATCAAACTGCCTCCATCCCCGGAAGGTATCGGCTCCTTGCTGGCCATGAAGGGGGCCCTGGAAAAAGCCGGTCTGTCGCCGTCAGACATTGATTATATCAATCTGCATGGTACGGGCACCTTAAACAATGATATTGCAGAAGGAACTGCCATCGATTCATTATTTAAACCGGCATATCCAAAAATGAGTTCTACCAAGGCGTATACAGGACATACCCTCGGAGCCAGTGGTGCTGTGGAAGCTGTGTATTCTGTACTCGCTATCCAACAGGGAATCATTTTTCCAAACCTTCGTTTTCAAACGACCATGAAAGAATTTTCGTTTCAACCCAATACAACATTTTTAAAGAACCAGCGAGGTGTCGCATGTTCTTTCGAATTCATTTGGATTTGGAGGAAATTGTTCTTCACTTATTTTTTCTGCACCATAAAATAGTATATGCAGATTTATATCCGTTCAACTGCAAATATATCCCCCCAGCATAGTCTGGATACGGATGCGTTTTTTACATCCCGGGTAAAAACCTCCAATAATTTTTTCAAATCCCTGGAACCCGATTATGACCAGTTTGTCGACAGTAAAATGATCCGTCGTATGAGCCGGATTGTAAAAATGGGCGTTGCCGCTGCCACGGTTTGTCTCCGGAATGGCGGCATAGAGAAACCCGCCGCCATCCTGACGGCCACCGCATATGGATGCCTGGAAGACAGTTCAACTTTTCTCCGGAGAATGATTGAGTTTGATGAAAAAATGCTCAGCCCGACGGCTTTTATTCAATCCACCCATAATACGGTTGGCGCCCAGATTGCCCTGTTGCTCAGGTGCAACAATTATAATAATACCATCGTGCACAGCGCATTTTCTTTTGAAAATGCAATCATCGAATCGCAGCTACTGATACAGGATTCCCAGGGACCCGTTTTGGTGGGTGCCGTTGACGAAATCACTGACGACAGGCATACGATATTAAGCCGGTTCGGGTTATACAAAAAAAATGCGAAGTCTGAAGGTAATATTGCCGGCGAAGGAGCTGCATTTTTTCTGATGGATTCAGATCCGGGGAATAATCCGCTGGCCATATTAAAAGGCGTACAAACATTATATAAACCTGAAAACAATGAGGCTCTTCAAAAAGCCATACTGGAATTTCTGCAAGCCCATAGTCTGGGTATAAACCAGGTTGACCTGGTTTTAACTGCACATAATAACAATAAAAAACAGGATGCGGCGGATGACGAATTGTTGAAAACCGTTTTTCAGAATAATCATTGCTTTCCTTATAAATCCCTTTGCGGGGACTATCCCTACTGCTTCAGGTTTTGCGCTCTGGTTTGGAGCACAGTTATTGAAAGTGCAAAAACCACCCGTATGGATGGAAGGCTATAAATTTCCATTAAAAAATATCCTCATTCACAATCATTCCGGAAATGACCACCACAGTTTCCTTTTAATCAGCGCCTGTTGAATAACCGCATTTTCAATATTTTTTCAATTATTATCATCCTCCTCTGGATCTGGGCCGATCGTTATTTTCAAATAGGTTCCGCGGTATATGCCTGGTTATTGCTTGATCTATGTATCCGTTTTGTTTTGCGGAAGTTATTTTATACAACTTAATTTTTTCCTCAAGTCAGTCAATAGAATAAAGACTGACAAAAAATGTATCGCATTAACTTTTGACGATGGCCCTGCCGGCAAACAAACTGCGCAGATCCTGGATATCCTGAAGGCAAATAATGCGGAAGCAGCTTTTTTTTGTATAGGAACAAATATCACCGGGAATGAAGACATCCTGAAAAGAATTCCGGAGGAAGGTCATATCATCGGTAACCATAGTTTTTCACACCATCATTTTTTTGATCTATTCAGTTCACGTAAAATGCTGGACGAATTACAGAAAATGAGCCAGGCCTGTTATGAGGTTACCGGGTTATTGCCCCGCTTTTTCAGGCCGCCCTATGGCGTCACGAATCCAAATCTGAAAAAAGCAATCCTCCAGGCAGGCTTTATTTCTGTCGGCTGGTCAATCCGGTCTTATGATACGGTGATCAAAAATGAAGACCGGTTAAGCCGGAAAATATTGAATGCCCTCAGACCTGGCTCCATCCTGCTTTTGCACGATACCAGCGAAACCACCCTGGCCATTTTACCCGGATTGTTAAAAAGCATCAAAGAACAGGGATATTCCATAGTCAGGCTGGACAAAATGATTAATTTAAATCCCTATGATTAGACTATCCATCCTGGTTTGTCTTCTCCTGGGCGGTTTTTTTACCAGGGCCCAATATCCGGGATACACCTTGTTAAATCATCCGGAAACTTTTAAAAAAAACCTGGGAGACGCCACTTCAGCCACTTCTAACCATCCAGTCTGATTTCAGTCAGGAAAAATCCCTGACGATGCTTAAGGAAAAATTGATTTCCTCCGGAAAATTCTGGTTTGAAAAGAAAGATAAACTCCGGATGGAATATTTACATCCTTATACCTACCTGATGGTTCTTAACGCAGGCAGAATCTTTGTACGGGACGGACAAAAAGAAAATAAGATTTCGGCCAATTCAAATAAGGCTTTGCAGCAGGTTAACCGGATCCTGATAGACTGCGTATCCGGAAAAACGCTTGAAAATACCGATTTTCAGTCCCGGGTATATGAATCCGGAAGCAGTTTTATGATAGAGCTGGTTCCCATCGATAAAAATCTTTCCGCTTTATATAGAAATATTAATATCGTTATAGACAAAAAAGACTATTCTGTCAACGCCGTTGAAATGCACGAGCTTTCCGGTGATAAAACCATTCTCCGCTTTCAGAATAAAATAATAAATGCAAATATTCCCGATTCGATATTTAATATTCCTTAGTGCTGCATGCTTATTTTTTTCCTGCGATCCATACCGGCATATGCAGAAAATATCATCTGACCCATCCTGTGTATTTTCACTAAAACCTGATTTTAGTCATGTAATGTATAAGACTTCGGTCGATGTGGTGGGAAAACATCTGAGTGGAATATTACTGATCAAAAATATGCCCGACAGCAGCACCCGGATTGTTTTCTTAAGTGAAACGGGATTTAGTTTTTTTGATTTCGGGTTTGGATCCGACTCCGGATTCAGGGTATACCAGATTACCCCGCAAATGAATAATAAAGCATTGATCAAAACGCTCCGGAAAGACTTTGAACTTTTGCTTTTCAGAAATATGAACAACCCTGGATCCTATGCCCTGGCAGGACAGCGGCCGGGTTTACCATGCTTTTCCCCAGGCAGAAGAGATAAATTATTATGTTACCGATACCCTCTGTCAGGAACTCCTTAAAATGCAGAGAGCTACCCCAAATAAACGGGTAATGGAAGCCTTTATTAAAAATGAGGGCAAGGGAAATCCCCCCGACAGCATTTTTTTAATCCACCACCTAAAGATTAATTTTACCATTTCACTAAAGAAAATCACGCCCCTTGCTGCTGAATGACCTGTATACCATTCAATCATTATCTGACACGGGAAATCAGATCCTTGCGTCTGTGGTGCTCAGGCCGGATCATCCCATATTTCTGGGACATTTTCCAGGCCAGCCGGTATTGCCCGGCGTCTGTATGATGGAAATGATAACGGAAATCGCCGGAGAACAGTTGAAGAATACATTCCGTATCTCCGGAGCCCCACTGGTGAAATTTTTACATATGATTGATCCGGAGAAAAATCCGCTGATCAATCTGGAAATAAAATACCAGCAGGATAAAGAACAGACGGCGGCAAATGGGAAGATTTACTTCGGGTCAGCCGTTTTTATGAAGTTCCAGTTCGTTCTTTTGGCCAATGCGGTTTAACAGGGGATTTGTCATCATCGTGGTGATCAGGGCCATCAACACCATCATGGAAAATATTTCGGGACTCAAAATTCCCATATCGTAACCGATATTCAGTACAATCAGTTCCATGAGTCCACGCGTATTCATCAGGGCGCCAATGGAAAGACTATTCCGCCAGTTATGTCCCAATGCTTTTGACACCAGGGCGCTGCCTCCGAATTTACCTGCAACAGCACAGATAAGGATCAGGGTAAAACTTTTCCACAATACGGGTGTATTCAGCATGCCGGCCTGTGTTCGCAAACCAGTATATACAAAAAACAATGGGAGAAGCATGACGATGGTCACATCACTGATACGGTCTATAATACGTTTTTGCAGGTTTTCATTTTTAGGAATAATAATTCCGGCCAGGAATGCGCCAAACAAGGCATGAATTCCAATCACCTCAGTAGCCCAGGAAGAAAGCAGCAGCAAAGTAAAAATCACCGCCATCAGGCTATTGTAACCCATTTTTTCCCTTTCGTAGGCCTGCTGGATTTTCTTCATAATCAACCGCACCGGAACCAACATGACCATTGCATATATGATTACCGTAGCTATAACAATCATTCCATTCATGCCGGATCCTGAACGAATCAGGGCAACCAGCATGGCCAGAATACACCAGGCGGTTACATCATCCGAAGCGGCACAACCAATTGCCAGGATACCCAGCGGTGTACCAGATAATTTACGGTCGCGTATGATTCTGGCCAACACAGGAAAAGCAGTAATACTCATGGCTATACCCATAAATAGCGCAAATGAAATAAAACTGGTATTTGGCAGGGCATAATTTCCATACAAATAATAGGAAAGATAAATACCCAGAAAAAAAGGAATGATAATACTGGCGTGGCTAATAATAATTGCCTCAAATGCCTGTTTGCGAAGCAGGCGGGTATCCAGTTCCATTCCAACGATAAACATAAACAGAACTAACCCGATCTGACTGAGAAATCGAAGATTCGGCAGCGATTCAACGGGAAATATGAAATGAAATGCATTGGGAAATAATAATCCAAACAATGAGGGACCCAGGAGGAGACCGGCTACAATCTCTCCGATAACGGCCGGCTGGCCAATTCTTTTAAACAGAAATCCAACTGTTCGGGTAGTGGCAATAATGATAACAATTTGTAAAAGCAGTCTGGGGAGGGCTTCCTGTAAATTATTCTGAAAAATACTTACGGAAAGGCCCGTATCCGGCGTCTTTCCGCCGGGCAGCTCAGGTTTGGGTTGCAATATAGATTTGATTACCCTGATGAAGCAGAAAGTAGATCAGTAATCCGAATACAATGATCAGTCCGCTATAGAGAAATGCCTGTTTAGCAATTTTCATCCGTCCAAGGTTATTTTCCAGTCAGCTTATTTTTCCTTTTTAATAGTAAAAGAAAATTCTGATCCTTCGTCGGGCGTTGACTTTACCATTACCTTCCCGCCCATTTTTTCTACCAGTCTCTTAACCGTTGAAAGTCCGATACCCGTTCCCTTTGTTCCGAACCGGTCGCGAATTCCCAGTGTGGTAAATAATTCAAATATTTTTTCCTGTTCTTTCGGGGCGATCCCTTTCCCATTGTCTGTTACAGAAAAAGAATAGTATACGATCATCTTCAGAAAAAGAAATGACAATTTTTGGATTTTCCTTATCGTTATATTTCAGTGCATTTTGAATAAGATTTACCATGATCTGCTCAAAAGCAATTTTGTTCATGTGAATCCTGATCCCGTCGCCGGGATAAATAATTTCTGCAGACTGGTTAGCATTCAGCATTTCCGCAATCGGAAGTAAAAACGGATTCAACTGAAAAGTTTCCGCTCCGTCATTCAGGGCCATTTCAGCCCGATAATAAGTCAGGATGCCATCAACCAGGTTTTTTATTTTGAATGAAGCGCGGTTCAGCACTTTAAGCAACTGGTCATTTCCTTCATCGATCTCATCTCCAAAATTCTCGCGCAGCATTTCAGAAGTCAGCACAATACTGGCAAGCGGAGATTTAATATCGTGCGAAACCACATAGGCAAATTGCTGAAGTTCCTCATTTCGTGCCTCCAAATCGTCTTTCAACTTGTTAAGCCTGATATTGGATTTTCGAAGTTCGAGCAACTGGATTACCTGATTGGCTAACATTTTCAGGGAACGAATCTGACTTTCAGAAATACTATTGGGTTTTGAATCCAGCACACAAAGGGTTCCGATCGCATATCCTTCGGATGTTGTGAGTGGAATGCCAACATAAAAAACCACATGTGGTTCACCGGTTACAAACGGATGATCGGCAAATCGTTCATCCTTGCGCATATCGGGAATTACCATCGCGTCGTTGGGAGAATTGATGGCATGTGAACAGAAAGAAAGTTTTCGGGGAATATCCCTAAGCGGAAAATCACATCCGGTTTTGAACCATTGCCTGTCTGAATCAATCAGGGTAATCATCGAAATCTGGGTTTTACAGATTTCCGAAGCCAGCAGCGTGATTTCATCAAATTCTTTTTCGGCTTCTGAATCCAGGATATCGTATTCCCGGAGAGCAGCCAGCCGTTCCTTTTCATTGGAAGGTATTAAAGGCCATTGCATGCCCTAAATTAAGCATAATAAGAACCCGATAGCAAGAACCCGATACCGATCGTCCTCTTTTGTAACTAAATAATCTGACCCGCATCTAATGGTTTTCTTTACAAAAAATTAATACGGGTTTCTCTTCAACAGATATTATGACTTTACCACGCGTTACCGGTAAGATTTCTTCCTTACCCTGATCCGTTTCGTCTGTAAATCCAAGTTTGAGAACCGTATTCAGATTCATGTTTCCGGTTTCTAAAGTAAAAGATTTAATCCGGCTGCCATTTACGGTTGGTTTATATATAAAATAGGCCACCGAATCCGGGATATCAGCATGCACATACTTGTAAATCCAAACATCGCCGGATTCCTGAATGATTTTTTCCGGTCTGTATTTTCCTAAACGGCTGACCAGGGTACTTATATAATACCAGGCCGGATACACTTTTGTTCTCCCGTCGGGCATGGTACGGAGAATACCGCTGGTGAGGTATACACGTGTATCATTTTCCGGAAAACCATCCCGCAGCCAGTATAAAATATAAGCGTCGAATCCGGAAAAGAAAGTGGCATTAATGGAACGAACCAGCATCACTGCCTGACTTTGGGATGTGGACATACCGGGGATCAGGGGAGTAGCCTGCCAGGAAGTCTGCGCCTTATCGTATCCGTTTTCACCCAAAAAACATTTTACTTCCGGTGCAATACGGTAGCTGCAGTCAGCAACCTTAGCCAGCTTCCAGCGGAGGGAATCTTCTTCGGGCGATATACCTTTCCCATTTTTTTGTGAGTAATGGTGATACTGAATTCCCCCCTGCCAGATAAATCGCTTATCGTCCCGAAGGTTTTCTGAAAGCAACCGATATACTTTAACCCGGTTGGTGTCCAGACTAATCAGTCCGCTCATCATTAACCTGGCTGTCGAATCTGCAGCATGGATTCCAGAATGACTTCCCAGCCTCCCTTCATCTCCATCCCAATCTGCAGTACTCTGGGCATAGTATTCTACCGGACTGCAATATTTGTCCCCAACCCAGGTGGCGTCTTCTTCATTTCCGTTTTCATACAGATGCATTGAACCCTCTGCCGCTTTCAAGAGGCTGATTGGAAATGGAAAGCAGATTCGTATCTACTTGCTGATAGCCAAAGAATGCCGACAGATTCCACATCATGGCGGCATGTCTCGAATAACTGGCCGGATCCTCGGTATTCATCAGCGGATGATTGAGGGGCCGGTCCTTATCTGTAAAACCCAGATCGCTCATCCATTTCGAAACACCCCGGATACTAAACCAGATATTGCCCTGGTTCATATGCTGCAGGGTGTCTATATCAAAAATGTATCTGTTTTTTTCTTTATTAAAATATCCATAATGCAGCATGTTGAACCGAACCTGTTTTTCATTCCGGGTGGAATCATTATCATAGTCTAATGCGAAATTATAAATCCGGCTGTAATGGAAAGGTTTCAGCAACCGGGGTTCACGCTCCATAATATAATTCACACCCAGAAATTGGCTAAGCGAATTTTTAGTCAGCCCTTTGTGAACCATTTCGTCCTGTGTTTCGGCAATTTTCAGTTTTGGAATTCCATAAACAACCATTTCAGTCATGGCCGTTTCATAACTGCTGAACCGGATCATGACAAAACGCGTTTCTTCATCCAGACTTATTTTTCTCCATCCCCAGGCACCCGTTCGCGATACTGTGGAAAAAGAGGATATTTTATCCCAGTGTTTAAATCCTCCGGTATATATCCAACAGCTATCCGATGTTAATGAGCGGTCGTAGAGGTAAATTTCCTTTATCGAATATGGAATTTTCAGGTCTATTACCACCCGGCTTCCCCCGGATTTATTAAAATATATGGCCGGATGAATGGTAGGCTGGCAATTGGTTACGGGTATAAAAGCATCCGCGCTTTTCTCATACCGGGGATCAACAAACGCATTTTCATCAAATAGATTAAAGGGATTCCCTCCCCCGTTTCCGGCATAACCACTGAGGTCATAAACCTGGTCCCTTGAAATTGAAATTTTATCCGGCCGGCCGGAAAGCAGGGTAGTTTTTTTTTGAACCGCATCTCTGCAGGAAATGATTTGAAACAGCAAAAGCAGCAGGAATGAGGAATGAATGCGCATGAGGCCGGTTATGGTTTCATTTTAGGTATCTTTACCTCTCTAAATATATGGTTATTTTAAAACCGCTGTTGCGATTCGATCATTGGTTATTCCATAAAATAAATCAGGTTTGGATAAACCCTTTTTTTGATGGGGTCATGCCCTTTATACGCCAGCAGGAATTCTGGTATCCCTTCTACTTATTTCTGTTGGTATTCGCCCTCTACAATTTTGGAAAAAAAGGAGGCTGGTGGGCAGGATCCATGATAATGACCGTTGTGATCGGCGATCTGGTGAGCAGTCACCTGATTAAGTCACTTATTTTCAGATACCGGCCCTGTCTTGATCCGGAAATGGAAGGACAGGTTCGCATTTTGGTAAATTATTGCGGGCATAATTCAAGTTTTACTTCTTCCCATGCCTGCAACCATTTCGCTGCTGCTTGGTTTATTTTTATAACTTTAAATCAAACCGGATCCTGGCGCTGGTTGTTGTTTGTGTGGGCATTTGCGATCAGTTATGCCCAATCCTATGTGGGGGTTCATTATCCGCTGGATTTACTCGGCGGGGCGATTGTTGGATCAGCGATTGGTTATGGCATGAGTGTATTTTTCAGGAGACAGTTTGGTGTTCTTAGTTTAAAGTAAGATTTGCATGGTTTCGATTATCATTCTTTTTTGTTTAATTTTTTTGAATGGATTGTTTGTAATGGCTGAGATTGCCCTGGTATCCGCCAGGAAATCCAAGCTTGAAGATATGTCGTCAAAGGGAGATGTAAAGGCCAAAGCCGCTCTGGCGCTTACAGAAAATCCGGAGCTTTTTCTTTCCACAGCCCAGATCGGAATTACCCTGATCGCCATCTTAACGGGTTATTACACGAGCGAAAAATTCAGCGGTGAACTCCTGCCTTATATACAGAAAATCCATTACCTGCAGCGGTATGCCGATAAAATCGCTTCAGCACTGATTGTAATTATTGTAACCTTTCTGTCCATTTTATTCGGAGAGCTGTTACCCAAAAGAATCGGGCTTCTTAAAGCGGAGCGAATAGCGCGAATCGTTGCCCGGCCCATGACGGTGTTCTCCAGGGTCGGATATCCCATTGTTGCCTTACTCAACTGGCTAAGCAATATTTTTATTCTTCTGTTTTCCATAAAATCATCTCCCGAAGGAAATGTAACCGAAGACGAAATCAAAGCCATCATCAATGAAGGAACGGAACAGGGAACAATTGAAGAAGCCGAACAGGAAATCATTGAACGCGTATTCCACCTGGGTGACCGGAATATCACTTCCCTGATGACGCACCGGAGTGATATTATCTGGTTCGATCTGAATGAAACCGAGGAAATGATCAAAGAAAAAATACTCAGTGAACCCCATTCTGTTTACCCGGTCTGCGACGGAGAAATCGATAACATAAAAGGGATGGTTACGATTAAAGACATGTATGTAGCCGATGACTCAACTCCATTCAGAGACATGATGACCCCGGCACTTTTTGTGCCTGAAAATAATACCGCCTATATGATCCTTGAGAAATTCAAGGAAACAAAAACCCATAGCTGCTGTATCGTGGATGAATACGGATCCATGCTCGGTATGATCACCTTAAATGATATTCTTGAAGCCCTGATCGGCGACATTCCACAACCGGATATGATGGACTATGAGATCGTTAAACGGGAAGACGGATCATTCCTGGTGGATGCACAGATTCCTTTTTATGATTTCCTTGTCCATTTTGATAAAACAGAATGGATGAATGAAGGAGAACATGAATTCGACACCCTGGCAGGCTTTATTCTGCATCAGCTTGAACATATTCCCCGGACCGGAGAAAGAATGGAATGGAAAGATTTTAAATTTGAAATTGTTGATATGGATGCGCAGCGTATCGATAAAGTACTCGTTACGAGTGAACCGGATATGCGAGACGAGGATTAATTCGTGCTGCCGTCAATGTATTTTACTTTTTTCTTTCCCGCATTTTTCTTTTCAAAATCCTGCACTTCTTTGGGTTTCACCATGGTTTTTTTAACCACCTTGGTGGAATCAGAACCGGTATCGCTTTTGGGTGATTCAAGTTTGCCCATCGTGTAGGTTTGAATTTTATTGATCATTCCGGTAGAAGGATCATAAAATTTCCATTGACCGTGACGGATAGCCACACCCTCATTTTTTACAATGACGGTTTTATATTCATTCAGGTGGTCAATATCTTCAATTTCAAGCGTATCATACAGTTTGTCCGGATTCAGCGCCCTCCAGGACTCCTCCCGAACGAGTGAACCGGAATGATTAAAATACTGGCAGTTACCATCCTTATTTCCCCACTGATAAAATTCAAGTCCGCTCAGGTCCCCTTCCAGGTAGTAAATGCGCCAGGTACCTTCTTTACGGTTATTTTTAAATTCGCCCTCCTCCTCATAACCGGGTTCACCCCGAACTTCATCTACCCGGATCACCCATTTCCCCTGTTTCATATTTTTTTTGTCAATCTTATTCAGCGTGTCCCCCTTTACGCCGATGATAAAGGAACCCGGCTGGGAAAAGCCTTTTACAGAGAGTAAAATCACTAACAAAAAGGGTAAGCATTTCATATTATACCGATATAACAAAAAACGAACCGGGAACCGGAATTGTTGCAGAAACAGATGAAGCGGCCTGACTATATTTGCACACTTAATAAATCGCGATGGTGAAATTTTTTTGTCTTATTATATTGATTATCAGTTGTTTAAATGGATTCAGCCAGGCAAAGTCCATGGCGGATATAAAAAAGGATATTGAAAATTCATCCAATTCACCCCTTTATGTCAAGGATATCCTGAAGAAAAAATTCAAACTCGATACCATCATTGTTACCCGGACCACCCATTTTAACGGCCTGGCAGACAGCCTCGCTTACCGGGGGGTACTTAAAAAAGTATACGGACCTTATACAATGCAGGGTCAGAAATTTCTGATTCAGATCCTGGCCCGACTTCCCAATACTTTTTACCGGATCAGTCAGATATTTATCGATACCTCGGTATTCAGGTATCGGATGGCAGACAGCCTGGGAAATGCCATACTCTTAAAACTTAAAAATCACCAGGACAGTTTCGAGCACCTGGCCCAAACCTATTCCATGGGCGGCGAATCGGCGACCCGGGGGGACCTGGGCTGGGTGGCCAGAGGAAGTGTTATACCGGCTATTGACAAGCAACTGGCGAAATCAAAAAAAGACGATGTGATGATGTTCTGGTCTGACAACGGACTCCATATTATCAAGGTTACTGACGGACCGAAACAGGATAACGGGGTGGCCCTGATGATGCGGATTTTCTTATAGAAAATAAAGCAATCCGAGTTCATATCCCTTCAGCCCCAGGCCCGCAATCGTTCCCACACATTTGGCTGCCACAAAGGAACGAAGACGGAAATCTTCCCGGGCAGCAACATTGCTGATATGTATTTCAATTACCGGGGTTTTAATTGCGGAAACGGCATCCCCGATGGCTACGGAGGTATGGGTGTATGCGGCTGCATTCAGCAGAATCCCATCATAAGAAAACCCTACCCGTTGTATTTCATTTACCAGCTCACCTTCCACATTGCTTTGAAAATAATCCAGCTGAATATCCGGATATTTTTCTTTCAGCCCCTGCAGAAAATCTTCAAAAGTTTGTCTGCCATAGATACCGGGTTCACGAATACCGAGCAGGTTTAAATTGGGTCCGTTAATGATTGAAATCTTCATAAAGTAAATATATGAAATTCAAACCCGGATCAGTCTTTGAGATGGAACCGGTTTACGATTTTCTCTCCTGTTCGCAAAACCAGTGATTTGGGCAGGTCCGGCATAACTGCCGGTGGTATCATTTTGGTGGAAGAACTTGACATAAATACTGCTGTGCTGTCTGGAATTGAAACTTCGCGGTAAGGAATCCCCCATTCCTTAAATCTTGCCCGGTTGGAAGTAAAGTAAGTAAACTCCACGGGAATGATCTGCCGGCTTGCTTTTAGCTGTTCCAGTTCATACTTGATCTGTTCAGTTTTATAATATACATAGGGAAAAGAGGCCACGCAAAAAGGATATTCACCAGCATGATGCACATACAGAAAGTTGCGTACTCTGTTTAGTGTTTTAGCCTGATTGAATTCAGATGCCATTAAAAGGATTACCGGGAAAAACCAAAGCTGCGGAACATAACGGACATACCAGGCTTCTGAAATAATCAATACAGACAAAATCAGGGTGCCCGCCATGATATGTGACGGATATGGGCTTCTTTTCTGTTTTTAAATCGCCATAACCAATAATACAAAAATGACCAGAGCCGACAGGAAAATGCCACTGAAAAAAGGACCCATGCCTGCAATGAATACCACATAGGGTTTGGACGCATTGAAAATATCGGTTTTATTAAACGTGAATGGTAATTTGTAGTGTAATCACCGGATCTTTCACCATCCCGAGGTGCACATTGTCAGTGTGTGAAAAAAACGAAATGAAAAATTTAGCCAGCTGGTTTTTATCTTTTAAACGACAGGGGCGTAAATTTTGCGGCCTCCGATTTCAGCATTGGCAATCCCGGATAAAGAATATCATGATACTGAATGATATTAATCATGTAGGGAAAATAACCTACTACTCCAACCGCAAAAACCGAAGCCAGGGCACTGACGATAAACCCTCTTTTAAATGCCTGCCATTTTTTGCAGACAAAGAAAACCAACAGCATACCTGCCGGTAAAAATGCCACCAAAAACGATGGCTGTGAATTTAATATTGATCAAAATGATCAGAATGGACGCCAGGAGTATGAGAAAATACCGGTTTGCTTCCAAATATAAAAGACAGGCAATGGCAATAAAACAGAGCAGAAAGGAACAAACTGTCCGTCCACATAGGTGTTAAGCAGCTGGTAAAATGTGACCGGATTAAATGCCAGCAGAGTGGCTAAAAAGTAAGTTTTTCCTAAATGAAAACCGTTCGAGTCGGATTAAAAAAGCCATCACGAGACAAAATGAGGCCGCCAGCATAATAAAATTGGTTGCCTTGGTGGTTTCCAGCCGGTTCGTAAGGGCATAAATCGTGGCCTGAGGGTTCTCCACTCCTTTTCCGTAATGATTCAGCCAGATGGCCTGATTTAATTCCAGCGGAAGCTCTTTTTTAAAAGGATTCCAGCCCGCTTTCATCTGGATGGCCGTTTCCATATGGTACATCTGTCCATCTGCCGAAATATCATAAAACATCCCCGAAATCAGTATAGACAAAACGATGACCAGTAGCGCGATCAAGTGATGCTAAGGATAAATACCCGTTTATACTCTCCAGGAAAAAAATACCGGGATGCGAAATAGTTTAAAAAAATAGCTAATATAAAGGCCAGCGGAAATTGCCATGCACCCAGGCCGTGCCCGAGAATAAAAGTCAGGCATAGGATAATAAAAGAAAAAACTACGGTATTTACCAGGGCAGCACCGGTCAGAAACCAGGAACTTGATTTACGTAGGGTCAATGATTCCATATTGGGGGTCCAATTCGGATAAAAATAAGAAATCCTCCATATTTTTTTAATCCAATTCCTTGACCTATATTTGTCCATCTAATTTGTAGACTGTCAAAATATGTATTTTACTGCAATATCTGCATGTATCTGTCCTCCCTGTTGTAAGGGATGTTGTTGTTGAATAAAATTCCACAACGTCCTACCCCTCTTTCCCCACAATAAACAGGTTTTTTGATACATGGATACAGCAGCAGACATATTAAATTCAAATTTAAGCAGACAGATCAGCGGTCTTTCCATTTCCGATTCACTTCATTTATTCACTGAACTTTTCCCGGGCCAGGTATGTTTTTCCACCAGTTTCAGCCTGGAGGATCAGGTTATCCTGCATCATATTGCTGTTGAAAACCTTCCCATTACGCGTTTTCACCCTGGATACGGGCCGTTTATTTCCGGAGACTTATTCTGTATGGACAGCCAGCCGGGAAAAATACGGGATTCCGATCCATGCATTTATTCCGGATGAAACGCGGCTGGAAAACTATGTGACCCAGAAGGGTCCGAATGCTTTTTATGAATCTGTGGAAAACCGGAAAGAATGTTGTTATATCCGCAAAGTTGAACCGCTGAAACGGGCACTTGCCGGACAGAAGATCTGGATTACGGGCATCCGGGCCGAGCATTCCGGAAACCGAAGCCAGCTGCATTTACTCGAATGGGATGAAGGCCATCAGCTTAATAAATACAATCCCCTGCTGCACTGGACCCAGGAAGAAGTGCTTCATTATATTTCGAAAAACGATGTACCATACAACATTTTGCATGACCGGGGATTTGTAAGTATCGGGTGTCAGCCCTGTACCCGTGCAATCCGGCCGGGAGAAGAATTTCGTGCCGGCAGGTGGTGGTGGGAAGAGTCAGATAAAAAAGAGTGTGGACTGCATGAGAATACAAGAATACAAGTATAAGAGTATAGGAGTATAGGAGTATAAGAATCTACTCCTACACTCTTATACTCTTATACTCCTATACTTCTTATTCTCTTATACTAAAAAGATGACTGATTATTTAGACGAATTAGAAAGTGAGGCGATTTATATCTTACGTGAGGTAGCGGGACAGTTTGAAAAACCTGCGCTGCTGTTCAGTGGCGGAAAGGATTCTATTACCCTGGTACACCTGGCCCTCAAAGCCTTCCGCCCCGGGAAATTTCCGTTTCCCCTGGTTCATATTGATACAGGCCACAATTTTAAAGAGGCCCTGGATTACCGGGATCATCTGGCTTCGGCAATTGATGAAAAACTGATTGTGCGCAGAGTGGAAGATACCATTCGAGACAAATCCCTGAAAGAACCCGGCGGAAAATTTGCCAGCCGCAATGCCCTTCAGACCTATACCCTGCTGGATACGATTGAGGAATTCGGATTTGATGCCTGCATCGGCGGGGCAAGAAGGGATGAGGAAAAAGCAAGCGCCAAAGAAAGGATTTTTTCAGTGCGGGATGAATTCGGACAATGGGATCCCAAAAGACAAAGACCCGAACTCTGGAATATTTATAATGGTAAAATTCAGAAAGGAGAAAATGTACGGGTATTCCCCATCAGTAACTGGACGGAACTCGATATCTGGAATTATATACGCCGGGAAAAAATTGACCTGCCTACCATTTATTTTTCCCACTGAACGGGATGTGATAGCACACGAAGGACAACTGGTGGCCGTATCTTCTTTTATTCAGCTCGAGGAAACGGATACGGTTATGCGAAAATCGGTGCGCTACCGCACGGTGGGCGATATGACCTGTACCGCGGCGGTGGAATCTGAAGCCAGTACGATTGACGATATCATCAATGAAATTATTTTGACCCGAACCAGCGAACGCGGTGAAACACGAATTGATGATAAAGTTTCAGAAGCGGCCATGGAAGACAGAAAGAAGAACGGTTATTTCTAAAAATTATATTTTCTAAATGGATCTTGTTACGATTTATAACAGCGGGAAGTGTGGATGACGGGAAAAGCACCCTGATCGGACGTTTACTGTACGACAGCAAGAATATCCTGAGCGATCAGCTGGAAGCACTGGAAAGACAAAGTAAACTAAGGACGAAGGGTCCATCGACCTGGCCCTGTTAACGGATGGTCTCCGTGCAGAAAGGGAACAGGGAATCACCATCGATGTTGCTTATAAATATTTCTCCACGCCGAAAAGAAAATTCATTATTGCAGATGCACCCGGCCATATTCAGTATACCCGCAATATGGTTACCGGTGCTTCCAATGCCCAGCTGATGATCATCCTGGTAGATGCACGAAATGGAATTGTGGAACAAACCCGCCGTCATACCATCATTGCTTCTCTGCTGAATATGCCCCATGTAGTGGTAGCCATTAATAAAATGGACCTGGTGGAATTTTCCCAGGATGTATACAACAATATTGTGATTGAATATGCATCGGTAGCCAAATCTCTCGGATTAAAAAATATCAGCTTTATTCCGATCAGTGCACTGAACGGAGACAATATCGTGGATAAATCCGGTACCATGCCCTGGTATGAAGGACCCAGCCTGCTCGAATTTCTGGAAACCGTTTCCATTGATTCTGAAACCAACCTCACACATGCACGGATGCCGGTGCAATATGTGATCCGTCCGCAAACAGAAGCTCTGCCCGACTACCGGGGTTATGCAGGAAAAATAATCAGTGGAATATACCGGGTGGGAGATGACATTGTGGTATTGCCTTCCGGCCTAAAAAGCAAACTAAGCCGGATTGAAACAAATCTGCAGGATGTTGACGAAGCCAGGGCCGGCCAGGCGGTGATTCTTCACCTGGAAGATGATATCGATATCAGTCGCGGTGATATGCTTGTGAAAAACGATCACCCACCCGTTACTGGGTCAGGACTTGGAGGTTTTACTCTGCTGGATGGATACCAAACCATTAAAAGCCGGAAATAAATACCTGTTACAACATAATAGCCGTCGCATCAAATCGGTGGTAAAAGAAATCGAATACCGGCTCGATGTGAATTCACTTGAGAAAGTAGAAGGGATTGAAACGTGTCGCATTGAATGAAATTGTTCAGGCAAAGATCAAAACAGCTTCACCCCTGGCTTATGATCTTTATAAGGATTTGCGGGTGAATGGCGGATTGATCCTGATTGATGAAACCAGTAATGTAACTGTGGGTGCCTGTATGATTCAACAATGATATTTAAGGTAAACCAAATGAATCAAAACAAATATATCCCAAAAGTGATTTTCGCCGGCGCAGGTCCCGGAGATCCGGAATTGGTCACCCTGAAAACAGTTCGTCATCTTCGGGAAGCGGAAGTGGTGATTACTGACCGGCTGGTCAGCGATGCAATACTGGAAACCTATGTGAATCCGAAAGCCCTGGTATTACATGCCGGTAAACAAAGAAAAAAAGAAGGTTCCACCCCACAACATATCATCAATGAATTATTGGTCGAATATGCACTGCAGGGGAAAAAAGTGCTCCGGTTAAAAGGCGGGGATGTATCTATTTTTTCAAATCTGCTGGATGAATTGCAGGCACTGAATAAATATGGAATTCCCTATGAAATCGTTCCCGGTATTACTGCAGCCTGCGGCGCCGCTGCCTATGCCGGCATTCCGTTAACTGCCCGGAATCATGCACAGGCCGTTCGTTTTCTGACCCTGCATAATCAGGAAATCATTCCGTCTGATTATTGGAAAGAACTTGCCCATACAGAAGATACCCTGGTGTTTTATATGTCGGGTGATAATACAGATGAACTGGTAAAACAACTGACTGACCAGGGGATCTCCGGAAGACAGGTTCATTGCTGTAATTGAGCAGGCTACTACTCCCCTTCAAAAAGTTTTCAGTTCTCCCATACATGACTATGCGCATCAGTTCGGAAACAGACATTATATGTCCCCGACCCTGATCATTGTCGGTAAAGTGGCCGGATTGCATGAAGCATTCAAATGGAAACCTGAAAATGAAGCGTCCGGAGAATTATATTTTAAACCAGTTACAAAAAATAAGGAAGAGGAGGCAAGAGCATGAGTCCGGAAAAAAAGAAACAGATCAGGGAGTATCTTGATTCCCTGAATAAACAGGAGCAGATCTGGGCCAGTGGATACCTGGATGGCGTTCTGAACGGAACCGCCTCCCTGGAATCCGATTCCCCAAAACCGCTGCGGAAAATAAAAAAATTACCATTGCATACGGAACGGAATCGGGCAATTCCAAAAAAATTGCCAACCTGTTTGCGTCCCGCGCAAAACAGGAAGGTATTCACGCCAAACTGGTGAGCCTGGATCAGTACCGCTTAACGGATCTGGCCAAGGAAGAATATTTTCTAACGGTGATCAGTACACAGGGAGAAGGTGAACCACCGGCTTCTGCTAAAAAGTTTTATGATCATATTCATCAGAACGGATTCAAACTTCCAAAATTAAAATACGGCGTGCTGGCCCTCGGGGATACTTCCTATCCGATGTTTTGCAAAGCAGGTGAAGATGTGGATCAGCAGCTGGGACATCTAGGCGGCGAACGTATTGTGGATATCCAGCGTTGTGATGTTGATTTTGAAAATGATGCTTATTCCTGGATGAATACATGTGATTCAGAAACTGAGCGGATCAGTCCCCGCCGGACAGACTATTGCCAAACAGCCTAAAAAATCAACCGGAAAAAAAATATACCGGGGCGAGATTCTGACCAATATCAATCTCAACGACCGCGGATCTGCCAAACAAACCCATCATATTGAAATCGCCTGCGAAGATGTGTATTATAAACCCGGAGATTCCCTGGGTATTGTACCGCACAATCCGGTAGCCATTGTGGATGCCATTATAGAACATACCGGCATTGATGCCGAAAGAACCTTTGTTCACCGGAATGATACCTGTTCGGTTTATGAACTTCTTCACAAAAAACTCAATATTGTTTATCTGCCGGAACGGGTGGTTGCCAAATATGCCGCCCATGTGCAGCAGGAAATTCCCATTGTTAAAACCAGTCTGCTGGACCTGCTGCATCGTTACCCGGTAAAGGATGCTGCTCATTTTGAAATTTTTCTGCAGCAGCTGGAACCTACCACACCCCGGTTATATTCCATTTCCTCTTCCCTGGAATCGGTGGACGGTGAAGTGCACCTGACGGTGGCAAGGGATGCTTTTTCCATCGAAGAAGAATTGAAATACGGATTATGTTCCGACCAGTTATGCAGTTTAAAACCCGGCGATACCATTGATTTTTATATTCACCACAACGATCAGTTCCGGTTACCGGATGATCATAAAGATGTGATCATGATCGGACCCGGAACAGGCATTGCTCCTTTCCGTGCATTTCTGAGTGAAAGGGAATCTGCCGGCGCAGGTGGCCGGAACTGGCTATTTTATGGGGACCAGCATTTCACCACCGATTTTCTTTACCAGACCGAATTGCAGCAGTGGATGGAAAACGGTGTTCTACATGAACTGGATGTGGCTTTTTCCCGTGATCAGCCGGAAAAAATGTATGTGCAGGATAAAATAAGACAAAGAGCGGGAGAATTTTTTAACTGGCTTGAAAACGGTGCTACCTTGTATGTATGCGGTGCAAAAAGAATGAGTGATGATGTTGAAAAAACCATTCTCGATCTGGTTGAAAAATCCGGAGCAACAACGATCCCGAATCCTTTCTCAACGAATTGAAAATCATCAGGAAGATACCTGAAAGATGTTTATTGAATATCTGAAAATGAGTGAACCGAATTTATCCCATACAGAAAAAGTAAAACAGGCCAGCGATTCCCTGAGAGGCACTATTCAGGAAGGCCTGAAAGATGAAATTACCGGTGCTATCAGTGAAGATGATAAAGCCCTGGTAAAATTTCATGGCATGTACCTGCAGGATGACCGAGACCGGCGGGAAGAAAGGGCAGAGAAAAAACTCGAGCGTTTATATTCCTTTATGATCCGGCTCCGGCTGCCCGGTGGTTTGCTGAGTGCTGAACAATGGCTGGCCACCCAGGATATCGCCGGGGAACATGCTACGGGTGTTATCAAGATAACCACCCGGCAAACCATACAACTGCACGGATTGTATAAATCGCATGTTAAGCCAACTATTCAGGCATTTAATAAATCAAAATTGCATTCCATTGCAACCTGCGGCGACATTAACCGGAATGTGATTGCCGCTGCGCATCCGCAGCAATCACCCATCCACAAAGAGATACATGATTTTTCTTTTAAAATAGATCAGCTGCTTTTGCCAAAAACAAAGGCATACTACGAGATCTGGCTGGATGATGAAAAAATAGCGGATAAAAAAGATGAAGAAGATCCGCTGTACCAGGACCGTTACCTGCCCAGAAAATTCAAAATTGCCATTGCCATTCCGCCAAATAATGATGTGGATGTTTTTGGAAACGACCTTGGACTGATTGCCATCATCGAAAACAATCAGTTAACCGGATTTAATATTTCCATCGGTGGCGGACTGTCTTCAACACATGGAAATCCTTCCACCTATCCGAGACTGGGAACAGTAATCGGATTTGTCAGCGGCGAAGAGAAAATACTCAAAACAATTTATGAAATTGTAACTATTCAGCGTGATTATGGAAACCGGACAGACCGCTCACTCGCCCGTCTGAAATATACGGTTGATAAAATGGGCGTTGAATGGTTCAAAACAGAAATCGAAAATCGCACGGGATTTCCATTGGAAAAAGAAAAACCATTTCTATTCACCGACCGGAAAGACTATTATGGATGGTTTCAGAACCATGACAAATTATGGTATTATACCCCTTTTATTGAAAATGGCCGTGTAACCGATGATGAAAACGTTGCCCTGAAAACCGCGCTGTATGAAGTTGCCCAAACCGGCAGACTGAATTTCAGATTTACCGCTAATCAGAATGTGATTCTGGCTGATATCCTGGAAGAGGATAAAGAAACCATTCAAAAAATATTGCAGAAATATAAAATTGAGGAATATACCAATCAGGTGTCATCCATTCGAAAAAATTCTATGGCCTGTGTGGCATTGAGCACCTGTCCACTCGCTTTTGCGGAAGCTCAGCGATACCTCCCCTCCCTGATCAGTAAAATCGAACCATTGCTGAAAAAAAACGGACTTCAGCAGGAAGATATCATTCTGCGGATGACGGGTTGCCCCAATGGCTGTGCCCGGTCCTATATTGCTGAAATCGGTTTTATCGGAACCTCCCTGGGCAGATACAATCTGCAGCTGGGCGGAGACCATACCGGTCAGCGCCTGAATAAAGTTTATAAGGAAAGTCTGGATGAACCGGCGATTCTTGCGGAACTGGATCAGTTATTCGGCTTGTTTTCCAAAGAAAGAAAAACAAAAGAATCCTTCGGGGATTTCGCTGTAAGGAAACAATGGGTTGAGAGTATATGGTTGGCGGTTGACCGTTGACCGTTGGCCGTTGGCCGTTGGCGGTTGGCCGTTGATGGTTGATGGTTGATGGATAAAATTGTTTAAAACTGATCCTCGATTTAGTCATAAAAATATTTAAAAAATAAAATCTAAAAGTCTACTAATTTAATAGGGAATTAACTATTTTCGCAGAACGCAATGTCTGTCAACTGTCAACTGTCAACTGTCAACTGTCAACTGTCAACTGTCAACTGTCAACTGTCAACTGTCAACTGTCAACTGTCAACTGTCAACTGTCAACTGTCAACTGTCAACTGCCATCTAATAAAATGAGTTCAGAAAAAATACCTGGTATAATGCTCAACCGGTCGGATAAAAACCGGCTGTTCCCGGTATTTCTGAAACTGGAGGAACTGGAAGTATTGCTGGTTGGTGCAGGAAAAGTAGGTTTGGAAAAACTGACCGCCATTTTGAACAATGCACCGGACAGTTCGGTAACGATTGTCGCCACTGAGGTGTCGGACGCAGTAAAAGAACTGGCGGTTTCTCATCCGAGGGTTAAATGGATTGAAAAAGCATTTGAACCCGAGGACCTGGATGAAAAAGAAATCGTGATCGTTGCGATAAACGATAAATCCACCAGCAATTATATCCGGGTGCTGTCTAAGCAAAAGAAATTACTGGTGAATGTTGCTGATACACCTGAATTGTGTGATTTCTACCTGGGTTCTATTGTGGACAAAGGAAATCTGAAAATTGCCATTTCAACAAATGGCAAGTCACCCACCATTGCAAAAAGAATGAAGGAACAGTTGAACGAACTGATTCCCGATGAAATCGAAGGGGTAATCCAGCAGATGCATACCATCCGGCAGGATCTCAAAGGAGATTTCGCTGAAAAAGTGCGTCAGCTCGATGATCTTACCAAACTGCTCAGCGCAAAGCAGGCAAAACTGGAAGAAGTAGCCAAACCTCCCGGAAGAAACTGGACGAAAATTGTGTTGTTTTGCTTACTGGCTTTTTTATTCATGGTACTGGGACATGCCATATTATCCTACCTGCCCCTGCATGAATTTAGTGTCGGAATCAAAAAGATTCCGGAGTATATCAATATTCCTTCATTTTTAATGATGCTGCTAACCGGTTTTCTGGCGCAGATGGTGGATGGATCCATGGGCATGGGATATGGAACCATTTCTACCACCTTCCTGCTCGCCAATGGTGTAAGTCCGGCAATCGTCAGCAGCCGGGTGCATACGGCCCGCGTTTTCTCCAGCGGTGTTTCCGGATACAGCCATCACCGTTTCGGAAATATCAATAAAAAATTATTCAAGACACTGGTGATTCCGGGTGTTATCGGTGCCATCCTGGGGGCTTCACTTGCCTTTTACGGACAAAAATATTCTGTATATGTTCGTATACCCCTCTCCATTTATACGCTTTACCTGGGATATTTTATCGTAAAAAAAGCTTTTAAAAAACACAATCCGCAATATAAGATCAAGGGTGCGGGCTGGCTGGCATCAGCCGGTGGCTTTATGGATGCTTTTGCCGGCGGCGGGTGGGGATCACTGGTTACCGGTACCCTTATCTCCAAAAGAAAGAGCCCGCGTTATGTAATCGGATCGGTATGTCTCGCTGAATTCTTTGTGGTTTTTGCCAGCTCGATTACGTTTTTTATTTTATTGAAAACTTTTTTTCTTTTTGATGTGGCAGGCCTGATCATCGGCGGACTGATCGCCGCGCCGATCGCCGCCCGACTCGTGGGAAAAATTCCCATGAAAACCATGTTCATTGCCGTGGGGACGATGGTTATCCTCACCAGTGTTCTTACATTAATCAAAGGAATTTCAAATTTAACCGGAGCCTGATCTGCTGAAGCGGTCGCGCATGCAGAACATATTTAAGATGATGAATGAAGAAAAAATGTTATTTATATAGTCTACTAAATTAATAGACTATACTATCATAAAACGACCAGATTAATATTTTTACATCCGAACTAAAACAAAGCGCTACATGTACCAGACGAAAAGCAAAAATTGGCAAACACCAAAACGCCATCCTGCCAAACCGCTATTGATTTTTGTATTATTCATGATTTCTGCCAATACCCTGTTGGCTCAGGGAAATAACCTGATTTATATATCCGGGAAGGTGACGGATAAAGAATCGGGTAAGCCGCTTTCCGGGGTAAGTGTTCAGATTAAAGGAACCATTGCAGGAACCATCAGCACCGATTCGGGCAGTTTTACGATAAAAACAAAAAACAAATTCCCGCTTACCATTATTTTCAGCTCTGTTGGATTTGCTCCCCAGGAATTTGAAGTAAAAGGGATTGATTCAAAACTATATATTGCCCTGGAAACCCAGACGGCACTGGGCCAGGAAGTTGTCGTAACCGCCTCCCGTGTTTCGGAAAGCAGGCTGAAATCACCTGTTGCCATTGAAAAACTGGATATCCGGGCGATTCGTGAAACCGCTTCCCCTAATTTCTATGACGCCCTTCAAAATATAAAAGGCGTTCAGATGACTACGTCCAGTCTGACTTTTAAAATTCCCAATACACGGGGATTTAATATTCCGAATAATTTTCGCTTTGTACAAATGGTAGATGGTGTGGATATGCAGTCTGCCACCCTTGGCGTTCCCCTGGGGAATGCAATTGGACCCACAGAACTGGATATTGCCAGTGTTGAAATTACGCCCGGTGCGGCTTCCGCATTATACGGCATGAATGCGATCAACGGTATGGCCAACCTGATCACCAAGAGTCCGTTTACCTATCAGGGCCTCAGCCTGTATCAGAATACCGGTGTAAATCATGTGGGAGATCCGGATCAGTCACTGAGCATACTTACCGAATCTGCGATCCGCTATGCAAAAGCCTTTAATAATAAGTTCGCCTTTAAACTCAATTTCGGCTACATGCAGGGTACCGACTGGCGATCAAATAATCAGACAGATCAGAATCCAAATAATCTGAAAAGTGCCAATCCCGGATTCCCGGCATTAAACGGTCCGGAAAACAATACCGCCTATGACGGTTGGAATAAATATGGTGATGACGCACTGGCCGGAAGCAATCTGATTTCATTAAGTGGTCTGAATATCGATGGGAAGCCGAATCAGACATTGCGTATTGCCAGAACAGGATATTGGGAAAATGATTTGAACAATCCCCACGTAAAAAACCTGAAATTCGATGGCCAGCTGAACTGGCGTATTTCTGATAATGCCGAATTATCATACGGATATCGTTATGGTCAGATGGATGGTACATTCCAGAGAGGAAATAAAATCAGGCTGGACGGGGTAACGGTGCAGAATCACAATATAAAACTGCAGGGTAGTAATTATACTGTCAGCGCATATATGTCGATCGAGCATACCAACAATTCATATAACATAAAACCACTTGCCGACAATATTGATTTATATACCGGAGGTGCTTCCGATACCAAAAAGCCCACCAGCTGGGGAACGAAGTATAAAGACGCCTTAAACCTGTACGCAGCGGAAAATGGTGGTGCACTCACTTCAGCCAACCTGGCCGCTGCAAATCAATATGCAAGGACACAGGCAGATGCAGGTCGCGCCGTTCCGGGAACTGCCGCATTCAAGTCGCTGATGGATACCATTATTAATATTAATAACTGGGATATTAAATCCGGTACCACACCCGATGCACCTACTACAGGAGGAGCGGCACTCTGGCAAAACAGCCGGTATTACAATGTGGATGCACAGTGGGATTTAACGCAATACACCAAATCGTTTAATTTGCTGGTAGGCGGAAATGCCCGGCTCTATAATATTATTCCTGACGGTAATAATTTCGTGGATTTCTCCAGGCCCATCCCGGAACGCAATAAGGAATTGCCAAACGGAACCTTTGGCAGCCTTGTATCCTATAAAAATATCGGTGGATTCTTCCAGGTAACCAAGACCCTGTTCGATGAAAAATTAAAATTATGGGGATCTCTTCGTATCGACTATAACCCCTATTATAAACCTATCTGGACGCCCCGTTTTGCAGCCGTTTATACCTTTAAGGAAAAACATAATTTCCGGTTTACATTTCAGCAGGGATATCGTTTCCCTGCCTTGTTTGAAGCATTGTCTTTTGTGAACAATGGCCGTGTGAGACGGGTAGGCAGTCTTCCCTTTATCAATGAGGGTCTGGGATATCTGGAGAATAGTTACACGCAACAATCTGTAGTTAATTTTAATGCAGCGGTCAGTGCCCAGGGCAATACAGATGCCGCGGCCCTGGCAAACCAGAACCTGTTGGTGGTGGCCAACCTTCCGGATGCCACGCCCGAGAAAATTACCTCTTTCGAATTCGGATATAAATCAGTCTTGCTGGATAATTCCCTGGTAATCGACCTGGATGCTCTATGTAAATAAATACAAGGGTTTTCTCGGCCAGGTTCAGGTGTATGTTCCCAACGGTGTGCAGGTAAATACGGATGCCGGGGTAATTGCCATGCTGGACAGAAACCGGGACCCAACCGCCGCTTCCGGAGGAAATTCAGCCAGCCTGGGTCAGAGCCGGTACCGCGTATATACCAATTCCATCGCAACCTATTACAACTGGGGTTCAGCCCTGGCCATTACCTATAATTTTTATAAGCGCTACACCCTGAACGGTAATATCAATTTCAACAATATGAAATCGAGTGCCGCAAATGATGTTTTTGTAACCGGTTTTAATACACCCCAGTGGAATACCACTCTATCGTTCGGTAATCCGCAGGTGGTTAAAAATACCGGGTTTAATATAACCTGGAGATGGCAGGATTCCTTTTTATGGCAGAGCCCGTTGGTCAATGGCACCCTGCCTGCATTTAGCACCCTCGATGCCCAGGTGAATTACAGGTTTCAAAAGCAACATACCACCGTTAAACTGGGGGGTACCGACCTGCTGAACCACCGGTATCTGCAATATGCCGGTGGGCCGACCCTGAGTGCGATCTATTATGTAGCGATAACGATTGACGGCCTTTTGCAATAAAATTTTAAACTTTTTACTTATCTTAGCGTTGTATACAGAATACGAACGCATGGATAATAAGATACTCCCTATTTGCTGTTGTTGTTGTACTGCAAACCGGATAAACCGGCGGGGGGATATTCTTATATAGCAAAAAACAAATTATTAACTATACAAGGCCCCATATCGGGGCCTTTTTTATTTTATTTATGTTCGATTCAACCACTATTTCGCATCCGGGTTTGAGGGAAAAACTGTCTTCCCTGCAAACACAGATTGGAAATACGCCCCTGATGTCCTTTACGGGAATTTTCAGCAAAGAACAGGTAAAACTGTACGCTAAACAGGAATGGCAGCAACTGTCCGGTAGTGTTAAAGCCCGTGCGGCCTTTGCGATTTTTAAGGATGCCATCGAAAAAAAACAACTGCACCCCGGAAAAATCCTCCTGGATGCCACCAGCGGCAATACGGGCATTGCCTATGCCCATATCGGAAAAATGCTCGGTATTCCGGTAACCCTGTGTCTGCCTGAAAATGCTTCCATCGAAAGAATAGAAATCCTCCGTTCACTTGGTGTCCATCTCATTCTCACTTCCCGGTTTGAAGGAACGGATGGTGCACAGGAAATCGCTCTGGGGATGGCTGAAAAAAAACCAGACATATATTTTTACGCAGATCAGTACAAGAATGAAAATAACTGGAAAGCACATTTTGAAGGAACAGGCCTCGAAATCCTGAGGGATACCCCCGGTATTACTCATTTTGTTGCCGGTCTCGGAACTACAGGAAGTTTTATCGGTACCGGAAGAAGACTCAAAAAAAAGAATCCTTCCATCCGGCTTATTTCCTTACAACCGGATAACCCGCTTCATGGTCTGGAGGGATGGAAACACCTGGAAACAGCCGTCGTTCCAAAAATATATGATGCCGGGGTGGCAGATGAAAATCTGGAGATCTCTACCGAGGAAGCGTATGAAATGATCAAACGGGTAAAGGAAAAAGAAGGGCTGATCCTGAGCCCGTCTTCTGCCGCCAATCTCGTCGGGGCAATCCGGGTAGCCTCAAAGATTGAAAAGGGAACCGTGGTGACCCTGCTTCCCGACAATGGAGACAAATACGGAGAACTCTATAAAAAACTATTTAAATGATCATCATCCAGCCAACTGCCCTTGACCAGATAAACCAACATGCTGAACTTATTTTTCCGGATGAATGCTGCGGGTTTTTATACGGACAGGAGCAGGAAGACGGAACCAGAACCATTTCGGTTATCCGGCAGGTAGATAATGCCAAATCCGGCGATAAAAGACGCCGTTTCGAAATCACACCGAAAGACTATATGCAGGCAGAAGAATTTGCTTTGAAAAATAATCTCTCCCTGCTGGGAATTTATCATTCTCATCCGGGTCATCCGGCAATTCCGTCCGAGCATGACCGGGTTGCTGCGCAGCCATATTTTTCGTATGTGATTATTTCTGTTAAACAGGGAATTACAGATCATATCCGAAGCTGGCGGCTGAACGACGATTCCCGTTTTGAAGAAGAAGTTTTTTCATCCATTTCAGTAAACCAATCTATATAATGGCAACCGTAATTATTCCAACACCGCTTCGCAAATTCACAAATCAAACCGCCAGGCTGCAGGTAGATGCAGAAACAGTCGGCGAGATTATTGAAAAGATCACACTTGATTTTCCCGAATTGAAAAAACATCTACTGGATCCGCAGGGGTCCATCCGTTCCTTTGTAAATATTTTTTCCGGAGATGATGATATCCGGGATCTGCAGCACGAAAAAACAAAGATCGGTCAAACTACCGTTATCAGTATTGTACCTGCCATAGCAGGAGGCATTTAAAAAAAATTATATGTCAACATCCGAAATTACATTTACTAAAGAAGAACTGGCCCGCTATAACCGGCATATTATCATCCCGGAATTCGGAGAAGCAGCCCAGCTAAAACTTAAAGCCGCCAAAGTGCTCATCATCGGCAGCGGTGGACTGGGCAGCCCTGCCCTGCTCTATCTGACAGCAGCCGGTGTCGGAACCATCGGCATTGTTGATTTCGATGTGGTAGACGACAGCAACCTGCAAAGACAGGTGCTGTTTGATATTCATGAAATCGGTAAACCTAAAGTGGAGGCAGCCCGGCGAAGACTGGAAGCCCTTAATCCCCATATCCGGTTTATCCTGCACAATACCCATATCAATTCAGGCAATGCCCTGGATATCATCAAAGATTATGATGTGGTCGCTGACGGAACGGACAATTTTCCAACCCGTTACCTGGTGAATGATGCCACGCTGCTGCTGGATAAACCCAATGTGTATGCCTCCATTTTTCAGTTTGAAGGACAGGTTTCCGTATTCAATTATGTAAACCCCGCAGGCGAACGAGGTCCGAATTACCGGGATCTTTATCCCACTCCGCCACCTCCCGGTCTGGTTCCCAGTTGTGCAGAGGGTGGTGTACTGGGTGTTCTTCCGGGAATTATCGGCAGTCTTCAGGCACTGGAAGTGATCAAGGTGATTACCGGAATCGGAGAACCTCTGTCTGGCCGGTTCTTTACTTTCGATGCATTAAATTTTGAAAACCGCACTTTTAATATCAAACGCCGGGACGACAATCCGGTGAATGGTAAAAATCCCACCATACACGAATTGATCGATTACGAACAATTCTGCGGAATGCGGGCGGTTGAAGAAAAACCGGTGAAAGAAATCAGCGTGCAGGAACTTTATGACTGGCAGGTGAAGGGGAAAAAATTTAAACTCATTGATGTCAGGGAACCTTCCGAATATAAAATCGTTCAGATTGGGGGCGAACTGATCCCACTGGCAACAGTGGCTGAACATGCAGACCAGATACCACGGGATATGGATGTTGTCGTGTATTGCAAGGCAGGTGTGCGAAGTCTGAAAGCCATTCGCGAACTGGAAGAAAAATTCGGATTCAGTAATCTTTATAACCTGAAGGGCGGAATACTGGCCTATATCGATCAGGTACAGCCGGAACTGATTCGGTATTAAAGCTGAACGCCGAACGCTTAACGCCTAACGCCTAACGCCGAACGCTTAACGCCGAACGCTTAACGCCGAACGCTTAACGCCGAACGCTTAACGCCGAACGCTTAACGCCGAACGCCGAACGCTTAACGCTTTAGGTTTTTTAATTCCTGAATGCAGTATTAAATATTTATTAGAAACTGTTTTTCATAAAAAACGGTAGGTGGTTAGTACCATCTACCGTTTACCTTTACCGTCCTAAAAAATTGAAAGCGTTAAGCGTTAAGCGTTAAGCGTTAAGCGTCTATTAGGTATTAAATTCCGCCTTCTTACGATTATACGCGGAATATCCTTTTTCAGCTACATCTTCAGCCTCGGCCTTGGCATTTGAGAATTTTTCTTTAACCCCGTCTACAAGATCAGTGAATTTGCCTTTCAGGTTATCAGCCAGGTCGTTGCTTTGTTCTGATATTTTCCGGCGGGTTTCAGTTCCTTTATCCGGTGCAAATAAAATACCCAGGGCAGCACCAACCGCAGCACCGGCAATGAAACCCAATAAAGTTTTTGTAGTACTCATGTTTTAGATTTTTATGATTGATTCTTTACAGTAGTATATATATAAATTCCTTGCCAAAATTTGATATTTTAAAAAAAAATCCGGATTTCGGGTGAATCTGAACCTGATAAACATCTAACTGGTAGTCCTCAGCAGTGTGGCATATAACATCCTGATCTGGGAAAAACAATGTAATAATCCATTTTGCTGATAACGGATCATCTGCCGGATTGTGTCATATAGAAATGGTTCGTTCAATACGTCCCTGTAGGTTTTCATCACCTGTTGTTCTCCCAGTTTCAGACCAATCAGTTCATCGGTAATAGCAGGGTTTTTCAGGCAAATCACCTTCTTCATCCACCCGGTTACATTCCGATTTTATTCGTTCATTTAAATTCCCGCCCAGGGTTTCGATATGAGCAATTAATTCATTGGCATATTGTTTACTCTCCTGGGCAAGTCCTAATATCGACAGTTTTAATTGCTTATTTTGAATACGTTTGGCAACCTGTTCATAATGATTCTTCACTTCCTGAAGCGCATTCAATAACCGGGTAAGCTTTTCCAGAATGGTGGCCGGGGTTTTATGCGCAATGGAAGCAATCATATTATAATAGGATTTTTGTAGTATAAACAACTGCTTAGAGAATAGACAACAGCCATACCAATTTCGCAAAAAAAATGCAGTTTGACAAATAAATAACCATTAAGTGTCTCCACTCAATCATTCAATGTTTGCACTTGTAAAAATCCTACAGTAAATCAGTTTGAAGAACCCCGGATCACTTTCAGCAAGACAGCCACAATCGCGATGACTAAAAGAATATGAATAATTCCTCCCGCATGATATCCCAGAAAACCGATTGCCCAGGCGATTACCAGAATAACAGCAATTACGTAAAGTAGATTACCCATAATGAAATTTTTTGTTGAATGATAAGAATGTTTGTGATCGCCTTTGTATTATATAAAATACTGCCAAGGGGGTCAAAAACGGGTTGACTAATAAATTTCGGACATTAAACCCATGAAATATGGGATAAGAAGCTAATAAATAGGAAAATAAATCTACATAGCGGGGAAGGTTTCAGACAGGCAGGTTACGGAGTTTTATCTTGTCCAGGGTATTATTGATCAGGGCCAGACTCAATGGTTTACCTAAAAAATCGTCCGCTCCCTGCTGAAAAGCTCTCTTTTTATCCATTAAACTGTCATTGGCAGTAACCATTATGATATGGGTCCCGGGATAGTGCAGCTTTAGGTAAGGGATAATATCCATCCCCTCACCATCTGGCAGACAATTATCTAGGAAAATCAGGGATGGGGTCTCTGATTCGATAGATTCCATTGCCTCAGCCAGGTTGGATGCAAATCCCGCATTCAGGTTCCGTTTTCTCAGAATCCGGTCAAAAAGGAAACAGATATCCGCTTCGTCATCTACAATTAACACTTTTGCAGGCCCATTCGCACGTTTACTTTTCTTCATTACCTTATTAAATTCAATTCCCTTGCCAATATCTGGTATGGCATTTGGACTTTACCAATAAAATCTGAAACATATGATCAAGCCAGCCGAAATGACCACTTTAAGCCAGGTCATCGAAAAACTAAGGATGAAGCGGCAGGACAATGAATTCCTGCTCACACCGGAAGGTTTTACCATCGGTAAAGGAAAGTTCTATCAGCCGCATGAACTAAAAATCATCAAAACCTTTCGTTTTGAAGGTGAATCGGATCCTTCTGATTCCTCCATCCTATACCTGATGGAGGGCAATGACGGAACCATCGGTTATAGTATTGATGCCTATGGTGCTTTTAGCAATCATGATGATGTGGATTATGACGGATTTATCGTTAAAATCCCCGTTGAAGAAAGAGATGAACAACTCATTTTTGCCGATTAAAACAGATCACCCCAGACTCATTCTTTGACGCAGGCAGCTGAATCCGGTCTCCCCCATTCAGCAATAGATAATTATGTCCTTTTATTTATGCCTGAGATATTCAAAATTCAAAGGATTTTCTCACATTTACTTTCCTGATTTTGGCATTCAATTTTTTTAATTGAATATTTACGCATGCTGAAAGGCCCTATTTCATGTATCCTCTTATTATTTTCTACCGGAATCATTTCAGCCCAGCAGATATCCATATTAAATAACCGCTATCCCGTCTCTCTTCGTGGATTATCTGCGGTGAATGACCAAATCATTTGGGTCAGCGGATCGGCAGGTTGCGTAGGACGATCTACAAATGGTGGACAAGATTGGAAATGGCTGAAGGTTCCACATTACGAAAAAACGGATTTTCGGGATATAGAAGCATTTAGCGATCAGGAAGCAGTCATCATGGGTATTACGGAACCTGCTGTAATACTCAGAACGGAAAACGGGGGGTTGAGCTGGACGACGGTTTTTGAAGATTCCGCAAAATCCGTTTTCCTGGATGCAATGGATTTTTCCGGAGATACCGGAGTGGTGGTGGGAGATCCGGATTCAGGCCGGATATTTTTCGCGAGAACCAGAGATCGCGGAAAAAAATGGGAAAAAATAAACCCTCCCGGATTTGAGTCCATTTCGAGTGGGGAAGCTTTTTTTGCTTCGAGCGGCTCAAATCTGTCCCTGATTCCCAATTCAAATTCTTCTGTCCGCTTTAATTATACGCTGGTTTCCGGGGGCAATAAATCCAGTCTTTTCCATGCCGGTAATCATTTTCCCTTAACGCTCATTCAGGGAAAGGAAAGCACGGGGGCCAACTCCATAGCAATCGATCCTTCCAATCATAACCTGGCTTTTATTGTTGGAGGTGATTTCAAAAACGACACACTTGAGACGGGAAACAGCCTGCAAATCCAATTCAATCCATTCATTCAGACTATTCCTGTTACTCCGCCGCATGGTTACCGGAGCTGCGTGGAATATATTAACAGCAGCAGTATGATCTGCTGCGGCACAAGCGGCGTGGACATTTCAATCGACGGCGGGAAGAACTGGAAACTCATTTCCAAACTACCCTTTCATGTGTGCCGGCGATCCACACAGGGACATTCCGTTTTTCTGGCCGGCGCCAACGGCACAATCGCAAAACTGATAAATTAGATTATCATTTATAAATCAAACGCATTGAGCCTTAGGCTTTAAGCTTTTTGGATTACATTTACAGGAACCTCCAAACACCGGGACCACATGAGATTCGAAGACGTCCGTATTTTTTTGCTGACCAAATTGGAAGACGAGCTGCCACGAGAACTTGTTTATCATAATATCAACCATACGCGGGAAGTTTTGGCGTCTTCTGAGGAACTGGCAGCCAAAGAAAATATTAATGGTGACGACCTGTTGATTCTGAAAACCGCAGCTCTTTTTCATGATTCGGGTTTCCTGCAGGTTTATGAAGGTCATGAAGAAGTCTCCTGCCAGCTGGCCACTACAATCCTGCCGCAATTCGATTATACGGATGATCAGATCCGGAAAATTTGCAGGCTGATCAGGGCCACCCAGATCCCCCAGCATCCCCTCGACAAAAAAGCTGAAATCCTCTGTGATGCCGATTTGTATTATCTGGGTACTAATGAATACACAGAAAATGCTGAAAACCTCTTTTTGGAGATGGAAACAGCAGGCATTATCAAAAGCAGGTCAGAATGGACGGAGAGGCAGATTAAATTTCTGGAAGAACATAAGTATTTCAGTCCGACTGCGAATGACCGGCTTTCCACCGGGCAGCATCAAAACCTGCTCTCTTTAAAATCCAGTATTGAATATGCGCATTCGGTAACCGGCCATAATAAGTTTTATATATCAGACCTGATACTGATCATCGTCGGTGTGATAACCGCTGCTTTTTCACTTAAAGGTTTCCTGGTACCCAATAATTTCTTTGATGGTGGTGTAACGGGCATCTCCCTGTTAATCCACGAGATATATCATTTCAACCTGGGTATCGTTATCGTGCTGGTAAACCTTCCCTTTGTAGTGATGGGCCTGTACACGATCAACCGGCATTTTGCCTGGAAAACACTGATATGCATAGTTATGCTCGGATTATGCCTTTACTATCTTCCCTACCCGGTAATTACGGATGATAAATTACTGGTTTCTGTTTTCGGAGGGTTCTTTCTCGGCATTGGCATTGGCCTCACCATGCGGGCAGGTTGTGCGGTGGATGGCATTGAAGTACTTGCCCTGTATACCTGGAGAAGAACAAGTTTTACGGTAAGCGAAATCATTCTCGGACTCAACATACTAATCTTCAGTGTAGCCGCATTCCGCTTTGGTATCTCCACCGCTTTATATTCCATCCTCACTTATTTTACCGCGACCAAGACCATTGATTATGTAGTGGAAGGTATTGAAGCGTATACGGGAGTAACCATCATATCCGGAAAAAGTGAACTGGTGAAACAAAGGCTGGTGAACGAACTGGGCCGTGGAATTACGATCTACAAAGGTGAACGGGGATTTTTACCCGGAAAATTTCACGTTCATTCCGACGTGGATATCATTTTCACCGTGATCACCCGGCTCGAACTCCGTAAGTTGAAAAACCTGGTCAGTGAAATCGATCCGCAGGCATTTGTTTTTGCCCATACCATTAAGGAAGCTTCGGGTGGCATCATGAAAAGACGGCATATTCATTAGTCCGTCTGAACCTGTCTTATTTTCATTATATTTATTGATGTCAAATAAACAGGCATGACCCTTAAGCGCTTATTCGGAATCACCGTATGCTTTATTTTTTCAGGATGCTGGTTTTCTAACCGGCAAATTCCCCCGCCCCAGGATGAGGCCGAATTCGCCGCACCAGCCAAAAAACCCTTTAGGTTTTCATCCCCAAGGAAATTCACCTGGAAAGAAGTAAGTGCGGATAGTATTCATCCGGGGCAGATTATCCCCTTCGATATCAGCAGTCTGCCTTCTCAGCCATTTAATCCGCAAGGATTCAATCCCCTGTTACATCCGGCAACCCAGTTGGGATTTCATTATAACACCCTGCCGGATACCGTCCTGAACCTGGACATTATCCCATCCCAACCGCTTATTTATAAATCCTCTTTATTGGGAACCCTTAAAAAAATCACGCTGGGCCAACCCAACCTGAAAGCAACATCTTATCATACTTCGTTTCAGTATGGTGAGGGTCAGGGTCTACCCGGGCAGTCGGTACAAGCTGTTCTGCATACCAGGGATGGTTTATGCTGGATCAAAACAAACGAAGCGCTCTGTATATTAAATGGCGAATCAATGGAAATCATCCCCAATAATTTTGGGGAAGGATATTATATGGCTGAAGATACCTTTGGCCAGGTCTGGGTTAGAACTATTACAAACGGGATATTTATTATCAACCGAAAAGCGGGTATTCAAAAACAACTGCTGAATTTTCCACCAGGTATCCATATTCGAATTGACAAAAAAGGATTTGTGTGGGTATGTACATTCAGGGATGGCATATACCTGATAAGTCCTGATCAGAAAACCTTTAAACATATTTCGGAAAAAAACGGCCTGAATACGAACCATACCCAGTTTTCATTTGAAGACAGGAACGGAAGGATCTGGGTTGGAACAGAAAAATCGGGCGTTGATATTCTTGATCCTGTATTAAAGAAAATAAAAAGGCTGGGAACCGGTCAGGGCCTCATGAATCGAAATATTTTTTGCCTCACAGAAAATAAATCCGGTGATGTATATATAGCAGGTGAGAAAAAAGGAATTGAAATTATTAATATTCAAAGGGAAACGTACAAACGCCTGGACAGCACCCAGGGACTTAAGAAAACCGACATATACAATATGCTGGAAGATGATGAGGGTCGCATGTGGGTTAATACGGACAGTTCCGGAATATACATCCTGAATGCCCATACGGATTCAATAGTTAATGTCGGGACACCAGAAGGCCTTGGTGCAGGATTTATTTATTGTATGAGCAAAGATGCTAAACATCAGATGTATGTTGGTACAGAACGGGGCGGGTTAAATGTTTTTCCGCCGGAGAACCATATAGCCCATCAAATTTCGACAAAAGATGGTCTGCTGGATAACAATGACTGGGGATTCCTGGAAGACAGCAGGCAACGATTATGGATTGGCTCCTATGGAGGGTTGAATATTATTACACCAGATCAAAAAATATATAAGTTATTGCTACTGCCACCTGGTAACAGAAATAACAGAACTGAAGCAATCATTCAGACCGGACCGGAACAGTTTGTGATTTGCGGGCCAACCTTTGGCTTGGCTCTGATAAATGAAACAAATCATACACTGGAAAGAATAGGGACAAAGGAGGGTTTGCCCAGCACCAATCTTCGCAATATATTTCAGGACAGCAAGGGCAATTTATGGATCGGAAGCGGTGATGCAGGTTTAATCCTTTTTGATCCTAAAAAAAGAACAATTCGTTATTTGAATCATGATTCCGGCTTGAGTATTAATCGTATTACAGATATAAATGAAGTCAGTCCGGGAAAATTCTGGATTTCAACTTATGGTGGCGGATTAGACATCCTTGATATAACAAATCATTCGATCTCCACTTATTCCTCAAAAGAAGGATTAAGCAATGACAATGTATTATCCATTTTTATAGATGATAAAAAAAGATGTTGGATCCCGACGGAAAAGGGCCTCAACCTGCTGGATCCCGAAAAAGAAACGAATACAATTTTTTCCATTCCAAACGGCCTCCCTTCAAATAGTATATATAGTTTATTGGAAAAAGAAAACCGTATATATGCCGGGACCGGAAAAGGTCTGGCTATTCTTAAAGAAAAAAATAAACCTATTACCGGATCAAAAGAGATCTTATTGGGAACTTCAGGTCTATGGAAGGAACCTGGGATTTCCTGTACTTGATTTTAACGGAAGAGCTGCCATGAGTTACCCATTCCGGACAATATTGGTGGGGAATCGTGCCGGGAATTACCATATTGGATGAATCTGTATTCAAAACCGATTCTTCGCCAAACCCGGTTCGGGTTACAGGTTTTGATCTACTGGGAAAAGCGCAATATTTTATTGATCCCGAAATTAGTCGAAAACACAGATACCTTCTGGAATGCAAATAAGGATAGTTTTTATCTTAAGGGGAACGTTTGACAAACTCAATACAGATAATCAAAAAGGAATTGAATGGGATAGTCTTTCTTCCATTAATCTACCCATAGGACTTTCCTTGCCCCCAGACAGGAATTATCTGCGTTTTCATTTCGGCGATATTCTTCCTCAGAATGAAGAGAATTATAAGTATCAGTATATTCTGGATGGGGTTGATGAAAAATGGAGTCCGGTTACAGATCAGCCTTTTTCAGAGAATTATAATAATATTTCTCCGGGTTATTATACTTTCCGGGTATCGGCTAAAAAAGGATTTGGCCCCTGGTCAGAACCGTCCGTTTATCAGTTCCGTATACGGCCGCCCTGGTGGTACTCCTGGTGGGCCGAACTGATTTATGTATTTATTTTTCTTGGACTATTGCGATTCTGGGTCAGGTATCGTTCCCGCCGGCTTCAAAAAGAAAATATGATGCTGGAACAAAAAATAACAGAAAGAACAACGGCACTCAGCACTTCGCTGGAAAACTTACGCCAGGCCCAGGGTCAGCTGATCCAGGCGGAAAAAATGGCTTCACTGGGAGAACTCACTGCCGGAATTGCCCATGAAATTCAGAATCCGCTTAATTTCGTGAATAATTTTTCTGAAGTAAATACGGAACTTATTGAGGATGTCAATAAAGCCCTGGAACAGGGAGATGTTCCGGAAGCGAAAGAAATACTGAAGGACCTGGAAATGAATATGGGAAAAATTACATTTCATGGCAAGCGGGCAGATGCCATCGTGAAAGGCATGCTGCTGCATTCCAGGGCAAGCAGCGGACAGAAAATTCCGACGGATGTAAATGCACTGGCTGACGAATACCTGCGATTAAGTTATCATGGTCTTCGTGCCAGGGATAAATCTTTTAATGCCCAGTTCACGATGAATCTTGACGAAAAACTGGAAGAGGTCATGCTGGTACAACAGGATATCGGCAGGGTATTCCTCAATTTATTCAACAATGCATTTTATTCAGTAACTGAAAAAAAGAAACTGGCCCCGGAAGGTTATGAACCAACGGTTACCCTGAGTACTAAAAAGAAACCGGATTCGATTGAAATCAGGATCAGGGATAATGGAGTGGGTATTCCGAAAAAACTGCTGGATAAAATATACCAGCCATTTTTTACCACCAAACCTGCCGGTCAGGGAACCGGCCTGGGTCTGTCGCTGAGTTATGATATTATTACCAAGGAACATGGAGGGAAAATTGACGTGGTAACAAAAGAAAATGAGTTTACTGAATTTATTATTGAGTTACCCATTCAGGCTTAAAGCCTAAGGCATAACGTCTTAAAAAGCGCTTAAACTTAGAAAATTTGAAAATAACAACCATAAACCCATTGCATGAAAATTCTTGTAGTTGATGACGAACAGGATATTAAACAATTATTTGAGCAGCGTTTCCGGAAAGAAATAAAATCGGGCGAATTTAATTTTGTATTTACCTTCTCTGCACCGGATGCCATTAAATATCTGAACCAGGTTCCGCATGAAGTGGTGTTGATCCTTTCGGACATTAATATGCCCGGCATGAGTGGTTTTGAACTACTGAGTGAAATCAAAAAGAAATTCAAATCCCCTCCTCCCATCGTGATGATGATCACTGCCTATGGCGATGATGAAAAACACAGGTTGTCCATCGAACTGGGGGCAGATGATTTTCTGACCAAACCGCTTGACTTTAATCTTTTGAAATCAAAACTTAAATCCCTTGAATAATGGCAAAAATACTGGTAGTCGATGATGAACCGGATTTAGAGGTGCTGATAAAACAACGGTTCCGGAAACAAATCCGGGACAGGCAGTATGAATTTCTATTTGCCGTAAATGGCTCGGATGCACTGGACAAGATCCGGGAATCCGAGGATCTGGATATTGTACTGAGTGATATCAATATGCCTGAAATGGACGGTTTGACCTTGTTGGATAAAATGGGCACCTGAATCCCATTATCAAAGCAGTGATTGTTTCAGCCTACGGCGATATGGATAATATCCGGATTGCCATGAACCGTGGTGCTTTTGATTTTATCACCAAACCGGTAAATTTCGAAGACCTGGATCTGACGATTATCAAAACGATCCGCCATGTAACCCAGACGCGTCAAACCCTGAAAGCCATCCGGGAGAATAATATCCTGCGGATGTATGTGGATGAAACCGTATTGAATTTTATGAACCGCCCGGAATTTGAATCTTCTTTACTAAAAAACGAAACCATCGAGGCAACCGTTGCATTTATTGACATCTGTGGATTTACTTCCATTACAGAAACAGAACAGCCCAATGTTGTAGTAAATATGCTGAATAGTTATTTTGACGTGATCGTAAAGGAAATCATTGCCCAGAACGGATACGTCGACAAATTTATCGGGGATGCAGTGCTGGCGGTATTCCGAAATGAATTTCATCTGGACCGAGCCATGGATGCCTGTCTGGCTGTCAGAACGCAGATCGAAAAAATCTTTCCGGATCCCAATGGTCTTGAATTCCTTCCCAAAGGTTTCCATCGGTATTCATTCCGGAGAAATGATCAGTGGAAATATTGGTTCAGCCAGTCTACGCCGGTTGGACTATACCGTTATTGGAGATGTGGTGAATACTGCGGAACGATTACATTCCGGCAGAAAACGGTCAGATTATTATTACGGAATCTTCCTATGAAAAAATCAAACAGTCTTTTCACTGCAATAAACTGAGGGAAGTACAGTTGAAACATAAGGCCAGTCCTTGCAGATTTATGAAGTGATTTCTTGAGGATTGGTGATTAGAGGATTAGGTGATTAGGCAGTTTTCGGAATTGCAATAGCATAATAAAATTGCCAACTGTTTTTCATTTTCCAATTTTCTAACTACCTAATTATCTAAGTAGTCTGTGCACTCAGTGACCTGAAATCAACCGGCACCAGTTTACTTACGCCCGCTTCCTGCATGGTTACTCCATAGATCACATCCACGGAACTCATGGTCATTTTATTATGGGTTACAATGATGAACTGGGAGTTATCACTGAACTGGCGGATCATATTGGTAAACTTTCCTACATTGGCATCATCCAGCGGTGCATCCACTTCATCCAGAATACAAAACGGTGCCGGTTTGATCAGGTAGATGGCAAACAACAAAGCAGTTGCCGTAAGGGTTTTTTCTCCTCCACTCAATTGCTGGATGGAAGAAGGTCGTTTACCTTTTGGTTTAGCCACGATATCGATACCGGTTTCTGCCAGGTTTTCCGGATTTTCAAGAACCAGGTCCGCAGTATCTTCTTCTGTAAATAAGGCCTTAAATACTTTCTGGAAATTCTCCCGCACTTTACCAAATGTTTCCAGGAACTGCTGATTGGCAGTTGTTTCCACTTCCTGAATGGTTTGCAACAGGGTATCTTTGGCATTTACCAGATCATTTTTCTGCTCTACGATAAAATCATAACGCCTTTTCATTTCCTGGAATGCTTCTACAGCCGTAGGATTTACTTCTCCCAGGTTTTCCAGTCTTTTCTTCATCCGGTCTGCCTTTTCCTGCAATTCTTCGATTGTCAATTCTCCTGTTCTGGCTTCATCAATAATATCATCGAGGTTGATCCGGAATTCAACATTCAGTCTTTCTTTCATTCCTGCCAGCTGCAATTTCAGATCGTTGAGCCGGTCCTTGATTTCGCCCAGGATATGTTCGGTATTTTCCTTTTGCCGGATGATCTGACGGAGTTCAGTTTCTTTTTCACTCAGGTTATTTCTTTCCAGATAGTATGCCTGATCCGCTTCATTCAGTTTCTTTTCTTCCTCATCTTTATTCCGGATCATATCGATCAGCGCGTTTCCAATACTCGCGAGCGCCTGATTGCTTTCTGTGATCTGGTCCAGGGTCTGGTCCAGTTGCTGGCGGTTTTCTTCAATTTGAATTTTTAAATCATCCAGTTGTTTATTTCGGAAATCCCGTTCCTGTTTTAAGGCAGCAATCCGGTTTTGCTGCTGAATCAGTTGCAGATTCACTTCATTAAAATCGGCAAGTGCACTGTTATATGCTGTTTCTGCAATCGTAAATTGTTCCTGGCCCTGGATAATTTTTTCCTTCAGCTCATTTACTTCTTCCAGCAAGCGGGTGGCATCCGCTCGGGTTCCGGCAATGGATTCCTGTGTCTGGTGCAGCTGATTCTGAAGTTCCTGTATACGGCGGGCAGAGGCATCCTGCAGTCCGTTCAGGTTTTCTGTTTTATTCTGAATGGCAAAGAGTTGGTTATTCAAGCGGTTAATATCTTCCTGCGCCTGTTTGAGTGCCTGTTCCTTCAATTGTTCGTTGAATCCGATCACTTCATTGTGACGGGACTGGATTTCTGCTTTTAAGCCGGGTAACTATTTTTTCACGGTCAATAACTTCCTGCGATATTTTTTCCAGGTTTTTGGCACGACCTATTTTCTTTCCTTCAAACAAACCCACGCTGCCTCCGGTCAGCGAATATTTACCTTTTACATATTTACCATGTTTTTCCAGGATCACCGAACCGTTGGATTCACTATTGAACCATTCAATGGAAGGTTCATTTTCAGCAATAAAAACATGCTGTAACAGATGTTTGGCCAGGGGCAGATATTTTGCATCCACTTCAATTACACTCAGTGCCGGAACCGTGTCGGCAGGCTGCTGATGAGTTTCAGCCAGTTCAGCCGGAAATTTATTGAGCAGGAAAAAATTTGCTTTCCCTTTTTTATTTGCATCCAGCAGATGAACTGCCTTCAGGCCTTCTTCCAGATCATTCACCACATAATAGTTCAGGTAGGGTTCCAGCACATTTTCAACGGCAGTTCTGAATTCTTCCTTAACATAGATAATGTCTGAAAGAACAGGAGCTGTATGATTCCAGTTTGGATTTTTATGCAAGAACTTTACACTCTCCGGATAACCTTCCATGGAATCGATCAGGCTTTTCAGCAGATCGTGTTCGTTTTTCTTGGCATCGTATTTCCGGTTTTCTTCTGCCAGTTCCTGGCGAAGGATTTCAAGTTTTTCCTGGGTTTGCAGAATTTGTTCACGGGTTCTTTCCTGGTGCTCCTGCAACTGGCTCAAATCTGTTCTCCGGGTTTCCAGTTGATCTGCTGTCAGCTCACTGTCAAATCCCAGTTGTTTAATCTGTTGGGCGCGATGAGCAGTTTCCTCTTCCTGTTGTCTTAATACCCTTTCCAGGTTTTGTATGGAAGTATCCGCAACGGCAATATTTTTTTCGGAATCAAACTGCCGGCGCTGGGCCTGTGCATGTTCACTGCGCAGCATATCGAGCATCTCTTTGGTATCCCAAATGCGGCCTTTGCCAGTTCCGTTTTTTCCCGCAATATTTCCAGGTTCCGGATCAGCTGCTCCAGTTTAATATCTTCTTCCGCTACCTGGGTTTCGGTAAAAAGTACGCTTTCTTCCAGACCTTTTACCTGACCTGATCCCTTTCGAAAGAAAATCCTGCAGGTTGGATTCTTTTTCCTTCAGAAAATTCACCCGCTGACTGACCAGGTTTTTCTCTCCTTCTTTATTTCTTAATTGCTGAACCAGTTCATTGAATGCATGCTGCAGCGCCTGCAATTGTTTTTCTTTTTCAACAAAGGCAAGTTTATCTTTTTCCAGTGCCGCTTCTTCACCGGCGATCTGTGCTTCGAGTTCAATTTTTTTATCCGTTTCCGTTTCTGACTGGGATTGCAGGTTTTTATAGGTGGAATTGAATCCTTCCAGCGAAGCTTTGGCCAGTTCAATGCTGATTTCGCGGTATTCTTTTTTTATTTCAAAATATTTCTCCGCTTTTTTTGCCTGGTTTTCCAGCGTTTTTAACTGGTTATTGATTTCAAAAAGAAGATCTTCGATACGGGCCAGATCCTGTTCTGTTGCATCCAGTTTTTGACGGGCTTCTTTTTTTCTCGTTTTATAAATGGAAATACCCGCAGCCTGTTCCAGCATCCGCCGGCGGCTGTTTTCTTTATCCCGGATGATATCATCCACCATGCCCAGTTCGATGATGGCATAACTGTCGGTGGAAATTCCGGTATCCATGAAGAGGTTCTGGATATCTTTTAACCGGCAGCTCACATCATTGAGCCGGTATTCGCTTTCGCCGCTTTTGTAAAATTTTCGGGTAACGGTTACCGTACTGAATTCAGTAGGCAGCAAATTCCGGGTATTTTCAAACGTCAGACTCACTTCAGCAAGTCCTGAAGCAGTGCGGTTCTTGGAACCATTAAACACGAGGCTTTCCAGGTTTTCGGACCGGAGATGACTGATTTTCTGTTCTCCGATTACCCATCGGATACTATCTACGATATTACTCTTGCCACAACCATTCGGACCAATAATACCCGTAATTCCTTCGTTGAAAAGAATATGGGTACGGTCAGCAAAACTCTTAAACCCCTTGATATCTAGACTTTTTAAACGCACGGATCTCTTTGTTGATTGAGGACAAACCTAATCAAAATGCTTTATGGATTCTCCCCCTGTTAATAAGTGGTGGATAGTCTTTTAATCATCGTCATTTTTCTTCGCTCCGGACAGTCTTCTTTTCAATTCAGCAACCGGCATATCGATCTGTTTACCCATTGTCTCCTTACCCCGGTAAGTGATCACTTTCAGCATGACGGCATCCTTGGGCACCAGCAGTGGCTGGTTATATACCGGATAAAATTGATCCGGGTGGGAATTATCGAAACTGTAATGAATATCCAGGCCCTCCACTTCTGTGCTCAGAGTAATGAGCAGGGAATCATTGGGGGCCTTGCTTACTGTAAATATCGGATCGAACATGGTGCGGGCATATTTTACATTCTGCAGGTCCATCCGGCCGAAATTATTTTCCACTTTGGCAGCAAACCTGTTCCAGTTCTTTTTTTCTTTTGGAGACCATAAAGATTCAGAAATGGCCAGGCTTCTCGGCCAGATCATATATTGCAGATGACGGGTATTATAAACCTGTTCGGTCCAGAGATTACCCTGGCCGCCCATAATATATTTGGCATCCACTCCTTCCGGAACGGGTTCGAATTCATAGGTCTTATTTAAACGCAGCGTGGCATATACCCGGGGTTCACTGATGGCATCTCCCTGCATATAATCCAGGTAGACATAGGTGGTCGGACTCATCACCACCTGATGGCCCATTTTCGCTGCAGCAATTCCTCCTTTGATACCCCTCCAGCTCATGACCACCGCATTGGGTGCCAGTCCGCCTTCCAGGATTTCATCCCAGCCGATCAGTTTTTTACCCTTGGATTCCACGATTTTTTCAACTCGTTTTTCAAAATAACTCTGCACTTCTTCCATGTGTTTTCAGGTTTTCTTTCGCCATCAGGGCTTTAATCTGGTCACTTTTTTCCCAGAAATTTTTTGCACATTCATCACCGCCTACATGGATATAGGGAAAAGGAAATAAGGCGGCGAGTTCTGTAAATACGGTATCCAGAAAGCTATATACTTTTTCGTTGGCCGGGCAAAGTGTATTGTCCACTCTTGCCTTTCGGACCGGGCCAGTCCATAAATTTTTCTCCGGAAATCACCTGGTATTTATCGGCACCCGGCGTACAGGAAAGATCAGGATAAGCAACAATGGCCGACATACTATGACCGGGAACGTCTACTTCCGGCAGGATATTTACAAAACGGTCCTTTGCATATTTTACCATCACCCGGATATCTTCCTGCGTATAAAATCCTCCATAGGTTCTGGGTTCATCATCCGGAATCGGAGCAAAAGTTCCAAAATATCCTTCCCGTTTTGCATTGTGCGACGCCACTTCGGTAAGCGGGGAAGGCTCTTGATTTCAACCCGCCATCCTTCATCATCTGTCAGATGCATATGCAGCAGGTTAAATTTATATTGAACCATCACATCGATAAAATCCTCTACTTCTTTCAGCGTAAAAAAATGACGGGAAACATCAAACATCAATCCCCTCCAGGCAAAACGCGGATAATCCCTGATTTCAACTACCGGAGCCTGCCAGTTTACGCCACTGATTTTTGATTTGCTTTCAATTTCCTGCGGAAACAATTGCCATAAGGTTTGAGCGCCATAAAAAAGACCAGCAGGTTTATTGGCAGTAATTACGATGCCGGTTGGTTTTACCGATAACCGGTATCCCTCTTCCTGCAATTCCATATCATGAATCTTCGTCAATTCAAACCGAATTGACGCTGTCTTACCCTTGGCAAGGGATACTTTCTTTCCGGTTGCAGCCAGTTTACCCAGAATGCTTTCCGTTGTAGTCTTTAATTCGGGCAGATCGGGAATACTTACTGAAATAACGGCCGGCAAGTTAAAATATCCTGTTCCCCGCACAATGCTTACCGGTTCGGGAATAACAGAAATAGGTTTTTCCTTTTTTTGGGAAAAACCAGGAAGAACGGAAAAACAAAACAGCGATAACAGAATCGTTTTTTTCATGTAGCAATCGTATTATATGTATTAAACTTAATAAAAAGTAAGCTTAACGCCTAAAAAGCCTAACGCTGAACGCCTAACGCTTAACGCAAATATATTGCGGCAGAAATAAAAGGAGATTTTAATTTCCAAATTCCCCGGTTTTTTTGCCCCATTTAATTTCCACATTCAATCTTCACATTTCATCCCACATTTCATTTGCATTTCATTCCCACATTCCATTTTTACACATTTCACTCCCACATGGTCACTTTTCACAATTCCTCATTTCCACATTGTTTGACGCCTGCAGGCGTCAAACGTACGGTTCCTGCTGACTCAGACAATGAAAACTTCCCAGGCCCCAGATGATATCCAGTGGAATCAATCCCTATCACTTTTCTTTCCGGGAATGCTTCCTGAATAATTCGAACCGCCCTGTCATCTTTTGATCCCCTGAAAGTGGGCACCACAACGAGACCATTGGCAATATAAAAATTTGCATAGGAAGCCGGCAGTCGCTGGTCTTCATAAATTATTTTATCCGGCATGGGCAGTTCAATCATATTGAGTTGTTTCCCGTTCAGCAGGCGCATGGTTTTCAGATCAGCCAGATTCTGTTGCAGAATCGGATAGTTTTCATCCGATTTATTTTCTTCCACAACGGTGATCACGGTGTCTTCATTAACAAACCTGACCGTGTCGTCAATATGCCCGTCTGTGTCATCCCCCACAATTCCGTCTTTTACCCAAAGCACCTGGTCCACTCCATAATAGGCTTCAAGATAGGCTTCGATTCCGGTGCGGCTCAGCATCGGATTTCGGTTTTGATTCAGGAGACAGGATTCAGAAGTGATCAGAGTTCCCTTTCCGTTAAAATCCACCGATCCGCCTTCCATGATGATTTCCGGATATAAAACGGGAATTTCATAAGCAGTCGCAATCAATGTAGGTATCCGGTCGTCCAGGTCAAAGGGCGGATATTTATTTCCCCAGGCATTATAATTCCAGTCGATGATAATTTTGGGTTGAGCCGCATCGGATTAATCAGAAAAGCAGGACCATGATCCCGGCACCAGGCATCATTGGTCGGATGGGTAAAAAATTTCACCTCTCCATATTGGTGGAAATGGATTCCAGTTTTTCATTGCAAAAATTTTCATTTCTTCATCCACCACATTGATATGAACAGCTTCATTTTCCGCAAGTGCCTTAATAAAACGGCAGTAGGAAGGATAAATCAGTTCTATTTTCCCGGGCCAGGAAGCTTCTTTATGAGGCCAGCTCAACCAGGTGGCAGCATGTTGTTCAAATTCCGCCGGAAAACGATACCCCAGTTCTTTGGGCGTAGGCTGGTTAATCTTCATCTATAAATCTTTTGGTAATAGGCTGATAGGAATCGATCCGCCGGTCGCGCATAAAGGGCCAGTGGGTGCGGTAGCTGTCTGTTTTATCTGTATCCAGTTCCTGAACTACCACTTCTTCCTTGTCATGACCGGCCTGATATAAAACGCTGCCAAACGGATTTGAAATAAAAGATCCGCCCCAGAATTTCATGGCTCCATCCTGTTCGAAACCAACCCGGTTTACACTTACCACATGCACACCATTTGCCACGGCATGACTTCGCTGAATGGTTTGCCAGGCATTGTATTGTTCTTCATTGGTCGGCAGATCCTGGGCAGTGGACCAGCCGATGGCAGTCGGATAAAAAAGAATTTCAGCACCCATCAGGGAAGTAATCCGGGCTGCTTCCGGATACCATTGATCCCAGCAGATCAGTACGCCGATTTTTGCATATTCCGTTTTAAAAATTTTATAACCCAGATCTCCTGGAGTGAAATAAAATTTTTCATAAAAAGCCGGATCATCCGGTATATGCATTTTCCGGTATTTGCCCAGGTAGCTGCCGTCTGCATCCATTACCGCTGCGGTATTATGATAAATACCCTGGGCTCTTTTTTCAAAAAGAGAAGCAATGATGACAATCTTATTTTTACGCGCTATGGCCTGTAATACCTCTGTAGACGGGCCGGGAATGGATTCAGCCAGTCCGAAATTGCGCATAGTCTTCCACGTCGCAGAAATATAGAGAAGTAAAAAGTTCCTGAAGGCAAACGATCTGTGCACCTTTGGCCACTGCCTCCCCGATTTTTTCAATCGCTTTCTGAAGATTGGCGGCCTTGTCCTGAACACAGGACATCTGTATGATACCCACTTTGACTTTACCCATGATCTGAAACTGATTTGAGGCTGCAAAAATATGCTTTTAGGCTTTACGCCTAACGCTTAACGCCTAACGCTTAACGCCGAAGTCTAATGCTTAAGACCCGGGCTTAAAGATCAAACCAAATTCATACCATTTAATAACGCGCGACAATTTCAAGTACAGGATAAAACAAAAAACCTTCTCCTGCAAAGGAAAAGGTTGATAATTTTTAACCAGTAAAACTCAGAATGTGTACTTAGGCGTTAGGCGTTAAGCGTTAGGCGTTAAGCTTAAGACGCTCTGTCCCAGATGTTTCAGATAGGTAACATGGGAAGCAATGGCTTTATGTACCCGGCGGAATTCAATATACTCAATGCCATGATCCGCGCAGGTCTGACGAACAATTTTGCTGACAGCCGGATAATGAACGTGAGAAATTTTGGGAAATAAATGATGTTCAATCTGGAAATTCAATCCACCGACCAGCCAGGAAACCAGCCGGTTATGGGTGGCAAAATTTGCTGTCGTATTCACCTGGTGAATGGCCCATTCATTTTCAATTTTATTGGTATCGATATCTGCCATGGGAAAGGTAGTATGTTCAACCGTATGTGCCAGCTGAAAAACAATGCTGATCAACAGACCGGTAACCACTGTGGTAATCAGAAATCCGACCACCCAGGCACCAACACCTACCATATAAATCGGCAAGTGCAATAAAAATAAAGGCATGTACCACTTTGAAAACCCAGAAATTAAAATGATCCATGAAACTCATCTTTTTTAATGGCACTTCCCCTACGCGTTTTCTGAAATATTTATTATAATCCAGTATAAAAATCCAGAGGATATACAACATGGCATAAAGACCCCAGAAATACACGTGCTGATATTTATGCAATTTCAGTCTTTTCTGATTGCTGCTCATCCGCATGAAAGGCTGGATATTGATATCATCGTCCACCCCGTCCACATTCGTATAGGAATGATGAATGATATTATGTTTGTTGTGCCAGATAAAACTGTTTCCGCCCAGAACATTCAGCGATAAGGCAGCCATCTGGTTGACAGATTTGCTTTTGCTGAAACTGCCGTGACCACCGTCATGCATGATATTAAATCCGATGGCAGAAATCACACATCCGAACAAGACACATTCCAGAATGGCAAAGAAAACAGGGGGAGTAAAAAAAACGAGGTGAATATATAGTCCGATAAAACTGATCCCCAAAACGGCCGCTTTAAGGTAAAGAGCAAAATTACCCGTCATCGCTTTTCCGGTCTGATCAAAATAAGCGTTGATTCTTTTTTTGAGGTCAGAATGAAAAGTATGCGGACGTGGCAGAAAATTTAGGCATTTGCATGATAAACGCTTTAGCTTAAAATCGCTGCAAAGTTATCGCATTTTTATTGCGATAACATCTGTTAAATAAACGATGAATCATAGCAGTTTATGCACATCAGGTGTCAAATTGTACAAAAGAATCCAGACTGCTGACACCAATCATTTTTTCGGATATAAACCCTTCAGCATATTTCACCCCGATCATTTTGCCGAGCATCTGGGCCCGTCCGATAATGGAATCCAGGAATTCCGGTCCGGAAATATAGGTCTGTGGCTCGTCTTTATTGTAAGTTGCGGAATGAAACTGGGAACTATAAGCCCGGATGGCTTCCAGTTTCCGGTCAAAAACCGGCAGAAATATCATACACAAAACTGGGCTGGTAGAACCGGTCCTGGATAAAATGAAATACATATTTGGGGCGCCATTGCTCCTGTTCCTCTCCCTCGTCATTCCGGGTGGAAATTTTTCTCAGTCCACTCAGGAAACAGCTGTCTGAGATCAGTTTTCCCGCCCGGCCATGATCCGGATGCCGGTCTGCCAGGGCGCAGGCCAGCACAATTTCCGGCTGATACTTACGAATGGCCCGGATCAGTTTTCGCTGATTTTCTTCATTATTCTGGAAAAAACCGTCTGCCATGCCCAGATTTTCCCGGATATCCAGGTCCATGATCCGCGCCGGCTGTTTCGGCTTCCGCAGCCCGGAGTTCCGGTGTTCCCCGGGTACCCAGTTCACCCCGGGTAAGGTCCACCACACCATTGTTTTACCCTGCAATTTTTCCATCATCAGGGTGCCTGAACAACAAAGTTCCACATCGTCGGGATGTACAGCAACTGCGAGTACCTGAATTTTTTTCATATCGCAAATTATAATAAGTTGATCAGAGTTCTCCCGGATGCCTGACACGGGCTGTTGATTATCCAATTTTACCCTAGCTTTGCACTCCGAAATTATCTATTCATCTTCATTTTAAATTTATTTCTATGGCATATGATGTAGTTGTTCTTGGCAGCGGTCCCGGTGGTTATGTAGCTGCCATCCGCGCATCTCAGTTGGGATTTAAAACAGCCATTATTGAAAAGGAAAGCCTGGGCGGCATTTGCCTGAACTGGGGATGTATTCCCACCAAGGCCCTGCTGAAAAGTGCCCAGGTTTTTGAAGATATCAAACATGCAAAGGACTTTGGTATCGAAGCCAGTGGCACAGCCGGATTTTCCCGCCGTTATCAAACGCAGCCGCGGCGTGGCCGACAAAATGAGCCGGGGCGTTCAGTTCCTGATGAAGAAAAACAAGATCGATGTCGTCATGGGTTTTGGCAAACTGAAAGCCAAAGGCCAGATGGAAGTAACCGGCGCCGATGGCAAAACACAGATCGTGGAAGGCAAACATATCATTATTGCTACAGGCGCCCGCAGCCGCGAACTGCCCAACCTGAAACAGGATGGCAAAAAAGTAATTGGTTACCGCGAAGCCATGAATTTGCCCGTGCAGCCCAAAAGCATTATCATTGTCGGCAGTGGCGCCATCGGAGTCGAATTCGCCTATTTCTACCACAGCATGGGCACAAAAGTGACCATCGTGGAATTCCTGCCGCGGATTGTTCCGGTGGAAGACGAAGATATTTCCAAAGAACTGGAAAAATCTATAAGAAATCCGGCATCGATATATCTGGTCAACAGTGAAGTAACCAGTGTGGATACCAGCGGCAATGGCGTAAAGGCAAAAGTAAAAACCGCCACCGGCGAACAGGTTCTGGAAGCAGATATTCTACTAAGCGCCATCGGCATCGCCGCCAATATTGAAGGTATCGGTCTGGAAACCTTGGGTGTAAAAACGGATAAAGGAAAAATTGTCGTCGACAAATTTTACAAGACCAATGTACCCGGCATCTATTCCATCGGGGATTGCGCACCCGGTCAGGCACTGGCACATGTTGCTTCCAAAGAAGGGATCATCTGTGTGGAAAATATTGCTTTCCAGGAAAAGAAATATGCACATCCGCCGGAACCGCATCGATTATAACAATGTACCGGGATGTACCTATTGCACGCCGGAAATCGCTTCTGTCGGTTTCACAGAAAAACAGGCCAAGGATGCCGGTTATGAAATCAAAGTGGGCAAGTTTCCGCTGAGCGCTTCCGGAAAAGCATCTGCAGCCGGACATACTGAAGGTTTTATCAAAGTGATTTTTGATGCCAAATACGGCGAATGGCTGGGAACACATATGATCGGCTACAATGTAACCGAAATCATTATCGAAACCGTCGTGGGCCGAAAACTGGAAACCACTTATCACGAAGTGCTCAACAGTATTCATCCGCATCCGACCATCAGCGAAAGTGTGAAAGATGCCATTGAAGTGGCTTATGGGGAAGCGATACATCTTTATAAGCTTAACGCCTAAAGCCTAAAGCAATTATTAATGGTTAATTATTAATGATAATGATTTCAAAATCTCATCATTAATAATTAACCATTTTTATTTTATGATTTTATACATCTCTGCATTGGCGTTCAGCGTTAGGCCTTAAGCGTTAAGCTTAAAAAATGCTTCCTGTATCAATCTGGGAATAGGAAAGTTTTTTCTCCCAAAAGGATTTTATCATTATCGGCAGCGGATTTACCGGACTCTGGTCGGCCTACTATCTGAAAAAACGATACCCGGATAAAAAAGTGCTTATCCTGGAAAGAGGAATGATTCCAAGCGGAGCCAGCAGCCGCAATGCAGGATTTGCCTGTTTTGGAAGTTTTACCGAACTGATGGCCGACACCGAAAAGCAGGGCGAAAACGAAATGCTGGAACTGGTGGAAATGCGTTTTAAAGGGCTTGAAAAAATCCGGAAGAAATTCAGCAAGAAGAAATTGATTACGAAAATCTTGGCGGATATGAACTGGTTTCACCGGAAAAATTCCCGGACGCAGGAACACTGCGCACACAATATTGACAAATTAAACCGCCAGCTGAAAGAAATTACCGGCAAACAAAAAACCTTCCAGCTAAACGATTCTAAAATTAAATCATTTGGACTCGGCGGTTCGCATCACCTGATCGAAAATAAACTGGAAGGACAGCTGCATTCCGGAAAATTACTGGAAGCCTCGTTCAGCTGGTCAGTTCCGCTGGGAGTTACTATACTGACCCAGGTTGATGTGAAAAAAATGGAGAACCGTTCTGATAGCGTATTTCTGGAAACGAATCTTCCAGTTCCCCTTAATTGCCGAACAGGTCATGGTCTGCACCAATGCATTTGCAAAGTCACTCTTACCCGATCTGGACATCGTTCCCGCCCGCGGACAGATACTGCTTACCGACCCGATTACGGATCTGAAATTAAAAGGCACTTTTCACTATGATGAAGGCTTTTATTATTTCCGGAATCTGGGGAATCGCGTTTTACTGGGAGGAGCACGAAATAAATTTTTTGAAGAAGAAGAAACATTTTCAGCCGATGTTTCCGCAACAGTTCAGCAGGAACTCGAAAGATTTCTGAAAGAAATTATCCTGCCCGGCATATCCCATCAGATTGAACATGCGCTGGAGCGGTACGATGGCTGTCGGAAAAGAAAAAAAACCCATCGTTCAGAAAATAAATGACCGGATTTACTGCGCGGTGCGCATGAGTGGTATGGGCGTTGCTCTCGCACCGCAACTGGGGAAACAGATTGCGGGGCAGATATAGGATATAAGAGTATAGGAGTATAAGAGTGAAGGTTGAATTTTCCACTCTTATACTCCTATACTCTTATACTCTTATATCTACATTATGATTCCCGCAATGGTAGCAGAAAGATAGGACGCGAGTGTTCCGCAAAACAGCGCCTTCATTCCCAGTTTTGCCAGGTCGGCCCTTCTTCCGGCGCTAATGCCCCGATGCCGCCAATCTGCATGCCCACACTGCTGAAATTGGCAAAACCACAAATGGCAATACTTACTATCAGCAATCCTTTTTGCGAAAGAATGGGCAGGGCTCCTGAGGTAAGACTTTTAAATGCAACAAATTCATTTACGGTTAGTTTTTGTCCGAGCAGGGTAGCTGCATTCCGGATATCTTCTCCGGGAACACCCATGGACCAGGCAAAAGGATAAAATATTTTGGAGAAGATCCAGTTCAGACTCAGATCAAAAGAAGGATTGAAAAAGATGTCCGGTTTTCAAAAGCAGAAAATCCAGTAATGCGATGATTGCAATAAAACCGATCAGCATGGCAATCACATTCATCGCAATTTTAAATCCTTCTCCGGCTCCATGCGAAATCGCATCCACCAGATTTGCATATTGGCTCGGTACTTTTAATTTTACGGTGCCCATGGTTTCGCTTTCTTCCGTTTCGGGCCATACGATTTTTGAAATGACCAGTGCTCCGGGTGCGGCCATCAGACTGGCTGTAATCAATTTCGGAGCCAGGTCAATTCCGGCCTGCGCACCCATATTGGCATAAACAATCAGAATACCGCCGGCGATACAGGCCAGACTTCCGGACATACTTGCCAGCAATTCACTCTTCGTCATTCCCGGCTATATAAGGCTGAATCATTATCTGCGCTTCAATCTGTCCAACAAACGCGCTGGCAACATTACTCAGTGCCTCAGCACCACTTACCCGCATCACCACATTCATGCCTTTTGCAATGGCCGATACCACCCGTTGCATAATACCCAAATGATAAAGTACAGCGACCAGGGCACAGACAAAAATAATTGTCGCGGTTACATTGAATGCAAAAACAAATCCGCCCAGGGCATAATTCATAGCTCCGCCCCTTTCGCCGGCACGGCAATACCGTCATAAACAAATGCCGCACCCAGGAAAGCGAAATGTTCCAGTTTTCCCATGATATGGCCCAGGAACTGAAAAAAATGGATAACAGGAGTAAATTTCAATACCAGGATTCCAATTCCCAACTGCAGGGCGAGCCCGCTGAATACCAGCCGGAGATTTATCCGTCGCCGGTTATTGGAAAATAAAAAAGCCAGGCCAAGAATAAGTACTATTCCGATCAATCCCTGAAATCTTTGCATGTGAAAATTTTGTTTGCGGAAGATAAAGGAATTAATCATCAGAATGAATCCCACCCCTCAATTTCCACTCTCCCACTCTTACACTCCCACTCCCATACTCCCATACTCCCATACTCCCATACTTTCTTTCGTAATTTTGCGGATGGCAAATATGAAACCCATTGAAAACAGAAATGAAAAGATAAAAATACTGATCGAAAATCAGGCCGATCCGGTCCTGCGTAACATCGGAGAAAAAGTCCTGAACAAGGAGCGTATTCTTAAGGATGAAGGACTGATCCTTTTCGAAAAGGCAAGCCTGTCCTATGCTGGCGAACTGGCGAATTATATCCGCGAATCCCTGCATGGCAATAAAACCTATTTCAACCGGAATTTTCATATTGAACCCACCAATGTCTGTGTTTTCTCCTGTGCATTCTGTTCCTATTCGCAGGTTATATGCGCATCGGGACGAAGGATGGGAACTGAGTATTGAGCAGATGATGGATCTTGTAAAAAAATACGATGGCAAACCGGTAACGGAAGTGCATATTGTCGGGGGTGTTCATCCCAAAATGAATCTGTATTTTTTTGTTGAGCTTCTTCAGAAAATTAAAGCTCACCGGCCGGACCTGCACATCAAGGGATTTACGGCGGTAGAACTGGATTATATGTTCCGGAAAGCAAAATTATCCGTTGAGGAAGGAATGAAAATATTACATGAAGCGGGGCTTGATTCCCTGCCGGGCGGAGGAGCTGAGATATTTGACGCAGAAATAAGAAAACAAATTTGTGAAGATAAAGTGGATGCAGAAGGCTGGCTGGATATCCACCGGCAGGCGCATCAGCTGGGAATGCATTCCAATGCCACGATGCTCTATGGTCATATTGAAAATTATGCTCATCGGATCGATCATATGGACAGGTTACGGAAACTTCAGGACGAAACCGGCGGTTTTAATACGTTTATCCCGTTGAAATTCCGGAATAAAGGAAATGATATGAGCCATGTTGCAGAATCATCTGTTATTGAGGACATGAAACTCTATGCCGTGAGTCGCCTGTACATGGATAATTTTCCGCATATAAAAGCTTACTGGCCAATGCTCGGACGGCAAAGTGCGCAACTCACTTTGTCTTTCGGTGTGAATGATCTCGATGGGACCATCGATGATTCAACAAAAATTTATTCAATGGCCGGTTCAGAGGAACAGCATCCGACCTTATCCACTACTGAACTGGTTGCGCTGATCAAACAGGTAAAACGTGAACCGGTTGAAAGAGATACTCTGTACAGGGAGATCAAAAATTATAAGGATATGGACCTTGCGGCCATGGCTGTGAGCCCATTGTATAATTAAACGGCGTTCCTAAATCTGATCAATATTTCTTAAGTATTATCTTTATTCCCATGGATACTACACAGGATCATAGTCATTCGGGACATTCCACAGTCATGCGGGTCACGACCATAGTCATGAGGTCACGACCATAGTCATGAAGGTCATTCCCATGGAAAAATCATCGCACTCCGTTCGGTAAATACGGCTTTTATCGTTGGCATTATTTTAAATCTTGCCTTTGTCGTGATTGAAGCCGTAGTAGGCCTGGTGATTCATTCCCTGTCTCTGCTCTCTGACGCCGGACATAACCTGGCCGATGTGGCCAGTCTGGGATTATCTCTGTTTGCTTTCCGGATGATGAAAGTAAAATCCAACACGGTATATACTTATGGTTATAAGAAAACCACGGTGCTCGTTGCCTTGCTAAATGGCGGCATCCTGCTGATTTCCATCGGAGCCATTCTGTATGAATCCGTTCACCGGCTGATACTGCCGGAACCACTTGCCCGGCAAAACCATTTCCATCGTTGCAGCCATTGGTATTCTGATCAATGCATCCACTGCCCTCTTATTTTTCCGCAACAAAGATTCGGATCTGAATATTAAAGGAGCTTTCCTGCACCTGATGTCCGACGCGGTTGTTTCTGCGGCCCTGGTGATCGGGGGGATAATTATCGTCTATACGAAATGGTATTGGATTGATCCGGTACTTGGAATCCTGGTTGCTGTCGCAATCGTGTTTAGTACCTGGAGCTTTTGCGCGATAGTTTGCGATTATCTCTGGATGCAGTTCCGCAGGGAATTGATTTGCGCGCAGTGCAGTCAGCCATTGAAAAAATAGACGGAGTGCAGGATTTTCATCATATTCATATCTGGGCACTGAGTACCACTGAAAATGCACTCACCGGCCATGTCGTATTAAAAAAAGAAATAGGAATAGAAGCGCAGGAGAAAATTAAAAAAGAAATCAAACACCAGTTGCTGCACTATAATATCCAGCATGTGACGCTGGAAACAGAAACGGAAACACTTGCCTGCGAACCACATCGCGGGGTTAATCTTTCAGCAAATCCTTTACCCTGACTTCCAGTTCGGATCCTTCTGCATTCACGGAACGGATTACCCCCTGTCTGTCGATCAGGAAAGAGGAAGGAATCATATCTACCCCATAAGCCGCGGCGGAAGGGGCTTCCCATCCTTTATCGTCAATAACCTGAATCCATTTGAGTTTATCATGCTGCACTGCTTTTTTCCAGTCTTCCGAATTCTCATCCAGGGAAACACCATAGATCTCCAGACCTTTGTCGTGATATTTATTATACAGCTTTACCAGCCTCGGGTTATTGTGGCGACAGGGACCGCACCAGCTCGCCCAGAAATCAATGAGCACCACTTTACCTTTCAGGGTCGGAAAGGGAAACCGCTTTTCCATTTAAATCGGGAAGTGATAATTCAGCCGCAGTTTGTCCGGGTCTCATTTGTGAAAATAGATTTACACTGAGAACCAGTAAAAACAGGGAAATACAGATTCGGTTCATTTGCAACAATCTTTTTTGGTAAATAAAGACTGAAATAAACGCAGGATTGACGCGGTATATTGAATGAAAAGACCGTCATACTGAAGTAAAATTAGTTATTAATCTCAGTTTACGAAACTCCAGTAAATGCTCAGCCGGATTTTAAGTCCCGCATTGGGATAAGAAGGCGCAACAAAATTATTATTGGTAAATCCAAATCCCGTGGCCGGTGTAAACTGGGCTGTATTCAGGTTTTCCAGCCGGAAATAGGCAACAAAACTTCTTATTCTGAAATTCACATATGCAGTAATATCGGGCAGCTGTTCGGCGATCCGGGTTTGTGACTGCGTAAAAAACTGCCCGACTACCGGCGAATATCCATCTGCGTTATAAGGGGAAAAATACCTGAATTCCAGTCCGAATGCCATGATTCAGGTTTTTCTGTCCCAGTTTTCCTTCATATCCGATCTGGCCTGCTGTTACGAATAAGGGCAGATTAACTGGTGATCCACCGGCTACTTTTTGCAGTATTGCCTTTGCCCGCAGGATAAGGTGCCTGGTTAGTGCAAATCGTTTATCGCCGGATATTACCAGTACATTAAATGGATTCGATTCCTGAGACGCAATATAATAGTTGGTAAAATAAGGATAATTCGTCATCAGGTAATAATTTCCGGCAAGCGATCAATTCCAGTTTAGGCAGATCAAGAGATCCAAAAAGGTGGACCACATTTTCCTTGTTAAAGGACCCGCCCGGTACACCGAAACCAAAACTGGTTTCATGGGTCCAGGCCATGGAAACCATACGGTTCACGTTTTCGAAACCAACCTGCAGGTAACCCAGGTTTTTACTAATCTGGCGTTTGAGGCTGATATAAACGTTATAGTCACCGGCGTTATATCCATTCACATAAAAATTACCGAAAGCCTCCACATCCCATTTTTTATTGCGGGTTTTATTCCGGTATTCTCCGTGGACGAAAAGATTATATAGTGAAAGTTCCCCCTGATTATAGGTACCATTCATCGTTTGAAAGGTAATACCCGCTTTTAAAAACTGTTGTGAATTTTTTGAATCCGGAAAAGAATAAAGTGAAAAATCATTTGTCAGGTTATGCCAGAGATCACTCAGGTGCATCGTATCCGGGGTGGATATGAAATCCAGGTTGTGAACATAATATCCCGTATCCGGAGAATAATCGTTAAATGTTTGGTGATAGGTGGAATAATTGATGGTTTGCTCCGCACGGAATTTGGGATAGAACAGCGGTATCACGATCGAATCGGTAACCACGCGAATCCTTTAATACCAATGATATCGTATTGTTGCCGGAGGGTAAAAAATCCCGTTGTATAAAATGTGCCTGTAGAAATCGTGAGTGCCAAAGGGATTATTAATAGAACCAAAGGTTTGTGCATGTCCGATATTCGTGGGAATGGTAAACCGGTTTGTATAAGATGCCGAATCCAGGTAGGAATTGTTTTGTATTCCCGCATTTTCTGCAGACTGCAATTTACTTCCCAGCATGATCAGGAAAGCCTGGTATCGTTTATTATGCGACTGATACCAGGAAGTAAACCGGTAGTTATTATGGTTGGTATTCTGATTTCCATAAGTTCCCGGTGAATTGATCAGCCGGTATTGAAAAAAATAGTTCCAGTTTCGGGTAATATTCTGCGTATGGATGATATTAATCATCTGCTCCGCATTACTGCCCAGCAGGTAACCCAGTTCTGAATACGGTTTGGTCGTATTGTAAAATTTCGCGGTTTCATTGGTAAACACATAGGGATCATAGGCATGCCATCCCCCATCCCATCCGGGTTTTATGAAAGGATTAAATACAAGACTGTTTGATGCGGTACCAATATTTCCGAAATCAATATAAGTGGGCTGCAGCGGATAACGCAGGTAAAAATTATAAATTTCCGAATCCAGTTTCAACAAACGGCTGGAATCAAGATAGCGGTAAGTAATACTCATGGTATCATCCTTCCGGTGCTGAAGGGAATCAGCGCTTTTACCGCCACCGCCGCCCATACCTTTGAACCTGCCAAGCGGGTTAGCCTGTCCGCTGGCTGCCAGGAACCCGCCCATGATAACTATAATTAACAAAAGTCCTTTCATGTGATATTCATATGGATGCCACCAGGCCTTTGAAAATGGCCGTCAGCCTTGGTTCCGCAAGCCTGGCTTCGAGTAATACTTCTTCGTGGGTAATTGCATTTTCTTCTTCACGTATACCCATATCCGTTATAATACTCATGGCAAATACATCCATACCCAGGTGAACTGCCGCGATGGTTTCCTGAACCGTGCTCATTCCTACAGCATCCGCGCCGGCAAGGTGTAACAATTTATATTCAGCCCTGGTTTCGAACGTAGGACCGGTAACGCCTGCATATATCCCTTCCCTGACCACGATGTCATTTTTAGCCGCAACCATTATTGCTTTTTGAATCAGATACTTTTTATAAGGTTCACTCATATCCGGGAAACGGGGTCCCAGCGATTCATTGTTGGGGCCGATCAGCGGGTTAACCGTAAACAGGCTGATATGATCGGTGATGATCATCAGGTCTCCCACTTTAAAAGCCGGATTCATCCCACCGGCAGCATTAGAGAGGAGCAGCGTTTTAACACCCAGGAAATGCATCAGCCTGACCGGAAATACCACCTGTTCCACACCATATCCTTCATAAAAATGAAACCGGCCCGCCATGGCTACAACTCTCCTGCCTTCCATTTTTCCAAAAATAAGCTGGCCCGAATGGCCGGCTACCGTCGAAACCGGAAATTCAGGTATGGAAGAATAGTCAATCTGGAATTCTATGTCTATTTCGTTGGACAAATTCCCGATGCCGCTGCCCAGTACGATGCCTATGGAAGGTTGATGGGGATACGATTTTTTAATAAAGTCAGCCGTTTGCTGAAGATTTCTGATCTGGCTTTCCGTCATAATGATACCTGTATTTCCAAATAGTCGGACCGGGCAAAGATAAGCTGCCTGTCCTTATCTGAACAGATTATCGGATCCTGGTATGCCGCAGTTCCAGCATGTTTAATCCGTTCGCCTCAAAGCCGCTGACTGCCGGACTTACAAGGTGTATCACCTGATCGTACCAAAGCGGAACCACCGGTGCATCGTCCATGACCAGCTGATCCATTTTCCGATAAAGCTGAAAACGTATGCTGTCGTTATTTTCAATGAGTGAATTACGGTAAAGAATATCGAATGCGGAATTCCTGTACCGGGTATAATTGGGAGGTGCCGGGTTTTCAGAATAAAAAACACTCAGGTAATTCTCCGCATCCGGATAGTCCCCGATCCAGCTGGCACGGAAAAATAAAGCCTGTGATTTCGCGGTTTCTTCGAGCAGTAAACTTTTCTGTGTAATATCTACCTGCACTTTTATGCCAATCTCTTCCAGCTGCCGGGTAATGAAACTGGCCAGGTCGGCATAAATATCAATCGTCTTGAGTGTAATCAGCGGAAGTCCGGCTCCGTTGGGAAAACCGGCTTCACGAAGTAGTTGCCGGGCCTTTACGGGATCATAGTGATACCCGTGCACAATGGATGAATCAAAGCTGGGAAGACCCGGAGGAATAAATCCGCTTTCTGCCGGGGTTCCGATGGAATTTCGCAGGTAGATCATCATTTTTCTCCGGTCAAAGCCATAATTGATCGCCTGCCGGATTTTTAATAATCGTAAAGGTGAAACCTGTACGGCGGGTAAGCTGCTGTCCACAACGATACCCAGGTATTCCGTATTGAGATAGGGGCTTTTCGAAAGTTGAATCCTGCCCACCCAGTCTTTTTTCAATTCCCCTTTTTTATTGAGCACTTCATCTTTGAAAGACGGATCGATATCATTCATAAAATCCAGGCGTCCCTGTTGTAACAATAAAAATTCCGTAGCCCGGTTATCAAAAAAACTGATTTTAACCGCATCCAGGTATGGCAGTCGTATACCGGCGCTGTCTTTTTCAAAATAGTTTTCATTCTTCACCAGAATCATATCCTGTCCTTCTTCCCAGCTTTTGAACTGAAACGGACCTGTGCCGCAGGGATGATTGCGGAAATCCTTTCCGTATTTTTCCACCACTTCCCGGGGAACAATAGAACAATACTTCATGCTAAGCAAACCAAGCATCGGATGAAAAGGAGTCAGTAACTGCAGTTCAAAAGTGGAATCATCGGGTGCCTGGAAAGCCGAAACACCTGATATCCGTGCATTAAAAATCCAGGCCCCGCTGCTGGCTGTTTTTTTATCAAGCAGGCGGGAAAGACTGTAAACAATATCCGAAGCCCGTAAACGCCGTCCCCTGCCTCCGGGAAAAACTTCATTATCGTGAAAAAATACATCTGTTCTCAGGTGAAAACGATAGGTCTTTTTATCTTGGGATATTTCCCAGGAATTGGCCAGGGAGGGAACGATATTCAGTCTGGCATCCGTCTGCACCAGGGTATTGTATAACTGATGCACGGGCCATAAGACGGATTGGTTTTTAGCGAAGGCCGGATCCAGGCTGGCGATACCGGTAGGTTCATTGTACCGGAAAGTTTTTTTATTACTGGCAGAATGAGAATGACAGGCGGCTAATGAATAAACAGCTTATTAGAATAATTATATTGACCTTTCCTGAATTAAATATTTTTTTCATCCGGATACGAAAATCGCATTTATGATTCAACCCGCGAAAAGGATCTGTTTAACACTGCTTACCCTGCCCTTGTTTTGTTTGACGGCCCTCGCTCAGGAGGGGAAACCTGTTTTTACCCATGCCGACACACTACGGGGATCGATGAATCCTGAACGCGAATACAATGTATTAAAGTATGAAATAACCTTTACGCCGGATTATGAACAATAAATCCATTGTGGGAATTAATAAAATAACCTATATCGATCCGGTGTATACCGATCAGAAAAAAGTTCCTGATCTCAAATCAACGGGCTTTCTGCAGATAGACCTCCAGGAACCGCTGGTGATAGATAGTATCCTGCAGGACGACCAAAAATTAGAATTTAAACGGGAAGGAAATGCATTTCCATGTGAATACTTTCAACGAAATCTCCGCCAGACACCGGGCGTTGCAGCGTTGCATGCCCTGTACCAGACAGACTGACCATTTATTATCATGGCAATCCGCAGATCGCCGTACGACCGCCCTGGGACGGCGGATTTATTTTTACGAAAGACAGTCTGGGCCGTCCCTGGATGAGTGTTGCCTGCGAAGGCACGGGTGCCAGTGTATGGTACCCCTGTAAAGATTATCTCGGGGATGAACCGGACAGCGGGGCAAGTCTGACCATGATCATACCTGATAGCCTCACCGGCGTCGGCAACGGAAAGCTTATCCGAAAATTTTCCGCCGGAAAAGGATATGACCGGATGGACCTGGGCTGTCGTAAACCCGATTAACAACTATAATATCATTCCCTATATCGGCAAATACGTTAACTGGCACAAGACTTTTTATGGCCAGAAAGGAAATCTGGATTGTAGTTTCTGGGTGCTGGACTATGACCGTAAAAAAGCAATAAAACATTTTACCGTGGTGGATTCCATGCTGAGTTGTTTTGAATACTGGTTTGGCCCCTATCCTTTTTATGAAGACGGATATAAACTCGTACAATCACCACATCTGGGAATGGAACACCAGAGTGATATCGCCTATGGCAATCATTTCCTGCAGGGTTACCTGGGAAGAGATCTTTCCGAAACCGGATGGGGACTGAAATGGGATTTTATTATTGTACATGAAAGCGGACATGAATGGTTTGGCAATAATATTACCTGCAAGGATATTGCCGATGAATGGATACATGAATCCTTTACCAATTATAGTGAAACCCTGTATACCGGACATTATTTTGGCAGGAGCGCCGGTGATGACTATTGTATCGGAACCCGGAAAAGTATTTCCAATAAATCGCCCATTATACAGTATTATGGCGTAAACCACGGACCCGAGGGAACCGATGAATATTACAAAGGCGGGAATATGATCCATACCATTCGCGCCGTGATCCATAATGATGAAATTTTCCGTAAAGTGATGCGCGGACTGAATCAGAATTTTTATCACCAGACGGTTACTGCTTCAGAATTCCTGAACGAAATCAATAAAATTTCCGGAATAAATTTTACCCCGGTTTTTAACCAGTATCTGAGAACCATTAACATTCCTGTTCTGGAATATAAGTTCGAAGATAAAAACCTGAGTTACCGCTGGACAAACTGCAATCGAGGATTTTAATATGCCGGTGTTGGTGGATGTGAACGGACCGCGATGGCTGAAAGCCACTACCACCTGGAAAAAAGAAAAGATTTCCAACCTGAACAAACCCGAACTGCAGGTTGACCGGAATTTTTATGTGACGCAACGAAAGGTTGAGTAGTTTTACCTTGACAACGTCAACCGCCAACTGTAATCATTTGATCTAAATCCTTCATCTTTGCAGCGCAACCATTCTGCATGAGCACCATCCGGCGGCAAAGTATTCTTTCTTCAGGCATTATTTATCTCGGTTTTGCGCTGGGTTTTTTAAACACCTATCTCTTCACGCGTCAGGGAGGGTTTTCCCAATCCGAATACGGACTATATGGGACTTTTATGGCGGTGGCAAATATTATCAATGCATTCGCAAATCTGGGAATGCAGGCCTATATCTCTAAGTTTTATCCCTATTATCAGGACAACCTGAAAGTGAAGGACAATGACATGATGGGCTGGGCATTTGTTACTTCCCTCCTGGGGTTTATCATGGTTCTTGCCGCCGGTTATATTTTCAGGGATCTGGTTATCAGGAAATTTTCAGCCCATTCACCGGATTTTGTAAAATATTACGCCTGGGTATTCCCGATGGGATTCGGTCTTACCATGTATTCTATTCTGGAGGCTTTTGCCTGGCAGCTGAAAAAATCAGTGCTGACCAGTTTCCTTCGGGAAATGTTGTTCAAACTGATTACTTCTGTTCTGGCTATTTTCTTCTTCCTGCGGGTTATTCGAGATTTTGATTTGTTTATTAAATTATTTGCACTTGTTTATCTGGTGCTTGCCCTCATTCTGCTGATCCTGCTCATTCGTTCCGGCGAAATGCATCTGACCCTGCGAACCAGCCGGGTTACCAAAAAATTTTTTAAAAAAATCGTTACCCTTTCTACCTTCATCTGGAGCGGCAGTCTGATCCAGAATATCGCTATTGTTTTTGATACCCTTGTCATTACGGCCGTTCTTCCGGACGGGCTTGCCTGGGCGGGAATATTCGCGCTGGCCCAGAATATCGCCAGCCTGATCCAGGCACCTCAGCGGGGTATCATTTCAGCATCCATCTCGCATTTGTCGCGTGCCTGGAAGGATAAGGATTTCGCAAAAATCCAACTCATTTATCAACGGTCCTCCATCAACCAGCTGATTTTTGCATGTGGCATTTTTGTTTTGATCTGGATCAATTTTACCGATGGCGTAAAAAACTTCCACCTGCAACCTGCCTATGTTCAGGCACAGCCTGTTTTTTTATTTCTCGGTCTCTGGCGGATCATTGACATGGGTACGGGTTTGAATTCCCAGATTATCGGAACCTCCACACGCTGGCGGTTTGAATTTATTACCGGAATTATTCTGCTGGCTATTACCCTGCCGTTAAACTATATACTGGCGAAAAAAATGGGAGTTGTGGGACCCGCCATTGCAACCCTTGTTTCCTATATTGTCTACAATGCCATCCGGTACTTTTTTCTGCTTCGGAAATTCAATATGCAACCCTTTAGTATTAAAACTTTGTTAACCCTCGCTACTTGCCATTTCCGGATATTATTTAACGTATCTATTATTCAGTCATATACACGGTTTCTTCGCCATGGCGATCCGCAGCCTGTTTTTTATGAGTTTTTATATAGGCGGGACCTTGTTCCTGAAGTTATCTCCGGACGTCATTCCGGTTTGGAATACTTTAAAAAAGAAACTTACGATTCCGTATCTTCGCCCCCGCAAATAAGCAAAGTTCTTCAACATGATCACGAGACGTAATATCAGGGTTAAAATAATGCAGACCCTATACTCCCTGGAGGCGCAGGAAAATCAAAAGACGGGAGATGCTCAGCGGATCTTACAAAAGCATTTTGACCAGTCCAGGCAACTTCTTATTTATCTTATTTATTTTCTGACGGAACTTGCCCGGTATGCTGAAACGGATTCCCTTCGCCGTTCTTCCAAACACCTGCCCACCGAGGGGGATAAAAATGTAAATACCAAATTGGCCGGGAATCAGCTTCTCTGGAAAATGCTGGAACAGGAGTCCTATCTGAAAACAGTAAAGAAAGACAAACCTGAACTCATTGAGAGTGCGGATATGGTGAGGAAATTATATCTCGAAATCCGGGATTCTGAAATGTATCATAAATATATTTCCGAAAACAGCCGGGATAAAAAACCGGAGAAAGAAATCCTGGAATTTATTTTCAACGATTTCATGCTGGCCAATGAATCATTTGAATCGCATCTGGAAGAAATTTTTCCAAACTGGGACGACGATGCAGAAATGATGCAGAAACTGGTAACCGGGTATCTGAATAAAACGTCTGCTTTTAATTTTGAAGAAATGGTGAGTCCTGATAAAGCCGAATTTGCACGGAATCTGCTTTCAGCGGTAATGGAGAAAAAAGAGGTTACCATGGAACTCATACGCCCCAAATTAAAAAACTGGGATGCAGAACGTATCGCTACCCTGGACATGATCCTGATGGAAATGGGCGTTTGCGAATTCCTGTTTTTTGAAACCATTCCCCCGAAAGTCACCATCAACGAATATATTGACCTGGCCAAAGATTATAGCACCCCGCTCAGCGGACAATTTGTAAATGGCATTCTGGATAATATCCATAAAGACCTGGTGACCGAAAACAAAATGCATAAGGTGAATTTCAAAGCCTCCTGACGAATAACAAATTTTTATATAGGTTTGCAAAAAATAGAAACTGTATGCGTGTAACTGCTTTATTTCTGTTCCTGGCTGCTGTGCTTATTTCCTGTGGTCAGGGAGATGTGAAGAAGGTAAACACCGGATCTATGGAAATTCCGAAAGACAGCAGCCTGTTCACCAATATTACCTGGCTGGATTCCACCTCACGCAATTATGGTTCCATTGCCGGAAGGCCAGAAACTGGAAGTCGCGTACCGTTTTTTGAATTCCGGAAATAAACCCCTGATTATTTCTCGGGTTCAGCCCAGTTGCGGTTGCACAGTTGCCGAACAGCCGGAAGCACCCATCATGCCGGGAAAAGAAGGGGTTATCAAAGCTTCTTTTAACAGTGAGGGACGGATCGGGGTAAACCACAAAAAAATATATGTAATGGCCAATACCCGCGGAACACAGAGTAACGAAGTGGAATTCAGTGTTTTGGTAGAGAAGAAAAAATGGTAAATATAGATTTCAAATAAAAACAATACAATGAGTCACTCAGTAGTTTTATTACAGGCAGCGCCCGGAGGCGGAAGTTTACAATTACTTCTTTTAGGCGGTATGATCCTTGTCTTCTGGTTATTTATGATCCGTCCGCAGGCAAAAAAAGCAAAACAGGCAAAGTTGTTCCAGTCCAATATGCAAAGGGAGATAAAATCGTAACCATTGCAGGTATACACGGAACGGTAAACAAAGTGAATGAAGACGGTACGATTATGCTGGAAACCAGTCCCGGCAGTTATATGAAGATTGAAAAAAGTGCGATCTCTATTGAATGGACGCAAAATATCAATAAAGCTGCCCTGGCGGTGCCGGATAAAAAATAGTTGATCATTACCTGGAACGCTTCCTTCGGGAAGCGTTCTTTTTTTACAGTAACTTGTCAGATGCTTAAAATCGGGTTGACGGGTGGTATCGGCTCAGGGAAAACGATGGTCGCACAAATTTTTGAAGTGCTGGCCATTCCGGTTTATTATGCCGATCAGGCTGCCAGACACCTGATGAACAGCGATGAGGATTTGAAAAATAAAATCATTCAGGCTTTCGGTCCGGCGGCCTATAAGGAAGGAAATTTAGACAGCACCTATCTGGGATCAATTGTATTTAATGATCCTGAAAAACTCGCCCTGCTGAATTCATTTGTTCATCCGGTAACCATCCGGGATGCTGAAAAATGGATGCAAAAACAAAAGGCTCCCTACTGCAGTGAAAGAAGCTGCGATTATTTTTGAAGCAGGTCTCGAAAAAAATTATGACTATATCATTTGTGTAACTGCACCTGAATCCCTGCGAATCGAAAGAGTACTGGAGAGGGATCATTCCACCGCCGAAAAAGTAAGGCAGCGAATGAAGCAGCAGATGGACGACCAGGAAAAAATAAGCCGGAGCAACTTTGTGATTAATAACGACGGAACCCAGGCACTTTTGCCGCAGGTGTTGGAGATACACAGGGTACTGCTGGGAAAATAAGAGAATTAGGTGATTAGAGGATTAGAGGATTATAATCCTCTAATCACCTAATCTCCTAATCTGTCTATTTCAGTTTCGCAAGTGCATCACTGATCCTTCCCCAGGCTTTTTCAATATTTGCCATGCTGTTGGCAAAAGAGAACCGGATGCAGTTTGGTTCCCCGAATGCATCTCCCATCACCGACGACACATGAGCCGTATTTAATAAATACATGCAAAGATCATTGGCATTGCTGATTTTATTTTCTCCATCCTTTTTTCCAAAATAAGAAGAGATATCGGGGAAAATATAAAATGCGCCTTCCGGTTTGAAACGTTTTAATTCCGGGGATTTTCTCAACCAGCTCCATAGTTTTTTCTCTTCTGCGGGTAAATTCATCCACCATGTCAAAACTCGGTCTCAGATCAGCGGTCAGGGCCGTTACGGCCGCTTTCTGCGTAATGGAATTGGTTGCACTGGTAAACTGTCCCTGTAATTTTTCACATGCTTTGGCAATTTCTACCGGAGCAGCAATATATCCAAGCCTCCAGCCCGTCATGGCGAATCCTTTGCTCAGACCATTTACAATAATGATCCTGTTTTTCAGATCCGAAAACTGGGCAATGCTTTCATGTTTGCCGATATAGTTGATGTATTCATAAATCTCATCTGAAATAATGGCGATCCCGGGATGTTTTCTGAATACCCCCGCAAGCGCTTCCAGTTCATCTTTACTATATACAGCACCAGAGGGATTACAGGGTGATGAAAACAGGAAAACCTTTGTTTTTGGTGTAATGGCTGCTTCCAGCTGGGCTGGCGTAATTTTAAATTTTGACTCCAGGGTAGTATGCACTTCCACCACTTTTCCGCGGGCTATTTTGACCAGTTCGGAATAGGTTACCCAGTAAGGCGTGGGAATGATCACTTCATCACCGTCATCTACCAGGGCCAGGATGACATTGGCCAGGCTTTGCTTGGCACCGGTTGAAGCCACAATTTCTTCCGGTTTATAGTCCAGGTTGATTGTCTCTTTTCAATTTTTCACAGATTGCCTGGCGCAGATCCAGGATAACCCGATACGGGCGTATAATGACTCCAGTTATCGTCGATCGCTTTTTTTGCGGCTTCCTTAATATGATCGGGTGTATCAAAATCGGGTTCACCCAGGCTCAGGTCGATGACATCAATTCCTTTGGCCCGGAGTTCCCGGCCGAGTTTGGCCATTTTTAAAGTTTCGGGCTCACTGAAACGGGATAAAATTGAAGATAGTTGCATAGTTTTTTATTGCGCCGCAAAGGTATGATTTTTTAAAAACAATTTAAAAGCAGGAAAGGCGCGGTGAACTGTTTCAGGCTAATTTATCAGCACGGATTTAACCTGAAATGAATCCGGGCCCGTGGTTAAGGGGAAACCCTGCAGGTAAACATTGTAATTCCTTGTACTGTCGAACTGAAGGGAACCCATACGGATGAAATTCGAACTGTCCTTACTTGGATCCACCGGATCCCGGTAAGGTCTCGCACTGTCAACAAAAGCATATATATCATTCTTTCCGATATGCACTCCCGAAAATCCATAAATCGTCGGATTGGGATTGTATCCGACAAAATTGCTGGGGCCGATATTTACGGTGTCGCGATAGCTGGCTTTTATTTTTCCGGTGGTATCCCGGGGATATACCACCTTAATTCCGATCCTGGAACCCGGAGTGAAATTCAGAAAACGGATGTAGGAGGTTGTATCCGTACCCGCCCCATGACTGTTCTGAAAAAGAATCACGCTGATCGTCCTGGTATTCAGGGTATCATAAACAAACATGCTGTAATAGGCTCCCTGCTGTAAGGCAGTATTCCCCGAAATGATTACCGTATCATTCAGGAGAACCTGCAGATCATGTACGCCTGCCGTGGTGGTATCGTAGGGACTGGTACTGTTTCCGGTGGTCTCACCGAAAGCCAGTAGACCGGTAAACAGGGGCACCCCGTCGAAATTCAGGGTAAGCGGACCCGTGTTATAAGCTGTATGGGTTACGTTTACATAGGCCTTGTTCGCATTGATATTCGCCGTTTTTTTGCAGGAAAACAGGTTTATGGCGAAAAACAGGAGGATCCCGGTTCCTGGACGGCCCCGGAAAATGTGTCTGAACTTGTTCAAAATCATGAATTCGCGCGGATTAATTTGATTTTACCTTTTGAGAGCATGAAAGTAGCAAAACAAGGCTACTTAACCATCTACTTAACATTTTAGTTATCAATTGGAAAACCTATCTTTGCCGCTCTAAAAAAATAACGAAAGCCAATGAGAGCGCTGGTTAGCATTTTTGCAGGTTTACTGATTGTAATATCCCTTTATCAATTGTCATTTACCTGGTTCGTGAATAAACACGAAGCCGCCATGACACAGAAAGCAGAACGTTTTGTAAAAAATAATTTTCCCTCCGCCGCAACAAAATATCCGGGAAACAAAGATGCCCAGGTATTGTACCAGGACAGTCTGAGCCTGGTGGTACGTGCACGTACGGAAAAGACTGCTGGATTCTACCAAAGAAACCAAGATTACCTGGTGGGGAACCACTTACCAGAAATCCAAAGAAAGTGAACTGCTGCTCGGCCTGGATCTACAGGGCGGGATCAATGTGACACTTGATATTGAACTTAAAGAACTGATCAAGGGACTGGCCAACAATCCCCGGGATGCCAGTCTTGTAAAAGCCATTCAGCTGGCAGATCAGAAAAAATTAACCAATGGCGGTGCCAACTATATCGATTTATTTTCTTCAGCATTTGGAGAGGTTAATCCCGGTACCAAACTGGCACCCTTATTCGCCAATACAAACAGAAACAAACTGAAGTTCGAATCTTCCGACGGTGAAGTAATCCGCTACCTGCAAGACTCAGGCTTTGGCAGGAATGCATCAGACGTTCAAAGTACTTACCAACCGGATAGACAAGTTCGGAGTATCCCAGCCCAATATCCAGCTGGATGAGAACAAAGGAATCATAACCGTAGAACTGGCAGGCGCCACCGATCCTGACCGCGTAAGAAAATATTTACAGTCCTCTGCCAACCTGCAGTTCTGGGAAGTATATAATATCCAGGAATTGTCTAATTCGCTGACGAATGCAGATAAAGTTTTACAAAAATATCTCAATGGAGAAAAAGATTCTGCAACCCTCGCGAAGCAGGACAGTACAGCCGACAGTTTGTCCAGTGCACTGAACCGGAACCCACTGCGCATCCTACGTTTTAACCAGCCGCAACAGGATGCCAAAGGCCAGGTCCAATATCCTTCTGCCCTGGCTGCTGCCCTGGTGAAAGATACTTCCACATTTAATGGTTACATGAATATAGCGGCAGTCCGCAATCAGTTTCCCGGCAATGTAAAATTCGCCTGGGGAAAACTGAATTATGATGATAACGGAAAGGCCCTGCCCTACCTGGAACTCTATGCTATCAAAACCATTCCCGGAAATGACCGCGCCAAATTGGAAGGAGAAGTAATTACGAATGCCCGTCAGGATTATCGATCCGGTAACCGGAGGTGTTGTAGTTGAAATGAGTATGAACAAACATGGCGCAGATGTATGGGGAAAAATGACGACGGATAATGTGGGCAAACCCATCGCGATCACACTTGATGATGTGGTTTACTCTGCACCGGTGGTGAATGGACCGATTACCCGGTGGAAATTCGCAAATTACCATGGGCAACAGAAGTAGCAGCATCGTGGTGACCGAAGCACAGGATCTTGCCAATATATTAATAAGCGGCAAACTGAATGCTCCTGCACGTATTGTTCAGGAACAGGTGGTTGGACCCACACTTGGTAAAGCTGCCGTAAAGGGTGGTGCCCTGGCTTTCGCGCATTTCGTTCCTGGTCATTTTCACCCTGATGCTGGTGTATTATAATACAGCCGGATGGGTAGCAAATATTGCGTTGATATTAAACCTTCTGTTTACCATTGGAATCCTGAGTGCCATGCATGCCACTCTTACCGCTCCGGGTATTGCCGGACTGGTGCTGACTATTGGTATGGCGGTGGATACAAACGTTATCATTTTTGAAAGAATAAAAGAGGAACTGACGCGGGGGAAAAGTTATCAGCTGGCTGTGAACGATGGTTACCGTCGTTCCCTCGCCCCGGTACTCGATGCCCACGTTACGACATTCCTAACAGCCGCCATCCTGGCTTATTTCGGTCTGGGACCTGTGCTTGGTTTCGCAACCACCCAGATGCTGGGTATTGCCCTTTCCCTATTCTGCGGAATCCTGGTATCCCGTCTGGTTACCGATTTTTATACCAATAAGAACAGGCATTTCCAATATTTTACCGGTCTTTCCAAGAAAGTATTCCGGCATGCCAGTTTTAAATTTATTGAGTTCCGCAAAGTAACCTATATCATTTCTGCTGTCGTACTGGTGCTGGGCATTTCCGCCTACTTCCACGGGTTTCAGAAAGGAGTTGAATTTTCCGGTGGAAGAAGTTATATCGTTAATTTTCATAAGCCGTTGAATGAACAGGAAATTAAGGATGCCCTGAATCTGCAGTTCGGAAAATATCCGGAAGTTAAAACCTACGGTTCCAACCAGCAGTTTGAAATCACTACGGACTATCTTGTCAACAGAGAAGGATCATCTGCAGATTCTATTGTTGCGAATAAAATGTTCACGGGGTTAACCCATTTCCTGCCTGCGGGAACCACGGCGCAGGAATTTACAAACACCAGGAAGTTTATTCAGCAGTCAAAGAAAGTAAGTGCTTCCATTTCAGACGATCTGAAAGCCGGTGCCGTAAAAGCTACTATTTTCGCTCTGATCTTTATTTTCATTTATATATTCATTCGTTTCCGCGACTGGAGATATTCCCTGGGAACTATTATTGCCCTGATGCATGACGTGTTGGTTGTGCTCGCGGTATATTCTTTCCTGCCGGCGGTGGTTCCTTTCCCATTGGAAATAGACCAGCATTTTATCGCAGCCATCCTGACCGTGATCGGGTTTTCCATGAATGATACGGTAATCGTATTTGACAGAATCCGGGAAGACAGCCGGATACTACGCGGTAAAACAAAAGCCGAGATCATTAATAAAGCGGTAAATGAAACGCTCCCCAGAACGGTAATGACTTCCCTGACGGTATTCCTGACCATCCTGATTCTGTTCCTGGTGGGCGGAGAAGTAACCAAGGGATTTGCGTTCGCCATGCTGATTGGTGTGGTTACCGGTACCTACTCTTCCATCTTTGTGGCTGCACCGGTTCTGATTGACCTGGCCAGGAAAAGACCATTGGGAGCTGCGGATACAGATATGTCTAAACCTGTTGTAAGAAAACCAACCGTGGTGAGTAAAGCTTAACGCTGAACGCCTAACGCGGAACATCGTTTTTCTAAAACAGAAAATAATATAAAACCCTCCGGGATTAATTCCGGAGGGTTTTTTTATTCTGTCATCTTCGAAAATACCATCCCGTCATCCGGATCGATATTTAATTTTTCTGTCTTCGTCTTATAAAGCAGACGTTAAGTTTTAGGCGTTAAGCGTTCGCTTTAGGAGTTAAGCTTTAAGCATTCTGCTCTTGGCTTTGGGCTTTAAGCCCTTTTTCCATGATGACCATGGGCCCCGTGTACATGATGATGGTGGTGCAACGGGTGATGAAATCGGGGACGCGCATGATGATAACTGTGGTGATGAAAATGATGAAAATGCGGATGTCTGTGGTTTTCCCTTTCAGCAGGGCGGGCAGACACACCGGGTCTTGCCGACACCATCAGGGATAAAAATAAAAGACTGCAGAGAATGGCAATTGTTTTCATTTCAGATAGGGATTTTAAAGTGTTATTTTTTATTTTCTTTATATCGCTTGTCCGGAGTACCGTCTTTTTTAGTATGGGTAGTGGCCGGGGCTGCTTTTGCTGCATCCTTATTTGACTTGTACCGCATGTCTGCAGTACCATCTTTTTTTGTCGGGCCGCCGGATGCAGCTGGCTGGGCTGCCGTCGCACTGGCATTGGCTTTATTGGCAGCTGCCGTGCTGGTTGAAGCCGGTTTCTTAGTTTTGGCAGGCGTAGTCTGTGCCGTTGAATACGTGTTAAGGCTAAAAAGGAGGATAATTGCAAGGATCATTTTTTTCATTCTGGAGTGATTTTATCTGGCTAAAGTAAAAAAACAGTCTTCCAACTGCAAATTTATCCGACTGAAATTCCGGCATTTTTGACTGAGATTCAACTCTTTAACCGCTCCTTAACCAATTTTGTAATTTTGTAGGCCTTAAACTATCCCAATTTTGCGTTTGCAGTTTTTTACATCTATGAGGTCTTCCATGTTAAAGTGGCTGGTATTAGCAGCCGCGTTATTGATCGGTCTGATTGTGATCGTCCAGCTGTACTGGCTTACGAAGGTTTATTCCTTTGAACAAAAACAATTCAATACCAACGTGGTAAAGAGTCTCCGCGGTGTGTTCGAAGACCTGGAGATGAACGACGACCCTTCTTTAAGCCTACAGCAACTTATTCATAATCCGGCCAATGATTATTATATGTTTAAGGCCGATACCCTGCCCGAACAGGATTCACTTACCCATTATATCCGAAAGGAATTTGGCGATTTTGATGTGCTGACGGATGTGAAGCTGGGCGCCTATAGCCTCAAGGAAAAAAAATATATTTACGAAGAATACATTCCAACCGTCGCTTCCGGATTTAATATTACACAGGTTATCGGACTTCCGGTCTTTGCCAAAGACTATGACCATATCCTGCTCTATTTTCCGCACCGTTACCAGTACATCCTCGGGCAGATGAACTTCTGGATCATCAGCAGCGTGGCACTCTTTCTGGCCCTGATCGGACTGGCGATCAGCCTGTTTTATTTTTACCGGCAAAAATTCCTGGCAGAAGTGCAAAAAGATTTTGTAAACAACTTCACCCATGAATTCAAAACTCCGCTGGCGGTAATTAAAATTGCATCAGATACCCTTGCCCGGGATGATATCGGTCAGAAACCGGACAGGCTCAAAAGATATACTGCCATAATCCAGAATCAGACCTCCCACCTGCAGAACCAGGTGGAAAAACTTCTGAAAAGCGCCTCTGCGGAAAATAAAAAGTTTCCCATTGATAAAGAAGCGATACAACCGGCAAAACTCATTGAACAGGCGCTTAACAAACTGCAACCCCTGATTGAACAGAAAAAAGCGCTCATTGAATTAAAGGTGGAAAACTACGAAACCAACATTCAGGCAGATGAAGGGCATCTGGAACTGGCAATCATTAATATTCTGGAAAATGCACTGAAGTATTCCAGCTCACCCCATATTGTAGTGGAAACCGGGAAGGAAGAATCAGATTATTTTATTTCGATAAAAGACAATGGTATTGGAATGGAAAAAAAATACCTGAAAAATATTTTCAAAAAATTCTACCGGATCCCTACCGGAAATGTCCACGATGTAAAAGGCTTCGGTCTGGGATTAAATTTTGTAAAACGAATCATGGATGGTCATGGGGGAAAAATCCGGGTAAATAGTTTGCCGGGCATTGGTACCGAATTCAGATTACTGCTTCCCTTTCAGACTAACTATAAATAAAAATTCATCATGAATACCAAATCAAAAGTTCTACTGGCGGAAGATGATCTTTCTTTAGGGTACGTCATCAAAGATAACCTGGCAGATGCGGGTTATGACGTAGTGCTCTGTGCCGACGGACAGGCAGCCATTGACAAATTCAGCAAAGAAAGTTTCGATATCTGTCTGCTCGATGTGATGATGCCAAACAAAGATGGCTTTGCTGTTGCCAAAAAAATCCGGCAGCAAACTGACCTGATTCCAATCCTGCTGATCACAGCCAAATCGCTGGAAGAAGACCGAATACATGGTTTTGAATGTGGTGCAGATGACTATATCATTAAACCGTTCAGTATGCAGGAACTGCTTTTGCGTATCGAGGTGTTTTTACGCAGAACAAAAAAAATGTATTCCGAACGCACCCTGAACTTTCAGATCGGTAAAATGAAGTTTTCATTTAATGACCTCAAATTATCCTTTGGAGATAATACAAACAATATGACCCAAAAGGAAGCCGAACTTCTTTTATTCCTCTGTGAGCATCCCAACCGTATACTGAAAAGAGAAGAAGTGCTGCTCCACGTTTGGGGAAAAGACGATTATTTTCTGGGAAGAAGTATGGATGTCTTTATCACCAAACTCCGTAAATATTTCAAAGCCGATTCATCCATTCAAATAGAAACCATTCATGGCATGGGCTTCCGCCTGAATGCCGCTGTTCAATAGCCTGCAGTACCCGGACCTTATTTATAAAATTCACATGTCACTGAAACCCATCGTACTCCTGATCGTAAGTTGCTGGACCACCATTGCTTCCGGCCAGAATCATTCAGATACCCTGCATTTAAAACTGGACAGCGCCGAGCGTCTGTTCCTGACTGGTAATTTTACATTACTGGCTCAGAAATACAATATCCAGGCACAGAAAGCCCAGGAGATACAAGCCAGGCTGTATCCCAATCCGAATTTTTCATTTGCCTATAGTTTGTATAATTCCACCACGAAGAAATTCTTTCCAACCGGACCGGGAACAACCGGGGGTGACATTTCGATGCAGCTTTCCCAAATGATCTACCTGGCCGGTCAGCGAAATAAACAGGTGAAAATGGCGGAAACAAATACCCGTCTCTCCGAATTTCAGTTTTTCGATCTTATCCGAACCCTGAAATATGCCCTGCGAACTGATTTTTATAATATTTATTTTCTGCTGCATTCTGCATCTGTTTACAATGAGGAAATTAAATCCCTGCAACAGGTGGTGCATGCTTTTGAGGAACAGGAAGGCAAAGGATATATTTCAGAAAAAGAAGTAATCCGGATCAAGGCCCAACTATATACCCTGCTGGGAGAATATAACAGCCTGATCGGCCAGGTCAACGATCTGCAAAGTGAACTACGCCTGATACTTCAGATAAAAAATACATTCATCGTTCCGGTTCTGGATTCCTCCCGAATCGATGCCATGAATCCGGCCACTTATCCATTGGCCACATTGTTGGATTCGGCCCTGATCAACCGTTCCGATCTGCAGATTGCCAGAACGAATGTGGAAGCCAGTAAACTGAACTATGATTATCAGAAAGCACTGGCGAGTTCCCAACCTGACCCTGGCCCTTTCGTACGAAAAACAGGGATCTTATATAGATAATCTCCCGATGCTGGGTGCTGCCTCCCAGCACCCGGACCGGGACGCGCAGTTCCGCTACATCAGCGAGCGGGCCCGGGCCTGCCAGGACACTGGTGACCCGGTGATCAGCGTGGACACCAAGAAGAAGGAGCTGGTCGGGGACTTCGCCAACGGCGGGAAGGAGTACCAGCCCAAGGGCAGCCCGGTGCCGGTGCGCACGCACGACTTCATAGACAAGGAGCTGGGCAAGGCAATCCCCTACGGGGTCTACGACCTCGCCGCCAACGCCGGGTGGGTGAATGTCGGCACCGATCACGACACCGCGGCGTTCGCCGTGGAGTCGATCCGCCGCTGGTGGAAGGCGATGGGCCAGGCCGCCTACCCGCACGCCCGGCGGCTGCTGATCACCGCCGACGCGGGCGGCTCCAACAGTTACCGCACCCGCGCGTGGAAAGCCGAGCTCGCCGTGTTCGCGCCGAAACCGGGCTCGCCGTCACGGTCTGCCACTTCCCGCCCGGAACCTCCAAGTGGAACAAGATCGAGCACCGGCTGTTCTCGGCCATCACGATGAACTGGCGGGGCCGGCCGCTGACCAGCCACGAGGTGATCGTCAACACCATCGCCGCCACCACCACCCGCACCGGCCTGACCGTCCGCGCCGGGCTGGACCCCGGCAGCTACCCCGAAGGGGTCAAGGTCGGCGACGAGCAGATGGCCGCCCTGCCGCTGGACCGCCACGACTGGCACGGCGACTGGAACTACACCCTGCGCCCCGAACCCCCAGCACCGCCGCTACCGCCGCGGCCGCCCGCCCGCGAACCCGAGCGCCCGGACTGGGCGCACCCGGCCCTGACCGGCCTGGGCATCAGCAACTGGAACCAGATGATCAGCACGCTCACGGTCCCCCACCAGGCCCAGCGCGACGCCGAACTCTACATCCGCCGGGGCGGGCCGGCCGCCCGCAAACCAGCAGGCGGGCACCCGCCCGCCCTCACTCTCGCCGAACAGGCCCTGGTCACCGTGCTGCGCCAGCGCTTCCGCACGCCCCAGCACGTCCTCGCCGAACTCTTCGGAGTCGTCACTGGCACCATCGCCAAGGCAGAACGCCAGGCCCGGCCGCTGCTCGATCAGTATGGCCTTCACATCAAGCCAGCCCGGAAACCGATCAAGACCCTGGCCGGGCTGACGGCCTACGCATCGGCCCACGGCATCGACCTAGCCCCGAAAGCCAAACCGGCGTGTTAATAATCTGCGGACCCTAAGTGGCATTGACCCTAGACCCAGCGCAAGCCGCGGTGCCCTGCTCGCCCAGGCGGGCCGGACTCCCGTTCCTGGCGCCCTCGATGAAGCCCCTCTGCTGGTGAGCGGTGAACCAGGGCACGGGACCGGTGCCGTGGCCTTGCATGGAGCGACGGCAGGTCATATCTGAATGATCAGCTGCTCTTGGCGGGGGCCTGAGTTGCAGCCTCGTTTTGACGCTGGCCGATCGCCACGACCCACCATTCGGGCTCGTACCGGTACTCGATGAGGCCCGAGGGATTGCCTTGGTACGTCGTGCCTGACGACAGCTGCGTCTGCAGGCTTCCGCCTTCCGCCTCCGGGGAGGGTCCCGAGGGATCCGCTGGCGAGCCCCGTGGCGATGCCGTAGATGAAGCCGATTGCGGGAGTCTGCCCGGCCTGGACCTGGATCGAGCCCGAGATCGGGGTTAGCACGTCATCCACGGCGACGCCAGGGAAAAAGCCGCCTGGGAATGGAGGCATTGTGGTCCAGAACGGCCAGTCAACTGTCAGCGTGGCGGCTGGGCCGAACAGGCTGCCTGTGCGCGCGTCCGGGATCGTGCTGACGTTGGTATAGAGGATGACCGCGGCTTTGAGCGCGCTGGGAAAGAACACGAAATTCGTCTGTGTTGTGAAGCGGTAGTAGAGCCAGCCGTCTTGTGAGGCTTGCGGAAAGACATACGAGCCGATCCAATTGTGGCTCCACCACTTCTCGGTGTCGGGCTGGACGGTCCCCATGTCATACGGAAGGCCCTGGAACTCGACGCCGCCCGGAAGCAGAGCGTCAGTGGAGTAACCGCCGCTGGTTCCGGCCACGCCCGGCGGATCGTCAACGCCCTCTGTGAACGGCGGCAGGTTAACTGCGATCCACGGCGAGAAGAACGGGCCCACGCCCGTGACAACCGGGTCTATCGGCTGCGACCGGCGCGTCCTGCTCGCCGATGCTGGCCGGTTCCGCTTCAGGAGTTCCGCCCTCCGCTTGACCAGGGCGTCGATGTAGTCGCTGACCTTGCCGGTCGGGTCCCGCCTAGTTCTGGCACGTCTTTGAGCAGGTTCGTGACCAGAGCGAGTTCAGCTCCGGCTCGCCGGTCTTCGGCGACGCGCCGGACAACTGACTCAGGGATGAGATCGGCACTGACACTCCGCCGCGAATCGCTCTGGTGCTCACTCAATGGCTGACCCCCTGTAGACGCGCAATGCACATGAACACTATGTTCGCTCGTTGGCGCTTTCCGCGCAATGGCCGGCGACGTTAGTCAGACGAACAACTGCACAGCCGGGTGATACTGAGCATACCGCGATGTCAGGACGGCCGTGCTCAACACCGGCGACAGCCAGACTAGTGTGGACGCCCGCAGCGTCGTCCAGGCAATCGGGGCCAATGAACGTCGCCCCCCAGGAGGCCTCCCCGTCCCGCAGCGTCTCTTTGGCAAACTTCGTTAGCCGATGGGGTCGGCAACCTGCAGCTCCCGATCCTGCGATCGGCACGTATCGGGCACGCGGCGGCGGCTCTGGAGGTTCGCCGAGACGGTCGAGGACATCTTGCGGCGGCTCGGCTCCCCGTAACCGGTCCGCGAGCCACCGCGATGCCCCGTCGCCGGTCAGCGCGTTACATCCCCGCCGCGGCTACTGGGCCAGGCGGCAACGCTTGCCGAGGCTCCTCCGGTGGCGCACCGTCGGCTCCGACGGCCGCAACTCGCTCAAGGTCCCAGACACGATCGGTAACCGCCGCTCGCTGGGCCAGATCCCGTACCGGATGGGTACGTCCCGCTCCAGACGTGCTATATTACACAATCACGTTGGGCGCCTCCCGCGAGGGGCAAGAGAACGTGAACAGGGGTTCTAACGGGGTAAATAACAATGGGCGAATGTGTCTACACCAATGCGGATGGCAGCAAATATTCCGAACCAGCGTCCCGTCCGGGGGAGTGCGCCCCAGGAGGCGAGTACGACGACGGAACGACTCTAAATTGCTTCTTTGGTACGGAGCTGACTTCGTACGTAGCGGGAGAAAAGCGATGGTGATCAGGTCGTCGAGGCTTCAGCGCTCCCCGGTTTGATGATCGCACGGGATTTCCGCGATGTTATCCTTGGCCAGTCCGCGCTAGGGCGAGAAGTGGTGGACCTGTACACAACCCATGCGAACGCGGCCGTCCAGACTCTGCGAGAAGGCACCCCGAACTGCTGTGGAGAGCATTGAGGTTGGTGACCAAGGGGACCCGACTCGCCCAGGATATTCTGCGCTCGTACTCGTTGAGACAGCACGGGGTGGTTACGGGAATCTTCACGCTCGACCATGAGACTGTGCGCGAGGTCTTGGAGGTCTCCGGTGAGCTTGCGAGGCTATCCTCTACGGAGGAGTTCG
>CAVSSI010000003.1:0-375804 GCA_963730655.1 uncultured Bacteroidota bacterium
AATGTATTGCTTATTGGAATCGAAGAAGAACACCTGCAACGAATTTTCGAAAGGTTTTACCGGACAGATTCAGCCAGAAGCCGGGATAAAGGCGGTACCGGACTAGGGCTCGCCATTTGTAAACATATCATCGAAGCCCATGAGCAGGCCATCCATGTACGCAGCACCCCGGATGTCGGGACTTCAATCGGCTTCACGTTAGAATCCCGGAAAGACTAGAAAATAACCTTTGGTTACGGGAAATCTGTCCCGTTATTTCTTATATCATTAACCTACCCATAATGATTTGGTAATACGTTTTTCAGATCTTTGAAAAACCTTCACAATGGAAAGACGCAGTGTTGATGTTGTTGTTATCTCCGATATCCATTTGGGAACCTACGGTTGCAAAGCCCGGGAACTGCTGAATTACCTGCGCAGCATCCAGCCGGGAATGCTGATTCTCAATGGCGATATTATTGATGGCTGGCAATTCAGTAAAAGTTTTTTCCCTCCATTGCATATCCAGGTGATCCGGGAACTGATGCAGTTTATTACCCATGGCACCCGGGTAGTCTATATTACCGGCAACCATGACGAGATGATGCGGAAATATACTGATCTCCAAATGGGTCTTTTTTCACTTACTGATAAACTGGTATTGGAGATTGATCAGAAAATGACCTGGGTATTTCATGGAGACGTATTCGATAATACAACGCAGGGAAGTGCCCGGCTGATGGCCAGACTGGGTAGTAACGGATATGGTCTGCTCATCCTGTTCAACCGGTTCGTTAATACGCTGCTGGGTTATGTCGGAAGGGAAAAAATTTCTCATTTCTAAAAAAATAATGGCCGGCGTGAATAAAGCAGTAGCCAAGGTTAACGACCTGGAACAGATTGCCTCATCCATCGCCATCGAAAAAAAATATGATTATGTCATTTGCGGCCATATCCACCAACCCCTGATACGTAGCTGTTGAAAATGAACACGGGAAAGTAATCTATATGAATTCCGGAGACTGGGTAGAGCATATGTCAGCCCTGGAATACACCAATAAAAGCTGGATCCTGTTTCACTATGACGAAAAGGACTTTCCCGATACGCATCAAAAAGAAAACATTGAACCCGTCAGCGTTATTACAGACCGACATTATGGTCCATTTGTCCAGCTTAACGCATAACCTGTTTAGGCCTGGTCATAATTCGTTAATGAAACGGCGTTATTTCCAGGGTTCGAATTTCAGCACTATACCCTGCATAACAAATTGATAATCAATAGATAAATACCTATGTTAAGAAATTATTACCAAAACATGTTTCAGGATACAACCATTAATAGACATATTTTTGCCCAAAATTTTCTCATGGCGCTCAATTCTATCATGAAGATCTTTATGCCGAAAGACCGGGTCTTCTACTCTCTGTTTGAAGAAGTGGCGGACAGCGTGGCAAAAATGGGAAAACTGATGAAAGAGGTGGTGAGCGAACCGGATTTTGACAAAAGGGCCGCCCTGGCTTCCCAGGTGGAAGACCAGGAACATGTAAATGACGATCTCACTCATAAGATATTTACCGAACTCGGCCGGAATTTTATTACTCCTTTCGACCGGGAAGATATTCACTACCTGGCCAGTGCCCTGGATGATATCTGCGATTATATCTATGCCACCGCCAAAAAGATCAATTTTTATAAGGTCAACCCCAATGATACGGGTATTCAGAAAATGGCCGACCTGATCGAACAGGGCGCCGAGCAGATCAGAAATCGCCGTAAGGGAATTGCGCAATATGCGCGATATGCGCAAGATCACGGATGCCCTGGTAAAGGTGAACAGCATCGAAAACCAGGCCGATGATATTTTCGATATGAGTATCGACCGGTTGTTTGAAACGGAACCGGATGCCAAAGAAGTGATCAAAAAAAGGGAGATCTACCAGGTGATGGAAATCGTTACCGATAAATGCGAGGATGCCGCCAATGTAATTGAATCCATCATTATTAAATATGCCTAACGCCAGTCAACTGCGTAATGCTAATGCCAAGTATTGAGCAGCTGCCTGAATTCCATCTTCAAATTCCCAAATTTCCAAATTTCCATTCGTATGACTTTTCTTGTAATCATCATTATACTGGCCCTTATCTTCGATTATATCAATGGATTTCACGATGCGGCCAATTCCATTGCCACCATTGTTTCCACCAAAGTGCTAACGCCTTTCCAGGCCGTACTCTGGGCGGCCCTTTTCAATTTCGCCGCTTTTTTTATCTCCAAATATCTGATCGGTGAATTCAAGATCGGCAATACCATCGCCAATTCGGTGAACAAGGATTTTATCACCCTGGAAGTAATTTTCTCCGGGCTGATCGCCGCCATTGCCTGGAACCTGCTTACCTGGTGGTTCGGCATTCCTTCCAGTTCTTCCCATACCCTGCTGGGTGGATTTATGGGCGCTGCGCTGGCACATGCCGGCGCCCTGAGCAAACATGGACATACTGTCATTAATTATGCCAAAGTGATCCCCACCTTTCTTTTTATTTTCCTGGCTCCGCTGATCGGGATGATTATCGGATTTATCATTACCATTACCATCGTAAATATTTGCCGGAAGGCCAATCCGTATCGGGCGGACAACTGGTTCCGCAGACTGCAGCTGGTTTCCTCCGCTCTTTTCAGTCTGGGTCATGGAGGCAATGATGCGCAGAAAGTAATGGGCATTATCGGGGCGGCCATGATCTATTATCAGCAAACCCTGGGCCATACACTCGACTTTCAAACATTTTGTGATCCGAATATGTGGGTGCCCCTGGCCAGTTTTACCTCCATCGCCCTGGGAACCATGAGCGGTGGCTGGAAGATTGTAAAGACCATGGGAACCCGCATCACCAAAGTTACCCCGCTGGAAGGTGTAAGCGCGGAAACGGCCGGCGCCATCACCCTGTTCCTCACTGAAAAGCTGGGCATCCCCGTAAGCACCACGCATACCATCACCGGATCGATCATTGGCGTAGGCGCCACCAAACGACTTTCCGCCGTCCGCTGGGGTGTTACCATCAATCTGCTCTGGGCCTGGATCCTCACCATTCCCGTGAGCGCCATTTTTTCTGCCATCGTTTATGGAATACTGATGCTTTTCAAGCATTGATCTAATGAAGGTTGATCGTTGACTGTTGACCGTTGACCGTTGGCGGTTGAAAAAATTTATTTACCGGTTTATTAAATGCTCAAATTAGCTTTAAGCTTTAAGCCTTGGGCTTTAAGCTTAAAATGCTACTTTGCGCCCGTTAAAATAACCGGTCAATGAAGGGAATTATTCTGGCAGGAGGTTCCGGTACCCGGCTTCATCCTATCACTTATGCCATCAGCAAACAGATCATGCCGGTATATGATAAACCGATGATCTACTATCCCTTGTCCACCCTGATGCTGGCGGGAATCCGGGAAATCCTGATCATTTCCACCCCCCATGACCTGCCACTGTTTAAAAAATTATTTGGCGACGGCTCCCAGTTCGGCCTGAAAATTACTTATGCCGAACAGCCAGTGCCCAATGGACTGGCCCAGGCTTTTGTGATCGGAGCGGATTTTATCGGTAAAGACAATGTGGCCCTGGTATTGGGAGATAATATTTTTTACGGTTCCGGCTGGGCGAACAGCTGGACAGCCAACTGCAATCCGGATGGAGGAATTGTATATGCTTACCATGTAAGCGATCCCGAACGATATGGCGTGGTGGAATTTGACGGAAACAAGAATGCCATCTCCATCGAAGAAAAACCGGAGAAGCCAAAAAGCAATTATGCGGTTCCCGGTTTATATTTTTACGATAATGAAGTGGTTGCTATTGCAAAAAATCTGAAACCCAGCCCAAGGGGCGAATATGAGATCACGGATGTCAATAAAGAATATCTGCGAAGGGGAAAACTGAAAGTATCGATCCTGGACCGTGGAACGGCCTGGCTGGATACCGGAACTTTTGATTCGCTGATGCAGGCCACCCAGTTTGTACAGGTGATCGAACAAAGACAGGGAATTAAGATCGCCTGTATTGAAGAAATTGCCTATCGCAAAAAATTTATTACGAAAGAACAGGTGGAGGCAATGGCACAACCCTGCTGAAAAGCGGATATGGCCAATACCTGCTGGATGTGATCAACCATCCATAATGTTTGAATAATTATGAAAAAAATTCTTGTTACCGGCGGCTGTGGATATATCGGATCACATACCTGGTCGATCTGATCGAAAATGGATTCGATGTGATTTCTGTCGACAATAATTCCCGTTCAAATCCCCGCATTCTGGAAGGCGTTGAAAAAATAACCGGGAAAAAAATAAAAAACTATAAAGTGGATCTCTGCAATTTCGATGACACTTTTGCCATTTTCCAGGAGAATCCGGATATATCGGGCATCATTCATTTTGCCGCTTACAAAGCGGTGGGTGAATCGGTGGAACATCCGCTGATGTATTTTGAAAACAACCTGCTGTCGCTCATCAACCTGCTGAAATGCGTGCAGGAATTCAAAATCCCCTATTTTGTTTTTTCTTCTTCCTGTACGGTATATGGCAATCCGGCTGAAATCCCGGTAACAGAAACTACACCGCCCAAACCTGCAGAATCACCTTATGGATATACCAAGCAAATGGGGGAACAGATCATCAATGAATTTTCCAAATCATCTGCATCCACAAGTATTTTACTCCGGTATTTCAATCCGGTCGGCGCACATCCGACCAGTCTGATCGGCGAACTGCCCATTGGCCGGCCCGCCAACCTGGTTCCGGCCATTACCCAGACCGCCATCGGCAAACTACCGCAGATGAAGGTGTATGGAGACGACTATCCAACCCGCGATGGCTCCTGCATCCGGGATTTTATTCATGTATGTGATATCGCCCATGCACATACCCTGGCTCTCCAGTACCTGGAAAAAGGAAAAACGGACAAAGAAATGCGAAGTATTCAACCTGGGCACCGGCAATGGCGTAACCGTGCTGGAAGCCATCAAGGCCTTTGAAAAAATCAGCGGTGTCACACTGAATTATATCATCGGTCCGCGCCGGCCCGGGGATGTGATCGCCATTTATGCCAATAACGACCTGGCCCGGAAAGAACTGGGCTGGCAGCCAAAATATTCGCTGGAAGATATGATGTCAACGGCCTGGAAATGGGAACAAAAAATTAAAATGGACGAGACTTTTTATAATAGTAAATTTTCAGAACTGAATTGATCCATCACGATTACAAATAAAAATTATGATTACGGTTACAGGACAAAAAGATACCCGAAGCGGATTTGGAGACGGAATTGTGGAAATTGCGCGTAAAAACCCGAATATCGTGGCACTCACAGCCGACCTGGCCGGCTCCCTGAAGCTGAATCAGTTCATCAAAGAATTTCCCGAACGGTTTATCCAGTGCGGTATCGCAGAAGCCAATATGATCGGTGTTGCTGCCGGCATGACCATCGGTGGAAAAATTCCCTATACCACCACTTTTGCCAATTTTTCTACCGGCCGCGTGTATGACCAGATCCGTCAGTCCGTCGCCTATTCCGGAAAAAATGTAAAAATCTGCGCCTCCCATGCCGGCCTGACCCTGGGCGAAGACGGAGCTACCCACCAGATTCTGGAAGATATCGGCATGATGAAAATGCTGCCGGGCATGACGGTGATCGTTCCCTGCGACTATGCCCAGACCAAGGCAGCCACCATTGCCATTGCCGACTATAAAGGCCCGGTTTACCTGCGTTTCGGCAGACCGGTCTGGCCCATTTTTACTTCGGAAATGGAATTCAAAATCGGTAAGGCCCAGCTGTTTTCCGAAGGAAAGGACGTATCCATCTTTGCCTGCGGCCACCTGGTGTGGAAGGCCATGGAAGCCGAAAAAATCCTAAAGGAAAAAGGAATTTCTGTGGAAATCATCAATATTCATACCATCAAACCCCTGGATACCGAAGCCATTCTGAAATCCATCCGGAAAACCGGATGTGCCGTGACTGCGGAAGAACATAATATCATCGGTGGACTCGGCGATAGTATTGCCCAGGCAGCTGCCAATAACTCATCCCATTCCGATTGAATATGTTGGTACCAATGATACATTTGGTGAAAGTGGAACACCCGCCCAGCTTTTGGAAAAATATGGACTCAATGCGGCCCATATCGTAGCTGCGGCCGAAAAAGTGATCACCCGAAAAAATAAATAATCCAATATCCAGTTTTAGCGTAAACCCAGGGCTTGAATGGCGGAACAGACAACCGATACTGAATTACTGGTCTTATTTCGGGAACCGGCTACCAAGGAAAAGGCCTTTACGGCCATCGTAAAAAAATACCAGGAAAAACTGTACTGGCATATCCGGCGGATGGTCGTGGACCATGAGGATTCCAACGATATCCTGCAAAATGTGTTTATCCGGGTTTGGAACGCCCTGGAGAACTTCCGGGAAGACGCCCAGCTCTATACCTGGCTTTACCGGATCGCCACCAATGAATGCCTTACTTTCCTGGAACAAAGGAAAAAGAAAGCCGTCGGTTTCCCTGAACGAACTGGAATCCGGACTAAGCAACAAGATAAAGGCAGACAAGGATTTCGATGCCAATAAATTAGAATGGAAACTGCAGTTGGCAATTCAGCAACTGCCTGAAAAACAACGAGTTGTGTTTACGCTTCGGTATTATGACGAAATGCCCTACGAAGAGATGAGCAAGGTGCTGGAAACATCAGCCGGAGCGCTGAAAGCATCCTATCACCATGCGGTCAAAAAAATTGAAGATTTTATACTGAATCATTAAACTTTTATCACCGCGCAGGGTCTTATTGACGCAAATGGAAACCAGGAATCAAATATTAACAGAATTACAGGAAATCGCTCCTCTGCTGAGTCAGGAGGATCTTTCCCGTATTCCTTACGAGGTGCCTTCCGGGTACTTCGCTGATTTCCCGGATTTACTGAAGATCCGGATTCGCCTGGAAGCCGGAGGATATACTGAAAATGCAGAGCCGGGAAATTTCCGAAATTTCTCCTTTATTATCCGGACTGCGGAATAAAATGACTTATCAGGCTCCCGCAGGATTTTTTGAATCCCTGCACGCAAAAATTCCTGCAGTAGAAAATACAAAGCCGGCTGTTCCTTTTTTTAATCCCGCATCGGATTCCAAATCATTGCGTGGTAAAAAAGTAATTTCCCTGCCCATGCGGGTAATCCGCTATGCCGCTGCGGCCTGTATTGTCGGACTGATCGGGATTGCAACATTCAATATTACCCATCACCGGAATATAACGGATCCCATCATGGGTCTGACAACAGTAAGTGATCAGGAAATGGCCAATTACCTGGATGCTGACGATATTCACTGGACACCGGGAGTAACTTCTGCTTCAGAAACTGCTTCGGTAGATTTCAGTGACGACGATATTCATGATCTGCTTAAAGGTGTGCCGGATGTTGAACTGGAACAATATTCCCTTGCTTTACCGGAACAAAAAGGATCCGTAAATTAACCCTGATGAAGAGATTTCTACTTTTAATGTCCTTTACCGTAAGTTTTTTAATAGGAGTGGCTCAAAACGGGGAAAGACTCTATGCCCTGAAAATTGCCTATATCACCAAACGACTGGACCTCAGTCCGGATGAAGCACAAAAATTCTGGCCGATTTACAATCAATATTCAGATGAATTGATGCAGGTTCGAAAAGACGCGATCCGAAATAATAAAAGTGAAATTGAACTGGATGAGTCCCTGCTCAACATCCGGAAAAAATACAGCGCGTTGTTCGGCCAGGCGATCTCACCCCAGAAAATTGATATCTTTTTTAGATCTGAAAAAGAATTTGGCAACTACGTTCAAAAAGAGATGGAACGGCGTAACCTGAAAAACCAGCGCAGATTGCAGGAGAATCCGTAATAACGCCTAAAGCTTTCAGCCTTTTATGCGGATCCTACTATTTATTTCTCTTTTTTTATTTTCAGGAATTCTTCATTCGCAGGACACTTCACAGCAAATTATTGCGGGAAGATCAAACCGCCAGGAACAGCTGAATAAACCATATATCATCCTGATTTCAGCCGACGGATTCCGCTATGACCTGGCAGATAAATACCAGGCAAAGAATCTGATCCGTTTGAGATCTTCCGGCGTAGCCGCAGATGATTTGTTGTCCGTATTTCCTACCCTGACTTTTCCGAATCATTACAGCATAATCACCGGAAACTATCCCGTTCACCATGGCATCGTTGACAATTCCTTTCTCGATCCGGGCCATCACCGGATTTATACTATGGGTAACAAAAAAGCAGTGGAAGACAGTTCCTGGTATGGCGGAACACCGCTATGGGTGCTGGCTGAAAAGCAGGGTCTGCTTACGGCCAGTTTTTATTGGGTGGCATCTGAAGCCGCAATTCAGGGGATACGACCTACCTATTATTATAAATACAATACCCGGATTCCGATGGACGACCGGATCCGGGACGTCCGCAACTGGCTGCTATTGCCGGAAAAAAAACGGCCCCACTTTATCACTTTTTATATTCCGGATGTTGATCATGAAGAACATGTTCATGGGGTGAATTCAATACAAACAGAAAAAGCGGTTCACGATGTTGATGAAGCGGTGGCCAAACTGGTCCGAACACTGGATTCCCTGCATCTTCCGCTAAGCTATATTTTTGTTTCTGATCACGGCATGACGGATATCGATTCCGAAAATACACTCGCGCTTCCAAAAACACTGGACACCACCCGCTTTTTTATCATGAATTCCCTTGCCCTGGTACATCTGTATGCAAAAAAACCCGCTGATATTTTACCCGCATTCGAATTACTGAAATCATCTTCCGGGAATTATGATGCCTACCTCGCGACCGCGGATGCCCGTCCGCTGGCACTATGATAAAAAAGACGACCGGTATAACCGGATTGGAGACATCATCCTGGTGGCCCATGCCCCTAAAGTTTTTAAATTAAATAACCGGACGCTTCCGATAGCCACACATGGATTTGATCCGGCTGCAGAATCCATGCACGCTACGTTTTATGCCTGGGGGCCTGCATTTAAAGAAAATTTGAGAATTCGGGAATTCGAGAATATTCATATCTATCCGTTGATTGCCGCCTTGCTCAAACTTAAAATCACGGAACCTATTGATGGAGATTTAAAGGTTTTAAGACCGATATTGAAGTAACGTATAGCCCCGGGAAGGAATCTTAAAAATATCCAGACTGATTTTATTCCCGAATTCCCAAATTCCCGAATTCCCAAATTGGATTCTTAATATCATGATAGAAAAGAAATGTCCAGCCCTCCCGTTCACCCTGGATCCACCATTTCTGCCGAAGATCCATACATTTTTTTCCGTCATAATCATATTTCGCAACAAAGCGGTTTTTCATCTGGTTCATCTGCGGTGCTACATCACCTCCAAAAAAAACATGTCCGCCCTTTTCCTCGATATGAAAAACCTGGTGAAAGGGACAATGACCTCCCGTTAATTCGTACCGGATATAGCCATCTATCAGTCCGCTCCCTTCAAGTTTAACAAGATTTGAAAATTGTTCAAGGAATTCAAAAGGCCTGGTGTCATAACCGGGGAACCCCTTTTCAAAGGCATATTCGAGTTCCCTTTGCTGTACGTAATAAACTGCCAGCGGAAAAGAAGGACTGACCCTTCCATCGGCAGATTTCCGGCTCATTCCCCCCACATGATCCTTATGTAAATGACTGAGCAAAACTTTTGTTACAGAACCGGGATCAATGCCCGATTTCCGCATTAGCCGGTGAATTTGCAATTCGCCATCCTGTTCAAATCCCAGACCGGTATCAAATAATAATACGTCCCGGTCCGTAATCACCAGAAAGGGCTGGATCTCCACGAGAAGACTGCCTTTCGACCTTTGCTGCAGATCGTCTTTTGATGGATCGAAAGGAAGGAATTCTTTGGTTTTATCTACGGTGAAAGCACCTTCAGAGAGGGGAATAATCTGCATCCCGCAAAAGTAATCCGCTTTCTGCTAAAACTTATTTTAATCCCCGGAATGGGTGGTGCAACAGCGTTTAACCGGCCGGTTTACAATAAAGTGCCCACCGTTTTTAATGAATAAAAACTTGATTATTATCTATATTCCGGAATGAATAAATCTTTAGATTTGTTCATATCCTTTGACCATCGTAAAATCGTAACGCAATGCAAACCACTGAAAAAGTTGTTATTACCATATCCTCAACCATCAGCGCACCGGTTGAAAAAGTATGGAAATACTGGACAAAACCCGAACACATCACGCTATGGTGCAATGCATCCGAAGACTGGCATGCGCCCCGGGCGGAAAATGATTTAAGGCCGGGAGGTAAATTCATGACCCGCATGGAAGCGAAAGATGGAAGTTTTGGATTTGACTTTGGCGGTGTTTATGATATGGTTAAACCGAACGAACTTATCGAATACACCCTTGGGGATGGAAGAGTGGTAACCATTCATTTTTCGGGTCTTGGAGAAGAAACAAGGGTTGTTGAAATGTTTGATGCAGAAAACGAAAACCCCATTGATATGCAAAAAGGGGGGTGGCAGTCCATTCTGAACAACTTTAAAAAATATACGGAACAGCACTAGACCGGTTTGATCATGGTCATCCGTCATCTGTCATCCGTCATCCGTCATCCGACATCGATAGAAAATCATCGACTCATCACCTGAGCACCATCTGCCTGTCTGCATCCAGCCTCGCCAGAATAAACAGCATCACACTAAAGGTGAGCAGAGAAGTACCCCCATAGCTCACAAAAGGCAGCGGAATACCGATTACAGGAGCCAGGCCAATGGTCATGCAGACATTGATAGAAATGTGAAAAAAGAATACGGAAGCCACGCCGTACGCATAAGCCCGGCTGAATACCGATCGCTGTCGCTCCGCAATGGTTACGATCCGCAGGAGCAGGATTACATAAATGCTTAAGAATATAATACTTCCGAGGAATCCAAACCCCTCCCCGATTGTGCAGAAAATAAAATCCGTTCTTTGTTCCGGCACAAAGTCATACCGGGTTTGTGTTCCCTTCAATAATCCTTTACCAAGGAAGCCTCCGTTGCTGATGGCAATTTTACTTTGTTTTACATTGTAGTTGCCATTGTCCTTTTTTTTGCCGGCCGATTTTTCTTCTATTTCCTTTGCGGCTGCAGCATTTTTTGGAACATAATCCTTTCCGATCGCATCATAAATACGTTTAACCTGATAGGGTTGAAATACATGATCGAATACAAAGGGAACAACAAATCGCTGCACCCCAACACATACAAACCAAATGCTGACAATGGCAAACAGAACGGCGCGCTGTCTTTTTATCTGTTTTCGGAAAATATAAATAAACAATCCGGCAATTCCGGTGAGCACCAGTGCAAGCACATTCGGATCCATCAATAAAGTGGCAACCACCAGAACAGCAAAGGAAAATCCGACAATCAGAACCAGGGCAGGAAGCCCTTCCCTGAACATCACCAGGAAGAAAGAAAAATACACGAGGGCAAGACCGGTTTCCTTTTGCATAATGGAAAGTCCGGCAGGAACCAGCGCAATGATCGCCGCTATAAGTTGTGAGCGGGGCCTGGCAAAATCCGTTTCCACCCGGGATAAATATTTCGCCAAAGCCAGGTTTACAAAAATTTTACAAATATCTGCCGGCTGAATCTGAACAGCTGATCCCAGCTTGATAATTGACGAGGTTCCTTTTATATTGGAATGGAAGGGAAATACCAAAAGCATCAGCAGGATACCGAATGCATAGGAAAGGTTGGCCGTAGCCGTAAAAAACTTGCTGTCCGTCAGCAGAATAAATATCCCCGCTATCCCACTGATCAGCAGGAAAAGGGACTGCCTGCTATAATCTGTTTTAAGAGAAAGAAAGCCCTGGAGAACATTATCCCCATCCCGGTAGGTAGCAGAGAAAATACTGATCACTCCGATTACAGAAAGGATGAACCAGAGCCAGATCAGGGATCTGTCTGCACCTTTGGCGAGATATGAATTGCGCTGACTCATGGGGACTGGTTTGTACTGCTGTCTTTTTGTACGACCGGTTTATCTTTTGGTTTCAGAGCTGCCGAATCGGATGCTTTTCTGACCACGGTTCTTCCTGAATTCCTGCTCGTATCTGTTTTACGGATAGATGCAGAGTCCGTTTTTTTATTCCGGGAACTATCGGTTCCAATATTCGTTACGGGTACCGGTCTCGGACCGAAAGGTATGGTTACATGCGCAGTTGCTTTGTGCATGGTATCCAGCATTTGTTTTCGGGTGGAAGGATCCATAAATTTTTTCCAGCGGGTACTGTCTCCGCTTTGTCTCGCCCATACCGCAGCCCGCACGGAATCCGTAATAAACTGCAACCGCACAAAATAACCCGGCATCAGATTGGTATTCGCAATATCAGTAGCCAGCTTAACCCTGGCTGCAGTCAGGGTATCACGCAGGTATTTTTCAACAATAAGACTTCCGATCCGGCCTGCCCAGGTGGCCCCGAACCCGGCATTCTGGATAACCACGGCAACGGCAATCTGGGGATTTTCCCTCGGGGCAAAACAAACAAACATGGAGTTGTTGTTTAGTTTGGTCCTTTTCCCTTCCAGTGACAGATAGTTTTCGGCTGTACCGGTTTTCGCACACATATTCAAACCGTCGATTCTTGCGATACGGGCGGTACCAACCTCGGTTACGTCCTGCATGCCACTGATGACCGTTTCATAATCTGCATCAGAGATATGGGTGAGTACTTCGTGTTTTACAAAATATTTATTCAGGACGGTGTCGTCAGGTGAATTGCCTTCTACCTTGGTTACAAAATGGGGAATATAAAAAGATCCTTTGTTGGCAACGATACACATGGCATTGGCCATTTGTAAAGGTGTCACCAGCATCTTGTCCTGGCCGATTCCCAGGGTTACCATGGTACAGGAATTCCAGGAACCATGATATTCCTTATCATAGGCCAGGGTATCCGGAATATTTCCACCGTCTTCACTGGGCAGATCCACTCCGATACGGTGTCCCAGACCGAATTTATTCATATAGTTCTTCCAGGTCTCCAGTCCCATACGGATATTGTCTAATTTTTTGTTGTCAACTGTAAGACGAAATGTATTAGAGAAAAAAGAGTTGCAGGAATGAGCGATCGCCAGCCGTAGATTGGCCGCATGTCCGGCCCAGTTTTCCACACATTTTACCGGATGATTACAAGCCAGGTACACACCCAGACAGGGATACCCGCTGGACTGTGTAATCACACCCTCGTCCAAACCGACCAGTGCACCCAGTGGTTTATAGGTGGATCCCGGCTGGTATAATCCCTTGATGGCCCGGTTAAGCAGGGGTGCGCGTACATCCAGCGCCAGCTGCCCGTAATTTTTTTGTTTATCCGGACCGGTAAGCGAATTGGGATCGTAATCCGGGCTGGATGCCATCGCGAGAATTCCTCCTGTTTTTGGTTCCAGGGCAACTACGGTTCCGATTTTATAAGAAAGTAATTTTTCAGCAAGCTGCTGTAGTTCGATATCCAGGGTTGTGTGCAGGTTTCTTCCGGCAATGGCAGGTGTGTCGCTGGCCCGGTTTTCATAATGACCTACGAGCCTGTTTTTATTATCTTTTATCCAGTATTCAATACCGCGCTGGCCCATGAGCTGCTTTTCATAAAACTGCTCCAGTCCGCTTCTTCCCACATAATCGCCCAGCTGGTAATAATAATTTGAGCGTCGCAATATATTGGAATCCACTTCGCCCACATAACCCATGATATGGGCAGCCGCATTATAAGGATAAACCCGAACCGGTCTTTCCTGGAGATTAAAGCCCGGGAACCGCCAGATATTTTCTTCCAGTTTGGCATAGAGATCGGGCTCCAGCAGATCTTCAAAAATGGAGGGGCGGAAAGGGCCGTTTTTTATTCTGGCATCCAGGATCCGTGAACGCAGTTCGGCTGAATCAATTTCCAGCAGCTGGCAGAAAAAAGCCGTGTCCATATTTTTGACCTGGGACGGGGTAACCATCAGGTCATATAAAATGGTGTTGTTGAGAATGGCACGCTGGCGATGATCATAAATGATTCCCCGGGTAGGATAAACTCTTTTGGGAAAGAGGGCGTTTTCTTCCGCCATTTTTTTATACTTATCAGAAAAGACCTGGAGGTTAAAGAGCTGGGCAAAAATTACCAGGAACATCCCACCGAAGATGAGGCGTATGATATTACTGCGCGATTGATTGAAGACAGGCATCTCCGGATATTGGCTTTAAATTAAACCGTGTTTGTTCTGAACTTCTCTTTCCTGAAAAATAAAAGCTCCGTCAGCAGGATCAGCAACATACTGATCCCGGTAGTGGCAATCACTTTCCCTATAAAATACAAAAAAGATCCGAAACTCATCCATTCCAGGAAAACAAGATATCCATGATGAAACAAAGTGAGCACAAAAACATAGGTGAAATAGGGCGCCCAGCCCATACTGGTGATAGAAGGAGACAAATAATTTTTTTCAGCTCCTTCCTGGGAGATCAGCAAATTCACCACAAAAGGGCGCAGATAGGCAATCAGCACACAGGCTGCGGCATGTAATCCGGGCTGATGCATGAAATAATCCAGGCAAAGACCGAAAATAAAGGCAACGGCCATCAGGCTGCCCGGGACATGCTAAAAGGCAGCCAGAGAATATAGAGATAGTATAGATAAGGGGTGATAAACCGGTGCAGGGGTGGCATCTTAAACAGGATGAATACCTGAACAAAAATGAACAGGATAAACCGGAATATATTTTTCAGCAACTCGCTCATTGGAATTTTTTTCGGGTGGAATCTTCCAGCCGTTTTTGTTCAAGATACTGGGTATTGGCGATTACATATACATATTCGATATTAAAGAAATTTGTTGCCGGTTTAACTTTCAGTGTATAGAAATTACTGCTCTTATCATCCACAATTTCAGCAATGGTCCCAACCATCAGATTACCCGGGAATAAAGAGGAAGTTGGACTGGTTTCAACCGAATCTCCCACCTGTACTTTCGCGCTTTTCGGAATATCCTTCAGTGTTACAAACATCGGGCTGATTCCATCCCATTCAACGGTTCCCCGTTCACCGCCATTTTTTATTTTCACCACTACTTTATACTGGCGGTGGAGCAGGGTCATTACACTGGCATAGTTATCACTCACGTTTACCACGGTACCCACAATACCCTGTGGACTCACCACGCCCATATTGGGTCGAACATCCTGTAACAAACCCCGGTGAATGGTAATAAAATTTGTCTGTGTATTTACTGTACTTCCAACAACTTTTGCGCCCATCCAGGTATATTTCCTGATTTCCCGCATGGAATCAGTCTGAATGGTGTCCAGAACGATTTTTTCATTCCCGGTGGGCCTTTCAAAATTTTCTTTGCGCAGCTGATTTAAAGCCGCATTTTCTGCAGCCAGTTGTTCATTGATTTTTTTCAGCCGGAAATAATATTCAACCTTGCTGTAACGCTGATTGATGCTGCCGGTAAATTCGCCGGCCACATTCATAAAAGCGGCTTCATGATATTTATTATAGCGGAAAAGAAAGCTAAGTGCGATGATCTGCAACAGCAGGAAGAATAGAAAATTCGAATACTTTCTGATGAAGAGAAAAACATTACGCACTGGTAGTTTATATATTTTAAAAGCTTCATGCAGCAACGCTCAACGCTTAACGCTTAACGCCTAACGCATTACAAACGGATACCTGTCATAATTTTTTAAGGAAATCCCGGTTCCCCTTACCACACTTTTCAACGGATCGTCGGCGATATGAACCGGAAGTTTGATTTTCTGGCTTAGTCTTTTATCCAGGCCCCGGAGCAGGGCACCACCACCGGTCAGGTATAATCCCCGGCGGTAAATATCTCCGGCCAGTTCGGGAGGTGTTGTTTCAAGTGCTTTCAGAATGGCTTCTTCAATTTTGAAAATGCTTTTATCCAGCGCTTCGGCAATTTCCTGGTAACTCACCAGGATTTGTTTTGGAATACCGGTAACCAGGTCACGACCATTTACCGGAATATCATCCGGTGGATTATCCAGGTCTTTCAGTGCAGCTCCAATCTGTATCTTGATTTGTTCAGCGGTTCTTTCTCCAATCAGCAGACTATGATAACGGCGCAGGGCTTCCATAATATCTGCCGTAAATTCATCCCCGGCGATACGGATAGACTGATCACATACGATACCTGCCAGGGCAATAACGGTAATACCCGTGGTTCCTCCACCAATATCAATAATCATATTACCAACCGGTTCTTCCACATCGATTCCGATACCCAGGGCAGCAGCCATGGGTTCATGAATCAGGTATACTTCTTTTGCACCAGCCTGTTCAGCACTGTCACGAACGGCTCTTTTTTCTACTTCCGTAATACTGGATGGAATACAGATCATCATGCGCCAGCTGGGCGGGAAAAGTGGTTTTTTGGGATAGATCATCTTGATCATTTCCCGGATCATGAGTTCTGCAGCATTAAAATCGGCAATTACCCCGTCTTTCAGGGGGCGGACTGTCCGGATGCTTTCATGCGTCTTTTCATGCATCATGAGTGCCCGTTTCCCTACCGCCAGAACTGTTTTTGGATTATTCCGGTCAAGTGCAACAATACTAGGTTCATTTACTACGATTTCGTCATTATGAATGATCAGGGTGTTCGCTGTGCCCAGATCCATAGCAATCTCTTGCGTCAGGAAATTGAATAATCCCATTTTAAAAGGTCAGATTTAAATTCTGTTACGATGCCTGCAAAATTGACGGAAATAATCGGAATTAACAAAGTGAACATTAATCTCCGCTATCCTGCACTGAACGCTATTTTCACCACTATATTTTTCAAAATGAGGAGTTTATTCTAAAGCAAATCCCAACATTTTACATTGGCCCGGACAGGTTATTTAGCATTCTCTGTGAATGCTGCGCAGGAGATGTCAGGTTCGGAAAATACGGTATGAACCGGTCCCGTGAACCATCAGGTTATAGAAATTCGTACCCGATATCCCTTCTGAAATAAATGCCGTCAAAGTCAATCTTGGTTAAAACACTCATTGACTTCCGAATGGCATCCTGTAAATTTCCGGCATAGGAAGTAACACAAAGTACCCGGCCACCATTGGTGACCACTTTCCCGTTTTCCAGCCGGGTTCCTGAATGAAAAACAAGGCTGTCCTCATATTTTCCTTCAAGTCCGGTTATGGCAAAGCCTTTTTCATAACTCCCCGGATAACCCCGGCTCACGGCAACCATGGTAGCGGCTGCCCGGGAGTCTATTTCAATTTGTTTTTCATTTAGTTTTTTATCAGCAACAGCCTGGAAAAGATCTACCAGGTCGTTTTTCAAACGGGGAACCACCACTTCTGTTTCGGGATCACCCAGCCGGCAATTGTATTCGATCACCATGGGTTCATCGTTTACTTTAATCAGCCCTATAAAAATGAATCCCCGGTATTCAATACCATCTGCTTTCAGTCCTTGGATGGTGGGATCTACGATCCTTTCCTTTACTTTCAGCATGAATTCATTGTCGGCAAAAGGAACCGGACTTACAGCGCCCATTCCACCGGTATTCGGACCCTTGTCCCCTTCACCGATTTTTTTATAGTCTTTCGCTTCCGGTAAAAGCACATAACTGTCACCGTCAGTCAGTACAAAAACGGATAATTCAATTCCGTCCAGAAACTCTTCCACCACTACCCTGTGGCCCGCTTCACCGAATTTATCCTGCTGAAGCATGAGTTCGAATTCAGCCATGGCTTCAATGGGACTGTTACAAATGATAACCCCCTTCCCTGCTGCCAGTCCATCTGCTTTCAAAACCACCGGCAGGGAATGTGATTTGATATATTCAGAACCTTCAGAAAAATGATCTGCATCAAATTCTTTATACCCTGCCGTGGGAATTCCGTGTTTCATCATGAACTGTTTGGAGAAAGCCTTGCTCCCTTCCAGCCGGGCTGCCGAAGCAGAAGGACCGATCACCGGAATATGACTGATAGATGCATCGGCCAGGAAAAAATCCACGATTCCATTCACGAGCGGTTCTTCCGGACCCACCACCACCATCGTTATGTTATTGTCCAGGCAGGCTTTCCGAACAGCCTGAAAATCCGTAGGTTCCACTGGCAGATTCTTCCCATACGCAGATGTGCCGGCATTGCCGGGTGCTATGAATAATGCCGAACATTTTTCACTTTGTGATATTTTCCAGGCCAACGCATGCTCTCTTCCTCCTCCGCCAAGTAGTAATAAATTCATGGGTCGTTTTGATTAGGCTCGAAATTCACGATTCAAACGCATAAATGAAAAATAATTTTATAAATGGGAAAATTAGGGTGGGTTTTTTCTGGATAAATTAATCTTACTTTAGGCGCATGAATAAAGCGCTTGCCCAGCCAGGTCATCCCCGGGGATTATATGTTTTGTTTTTTACGGAAATGTGGGAAAGGTTCGGATACTACCTGATGGTGGGCATTCTATTTTTATTTTTACATGATACCGTGCAAAATGGCGGCCGGGGAATGGATACCAGCCTTGCCGCAGATATCACCGGTTCCTATATCGCCCTGGTTTACCTCACCCCTTTTATCGGCGGTCTGGTTGCGGACCGTTATATCGGATACCGGCTCTCGATTTTTTTTGGCGGTTCATTAATGGCACTTGGATATTTTCTCATGGCCGTACCCAACAGTGGCGGATTGATGTATGCTGCCCTCAGCTGTGTGATTGTTGGCAATGGCTTTTTCAAACCCAATATCAGCACACTCCTTGGGAATATTTACAACAAAGAAGAACTCAGGTCCAAAAAAGATGTTGCCTATAATATCTTCTATATGGGTATTAACATCGGGGCGTTTATATGCAATTTTGTTGCGGCGTACCTGCGGATAAAATACAGCTGGAGCTATGCTTTCGCTGCCGCCGGCTTTGGGATGGTGCTCTGTTTGTTCATATTCGCCTCCGGTCAGAAATACGTTAAACACGCTGATGTTATCAAACCGGTCCAGAAAGAAGATATGCCATTTTCAAAAATTGTCCTTTCGGTATTCGTGCCCGCACTGATTGCTGCCACAATTGGTTGGTTTATCGGCGGAAAAGACGGGAATTTGTTTGGCTCTCATTCTAATGATGCATTTATTTTCGCCTGTGTACCTATTATGATTTTTTATTTCATGGTCTGGTACCGCTGCAGTGGATTCGACCGGAAACGAATTGCTACCTTATTTACCCTTTTTGGCGTTTCAATTATCTTTTGGAATATTTATAACCAGAATGCCACATCACTTACCATCTGGGCTGATAGTTATACCAAACGCGAAGCGCCCAAATTTACCCAGGGTGTCCTGTCCCAATTCGGATTTCTGAATACTGTAAACACAGAGCCAAAAAACGTTCCCATACTCGATGAACATTTTCACGCCCAGGTTGGTGCGGATGGGAAAGTGGTTACCCATCAGGGCACCGATCCCTACCTGCAAAATATACCGAAGGATGAATGGCCCGCCAAGGGTCAGGACCTTAAATTGATTTCCACGGAAATTTACCAGTCTATAAATCCCGGCTGGATCATATTGCTTACTCCTGCTATTGTTGGTTTTTTTGGATTTATGAAATCGAGGGGGAAAGAAATGAATACACCCAGTAAATTTGCCTGGGGAACCATTATCGCAGGTGTTTCTTCGCTGATTATGGTATTCGCCGCCCTTTCAGTAAATATCTATCAGCATAAGGTTTCCTCCCTCTGGATCGTGAGTACCTATGGCATATTTACCATCAGCGAATTATTTGTAAGCCCGGTGGGTTTATCGCTGGTTTCCAAGGTAGCACCCAAAAGATTTACCTCCCTGATGATGGGTGGCTGGTTTATTACAACTTCACTCGGGGCAAAAATTGCGGGAATCATGACCGGCTTCTGGGATCACTTCGACAGTAAGGCGCTTTTTTTCGGAATCAGTGCCGCTGCAGCATTGATTGCCGGCGTATTATTATTTCCGCTCACCAATAAACTAAACAAGATTGTGGTGGAAGCAACAGCATCTAATGATTAATTATTAATGATCAATTATTAATTATTTACTTAAGGGAGTTCAACAATCCATTAATAATTGATACTTGATAATTGATAATTATTTAGTTCATCTTGAATGGAACAATCATCTCAAACATCGGGATATTCACTTCAAAGATGCTTTTGGCATGAAGGTTTTCCATATGGTAGCTTCCGTACATTTTACCCATTTCCGTACGGAGATTACATCCACTAACATATTGATATTTTTCTCCGGGCTGTAATACCGGCTGAACACCAACAACCCCTTCACCTTCCACCTCCCGGTGACTGCCATTGCTGTCGAAAATATGCCATTGACGGCGGTGAAGTTTGACCGGGAAATTATTGTGATTCCAGATGGTGATTCGGTAAGCAAACATATGCTCCCCGGCGACCGGATTACTGTAATCCGGCTGATAAAAAGTCTCCACATCAATCTCAACCCCTTCTGAAATTTTATTCGCCATGGAGTTAGTTTACATAAAAATAAGAAAATAAGCTTAAAGCTTAAGGCCATAAGGCTTTTTGTTAATAAAGGTGCAATCTCATCTTTGGGGCATACCTAATGCCGGTAGCCCGTATCCCGTTTACCATTAAATATATATTATTACGTTTATATCTGATAAAAAGCCTTCAGCCTTCTGCTTTACGCATTATGCCTTTTTGGGCTTTCAGCGTTAAGCTTAATAATGTAAATTCGCCTTTCTTCAACCATTCAACTGAATATGAAAATAGCTGTAGCTAAAGGTGATGGCATCGGACCCGAAATCATGGATGCTGTATTGCATATATTCCATGCCAACCAGGTTCCGCTTGAATACGAAGTCGTAGAGATGGGAAAATGGGTATTTGATAAAGGTTTCTCAAATGGCATGACACCGGAATCCCAGCATGTGATTGAAGAACTGGGCATTCTTTTTAAGGGCCCAATGGAAACGCCGAAAGGCAAAGGGGTTAAAAGTATAAATGTTACTGCAAGAAAAACATGGAACACCTATGCCAATAAACGGGTTTTTAAATCCCTGCATGGGGTCGAAACCGTTTTCTCAAAAGCAGGGATTCCCATTGATATTACCATCGTCCGCGAAAATATTGAAGATACCTATGGTGGAATTGAACATATGCCCACCCATGATGTGGCCCTGAGCCGTCGTTTTATTACCCGCCCGGGTAGTCTGCAGGTGATCCGTTATGCTTTTGAAATGGCGAAAAAAAATGGCGCCCGAAGAATTACCTGCGGCCATAAAGCCAATATCATGAAGCTAACCGACGGGCTTTTCCTGGAATGTTTTCAGGAAGTGGCCAAAGAATATCCTGAATTAAAATCTGATGATATCATTGTAGATGATCTGGCGATGAAACTGGTGGTTCGTCCACAGGAATTTGATGTGGTTGTGCTGACCAATCTGCAGGGTGATATTATTTCCGATCTATGTGCAGGCCTGGTCGGCGGACTTGGATTTGCTCCATCTGCCAATATCGGAGATCATATTTCCATATTCGAAGCCGTACATGGAACAGCGCCTGATATTGCCGGGAAAAATATTGCCAACCCTACAGCTCTTTTGTTAAGTGGCATCGCGATGTTGCGCCATCTCGGTCTCATGCAGAATGCAGCGGTAATTGAAAACGCTTTACTGTATACCCTGGAACAGGGAATCCATACCGGTGATTTTGGAGATAAAAAAATTCCGGGCAAAAATACAACGGAATTTGCGCAGGCGATCATTAATAATTTTGGCAAGACTCCGGAACATGGCGCCAAACCGGTAATGCCGAATAAACACGTTACACCTACCATGTTTAAAATGGACCATAACCAGATGATGGTTTCTGATGATTCGGCCGATGAGAAAGAATATATCGTCGGGGTGGACATGTTTATAGAAAGTTCCGAACAACCGGAATTTATCGCTAAAAAATGCCAGCGCCACGGCGGCGTAAAATTTAACCTGATCAATATCAGCAACCGGGGTACACAGGTATGGCCTACCGGTTCCGTATATACGAATCTGGTAAATCAATACAATGTGCGTTTTGAAAGCATTGATGGCTCACCCTTAAACCAGCAGGATATTATTGGTCTCTATGTAAGTCTCAGCGGCGATTTCAAAATCGGCTCTTTTGAACTGCTGAATGTCATGAATGGGAAAAAGGCATATAGCCTGGCACAGGGACAGTGAGGCAAGTTGAGGAGTATGGGAGTGATGGGATTAGATGATTAGGGGATTTTCATATTACTGTCATCTGTCAACTGTCATCTGTCATCTATAAATCAGACTTTTCAGCATTCAGCTTAGGATTGTCCAAATGCCTGCTGCCATCGCGGATATTTTTTTTATCGAAATTTTTAATCAGCGCATCCGTCAGGTCAGTACCGGTCTGATTGGCAATACATAAAATTACCCACAACACATCGGCCAGTTCATCTGACAGCTTTTTTTCCTTATCTACTTCCCGGAAGGACTGATCCCCATAGATACGGCACATCAGTCTTGCTACTTCACCCACTTCTTCCGTGAGTATAGCCATATTCGTGAGTTCATTGAAATAACGGACCCCGGTAGTCCGGATCCATTCATCAACCCGCTGCTGCGCTTCCCGGATGGATATTTCTTCTGGCATACTGAACATTTTTGGTTAACGGATGACCGATAACCGTGTAATTAAATTAACTGATTAAATGTAAAACTCCCCTTCCAGATAGGTCATCGCATGGCCGCTTATTAAAACCCGGTCACCCGCCAATTCGCAATCCAGGTAACCCTTTCGCGCGGACAACTGAATGGCTGTAAATGAATTTTTGCCGGTCTGTTTGGCCCAATAGGGAACCATTACCACATGGGCGCTCCCGGTAACCGGATCTTCGTCTATGCCTGACTGTGGGTAAAAGCAGCGGGAGACAAAATCAGATTTATCACCCTTCGCGGTCACAATCAGCCCGCGTGACTCGTGATTTTTGAGAATATTAAAATCCGGTTTCAGGGCTTCAACCTGCGGCCTGGCTTTCAAATACCGCCATAAAGTCGAAAGCTGATTTATACAGGTGGCGGGGCCGCAAACCCAATGCTTTGTCAATCAATTCATCACTCTGGATTTCTGTTGGTTCTTTGGAAGGGAAATCCAGGGTGATACTGATCTCCATTCCGGGTTACCCCTAACGGTCCGCTTTTGGAATGGAAAATAATCTGTTCCCGGTCATAACCCAGATGATCTAAATAAAACATGAGCAGAAGCAAGCGTAGCATGACCGCAAAGATCCACTTCCACCGTTGGGGTAAACCATCGTATCTCATAATCATCTCCCTTAGGAATGATATATGCCGTTTCCGAAAGGTTATTCTGCGCGGCAACCTGTTGCATCGTCTTTTCACTTAACCAGGTTTTCAACGGAACAATCGCAGCCGGATTGCCACCAAATTTTTCTTCAGTAAAAGCATTAACTATATACACTTTCAATGTCATAAATCTTTTTGTTTGGTATCAATTAATATGGTTACCGGGCCGTCATTTATCAATTCTACCTGCATATCAGCACCAAATTCACCGGTTTGAATTTTTTTTCCAAGGTCTTTCTCCAACTGCCGGATCATATTTTCATAGATTGGAATCGCAATTTCCGGTTTTGATGCCCGTATATAGGAAGGCCGGTTCCCCTTTTTTGTAGCGGCAAATAATGTAAACTGGCTCACCAGCAGAAGTTCTCCTCCTGTTTCAGCCATTGATTGATTCATTACGCCGTCCGCATCATTAAATATCCTCAGGTTGATAAGTTTATTACTCAGCCATTGAATATCTTCCATACCGTCCGGATCCTCAATTCCCAACAGCACCAATAATCCGTTTCCAATGGAACCACGGGTGGTACCATCTATCATAACCCTGGCGTGTTTAACTCTTTGGATCACTGCCCGCATCAGTTTCGAATTATTCAAATTACTTTTACGAAATGAAGGTAGATGTTTCCCGCGAAATCAGTTTCCAGACTGCGCGCAGCGGAGGTAAGGGTGGCCAGAATGTAAACAAGGTCGAGACCATGGTCATCGGCTATTTCCATATCAGAAATTCCGGCTTATTCACCGACGCCCAGAAAATGCTTCTTGAGCAGAAACTCGAATCCAAAATAAACAGTGAAGGTTTTCTTCAGGTGAAATCCCAGGCGCATCGTTCCCAGTTGGAAAATAAGCAGGATGTAATAGAAAAAATGGAAAGCTCTGCTTGAACGCGCCCTGATAAAACCAAAACCAAGAAAAGCAACCAAACCCAGTTTTTCTTCAAAGGAAAAGAAAAAGGAATCAAAACAAAAACGGGCACAGATCAAAGACCTGAGAAAAAAAATAAACCGCATAGATTAGTGTCTTTCCAAAACCCTTTGACAAGAAAAATGCCATTACTCCAAAATAAAACCGGATCGGGAATTGTTTTCCTGGCTGTCTTCCTGATCAGTTCATTTCGGGTTAGGAATCCGGTACAAGATTCAACCCTGATTATCCGGTTCAGGGTTTATGTTCATGGTGAACCACTTCAACTGAATAAAAAATATAAAAATCCCTTTGGAGAACAGTTTGAAATCAGCCTGTTTCGTTTCTACATCGGAAAAATAAGCCTGGTGTACTGCAGATGGAAGCAGGAAAATAGCAACGGATACGAATCCTATCACCTGGTTGATTTATCTGATTCTTCAAGCACCAGTTTCGAAATCCGGGTAGCAGGCAGGCAAGTACCGGGAACTGCTGTTCCAGCTGGGCGTCGATTCCACGGATCAGAACCAGGGCGCTCAAACAGGCGCACTGGATCCAAAAAAAGGAATGTTCTGGACATGGAACAGCGGGTATCTGAGTTTTAAGATTGAAGGGAGTTCCGCGGTTTCCAATCAGCCTGCCCATATGATTGCTTATCATATCGGCGGATACCGCTCACCATACAGTGCAGTTTGGAAAATAAAACTATGATACTATACTCCGGACATCCATTAACAAAAAAGTGCTGATCGAAATACCGATTGAGCTGGATTATTTTTTCGATGGCCGGTTAGCCATGCATATAAAAGAAATTCCGGATTGCACTACCCCGGGTGAGATGGCCAGAAGAATTTCGCAAAATTTTGCGGGTGCTTTTACCGGAATGAGCATTATCGAAAATCCATGAAGAAATTAGGGATAATATCATGTATCGTCATTTGCAATGTCTTGTGGACTACCCCATTCCCATTTGAAATTCCCAAAGGATTTCCGGAGCCCGTTTACAAATTTCAAAATAATCCGCGCACCAGACAGGGTTTTGAACTGGGAAGAAAACTATTTTATGACGGAATACTTTCCAAAGATGGAAATTTTCCCTGTTCCTCATGCCATCAGCAGTTTGCTGCATTCGCAAATTATGAACACCGGCTAAGTCATGGATTCAATAATCATTTCAGCTTCCGGAATGCCCCGGGGCTGTTTAACCTTGCCTGGCAAAAAGAAATGGATTGGGATGGCGGGATTAATCATATTGAGGTCCAGCCGCTGGCCCCCTTACAGGATCCGCATGAAATGGCTGAAAACCTGGACCAGATCCTGGCCAAATTGAAAAAAGACAAAAAATATCCTTCTTTATTCAATAAGGCATTCGGAAGTCCGGGAATAAATTCGCAAAGGATTTTAAAAGCCCTGGCCCAGTTTACAGCTTCCCTGGTATCTGCAAATTCCAAATACGACCAGGTTAAAAGAGGAGAAACCCGGTTCAACCCATATGAAAAAACCGGTTATGAAATATTTCAGCAAAAATGTTCCCGTTGTCATCAGGAACCCCTCTTTACTGATCTGAGTTACCGGAATACCGGAATGGAAGCAGACAGTATATTAAAGGATTACGGGCGTATGCGCATCACCGGCAGGAAAGAAGACAGCCTGAAATTCCGGGTACCCAGCCTGAGAAATATTTTTCTGACAAACCCTTACGGACATGATGGCCGCTTCGTAACCATCAGTGATGTACTGGAACATTACAAATCCGGAATTGTGCCAAGTGCCACCCTGGATACTTCGCTGAAAAATGGAATTACCATTACAGAAAATGACCGCTTCTACCTGATAAGTTTTTTAGGAACACTTACTGACAGCAGTTTTGTCAACAACCCGCTTTATTCCGACCCGGCATTGAATGGAAGGCTGGCCATGCCGGTGGAAGATAATCACTAGACAAAGATTAGATGATTAGGGGATTAGATGATTAGATGATTTGGACTTAGATTTCGCAATTTAATTACCTAATCCCCTAATCATCTAATCACCTAATCTTTTACTTGTAATAAGGCATCATCTCATCCCGGAAAGCTTTTTCTGTATTTTCCCAGTTCTGCACCACAGTCTGACGTTGTTTATTCAAATCCTGATTCAGCTGGTTAAAATTATTTACGCTGTTGTTAATGTCTTTAACTGCTTTATTATACTGATCCACATCTTCCCTGGTTTTATTATTTCCCTTGGCTTCGATGCTGTTTTTGATTTTATCAAAATTTTCCTGTTTTAAATAGAAATCAGTCAGTTTTGGAATATCGTTTTTAGCCATGGAACTGTAAAACAACAGTGCTTCCCGGCATCCGGCAGACAATGTCGGATCGCCCTGAAAAGTGCGCAGACTGTCCGTCTTCAGCAATTCCAGCCCCAGCTTGGGCAAAACTGATCAGCGAATTTCTGGCCTGTTCAGCATCATTTAATTTATGACTGTTGAGGGCTTTGAACAGCTGACCGTCTTCCCAGTTACACTTGAAAAATACGATATACAGTCTATCGCAATAGCTGTTCAGTTTACCGGCGGTCCCCATTTTATCCGTCAGGTCAGTTTTCGTTTCAATTAAATTCACATTATATTTTGCAGCAAAAATCCTTTCCGCTTTTGCCAGGTTTTCAGAAGCTTCCTGGAGTTTCTCACTTGTTTTTTCCTCGAGCAATAAAAAAGCCTGCATCTGATCCACCGATTGTTCGGCAATCTCTTCCATGTTTACAATCTTTGAATAATCTTCATTGAAAATGCGGTAACAGAACTGGATATAATCCATACTGGCCTGCCGCAGGGAATTGTCACCCTTGTATTTTGGAAGATCGATGGTTTTATACTTGGCATTGTTGATGCTTTCCAGGGCCTGACCCCGAAGTTTTTCAATTTTTCTAACCCGACGGCTATGTGCTGAAGCGCTGACATATGCCATGTATTTCTGATCCATTTCAATCTGGGCATTGGATATCGCTGTCATATAATCCCCGGCATTTTCGATCATCTGGGCATGAACCTTAAAAGAAATGATCAGGGAGAAAATCAATAGATAAAAACTACGCTGCATATATTTTGAATACTTTACGATTAAACATTTTCAAATGACAGTTGACTGATGACCGTCTGGCTTTGGGCTTTAGGCTTTCAGCTTACTTAACAGCCATCCGGGCGGCGATTTCATATCCGAGCAAAACCCCGGTATCCCGGTTCATCACTTTTGTATAGAGTGAGTTCGTTTTCCGGAGTTCCTCATCCGCCTGCATTCTGGCTTTTTCAAACTGGCCCCATTCAATTTCAAACGGCGGATCGGGGTGGTGAATGGATTCTTCGCTTTCCCGTAAATTCTTGGTAATCAAATTTCTGGATTCCATCATGGTATTAAAAACCAGCACCTGGTTCTGGGCTGTCTGGGCCTGGATCAACAGGTTCAGGTAATTATTAAACGAAATAAAAGACCTGCTGGTATCTGTAAACGATTTTGAAAAAGCTTTTAATGGATCCATGGAAAGGGAAGGATAAGGATGAAAATATTTATTGGCCTCAATGTTGAAATTGGGAAGTGAAAAGGGAAGGGATTTTTCGCGTTCGGACTGGGTTTCACTGTAGTCTGGCAGGTAAATATCCGGGATAACACCGGTCTGCTGGGCGCTGCTACCATTAACCCGGAATAACCATTCAATGGTAATTTTTATAAAATTGTCTGCTGTTTTCATTCTTTCAACATGCTGTTCATCGAACAGTGTATCCAGGGGTAATACAATCTGGGCGGTCGCCTTTCCGAAGCTGGGTGTTCCAACAATCAATCCGCGATGGTAATCCTGTAAGGTTCCTGCGAGCATTTCGGATGCAGAAGCTGTAAATCCATTGATAAGCAGAATCAGGGGCCCGTCATAAACCGAACCCCGGTTCATGTCTTTCATCGTATATACTTTCCCTTCCTTATCGCGGGTCATCCCTACCGGTCCGAAGTCAATAAAAATTCCTGCCATAGCAATCGCTTCCAGCATGGATCCTCCTCCATTGTAGCGGAGATCCAGAATAAGGCCTTCAATATTTTCTTTTTTGAGTTTAATTATTTCTTTGGCTACATCATCGGCACATCCGTTGTTGCCTCCCTCCTCCCCGTTCCAGTCAGTATAAAAAGCAGGTAAGGAAATAAAACCAATCCGGTGATTTCCTTTCAGAATAAAACTGCGCACCTTGCTATTATCATCATCCAGCGCTGCTTTTTCCCGCTGCAGGGTAACTTTACGGGTGGTACCGTCAGACTTTTTGATGGTAAGCGTTAAACTTTTACCATGATCTCCGGAAATAAATGCGTTCACTTCATCTGTGGATGCATCTGATACATCCACTTCCTCATTTCCTTCCCATTGTAAGGCAAGAATTTCATCACCTTCATGAATTAATCCACTTTTATACGCCGGACTGCCCGGCTTTAATCTGACAATTTCAGTAGCATCTTTTCCTTCTCCCAAACTAAATCCAAACTGCAGCTGTTTATCCCCCAGTTCGCCCTGGAACTCATCCTTCTTTCCCGGCGAAAAAAATTCAGTATGTGGATCATAACAGGAAGCAACCGATTCGCACCAGGTATTACAGACAAATCCGGGAAGACCGTCTTTAACCTGTATACTTCGCTGGATTTCCCTTTTGAAAGCATGACAGACTTTTTTTCTGGCTGCCGGTTCCAGGCTGTCCGCCTTAATATTTTTTTTGGTTGAATCGTCTTCATAAACATCAATAATCGTTTCAAGTACATTTCGTTTTACCAGCTTATAGAGTTTAATTCTGCGCAACTCATCATTGGGGGCAAAACTGCTGTCTTCAGAAACCGTATAAGTTTCCCGGAGAAAAAGATTGAAACGGGTTTTGGATAATTTATCGAGCAAAGAGTCGGTCTGACTGATTTTTTTAGTGTACAGGATGATGACCTGTTTCAAAAAATCTTCTTTTTTATTCAAAATTTCATCGTCCAGTTTATCCCGGTAACGACTCAGCTTTATAATATCTTCTGCACTGAAATATATCTTATCAGCATCCAGTGCACGGATCATCTGACTGAAGACATCATTCGAAAAAACCTTGTCAACCGCTCGGGGTTGCACATGATAAATATCCGCCATACGGGTAATGGTAAACGCTATTTCAGCCGTGGACCGGGTGAGCTGGGCCGGGGAATTCAGGAATGACAGTTGGAAGACAGCCAGCACAAGGTAAAATGCACACTTCATACCTTAAGTAATGAATTTAATGGCAATATATAAAATGAATCGGCGTTCTGGCTGAAAGTGAGTACGTTACGCTATTTTTGTCTCTAAATTTCTTCTTTGTCCAGTATTAAAAAATTAGCCTCTCAAACCCTATGGTACGGAGCCAGTTCTATCTTTGCGCGGTTTCTGTATTATTTGCTAACCCCTTATCTCACAGCAAAATTCAGGGGTACGGTTGAGTATGGTAGAATGAGCCTTGTTTTTGCCCTGATCCCATTTTTATTTACCCTGATTGTTTTTGCTTTTGAAACGGCTTATTTCCGTTTTATGCAAAGGCAGGAATACAGGGAAGATGTTTATGATACGCTCAGCACCTCCCTGACCATTTCCACTTTACTTATTACCGGTCTCACCATTTTTTTCAGGGCCTCGATTGCCCGTTTCATCGGCCTCCCCGATCATCCTGAATACATTACCCTTTGCGCTGCTATTATTGGATTTGATGCCCTGAGTGCATTGCCCTTTGCCAAATTGAGACATGACAGCAGGCCAAAAAAATTTGCATTCATCCGGATCGCCAGTATCCTTATAAATATGGGAATGGTATATTTTTTCCTTACCGTTTGCCCGGACATCATCAAAAAAAATCCCAACAGCATTCTCCATTTCGTTTACACCCCCCGTTATGGTGTAATTTATGTACTGATTGCCAATGTGGCTTCTTCCCTGTTTCAGTTCCTGGCCCTGACCAAAGAATGGTCCGCAGTGAAGCTGCATATCAATAAACCACTTTGGAAAGAAGTGATGATCTATGCCCTTCCGCTGACGATCGCCGGTTTTGCCGGTATGATCAATGAGACATTTGACCGGGTTATGCTTCAGCGATGGTCCCCGTTAAAGGGAGATGCAGCCACCTTTGAAGTGGGCATTTACAGTGCCTGTTACAAACTTTCCATACTAATCACGCTTTTTGTTCAGGCATTCAGGATGGGCGCTGAGCCTTTTTTCTTTAAACAGTCTACGGAAGCCAATGCACAGCGGACATATGCCCGCGTTATGAAATTTTTTGTGATCACCATCTGCGGTATGTTTTTGTTCGTATCGCTGTACCTGGATATCTGGAAATATTTCATACGGGATGAAAAAATGTGGGTCGGCCTGAAAGTGGTTCCCATTCTGCTGCTGGCCAATATGTTCCTGGGTATTTATATTAACCTGTCCATCTGGTACCGCCTGTCGCGCAAAACCACGGCCGGCGCGTACATAACCCTTATCGGCGCCGGCATTACCATTGCCATCAATTTTATCTTCATACCTTATTTCAGTTATATGGCCTGCGCCTGGGCCACCTTTCTCTGTTACGGAACCATGATGGTCATTTCCTATGTCTGGGGCCAGAAATCCTACCCCGTTCCCTATGCCTGGAAAAAACTGCTGGCATATATGGTCATCGTGGTAATAATTTACTTTATTCACCAGGCAATAACAAAAATCTGGAACAATTCTGCCTTAAACTATACTGCTGGCACGATGTTTTTAGTAGTCTTTGCACTTTTCATTTATAGGGTGGAAAGAAAGGAGTTTGACAATTTTTTCAGAAATAAAAAAAATGGTCAGGGAATCCTGTCCTGATCCCTGCATCGGGGAACGGGTAAGGTTCAGGAAACCAGAAATCAGGGCATATTCAAAACAAGGCAATAAGTAAGTAGTACTTAGATCTATTATAACATAAAAAAATCATAACTTTAGGTCACTTTTACTTTTCATTGTTTTTTAATACCTTACCCGTTCAATCCCTTTCTTAAAATCCAGATATCTGACAGTTCCCCGATATCCGCGTTGAAATCCTCAGGTGTAAAGTGTTGATTGCTATCCATTTAAAGCCATACCAAATTTTGTATTAAATTTCTGTACCAATATGTCACCTAAAAGGCGATCGAGATTTTTATCTTATTTCCCTGCTGTATTGGTACTATTAAGCTCCTGTGGAGACACTAAAAAGACCACTTATTTCAATGGTCTGGAAAGTACACAGATTTTTGCCCCTAAAGCCGCCGTTCCGACTATACATAAAAATGACCTGTTAAGCATCTCTGTAAGCAGCAATAACCTGGAAGCTTCAAAGCTATTCAATGAACCAAATTTCTCTTCAACTGTAACTTCAACAACTACCGGGTCCACACAGCAAATGATGGGGTATTTAGTTACGGATGATGGCACATTTAAATTCCCTGAATTGGGCAATATAAAAGCTGAGGGGCTCACAATCAAGCAATTAAGTGATTCCATCACAGAACAGATCAAACAAAAGGAATTACTGATCGACCCGATTGTTACGGTTCGTTATCTCAATTTCCGGGTAACGGTTCTGGGAGAAGTGGGAAAGCCAACAGTAGTGACCATACCCAATGAGCGGATGAGCATCCTGGAAGCCCTGGGACTGGCCGGTGATATTACGATCTATGGAAGACGGGACAATGTTTTGCTGATCCGGGAGGATAGCACGGGCAAACAGATTGTACGGATCAATTTGAATTCCAAAGAGATCTTAAGTTCCCCGTATTATTATTTGCAGTCCAATGATATCATATATGTGGAAGCGAGCAGTGAGAAAGTGGCGAGCGTGAGTAAAGCCAGGGTAATGCTGCCGGTGTATTTCGCAGCGTTATCCTTCCTTACCACGGTTGTACTACTAACGTATTATAATCATTAACATGAAAAAGATTCAGGTCACCAAGGGCTCGGGAATTGAAACGACGGATGAAAACGAAAAGAGCATTTTCATGCAGCTGGCTTTTCGTTATCTGCCTTACTGGCCTCTTTTTTTAACGCTGATGGTATTGGGTGCCGTGGCCGGTTATTATTATACCAAGACAATCGTTCCTGTTTATGAAATTTCGGCAAGCATACTTATCAAAGATGAAAAAAAAGGAACGGATGAATCCAAAATAATGGAATCTTTTGACCTTCTCACAGCAAAAAAAATTGTAGAGAACGAAATTGAGGTCATCCATTCCCGGACCATATTATCAGAGGTCACCAAGGATCTGCATTTGTATGCCCCCATATTTGAAAAAGACCGTTTTGCCTTTAAGCCTGCCTTCATTACCAGCCCCGTGATTATTGAAATGCTGTATCCGGATTCCCTGGTGGCCACCCAGCTAATTCCCTTAAGTTTTTCTGCTGATTCCCAAACGGTTCAGATTTCAAATCAGAAATATCCCTGAATCAGTGGATACAGTCAAAATGGGGTGAGGTTCGGTTTTTCAACAATCCCGTCTATAAAGCAGGTCCCGGCTTACATTCCTATTACTTTCAGTTGGTGACGGTGAAAAGGGCTGTGAATGAGCTGAGTGCCAGACTGGAGGTTTCAGCTCCGGGAAAGCTGTCCAGCGTTATCAACCTGGTATTAAAAGATGCAGTTCCCGAGCGGGGGGAGGCTATAGTAAACGATGTGATTAATGAATATAACCGGGTATCCATAACCGATAAAAACCAGCTTGCGGCGAATACGCTGGAGTTTATTGACAAAAGGCTCAAAAATATGGGCAAGCAACTGGATTCTATGGAAATGGGAATCCAGAAGTTCAGAACAGACAAAGATGTAGTGGACATCGGTGCCCAAAACCTGCAATACCTGGCCAATGTGGGGGACAATGATAAAAAACTGGGCGACGTTAATATGCAGATTGCCGTGTTAGACGAAGTTGAAAGATATGTTGAATCGAATAAAAACGAGACGAGTATTGTTCCTTCCACCTTTGCTGTCGGCGACAGAACTCTTTCCGCACTTGTCGAAAAATTGTACGACGCCGAAGTCAAATATGAAGGGCTTAAGAAAACAACTGCCCAAAATAACCCCATCCTGGTCTCCCTTCGGAATGAAATAGATAAAATGAAGCCGGCCATACTGGAGAATATCAGGAACCAGCGGAGAAATCTCGTAGCCGGAAGAAATAACCTGAATGCCACCAGCGAAAAATATTCCACCCTGCTTCGAACCATGCCCCTGAAAGAAAGGCAACTACTCGAAATCAGCAGGCAGCAGGCCATAAAAAATAATATTTATTCCTTCCTTCTGCAGAAAAGAGAAGAAACGGCTCTCTCGCTCAATTCCACGGTTTCAGACAGCCGGCTGATCGATAAAGCCGTATCCAGCATTGGTCCTGTTTGGCCCAAATCTTCCCTGATTTTAGGCATCTCTACCTTTGGTGCCATTTTATTGGGTTTCTTTTGGATCGGTCTGAAAGAAATGCTGAATAAGAAATTATTATTCAGAAGCGAAATTGAAAGCATGACCATGATACCCGTAATCGGAGAACTGGTTTACAATAAAACCAAAAAGCCGATTGTAATTAAAAGCGGGGAAAAAAGCCTGATTGCGGAGCAATTCCGTTTCCTGCGGGCAACGGTTTCAAAATCCGGAACAAATAAGGTGAAAAAAATTATGATAACCTCTTCCATACAGGGGGAAGGGAAAAGTTTTGTTGCTGCTAACCTGGCAGCCAGTATTGCCCTTGGAGGCAAAAAAGTTGTGCTTGTTGACCTTGATCTCCACAAACCGGGGATACACCAGCTTTTTAATATTCCGAACGAAAAAGGAGTCTCGGATTTTTTAAGCGGGAATACTGAACCTGCGGAATTCATTGTAACTACACCTGAAATCAATAATCTCTATCTCATGCCCGCAGGTCCGGTTCCGGAGGACCCGTCGGAATTATTATTGAATGGGAAGCTGAAAGAATTGTTTACTTATCTGGAATCTGCTTTTGAAATGATCATCATTGATATGGCACCGGCATTGGCCATTTCGGATGCCTATATCATCGGTTCACGCTGTGATACCAATATTTATGTAATTCGGCATAATTATACACCTAAAGTGCATGTGCAGTTATTGGACGAGAATACCGGGATGTATAAAATGAAAAATATTGGTATAGTATTTAATGGTGTAAAGAAACGAGGCGCTGGTAAATATGGATTTGGGTTTGGATACGGATATAATTTCGACTACGGATATGGTTATGCAAATAAAAAAAATGTAGAACGGGTAAGATAAATACTGTTCTATTTGACCATTCTCCGTGCAAAACGAAATATTTTAACCGGCACCACAACCCTTCTGTGACCGAATTGGGCGAAGCCTTTTAAGAAGACTGACAATGAGTACTTATTATAACAAACTGACTATTATGAATTCCAGTGGAAAAAAATGGCTTGCGGTTTATACCAAACCCAGATATGAAAAAAAAGTAGCCGATTTGCTGACAAAAAAAGGAATTGAAAATTATTGTCCTTTAAACAGGATTCAGAAACAGTGGAGCGACCGGAAGAAAATCATTCTGGAGCCACTTTTCACTTCCTATGTTTTTGTTTGTATTGATGCTGACGAAACCCTGGCTGTACGTGAGACCAACGGAGTAATGAATTTTGTTTACTGGCTGAGCAAACCGGCGGTTATCAGGAATGAAGAAATTGACATCATTAAACGGTTCCTGAATGATCACGCCAATGTTAAACTGGAAAAAGTGGCTGTCAATATCAATGATACAGTCAGGATCATCTCAGGTCCGTTTATGGAACAGGAAGGGAAAGTAATTTCGATTACAAACAGAAGCATAAAAATTATGCTCCCTTCACTTGGGTATTGGATTCAGGCGGAAGCAGAGACATCAAGGGTTAAGGTAATCATAGACTCTGTTCAATCTTCAAAAGAATCATTTATACGATAACTTTCTGCTCCAGCCGTTTTTTGGCTGGAATTCCCGCGTGCTGCAATGAAACCGACAGCAGGTTTGTGGAAGCTGTTTCGCAGCTGCCACGTGCATGAAACATTTACACTGAACAACCTAAACAGAGAATGAAAGAAAAGCTTCTGCTGCCCATCACTTTTATCAACAGCTTCATTAATAAGGGACATCATCGCAGCGTTAAAGCAAAGAAGAATATTGTTGCTTCATTCTTCCTGAAAGGGATCAGTATTGTCATTAGCCTGGTGGTGGTTCCGCTTACGATCAACTATATAAATCCTTCCCGCTACGGAATCTGGTTAACCCTGAGTTCCATCGTCGGCTGGTTTGGCTTTTTTGATATCGGTCTTTCACATGGACTCCGGAACAAATTTGCGGAAGCCAGGGCAAAGAACGACGATGAACTGGCTCAGATTTATGTTAGCACCACCTATGCCATTCTTGGAATCATATTCTTTTTTACATGGCTGCTTTTCCTGGTAGCGAACCATTTTCTGAATTGGGCACATATTCTGAAGATTTCTGAAAACATGCAATCGGAAATTTCGGTACTGGCCATAATTGTATTCACCTATTTTTGTTTGCAGATCGTATTGAAAATTATCACGACATTAATTAGTGCAAACCAGCAACCAGCCAGGGCTTCGCTCATAGATGTTTTGGGACAGATCTTTTCCCTGATATTTATTCTAATCCTGGTGAAGACCACCAAGGGATCACTGATCCTGCTCGGAATCGCCCTATGCCTTTCGCCACTGATCGTTCTGGCTGGCGCCAATTTGATCTATTTCACGGGTACTTTTAAAAAATACAGGCCTCGCTTTTCTAAAATAAAATTCAACTACGCCAAAAGTCTTTTTAATCTGGGAATGATCTTTTTTATTATTCAGGTGGCAGGACTGATCCAATTTGAAACGGCAAATATCATTATCGCCCGCAATTTCGGCACGGCGGAAGTTACTTCTTACAATATCGTATATAAATACTTTGGCATATTGAACATGCTCTTTGTGATCTTTATCCTGCCATTTTGGTCGGCTTCCACCGAAGCCTATATAAAAAACGATTTTAACTGGATCAAAAACGGAATAAAAAAATACAATCAGTTAAATATCCTGATGGTCATTCTTGGGCTGGTCATGTTGTTTTTTTCAGAAGATATTTATCGCCTCTGGCTGGGTAAAGGCAAGGTAACCATCGGATTTACACTTTCCTTATGGGGTTTTTTTTATTTCAGCCTGACGATGTTTGCGGGAAAATATGTGTACTTTCTAAATGGCATAAACGCTTTGCGTATCCAGTTATGGGCCAGTATCATCAGCCCCCTGGTGTATGTTGTCGCTGCCATTTTCTTAATCAAAAATTATAACATGGGAGTTCGTTCTCTTTTCGCAGCTGCCATCCTCGCCAATTTTAATGGCTATATTTTATCTCCATTACAATACCATATGGTTATCAACCGGAAAAAGAAAGGAATATGGGTAAAATAACAGGGACAAATTGAGGATCCTACAGTTGCAAACGAACATGAAGTCGGGTGGAAGCTCGGCAATCCGGCTGCACCGCGCCTTTCAAAAAGCAGGTATAGATTCAGGTATCCTCACCTGCGTGACGGATAAACTGGTTGAACCGGAGATCATTTACATGCCTAAAAAGTCCCGGATAATCGGCTGGTTCGACGGAAAACTAAAGGGATTTATTAACCGGAAAAACCGAAGGGAATTCGGACCTTTTTCCTATCCGGTCCTTGGCTCAGACGTTTCGCGAATGAAAGAAATAAAAAATGCGGATATCATTTATCTCCACTGGGTGCTGGGTGGTTTTCTGAACCTTTCCGCCATCGAAAAATTGCTGAGGCTCGGCAAGCCGGTAGTCATGATCATGCATGACATGTGGACGATCACCGGGGGCTGTCATCATAGTTTTACCTGTACGAAATACTTATCGGGATGCGGCCCTTGTCCCATCCTGCCTGGTAACAGGGAAAAGGACCTGTCTTTCCGGGAATTTAAAAAAAAACTAAAATTATATTCGAAATACGACAATCTCTTTTTTGTTTCACCCAGTCGCTGGCTTCATGATTGTGCAAAAAAGGCCCTGCTTACCCGGGACAGACCCGTCTTCCACATTCCCAACGCACTCGATCCGGCTATATTTAAACCTTTTGATAAAGCCACTGCAAAACAGATTCTGAATATTGACCCTGATGAAACCATCATTGCCTTTGGAGCTGTTGCTATTGAAAGCCCTTACAAAGGATTTCACTACTTACTGGAAGCACTTCAGATACTCCATAAACAGGAAGTAAAAAAGATTTCTGTGCTGATATTCGGCAGCAGCAATAATAAGCAGATCGCTGATGCCATACCATTTAAAACCCGTTTTCTGGGGCATTTAAATGATGATTACTCCATGGTTCTGATGTACAACAGCGCCGATGTGCTGGTTGTTCCTTCACTTGCAGACAACCTGCCCACGGTGATTATGGAAGCCATGAGTTGCGGAACACCGGTGGTAGGATTTCATGTTGGCGGGATCCCGGAACTTATTGAACATAAGAAAAACGGTTACCTGGCCCGGTATAAAGACGCCGGAGATATCGTGAATGGCATCCGCTATTGCATTGATAATAAGATTAGCGGAGCAAGACTGCCCGAATTTGATGAAAATCAGGTGGTCAACAAACATCTGCAGTTAATGAACCTCGTAAAAAATAAAATTTAAGCCCTGGCCATTAAAGCCCCTAACCGATCCCGTTATCAGGTGAAACTTCCTGAATGGTTTTTAATTCTGACCAAAAAGGAATCCAATGATCTCAATCAGTTTTGGCTTGGGTTCAGCCTGTACATCATCAGTTATGTATTTATCCAGACCGGTCATTTAAACTTTAAGGTCCTGCAGGGACTCCAGTCTATCGGCCTGATTCTGCTTTTTGTCCAATATCCAAAAGTTTGCCGCTTAAAGCCGATTAATAGTTACCTGAAAAATATTTTTTCGATTTATATAATCTGGCAGTTCCTGATCGTGTTTAGGGGGCTGTCGTTTAATTACGGCTTTATAAAACAGATATTCTTTGATGCATCGAATGGAATGATGAATTTTTTCGCTCCCCTGTTACTTTTATTACCCCGGAATATTGAAGCCTATAAAAAGGTATTCCGGATCATAATCATCTTCTCCATTTTTTATCTTATTTATGATATCGCATTTATTAGAGAGTTGTTCAGTGGTGACCGGAACAATATCAAGAATACGGAAATTGTTGAATATGGCTTTTTGCTCAGTATTTCTGTTTGTTTTTTATTGCTCACCTCTTCCTACCATGATTTCAAAAAAAATATCTTAGCCCTCGCGGTTATTCTGATTTCTCTTTTCTTCGCTATTTACAGGGCAAGAAGAGGAATGATCCTGATATGCCTTAGTCAATTGTTTTTTTGTTATTATTTTTATCTTAACCGGGCCAGGAATAAAGTACTCATTTTGATTTCTTCTGTTCTAATCATTTTTGCTGCCATCACTTATACAAAAACTGCATTCCTGCAAAACCGGGAAAATATATTCAGCTTCCTGTTGGAACGCGGAACGAAGGATACGAGGACGGGTGTGGAAGAATATTTCTTTAACGATTTGAATACGATTGACTGGATCATGGGTAAGGGCATCTACGGTCAGTATTTTTGTCCGGATATTGATGAGGATTCGATATCAGGTTACAGGAGAATTATTGAAACCGGATACCTTCAAATTATCTTAAACGGTGGGATAATCAGCCTTGTATTGATTTCCCTGATTACGATTCCGGCAATATTTAAAGGACTTTTTTATTCCAGGAATATACTTTCCAAAGCAGCCGGTACCTGGGTGTTTCTTTGGTTAATCTATTTATATCCAGCTACCATGCAGGGTTTCACCCTGTATTATGCAGTATTCTGGCTGTCTATAGGAATCTGTTATTCCAATACCATTAGAAATATTCCGGAGAATAAAATGAAATTGCTTTTTTTATCCAAAGAACCCGAATTAGAAACACTATAATATGTCCTTACCCAAAGTTTTAATTGTAGGTCAACCGTTTAATAATACCGGCGGCGGCATAACGATGACAAATCTTTTTAAAGGCTGGGATCCCGATAAACTGGCAGTTGCCTGCGTTGGAGCCATGGCCAATATTGATACGATTATCTGCCATAACTATTACCGGCTGGGAAATAAGGAACGCACTTCCATTTTCCCTTTTAATTATCTGCAAACGGAATATGTATCCGGACCCCTGAAACCGGAGGAAAAGAAAAACGGAAGTCCCCATGTATATAAACCGACGCTGAGAACCCGGCTGATCATGAAATATTTCTGGCCATTCTTAAAATACATCGGCATAACCCATTTTTTGTTTAAAACGGATCTTTCACCGGAATTCATCGGTTGGATTGAAAAATTTAAACCGGATGTCCTCTATGGTCAGGCTTCTTCCAGGGAGGGAGTATTGTTTTGTACAAAGCTGAGTACCCAACTTAAGATACCGTTCATATTTCATATGATGGACGACTGGCCTGAGATCAGTTCACACAAAGGTCTGTTTAAAAGATACTGGTATAAAAAAATTGATACCGAATTCAGAAGACTCCTGGATAAAGCCGATGTTTTAATGAGCATTGGTGATTCAATGTCTGCGGAATATAAAATCCGGTATAACAAAACATTCATTCCGTTCCAGAATCCGATTGATATTGAATCCTGGAAAAAACATCAAAAAATTTCATATACGTTAAATAAGCCAGCGGAAATATTATATGCCGGAAGGATTGGTTTGGGAATTAATGAATCCATTGAAACCTTTGCGCGGGCCCTGCAACTGGTAAATGATGAATCTCCATTGGATATTAAACTAGTATTACATTCTGACTTAATTCCCGCCTGGGTTTCTGGTTTTACCTGCGTAGAACACAGGGCTCTGGTTCCGCATGGCGATTTACCCCGACTATTTTCAAAGGCAGATTTCCTTCTTTTGCCATACGATTTTACTCCAAAATCAATAAAATATATCAAATATTCCATGCCGACCAAGGCACCTGAGTACATGATCAGCGGTACCCCGATGATAATTTTTGCTCCGGAAGAAACAGCGATCGTCCAATACGCGTTGAAACATGAAATTGGTTTTATCATATCTGAAAACAAGATAAACGGTATAGCAACGTCTATCAGGCAACTCATCGATAGATAAGGAACTAAGATCCCGAATTGGTCAGAAAGCCATTCAGATTGCAGAATTGAACCACAACTCGAAATTTGTTAACCATCATTTCAGAACCCTGATTTGTTCGGCAGCCTCCGGGATTGTCGCAGAAACAGAAGCAGCGATATAGCAGGCAATTGAATTGCAATCCTCCGATATGTATAAAATAGCCGTTTGCATCCCTACCTATAAACGTCCGGAGATGTTCAAAGAACTGATACTGAGTATCAGTCAGCGCTGAAATAAACCCCGAACTGGTCAGTGAACTGAATATTTTAGTCGTCGACAACGATTTGGATAAATCTGCCGAGAATCACTGCCCTGGAACTAAAAGAAAAATTGCGGCACAGCTTCAAAATTGATTATTATAATTTCCCTGTTAAAGGTCTTTCAAACGTAAGAAATGAAATCTTGCGCAGATCAAAGGATTTGAATGCAGATTACCTGGCGTTTGTGGATGATGATGAATACGTGAGTCCGGAATGGCTGAATGAATTGTTAAAAACCATGATCACCAGTAAAGGAGACATGGTCATGGGACCTGTCATTTCCGTTTTACAACCCGGCGTTTCCCGATATATCTCCTGCTGGTTTGAGAGACCCGGTTATAAAAATAACCAGCAGTTACAATATATCAGGACCGGAAATCTCCTGATAAGGTCAAAATCTGTATCCGACAGGAATATTTGTTTTGATCACCGGTTTAATGCGACCGGCGGGGAGGATGCCTATTTTGGTTTTCAGATGATTGAACAGGGAGCCACGGTTTACTGGTCTGCCGGAGCTGTCGTGTTTGAAACGATACCGGAAAAAAGAGCCAGTTTAATCTGGCTTATCAAAAGAAGGTTTAATGGAGCAGTCACTTTTACCAAGCTTTTGAAAATCGAGAAAAATTATAGAGGATTAGCTATTAAGTTTCTGATTAACATAGTATATCTCATTGCAGGTAGTATTGCATTGATTCTGATTCCTTTTCCTTTCCGGAAAAAATACTGGGGTATTTTCAGGATTTCGGAAAGTCTTGGTGGTTTTGCCGGGCTGGCAAACATCACATTCCGGGCTTACGCATAGCGTATTGACCAGGATCAAATAATGGTTGGGAGAACAGGTTTTTTTGAAATTTTTTCGAGGCGGGCTAATAGTTAAACGGTTGTCAGTCAATGCTATTTTGACTGACCCAACACTAATTGCCCACATTAGGTAGTTTGCCCTGTTTTGGCAAGATATTTGTCTTTGGTTACGGACTGAAGTGACAATTAGTTTTTAACCCGATATCCAATATCTATGAAGGGCAAATTTAGTGCCTTAGGGAAAAGTCTGAATTTCTCTAAACCTGTTTTTCTTGTGTCTCTAAAAGGCTTAGATCACTTTTATTGCCGCTTCTTCCGTATTCATGCCTCCCGCCATGATTCCATTTCGGCATTTTTAAAAAAAGCTACTTTATTCATTGCCCTATACTTTGCAGCCACAACCGGTTATGCAACAACGTATTACTTAAGTTCATCGGGAAATGACGCCAATGATGGCACCAGTATGGGTACTCCATGGAAAACCATTGATCAACTGAATACCATCAGGTTAAAGGCTGGTGACTCCGTCCTGTTTCATCAGGGCGATACTTTTTATGGAACAATCAGACTAAAAGGTTCCGGAAATCCCGGTCGTGTAATATATTATGGTTCCTATGGAAGCGGGGCTAACCCCATCATTTCAGGTTTTACAACCCCAACTAACTGGACGAGCCTTGGCGGCAATATCTGGGAGACAACCAATCCGGTTTCGACCTTATCCAACTGTAATCTGGTCGTCGTAAATGGATCCAACATTCCGATGGGAAGATATCCTAACACGGGTTACCTGACGATTCAAACCCATTCCGGAAATCAAACGATGACCAGCAGCGCGCTGAGTGGCTCACCAAATTGGACCGGAGCAGAAGTGGTAATAAAAAAGAAACGCTGGATTATTGACAGAAATATGATTACTTCCCAGGCAGGGGGTACACTGACGTATACATCAGGTTCCAGTTATGATGCCCAGGATCAGTACGGGTTTTTCATTCAGAACGATGCCAGGACACTTGACGCGCAAAATGAATGGTACTACAATCCAACAACTAAAAAAATAAGGATTTACAGCACAGGAACACCTTCCAATGTTCAGGTTTCCACGGTGGATACGCTGGTGAATTTGCTGTACCGGAATAACATCACTTTTAGCAACCTTTCCTTTGTTGGTGCAAACAAAAATGCATTTTATATCGGAAGCTGCAGTAATCTTACCATTCAAAATTGCTCAATAGACTTTACTTATAACGGTATATCCAGTGGAAACTGGGGTCAGTCATCTGCAAATTTTGTTCTGAAAAATTCGACGCTGAATCATACCTGCAATAATGGCGTTTCCACAACAAATGAATTTGTAAATGCCTCCATCACCAACAATACCATTAAAAATACCAGCATCATTCCCGGAATGGGCGGAAGTGGTGACGGTAGCTCACAGGGTATGAGTATTTCAGGTAAAAATTCTATCGTACAATATAATGAAATCGACAGTTCAGGATTTATAGGAATAGCATTTTCCGGCAATGCATTACTAATTGACAAAAACTACCTCAATTATTTTTGTCTGATCAAAGATGATGGAGGCGGTATTTACACCCAGGGCAACGAATCCGGAAATATCATATCTAATAACGTGCTTATAAATGGCATCGGTAACGGAGATGGAACCAATAATCCGACGGGCTCAAGTGCCATGGGGATTTACCTTGATAACAATTCCAGCGGCATACAGATTCTGAATAATTCTGTTAGCAATATCGGTTTTGCCGGAATTTTTTTACACGACGCCCATGACATTGTTGTAAAAAATAATACGGTGTATAATTGCCGGGCAAAAAGTATTCTTGAAAAAAATGATGATCAGAACACTTTTATCAGAAAAATCACGATAACCAATAATATTCTGGTAGCCAGGGACTCCACTCAGAATTGCTTTCATGCGGTTACCCTGCATAACGATATTTCTTCGTTTGGTACAATCGATTATAACTATTATGCGAGACCATTGGATGATAACCTCGTATTTATAGCCCAGCCCATTGGTGAACATAGCCGCAATGTTTACTATTCACTCGCGGGGTGGAAGAACTTTTCGGGTTATGATGCGAACTCCCATGGCTCGCCGAAAAAAATTACAGACAAGAATGATCTAAAGTTTGTATACAATCCAACCCAGCTTCCGGTTACGGTTTCCCTGCCGTATACTTATATAGATATGACCGGTGCGGTTTTCAATGGCGCCATCAAGCTGGCCCCCTATTCCTCGGCTGTCCTCATAAGAAACGGCAAAATAACCAATATGCTGCCGAAAGCCAACGCAGGGCCTGATCAGACCATTGTTTTACCCCTGGATTCTGTGCGTCTTTCGGGAAGCGCCACGGATTCAGACGGAACCGTTGCCAAGACTGTATGGACAAAAATTTCCGGCCCGTCAGGATATACCATCGCAACGGGATCTTCTCTTAATACGGCAGTTACCGGATTGCAACAGGGTGTCTACAAATTTGAATTGAGGGTAACGGATAACGCTGATGCAACAAGTGCTGATACCGTACAGATTACGGTTAATCCTGCCGCTGCTCCGCCAAATGTTCCTCCAGTGGTCAATGCAGGGGCTGATCTAACCATCGTTTTACCAGTGGATTCCGTCAAACTTTCCGGAACTGCGACCGATGCCGACGGGACCCTGGCTTCTTATGCCTGGAATAAAATTGCGGGTCCTTCAGGATATACAATATCCAACGGATCTTCCCTTATTACTTTAGTTAAGGGATTGAAAAAGGGTGTGTACAAATTTGAATTGAAAGTGACTGACAATAAAGGGGCTTCAACTAAGGATACCATTCAGGTGACGGTTAATCCTGCTGTGATTGTAGCTAATATCCCTCCTGTTTCCAATGCAGGTGCTGATCAGACCATAACCTTACCGGTTAATAATGTAAATCTTTCCGGAACTGCTAGCGATTCCGATGGAACCCTGGCCACTTATTCCTGGAATAAAATTGCTGGTCCTTCAGGATTCACCATCGCAACCGGCTCTGCCCTGAATACCGCAGTAACTGGTCTGGTACAAGGTGTATACAAATTTGAATTGAAAGTAACGGATGATAAAGGGGCTTCGACAAAGGATACCATTCAGGTGACGGTTAATCCGGCTCCTGTGGCACCACCACCTGTTGTAGTACCGGTTCAGAATGTTCCACCGGTTTCCAATGCAGGTGCTGATCAGACCATAACCTTACCGGTTAATAATGTAAATCTTTCCGGAACCGCTAGCGATTCCGACGGAACCCTGGCCACTTATTCCTGGAATAAAATTGCTGGTCCTTCAGGATTCACCATCGCAACCGGCTCTGCCCTGAATACCGCAGTAACTGGTCTGGTACAAGGTGTATACAAATTTGAATTGAAAGTAACGGATGATAAAGGGGCTTCGACAAAGGATACCATTCAGGTGACGGTTAATCCTGCTGTGATTGTAGCTAATATCCCTCCTGTTTCCAATGCAGGTGCTGATCAGACTATAACCTTACCGGTTAATAATGTAAATCTTTCCGGAACCGCTAGCGATTCCGATGGAACCCTGGCTTCTTATGCCTGGAATAAAATTGCTGGTCCTTCAGGATTCACCATCGCGACCGGTTCTGCTCTGAATACTGCAGTAACTGGACTCGTGCAGGGTGTATACAAATTTGAATTGAAAGTAACGGATGATAAAGGGGCTTCGACAAAGGATACCGTTCAGGTAACCGTAAATCCGGCTCCTGTGGCACCACCACCTGTTGTAGCACCACCACCTGTTGTTGTACCGGTACCAAATGTTCCACCGGTTTCCAATGCAGGTGCTGATCAGACCATAACCTTACCGGTTAATAATGTAAATCTTTCCGGAACCGCCAGCGATTCCGACGGAACCCTGGCTTCTTATACCTGGAATAAAATTGCTGGTCCTTCAGGATTCACCATCGCGACCGGTTCTGCCCTGAATACTGCAGTGACCGGACTGGTGCAGGGTGTATACAAATTTGAATTGAAAGTAACGGATGATAAAGGGGCTTCAACTAAGGATACCGTTCAGGTAACCGTTAATCCGGCTCCTGTGGCACCACCACCTGTTGTTGTACCGGTGCCAAATGTTCCGCCGGTTTCCAATGCAGGTGCTGATCAGACCATAACCTTACCGGTTAATAATGTAAATCTTTCCGGAACCGCTAGCGATTCCGATGGAACCCTGGCTTCTTATGCCTGGAATAAAATTGCTGGTCCTTCAGGATTCACCATCGCGACCGGTTCTGCCCTGAATACTGCAGTGACCGGACTCGTGCAGGGTGTATACAAATTTGAATTGAAAGTAACGGATGATAAAGGGGCTTCGACAAAGGATACCGTTCAGGTAACCGTAAATCCGGCTCCTGTGGCACCACCACCTGTTGTAGCACCACCTGTTGTAGTTCCAGTGCCAAATGTTCCGCCGGTTTCCAATGCAGGTGCTGATCAGACCATAACCTTACCGGTTAATAATGTAAATCTTTCCGGAACTGCCAGCGATTCCGATGGAACCCTGGCCACTTATGCCTGGAATAAAATTGCTGGTCCTTCAGGATTCACCATCGCGACCGGTTCTGCCCTGAATACTGCAGTGACCGGACTGGTGCAGGGTGTATACAAATTTGAATTGAAAGTAACGGATGATAAAGGGGCTTCAACAAAGGATACCGTTCAGGTAACCGTCAATCCGGCTCCTGTGGCACCACCACCTGTTGTAACACCACCACCTGTTGCGGCACCACCTCCTGTTGTAGCACCACCTGTTGTAGCACCACCTGTTGTAGTACCAGTGCCAAATGTTCCGCCGGTTTCCAATGCAGGTGCTGATCAGACCATAACCTTACCGGTTAATAATGTAAATCTTTCCGGAACCGCTAGCGATTCCGATGGAACCCTGGCCTCTTATGCCTGGAATAAAATTGCTGGTCCGTCAGAATTCACGATCGCCAACGGGACTTCCCTGAATACGTCAGTAACCGGACTGGTGCAGGGTGTATACAAATTTGAATTGAAAGTAACGGATGATAAAGGGGCTTCGACTAAGGATACCGTTCAGGTAACCGTAAATCCGGCTCCTGTGGCACCACCACCTGTTGTAGCACCACCACCTGTTGTTGTACCCGTGCCAAATGTTCCGCCGGTTTCCAATGCAGGTGCTGATCAGACCATAACCTTACCGGTTAATAATGTAAATCTTTCCGGAACCGCTAGCGATTCCGATGGAACCCTGGCTTCTTATACCTGGACTAAAATTGCTGGTCCGTCAGAATTCACGATCGCCAACGGGACTCTCCCTGAATACGTCAGTAACCGGACTGGTGCAGGGTGTATACAAATTTGAATTGAAAGTAACGGATGATAAAGGGGCTTCGACAAAGGATACCGTTCAGGTAACCGTAAATCCGGCTCCTGTGGCACCACCTCCTGTTGTGGCACCACCTCCTGTTGTGGCACCACCTCCTGTTGTTGTACCGGTGCCAAATGTTCCGCCGGTTTCCAATGCAGGTGCTGATCAGACCATAACCTTACCGGTTAATAATGTAAATCTTTCCGGAACCGCTAGCGATTCCGACGGAACCCTGGCTTCTTATGCCTGGACTAAAATTGCTGGTCCGGTAGAATTCACGATTGCCAACGGGACTTCCCTGAATACGTCAATAACCGGACTGGTGCAGGGTGTATACAAATTTGAATTGAAAGTAACGGATGACAAAGGGGCTTCAACAGAGGATACCATTCAGGTAACCGTAAATCCACCTGTTGTTCTTCCAACGCCTCCCTCTGAGATTGATGAACCCAATATCCTGCCCATCGCCAATGCAGGAGCAGATCAAACGGTTGGCTTACCCAACAATTCTATAATCCTTAGCGGAAGCGGAACGGATGTAGACGGAACAATTGACAGTTATACCTGGAAACAGATATCAGGTCCGCAGACCAGTTTGATTTTATCTCCGAATGCTCCGGTTACCCTCGCAAACAACCTGATTGGAGGCACCTATGAATTTGAACTCACGGTGGTTGACAATAAGGGTGCATCTGCCAAAGACACTATGGCTGTTGTGGTAACATCAAAATATAGTAGTGACCCACTGGGCAACTATATAAAAGTTTATCCAAACCCGGTTGAGAGTTCGGGTACGCTGGAAATTAATACGAAAGAGCCCAATACCAAGCTACAGGTGATGATGACCAATATGCAGGGCCAGGTGGTCTATAAGAATGAATTTATTTCACCAGTGACCAATATCAAAAATATCATAAACATGACCAACCTGCCAAGGGGCATGTATACACTGATCGTTTTCTTCAATGAACGCGACAATCGTATTCTGAAAGTGATAAAGATGTAAGTCTTTTCTTATGTTAGCATAAAAATGGCAGTCCCGCATTAGCATGGCTTAAATAAATATCCACCCTGTCCGTTAAATACGGACAGGGTTATGGATATTATACGGATACCTCAAATCAAAAACCCCGATACATTATGAACGTAGCGATTATTACCGGGTCAGCCGGTCTTATTGGAAGCGAAGCTGTGGCATTTCTTTGCCGGCAAATTCGATATGATCATAGGCATAGACAATAACCTCCGCCAGTACTTTTTTGGTTCAGACGGCAATACTTCCTGGAACAAAAACAGGTTGGAAGAAAGTTTTGCAAATTACCAGCATCATTCGGCCGATATTCGGAAGGTAGACGAACTGAAGACGGTTTTTGAAAAATATAAAACCGATATCAGGCTTATTATACACGCAGCTGCCCAACCGAGTCATGACTGGGCTGCCAGGGAACCTTTTACAGATTTTACGATCAATGCAAACGGCACCCTGAATATGCTGGAAATGTGCAGGGAACATTGCCCGAAAGCCGTTTTTATTTTCACCTCTACGAACAAAGTTTATGGAGACAATCCCAACCACTTACCCATGGTCGAAAAAGAAACAAGGTGGGAGGTTGCTGAAACGCACGCATATTATAAGGAGGGTATTGATGAGCACCTAAGTATCGACCATACCAAACATTCCTTATTCGGCGCATCAAAAGTAGCCGCGGACATATTGGTACAGGAATATGGCAGGTATTTTGGGATGAATACGGCTGTTTTCAGAGGTGGTTGTCTTACAGGACCAAATCATTCCGGAACACAATTGCACGGATTTTTGTCCTACCTGATGAAATGTTCGATAACGGGATGCATTATACTATTTTCGGATACAAAGGAAAACAGGTAAGGGATAATATCCATAGTTACGATCTGGTAAATATGTTCTGGAATTTTTACAAGAATCCCCGCTCCGGCGAGGTATACAATGCAGGCGGGGGACGTTATTCCAATTGCTCCATGCTGGAAGCGATAAAACTCTGCGAAGAGATTTCGGGAAATAAAATGAACTTTAGTTATAGTGACGAAAACCGTATCGGGGACCATATCTGGTACATCAGTGATGTTTCAAAATTCAAAAACCATTATCCTGAATGGAACTGGACGTATGATCTCCAGTCCACACTTGAACAGATTCATGACAGTATGTTAAAAAGAGTCAGTCAAAATTCCTGAATGATACCCAAAATAATTCATCAGACCTGGAAGAACAATATTGTACCGGAAGAATATATTTCTTACCAGCAGAAAGTAATGGAACTGCATCCCGGATGGGAATACAGGCTCTGGACTGATGAAGACAATCTGGAACTCGTTAGAAATTTTTACCCGGGGTTTTTGAAAATATATACGGAACTGCCAAAAAATATTATGCGGGCCGACGCCATCCGGTATCTTATCATGCACCATATCGGGGGTGTGTACCTCGACCTGGACTATGAAATGCTGAAACCATTCGACCTGCTCGACTTTGATCTGGTGCTTCCGCTTAACAGGAGTATTGATTTTGGAGATTCATTTGACGGTTATGGCAATTGTATATTCGGATCAAGTCCCGGATATGCGTTCTGGAAATACGCCATTGAAGACCTTATGGTGCCAAGGGACTATGAGGCATATTTTAAAACATTAAAAAATAAACCCTACGTTTCCGGAAATACCAAGCTTGAGGAAGCCATAACAGGTCCGGCCTTTCTGACAAGGATATTCCTGGAAAAAAAAGACAGTCTTTCAGATTATTTTCTTCCTCCGAGGGAAATGTTTCACCCGGTAAATTCGGGCAGAGACAGGGAAAACAAAAAATTACAGGCCGATGGGAAAACCTATGGGATTCATCATTGTGTAGGTTCCTGGAGAAATAAATCAGTTTTCAAAAAGGCGCTCCTTAAAATCAGGGAGAAATTAAAATCCTGAACCGGTAATTTCCGGGATTCCTCGACTACAAAGGGAACCAGAATAATGCAAAAAAAAGTCCTGATCATTCAGCAAATCATTCCGGAGTACCGGCTTGCTTTTTTTTCCCTGTTGAAGGTTGAATTAGAAAAATTGAACATTGCCCTGGAACTGATTTACGGTGCCGGCAACAATTCCAACCACATCAAAGATGATCCCGCTCTTCCATGGGCCAGGCGAATACCAAATAAATCCCTGGGTATAGGAAAATTTAAATTGAATTGGCAGCCTTTAACCAGATACTTGGGCGACAAGGACCTGATTATAGTCGAAAAGGCAAACAAACTCATCCTGAATTATTATATCATTGTAGCCAGGAAATTCTGGAAAAACAGGCTCGGGTTCTGGGGTCATGGACGGAATCTTCAGGCAGATCCGCAAAGTCCTGCAAACAGACTAAACAAATTATTTCTGAACAAATGTGACTGGTGGTGGGCATATACCAACAGCGTTAAAGATTTTTTAGTCCAAAACCACTATCCACCATCCAGGATAACAGTTGTACAAAATTCCATCGATACCCATACCCTAAGAATGCAATTGGCGGAAGTGGCTGAATCTGAAATCATTTCATTAAAAGAGCAGCTTGGAATTACCGGCCTGCATACCGCCATTTTCTGCGGCAGGATGTATACAGAAAAAAGATTGAATTTTATTCTTGAAACCTGTTACCGGGTAAAAGCGAAAATACCAGAATTCCATATGATATTTATCGGATCAGGTCCGGATTCGGATTTGGCAGAAAAAGCATCAGCTTCCAACAACTGGATCCACTGTCTGGGAGCCATCACCGGCAGAGAAAGAGTTAAATATTTTAAACTTGCTTCCGTTCAGTTAATGCCTGGTATTGTCGGTCTTGGAATTTTAGATTCATTTGCACTCGAGACACCCATTATAACCACTTTTCATAATCAACACAGTCCGGAAATTGAATACCTCGAAAATGGAATCAATGGGATGATTACCAGAAATACCCTGGAAGAATATTCCGAAACGGTGACCGATACCCTGCAAACAAATAAATACCTGGAACTGGTAGATGGTTGCATTCGTTCCGCTGAAGAATATACTATTGAGAAGATGGTAGAAAATTTTAAAACCGGCATTGTTTCCTGCCTCAATGATAAATAAAAAAAAGATACTTTGCATTTTACAACTGGCGCCCCCTGTTCACGGCGCAAGCATGATAAATGGTTATCTGGTAAGCAGCGATCTCATAAACCAAAATTTTAATCTTGAAGTCATCAACCTCCAGTTCAATAAGTCAATTAAAAAGTTGGAAAAGTTTTCCATAGCAAAAATTTTCAAAGCACTGGGATACACATTTTCAATTATAAAAAAAATGACCGGTTTCAAACCCGATCTCGTATATTATACCTTCTCAACAAAAGGCTTTTCCTTTTACCGCGATGCATTCTACATTCTTATTATAAAATTATTCAGGCCCAGGATAGCTCTTCACTTTCATTCGAAAGGTTTGAAACCAGATGCCCAGGGAAATTTCATAAAAAAATTCCTGTATGGCCGGATCTTAAAGACCTCATTCAGTATCTGTCTTTCCACGAGCCTGAAACCAGATATTGAAATAGTGGCAGGATCTGTACCTTTTATTGTTCCTAACGGAATACCGGAATTCAGTAATCACGTACCGGATAAAGTCACGGAAGCTAATCCTGTACCGGTAATCCTGTACCTGTCCAATTATATTGAAAGCAAGGGTATATTAATCCTTGTCGAAGCGCTTGGCATACTTAAAAAGCAGGATTATACTTTTAAAGCCCGGCTGGTTGGCGCCCCGGCTGATATAAATATAGAAATGCTGAATGCATTGATTCTAAAAAACAACCTGTCTTCTTCAGTCATCATTACGGGGCCGTTATATGATGAAAATAAAATTAATGAATTCAGGAGCGCTGATATGTTTGTATTCCCAACATATTACAATAATGAAGCCTTCCCTTTGGTTCTCCTTGAAGCCATGCAGTTCAGATTGCCGGTGATCTCCACATTCGAGGGCGGAATTCCGGATATGATAACGAATAACGTAAACGGGATACTGGTTGAAAAGAAAAATGCCGCAATGCTTGCTGACAAAATTGCCGGTTTGCTGGTTAATCCTCCATTAAGAAAATCAATGGGCAACAGCGGTTACCAGGCTTTTAAGGAAAACTACACCTTAAAACATTTTGAAACCAACATGTATAAGACCTTTAATGAAATCTTGGGTGTTTCTTAGTTTCACATAAGACCAGATCACTTCATTAATTTTAGCTCAATAAAAATCAGAAAATACAAATGTGTGGAATTGCAGGATTTTCGGGTTTTAGTAATGACGTCGCCCTGGCAATGCGGGCAAATATTATTCAGCAACACAGGGGGCCGGATAATCAGTCTGTCTGGCATAATGATCATATTGCGCTTGCCCATCAAAGACTTTCGATTATTGATTTAAGTGAATCTGCCAACCAGCCGTTTCAGAAACATGATCTCGTAATAATTTTTAACGGGGAAATCTATAATTATAAGGAACTGCAGGAAAAATTAAAATCTGAAAAGCAGGTTTGTTTCAGGACCTCTTCTGATACCGAAGTTGTACTCGAAATGTATCTCAACTATGGGGAAAAATGCCTGGATTATTTTCTGGGAATGTTTGCATTTGCCATTTACAACAAGTCGAGTGAAGTCTTATTCATCGCCAGGGATCATTTTGGTATAAAACCTCTTTTTTACACCCGGATAAATGGAGCATTCGCTTTCAGTTCCGAATTGAAAACATTAGCCATGCTGCCGGGGTTCGATAAATCTATCAATCCAAAATCACTGGTAAGCTGTTTAAATTATTTATGGGTATCGGGAAATGAAACCATGTTTAATAATTGTTCCAAACTGCCTCCCGCACATTTTCTGACGTATTCCGTATCCGCAGGCCTGTCACTCTCCAGATACTGGGAACTGGATGAAAACAATAACGGAACATCATCGCAAGATGAGAAGGCGGTAGAAAAAAATATTGAAGCAGTTATGGAACAGTCAATTAAACGCCATATCGTTGCCGACGTACCTGTCAGCAGCTTCTTAAGCGGGGGACTGGATTCTTCCCTGATCTCTGTAATTGCCAGGAGATATATGGACAGTTTATCTACCTATACGATTGGGACTTTAGAAAAGGATAAACAGGCTGAAAGTATGCCTGATGATGAAAAATTTGCTGCCGTTGTTGCTGAAGCCTACCAATTTGACCATCATGTTATCAGGATAAAATCTGATATCCTGACCGCATTACCTGAAATAGCCGCCATATTGGACGAACCCATCGGAGATCCGGCTGCGATAAACACCTGGTTAATATGCAAGGCAGCAAGGGAAAAGGGGGTGAAAATATTATTATCCGGGATGGGAGCGGATGAAATCTTTTTTGGTTACAGAAGGCAAAAAGCAACCCTGATGGCTTTAAAATTTTCCAAACTTCCCGGATTTATTAAAAGTCTCATTGTGCAATCGGTAAAGCTCCTTCCTGTTAAGATCAATAACAAAGGATTCAGGGTTGGCAGATGGGCCAAGCGCTTTCTCACCATTGTGTCAGCACCCATCGACCAGGCTTATATGAGAAGTTACTCGTATTATGATACCAGTCAATTAACTGAATTACTGAGACCAGAATATCGTTTTGCTGTTCCCCTGTTAAACGAAGAACACAGGGAAATATTTAATTCGAAATATAAAAACGATATTGTAAACAGGATCTGCTATACGGATCTGAATATGTTTATGCTTGGTCTCAATTTAACCTATACTGATCGTGCATCGATGGCCGCTTCGGTTGAGGTCAGGGTGCCTTTCATTGATAAGATCGTGGTAACAGAAGCCATGCATACCCCGGGTGTACTGAAGATAAAAAATAATACCTCGAAATATATTTTAAAAAAAGCTGCCGGAAAATTTCTGCCGGATGAAATCATATACAGACCCAAAGCGTCTTTCGGAGCTCCGATCAGATCCTGGATCTCCAACGACCTGAAGGATATGGTTAATGAATTGCTTTCTGAAGAAAATATAAATAAACGGGGCTTCCTGAATTATGCAATCGTAAAAAAAATGATTGACAACGACAGGAAGGGTATTGAAGACAATGCGTACCAGATTTATCAGCTTCTAACCCTGGAACTATGGTGCAGGGAATACCTGGACAAAAACTTATCCTTAAACTAAAATAATAATATTCTTGAAGCAGCTAATACAGAATTTCAAGACCGGGGAATTAGATGTTCTCGAAGTGCCATTACCCGCTATATATGATGGAATGGTATTGGTGGAAAACAGATTCTCACTGATCAGCTCAGGCACCGAAAAAAGCACGGTAAAAGTGGGACAGGCCAATTTATACGGAAAAGCCAAACAACGTCCCGACCTGGTCGCCCAGGTGATTCAGAATATAAAAAAAGAAGGGTTTTCAGCCACCTTTAATAAGGTTAAAACAAAACTGGATACACTTAAGGCACTTGGATACAGCAGCGCCGGTGTGGTTCTTAGTTCCCTGGATAAAAACGGAAGTTTTCAACCTGGCGACCGGGTTGCATGTGCAGGTCAGGATTATGCATCACATGCCGAGATAGTTGCTATCCCCCAAAATCTGGTTGCCAAAATACCGGAAAATGTGTCCTTTGAAGAAGCCGCTTTTACAACACTTGGAGCTATAGCCCTTCAGGGTGTAAGACAGGCTGAACCCAGACTTGGGGAAAAGGTTTGTGTGATCGGATTGGGTCTTTTGGGTCAGATAACCGCACAACTGCTGAAAGCAAATGGCTGCCTGGTTTTTGGAATTGATCTGTCTGAAGATCTGATCACACTGGCGAAGGCTGGTGAAATACAGGCCATAAATCGTAATGATTCAGGTTTAATAAATGTTTGCGAAAAGTTTACAAACGGGTACGGATTTGACAGTGTAATCATTACAGCTGCTGCCCAAACAAACGATCCCATTGTACTTGCTACCGAAATCACGCGTAAAAAGGGTAAGATTGTTGTTGTCGGTACAGCAAAAATGGATATACCCCGGGAACCCTTTTTCTTTAAGAAAGAATTGGAGTTAAAAATTTCATGCTCATATGGTCCGGGCAGGTACGATGTGAATTATGAAGAATATGGGAACGACTACCCTTATGCGTATGTCCGCTGGACCGAGCAAAGAAATATGGAAGCATTTCTGGACATGTTAAGCAGGGGGCTCGTAAACGTTAAAGCCCCTGATATCGCACAGTTTTGATATCGAACAATCGGAAGAAGCATATGAAATTGTATTGGGGAAAAATCCCCAACCCCATATTGGTATATTATTAAGGTATCCGCAACGTCAGGACAAATTTTCTTCACAGGTCGTCCTCAGCCATAAACCGGTAAAAAACCTGAATGTCGGCTTTATCGGGGCGGGTAGTTTTGCCCAAAGTTACCTTATACCCAATGTGAAGGATTATCCGGCATCCCTGGATACGGTCGTCACTACCAGAGGTATAACCTCAAAAAGTGTTGCAGATAAATTTGCTTTCAATGTTTGTTCAACAGATATAAATGACGTCTTATTAAACAAAAAAATAAATACCGTATTTATTGCTACCCCGCATTCGTCTCATTCGGATCTGGTAGTAAAATCCCTTCGGGAAAATAAAAATATTTTTGTTGAAAAACCGCTTGCGGTCACCGAATCCGAACTATACCGGATTATCGAAACAAAAGCAACCCATGATTTCCCCATAATGGTTGGATTTAACAGAAGGTTTGCGCCAATTTGCACAGCGATAAAAAAAGAGTTCAAAAATATACCCGGATCCCGTTGTTGTTAATATCAGGGTCAACGCCGGTTATATACCAAAGGAACACTGGACCCAGGTAGCGGAAATAGGCGCAGGCAGGATTATCGGAGAAATCTGCCACTTTATCGATCTGATGCAATATTTAACGGACGCAGAACCCGTCAGGGTGTATGCAGATTGTATTCATACCACGAATACAAAAGTAAAACCAGATGACAATGTCGCCATAGTGGTTAAATTCAGCAACGGCTCGGTTTGTAATCTCCTTTACCTTGCAAACGGCGACAAGTCACTGCCGAAAGAACATATTGAAGTTTTTGGTGGCGGTAAGGTTGCCGTCATCAATGACTTCCAGGATGGCATCCTGTACGCAGGAAATAAATCAAAGACATTAAAATCTTCCGGAAAAGGTCACCGGGAAGAAGTTCGTTCTTTTTTAACTGCCATACAGGATGGAAAGGAATCACCTATCAGTTTCCGATCAATATGTTTAACAACACTTACTACATTTAAAATAGTCGACAGTTTAAAAACAGGTCTGCCGCAAGAAATATCCCTCAATGCCTGATTTAATTACAGAGTCCTTTGACAAACTGGAAAACTATTGCAACCTGGAAGGATTCAAAGGCTGGGATCCCTATGACGGCCTGAACAGCAGATTATTCCAGGCTCTTCCGGTTTTTAAAAACAAGAGATTATTCCGGTTGATATGGATACAGGCATTTAAAAGGTCGCCCGTTAATCTTCGAAATTTTACAGGCGTTAAAAAAGACTATAATCCAAAAGCGCTTGGTTTGTTTCTTTCCGGATATTCTATTCTTTATAGTCAGACCGGCATGCAGAAATACCTTGAAAAGATTCATTTCCTGTCTGATAAAATACTGGAACTGCAAAACCGGAATTGGAGTGGTGCCTGTTGGGGATATAATTTTGACTGGCAGGCAAGGGCCTTTTTTCAGCCCAAAAATACTCCAACTGTAGTTGCCTCTGTATTATGTCGCCAGCGCCTTGCTTGATGCCTTCGAAATTACCCGGGACGAGAATTTGCTTAAAACTGCCCGAAGCACCTGCGATTTTATTTTGAAAGACCTGAATCGAACTAATGATAACCACGGAAATTTCGCTTTCTCTTATTCCCCCCTGGACAGCAGTGTGGTTTTTAACGCGTCCCTGTTGGGAAGTCGTTTGCTGGCAAGGGTATATGGTTTTACGCACGAAGCTGAACTAATCATTCCGGCACAAAAATCAATAGCTTATTGTATAAATCATCAGAAAGAAGATGGTTCCTGGAGTTACGGAACACTGCCATTCCATCAATGGATAGATAATTTCCATACCGGGTTTAACCTGGAATGTATTTCAGACTACATGAAATATTCCCAGGACTATTCCTGTACAGATTCGTTAAATAAAGGATTTACCTACTATATTGACCATTTTTTTACACCGGAAGGAATTTCAAAATATTACAATAATGCCATTTATCCGGTAGATATTCACGCTCCGGCCCAGTTCATTATTACGCTTGCGAAATTAAACCAGCTGGGCAACCATAAAGAACTGGCCGAGAAAGTATTAACCTGGACGATAGAAAATATGCAATCCAAAACAGGTTATTTTTATTTTCAGCTCAAAAAACATTCTGTTTCAAAAATACCATTTATGCGGTGGTCGCAGGCCTGGATGTTTTACGCTTTAGCCACTTATAAAAAATCAAATGACAGCAACCAGAATAAGTATCTGTAATATCCCTGTGGATAAACTTACCATGCAGGAAACGGTCAGCATAATAGACAATGCAATCGCCGAAAAAAGATCAATCCATCATGTTGTGATAAACGCAGCGAAGGTCGTTAACGCACAAAAAGATGAATCTCTTAAAAATTCCATCGTCAACTGCGATATCATCAACGCAGATGGCCAGTCCATAGTCTGGGCAGCCAGATTCCTGAATAATCCGCTTCCGGAAAGGGTTGCAGGAATCGATTTAATGCAGGAACTGGTATCGATGTCGTCAAAAAAAAATTACCGGATTTATTTTCTCGGCGCTAAAGAAGAGATTGTGAACAAAGTAGTGGAAATTTATTCCAAAACGTATGGCAGTCAAATCATCGCAGGTTACCGGAATGGGTATTTTTCCAGGGACGAAGAAAAAGGAATTGCGGAAGATATCGGCAAAGCCAGTGCGGATATCCTTTTTGTGGCCATGAATTCTCCAAAAAAGGAAATTTTTCTGAATACATATAAAGAAACCATCAATACCCCCTTTATTATGGGTGTAGGCGGTAGTTTCGATGTTGTAGCCGGTTTTGTTAAGAGATCGCCAGTCTGGATGCAAAAACTTGGTCTGGAATGGTTCTACCGGATGATGCAGGAGCCGGGAAGGATGTGGAAGCGATACCTGTTTGGAAATTCTGCATTTATTTACCTTGTATTAAAAGAAAAATTCAAAAATATTTTTTTTAAAAGCAGTCTCCGGTCCAATTAAATGACTGCTTTCCCCTAAAAATTAAAGTAACTATATTAATGAAGATAACCATTGTAGCAGGCGCCCGCCCGAATTTCATCAAAATAGCACCCATTATCAGAGCTATAAAGTCCGCTCATGCAAGAGGGATTGATATCACTTACAGGCTGGTACATACCGGACAACATTATGATAAGAAAGATGAGTGGAGATTTTTTTGACCAGTTGGATATTCCCAATCCGGATGTAAACCTGGAATGTGGTTCCGGGTCACAGGCGGAGCAAACTGCTTCAATCATGATAAAGTTTGAAAAGGAACTAATCGCCAATAAACCTTCTGTGGTCCTGGTGGTCGGGGATGTTACTTCAACCATGGCCTGCACCATCGTGGCAAAAAAATTATGCATTGATGCTGTGCATGTGGAAGCCGGTATCAGATCAGGCGATATGACGATGCCGGAAGAAATAAACAGGATTGTTACCGATTCTATCTGTGACCATTTTTTTACCACGACTGAATCAGCCGGGTTGCAATTATCACAAAACGGAATAGCAAATAACCAGATACATTTTGTAGGCAATACAATGATTGACACATTGTATTATAACCTGAACAGGCTAAAACAGCCGGATTTTTGGGAGAAAAAAGATTTGAAACCCGGGTCTTATTTTATACTCACTTTACACCGGCCTTCAAATGTGGATGACTTCACCAACCTGAAAAATATTCTGGAAGTTATCTTAAAAAATACGGATGGACTGCCTGTGGTTTTCCCGGTTCACCCCAGAACAAAAAAAATACTGGATTCGGCCCATTTTACAGATCCGAAGCTGATTCAGATAGATCCCCTGGGATACCTTGAATTCATTTACATGGTAAAAAACTGTAAAGCCGTTATTACCGACTCCGGAGGAATTACAGAAGAAACGACCGTATTGAAAATTCCATGTCTCACCCTTCGTAGTACAACAGAAAGACCTGAAACGATAACCATTGGTTCCAATGAACTGGTCGGTATAAACCCTTCTGATCTGAAACCGTTTCTCAAGAAGCTTAAGGACGGAATATGGAAACAATCCGGAATACCCCGGTTATGGGACGGACAAACATCTGACCGGATTGTAAATAAACTGATCGATCTGTATTCAAATCATAAAGTAAGATAAGCACTCCGGACAGGCTCCGGATTACTGTGCTCATCATTTTCCAGCCAGGGAAAAAACCATTTAAATTTTACGGACATATGAATAGTCAATACACGAACCTCTTCCGGTTCTTTTTTGTGTGCGTTGATCTGGTTGCATTAAACCTGATCCGCATTATTCTCATGTTTAATTTCAGCAGGATACCAGCCAGCGGGGATAGGGCATACGGACTCCTGTTTCTCGTAGGCAACGTGGTATGGCTGATATCGGCCTACGGCGTGGGTCTATATATCGAGGACGCCCACCCGAATATTTACAGGTTTGCAAAGCGAACGTTAAAGGCATTTGTTCTGTATGCTATTTGCATCATGATATTTGCTTTCGTTTACCACTATCCGTATTCCCGCCTTTTTATGCTGGTTAGTTTCGTCAGCTTTTTTTCTTTTTTGCTGATCACCCGTTTAATCATCATCGGAACAGCAACTTTTTTTCAGAGATTCCACACCCATACCCGGAGGACGATCATCGTAGGATACAGTGAAATTGCCGAAAAATTCGTCGAACAATTTAGTGTGACCCGGAAAGACTTTCAGGTTGACGGATATTTTGAAGACCCTTCACAGATCCATGAACTTTCCAGGCTTCCGATAATCGGCAATATTGACGAGTGTATTGACTATGCTATCAGCCATAATATCCACGAAATTTATTCAACCATCTCGCCGGAAAAAAACGAAACCATTTACGAAATGGCCAGACAGGCCGAAAAATCCATGATCCGTTTCAAATTTATCCCGGATTTCAAACTTTATGTAAACCGGGAGACACATGTGGAGTATATGGGCAGTTTCCCCATACTTTCACTTCGCATAGAGCCATTAGAAGATATGGCAAACCGGATCAAAAAACGTTTGTTTGATATTTTATTCAGTCTGTTGATCATCGTTTTTGTCCTGACATGGCTTATCCCTGTTCTTGCGATACTGATCAAACTGAATTCACGCGGTCCGGTTTTCTTCAGACAGGTAAGGTCGGGAAAAAACAATCAAGAAATTTACCTGTATTAAGTTTCGGACCTTAACGGTAAATGGAGAAGAAAATTCCCGTCAGGTTACCCAGAATGACAGCCGCGTCACTTCTCTGGGACATTTCCTTCGAAAAACCAATCTGGATGAATTCCCCCAGTTTATTAATGTATTATTGAACGATATGTCGGTAGTAGGTCCCCAGACCGCATATGCTGATGCATACCAATAAATATTCCAAAATTATGGGTGAATATATGATCAGGCACTTTTTGAAGCCGGGTATTACCGGCTGGGCGCAGGTAAATGGATTCCGGGGTGAAATTAAGGATGATAGTCAGCTGCGAAACCGCATAAATCATGATATCTGGTATATGGAAAACTGGAGTATCTGGCTGGATGCAAAAATAATCTGGCTGACCATCTTTACGACGTTCAGGGGCGACAAGAACGCATATTGATATACGTCATATACACCCTGAACTTTTCGGATATTTATTCTAACTTGTCCAGTTGTACGTAGGAATTATATTTCTTGTCCCGGAAAATTCCCTTTTTCCGAACGAATAATACATAAAGAATTTTATACATGATGGAAAGGAATCATAAAATAGCTGTGGTTGGCCTTGGATATGTCGGATTACCACTGGCTGTGGAATTCGCAAAAAAATATACGGTGGTAGGATTTGATATCAACAGCAACCGCGTAAATGAGCTGGCTGACGGTCATGACCATACGCTGGAAATTGAAGACGATGCATTGAAAAATGTATTGGCCGGCAAACCTGAAGTTAAGGGGTTATTCTGTACAGATAAACCGGTGGATATTGCCGGGTGCACATACTATATTGTTACGGTACCCACACCTACAGACAAGCACAATAATCCCGACCTCACACCGCTGTACAAGGCAAGTGAAACCATCGGGAAGGTTTTGAAAAAAGGCGATATCGTTATTTATGAATCAACGGTATATCCCGGCGTTACGGAAGAAGAATGTGCCCCTGTTCTGGAAAAAATTAGTGGTCTTACATTCAACACCGATTTTTTCTGCGGTTATTCCCCGGAAAGAATTAATCCGGGCGATAAGATTCATACTGTCGCCAACATTCTGAAGATTACTTCCGGCTCCACTCCGGAAACAGCAAAAAAGGTGGACGACCTGTACAAATCCATTATTACGGCCGGTACTCATTTGGCCCCTACTATTAAAATTGCGGAAGCCGCCAAAGTAATCGAAAATGCACAACGCGATATCAACATCGCATTCGTCAATGAACTGGCAAAAATTTTTAACCTGCTGAATATTGATACCACGGCGGTACTGGAAGCCGCCGGAACCAAATGGAATTTTCTGAAATTCAAACCCGGACTGGTGGGTGGTCATTGCATCGGCGTGGATCCCTATTACCTCGCCCAGAAAGCCCAGGAAGCCGGTTATCATCCGGAAATTATTCTTGCCGGCAGAAGGCTCAACGACGGAATGGGTGCTTATGTTGCCAGCGAAACCATCAAGCTGATGATCAAAAAAGAAATTCCGGTAAAAAACGCGGAGATCCTTATTCTGGGTTTTACGTTCAAGGAAAATTGTAACGACGTACGAAATACCCGTGTTATCGACATCATCAATCAGTTACTATCCTACCAGGCGAAGGTGGATATTTGTGATCCCTGGGCAGATCCGGTCAACGTGCAGCATGAATATGGAATTGAAACTTTTAAATCGATCGGGCAGACCAAAAAGAAATATGACGCAGTAATTCTTGCGGTGGCTCATGGGGAATTCAGCCAGTTGAAAATCCGGGGTCTCGTTCATGACAGGTCCGTTATCTATGATGTGAAAGGTGTATTGAATGAAGATTCCAGGGATGCAAGACTTTAAAATGTATCAGCATAAATATCATAAGGAAGACCTGGGTAATTATAGTTTTTTAATTACCGGAGGAGCCGGATTCATCGGATCTAACCTGGTGGAATACCTGGTGAACTACGGGGCAGGGAAAATCAGGGTGCTGGACAATCTGAGCACGGGACATTTACATAACCTGCAACCTTTTTTATCAAATCCTGCATTCGAGTTCATCCGGGGGGATATCCGGGACCTGGAATCCTGTAAAGCCGCAACCGCCGGGATGGATTATGTTTTTCACCAGGCAGCTCTCGGATCTGTGCCCAGGTCAATCATCGATCCGGTTACGACCAACGAAGTCAATATCTCCGGTTTCGTGAATATGCTTGTTGCATCCAAAGAAGCTGCCGTAAAACGTGTGGTTTATGCGGCATCCTCTTCCACCTATGGCGACAGTGTAACGCTTCCCAAAAGGGAAGAAAATATCGGGAATCCGCTTTCCCCCTATGCCGTTACAAAATACGTGAATGAATTATACGCCGGGGTGTTTGCAAACACCTATAAAATGGAATTGGTCGGTCTCCGCTATTTCAATGTATTCGGACCTAAACAGGATCCGGACGGCGCATATGCTGCGGTTATTCCAAAATTTGCGAGCCAGTTATTGCATCATCAGTCCCCGGTAATCAATGGAGACGGAAATCATTCCCGGGATTTTACATTTATCGATAATGTAGTCCAGGCAAATATCCTGGCCGCCCTGGTGAAGGATTCCGGCGCAATTAATTCGGTATATAATATTGCCTATGGAGAACAGACTACCCTGAACAGTCTGGTCACTTATTTAAAAAAATATCTTTCTCCCGATGATCCGGCCATCGATACAATCAATGTGATACACGGTCCCGGCCGGGAAGGAGATATCCCCCATTCCCTCGCATCCATCGAAAAAGCGAAAAAAAACCTGGATTACTCACCGCAGTATAGTTTCACTGAAGGCCTGAAAATAGCGGTAGAATGGTATAAAAAACAGCATGCCCAAATCAGGGTTTAAAACCATCATCTCTCAAAAACGGGTTGTTTTCTTTTTCAAAACCAATCGTTGTCGGTTCCCCATGACCGGGATATACGATCACATCATCAGGCAGGGTGAAAAGCTTTTCCTGAATACTGTTTAACAACAATGCAGCATCTCCGCCAGGAAGATCTGTTCTGCCGATACCCATCCTGAACAATACATCTCCACCAATAACAAATCCCTGCTTACGGTTATAAAAAACCACGTGACCCGCCGAATGGCCGGGTGTAAATAAAACTTCCAGCCTGTCTTCCCCCATACCGATCTGATCGCCGTCTTTCAAAAAAATAATATTGCCAGTATAGTTTTCAAAAGGCATACTCCACCGGACGCCTGCTTCCGGGGCATATTTGAAAGTACCCAATTCCTTTTCCCCCATCTGCAGATCCAGATCATAGGTTTCTGATACCCATTTATTTCCAAACACATGATCAAGATGGCAATGGGTATTTAACAAAATATTGGGTAGCAAACGGGCCTTCTGCAGCCAGTTTGATAACGTTCCTTTTTCCTCCGGAAAATAACAACCGGGATCTATGATGGCGCAGGCATCTTTTGCACCGTAAACTACGTATGTATTTTCCTGGATGGGGTTGAAAATGAACCGTTTTACAGTTAGCATAAACGCTTTTTCATTGCAAAATCTATTTCACCGGTTTTAGGGATTGTCTTAACTTGAACCGCTATTATCTTTAATTCCAAATAAGGTATGCAAGTTCCGCATAAGTTGAAGTTGAAAGAATTTTTTTTAATAACGTCTGCCCTGTTTTTTTTTCTAATTCCGTCCTCTGCCCAGGTAGGCACCACTGCATTTGGCAAAAACCGGCTTCAGTTCAAGAAGATGAAGTGGAAATACTATCAGACTCCCAATTTTAATACTTATTTCAATCAAAACGGAGACCCGCTGGCTAAATATGTATGCCAGATAGCTGAAAAAGAATTGTCCGGCATCGAACAACAGGTTGAATTCGGCATGCAACGAAGAGCAAATATTGTTTTGTATAACAGTTATAACGAAATGGAACAGTCTAATATCGGACTGGAAACTGATTGGCAGTCAAGCGGTGGCACTACCCAGCTGGTGAATAATAAAATGATCGTTTATTATACTGACGATCATAACAAACTCCGGATCCAGATTCGCGAGGGTATCGCAAAAGTACTTCTTCAAAATGTGCTATATGGAGATGACCTGGGGGAAATGGCTGCAAACCAAACCCTGCTGGATCTGCCCGTGTGGCTCACTGACGGTTATATAGACTATATAGCCCAAAACTGGAACACCGAACTCGACGACCAGCTGAAATCTGCGATCCTTGGTGGCCGTTATACGAATTTTTACGGGCTGGCATTTGAAAAGCCGGAACTGGCCGGTCACGCATTCTGGTACTATTTTGCCAATCGGTACAAAAAGGAAAACGTTACCTATTTCTTATATCTCTCCCGCGTATACCGTAATACAAATGCAGCTGCCCTTCGCATTTGTAAAAAGAAATTCAAAGATGTACTGGCGGATTTCATGAATGAAGAGGAAGAACTTTACCAGAAGGATATCCGCGGCAGAAGAAATTTTCCGAAGGGGCTGATATCCGTTGTGGAAGAAGTGAGTGACAATAAAAACTTTTTCAATTTTTCACCCAACCCGGCACCGAAAAGTCAGACATATGCCGTGGTGGAATTCGACCGTGGAAAATACAGTGTCGTGCTCCACGAGAATTTTGTGAACCGGAAAGTGCTGGTAAAAAGCGGAGTAATGTCGAACGACAAACAGCTGCAGCCGCATTATCCGCTGCTTGCCTGGGACCCGAAGGGGACCAGACTGGCTGTTATTTATTATAAGGAAGGAAAGATCCGGCTTTTTGTATACGACGTGGTGAGAAAATATAAACCGGTTGTCACAGACCTGGATATGTTTGATCAGGTGCAGGACATGAAATACATGCTCGATAATAATACCCTGATCATGAGTGCCGTTAAAAACGGGCAGTCCGATATTTTTAAATTTGATCTGCAGACTTCAACCGTAGATCAGATAACCAATGATATATATGATGACGTAGATGCTTCCTTTGTAACTTTTCCAAATAAAACAGGGATTATCTATTCTTCCAACCGGCCTTCCGGAATCGCCCCTTCCAACGATACTGTGCTTCCTTCCAATAACCGCTATAATATTTTCCTGGTCGATAACTGGAACAGAAGTGAATTTAAACAGATCTCCCAGCTTACTAACCTGAAATACGGAAACGCCCATTTCCCAACCCAGTACAATGCAGCCCATTTCACTTTTATTTCGGATGAAAACGGAATATCGAACCGCTATGCTGGTTTTTTCACTACAAAACGGGCAGGTGTGGATACCGTGTACAAGATCGGAGACGAAATACTGCACAATCCCGACGTGAAAGAACTGGATTCTTCCCTTCGGGCCAATAACCTGACAGAACCCGATTCCATTTATACCTTTTCCATAACTAAGGATTCTGCTTACGTATTTGCCTTAACAAATTATCAAAGCGGACTGAGTGAAACCAAAATTGCAGGGGAAACCGGGCTGGTAAGTGAAGTGCGTCAGGAAGGTGACCTGAAATTTCTGTACAAACTCAAGGTGGATGAATCGTCTCTTAAAAAGCGCAATATCAATCCGCGGAATACAGAATTCCGGAAGGAAAGCATCACTGCGTCACAGCTTTCCAGCGGACAGGCACTGAAATACCAGACAAAAAAAACACCGGATACGGTAAAGGTCCAGACCGATATTTTTGAAAGTGAGTTTGATAAGGAAAAACTGGATACGGTTTTAAACCAGAAATTAATACTGCAGCAGCCACAACCTGTTGCTGAGGAATCCATCCTGAAGGATGCCAGACTTTTTGATTATAGTCTGAAGTTTTCTGCCCAGAATTTCACCGCGGGCTTCAATAACGATGTGCTGGGAACAGCCTACCAGCCGTTTACCGGGTCATTGCCCATCACTCTGGGAGGTAACGAACCCTTCAACGCCATGTTCAAAGCTGCCGTATTCGACTTATTTGAAGATATCCGGTTTACCGGCGCATTACGGTTGCCCTTATTTGGAGGCAGCTCTTCCACCGCGGTTTCAGCCGGAACCGGAGGTACGGGAGTTGCCGTATTCGTACCGGCCGGAGGTTCCTTTTTCGATGGGGGCGGTCAGTGGTATGCACGCCTCGATTACCTGAAACTGCGAACCGATTTTTCATTGATTTATTACCGGGAAACCGATGTCGGAGGTGTTCCATATCCCCCGATACCCGGGTATTATTTTGATGGGAAACAATACACCAACCTGTTCCAGGCAGTCATTAAATATCCGCTGGATAAAGTAAGAAGTCTCCATTATAATCTTGGCGTCAGAACAGATAAATTAAACATCCGGCCAAACGGTGCGAGTGCATATAATCCGGGTGGTATTGCCACCCAGCTGGATTCTTTTGCTTTGGCCACACCCTGGTTAAACAAACAGACATTTTTAATCAATCGTATCGAATACGTTTATGACAATACGATTATTAAAACGATGAATATTATGAATGGTCTTCGATATAAATTTTATGTCGATTTCAATTATCAGATCAACACTCCAAAAGCTTCGCCGGCAAATCCGACTACCCTGGAAGGACGAAAAATGTTCAATTTCGGATTTGATGCCCGAAACTACTATCCGATTTACCGCAATTTAATCTGGGCACTTCGTGTTGCCGGTGATTTTAGCTGGGGAAACCAGCAGATTGTATACTACCTCGGGGGCCAGGACGGGTGGATGTTTCCCAAGGCCAATATAAATCCGCAGCCTGATTATAGTCAAAACTATGCCTATCAGTCCCTCGCCGTTAATCTCAGGGGATATAACCAGAATGTTGCCAATGGAAATAACGCGATTGTAATCAATAGTGAAATACGGTTGCCCGTATTTACCACTTTGATGGATAAACCGATCAATAACGCGTTCATCCGGAATTTTCAGCTGATTCAGTTTTTTGATTTTGGTACTGCCTGGGCCGGATCCCTGAGCAATATCCAGCGTCCGCAAAGCCATTATTTCAATGACCCTAATGACCCTGTTCCCGTTGAGGTAACAATCAAAACCGGGGGCCTTGGTCCTTTTGCCGGCGGCTATGGATTTGGGGCCAGAAGCACCTTACTGGGCTATTTCCTGCGACTGGATGTGGGATGGCAGATGAATGCTTTCTTCGGTCCTAATCCTACCTGGCAGTTCGCGATGGGAGTCGACTTTTAATTAAATCCTGTACCCCTCTTTTACTAAGTAGGCCCTGACCTTGTTGGTCTGATCTCCCTGGATCAGAATATGTCCGTCTTTTACGGAACCCCCGGTGCCGCAATATTGCTTTATTTTTTTACCCAGTATTTCCAGATCGTCCGGCCTGCCGATAAATCCGGTGATGGCCGTAACTGTTTTCCCCGCCCTGTGACGGGTATCCAACAGAATTCGCAGACGTTGTTTGGCTGGCGGAAGGGTTTCCGATGCCGAACCCTCTTCATGCTGAAAGGCAAATTCCGGATCCGTGCTGAAGACGAATCCGTTTTTATCCGGTGTTATTTTTTTTGCCACAATATTGGGTTGGCAGTTGACAGCTGGCGATTGGCGGTTTTGTTGTTTAAAATTGTAGCGTGAAAAATATTTATCACTGCTGCCAACCGCCAACTGCCAACCGCCAACGAATTAAATGGCTTTCAAACTCAGGTCAATACTCCGTGCCTGATGGATCAGGGCACCAATACTGATGTAATCCACACCTGTAGCCGCATAGTCCCGGATATTTTCCAGGTTAATACCGCCGCTGGCTTCCGTTTCTATTTTTTTCTGAATCATGTCTATGGCTTCTCCCAGCTTCTCAGGCGTAAAATTATCCAGCATAATACGATCTGCCCTGCCCGAGGCCAATACCGCCCGCACATCGTCCAGGGACCGGGTTTCCACCTCTATTTTGAGGACGGGCTTATATTTCTGAACATATATATACGCCCGCTCCAGTGCCTTCCCAATGCCCCCACAGTAATCAATATGGTTATCCTTCAGCATAATCATGTCGAAAAGACCAAACCGGTGGTTCAATCCGCCACCAATCCTTACCGCTTCTTTCTCCAGGACCCTGAAACCGGGAGTTGATTTCCGGGTATCCAGGATTTTGGATGAAAACCCTTTGATCTTTTCTACATACTGATGGGTGAGGGTCGCAATGCCACTCATCCGCTGCATACAGTTCAGAACGATGCGTTCACAGGATAAAATGGTATGTACCGACGCTTCCACGGTAAAAGCGGTATCACCGGCGGTTATGGATTCGCCATCTTTTTTATGTGCCTGAAAAAGGGAGTCCGGCTCCCTGGAATAAAATATTTTTTCAGCTATTTCAACGCCTGCCAGAATTCCGTCCTGTTTTATTTTTAGCTGGGCCCGTCCCCGGACATCCGCCGGAATAACCGCCAGGGTGGAATGATCCCCTTCACCCAGATCTTCTTCCATCGCCGCCTCCAGCAATACCTGCAGTCGTTCATCGAAATGTTCTACGGAATTGCTCATGGTGCAGCAAAAGTAATTTGGGAATTTGGGAATTCGGGAATTTGGGAATAGAAATACGGGACCGGAGGTAGATTAATTCCGTTAAAGGCCATTCAGGAATGGAAAAACAGGATAGTTGGGAGATTAGTTCGTTATGAGGTAATTTGAACGGGATGATATTCCCGAATTTACAAATTCCCGAATTGACCTTATTCGACCGCCTGAAACCGGATTTCCTGAAGGAAATGTTTATCCCCTTTCTGCTTGAAAAAAATGGTGGTTCTGTAATTACCGGAATGCGTTTGAAGTACCCCTGCACAAAAAACAGTACCTCCGCTCTCTCCCTGTTGTGTGATTTTGAAATTCTTTACCCCGTTGTTATTGAAGAAGTCGCCGATTACCATTTCAGCCTGGGTTTTACTGTAGGAGTCAGATTTATCCGGAAGACTGATGTCTACCCGGGCGTCAAAAAAGGAAGATAATTGGTTTACGTTACCGCTACGGATCGCGGAGACGACCGCGTCCATGTTTTCAAAAGTTCTATATGAAACCAGGAGGAGGGCTGTAGCAGCCAGAAACCATCCTGTTAGCCTTTTCATAGGATTTGTTTTTCAGGCTAGAGAAGCTAAAAATATGCCAAACTAAAAGGGAGGCTTAAAATAGCATAAAACAGCCCATTAGAGCTAACTTTGAAGCCATTACAACAACATTTTCATTAAAAATGGCTAAAAAATCGGCTATTCTCATCATCATGGACGGCTGGGGGCTTGGTAAGGTTGAAATGGCCGACGCCATCCGTCACGCTAAGACTCCATACGTTAGTTCCCTGTATGCCAAATACCCCAACAGCACCCTGATAACCTGTGGGGAGGATGTGGGTTTGCCCCAGGGGCAAATGGGTAATTCAGAAGTGGGGCACCTGAATATCGGTGCCGGCCGCATCGTATACCAGGAACTTCAGCGGATTAATGTAGCGGTCCGGGATGGATCCTTTGCAAAGAATCCGATCCTCCTGCAGGCACTCCGAAAAGCAAAAAAGGAAAATAAAAAATTACACCTGCTGGGCCTCGTTAGTGATGGCGGAGTGCATTCACATATCAATCACCTGAAAACGATTGTTGACTGTTGCAAATCCGAATCGGTTTCACAGGTCTATATTCATGCTTTTACTGACGGCCGTGACACGGATCCGAAAAGCGGATTGGGATTAATTAAAAATCTTCAGGATCATCTGGACAAAACGGGTACCGGCAAAATCGCAACGGTTTCGGGAAGATATTATGCCATGGACAGGGATAAACGATGGGAACGGGTAAAGCTCGCTTATGACGCCATGGTGAATTGTTCAGGGAACAAAGGCAGCAGTGCGGCGCAGATTATTGAAAAAAGTTATGAAGCAGGTGTTACGGATGAATTCATAAAACCCAGTGTGGTACTGGATTCCAGCGGAAGGCCGGTAGCGGCAATAGCAGATGGCGACGTGGCGATTTGTTTTAATTTCAGAACAGACCGCTGCCGGGAAATAACCGAAGTACTAACCCAGGCAGATTTTCCGGATCAGGAAATGAAAAAACTTAATTTGGATTACACCACGATGACTGAATATGATCACCATTTCAAAAACGTGGAGGTGATGTTTGAGAATGATGATTTGAAAATGACACTGGGTGAAGTGGCTGCAAAAAATATGCTTACCCAGATCCGGATCGCGGAAACAGAAAAATATCCGCATGTCACTTTCTTTTTCAGCGGGGGACGAGAAAATCCTTTTGAAGGTGAAAAACGCATCATGATTCCTTCACCTAAAGTAGCCACTTACGATTTGCAACCGGAGATGAGCGCAGCAGGCATTACCGATGCCATCATTCCGGAAATCAACCATAAAACGGCCAATTTTATTTGCCTGAATTTTGCCAATACGGATATGGTTGGTCATACCGGTGTGTTCGAAGCGGTTGTAAAAGCAGCCGAAACAGTTGACCAGTGCGTTGAGCGGGTGGCAACGGCCGCACTCGCCAATGATTATATCGTTTTCATTACCGCCGATCATGGAAATGCGGATTTCATGATCAATGCGGACGGATCCCCGAATACACAGCATTCCCTGAACCTGGTTCCTTATTTTATACTTGATAATCAATGGCATGGAAAAGTTCACCCGGGCAAACTCGCTGATATTGCCCCAACTCTTCTCAAATTGATGGGATATGAGGTACCACCTGAAATGACGGGGAACCTTTTGTTTGAAGCATGAAGCTTGAGGCATGAGGCATGAAGCTTGAGACATGAGGCTTCACGCTTCACGCTTCAAGCCTCAAGCTTCACACGTACAATCCCGTCCTTTAAAATTTATACCATGCAGCTTTCGCTTCTCAAAATTGTCTAAATTACAGGGCAACGAGGTTTAATATGACCGAAGAAGCCATTTTACAAGGCTGTTTGAAAAATCATGCGGCGGCACAAAAGGAACTGTACAACCGGTACAGTCCAAAAATGCTGGCAGTATGCTACAGGTTTGCACATAACCGGGAGGATGCGGAGGATATGCTTCAGGAAGGTTTTATTAAAGTCTTTCTACAGATCCACACTTTTCAAAATAAAGGAGCATTCGAAGGCTGGATCCGACGGATCATTGTTCATACCTGTATCAATCACCTGAAAAAGAACAAACGTTTTAACGAGAGTGTCGATATTATTCAGGCAATCTCCATGCAGGTCAGGGAAGAAAATATTCCCTCCATTGTGCAGGCAAAACAGATTGTGGATTGTATCAGACTGCTCCCTTTGGGTTATCGGACGGTTCTGAATCTGTACGCGATTGAAGGATATTCACATAAGGAAATATCGGATATGCTGGATATTGAAGAAAGTACAAGCAGATCCCAATATACCCGGGCGAGGCAGATGCTGGAAGAGATACTGATTAAGCGTAACCTGATAACAGCAACGAAAGGAAAAGCAGATCGCTTATCAGTGATACACTGATCTGGCAGAAGCCCACCAAAACTTCCAAAAATGACTGAGCGCAATTTATACGATGACGAATTTGAAAGACTGCTGAAGGAGAAGGTTGATCAGTATAAAATGTATCCTTCTGATAAGGTATGGAATAACGTAAACAGTTCTTTACATACAAAACGCAGAAGGTTTGTAGCCGGAATGACATTGCTTATCGGAACATTCCTCATCCTTGCAGGCGCCCAGCTGCTCTCCCCTTCCCAGTCTGCACATCCGGGATCTACTGTAACTAAATTGAGTAGCACCGTGAAACCCGCGCCGGCAGAGGCTCTTCAGGCTTCGGCACCAAATGGATTTGTTGCCATTCCGGGGAACCCGTCGAAAAATACCCATCATGCAGAACAGGATATCAATTCAGGAACTCCGTTTGCCATAATGACGCTGGTTTCAGCGGAAGATGAATCCGCCCAAAACGAAATTTCAACAACAGAAACCGGGAAAATCCAGTCTGCTTCTGACCTGAGCATTATTCGGTCGTCTTCAGTAGTAAATGCTGAAAAAACAGGGCCATCTGTATTCACACCTGCTTTGACAGAACCTGAATCCGGTTCTGTTACTTTGCCTATTATGAATGAAGCCTCCGCTGACCTGGCTCCCGAAAAAACAATCACCCATCTTTCCCATACCCGTAATGACCGGTTTAGCTGGGAAATCTATATTACGCCAACGCTGAATGCGCGGTATCTGACCGGATTGAATGCACAGGCGATGCGGCAATCCTACCAGAACTCACCGATCATGGTGGTTCGTTTTGCCAATGTGAACGGATTTGTTGATAATACGCCGGCAATGGGTTATAACCTGGGAGGAAATCTCGTTTACAAGATCACAAAAAATATTTCTTTGAAAGCCGGACTGGAATTCAGTTACAGCCGGTATTATATCAAAGCCTATAATGCGAATCCTTCCCAGTCATCCGCAACACTAAATCCTTACCTGGGTTATATTCCTGATTCAGTTATGAATTACAATGGTGGCGGCGGAATACTGAACAGCAAGAACCCACAGCACTATCAGAATAAATATTATCAGCTTTCACTGCCATTGGGTGTTGAGATGAAAGTTGTTGGTAACGGAAAATTGCAACTCCACCTGGGTGCAACTATTCAACCCAGTTATTTGCTGAATACAGATTCCTATGTGCTTTCAGAAGATTATAATAGTTACTCAAAAGACGCCCCGGTTTTCAGAAGGTGGAACCTGAATGCTGGTGCAGAAGTCTTTATTTCCTATGGTATTGGCAAAATACGCTGGGAACTGGGACCCCAGGTGCGATACCAGATCTTCTCCACCTATAAAAACAGCTATCCCTTTAATGAGAATTTACTGAACTATGGCATTCGCATAGGCTTCTCGAAAACAATCTGGTAATTTTCCCTTCTTGCACTAATTTTATCGGATGAAGAGAATCCTCATCCTGGCCCTAGCCATACTGCAACTGTACGCCTGCCATAACAAAGAACCGGAGTCTGTTGCAGCAGAAAAGAAACCCACAGACACAACGAAAAAAAATTACCTGCCGGTGGAGGACTATATTAAGTCTGAGATCGCATTGGTCGATTCTTTCCCGCGACTGATCAGGAAGTTTCGCTTAATAAATGGCAAAACGGATTCGGCAATTATTACGACACCCGTTTTTGATCAGCTGGCAGAACAATTCCTGCTGCCTGACCTGGACAGCAGTCATTTTGAAAAAGAATTTGAAGAAAATTCCTTTGTTGACCGGTCTACCAACCTCATCAGTTTCACTTATTCAACAAAGGATACGGGAAACGGATTAAAGCGGGTGGACGTACTGCTGAGTCCCGGCGCAGCTACCAGCAAACTGAATTCAATTTACATGGAATCGATTGCTGTAAACGGTGACAGTACCCTGATTGAGAAAATGACCTGGAAAGCCGGAAAAAATTTCAGGATTATACGCATTCATCAGCCTAAAACGGGTAAGGAATCGATGGATCAGGTTTTTGTGGACTGGGATAACAGTGAATAAGGTATGGAGCAGGAAACATTTCAGCAGATAGTTCAGACGATCCCCCTGGATCCGGGTATCTATAAATATTTCGATTCCAGGAAAGAATTGCTCTATGTAGGCAAAGCAAAAAATCTACGCAAGCGGGTCAGCTCCTACTTTAATAAAACCCTTTCGAATTTTAAGACTTACGAGCTGGTTAAACGGATCCACTCCATCGAATTCACACTGGTGAATTCCGAACAGGATGCGTTTTTACTGGAGAATTCCCTCATCAAACAATACCAGCCGCGGTTTAATATCAACCTGAAAGACGATAAATCTTATCCTTTTATCGTGATTAAGAAAGAACATTTCCCGCGGGTATTTCTCACCAGGCGGAAAATAAATGACGGTTCTGAATACCTCGGGCCTTTTACCTCGGTTGCGCGTGTAAGGGAACTTATTGATTTTATAAAAGCGAATGTGCAGTTGCGCACCTGCAAACTGAATCTTACGCCTTCCAATATTGCGAAAAAGAAATTCAGGGTTTGCCTGGAATTTCATCTTGGCAATTGCAAGGGTCCCTGCGAGGGGCTTCAATCGGAAACTGAATATGCAGAAGACCTGCGGAAATTAAAAAATATATTAAAAGGGAATCTCGCACCGGTGGTAAATGAATTCCGGCAGGAAATGAAAGAAGCTGCCGGGAACATGGCGTTTGAAAAAGCAGAAATCATCCGAAAAAAAATTGAACACCTCGAAAACTATCAGGCCCGCTCTGTAATTGTAAACAAACATATTGTTCAGGTGGATGTATTTTCCATATTCCGCAATGAAGGGGTTGCCTTTATTAACTACCTGATGGTGGAAAATGGCACGATCGTACAAACCCATACTACGGAAGCCAAACCTCAGCTCGAAGAAACAGATGCCGAGATTCTGGCATTTGCGATTGCTCAGTTGCGCGACCGGTTCAACAGCACCGCTCCGGAAATCATTGTTGCGATTCCCATAGAATATCCCGAGGAAGGTGTGTTCATTACCATACCAAAAGGTGGAGATAAAAAGAAATTGCTGGAACTCTCAGAAAAAAATGTGAACTATTACCGCGAAGAGACGGAAAGAAAAAAGATGCTGCATCTGTCAAAGAAAACACCGGAGGAACGTTTGGAAGTATTGCAACACCTGCAGTCAGATCTGCAATTGTCTGAATTGCCGACTCATATTGAATGCTTTGACAATTCTAATTTTCAGGGTAGTTACCCTGTTTCCGCCATGGTATGTTTCAGGGACGGTGTGGAAAGTAAAAAAGATTATCGCCATTTCAATGTAAAAACAGTGGAAGGCATCAACGATTTCGCCACCATGAAAGAAGTGGTGTACCGGCGATACAAAAGACTGGTGGAAGAAAACCAGCCGCTTCCCCAGTTAGTTATCATAGATGGCGGAAAAGGACAATTAAGCGCTGCACTGGAAAGCATCTCAGAACTGGGCATTCGCGGAAAAATAACGCTTGTAGGACTTGCAAAAAATGAAGAGGAGATTTTTTTTGCCGGCGACCAGCAATCGCTCAAGCTTCCTTACGACAGTGTGAGTTTAAAACTGATCCGGAAAATCCGGGATGAGGTTCACCGGTTTGGAATCAGTTTTCACAGAAATAAAAGAAGCCGTGGCACTTTTAAAAACGAACTGGAAAATATAAAAGGTATTGGAAAACAAACAGCGGAACTATTATTGAAAACATATCATTCTGTAAGAAAAGTGCGGTTGGCAACAGAAGAAGAACTGATAACACTGGTTGGTGCATCCAGGGCCAGATTAATCCTGGATCATTTCCAGCAGCAAGCGGACGAAATACAGTCGGGACAAGGTTTTAATTAGTTGATAAAGGTCAAAAAAAAAGGGGCCAGAATGGAAATTCAGCCCCGTTTTTAAAATCCAATATCCTATGAAAAACCATTGTAAAAATAATAAAACAAATCTATTTAACAAGATCCCCCCGAGGTATTTTGAAAATAATTATCAACAGTTTATGTTTCAAAAAGTTATGGGCTATAGTAAAAATACGCTCATTCCCATACTGGGAATTACGTTGGCTAATGCTTAACGCCTAACGCCTAACGCCTAAAGCTTAAATCTTGAGCTGAAAAGCGATCAGCAGAAGTTTACAGCAGAAAACACGATGGAGTATTTTTTAGGTCTAAATCCTGAAGGAAAATCAGGCTGATGGAAAATCGTTAATAAAAAAGGCTGAAACGATAAAGCCATCATGTTTTATCAACATGATGGCTTTAAAATTTTATTACTTCTTGCGTTAAGCTTAGGCTTTAAGCTTCCGGCTTAGTAGGACCAGAGGTCCTGTTCGTAGTTAAAGATTTTTTCCTTGATATCATCACCTTCCAGCAGATCCAGGATCGGATCTTTGATATAGGCGCTGATATAATTGTCACCAGGATTGTCGATCGTAGATTTTACGATCCTGCTGGAGAACATACGGCTTTCGAAAAGTTCTTCCCAGCTCATCCTTGCGCCATAGTTTTTACCATTATAGGCTTCATACTTGGCAAGGAAGGGTCTGAGATCGGGATAATAGACCCAGAAAATCGGAAGAACCGCGCGGAAGGAACCGTCTGCATTGTAAATCGTCTTTTCAGGAGCGATACCGAGGATACGGACATACATTCTGGAAGACTCTTTATCAAATACCCACTCTTCCTTGATTTCATATCTTTCTACCTGGTCAGGATTGAATTCTTCCTGGATTACCGTGTCTTTGGTAAGACCTTTGGATCCGTCCGGGTCATTCGTCATATCAGGTATCTGAATGGTTTTTGGTTTACCCACCATACTTTCAGCGATCTCACGGAAAGTCATTGGTGTAGTGAAACGATCGTCGATCGTCGCGTTGAATGCTGTTACATCACCGGCATGAATCAGGTTCAGCAATATGCTGATAAAACGCTGATTACCGTTGTCTTCAGAAGCTTTGTACACGAATGGAAGATTCATTTTTTCATGAACATCCAGTTCGCGCCATACGCGCTGACGGTAAACGGCATCATCTTCGCGGATATGCTCGTAAGCAAGCGGTGTACGATCCTTTACCAGCTGTAATTCTATAGACGCATCATTACGCAGCGATTTGCGTGGTGTATCCAGTTTTATATCTGCAATAAATTCCTGTACAGGTTTTGCTGTTGTGTCAGCTTTGGGAACCACGGCGGTATTATCCGCGCTGTTCTTGCTGGCATTGGTTTTCTTTTTTGTTGTGGACCTCTTAGACTTCTTCCTGTTGGCAGGAGCCTGGGCTTGCACGGTACCCACTGCCATAGCAATGACTATTGCAAGGAGGGACAATCTGATGAATCGGGTCTTCATAATCTAATAATTTATCTAAAGGTCTAAAACAGATCCGCCACTATAACGTGGCGGACTTCTGGTTATATTTTATTTCAGGCTAAATACCATTGGTGCGATTTCGCGTTGTTTACCATCCGGTCCTATTACCCGGATCTGATCGAAAAAGATGTTGGTACCCGGTGTTGCCCTGCCTGACGATGGAAGCGGCATTACCACGACCATCTGTTTCCTTCGTTCCCTGCTTCAGTATAGGCAGAGATTCCACCACCCAATGCACCGATCTTGTAGCTAACCACTTTGAATGGTGCTTCAAAATCTGAATCTTCCAGGCGGGCAATCAGACCACCGATCGCTTTGAATTCGGCAGAAGATATAGAACCACCTTTTTTAGATCCGATAAAACCGGCAGGTAAAGGCAGATTTTTTACACGGATAGGGAATTCAAAATTCTTGCCAGCTGCATTTACAATGATCTTGCTCATACCTGGCGTTGTAGCACGGGCTTCGTAATGATCACCTGCTGTTTTGGTAAGGCTGGCACCCGGACTTGCGAAAGTCACGTGTACTTTTTCAGCACCCACACTACCACCGGAGATGGTCATCGGATTGGCTACACCAATATATACCACGTTCATTTTTTCCAGGAAGATAGAAGCTCCTGAAGGCATACCTACAGTATACTTAATAATTTTTGGAATGGTAGCTGTAGTACCGTCGGGTTTTGTATAAGTAATATTTACGGTTAAAGTATGTTCTCCTGCACCTTCCACTTTCGTTTTAAAGTCTGCAACACCATCAGCGTTCAGGCTTTGACGTGCACCGTTAATCGTAATGTCAGGTTTAGCTGCTGCACTGAATGCTCCGATACCAGCCTGTACTTGCAGTTCATCACCGGGCATCAGGTAAGTAGCGTTGGTTCCGGCAAAAGCTTCAAACTGGTTGTACACTACTTTCACGGATCCGATTTGTTTGAAGCAATAATCCACCATCTGGCTTTCAGAATTTTTTACATCATTCTGGAACTTGCTCAGGATGGTGATCGCTGCAATGGTCGGGGTCATGTGAAAATAATTGGTTACCCAGTCTTTCACATCGAATCAGCCTGATTTAGCAGCACCTGTTTGAGAATCTGGAACACGAAGGTCCAAAGGAAGTTGTTTTTCAAAATCAGCCTGTGCTTTGGCGACTTCTTTTTGCAGAATCGGATTCTTTGCAATGTCCGGAGCATTCGGATTCAATACAGCCAGCATCTGCTTTTTGTATTCTATCAGGGAATCATATAATATTTTGCCCTTACCATCCTTGTCAAATACACGGGTCGCTGCATCCAGGTTGGCATCGTTGAATTTTTCCTTGCCTTCTTTATCTATTTCATATTGAGATTCCAGTTTCAGCAGGTGTTTCATTCCGTCGATGGTATTATACATTGCGGAAGAAAGCGATTGAATCTGTTTTGCTTTGGGTGCCCAGATTGCTGCATTTTCTTTTGTCTGGGCATCATTCAATGCTTTTTCAAAAGCATTATAGGTCAGGTTATTCTTGCCAGTGACAACATCATTAGATGTCAGCAATACTGTGGTTTACGGTTTTGAAGGCGTTGAGGATCTCAGCAGATACATTCAGTGCCAGCAGAGCTGTAAGCACCAAATACATCATATTGATCATCTTCTGCCTGGGCTCTTTTGGTAAGGACATGAGCGGGAGAATTTAATGTGTTAACAAAGGTTTTTCAGGTTATAGTCCCGATAATTTTCAAATATTGGATTACTGTCTTCCTTGCATTGCACTCAGCATGTTACCATATACATGGTTCAGATTTCCGAGATTCTTGGCAAGTAAAGCAACCTGTTCCTGCGTTTTCTTCGCATCAGCAATACTTCCGTTCATGGCTTCAGATGCCTGGGCCAGGTTAGAGTAGAAGCTGTTCATCGCCTTCAGGTGATTGTTGCTGTCCTGCAGTTCCAGTTCATACAGGGCATTCAGGGAACCCAGATTCTTTGTCAGAACCTGTACCTGTCCGTGAAACTGTTTAGTAGATTCAGCAGCATTATTAAAATGAGTTATCGTGGTGGTAGCACCCTGATAAGCCGTTTTCATACTGTCCAGCGCAATAGACGCTTCTTTAGTCTTGTTGGTATAGTCAGTGGTTGCAGCCAGCGCACCGGATACATCACTTATTTTATCTACTGTAGTACCGAATTTCTTAAAACCATCACTCAGCTTAGCCAGGTTGGTTGGAGTGATGTCAGCTTCCTGCATCATCTTATCCATCTGCTGTAAAGAAGGATTACCTGAACCTGCACCGGCCAGTTTCGGAAGGGCTTCTGCCAGGGCATGCATTTCACCACCGGGAGGAGGTAAGAAAGCGTATACGATAAAGATTAATGCTTCTGTAAGAAGACCAGCTGTAAGGAAGAAGTCAGCCAACCGTTGGTGGGTGATTTTCTGCCATGCACCAAAGATTACCACGGCGGCACCGATACAGACGATGATGTTTACAAGCTTTTCGGTAGATTTTGAAACTCCGGCTGACATAGTTGTAAATTTTTAGTTTTTAATAGGTTTTGTAAGGGTCCCGGAAAACTTTTCCGGATGGTAAAGAATCAAACGTTGTTTGTTTTAAAAAATTTTATGCTTATTGATAAATATCAATTATCTCTTGGCCAGTGAAGCCGGCAGATCGATCACGCAACGGAATCCGATGTATGATTTTGCGGTATCCTGGTACTCATACGTACGGGTACTGGTTTGCAGGAAATAACCCACATCTTTCCAGCTACCGCCACGGATTACCTTACGTTTCATACGCGGAGGATCAGAATCCTTGGCGTTGTAACGGATGTCCGGGTTCATATCATGCTGGAAGTTATAAGCACCTTCGTAGTAAACGGATGAAGTCCATTCGGCAACATTACCTGCCATGCAATACAGACCAAAATCATTAGGCCAGTAAGCATCTGCACGTGCAGTATAGAAGGCACCATCTTCAGGATAGTTACCACGACCGGGTTTGAAGTTTGCCAGAAGACATCCTTTTTTGTTTCTCAGGTAATAGTTACCCCATGGAAACATGGATTGTGAACGTCCGCCACGGGCTGCATATTCCCATTCTGCTTCTGTAGGTAAACGGAAAGGGCTTTCATTTGCTTCCTGTTTTTTATCCAGGTAAGAATTCAGATAAATCGTTCTCCATTCGCAGAACGCAGTTGCCTGGTTCCAGTTAACCCCAACCACCGGATAGTTTCCGAAGGCAGGATGGGAGAAATATCTTTTGGTCATCGGCTCATTATAAGAGTAAGAGAAGTCACGTACCCATACCAGTGTATCGGGGTAGATCTTGATATCCTTCTTTTCAATGAACACGGAACGCATTTTACCTTCATTGGACTTTTTAGCCGCTTCCTTCAGGTTGAAGGTTTCAGAATGGTAAATGAGTTTGGAAGGATCTATTTCCTTTTTACCGAAAATCCGGTTTTCAGGAGTCAGGATCAGCTGGTCAATTTTTTCAGTAGTGGCTTTGTCATTCCATTTAATGGTTGCCGTCTTTTTCCAGTCAACCTGGAACTTGCCATCCACTTCCTTACCATATTGCATCATGGTTGCGGCGATGGAGTCGCGCACCCAGGTTACAAACTGGCGGTATTCGTTGTTGGTAATTTCAGTCGCATCCATCCAGAATCCGTTAATGGATACCTGTTTGTTACGGGCTGTGTACGCATAGTTTACGTCTTCATCGCTGGGCCCCATGTGAAAGGTTCCGGGTGGGATATACACCATTCCGGGTGGCTTGCTGAGGTTATACTTGCTAGCGGGGGCGACGCCATGTAATTGTCCGTCATCGGGAAGTCCTTTTCCAGACTTGCCAAGTTTACCACAACTTGTTACAGCCAGGGCCGCACCAATTGTCAACAGAAAGGACAGGTTTTTCATTTTCATAATTATTAAAGGGTATTGGACAAAAATAATCTTTTGAGAATATCTCCTAAGAATATCTTCCATCGCAAGTATAAAATTTATTTTTTAGAAGTCAAAGTTTTGCCAATAGTTTAATTAACGGTGGAAAGGTCCGTCTTATTGTTATTTCAGCCCTTTCCCAGCAGTTTTTTAAGAGTTTTTTATGAGCCCCATGAGCTCAGATACTTCTTTTACAGGCTGTTGGCAGGCATAATCCCGGCAAAGAAAAAACCGGGACGGCCCCAGAACCGGCTTATTTCTCAAAATTGGAAATTCCAGGGGGGTGACGGAGGTTAGCTGAAATACCCGATTTGGGATCCCTTTTGCCAGAAATTCGCGATGTTTCTTGTCATCGGAATCACCGGAAAGAACGATCTCGTATAGTGGATACGTCAGGCCATTTAGCAGAGTTGCCCATACCCCAAAAGATCCTGGATAACGTTTCGTTATTTCAATCATACTTCCCGCATTTCCCGCTGCCCTTTGTTTCCATGCTGACGAATCAAATACCGTTCCCAGATACAATAAATTGGTGGCCATCACGGAATTTCCGGAGGGAGTGGCTCCGTCATACACTTCTCTTTTCCTTACAATCACGTCGTCCTGGTCAGCATGGGTATAGTAAAAAAAACCCGGTCTCCTCTTCGCTAAAATGGGCTATAACCCAGTCTGACAGCTCTTTTGCACGGATCAGGAAAGACCCGTCGCCCGTTATTTCCTGTAATTGAATATAGGCTTCGATCAGATAGGCATAATCATCCAGAAAAGCCGGAATAGTTGCCTTCCCCCCACTCCCATACTCCCATACCCCCATACTCCCATACTTTTCTTTATAGGTATGATAGAACCTGAAAATCCCCTCCCCTTTCATTTTTTCTTCAAGGAAACGGATTGCTTTTAAAGCTGCCATACGGTAGGCCTCTTCCCCGATCGCAGCAAAAGCCTTGCAGTATGCGGTAATCTGCAGGGCATTCCAGCCTAAAAGGATCTTATCATCCAGCTGGGGCCGGATCCGCTGGTTTCTATATTCCAGTAATTTCATTCTCGCCACCCCAAGGTCTAATCCGTTTATCGTGAATCGTTTATCGTTTACGGAAGCATAGGTTGGCCCAGGCGTTGGGCGTTCAGCGTTGGGCGTTGGGCTTTCTGCATTGGACGTTAAGCGTTCTGCGTTAGTTGTTAAGCGTTGAGCGTTAAGCGTTAGGCGTAAAATATTCTTCCCTTCCCAGTTCCCTTCTTCCGTAACATCATATATTTTACAAAATTCATCCGCATCCGGCCCCAGAATCTCTGATATTTCATTTTTTTGCCATGTATAAAATTTCCCTTCTTCCCCTTCACTATCTGCATCCAAAGCAGAATAAAAACCTCCCTGGGGTGAGGAAAGTTCATTTTGAACGAAATTCAGGGTTTCCCGGATAGTTTCCCGATATCTTTCGTTTCCGGTTAATTGGAACGCTTCACTCAGCGCTATTACCAGCAGGGAGTTATCGTAAAGCATTTTTTCAAAATGCGGGGCAAGCCATTCCCGATCGGTGGAATACCTGGCGAAACCCCCGCCCAGCTGGTCATAAATTCCGCCCTGAATCATTTTATCCAGGGAGAGCTGGGCCTGGTCCAGGGCCTCCCGTCGATCCGGTATAATAAAAGTACTGAAGCAGGAAGCGGATGGAAAAAGTCTGGGGGAATTTGGGAGCTCCGCCAAATCCGCCTTCTACCCGGTCAGCCGTCTTCATAAGCTGCTCAAAAACCGATCGGAGCAAATCGGGGTTGATCACCCCGTCTCCTGCATTTTCTGAAAGTCCAAAGGAAGAGCCCGCAATATGTTTCGTAAGATGGTCGGCCTGCTGGTCAATTTCCGCACGCCTGTCACGGAAAGATGAAGCTATAGACTGTAAAACCGATTTCCAGGAAGGACGGTTATGCAGGTTTACCGGGGGAAAATAAGTTCCTCCATAAAACGGTTTCCCTTCCGGCGTAAGAAAAACGTTTAAGGGCCAACCGCCATTCCCCGCAATGGCCTGCACGGCATCCATATAAATCTGATCCAGGTCGGGCCTTTCTTCCCGGTCGATTTTGATATTAATAAATTCCCTGTTCATGATGGCGGCCGTATCGGGATCTTCAAAACTTTCCCTTTCCATCACGTGACACCAGTGACAGGCCGAATATCCTATACTTACCAGCATGGGCTTATCCTCGTCCCTTGCTTTTTGTATGGCTTCATCTCCCCAAGGGTACCAGTCAACCGGATTATGGGCATGCTGAAGAAGATAGGGACTTGATTCTTTCGCGAGATGATTAGGCGAATTTGGGAATTTGGGAATTTGGGAATTTGGGAATATAAATCTACAGAAAGAGAGCTGAGTACTGATCGTAATCTGAAAAGACAAACGAAATACAGAAGGAATATGAAACAATGAAACGGTAAAAGAGTTCGCGGCTGTGCAAAAGCAGATCTGGATTAAGAACCGGCCAAAGGGTTCGCCGAATTCAAATACCTGCGGTTAAATGAAAAAGGCCCGGCAAAACCGGACCTTCATTTTTTATTTTCAAATTTATGAATGCCTCATTCTCCAATTTCCACATTCCCAAATCCTCATCATCTAATCATCTAATCATCTAATCTTCTAATCACCTAATCTTCTACTGCCGCTTCTTCGCCGTAAGATATTTCTCCAGCGCCGACACCATGCTTGGTGCCATAGGTTCAGGTGCCCTGATTTCCAAAACCAGTCCGGCTTCCTCTGCTGCCCTGGTAGTGTTGGTTCCAAAAGCCCCGATCAGTGTTCCATTTTGTTTGAACTGCGGAAAATTATCAAAAAGACTTCTCACTCCACTGGGAGTGAAAAAGCAGATGATATCAAAATCTTTCGGATTGAAAAGTTCTTTTATATCATTACTGATGGAACGATACATATAGGGAGTAGCGAACTCACAATGATTACTCTTCAGCCAGTTTACAATTTCATTGTCCTGCTGATTTTCAGAAGTAGGATAAAGAAATTTTTCATTTTCCTTATGCTTGTTTATGACATCCAGCATACTTTTATTCGTACCATCAGCACCATAAAAAACCTTGCGTTTCCGGTAGAGAATAAATTTCTGGAGATAGAGCGCCACGGCTTCGGTAATGCAGAAATACTTCGTATCCTGCGAAATACTGATCTTCATTTCTTCTGCTGTACGGAAGAAATGGTCAATCGCATGGCGGCTGGTAAAAATGACGGCGGAATAAATCCCGATTTCCACTTTCTGACGCCTGAAGTCCTTAGAGGGTATGCCTTCAAGCCTGATAAAAGGCAAAAAAGCCATCTCTACGGCGTGGCGCTTTGCCAGTTCAAAATACGGTGATTTGTCAGATTCCGGCCGGGGTTGGGTGATTAAAATCCTTCTTAAAGCAATCTCAGACATTATGGCTATATCCTTTTTATCCCTGTTTTTAATCAAAATATAAATTATTAGAAAATCGCGTTTGCAAAGTTAATAAGCTTTTTCCAAATAAGTGACTAACACTTTGTAAATCAATAGCAGAGGAGCTATTTCCAATGCGCAAAGGTATAAAAAAAAGTGCAAACCACTGATTTTTATTTCCTTGTGTAAAGTTGAATAAGAAGCCACAAAACGGTAAACGTAAAATATACTAACCATTATGATAGAAAGGGTGATCGCAATCTCCGTTACGGACTGGCCCGCAAACGATATCACCACCACGAAAGGGAGTAAAAAAATACCGATGATCTTGTTGGTCATAAATACCACAAAAAGATAGGTATCCACCGCCCGGCTGATATTGAAAATCCATCCGGTAACCCGTAAAATCAGCCATTTAAAAAGATACAGAACTGTAAGAATAACAGCAACATAGAGGAAATGGAGCCAGAAATGATCCGGGTTTCCAAAATGATAAAACCGCCCTAAAAAAGCCCCATACAAGCCCCCGGATAAAATGAACAGACTGTTGAGTAAAAGGGAAGGAAAGGGTGACTGTAATACCTGCTCCCGCAATTGCTGCTGACGCATGGAAGCCCTGAAAAAAATCGTAAACAGGTTTGCCAGGTATTTCGCAAAAAACAGTCTGATAATGGCGAAATAAAAAAGAAGAACAACGAGTAAATAAAACATTCCGTCATAGGAAACCGGCTCATACCTTTCCGACTTTATGTGAATTGCATTACCGTTAAGATTAAAAAAAACCTGGGCTGACAGGATTTCCATCCAGGTCAATGGCAAATGACTAAAATCCACCGGTTTAACCGCTGAAAACCGGATACTGTCGGTATAATACAGTTTCACAGAATCCACGCTGACCCGAACCGTTTTCCGAACGGCTGGTTTGATGGGAACACTGTCAGTTGAGATGGATTTTATAGTTCCTGAATCCCCTGCTGGCCTGGTGGAGTCGTTAGTTGATTGTGCCCGGATCAGGCTGATCTGAATGAAAAAAAACAAAAACAGCGCTACTTTTTTAGCCAAGGAATGAAAGTTATAGGATGACCGATGACGAATAACTCCCGCACATGCGGGAACCGCTGCATCATCGCAAAGTTTGTGATTCAACGTGGATCTTCTAAAAAAAGTTTACATATCCAAGGTGAATCTTCGCCTGTCTGAATTCAAAAGGGTCAGCACCCTGTTTGCCGACCGCATAAGACATATTGAATATTCCGGCTTTTGTTTCAAATGCGAGTCCGACGCCGATACCCATATAGAAACTGTTACTGGCATAACCCGGGACTTCATTTTTTGCCCATCCTCCATCCACGAAACTAAAAAGAAAGGAATTCATACCGATCAGGTATCGGTATTCCAGGCTGCTGACAACATATTCAGATGCCAAAATACTTTCTTCATTGAATCCCCGCAATAATTTATATCCACCGATCTGGAACAATTCATTCCTGAAAATTTTCGGACTTTGATACCATGCTGCATTTAAGGCGAAACGAATAGTAGATGCCCGGCTCAGGGGAAAATAATGTGCGCCCGACATACTCATCCGGAATTGATAGGTTGATAGTTTTATGGTATCATATAATGATCCGTAATCAAAGGAAGGATCATTTTCATCTATTAGCCGGATGATCTGGCTGTTCTTTTTTAGTCTTTTTGTTCCTGCTGAACCGATAAAATAAAATTCATTTCCCCGGATGGCATTAAAGCGATAATTGGTATTGTTGAATTCATAGGTTGCGCCGAGACTCAGTGTACTTACATCTGCAACCTGCGGAAGTTGTTTGGTTGAAATAATCAATGCCGTATCAATGTTCAATACTGTACAACCGGCTGTTTGAATAAACAGCGATGCTTTTTTATTCATGGATGCATTAAACTGTATGCCCAGCAATCCGTCGGTATTGATATAGGAAGAATCTTTTTTATACAGCGCAAAGGCCAGGTTTACGCCATAGGGAGAATGGAAAATATAGGGCTGCTGAAAGTTGATATTCAAACGTGGCGACTTGGGCTGCAATTGCTGCCAGTCAAGACCCAGGCTTTCTCCGTTTCCAAATGGATTTCGAAGCACTACGGTTGCGGCACCGGTAACCAGGAGCTTTCCGCTTTGCAGCTCGTCATTATTCGGTAACAGGCCGATTAATATATCTACCTGGCTGCTTCTTTTCGGTTTCAGATATAAATTCAAAACAGATCCGGTGCCCATCATATTTACATTCCAGGTTCTTTCTTCCTGTACAAAAGGAAGTTCCTGGATGCGCCTGCTGATCATGAGCAAACGGTCTTTTTTATAAATACTGCCTTCAGGAATGCCCAGGTATCTTTCCATGAAGTCCACAGAAATTTTTGCTGATCCGATAATATGAATACTGTCAATTTTATACAGCGGTCCTTTTTCAATATTGAGTACACCCTGAATGGCTCCCTGATGAATCACCACACTGTCCAGAGATATTTTTGCAAAAGGATAACCATTATTTTCAAGGTAATTGAGCAACAACAATTCTTCCGACTGAAAATGTTCGGGCATGGCTGCCCTGCCCTGTAATTTTTTTGTACTCCATCCTGCGGCATTTAACAGGGGCTGGTCTGCAGGCCTGGTCCGGATGGCAGACCAGGTGAATTTTTCTCCGAGATATAACTGAAGATAAGCGGATGTGGAATCAAATTTTACGCTGTCGATGGATGCAGCTGTAAAGCCTTTATTTCTCAATAAATCTGTGAGCTTATAAATGTATTCCGTGCAGGTAGCCCTGTCCTTAAAATTTGATGGGATACCGACAGATGCAGGTTTGAGCAGGGAATCCGTAGTGATAAGGTCTACCCGCAACGCGAATTGAGCATGAGCAGGCAGGAAGGATGCAAGCAACAAAAGGGAGATCAGCCCATATAGTCTTAATTTTGCCATTCGCTCAAAACGCATACGTAATTCCATAAAAATAGCCAATCCAATGGCAGGCATCTATATTCATGTCCCTTTTTGCAGACAGGCCTGTCTTTATTGTAATTTTCATTTCTCCACCAACCTTGCGTTGCAAAACGATTTTACTGCTGCTTTATTGAAAGAAATCGAATTGCGTATCCCTTATTTAAACGGGGAAACGGTGGAGACCATCTATTTCGGTGGCGGCACACCGTCACTGCTTCCGTCTTCTTCCATCCGGAGATATCCTGGAGAGCGATTTATCGCAATTTCAAAATCAGTCCCGATCCGGAAATTACCCTGGAGTCAAATCCGGATGATATGCAACCTGATCTGTTACAGGAATGGAATAAAATCGGAATCAACCGCCTGAGCATCGGAGTGCAGTCTTTTTTTACGGAAGACCTGATATGGATGAACCGGGCACATGACGGAGAGCAGGCTGTTCGCGCCGTGGAGGAGGCTAAAAAAGCAGGTTTCGATAATTTCAGCCTGGACCTGATTTACGGATCACCCGGACTAACGGATGAAAAATGGATCCAGAATCTCCGGACGGCTGTTTCCCTGGAACCTCCCCATCTTTCCTGTTATGCGTTAACGGTGGAACCCAAAACCGTGTTGGATAAATTGATCCGGGATAAAAAGACCCGGATATAGATCCTGATATACAATCCCGCCAGTTTTTTGCCGGAATACAGGTTTTGGAATCGGCTGGTTACGAGCACTATGAAATCTCAAGCTTTGCCAGACCCGGGAAAAGAAGCCGGCACAATAGCGCCTACTGGCAATCCCAAAAATATCTCGGCCTCGGTCCCTCCGCCCATTCTTTCAACGGCACCAGCCGTCAGTGGAATATCTCCAATAATGCGCTTTATGTACGAACACTATTCGAAGGCCAGTTAGACTATGAACATGAATTACTGGAACCCCGGGACCGGTTGAATGAATATATCATGACCTCCCTGCGCACAATGGAAGGTCTTGATTTACAATATGTTTCTGAAAATTTCGGGAAGGAAATGGAGTTGGAGCTGGAAAACAGGGCCGGAACCTATATCGGACGGCAATCATATGGAAAGAAAAGCGGAGAAGCTGATCCTCACCAAAAACGGAAAAATCTTCGCAGACGGGATTGCAGCGGCTATGTTCTTTGATTGAAAACCCTGGGGAAGATGACGCCTGCCTGCCGGCAGGCAGGGATGACGGATGACGGTTGGCTGTCGGTGGAAGAAACGGCCTTAGGCCTTACGCCTTAAGCTTTAAGCTTGTCTCTAAGATATTTCAGCAGCTGGGCCACCGAAAGTATTCCAACCATTACCAGAATGGCTGTGAATCCAAAACCCTGATATGATAGCGGTGTCATAAAATTAGAATTTAAAAAATCATACCCCACTCCCATACTTCCTCACTTTCTTCTCTTTCTTCAGACCAGCAAAGTCTCCAGTTGTTTAAACCCTTCCCTGACATTAACATTTTGCCAGAGAATAGAATAGATCATGTCGGCAATGGGCATGTCAGCCTGAAACTGCTCGTTTATCCTGAAAAGGCACTGGCTGGCATTGTACCCCTCCGCAACCATATTTAATTCCAGTCTGGCGGCATTTACCGAATATCCTTTGCCGATCATATTTCCGAATGTCCGGTTACGGCTGAAGAGGGAATAACAGGTCACCAAAAGATCCCCCAGATAAACAGAAGCCGCATAATTCGCACTCTTCTTCTCATGTACGGAACCAGCTGCTTCATGGATGCCCACTTCAACATGACTTATTCCGGCTTTTCGAAGAAATCCTGCCATCTCATCTGCACAGTTGGCTATGAATACACTCAGAAAATTATCTCCATATTCCAGTCCGTGAGCCATTCCCGCACCCAGCGCATAAATATTTTTAAGAACTGCCGCATACTGAACGCCATAAATGTCCTGGTTTGTGATGGTGTTCAGGTAGTCCGTTGTAAAATTAGACGCAATTTCCCGGGCTGAGGGAACAGATAATCCGGAAAAAGTGAGATAAGATAATTTTTCGGCAGCGATTTCTTCGGCATGGCAGGGACCCATTACCGTAAAGTAATTTTCCTGGTCAAACCCGAACTGTATTTTCAGGTAATCATTCAGCAATACATTTTTTCCGGGAAGGATCCCTTTTACAGCAGAAAGAATTTTTTTGCCTTTAAAAATATCAGGAGGAAGAAGCTCAAAAAGCTGTTCTATATAGGCTGAAGGCACCGCCACCAGCAGGCAGTCTGAATCCAGGATCAGTTTGTCCAGGTCACTGTACAATTTGATTCGACCCGTGTCAAACAATACAGAACTCAGGTATTGCGGATTGTGTCTTTTTTTTGGCGATGTGCTCACGGGCGGAAGCATTCCGTATCCACCAGTTCAGGGATTGTTGATTATCGTTAAGTATCTTGACAAGGGCCGTTCCCCAGCTTCCGCTTCCGATAACTCCAAATCGCATAGAATCTGTTTCGGTGTATGAAAACCCTGATCATTTCTTCACTTCGAACAATTTCTCCTTATCCACTACAACAACCTTGGTTCCATTGTTCAATATTTTACTCACTGTGCCATATGGACCGGTAACCACTTCGTCGCCTAATTTCAATCCCGACACTATTTCGATATTATTGATATCCTGAATATCCGTTTTTACACTAACCTGTTTTACGGATTTATCTGCCTGCAGCAGGAAAACAACTTCATCCAGGTCACCACCGGACGTCACCTGTTTGGCATCTCCATACTGATCCTCTACCGGTTTTTTATCTTTTGCCGCTGCAGCGCTACCCGCATTTTTTTCACGGGTGGTTACGGCATTGATCGGCACGGTAAGCACATCGTTATGGGTTTTCGTTTGAATGTCGGCACTCGCCGTCATACCCGGGCGAAATATCAGACTCTTAGGTCTTTTCGCGTCCATCAGATCCTGATATGATCTTCGGATCGAGGCGGATATGAACCTTATAGTTGGTTACATCATTGGTGCCGCTGGTGCCCGCTGGAAGCGGAAGTGGACACGATGCTGCTTGCAATCTGTGTTACAATTCCTTTAAACTTCCGGTTGTTATACGCATCCACTTCAATAGTGGCTGAATCACCCAGGTGAACTTTCGGAATATCATTTTCACCTACGTCCACAATGGCTTCAATTTTATTCATATCGGCAACCCGCATCATTTCCGTACCGGCCATCATGGAATTTCCAACAACACGTTCCCCTTTTTTTACACTGAGCAGGGAAACGACCCCGTTCAATGGAGAAACCATAGTTGTGCGGCTTACATTTTCAGCCTGGATTGCGAGGTTGGCTTTTGCACTCGCCACGGCCGCCATATTGCTGTGTACACTTTGCTGTGCTGCATTATAATTGGCCTGTGCAGTTCTGAGATTGGTGGTCGCCGTTTCAAACTCTGCCTGGGAAATAACTTTTTGTTCCAGCAGGGTTTTCTGACGGTCATATTGCGCCTGGGCTGCGTCCATGGTGGCTTTCAGACCGGGAAGCTGGGCATTTGAATTATCCACCATCGCTTCCTGCTGGTTTACCTGTGCCGCAGCCTGGTTGCGCTGATTGGAATAGATATCAGCATAAATTTTTGCCAGTTGCTGTCCCTTCCGCACACTGTCTCCTTCGGCAACATTTAGTTCGACAATTTCACCGGAAATATCCGAACTCATTTTAACTTCTACTTCGGGATAAATCTTCCCGCTGGCGGTTACGATTTCAGTAATACTGTGTTTACTTACTTTTTCCACGGAGACTTTAATCCCCTCTTCCTTGCCGATAACCCCGGCCTTTTTCAGGATCACGAGCAGCAAAATAATAACGAGGAGACTTACAATTATCCAAACCAGCTTCTTATTCATACGAGGTTGTTGTAGAGTTTTTTTACAATCTTATTCCGAGGCCTTTATAATATTCCAGCACTTTCATCCGGAATACATAATCATACTGGGAGATCAGTGTATTGATTCTGGCTGAAAATAAATTATTCTGATTAGTTAAATAGTCAATGGTATTCAGCATACCGATATTATACCGTTTCGTGGCCAGGTCAAAAGATTTCTCGGCTACGATTACGGCTTTTTTATTTGCCTCAAATTTCTGCATGGAAGCCACCGCATTAAAATACGCCTGATACACTCCCTGTTTCAAAGTAAGCAGATCATTTTCTTTTGTCAGTCGGGCCGTCTCAACTGTCAGCTGGGATTTTTTATAGTTTGTTCTTGCCGAGTTCCCATTAAAAATCGGGACATTCAACTGCAGACCTACCTGTTGGCCAAAGTTATTACTCAGCTGGCTGCCGTATCCTGTCCAGGCCTTATAAAAAGGCTGGCTGCTATATACCCGGTTGAGCCCTTGACTGTATAATGTATATTTTCCATTGTTGGCGGTATCGTAGGCATAGGGCAGCCCTGGTGCCGGCTGATAGGGGGTCGGCACATAATTCACCGCACGGAGATCATTAAAGAAATTGGTTCCCAATGCACCATAGGCAGAAAGGGTCGGATGCAAACGCCCACGGTTATATGCAACATATTTTTCTGCCGCACTGATCCGCAGATCGTTCATTTTTTGCTGTGGAAAAGCACCAGCCGCAATGGAATACACTACGTCAGGCTGGAGGGAAGAAATGGGTTCTACCGGAATGGTTTCGACTGGCGGGGTATCCAGATCGAACGGAGCCGCAGCATCCAGGTTTAATATGGCTTTGAGCTGGAGATTATTAATATCATAGGTTTCCTGTGCAGTTATCACGGCCGCTGTGTCGGTAGCGAACTGCACTTCCAGTTCGGCCGCATTCAGTTCAGGCACAGATCCAGCATCTACAAGGGAGCGTGTGTTCTTGAGCTGATGACTGGTTAATTCCAGTTTGGTCCTGGCCAGGGTTACCTGTTCCTTAGATAAGAGCGCCTGCAGGTAAGCAGCCGCTACGTTTAAAGTAACATCATTTTTTATCTTGTCAATATTGACCATCTGGGCATCATAACTGAATTTGTTCGACTCCCTGGCCCGTTTTAATGAAAACCAGTTGAAAAGCGTTATCCCAACCTGTAGGCTGTATTGCTGCGACAAACCCTGCTGATCCACGTAAATGTTATTCGTCGGGTCAATGGAACGACCAAAGTTTAAACCGACCGATGTACTTCCGTTGGCTGAACCATATTGTGCCCATTTGGACTGCTCATAAGTAAGTTTGGAGGTTCGTGAATCTATATCCGCCTGTCTGATGGAAATATTATTAACCATTGCATATTCAACGCAGCGGCGAAGGTCCCATTTATCCTGGGCAGCAAGATTCAGAACCGAAATAAGTGTGAAGACGGATAAGGTCAGTATTTTGGTCATTGGCATGTAACAGGTTTAAGAAGGGTCATCACTGACTCCTTAGTTTTGGGAAGGGTGGTCAGAAATATTGCAAAATAAAGAAACGATTCCCATTCCCCATTAAAAAAAGCATAAAATGGCGTTAGAATGATGAGCGGAACGACTGGTCAAGGTCCTGAATGATATAATCCGCAGATTCCAGACCCACATATATTCTCAGCATTCGGTTTTCCTCAATTTCCGGATCAAAATCCCGGTCATCCATACCCGCACAGCGGGGCAATATCAAAGATTCATGCCCTCCCCAGCTTACAGCCATCATGATATGCTTCAGATTTTCACAAAAGCGAACAATTTCCGGTCTCGAACCTGCTTTGACGATAAAACTGATCAGTCCGCCTGCGCTCTTCATTTGTTTCCGGGCGAGGGCATATTGAGGAAAGGATTCATCGTGTGGAAATAGAACGGATTCCACCTGCGGGTGCTGTTTTAAATAAAGCAAAACTTCTTTGGTGGTTGCCGTAATCCGGTCCAGGCGGGATTCCAGGGTCCGCAGGCCCCGGATCAGGAGCCAGGCATTAAATGGTTGAATACCGCTACCGACCGCCAGGTATTCACAGTTCAAAGATTTTTTTCATCATCTCCCGGCTTCCCGTAAGGATTCCGCCCAGGGTATCACTATGTCCGCCGATATATTTTGTCGCCGTTTGCATACTGATATCAATACCCATGGGTATGGGCCGCTGGTTTAAAGGCGTGCAATAGGTATTATCCAACAGGGTGATGAGTTGGTTTTTTTTGGCGAACGCCGCAACCAGTTCAATATCCTGGATCGCAAAATTCCAGGAATTGGGACTTTCCAGATATATAAATCGACTATTGGGCTGTATTGCCTTTTCAAACTGACTGATTTCCGTGCCGTCAATATAAGTTGTTGAAACGCCAAACCTAGAGAAGATCAGATCAAACATCCGTTTGACCCAGCTATAAGGATTTTTTACGGAAATGATATGGTCGCCCTGTCTGGTATTCGCCAGCACCGCCGCGAAAATTGCCGCTGCTCCGCTGTTGAATACCAGGCAATCTTCTGCCTGGTCAAGGGCTGCCAGTTTCTTTCTTAATATATCCACTGTTGGATTTAACCCGCGGCTATAGATATATCCGGAATATTCATCCTCAAATAATTTTTTGAGTTCTTCCACCGTGTTCACCCGGAAATTGCTGGTCTGCATTATAGGGGGTGATACGGCATTAAAATAATTTACCCGGTCTTCACCCAGTTCATTCAATATATAGGACAGATCTTCCATGAGCTCGTTTATAAAGAGGTCCGAAGGTACTGTTTAAGGCTTAACGCCAAAAGCCCAAAGCCTAAAGCTCAAAGCCTAAGGCCTTTTTCGAAACGATTATTAAAATTTTATTGGAGATCTCCGGAATTTTAGACCCTCCAATTTATAATTCAAAATATCCCAATCGGTAAGCAATTCTAAGAACGGCCTTAGCCTTAAGCTTTAAGCTTTAAGCTTTAAGCTTTTTTCCACCATTCTGCGTATTCCCGGTTTTCCGCCAGCAATTTTTCATGGGTTCCGCAAAGCGCAGCACCACCCCGTTTTAAAAATATAATGGAATTACAATAACGGATAGTGGTGAGACGATGGGCAATCAGGATAATCGTTTTTTTCTGTAAATAGAACCACTGAAGTGTTTCCTGTACTTTCTGTTCACTGAGCGGATCAAGGGCAGAAGTGGCCTCATCCAATATCAGGATTTCCGGATCCCGGTATAGCGCCCGGGCAATACCCAGTTTCTGCTTCTGACCACCCGAAAGGTTTGTACCCTGCTCCCGAACCATGGTTTGATACCCGGATGGCAATTGGGAGATGAATTCATCTAACCCCAGCTTTTTACAGATATTCAATATCCGTTCCAGATCGGGTTCATATTCACCCAAAGCAATATTTGAAATAATCGATCCCTGAAAAAGGTCGGTCTGCTGTGGAACAGCGGCAATTTTTTTTCTGATCATTTCGGTTGAAATATATTGGATGTCCAAATCCCCGATCAGGATCCTGCCTTCCGCAAGCGGGTAAAATTTTTGAATGAGTGACAACAGGGTTGATTTGCCACAACCACTTTCCCCGATGATCCCGGTTATCTGAAACTTCGGGATCCTCAGTTCCAGTTCATCGAATACCGGATTTCCGGCGCCAAAATTAAAATGTATCCGATCGATGATCAGGTCGCCCTCCGGAAATTTTTCTATTTCCGTTTTTTCTTCATGACCCTTTTCCGTTTCGAGGTCGATGATTTCAAAAAGCCGGTCAGCAGCAATCAGCGCATCCTGCATGGACCGGTTCGAACCAATCAACGCCTGAATGGGATTGGTAAAAAAGGCGGTCAGGGTATAAAAAGATAAAAGCTCTCCCGGTGATAATGAACGGTTCATCACAAAATAACTGCCGGTCCATAATATGGATATGGTTAGTAAACTGGTGATCCATTCTGCAGCATTCGACAGCAACAAACCGCTATGACTGCTGATAAATGCCGAACGCATGAAAGGAATAAACCTGCTTTCTGTTTTCAAATTAAAATAAGCCTGTGAACCAAAACGCCGGATGGTGGTGATACCCTGAATGCTTTCCACCAGCTGGCTTTCCAGTGCAGCACCCGATTCCATTATTCTACGTTGGTATTTAGCATTCATCCGGTTACTTACCAGGTAAATAACCAGATATACCGGAACCGCGAGCAACATGAGAAGTGCCAGCTTCCAGTAAAATATACACATGACGGTAAAACTCAATACCAGGGTAAAGGCCTGTATAATTACACTGAGCGCAACATCATTTATAAATACCCGGATACGCAATGCATCATTTACACGGCTGATGATTTCACCTACCCGCATGCCGTCAAAAAATCTCTGGGGAAGTTCAAGCAGGTGTTTGTAATAACCCAGAATTAGCCTGCTGTCAATTTGCTGACCGGTTTTTAGTGCCAGCAGCGATTTGAAATAACCGATCAAAATTTGAAAACAAAGGAGTACGATCATGATCATACCTAATATGTTCATCAGGCTCCTGTTTTCATCCGGCAATACAAAATCAATTATTTTCTGAACATAAATAGAACTGGCCAAACCCAGCATGGTATATATCAATGACCCCACCAGGGCCTGTATCAACAGATTTCTATGCGGCAGGATGAGATGCCAGAAACGGAGATAAACAGATTTTTTTTCATTACCCTTCCGGAAATGATCTGACGGCAACAAAAGTAAAATCACCCCGCTCCAGCAGTTTTCAAAACTCTTCCCGGCTTGTCGTATTAATTTCCCCGAGGCAGGATCCATATAGCTGACCCGGTTCTTTTTTATTTTATACACCACGACAAAATGCTGCATTCCATTTTCCAGTACAAGGTGAAAAACAGAAGGTACCGGTATGCCCGTCATCGGAACACTCCTGGCTTTCACTCCTCTCGCCTTAAATTGTAATCGTTCAGCTGCTTCAATTAATCCCGACAGACTGGTCCCCTGTTTGTCTGTTCCTGCATATAACCTGATCCGGCTCACGGGGATGTACAGTCCGTAGTATGCCGCAATGGAAACCAGACAGGCAGCCCCGCAATCTGAAGCGTCCCGCTGTTTAACCCGGATTGGTTTTTTCATTTGGAAAAAAGTTTTAAACCGGTCCCTGTGTCGGATCAAACCAGTTCTTCAGGTTGTCGTATAATAACTGCCAGAGCGTTCTTTTTGTCGTTTTAAATCTTGCCCTGAATCCCATGCCTTTTTTTATTTCACCTGCATAACCATTGGAAAGTTTAAGCATGGTTTCATTCAGCCTGCACATGACTTTGAAGACTGGTGTTTTATCTATCAGAACGACATCATTGCCGATCGAAAAAACCTGACCGGTGGCTACACCGAAATAATTATAGTCAAAGGCCTCAATCTGAAATCTTGCCGCCTGGCCTATCCTGAGCATGCCGATATCTTTTGAAGAAACAAAACATTCCCCCATCAAAAAACCATCCGGACTAATTGTATAAATCAATTCCCCTGACGCCACATAACTTCCGGGATAGTGCCGGGCCGGTTCCTGGAGATAACCCTTCACTGGTGCGCGGATCCGGTTTTTCTCAGACATCTGTGATAATTCTTCCTGTCTTGAAAGGCACTGTTCCAATTCAGCATTGTATTTAATCAGGTCGGCCTGCCATTCCGAATACTGATTGCGTCTGAACGTTTCATTTGCCGATATTAACTTTTGTTCCTGTGACTTGATATCAAATATTTCCTTCGGGGAAATCACTTTATCCCGTGCCAGTTTTTCATTCAGGATTGTTTCATGGCTTGCCCTGGATAGCAGTGTCTGCTGTTCAGCTAGTCCGGAAGAAAATCGAAGGGCCTGTTGTTTATACAGGGGACTAGTTAAACCAGGGATCGTGGCAAGTGGATTTCGTCCATCAGCGGTAAGCAGTTTCAGGTCGTGAATAAAACCCTGGTATTGGAGAATCTCCAATTCAATAGCACGTTGGTTTTTCACTAGGGCCGAATCCCTGATGGTAGCGAGTATACAGTTTTTCAAAACCAGGTCCCCGTCTTTAAAATAGATCTGGTCAATCATTCCGGCGGTCTGCGAATGAATATCCGTCCGTTCATTGTATGGCCGGATGATACCGGATGCGCGGACCGATATATCCACCTGGACAAAAAACAGGGCGATAAATCCGGAAAGAAATATTCCAATCACCAGCCAGTAAATGATAAAGCCGGACCTGCGAAGGGAAGGAATCCAGAAATATGCGGAATCCTTCATATCCTTCAGTTTATTTATTTCATCCATAACAAAAAAAGAAAAAGACTTCCTTCGAAGTCTCTTTTATTCGAGCATAAGGGAATTTAGCTTAGGGCCGCATTCATCAATTTCTGACCACTGGATTGATTCGAATTCAGATGGGTAACCATATAATCCAGGGCTCCTACTCCATAACCGATCCAGTACCATAAAGTTTCACCGCCAGTGATGGCGGTCCCCTCGTTCACTGACAATTCTTCAAATCCCTGAAAAATTTCATTGTTCCATTCAGTCTTCATTTGAAATAATTTTTAATTGATCTAATAAAATCCGGCAAATGGGTCATCAGGAAGTTGATGACGAAATAAGTAATTAGAGATACTGTAAGGCATCGCACAAACCTGATAAACATTTTGCTTCGGTTGTTCATCCGGATGATTTAATAACGTGGCTTTGTGCCGTTGGCACCATCTGAAACACCATTCCGGAAATCGCCAAAATTGTTGATAAACGAGGCAGCAATCGCACCCCATAGTCCCAGGGAAGAAAGTAATCCTCCACCCTGAATTTCCTTTTTTTCCTGTGGGGTGAGTTCCTCTGCCCCGGGTAAATCCCATTCATCCTTTTCCATACAAAAAATTTAGTTTTCCTACTCTTCGCAATATGCCTGGGTTTCGGAATTCCCATCTGCTGTAAAATAATGTGTAATGTGCCCGGAGGAAATACCCTTTAAGTGGAAAACTTTGAAGCGTGAGGCGTGAAGCTTGAAGCGTGAAGCATGAAGTACGAAACAAGAAGCCTCATGAAAAAAATAAAAAAATAATGGGTAAATGATTTTGCAAAAAGCTTCACGCCTCAAGCTTCGCGCTTCACGCTTAAAAAGTAAATCACCATAAACGCGCCCATCACGGCGAGTGCGGTAAGCGCCGTCCAGGGAGTATCGACGGCAATCGATATGGCTACAAAACAATAAGCTGCGATAAAAATTACCGGAAGCACCGGGAAAAATTTCATTTGATAAATCTCTTTACCTGCAGGCCGCACTTTTTGTTTACGCAACTTGAATATGGTAGCGGCGGATGCAGCCATGCCAAAACAATCCAGGAAAATGGTAAAACCTAAAATCTTATCAAAAGCCTTCGCCCAGAAAATGACCAGGACACAAACAGCTGTAAATGCAGTTAAGGAAGTAACCAGCGCCCCGGTGGACGCATTGCGTTTGGCGAAGATTCGGGGTATTACCCCATCCTCCGCCATGGCATACATCACCCGCGGATTGCTCATCAATAACACATTGATGTAAGCCATCACGGATAAGAAAAGTAAAATGGAAAGAATCCTGCCGGCAGAGGCCCCGAATACATGTTCGGCCATTACGGCGGCAATACCCTTTGTGTTTTTCAGCTGATCCAGTCCGATAACCCGCACGTAGGCATAGTTGATACTCAGATATAAAACGACAATGATAAACATGCCTATAAAAATCGACCGTGGAATATTTCTGCTGGGATTTTCAATATCTGACCCAAAATTGATCGTCTGCTGATAACCTCCGTATGTAAATGAAACCGCAATCAGGCCGGCTCCAAAACCTTTTAAATAATTGAACCATCCGGGTGATACAAGGTGGGATGGTACTACAGCCTGGTTATGGCCTGCAAAAAAAAGAGGTGTGATCAATAGTAACAATCAGGGAGATCTTAATCACGGTAAGGACGTTCTGCGTTCGTGCGCTCATTTTCAGTCCGAGCAGGTTCACTCCGTAAAAAACAAAAATGGCAATAATGGAGATAACAATTTCCTGGACCTGAATCGTATGTAAATCGGTTACATTCGGAAATAGGACGCGTGAAATATATTCTGCTCCGATTAAAGCCACGCCGGCCAGTGAAGCTGCATTTGAAATCAGGATGATGCAATTGATAGAAAAAGCGATGGAAGGATGGTATCCGTACGAAAATATTTTATAGTAGCCACCGGTAACCGGTAGTCTGGATCCGATTTCAGCATAGGTAAGGGCCCCGCAGAGGGCAATCAGTCCGCCGGCAATCCAGGTAAAGAAAAACAGGAATGTGTTATCAAATGACTTTCTGGGCCACATTTACGGGAGTCCGGAATATACCCATACCAATCACCAGACTCACCACAATCATGGTGCAATCGAATATGCCCAGCTTTACGTTTTTTGTCATTGACCGGATTAATGGGAGCCCTCCGCAATAAACAGAGGATAATGGGGTTAAGATAATGAAATATTCTTGTCTACTTTTGAGGCGGAAAAAAACCCGGGAATGAAATACGCATTGGGCCTGATGTTCTTATTGTTTTTTGGAATTTCCCGGGGGCAGGACAGCACCGGAAACAGATTTCAGCACCAACCGTCGTATATAAACCTGCCCCTACCGGCGATACCGTGGGCAGGCAGTTGTTGCAGGAAGTGATCGTTCATGCCTATGAACAGAATCGCAAACTGGCCGATGTACCGGTGGCCATCGGGGTGGTCACGACCGCAGAATGGAACCGCTACAATAAAATGAGTATCGTTCCGGCCATGAACAGCGTACCCGGCGTGCGTATGGAAGAAAGATCTCCCGGCAGTTACCGCCTGAGTTTCCGGGGAAGTACCCTGCGTTCTCCATTTGGTGTACGAAATGTAAAAGTTTACCTGGATGGTATACCCTTTACCGATCCCGGAGGAAATACCTATCTGACCCAGCTTGCTCCGTTTGACATGTATTCCCTTGAACTGATCAAGGGACCCGCGGGAAGTCTCTACGGCGCGGCAACCGGGGGTGCCCTGCTCATCAAATCCAGACCCGATTCCTGGCAACCTGGTTTTACGGCGGAATACAGTTATGGATCTTTCAACAGCAATACCATCAATGCACAGGTGCGTCTTGGAAATGAAAAAGGCGGAAATATCATTAACTATTCCCATCAGAGTTCGGACGGTTACCGGGATCATACTAATCTTCGCCGGGACATCATCACCTGGGAGTCCATGCTTAAAAATAATGAACGACAAACCCTCAGCACCTATGCGTTTTACGGGGACCTTTATTATCAGACACCGGGGGCACTCACGCTTGCCGAATACAATGCAAATCCAAAACAATCCCGTCCCGCTGTGGGGGCAACACCTTCCGCAGATCAGGCTCAGGCAGCAATATATCAGAAAACATTTATGGCCGCCATTACCAACACTTACCGCTTCGATGCAAAATTTCAGAATACGACCAATTTCTACGCCGCCTATACCAACTATGTAAATCCTACTTTCCGGAATTATGAATTCCGCAGTGAACCACATTTCGGCGGCCGAACGGTTTTCAATTATATCACTGACCAGTTGCATATCAGTTTTGGGGCAGAAGCGCAGAAAGGATTTTTTCAAACCCAGGATTACGGGAATAAAAACGGATCACCCGATACCCTGCAAACGAATGACAATATCAATACCTGGACCTATACCATCTTTGCCCAGGCCGATGTTTTTTTCGGTAAGGGATGGCAGGCATCTGCTGGTCTCAGTTACAATAATGCGTTCATCGGTATAGACCGGATTTCTGTTCCCGGTTTTATTCCGAGAAATAAATATTTCAGCAACGAACTCGCACCCAGACTGGCCATTTCCAAAAAAATCACCCCTGCATTACTATGGTATGCCAGTGTATCCAAAGGATTCTCTCCTCCTGCCGTAGCGGAGGTTCTGCCATCTACCGGAAGTATCAATACCGATCTGCAACCGGAAAACGGAATCAGTTATGAAACCGGTTTGAAAGCAGGTTTGCTGCATCAGCGTTTATACGTGGAGGTTATAGGATTCTATTTTGAATTACAAAATGCCATCGTGGTGCGTAAGGATTCCAGCAATGCAGATTATTATACTAATGCAGGTTCCACCACGCAAAAAGGAATTGAATCCCAGGTATCATACCAGTTGCTTCCTTCTTCTTCCGGACTGATCAACAGCGCGCGTATCTGGGCATCCTATACGCTGGATAATTTTACCTATGGAGATTTTACAAAGAACGCGGTCAACTATGATGGCAAACATCTGCCCGGTGTAGCCAACAATACCTTTACCGGAGGCGTGGATCTCAATAGCCGTCCGGGAATTTTCCTGCACCTAACTTATTATTACTGCGATAAAATGCCGCTGAACGACGCAAATACAGCATATTCCGGTGCCTTTCAACTGGTTGGAGGAAGAATCGGATATGCGACAACTGTTAAAAAATCTGCGCTGAGTCTCTTTACCGGAGTCAATAATGCTTTAAATGCCAGATACAGCCTGGGCAATGATATCAATGCGGCTGCAGGCAGGTACTACAATGCCGCCGCCACCGCGAATTATTATATCGGGTTCTCGATCAATTTTAATACCGCAAATAAAAACTGATTTTTCCGGGATCTTTAATTTCACTCCTTTACATTTGCAGCGTCTGGTCCCCGCAAGTGCGGGGTTAAAAGGGAAGTCCGGTGTAATACCGGCGCTATCCCCGTAGCTGTGAGTTTCAATCCGTTTAAAACGGAATTGTTTACACTGCGGCCACTGTCCCGCAAAACGCAGGATGGGAAGGCAGTAAACAGGAAACAAGCCAGAAGACCTGCCAGGCAACATATTAATCGCAACGCTTTCGGGTGAAAAGCAGGCGGAATATATCTGGCTCCCCCTCATTATATTCCTCTGTTTCATCACCTGAATAATACAGGCTCCGCATGAATGCAGGAAAAAACATAATTACTTTTGTCCGCCGAAGCGCGACCCGGGTATTTATTTTTATCCTGTTCCTCATTAGCTGCCCCACTGTAAAACTCTTTTCCCAAATTTCCGCAGACAGCAGCCGGAAATTAAAAGCCGTAAATGTAATTGCCGAAAAAAAACCAAATCCGTTCAATACGATCGTTCCGGTTCAGATTCTGAACCATGAAGCGCTCCAGCAAATCAATGCAGAAACGATTGCAGGAGCTGCAAAATATTTTTCCGGCGTGCTGATCAAGGATTATGGGGGTGTAGGCGGGTTGAAAACGATTTCTGTAAGAAGTCTTGGCGGTGTGAATACCGGTTTGATGTACGACGGAATTACCATTGCTGATGCGCAGACAGGTCAGGTTGACCTCAGCAAGTTTTCAGCGATTTTTGTGCAGAATCTCGAACTTGATCAGGCAAACCCGCAACAGATTCCCCTGCCAGCCCGGATTTATTCTTCCGCCTCCATACTTTCTTTTACCAGCAACACGTATAACACTGTAAATTTTTCCAAACAAAAATTCATAGCGGGTGTCGAAATAGGATCTTTTGGCTTATGGCAACCCTATGTCGGCGCCTATGTTCCGGTGGGAAAAAATATGGTTATTTCTGCCAATGGAATGGGTACCTGGTCAGACGGAGACTATCCTTACGAAATACACAATGGTATGTTCTCTCAAAAAACCAATCGCACAAACTCAGATATCCGCGCTTTTCAGGGAGAACTCAATATCGTAAACCGTTTCGCAGATAGCTCCCAATTGCAGACAAAAGTCTGGGGATATGGTTCTGAGAGAGGTTTACCGGGAAGCATTATTTACTTCAATGATATTTCTGTGCAGCGGCTGGAAGACCAGGATTTTTTTGTTCAAAGCCGGTATCAGAAAAAACTGGACGCAGCCACTTCACTGCTTATCTCCGGAAAATACAGTTCATTCTTTACAAAATACACTGACCCGAATTTTCCCAATGGCACCGGCGGCCTGGATGACCGGTATACGCAGAATGAAATATATGGCAGTGCTGCCATCAGTCACCGGTTAGGTAATTATTTTCAGTTTGCTTTTTCTTCGGATATTGCCGTAACGCATCTCGCTGCCAATATCAAAGATTTCGCGGAACCTGCACGAACCAGCCTCTGGAACAATATTGACCTGCAGTTCGCCAATTCTCACTGGCAGATTAACGCTTCCCTGCTCAATACCAATATCAGCGACAAAACAGAGAATGGAACAGCCGCATCCAATAAAAATAAATTTACACCGGCGATAGCGACTGGGTTTTAAATCTTCCGCTGAAAGTCCTTTTCTTTTCCGGATTTTTTACAAGAATATTTTCAGGATGCCCACGTTCAATGATCTCTACTACACTTACAACGCCAATATCAATCCAAAGCTGGAGCCGGAATATTCAAACCAGTATGATGCCGGTTTCACGTATACAAAATCTTTTACTTCGGCAATAAGCCAACTAAGCCTTAGTCTCGATGGCTATTACAACCAGGTTAAGGATAAAATCATTGCTGTACCCGGGCAAAATCTTTTTGTATGGACCATGGTAAATCTGGGGAAAGTAAAGATTCTGGGTACGGACCTAAATGCACAGGCCAATGGCAAATTTTCCAGGTCCCTGAAGTGGTCTGTTCGTGTAGCCTACACCTGGCAACAGGCACTGGACATGACCGATCCATCCAGTTCCAAATACAAAAACGAGATTCCCTATACACCGAATAGTTCAGGATCTGCACTGGCTGTACTGGCGTATAAAAACTGGAATTTCGGGTATAGCATTTTGTTTTCCGATAATCGGTATGCCCTGGGCGAAAACGATCCTTCCAACGAAGTGGCCGGCTGGAACGAGCAGGATGCCTTTATTTCCTGGAAAATCCCGCTTCGTGATTTTGCCTTCAGCGTAAAGGGAGAAATCAATAATATTTTCAATCAGCAATACGAAGTAATTCAATATTATCCCATGCCGGGCCGCTCTTATAAACTGAGTATAACTATTTACAACTTATAAAACTTGACAATGAAAATCAGAAAACTTTTCTTCCTCTGTATTTCGCTGGCACTCCTGTTTTTATCCTGCGCCAAAGATCCTTCACCAGCGCCGGCCCCGCCAATCCCTGTTACTACAGGAGTATATGTCTTAAACCAGGGCAGCTATGGTCACAATAATACTATGCTCACATATTATGATTTCACGACAAGTGCGGCCACCACTGATTTTTTTAATAATATAAACGGATTTGGATTGGGGGATACCGGGAGTGATTTAATCACCTATGGCGGAAAGTTGTATATCGTTATGAACGTATCTGGTTATGTTGCGGTAGCGGATAAGTATACCGGTATGTTTACCGATACGATCGATTTTAAAAATGCAGGCAATAACCGTGGCCCACAAAATATTGTCGGATATGGTAAAAATATATTCGTTTCCTCCACTGATGGTACGGTAGCGGTTATCGATACCACTACACTGGCGATACAGAAATTTATTACTGTTGGATCCAATCCATGGTATATGGCTATTTCCGGTTCGAATTTATACGTGAGCAATTCCGGTGCATTCAGCGCAACCTTCGATTACGATTCCACTGTATCCATTGTGGATCTGAATTCTCTTACAGAAACCGGAAAAATTACCGTGGGTATCAATCCCGGAAGTATAGCCGCAGACAGTGCTGGTAACATCTATATTGCCTGTCAGGGGGATTACGGTGCAGTCGTACCCACACTGGTGAAAGTCGGGTTGAGTGACAAAAAAATAATTAAAGACCGTTGAAATGGGTCTGGGTATTATACGCTACTATAACGGTGCCCTTTACACGACGGGGGGGTTTAGCGGTCCGGCAAATACGGGTATATTAAGTACCGAGTGATCTCGCTGCAATCCGGCCGTCCTTTGTTACAGATGGTACAACGATTGTGAATCCTTATGGTGTGGATATCGATCCGGCAACCGGGAATGTATATGTAACGGATGCAAAAGACTACAGCTCTTCCGGTGAGGTTTTTTGTTTTGACAATGCCGGCAAACTTAAATTTAGTTTTTCTACAGCTCCGGGAATGAATCCGGGGAAAACGCAGCTTATTGTAAGATAAGACAGACGGCAAATTAGAAAGCGGTCATTCACTATGATATGATTCAGATATCTTTGGGGTGGAACCGCCTTTAACTTTTAAAATCAAATCATGCAATTCGGATTTAACGAGTTACTGACCGTGACTTTTACCCTGTTTGCCGTGATTGATATCGTAGGTTCCATTCCTTTGCTGCTTTCGCTGAAGAAAAAAATGGGCGGGATTCAGGAAGTGAAAGCCACACTCATTTCGGGTGGACTGATGATCCTTTTCCTGTTTATTGGTGAACCTTTCTTACATGTACTGGGACTGGAAACCCATTCCTTTGCCGTGGCCGGATCCATCGTGATCTTTATTCTGGGCCTTGAGATGATTCTGGGTATTGAATTTTTCAAGAGTGAAAAAGAAGGCAAATCATCCATGGTGGTACCCATCGCTTTCCCACTGATCGCCGGTTCAGGAACCCTTACCACGATCATCTCGTTAAAGGCAAATTATACGGAAAGCCTGCTCCTGGTTGCGATCCTGATCAACCTGGTGATTGTATATATCGTATTGAGATCCCTTGACTTAATCGAGCGTATTCTGGGTCCGGGAGGAATGGTTGCGATACGTAAATTTTTTGGCGTAATATTGCTGGCCATTGCCATAAAAATCTTCAGCAGCAATGTGCCCGGTTTGATAAAATAGTGAATAAACAGGCCTCGTCGTACAATGGATAGTATAAGAGTTTCCGAAGCTCCAGATCCAGGTTCGATTCCTGGCGAGGCCACCAGTCCGCATAAAAAAACAGGGAAAGTTGAAACAATCCCTGTTATACTTAGCTGCTAAACCAACTAACTATTGCCAAAAAAATAATTCTGTTAGTTACCAAGTGCAGGATTCAATGACGCATCATTGACCGGAATGGGAGCCCAGTAAAATGTATGGGCTGCATCATCGGGAGTTCCTACCAGCTTCTCATCACCGGGATTTCTGTTCTGATTTACTTTTGCAACGGTTTCCGTGCGCAGCAAATCAAACCAGCGGGCACTTGCTTCCAGTCCTGCAAATTCCCAACCTCGTTCTGCCACCACGGAATCCTTGAACACTTCCGGAGCGAGTCCACCGACCAGGTCGGGAACACCGGCACGTTCACGAACGGCATTGATGGCTGCATAGGCCTGTGCATCTGCCCCTGCAGACATGGCTTCTGCTTCTGCATAAGTCAGAAGCGTTTCTGCATAACGGATAATATATACCGTACGGCTGCCTGCCCAGTTGCCGGCATGTGTCACCGGATTGTAACTTTCATCATCCCGCATCTTCATGAAATAAGGATGTTTCATTGCAGTTTGTGTCCAGTCTTTCGGCACTCCTCCAACCATATATACTTTCTGGTAAGTGGCATCTTTACGTGCTCCTTCCGGAAACTTATTGTAAAAATTTATTTCTCCGAACCAGTCATCCCATCCCAGTTCATCTCCGGGCTGGGAAGAATTTGGTCCCAGCATGTCGGTCTGGTTCCATGGACCACCCGGTACATTGATATTAAAATAGCAGGCATACACAGCTTCATTATTATATTTAAATTCCTTCTTCCACAAATTGGCGAAATCCGGAATCAGGTCAACCTGATAGGTCGATTTGTTGTCAATCACTTCTTTAGCCTTGGTTGCAGCAAGTGCATACTTGTCAGTCTGCTTTAAAGGCCAGCCAGCCATAGTCAGGTATACGTTTGCCAGCAGGGCTTTCGCCGATCCGGCAGTAGGAGCCACATTAACACCACTCTGAAAGGCATTTGGCAGGGACTGGCTTCCGTTCCAGGAATCGGGCAGCATGGTTTCAGCCATTTGTAAATCGGCTACAATCAATGCATACACATCAGCAGGCTGAGCTTTTGGACGGGTATAATCCACATTATTATCTGTCGTTAAGGGAATAGCACCCCAAACCCGGGTCAGATAAAAATAACTGAGGGCCCTGAGAAAATAAGCTTGCCCGGCGGCATTGTTTTTCTGATCATCGGTCGCATCTGCCCTTGTATAATTCATGATCATTGAATTACATGATTTAATCGTGGCATAAAAACCGGACCACCAGTTTGTCATGCGGTCGTTCGAAGAATTGGCCTTGAACAGATCAAAATCTGAAAATGAAAGTTTGTTCCCACCCTTAAAGGCAGCTACATCATCACTTCCATAACAGGTTGCCCAGCCGGCTACCTGATTGAAGGCAACATTGATTAAGGCATAGAGTCCGTTGGATGCCAGAATCAAATCACTGTTGTTATTGTAAAAATTTGCCGCGTTTGGCGTCTTGGGCTGTTCTTCCAGAAGATCCTTCGTACAGGAAAGGGAACTCAGACATAAACCCAGGATGATTAAATATTTTTTCATAAATTATTATTTATAAGATTAAAATCTGGCATTGATACCGAAAGTGAAACCATGTGGATTGGGATATGCGCCCCTGTCAACACCTGATGAAGCATCATTATTACCCATGGAATCTGCTTCCGGATCATAGCCTTTATATCCAGTGATTGTAATGGCATTCTGAGCGCTTACCGTGAAACGGATATCTGCAAATCCAATGGCTTTTTTGGTAAGGGTATAGGAAAGGCTGATATTTTTAAAGCGCAGATAACTTCCGTTCTGCAGGTATTGCGTTGACTCTATGTATTTGTTGCCCGTCTTGCTTCCCGGATCTGCCCACACCGAATTCGGATTTTTGTCGGTCCAGTAATTGGCCGATGCGGCCAGGGTGGGATAATATACATCGCTTGTAACCTGGGCAGCCATCGCATAGGTTGCATTGAAAATCTGATTTCCCTGTGATCCCTGGATGAAGATATTCATCGACCAGTTTTTATAGGTAAGATCATTATTGAACCCATATACGAAGGTTGGAATTGCACTTCCCGAAACCACGCGGTCTTCGTAACCGATCGAATTATTTCCGCTTACGTCCCGGTACTTGTTATCACCCGGCTGAAATCCAAGAGCCGGATCGGCAGTCTGATAAACACCTTCCCAGGGAATAAGATAAAATGCTCCCATCGGTGATCCGGGTTTTACAATTTGAATATTGGTATTGATCACCCCGTCGGTGGCCGGGCCTGCAGGAAAGGATGGTTGTCCGCCAAGACTTTCTACATTATTGTGATAGAAAGTCATGTTCAATGCCGTATTCCAGGTGAAATCTTTTGTCCTTACGGCAAGTGCCCCTACAGAAAATTCAAACCCACTGTTCAATACCGAACCATTATTTACCCACTGGGATCCGCCACCGTCATAGTCAGGTATAATCTGCTGCAGCAAGAGGCCCGTGGTGTTCTTATGATAATAGTCCATGGTTACATTGATCCTGTTTTCCATGAATCCGAGATCCAGTCCGATATCCCATTGGTTTGTGGTTTCCCATTTCAGATCGGGATTAAGTGGGTTGCCCCGGGTGTAACCCTGGTAAGTAGTACCCGTTCCGAAGGAATATTGCTGGGAATTCATCAGTCCCAGCGTACTGTATGGAGCAATTCCCTGGTTACCCGTTATACCCCAGCTGCCCCTCAGTTTCAAATTGGAAAACACATTCATGTCTTTTATAAAGCCTTCTTCCGAAGCCCGCCAGCCAAGGGCTACGGAAGGAAAATAAGCCCATTTGTTTCCGGTAGACTGAAACTTGGAGGATCCGTCTGCCCTGTAGGATGCGGTTAATAAATATTTATCCATGAAGGCATAAGACACTCTTCCAAGAAATGATTGCAGTCCCCAGTTTGTATAACCAGAAGAAATGGCCTGCGATGCATTTAATCCGAGATTGTTATATCCGTAAGCTGTTGAAAAAAGACCTGACCCGTTCGCATTAAAGCTTTCAAAAACATTGGAGGTTTGTTCATACACGCCGGTTACAGTCAGGTTGTGTACTCCGTTAAAAACTTTATGATAAGTGAGGATATCACTGTTCTGCAGGGTGTAGGTTGTATTTAATCCCTGTCCGGATGACTGGCTGGTCTGATTGATCCAGACATTGTTCACGTAACCGGATTTGTAAAAATTCCCATCCACACCCAGGATTGCGGTAAAGGTTAACCAGTCTGTGATATCATATTTGATTTTTGCATCTACCACTGCGGAATTTGAATATCCGTCATAGTTTGATTCCTTGGGCGATCATATAAGGATTTGCCCAGATGGGAGAATTGGTATATCGTCGATAGGATTTTGTTGCCGGGTCCTCATATACACTCGCAGTAGGTGCCCAGGCAAGGGTAGCCGTAACCGGATTTCCTTTTCCTCCCAGATCACCATTGTTATGAGAGTGAATATTGGTGAGGAAAAGATTTAAACCTACGGTCAGCCGGTCAGCGAGCCGGGTTTCCACATTTGAACGGATGGCTATTTTATCCTGATAGGTATTTACGATGATACCGGTTTGATTTACATAATATCCGGAGATATAGTATTTCGATTTTTCAGTTCCACCGGCAAGAGAAAGCTGGTAATTCTGGGTTACCCCTTTTTGATATACCTGGTCCTGCCAGTTGGTTCCGGTACCCGCCAGCGAGGTCGGATTGGGAAATACATCCGATCCGGCAATATGATTTGCCTGTTGCGCATAGCCGACCGGATCGAGCAGATCATATTTCTTAATACTGTTCACGGTAACAAAACTGTTGAATTCGATATTGGACCTGCCTGCCCTGCCACTTTTTGTAGTAATCAACACGACTCCATTCGCACCGCGTGAACCATAAATGGCTGTTGCAGAAGCATCTTTTAATACTTCCATGGATTCAATATCATTCACGTTCAGATCCTGGAAGCTGATACTTCCGAGAGAAACACCGTCCACCACAAAAAGCGGATCGTTGCTGGAGTTAATGGAATTCGCTCCCCTGATCCGGATCTTTACCGCTCCTCCCGGTGCTCCGGAGGCACTGTTAACCACCACGCCTGAGGCCCTGCCCTGTATGGCTGAACTCACATCAACCACAGGCTGTTCCTTATAAGCATTGGGTGAAATGGTTGAAATGGCTCCGACGAGATTGGCCTTCCTTTGCGTACCGTATCCGACCACGATCACATCCTGCATGGTCTGGTTTCGCTGCTGCAGCTGAACCTGAAAATCGCTTCTTTCTCCCACTGCAATTTCCTGGCTGGCATACCCTACATAACTGAAAACCAGGACGGAATTAGGTGGAACGTTGAGCTGAAACGCACCGTTTTTGTCGGTTACGGTAGCCTGCGAATTTGCTTTGACCATCACAGACACGCCGGGCAATCCCAGACTATCAGCGCCGAGGACCTTACCACTTACCATCCTTTGCTGAGCCAGGAGTGGATCGTGGAAAACACATAAAAGCAATAACAAAAACAATAAATTTCTCATGGCAAGAGAATTTAGGTTATTAGAAATGGTGAAAATGAAAATGGAATCTGTTGCAGGGAACTGGCGGGCATGATGAGAAAAGCAGTATGGTATGTCACCGGTATCACAAGCAATTATTCGTTTTACAATTTTATTCTTATTTTTTTGGGACATATGGGGGACAAATCGCGAAAAAAGGGGGACAAATTGGTAAATCTTTCATTTTATAGCGTCTTCATGTCCAGGAACACTTTAGCCCAGATATTATTCTGGTCAAGCGATATCGCTTTGGTAAACTGTTCTCTCGCCATATCCTGTTCTCCCTTACCGAAATAAGCAAGGCCCAGTATCAGGTAATTCTCCGACTGGCGATTTTCTGCTGTTGTTCCGTTTCCAAATTTTGAAAAGAAATCCTGCTCCCCGTTTGATTTCAATCTTGCCTTGCTGGTTTCCGCCATCTTTTCCAGAAACATCCGTGAATCTGCTTCCTGTTTAAGATTCTGCATCGCAAGGGCCTGGTAAAAGCCCGATCTGTTGTTTACACTCCGGTAGTTTTTATCCTCCAGTATTTTCTGGTAGTACTGTTTAGCCAGGCTGCTGTCCTTTAATCCGGTATAAGCCTGTGCGATGAAATAATTTATCTCAGAACTTCTGTTGTTATAGTAAGGCTCCCCTACTTCGAGATTATCCGGATATAGTTCAGCCATCCGGAAATCCCCAAGGGCCTCTTTGTATTGCTGCTTTCTTCAATTTGGCAATACCACTTAGTAAACAGGCATCCACATAGGTATCATGAATATTTCCGCCTCCTTCCCAAACATGAAAATGCCGGCTGGTTAAAATGGGAAGCGAACGGTCATAATTCCCGGTAATATTATACAATTCAATTAACCGGGTTATGGCATCATCTCTTTTTTCAACGGTTGAAATGTTCTTTTCGAGGATCTGCATCCGGTCGTTTGCTGCCACACCATCCTGTTCCTGCATTGCATCCAGTTCGGCAAAAAGCCGGGCATCCTGATTGTTCAGGGCAATCGCCTTTTTGTACGCACTGATCGCTTTTTTAAAGTTGTGATTTACCTGACCCAGAGCAAATCCGAGATTTCGGTACGGCCAGCCAAAAACTGCTGTCTGCCTTAACGGATTGCTGCCACTCTTCAATGGCCTTGTCCCGCTGATTTAAGAAGTAATATAAATTTCCCAGATAGTAGTGAGCTTTCCCGTTGTTACTATTGAAGCTGAATGGCGGTCTTCAGCATATTTATTTCTTCAATTCTGAAAGGGAAACAATAATCAGGATTTGCCTGGGAAGCCTGTCTGAAACTCGTCTCTGCCGCTCCTCTGTTCCCCAATTTATTTTGGAAAATTCCCTGATAGTAAAAAATTAACGGAAATCCGGATTCCGGTTCCTTCAACTGGCTGAAGCGACTAAGCACCTGCAATGCTTCTTCATACGCACCGATGTTTCCATAATTTAAAGCCAGTTCCAGAACGGACTGAACATTCCCTCCACAACGGAATTTAAAATCCTGCAGGTCGGTTTCACTCCATTCAGCCGCACCGGTTTTTCCCTGATTTGAAAAATACTTTTCGCTGGCAGCCCAATGATTCAGCGGATCATTGTGCAATGTCATTTCCGCCTGTCTCAATGCATCTTCGGGTTTCCCGGTTTTTCTTAACAGATAGGCCCTGAAGGAAAGCGCCCCGGGACTCCGGCTATTGAAAGAAAGCGCCAGATCAAGCAATTCAAGCGCTTTTTCATATTTTTTCTCGTGCACTGGCAATCTGGGCCAGCCTGAAATAGGCGGCAGACTGATAACCATTATACCAGGTGGCTTTCCAGAAATTATCGGCCGCAGGCCCGTTCCGGTTTTGAAGTTGCTGAACTATTCCCAGGTAATAAAAAGATTCTCCGTCTTTGGGTTTTGTATAATCTTTTGTTGCTCGTTTCACCGCCCGCTCCAGATACTGATCAGCTTCTTCAAGCCTCCCGTCTTTTGCGGCATCAATTCCCAGTACCGTAGTTCACCCGGTAATCCAGTGAATCCCGTTTCAGTGCCTCCTGGTAATAAGGCATTGGATCCATGGCTGCATTCCGGAATTGTTCGATTCGTAAACCTGTCAGATATAGTTCTTCATTGGATGTATAAGTTTTGGGTTCTCGGGGTCTTTCAATTGGCTTGGGCATGGGTTCGGGACTGAGCGCTACAGGCTGATAAGATACCAGTTCAATTCCTTCATTTGAAAGCAGCCTGACACTGATGGCCGTATCTTTCACACCGGATGCCACATTAAAATCCCTGATATAAGGTGTAGCGGGATCAATATCAATATTAGAATCAAGAATACTTTTACTGTCTGCGCTTAGGATCAGCCTGGCATGTTTAAACGAACCGGTAGTATTCAGTCCAATGGTTACCGAAGTCGGGGATTTACGCTCCAGATTGACGGCAGCATCAACGTTTGCTTTTTTTACTCCACCGATTTTTTTTATGGGATACCAGAACTGTTTAAACACCCTGCTTTCCCCCGGTGCAATCCAGCTATAATCCGGCTGGTTGTCAGAATATGCGCCGGTCATCAGTTCCAGATACTGACCATCGGAATCCGTAAGCATCTTTTCCCACATTTTGGATTCGGGATTGTTCCCCCACAAAAAGAATTTCTTTCCTCCCACCACCTGATGATTGGCTACATGTACCGTACCTGCTTCTTTTTTATGATCATACCCGGCGAGAAAATCGTCCTGAAAATTCCAGGCGAATATGGATGCCGGATTCGGATGGTTCTTCCACCAGCTGAGTTCAGTTCCTTTCCGGTTAACACCTCCATAATTATTGGTCCCCACCGGCCAGCTGGTAAATTCATTTTTTGCATGTTGTACGCCAAACTGGGTGCTGGGCGGAAAAATAACCTGATAGTTTTCATCACAATGAACGGAAAGATTGGCCCAGTACAGAAATGGCTGAATGAAGGGACCCGGGTTGGTAACTTTTACTGTCGCTTCAACATAAGAACGACCGGGATACAGGGTAAGCCCCACCCTCCACTGCAATCCCCTGGAAAGCTCTGTTTCCCCGACCCATACGGTTTTACTTCCATCGGGATTCTTTTCCAGGATATAATCCACGGTTAACTGACTGGTTGCCCGGTGATGATCCGGAATATTCCATTCCACACCTCCGGATATCCAGGCGCCAATCATACCAATCAAAGCAGGCTTGATAACGTGCTGACGGTAAACAAAATCATACTGGTCGGTCTTATCCAGCGCCGAAAGGATACGGCCGCCCAGTTCGGGCATTACACAGAGTTCGGTATACTCATTCTCGATAAAAACAGCTTTATATGTCTTATCCGTCTTTTCGTCGGTCAGCATATCATACATGGGATGAGGGTAAATTTCACCTCTTGCCCCCTGGTAGATCCGGCCTGAATAAAAAATTGGATTTTTATCGGGCGGGGCAACCTGATAAGTTGGAATTACCAATGGACGTTCTGTAATGTTGACGGCTGACTGGGATTGAACACTTAATGCTGCCAGAAAAAGGCAGCTTAAAATACAGGCTTGCTTCATCATCTTGGATCATTTTTTATTTCTCCCGGGCACACAATACTAAATTGATCCGTAAGGAAAAGAGGGGGGGCAAATCGCGAAAAATGGGGGGTAAAATGATCAATATCCGCCAATAACCATCCTAGAGGACCACATTATAGTCTTTGTTGAAGCTGTCTTTGAATTTTTTAATGTAATCCGAAGGGTTCATTCCGTACAGTTTATGGAATTGCTCCCTGAAATATTTCGGGTCGCTCATGCCAACCTGGAATGCGGCTTCATTTATATTGGTATCCGAACTGAGTAAAATCAGTGCCGCCTTCCTGAGCCTGAGAAAACGGATAAAGGCATTGATGGACAGCCCGGAAACGGATTTTACCTTTTTGTACAGGTTTGAATGGCTCATGCCCATTTCCCGGGCAAAGGTTTTAATGGAAAATTCCTCATTGTCGATTTGTTTTTCCACAATCAGCATACACCGGTCTAGAAAATCCCGGTAAGCCGTTGAAATTTTTGTTTTGTTTTTTCTGAGCGTAACGGTATCCAGGAAGTATTGCTGGAGCGTGTTCCTGTTTTTCAGAATATTTTCGACCCGCGCTACCAGCAGGTCCTTTTCAAACGGCTTGGTAATAAAATCTTCTGCGCCGCATTCTATTCCCTTCAGTTTGATGTCGGGAGAAGTGGTTGCCGTTAAAAGGATTACAGGTATATGATTCAGATCCGGATCTGTTTTGATCTTTTGACAGAAATCCACTCCGTTCATTCCCTTCATAATGACATCGCTGATGATGATGTCAGGCATATGACTTGAAGCCATTTTGAATCCGGTTGCGCCGTCCTCTGCTTCATAAACCAGGAATTTATCCATAAATATCTGACTCAGGTACTGCCTGATCCCAATATTGTCGTCGACCAGTAAAACCGTTTTTTTCTCAGTTACGATATCGGGAATCGAATTCGTAAAATTTCTTCCGCCAGGGCCGTTCTGATCCTCCAGTATATGGTCTTCTTCCGTATCTGCTTCCAGGTCTGCCATTAGCTCTTCGATAATAACCGGAATTTTTCCTGCATCCGTATCAATCATTAATTCACTCAGGGAATCCGGTCCAGTGCCCTGGGGACTAACCGGAAAACTGAGGATAAAACGGGTACCTTTTCCGGGACTGCTTTCATATCGGATATTGCCCTTGTGGGCCTGAATGAACTGGTTAACCAGGTACAATCCGATTCCAAATCCTTTTTGAGAGACGGACTGGTTTTTCTTTACCTGATAAAATTTTTCAAATAACTGGTCACCGATGCCGGTATCAATACCCGGACCGGTATCAGATATCACAATTTCCGCCATGCCGGGCCTTTCTGATAATTCCATATCCACTTTTCCACCCGGAGGGGTATATTTTAATGCATTGGAAAGCAGGTTGAATAAAATGATCTCCATTTTTTCCCGGTCTGCCAGCAACTCTAAAGACCGGTTGCTTCCCAAAAACTGATACTCAATATTTCTTGCTTTCGCCTGATGCGAAAAACATATAAATATTTCCTGGCAGAAATCATAAAAATTAATCCTGGTGATTTTTAACTGGTCTCCGTCGGCATCCGCTTTTCTGAAAAGCAACAACTGATCCACCAGACTGAGCAGCCGCCGGGCATTTCGGTAAACAATATGCAGATCTTTCGTATCTGTTCTTTTTTCCGGATGGTATAAAAGTTCTTTTACCGGATCGATAATAAGTGTGAGCGGTGCGCGGAATTCATGCGATATATTCGTAAAAAAAGATAATTTTTTTTCATTCAGTTCTTTCTCTTTCTCTGTGGCCATTTTGGCCAGCGCTATTTCATATGTCTGTCTCGCCTGCTGCGTTCTGTACTGATCATACATATAAATGAGAACAAGGGCGAATATTATGTAAAGCAAATAGGCCCACCAGGATCTGTACCATGGCGGTAAGACTTTGATGACCAGGTTTTGTTTTATTTCTGTCCAGATACCTGCAGCATCTACTGCTTTTACATGAAATGTATACGAACCTTCATAAAGTCTGGTATAATTAGCAGTTCGTAGTCTCCCCACATAGTTCCAGCCTTTGTCCCAGCCTTCCAGATAATAGGCATACTTTATTTTATCCGAACCTGAATAATTGAGTGCCACAAAATCAATCCCCAGCACGGCCTTGTCGTAGGGAAGCGTAATAGATTCAATCCAGTCTTTTGTGGTTTTTGTTTCAAAGGAATTTTCTCCCTGCAAAGTAACATTGTTCACTTTCAGTCCGGTGAGCAGCACGGTCAGTGGCCGCTGCTTATTCACAATACTGTCGGGATAAAAAATATTCAGTCCTTTAAGACCACCAAATGCGAATTCCCCGGATTGAAGAGCCAAACCGGCATTGTAATTAAACTGATTACTTTGGAGTCCGTCGGACTGGGAAAAATTTACAAACTTCCTTGTGCTGATGTTAAACCGGCAAAGGCCATTAAATGTACTTATCCATAGATTATTTTTATCGTCTTCAAGAATATTCAAAATGGAATTGTTAGACAATCCTTCATTATCGGTAAACCGTGTATATTTTCCGCTGTCCCGGTCAAATAGCAGAAGACCGCCTCCCTCTGTTCCAATCCAGAAATTCCCGGTTCTGTCTTCATGGATGGATCTAATGGCGTATCCGATCAGGTATCGCCTGTGTTGCTTATGAATCAGGTCTACTTTAATCAGGGAAGAAAAATCACCGGCCCATAAATTCCCGCGCCTGTCTTCCGACATAGCTAAAATATTCTTCAATCGTTCGTCATACAGGTCAAATTTCTTTGCGTTCCGGTTAAACCGGTAAAGTCCCCCTTCCAGGCATGTTCCCGCCCATAAATCGTATTGCTTATCCTGGTATAATAAAAACGAATTTTTATCCTGCTTTCCCTTTGCCTGATTTACGCATTCGAAATGTTCAAAGGAGTTTGTTTTTTTATCAAACCGGTTAATACTTCCACCCCAGGTAGCTATCCAGATGTCATTCTGATAGTCCCTGACCATAGAGGTTACAGCATTGTGGCTGAGTGAATGCGGGTTTTCTTCTTCATGAAAATAATTTGTAAACTGATTTTTTTTCCGGTCCCATATGCTCACTCCGCTGCCATCCGCACCAATCCAGAGATTTTTATCCTGGCTTTCGCAGAAACTCACCACTACATTCCCGATGAGGCTGTTTGGATTCAACAGATCATGGGAAATCGTCTGGAACCTGTTTTTTTCCGGATCAATCACATCAATGCCCCCGCGCAATGTGCCTATCCAGATTCGTCCGTCAATATCCCTGAATAAGGAGGAGATCGCGGGGCTTGTTAAATTCTGTTTATCAGATGGGGAGAATAAGGGACTTATTTTTTCTGTTGCATAGTCATAAATAAATATCCCGTTTCCATCGGAAGAAATATAAAGACTGTTTCCATATTTGGATAACTGAACGATTCTTGCGATACTTGAAAACAATCTTGTAAACTTATTTTTTTCTATGGAATAATGGAACAGGCCGTCATCCGCACCTACCCACAGGTTTCCAAATGAATCCGATTTAAGGCAGATACCATTCCTGATTTCTGCATTCACCAGATCAAGTTTTCCGGTATTCGGATTGTACAAATACAATCCCATGTCGCGAACGTATACCCAGGTTCGATGCTTTTTATCAACTTCCACTGACAGCACCTGATACGTTACATGCTGATTTCCGGCGCCGGAGATGACCAACGGTACAGCAACATCTGTTTTCTGATTATATAAAAGAAGGTTTTCATCTGTGGCAATAAAAATATTTCCATCACCATCCACACAGATATCATTTACCAGGGCGGTTATCTTTCTGGGTTTACTCTCCCCTAAAGGAATATATTTAACCGGGGTAAAGGTGGAAGTCACCTGATCGTACTTTCCCACACCAACCCTTGTACCGATCCAGATCCGGTGGCTGGAATCTTCTGTAATATCAGCAATCCGGTTATTGGGCAGTGAATTTTCAACATTCAGCTGATTCCGGAAGACCTTGAAATTATATCCATCGTAGCGATTCAGTCCGTCATAGGTACCAAACCACATAAAGCCGGCATGGTCCTGAAAAATGCAGGTAATGGAATTATTGGAAAGCCCCTGTTCAATACTGAGGCAGGAAATAACAGGTCTCTCGGCTGCACAGAGAATATTCAGCCAGACCAGACAGCAAAGCAATACATTAATTTTTTTCATAGATTTTACGGGCAAAGACGCATTCAGTGTCAATATGGTGTACATACACGTAAAACGTTCAACGGATACTAAATTTAAACTTTTAGATTTGAAATCTCATCAGCCATTGAAATAATTTCGATGGGACGGGCATCGAGATCATTTTAAAGAGAATTCTGCCACCAGGCTTTCGTCGGATGAATTGTTGCCGATCACTATTTTAAATTTCCCGTTATTCAGTGTCCAGCCATTCTTTTGCATGTCCCATTTCTTCAGCTCACTTAATGGAATGCAGAAACGGATTTCTTTTTCTTCCCCGGTCTGTAAGGAGACGCGTTTAAAAGATTTTAATTCTTTTACAGGCATACCGGTAATGGGTGGATAGTTGATATACACCTGCATTACATCGTCCCCATTGTATTTTCCTGCATTTTTTATTTTGGCAGAAAAACAGATACTGTCGTGTAAAATAACCGGTCGTTTTATCCAGGTATATGTGAAATCGGTATAACTCATTCCAAAACCAAAAGGATATTGAACCTTTAGTTTACAATAACGATAGGTTCTGCCTTCCATTGAATAGTCCGCGTAAGGAGGCAAATCCCCGAGGGAATTATAAAAGGTAACCGGTAAATGACCTGAAGGTGAAATTTTCCCAAATAGAATATCTGCCAACGCGTTGCCACCTTCTTCTCCGGAATACCAGGCCAGGATAATGGCATCCACATAAGGGGCAATGGCTGCGATATTTACATCACTGCCGGAAGTGACCACGGCAATAATAGGTGTTTTGGTTGCTTTTCTAAGAGCCTTCAGATAAGCAATATGTGCAGCGGGTAATTCTATATTTTTCCGGTCAGCGCCTCCTTCGGCCAGAAATGCATCACCCTCTTCCCCTTCATAAACAGGCGTCCAACCGATAACTGCAATCGTGATGTCGGCATTGCCTGCGGCCCAGATTCCCCCAAACCGGGTCGTGTCCGTATAATTGCATCCCATATCATATTCGATCCGTGTGCCGGAACCTGCGGCCCGCGTTATTCCTTCCACAAAATTTACAATCTTATCACTTACTCCGTGATAATTACCCAACAGGGCATCCATGGAAGCTGCATTCGGACCAACGATCATTAATGCCGGATATTTATTTTTATCCAGAGGAAGTATATGGTTGTCATTCTTCAGCATGACCATACTTTGCTGTGCCATTTTTCTGGCCATGGACCGGTGATAGTCATTTGCAATACTATCCTCACCATAATGAGCATACGGCGACTTTGACGGATCATCAAAAAATCCCAGTTTAACTTCAGTGGTGAGAATATGAGCCAGTGAACTGTTGATCTCTTCCTCCGTTAATAATTTTTGGTTCACAGCTTTCAGTACATCATCCTGTAACAAATTGCTGCAATCCAGATTAACGCCTGCTTTAATGGCTGAAGCGGCCACCTGCACACTGTTTGGAAGTGCTTTATGCCGCAACCAGATATCTTCCAGCGCATAACAGTCTGTTACCACATGCCCTTTAAATCCCCACTCTTTTCTCAGAATATTTTGCAACAGGGTTTCTCCCGTACAACAGGGTTCACCATTCACCCGGTTGTACGCACACATAACGGATTCAACTCCGCCAATCACCAGTTTTTTAAATGCATACAGATAGGTTTCCCGCAGATCTTTTTCATTTACAATGGCATTGAAACTATGTCTTTCACTTTCAGGACCACTATGCACAGCGAAATGTTTGGCACAGGCTGCCGCTTTTAAATGAAGGGGATCTCTGCCCTGCAGGCCATGGACAAAAGCGGTTCCCATCGTTGCGGTCAGATAGGGATCTTCGCCATAGGTTTCCTGCCCCCGGCCCCATCGCGGATCGCGAAAAATATTGATATTGGGTGACCAGAATGTCAGCCCCATGTATTGTTGCTGTTCCTGCTGTAACAGGGAAATCTGGTGTTTCGCCCTTGCTTCAGTGGAAATAATATTTGCACATTCATAAAGAAGGCTGTCATTAAATGTGGCTGCCATGCCAATTGCCTGCGGGAAAATCGTGGCGTTGCCTGCCCTGGCCACTCCGTGTAACGCTTCGTTCCACCAGTTATATGCCGGTATTCCTAACCTGGGTACAGCTTTACTTTTGTACCCCAGCAAAGAAATTTTTTCTTCCAGCGTAAGAGCTCTGAAGAAGATCCCGGACCCGGGTTGCAACAGGCAAACTGTCCACTCTGAATAATGGCATATTTCCCTGCGCAAGGGAAGATCATTACAGATAATAAAAATATGACAGAGACAAATCCTGAACGCGTATTTTTCATATTCCGGGTGCTGGTAATTTTAGTGAATCATCGTCAAATACCAACACCCAATCTTCTTCAGAAGGAGGGGTGATGCCGAATTTTTCACGGGTTTCCGCGACGCCAATTTTAAGACCTGTACCCGTACGGGGATTGTACCAGTACATTGCCATGGGCCGACCGGTCATCTTTTTCATATTCATATAAAAAGTATGTCCCCTGGGAATATACATGATATAACTGCTGTTATCAGATGCTTTTGCAGCGCAGATATAATCCGGTTCCCCAAAAATTCCCCTACCGGATAAAATGATTTCACCCGTCTGGTCAGGGACCAGTTTTTCCCAGGCCCTGGATTCAAACAGGCGAAAGCAATATGACACCTGCATCATGCCCGTAGTATTCATCAGGGGTCTCCATTTGGCAAAAGTGTAACATTGATTGTCAATTTCGCCGGCGCTGAATGAGGTTCCTTTGCATCCGCTCAACAGACCATCATACATTTTACGTCGTATCCACTGGTAATTTTCATTGTCGGCATAATGCGGAGCATCATGCTCATAACTCTGATCCAGCTGAATGATCATTTTGCCCCTGGCGTAATGTTCAAGTTCGGTTTTATATTGCGGACCTCTTTCCATCAGCACAGATTCCGTCCAAACGTACAATCCGTCAATGTCCATTTCATTTCCAAGTAAAGGATGATCAGATGACCATATTACTTTACGATTCATATCAAAATGTCCTGACCACAATTGCGCGGCGGATACGGATCTGATTCCCCGGATCATATTGTTTTCGTAGGCAAAGAATTTATCTTCCATATTGTTGTCGCCTCCGGCAATCCACATGATATTTTTTGTATTCTTATACCGGTTTCCCAGGAACTCTCCATACTTTTTCATTTTAAGGGTGTCATTATGAATGTCCAGTATTTCGTCCCACCAACCCTGGGTAGGATCTTCTGTATAACCTGCATAAAAGGGAAGCGCCATAACGAAGAATCCTTTCTGTTCCGCCATTTTCAAAACCCGGTCCACATGTTCAAAATATCCTGGGTCTGGTTTGGAAAAATCCCATTTTACGGTAAATGGCGGAATACCCTGCCAGTTGGGCGGATTGCCCGTCATCTGCATGTGATTATTGACTATGCAGGTAAGTATGGTATTGAATCCCTTCAATCGAATGCTATCCAGAAATGCTGATGCATCTGCTTCTGAAAGTGTTTGCACCCATCCCCAGGCAGAAAATTCTTTTATTAAGAATGGTTTACTGAGGCTGTCAACCAGATATCGTTTGTTATCACTGAGGCGAAGAGGAAATGAAACGGTCGGCTGCGCAATTGACGACCTGCATACAAAAAACAAAAGAAGCAGCGCAAGCGGTTTCCAATAATTCATATGCTGCAAAATTCTTATTTGTCAGATAATGAATCAAAGCTAGCGTTTTAATTATTTGTTTAAGCTCCTACAATGTGACCTTGTTTCTACCCCTTGGTTCCTGATTCGAATCCGGTATGGATGCCTACTGTTTTTTTATCAGAATTACAGAGGAAAAAGGGGCCAGGGAGATATTTCCCTGATATGACCGGCCGGTCACATCGGTATATTCATAAGGCAGGGTTATGGTTTCCGGTGATGCAGTTGCATTATATTCAAAACGGATATCCCCGGTATGAACGATCGTAACCGGAGATTTTTTTGAGTTTTTTTCGAAACCGGAAAGTGTTTTCCAGCCAGACAGGTCGTACCGGTTATGTTTCCCTCCGGCAGCACTGGCATCAATATCGAAAACGAGGTTGTCATCCACTGGCCGTGCATAATAATTGTTATCGAAACTGCCCAGGGAATCCAGATCGTTATACATCGTGGAAATGCTAAAGCAAAAGTTCCGGGAATTCGCCTGTTTGTCGGAATCCTTCTGGAAAAAAATATTTCTCTCGCATATGATTCCGCCCCGCCTGGTGAGCCCGGCCTTATTATTACTTATTCCAAATCCCGTCTTCACGTTGTTATAGGAAGTATTGTCAATGACTTTAATATTATTAGCATTGTGCAGGAATATTCCGCCATAAGAATTATTAGCCGTTGTATTATGGGAAATTACACCGCCGCTGGAATAGTCGTCAAAGTAAATTCCATACGCAGCAGCAAGCCCGTTACCACCTGGAAACCCGTTTGCAGTTCCATTTAGTGCACCAATACCGTTTATAACCGTATTATAAGAAACCAGATTCCCCGAAGCAGCCCCCTGCGTATAGATACCGCCACCATCATCTTTTACAAAACAGTAGTTATGGATGTAATTATAGCTGATGTTGATATTGTCCAGCCGGAATCCGACGCCGATATATCCGGTACTGTCCACTTCATTATAGGCTACAAATGTTCCGGTACCGGTTGTATTGATTCCCTGGTATTGCCCGTCTCCGCTACCGCCCATTCCGGGAAAGATGCCTGTATTCCTGATCAGGTTGTTTGTAATGGTATCTGCAGAAAACTCGGAAGCCATGTCCACCGCATTGTTGTTCGTTTGTAAAACAGAATCTGATTTAAAAACAAAACCTGATGAATTTCCGTGTCCGGAATTATGACCCCTCACCCCGTTATAATTTAAATCGAGTTTACAGTGCTGAATTACAATTCTCTTACTCCCTGTAATCCAGAAAGCATATGCATTTGCCCCGGTGAAAGAAATATTGTCAAAAATGATATCGTTTTGGAATTGAATTTTTACCAGTGTGTCGATGGTAGAAACCTGAACTACAGGCGGCTTGCCGGTTTCATAAATATCTATTTTCCCCGTGCTTCTATTGTAGAACCACTCATGTAAAGTATCTAAAGTCCGGATATCATTCTGAATAAAAAAGCCCCAGTTATCATGGGCCTTATATTGCAGTCCCCCGGTATAAGGGAGTCCCGTTCCGGTGGTATAGGTTAAAGTACCGGCTGACTGACTGATAATGGAATCCCTGCCAATGATCCACTTTTCAAAGCGGATTACCAGATCCGCGCCTGTCCAGTCTGGTGAACCGGTAAGGTTGTTGGAAGATATGGAGGTATTTGCGGTATGCGTTTGAAACTGGAAGATAACCGGTGCCTGCATTCGGATATCTTCCCATTGCTGTATGGATACCGTTTACCGCTACCACATTTGCCAGGGAAAGTGATGAAATGGCGGTTGTACTTTCCAGGATATGATTGCCCAGACTAGTCCATGCTTCAACCTTTTTAAATCCGGTAATAACCGGATTAAGACCGGATCCATATGCACCGTAAAAAATCGGATTCCGTACAGTTCCGGAATTTCGAATTGTCAAAGACCCATAGAATATATCCCCGCGTTTAAAGAAGACAGAATCACCGGCTTTGAGTTTTGTAGAATTGACTTTTAAAATGGTCTGCCACGACAGGTCGGGAGACATGCCAGAGTTGTCATCATGACCACCAGCAGAAATATAGTAATTTACAGCACCGGCGCGCAGGAAAAGAAAAATAGATACGATGATTAGCAGTTGTTTTGCCATGCTGCCTTATATGTGCAACCTTCGCAAAATATGTGCCCTGAAACGGAAACCCGTACTATCTATTTGTTAACGTACTCCACCAGGCTGCTGTTATCCACACCATACTTTTTGGCAAATACCTTAATTACCGTTCCCTTATTTACCGTAAAAGGCTGCGTGTATTCATTTTCTTTTGTAAATGCCGGCGTGGAACCATCGAGTAGTATAGTAAATTTTTGTTCCGGGAGTGGGACTTGTGATCATCACTCTGTTTCCGGTCACTTTAATTTCGGGTCGTTTAATAATATTCGCATACATGGCCGTACGGCTGTCGCTGATAACCCCTTTCCAGTCCAGTCCAAAACCAAAATTATAGGTATTCTTATTCGCATCCGTATAACAGATCATGTCATGCGGCACATCCTCAAGCTGCAACTCCACATTTTTCATATCTGCCGGCAATTGTATCGGTAATAATCCGGATGGCTCCGCAACACCGGAAATGATATCCAGCAGGGCCTGATTCTGAACACCAAAACTAACGAGAATTCCATCTGCACCCTTTTCGAACTCACTTACTATGGCTGGCTTATTGAGTGCCATACAAACGATAACAGGTTTTATGCCCAGGGCTTTTTTTGTTTCACGAAAAATGGTAAGGTTCTCTTCAAAAGGGGAACGGATGGTTTTGCCTTTATAAGAGCGGTTGGTAATGCCGGGTTCAACCGGGTCACCCGCAGCAATACTTTTTGCCCTGGCGTATTCCGCAGTATACGGGTTATATTGTAAACTGATCGGCACATAACCATTCCCTCCCTTCGTTAAATCCTCTTTATCATAACCCGGACCACCGGAAGGACCCCCCATAAATACAATAGCAAAATCTGCTTCTTCCGGATCTTCGGTAACATTAAAATATTTTGCCAGCAATTCTTTACTCACAGGATCCACTTTTTGGGCAGGTGTTATATTTCCAAAAAAATCTTTACGCTCTTCAACATATTGTTTGGGAACATACACAGTTGCTTCCTTTTGAACCGGCATCTGACGCTTTGTGTTTTTAAGCATTACCACAGACTTAAGCTGGGCTTCATATCCTGATTTCATGAAGGAAGACTTACCTACTGTTTTTATAGTATTATCGGTATCGAGGTAGGGATTCTCGAAAAGTCCGACACGGAAAAAATTTCTGAGCAACCGGACAGCGGATGCTTCCATCCTGGCACGCATAAATGCTTCCCCGTGTTCCTTAACCCCCATTTGAAAAGCTTCCATTACCGGGCCTGCATCATTATTGCCACCAAACTGGTCGACTCCTGCCATGAGGATTTTATAATGTCTTTCCGCAATCGTATTGGATTCCATTCCCCACGACTTCCCTGCAAAGATGTCGGGAGATTTCCCTTCGTCTGCCGTTACCAGCCAGTCTGTGCAAATCACCCCGTCATAACCATATTTATTCCGGAGCAGGTCTGTAATCAGGTAAGCATTATAACTATTGCCTTTATTTTCACCATTCTTACCATCAATATTATAAGAAATGGTATAGTAGGGCATGACCGCTGAAGCCATTTTTGTTTTCCCGGTGAGGCGCAGTGCTCCATCCACAAAAGGGACAACCTGTTCGTCAAAATTATTACCCGGATAAACTGCAAATTTTCCGTAAGCAAAATGCGCATCGCGACCGCCTTCCTCCGGGCCACCACCCGGCCAGTGTTTAATCATGGCATTCACACTGCTGTATCCCCAGCCATCCGATATTTCATTATTTCCAATTGAATTTTGAAAACCATCCACATAGGCTCTGGCCATATCCGCATCCAGTTGCGGATCTTCTCCAAATGTTCCGTTGATGCGTGACCACCTGGGCTCGGTACCCAGGTCGATCTGGGGAGATAAGGCAGTTGTAATTCCCAGCGCACGATACTCCTTTGCTGCGATCTGTCCGAATTGCAGAACAATCATCGGATCAAATGTGGCTGCCAGACCAAGCGGTTCCGGCCATTGCGAAATTTTTCCTCCGGCACCTGCTGTATATTCGACTCCGGAATTGGTGCTGTTGCGGGGATCCGTGCTATTGTTGGTTGGAATTCCCAGTCCGATACCTTCCACCATCGCCTGCATACCATTATTCCAGCGGGCAGCCACTTCCGGACTTTGTACCGAGGTAATTAAAACATGCCTCAGGTTGTCCTGCGTCAGAAATGATTTCTGCTGATCCGAAAGGTCCCAGGGATTTGCTCCACTTTCCTTAAATGATTTATTGTTATACGTGGCCTGGCCTATTGGTCCGGGTAAGGATGGAATAGCCTGGTGACGGCTGTATAACATAAGTCCGGCTATTTGTTCAATGGACATTTTTGAAGCCAGGTCCTTTGCCCGAATCTCTACGGGAAGGCGCCAGTCTTCGTATTTATCCAATTGACCATTCTTATTCAAGTCTTTGAAACCGAACCCGTCTACAGTAAGAATTTTTACACCGGATTGTTCAGTATATCCCAGTGTGGATCCGCTTGGGTTCATAACCAGCACATATCCATCCCGGGTTGAGGAAGTCCATTTTTGATTAACCTGGAGAAGACCGGGCCTGAAGGAGATAAAAAAAACAGAAACCAGAAAGGTTCCTAAAAAAACTACGGTACGCGATATCCTGATTTTTTTGTGGCCCATCTTAAAAATAGATAATCTTTTAGTAAGCTAATTCTATTCCCGAACCCGTCTCCCCGGGTTTTCATGGTTTAGAACGCCTGAAAATAGTGGATTTATGGTATACCAGGCCATGGCCGGGAAAAAAACCATCGGTACAGCCAGACCCGGAAAAAGTTCCGGGAAAGGAACCTGCAGAGGAAGTGAAACAGAAATTGGAATCATTACTGCGGCAAAAGAAAGAATAGAAAATAAAAAATTGAAAATAATCTCACCCTTTTTCTTAAGAAACCGGGTGAGACTATAATTCAATATTGCCGCCAGCATTCCCATCAGTATGCCGAATGCGATAATTCTCGGGATGCTCAACACCTTTGAATAATCAGCTTCCGTGGCAAAAAAATAAATGCGGTCGTAAATAACAGCAGCCAGAGCCGCCAGGATGCCGGAAACCAAACCCTGGAAAAATATTTTTCTGAACATTCCCTTATTTTGTTACCGGAACCGAAATGTCCACTTTAAATACCTGTCCGCCATGATTTGGCTCAGCTGTATTAACATTGTAGTCCATCCGGTTTATAGAAAAATTAGATTTAAAAACATTCCCTTCAAATGTAAAAGGGACAGCTATTTCTTTTTGTACACCATGCATACTCAGGGTTCCTTTTGCTTCATAACCTGTTGCAGTCTTGGAAATCGAGCTTGACGTAAACTGGATAACGGGATATTTGGCAGCATCAAACCATTTTTCGCTTTTTGCATGGGTATTTTTCATTCCATTTCCGGTATTGATGGTAGCCACATCGATCGTAGCATCGAATTTAGAGCTGGCCAGGTCACTCGGATCAAAACTAACAGTACCCTTTAATCCACTGAATTCTCCGGAAGGATCTCCACCATCAAATTTTACTGAATAATTATCAGCAATTTTCCAGTCCTGTGCATGAAACGCGGTAAATGCAGATCCAACAATAAGTAAAAGAGCCGCTGCCGGATAAATGATCTTTTTCATAATTAAATTTTTGTGTCTTTTAAAATTCCCAGGGATTAAAAATATTGCTCTATTCACTACCACCACCCAATTTGAGGCCAAAAAGCTAAATGTTGAGACGAAACCCGCAAATCACGCTAAAATCGGAGAATGACAGGGCTTTGGCGGATTCGCTTATACCCTCTTTACCTGCAGGGTAAGTTTACGGGGACGAAGGGTTATCAGCGGCCACATACCCGGAATATCCGTTGTGGGGGATACTTCAAAATGGCTGAAAAAGGCATGGAGGACGAAGGCCATTTCCGTCATGGCGAAACTGTTTCCGATACACATCCGCGGGCCGGCACCAAAGGGAAAGTAATTTTTAACTTTTTTACGTTGGGCGGGGTCTGAAAATATAAACCGTTCCGGATTAAACCTGGATTCCTCCTCCCAGTAGTTTTTATTTCTGTGGAGTCCATAAAAGAAAGGAATAATAATTGTCCCCTTGGGATAACTGATGGAACCAAAATGATCGTCCTCCAGGGCTAGCCTTTCCGTCATCCAGGCAGCCGGGTATAAACGCATGCTTTCAGAAATAACGGCATTGATATATTCATTTTTCGGACTTTCCAGTATGTTCGTCTTTTCAATGGAAGTTTTTAGTTTCCCGGCTTCTTCCGGATGGGAAGCCAGCAGGTAGAGCAGCCAGGAAAGAGTATTCGCTGTTGTTTCATGACCGGCAAAAAGCAGCACCAGTATTTCATCAATGATCTGCTCCTCTTCCATCCGCTCCCCATTTTCATATTTTGAACTTAAGAGCATATCCAACATATCATGGTGGGCAGCTTTTGAAGCCGAGCGTTCTGCAATTATTTCTTTCAGAATCTTCCGGATACGCCTTGATTTGGAGAGGATCTTTCGTTCTGCATTATTTATCGGATAAAACAACTTTCTGAAAGGTTGATTGATATCCTTCATAAGGAAATCCTGCAGATCTGTAAATCCCAGGTTCAGTTCCATAGTCAGTTCCGGAGAAAGTTGAATATCGAATAAAGACTGAATTAAAACGGTAAAAGATAATGTACGCATCAGGGAATAGATGTCGATACTGTCTCCTACCGGAAAATCAGAAATAAATTCCTTTATGGTCTTTACGATGGTCTCATTCAGGCTTTGAATTTTCTGGTGGTGAAATCCGGGCTGGATCAATCTGCGCTGTTTCAGCCAGGGTTCGCCATTCGAAAAAAGTAACCCGCTGCCAAATAACCTGGCCGCCGTTTTGGTGCTCAATGGTGACTTCTGGTAGTTAGAATGATTTTCCCTCAATACATACTGGATAAGATCGGGATCCTCCGTGATGATGATTTTTCCATTCCCGGTAAGTACAGCAGAATAAGTTCCGGAATACTTTTTCATATTCCGGGTTATAACCCGGATGGGATCCTTCATGAAGGAAACTGATGAAAAAAGACTCTGCCATTGATTACGGCCCGGCGGAAAATGATATATAGGTTTTGATTCCTGCAAAACTTGACCGAAACTGTTTCCATAAATATACATCCGATACCTGCCTCAAACCCGTAAAAGGAGGCTTTCTTTCGTTGATGTGTAACAATATCCTGGAAAAGCGTGAGGCGCGAGGCATGAGGCGCGAGGCATGAGGCCGCGAGGCGCGAGGCGCGAGGCTTGAGGCATGAGGCCGCGAGGCGCGAGGCGTAAAGCTAATACTTAGAACTTCAAGCCTCAAGCTTCAAGTCCTTCACGCAGCTTCACGCTTCACGCTTAAAACGTACGTTTTAAGCGCGCATTTATTGTTCTGAATTAACATTTTTTTTCAGAAAAATTGCTCCTGTTTCATTGTGATAATTGGCTATAAATTTTATCTTGTAAGGCCAATAAATTCCAATGAACTACCTTCTGCTACTAACCCTATTCCTGTTCAACCCCGGAGGAACTTCCTCCAAATCCCAATCTTTTCCCGAAGTGGACCTCATGCAGGTTCGTGTCGGAACCTGGCCCATAAACATGCAGAGGTTTATATATTATACAGATACCTGTTTTGCCATACAGTTCAGGGATCAGCACGAAATGAATGCCGTTATTTATAAAACGATGGGATTGGAAACCAGGGAACAGCTGAAATATTTCAGGGAGGGATTAACCACGTTAAAAAAGGGACACAACGGGGATATTGCTGAATTCAGTGACTATTCCATCAAAAAAGTCGGATTAAGAAAGGAAGATTCATGGTATATATTAAGTTATGACGGAGCCATCACCAATTTTCAGGAAGCACAGGCCAACAGATTGATATATATATTAAACGATTTAATCGCCAGTCAACATTAATTTTAAAACTAAAATTCAATTGTTCTTATGAAAAAGTTCTTAATACTAATCCTGTTTGCTCCTCTGGCCATGAAGGCACAGTTTAAGATTGTCAATTCGGCGACAACCAGTATATCCGATGTTCGTCAGGGTACCTGGCCCATCAGCCTGTTGAGGGTCACAAAACAAAATGACACCTGTTATGTGCTTCAGTTTCGTACGCAGGAATATAACAATTCGGTGATCATTAAAACGCTGAAGTTTTGCGATATTAAACAATTGAAATATTTTCAGCAGGGTCTCATTGCACTGAAAACAGGCAACAATGGAGATGTGGCTGAATTTAAAGACTATACGATTAAGCGGGTGGATATTTACAAAGAACAGACTTCGTATATCCTTACCTGTGACGGTGGTCTTACCAATTTTCAGCAACCTGAGGCTGAACGTATGATTGCAGCAATCAATAAACAATAATTTTTATTGGGGAAGCCGGTCGCGCAGGCGTGCGTAAACGAAAGTTCCAGCCAGCGCACCGGCTATCACCATTAGCATAACGGTGTAACCCTGCCCCAGCAGTACAAATACAGGTCCGGGACAGGCCCCGGTCATCGCCCAGCCCATACCGAAAACAGATCCCCCCAGCAGGTATTTTTTCCATCTTTTGTCCTTTACAGGAAACTGTATGTTCTGCCCCTCCATATCTTTCAGGCGGAATCTTTTTATAAGAGCCACCAGGATAATTCCGAGCGTAACTGCTGATCCGATGATACCATACATGAAAAAAGACTGGAATCGAAACATCTCCTGAATACGGTACCAGGAAACGGCTTCGGACTTTGTCATAATGATTCCGAAAATAACCCCGGTCAAAATGTATTTTATCGTTTTCATTTTCTCTATTTAAAAATAATGGGGAACAGGATATGCGTTACGAACAGTCCGCCGATGAAAAAGCCCATGACGGCAATCAGGGAGGGTAATTGTAATTCTGAAAGCCCGGTAATGGCATGCCCCGAAGTACAACCGCCGGCATATCGGGTTCCGAACCCGATTAAAAATCCGCCGCCCAGGAACAATAATAAACCCCTGGCTGTAAATAAATAATTCCAGTTAAAAATGGATCCGGGTTCCAGATTTCCATCAAACGGGATTTTCAGTTTTTTTAAATCTTCGATGGTGGCGGTCGACAAATCAAGAGGCTGGGGAGAGGATAAAAAATGAGCCGCTATATATCCGCCAATAATGGAGCCAACCAGGAACCATAAATTCCAGCGCTGTTTTTTCCAGTCAAAATTAAAATAAGAAGCCTGCTTCCCCATACCCAGCATGGAACAGATATTCGACAGGTTTGCCGAAAATCCAAAGGTTTTACCCGAAAATAAGAGGATTGCCAGGATCAGCGCAATGGCCGGACCTGAAACATACCAGGGCCAGGGATTACTTAATAACTCGATCATACTATAAGTTGACAGATGACAGATAACAGATGACAGTTTCGAACTTTCACACTCCCATACTCCCATACTCCCATACTTTACTTCGCTATCTTTCGCTTAAGAAGGGCCCTGGTTTCCTGCAGGGTATCGATATCCCCAAATGCATTTTTAGGCACCAGGAAAAAAGACCGGCTGTTGAAATAAAGATGAAAGAAATAAGGGGTTTCCAAAAATGCACTTAATTCTTTCCAGGCCCAGGCGACTGAGCCCCGATCTGTTTGCAAAATTATTCCCTTCTCATTTAAATCCATCGTGAAACTGTCCTGAAATGTCTGGGAGCGCCTGTACACGCTCAGGGGAAGAATAGTCCAGAAAGTAAGGAGCAAAATAAACCATAATACAGAAAACAGCAGAAAGGATATCGGGCTGGATTTTGTGCATATAAAAAAGAACAGCACTGAGGATTGTAAACAGGTTTACAATGACCAGAAGAATTTTTATTTCCGGTCTCGAAATAAAGTGATGCCTTAATGCACTCATCACCTGTTTTTTCTCGTATTCGAAATGAATGACCATCTTATCGCATTATGGAACAGGGATAAAATAAAAAATCAACCAAAGCTTTTCCTTATTGTACAATGGTTTCACAATGTACTAAGAAGCGCCATGATTGATGGATATGGTGGGGAAAGAATTTTATTTCATATTCTTACACTTGCTGTAATGATTGTTCGCAGCCTGATAAGGAGTAACAGAATGACTGCAGGAATACAACAAGGTTAAGAGCATTGCAAGGGCCAGGATCTTTTTCATGGTTTTCATTTGAGGTTAATAATTAACGATTCAGGGTGGCTAAAATTGCAATAGCATAGTTCAATTTTCCTGCCAAACTGAGGGAAATTTTCCCGAATTGGGACTTGAAAGCTTAAAGCCTAAAGCCTAAAGCTTAAAGCAATTGGAGACTGAGTAATGATTAAGAATTCATTCAGACAATCGATGAAATCATGGTAAACGTCTTAATTCTTTGCGTTGGCGTAGCTTTAAGCTTAGGCGTTAAGCGTTAGGCGTTGGCTTACCCAAAAAAGAACCCCATATGGATATATGAGGTTCATGGTTAATTAAAACCGTCCAAAGTATCTTTAATGAACTTAGCTGCAGCCCATGCTGTTGCCGCAATTCAGGCATTTATAACAGGTTCCGCTGCGGATCGTGATATGTCCGCAGGTATTACAGGCCGGCGCATCACTCTGCATGCTTTTGGCTGCTGCATTTACCGCATTCAGTCCCGGCATCCACTTTCGATTTTACCTGCTGTTTTCACCGGCATGCGGATTGGCTAGGCTAACCGATGGTTTGGCCACAATCCTCACATCACTTAATTCAGGCGTTTTTTTTTCGTGTTCCGGCGAAGTCGGGCTCATCCCAGTCCTCCGTTCCGGTATTCATCACTTCAGGTTTATCCAGCACATGTACCAGATCAGTTCTTCCCAGATATTCATAAGCCAGGGAGCGGAAGATAAAATCAACAATGGAAGTGGTGCTCTTGATATTCGGATGATCCACCATTCCGGATGGTTCAAACCGGGTGAACACAAATTTCTCTACAAATTCTTCCAGCGGTACACCATATTGCAGACCGATGGAAATAGCAATGGCAAAACAGTTCAGCATGCTGCGCATGGTAGCTCCTTCCTTGGCCATATCAATAAATATTTCTCCCAATGTACCATCACCATATTCACCGGTACGCAGGAAAATAGCCTGTCCGTTGATCTTTGCTTTTTGTGTAAAGCCGCGGCGTTTTGCAGGCAGTGTTCTGCGTTCAACAATCGTGGCCAGTTCTCTTTTCAATTTGGTATCCGGAGAAGCTTGCACTCTTTTCTGTACTTCCACCAGCAATTCCTGAACGGTAAGCTTGCTCATGTCCACGATATGCGGTTCCAGCTGCAGCCATGCGGTTCGTTCGGGCTGGTTGCCTTGACTTCTTCTGTTGTTTCTGCTTTTTTCTTTTTATCAGATTTATTACTGAGTGGCTGCGATAGTTTGGAACCATCGCGATAAAGCGCACAGGCTTTCAGACCCAGTTGCCAGCTGAGCAAATAAGCATCTGCAATTTCTTCAACACTGGCTTCATTGGGCAGGTTGATGGTTTTGGAAATAGCGCCGCTGATAAAAGGCTGTGCAGCACCCATCATGCGGATATGGCCATGCGCATGAATATAACGTTCGCCTTTTTTTCCACATTTATTGGCACAATCAAATACGGGCAGATGTTCTTCTTTCAGATAAGGAGCACCTTCAACCGTCATGGTACCGCAGATATAATCATTGGCTTCTTCAATTTCTTCATCACTGAAACCAAGGGCTTCCAGCAGGTTCCATTCAAAATTATTATATTGCTCCGGCTTGAATCCCAGACGTTGCAGACATTCTTCACCCAGCTTATATACATTGAATACAAATCCAATTTCAAATGCAGAGGCAACAGCTGCATCCAGTTTTTTAATTTCTTCGGCAATAAATCCTTTTTCACTAAGCGTCTGGTGATTGATATGCGGGGCACCTGCAAAAGTTGCCGGCACCTACAGCATATTTTACAATGGCATCAATTTCCTTTTCTGTATAACCCAGATTTCTCAATGCTGCCGGAACAGATTGATTGATGATCTTGAAATAACCACCACCGGATAATTTTTTAAATTTCACCAGAGCAAAATCAGGTTCAACACCGGTGGTATCGCAATCCATTACCAGACCGATGGTTCCTGTTGGTGCAATAACGGTTGTTTGTGCATTGCGGTAACCATATTTTTCACCCAGTTGAACTGCATCATCCCATGCCTTGGTAGCTGCTTTCAACAAATAATCCGGGCAATATTTTGCCTTGATTCCCTGTGGTTTTATCTCCAGTTTTCATACTCATCCGCATCATAAGCCGCCAGCCGATGATTGCGCATTACACGCAGCATTGCTTCTTATTTTCTTCATAACTTGGGAAAGGCCCCAGCACTTCAGCCAATTTCAGCAGAGGTTTTGTAAGAAATACCCGTCATGATTGCAGTGATGGCACCGGCAATACCTCTTGCTTCTTCACTGTCATAAGGAATACCGCTTACCATGAGCATAGAGCCCAGGTTGGCATAACCCAGACCAAGCGTTCGGTAATCATAAGATAATTGTGCCACTTCTTTTGAAGGAAACTGTGCCATCAATACGGAAATTTCCAGTACCGCTGTCCATAAGCGGCAGGTATATTCAAACCCTTCCACATCAAAAATATTGGTGGTTTCATCAAAGAACCTGCGCAGGTTTACAGAAGCCAGGTTACAGGCTGTGTTGTCCAGGAACATATATTCAGAGCAGGGGTTGGAAGCCCGGATACGGCCACCTTCCGGGCAGGTATGCCATTCATTTATGGTAGTATCGTATTGGGTACCCGGATCAGCACAACGCCATGCTGCATACGAAATCTGGTTCCAAACTTCCTTGGCAGGAATTTTTTTCATGACCCTTCCATCACTTCTTGCTTTCAATTCCCAGTCTTCATCATTTTCCAGTTTTTCAAAAAATGAATTGGGTATACGAACTGAATTATTTGAATTTTGTCCGCTTACAGTTTTGTAAGCTTCTCCTTCATAATCGCTGGCATAACCTGCAGCAATCAATGCAGCCTACTTTCTTTTCTTCTTCTACTTTCCAGTTGATGAAATCCATGATTTCAGGATGATCCAGATCAAGACAAACCATTTTGGCAGCCCGGCGTGTTGTACCACCAGATTTGATAGCACCTGCTGCACGGTCGCCTATTTTAAGAAAACTCATCAGCCCGCTGGAAGTACCACCACCACTGAGTTTTTCTCCTTCCCCACGTATATTGGAAAAATTGGTTCCTACACCAGATCCATATTTGAAAATTCGTGCTTCACGAACCCACAGGTCCATGATACCGCCATCATTTACCAGATCATCTTCCACACTTAAAATAAAACAGGCATGTGGTTGCGGACGTTCATAGGCAGAAGTGGATTTTTTTAACAGGCCATCTGCCTGGTCAACATAATAATGTCCCTGTGGCTTTCCGTGATGCCATAACTTTCATACAAACCGGTATTGAACCATTGCGGACTGTTGGGAACACAGGCCTGGTTAAGAATGCAATACACCAGTTCTTCATAAAAAACCTGTGCATCTTTTTCGGTAGCAAAATAACCATAACGCTCACCCCATACTTCCAGCAATTGGCCATACGATGTGCAACCTGTTTTACCGAAGTTTCTCTGCCCAGACTTCCATCGGGCTGCGGCACACCTGCTTTACGAAAATATTTTTGGGCCAGGATATCTGTAGCAATCTGGCTCCATTGTCTGGGCACTTCCACATTCTTCATTTCAAACACGATTTCTCCGGAAGGATTGCGGATTACCGAAGTACGGTAATCATATTCAAACTGATCAAATACATGACAGTCATCGCGGGTAAAGCGCCGGGTGAATTGCAAACCGTTCGCAGATTGCGTATGAGTGGCCATATAATGGAAGTAGCTTTATTTGGTTAGGAAAAATCGTTAGCTTATTAACAAATCGTTAAGCAGGTAACGAAAGTATTTTTTGATTTTGAATATTCCCATTGTAGATATTCACATTGTGGAAAAAGATGTTAATAATTACGTGAATCCCAAGCTGCATACTGGATTCGGAGTTTTATGCACATAATTTTTCAAAAGAAAATTTTGGCAAAACCACAAATAATCGATTAACTGCTCTGCCTATATACAACGTTTCGGAAACCCGGAAAGTTTTCGCACATTTGTAAGGTAATCAACCACATGAAGGACACGATTTACAGTCAGCTTACTGCTCAAAAAAAGAACCCGGCGTAAATCCTTCGCCCTGCTGATCGATCCGGATAAAGTGGATCCGGCAAAAACAGACCTCCCTCATAGATCTGGCCGTGCAGGCCAGGGTTGATTATCTGTTTGTGGGCGGAAGCCTGGTTATTTCCGATCACCTGGACCAGGTGGTCCAGCAGATCAAATCTGAATGTAAAATCCCTGTTATCCTTTTTCCCGGAACACCATCCCAGGTTATCCCCTATGCAGATGCACTGCTTTATTTGTCTCTGATTTCCGGCAGAAATCCGGAATTGCTGATCGGCCAGCATGTGATTTCTGCACCTGCTGTTCGCAAAAGCGGACTGGAAATCATTTCAACCGGTTATATGGTCATTGACGGAGGCGCACCAACCACGGTTTCCTATATCAGCAATGCCACTGCCCATTCCGGCAGATAAAAATGAAATTGCCCTTTGTACGGCCATGGCAGGGGAAATGCTGGGCATGAAACTGATTTATATGGATGCCGGCAGTGGCGCCCGAAAACCGATTTCGACCGAAATGATCGAACGGGTTTCGGCTGCCATTGAAATTCCCGCTGATCGTAGGTGGCGGAATTCAGGATCCCGAAAAAGTTTATCTCAATGCCAAAGCAGGCGCAGACCTGATCGTGGTGGGCAATGCCATTGAAAAAGATGCCTCCCTTCTGATGGAAATGGCCGCTGCCTTACATGCCGTATCTGTCTGATATTTCAGCAATGCAGAGTAATGTGAAATCGTGTACAATGCAATTCTACCTCAATATTGTTAAGAATCAGCTGTTTCTATTAAAAAATATCCCAGAATTTCAGAAAAAGCTGTTACTTTGTATTGTTAACAACTAGTAGTCAACCCATTTTTTCATGAAATGAAAAAAAACTCACCCATATCAGTCCTCACCGGAATGGTATTGCACGCCTTCAACAAGCGTGGGTTTTTTGTAACGCCCCCGTATGCGTTATTTTTTCTGTTCGTCCCATTCCCTTTTGGGTACGACGTTGATATTTCCTATCCATAGTTTTCCGTTGTCAGGATCTATGCCCGTAATCAGCCGGCGTAAACATTCAATGACCCCGTCATTGTCATTCAATTATCTCACGCATTCAATCAATGGAACAAGAACAAAAGTTCACGATACAAATCGCAAATGCCTCCCATCAGGACTTTGCGCAGATCATCTGTGATGAAATGGAATCCTCCGCCAAAGCCCGCGGAACCGGCATTGCCAAAAGAAGCCCCGATTATATCAAAGAAAAAATGCGCGAAGGAAAAGCGGTGATCGCTTTTACCGAAGACGGCATTTGGGCAGGCTTCTGTTATATCGAAACCTGGAGCCATGGGGAATATGTAGCCAATTCCGGACTGATCGTGGCACCGCCTTTCCGGAAAAGCGGACTGGCAAAAAATATCAAGAAAAAGATTTTTGATCTGAGCCAGAAATTATATCCGGATGCAAAAATTTTCGGACTCACAACCGGCCTGGCCGTAATGAAGATCAATTCCGATCTGGGTTATGAACCCGTAACCTATTCGGAACTCACACAGGACGAAGCCTTCTGGGCCGGTTGCAAAAGCTGTGTGAACTATGAGATCCTGATGAGTAAGGAAAGAAAAAACTGTATGTGTACAGCCATGCTGTATGATCCAAAAGATCACAAACCCAAGGAAACGTAGCCGAGGATTTTACACAGCACAGCAAACTCTATGAACGTTTTATGAAAATCAAACAATGGGGACTGCTGAAAACCCTGCTGCGTAAGGAAAAGATAGATATGATTCTGGCAGATCTTGGACTTATGCGTATGAGTAAATTCAAAAAAGAAAAACTGGCCAAATAATGCAATTCGATGAACAGAGAAAATAAAAAAGTTGTTTTAGCATACAGCGGTGGACTGGACACCACTTATTGCGCCATCTATCTGAAAAAGATCAAAGGACTGGAAGTGCATGCCCTTACGGTAAATACCGGTGGTTTCAGTCCGAAGAACTGGAAGCGATCGAAAAAAGAGCGAAAGCACTGGGCGTCAGCCTCTTTTAAATCTGTGGATGTAACGGAAGAATATTATCAGTCCTGTATCCGATTCCTGATTTTCGGCAATGTACTGAAAAATGCAACTTATCCCCTGAGCGTAAGTGCAGAAAGAATGGTGCAGGCCATTGCCGTGGCGAAATATGTGGAAGAAACCGGTGCGGCCTATGTAGCCCATGGCAGTACCGGCGCGGGTAATGACCAGGTTCGTTTCGACATGGTTTTTCCAGGCATGGTTCCGGATGCAGAAATCCTGACACCGATTCGTGATCTGAAACTCAGCCGGGAGCAGGAAATTGAATTCCTGAAAGAGAACGGCGTGGAGATGAATTTTGAAAAAGCAAAATACAGTATCAATAAAGGACTTTGGGGAACTTCGGTCGGCGGAAAGGAAACCCTGAATTCAAAGGATTATTTGCCGGAAGATGCCTGGCCACACCGCTGTCTGCAACCGGACCGGAAAAAATATCAGCTTGATTTTGAAAAAGGGGAACTGAAAGGCGGTGAACGATAAAGAATTTTGATCATCCGGTAAAGGCCATTCAATACCTGCAATCCATTGCCCAGCCCTTTGCCATTGGCAGGGATATCCATGTCGGCGATACCATTATCGGCATCAAGGGCCGGGTGGGATTTGAAGCCGCCGCCCCGCTGATCATCATCAAAGCCCATCACCTGCTGGAAAAACATACGCTAACCAAATGGCAGTTGTACTGGAAGGAACAGTTGAGCGGCTGGTACGGCAACTGGCTACATGAAGGACAAATGCTGGATCCGACCATGCGCAATATCGAAAAATTTCTGGAAGATTCACAGGCAACCGTTTCGGGAAAAGTATTTGTTACCCTGGAACCTTATCGGTTTACCGTTACCGGTATCGAAAGTGCCCATGACCTGATGAGCAGCAGGTTTGGTCCTATGGTGAAATGAACAGCGGCTGGACCGGGGATGATGTAAAAGGATTTGCAAAAATATTCGGAAACCAAACGGCGATTTTCCATAAAATAAACGAAGACGGCAAAAGTTCTAAATGAAAAAAATCAGGATTGGCATAACGGGAGGCGCCGGATATACCGGTGGGGAACTGATCCGCATTTTGCTGAATCATCCGCATGCCGAAATCGTATTTGTTCAGAGCAAAAGCAATGCGGGCAAACCGGTGTCTGCCGTACACCAGGACCTGGCCGGGGATACAGAACTTCATTTTACTGATTCTCTTTCCCAGGATATTGACCTGCTTTTTCTTTGTGTGGGTCATGGCGAAGCCAGAAAGTTTTTACAGGAAAATCCACTGGATCCGGAAATCCGGCTGATCGATTTGTCTCAGGATTTCCGCCTGACTGCACATAACCAGTTTTCCGGTTCCGCTCATTCTTTTGTTTACGGATTGCCCGAATTAAACCGGGATCTAATCAAATCGGCATATCATATTGCCAATCCGGGATGTTTTGCAACTACCATTGAACTGGGACTGCTTCCGCTTGCCCAACAGGGATGGTTAACCGAAGTTTACTGTACGGGTATTACCGGTTCTACCGGTGCGGGACAGGTCATTAAATCCAACTTCCCATTTTTCCTGGCGGTCAAATAATATCCAGGCTTATAAAACGCTTACCCATCAGCATCTGGCTGAAGTAAACCAGTCGCTGAATCAATTCCAAAAGGGATTTGGCGAGCAAAACCTTCATTTTGTTCCCTGGCGGGGCGATTTTACCCGGGGCATTTTTGTCAGTTCCCAGCTGAAATCCAAACATGATCTGAAAGAGCTGGTGCAGCTTTATAAAAATTATTATTCCGACACATCCCTTTACCATCGTCAGTGAACATCCTGTTTTCCTGAAACAGGTGGTGAATACCAATAAATGTATGATTCATCTGGAAAAACAGGATGATTTGCTGGTCGTGCATTCGGCAATTGATAACCTGCTGAAAGGAGCCAGCGGACAGGCCGTACAGAATATGAATCTGATGTTTGGACTGGATGAAACGACCGGACTAAAATTTAAAGCGAATTATTTCTAAGCTTAACGCGGAAGCTTAACGCCTGAACAGCCTGAAAATGAATCAAGATATTTAAACAAAGACAAATTACTTCAAATCAAAGCGTCAAGCGTTCAGGCGTTAAGCGTTAAGCCAAAAAAAAGATATGAAACTATTCGACGTTTACCCGATCAATGATATCACGATCACCCGGGCAAAAGGTTCTTATCTGTGGGACGACGCAGGGTCAGCAATACCTGGATATGTATGGTGGTCATGCCGTGATTTCTATCGGTCATACCCATCCGCATTTTGTTTCCCGGATCACCCATCAGCTGAACCAGGTTGCTTTTTATTCCAATTCCATCCGTATACCCATTGCAACAGGAACTGGCAGATAAACTGGGGAAGGTTTCCGGCAAGGAAGACTACCAGCTTTTTCTTTGTAATTCCGGTGCAGAAGCAAATGAAAATGCCATGAAACTTGCATCCTTTCATACCGGCAGAAAAAAAATTATTGCTTTCAGCAAATCTTTTCACGGAAGAACATCGCTGGCGGTTGCAGTTACTGATAATCCGTCTATTGTAGCCCCGGTCAACCAGACAGACAATGTGGTTTTTCTTCCTTTTAATGATGAGGATGCCCTTGAAGATTATTTTGAATCCCATGGCCAGGAAATAGCTGCCGTGATCATTGAAGGTATCCAGGGCGTTGGCGGAATCCATGTTGCCCATGATTCCTTCCTTCAAAAAATCAGAGCACTTTGTACGGACCATCAGGCTGTTTTTATTGCAGACAGTGTACAGTGCGGTTATGGAAGAACCGGCAAATTCTTTTCTCATGACCATGCCGGTGTAAACGCAGATATTTATAGCATGGCCAAAGGAATGGGAAATGGATTTCCGGTTGCCGGTATTCTGATCGCACCGTTTTTAAAACCCAAACACGGAATGCTGGGAACTACATTTGGCGGCAATCACCTGGCCTGTGCCGCTGCCCTGGCTGTACTGGAAGTGATTGAAGAAGAAAAACTGATGGAAAATGCCAAATCAACCGGTGATTTGCTTATGAACCATCTGAAAAAAATAAAGGGTCTGAAAAATGTTCGCGGAAAAGGACTGATGATTGGATTTGATGTAGAAGGAGAACTCAAAGACCTGCGCAAAAATCTGCTGTATAACCAGCATGTATTTACCGGTGAAGCAAAACCGAATACCATCCGTCTGTTGCCTTCCCTGGCACTGAGAAAAAAAGAAGCGGAGGAATTTCTGGAATCACTTGAAGAAGAAATAAACAATATGGTTTCATCACCAAATCTCGTGCATCCCGTATGAAAAATTTTATTTCTGTAGCATGACGTGGACAATCTGGATCTGCTGATCGGAAAGGCACTTCAGTATAAAGCAAATCCATATGCCGATAAACTGCTGGGACAGGGGAAAAAAATCGGTCTCCTGTTTCTGAATCCAAGTCTGCGTACACGATTCAGCACCCAGGTTGCTGCCATAAATCTGGGTATGGAACCTCTTGTTTTCAATGTGGACAAAGAAGGCTGGGCACTGGAATTTGAAGAAGAAGCCATCATGAGCGGAAATACGGTTGAACATATAAAAGATGCTGCCCCGTTCTTGGAAAATATTTTGATATTCTCTGTATCCGCACTTTCCCTTCTCTGAAAAACAGGGAAGACGATTACAGCGAATTATATATTTCACAGTTTGTAAAATATGCCGGCATTCCGGTGGTGAGCCTGGAAAGTGCCACCCTGCATCCTTTGCAGAGCCTGACGGATATTATTACCATTACGGAATGTCTTCAAATCCACACCCCGGATAATTAAACCAAAAATTGTTCTTACCTGGGCACCCCATGTAAAACCGCTTCCCCAATGTGTTGCCAATAGTTTCGCCCAATGGATAAATGCCTGGGGAAAGGCAGATTTTGTGATTACCCATCCGGAAGACTATGAACTGGATCCGCGGTTTACCCAGGGGGCACGCATATTACATAACCAGGATGCTGCATTAAAAGATGCCGATTTTGTATATGTAAAAAACTGGAGCACTTACCAGGATTATGGGAAAATGTATACCAATGATCCGGAGTGGATGCTGACCAATGAAAAATTAAAACTTACCAATCAGGCCAAAGTAATGCATTGCCTTCCGGTAAGGAGAAATGTGGAATTAAGTGATGAAGTGCTGGACGGCCCAAACAGTATTGTAACCCAGCAGGCAGGCAACCGGGTTTGGGCGGCACAGGCCGTACTCAGTGAAATCTTAAACTCCTGATCATGGAAAGCCTGTATGTAGTTAAAATCGGCGGGAATATTATTGATGATGAAGAATTGCTTTCGTCCTTTTTAAAAAAATTTGCTTCCATACCCTCCAAAAAAATCCTGGTACATGGCGGTGGTAAACTGGCTACCCGTCTGGCAGAAAAAATGGGTATTCCGCAGCAGATGGTGGATGGCCGCAGAATCACCGATGCAGAGACTTTGAAAATCGTAACCATGGTGTATGCCGGTTATATCAACAAAAATATTGTTGCGCAGCTGCAGTCGTTGCAGTGTAATGCACTGGGTATTACCGGGGCCGACGGAAACAGCATACTTTCGCACAAAAGGGAAAAAGCAGGAATTGATTATGGATTTGCCGGCGATATCGACAAGGTTAATGCCATATGGCTGATACAACTCCTGTTAAATGATTCCACACCTGTTTTTGCACCGATTACCCATGATGGAAAGAATCAGCTGCTAAACACCAATGCCGATACGATTGCCCAGGAAATTGCCGAAGCCCTGAGTTCTTTTTTTAACGTAAGCCTGATATACAGTTTTGAAAAATCCGGCGTGCTCCGCGATATCGAAAATGAAAACTCCGTTATCGGGAAATTACAAGTGGACGATTATCAGGAACTAAAAAAATCAGAAAAAATATTTGCCGGTATGATTCCAAAACTTGACAATGCTTTCCGGGCTTTGAGTTCGGGTGTACATCAGGTAATTATTGGAAGGGGACAGGAATTGGATCTGCTCATCACCGGAAAGTCCGGCACAACCATCACTCATGAATAAACCTTCGATAGAAATATTACAGACAGAAGCGATTACTTTATTAAAGGAACTCATTGCCACGCCATCTTTTTCAAAAGAGGAAAATGATACGGCGGAACTGATATGTGATTTTTTCACCCGTCATGAAATTCCTTTGCACGGGTGGGGAATAATATATATGCACGGAATAAAAACTATCATGCTTCGCGAAAAAGTATCCTGCTGAATTCACATCACGACACGGTAAGGCCCAATAAAGCATACAGCATGGATCCTTTACACCCGTGGTTAAAGACGGAAAATTATTTGGACTGGGAAGTAATGATGCCGGAGGCTGCCTGGTAAGTCTGGCTGCTGTTTTTTTATATTACTATAATCATCCTGATCCAAAACATAATATTGTATTCGCAGCCAGTGCCGAAGAAGAGATCAGCGGTGTCAATGGGATTGAACTGGTGCTGCCCTATCTCGGACAGATTGATTTTGGAATTGTGGGAGAACCTACTAAACTGGAAATGGCCGTTGCGGAAAGAGGGTTGATGGTGATCGACTGTGTGGCTGCCGGAAGACCCGGACATGCGGCCAGGAATGAAGGCGAAAACGCTCTGTATAAAGCTATAGAAGATATCGAATGGATCCGGAATTTCCGATTTGCAAAAAAAAGTGAACTGCTGGGCGAAACACGCATGAGTGTAACCGTTATCGAAACTGAAAACAAACAACATAATGTGGTTCCGGCCCAGTGCAAATATGTTATCGATGTGCGGGTGAATGAATTGTATTCTTTTGAAGAAATCCTGGAATCTCTGAAAGAAAATCTGAAGAGCAGTTTTAAGCCCCGGACAACCAGGATGAAATCGACTTCTATTCCCCTGGATCATGCACTGGTGAAATCCGGTATCCGGCTCGGGAAAGGATATTATGGTTCCCCCACTACATCCGATAAAGCGCTGATGCCCTTTCCTGCTTTAAAGATGGGCCCCGGAGATTCAGCGAGAAGTCATACGGCTGATGAGTATATTTATATTGATGAAATTAAGGATGGTATCGTCACGTATATTCAGCTTCTTGATGAATTTGTGTAGATAACAACAATGTGAATGTGGAATTGATTAAGCGTTTGGAATGCATGTAAATTGACTTCGAGAAGCCTCAAGCTTTAAAAATGAAACTCTGGGATAAAAAAGGTTCGGATATCAATAAACAGATTGAAGAGTTCACGGTTGGCCGTGATCCGGAATTCGATATGGTTCTGGCAAAATACGATGTGCAGGGATCAATGGCACATGCAAAAATGCTGGCTTCCGTGAATATGCTGAGTGCCGCAGAAGCGAATATGATCCAGGCAGAACTTGAAAATATCGAATCAGAAATAAAGCTGGGTACATTTCGCATGGAATCCGGAGTGGAAGATATCCATTCACAGATTGAATTGAACCTGACCCGGAAAATCGGGGAAGCCGGCAAAAAAATTCACAGTGGCCGCAGCCGGAATGACCAGGTAGCTGTAGATATTAAGTTATTTCTCCGGGCAGAAATCATCTCATTGAAATCGGAAGTAAAATCTCTTTTTGATTTACTCATTTCACTCAGCGAACAGTATAAAGATGATTTACTTCCCGGTTATACCCATCTGCAAATTGCCATGCCCTCTTCCTTCGGACTTTGGTTTGGCGCATATGCAGAAAGCCTGATTGATGATCTTGAAATGCTGGCCGCAGCCTACCAGGTCGTAAATAAAAATCCATTGGGCAGCGGGGCCGGTTATGGTTCTTCCTTTCCCTTGAACAGGCAGATGACTACGGAAGAACTGGGATTTAAAAGCCTGCACTATAATGTGGTTTATGCACAGATGAGCCGGGGTAAAACAGAAAAGCTGGTTTCCTTTGGATTGTCTTCCATTGCCGCAACCCTTTCCCGGCTGGCCATGGATGCCTGTCTGTATATGAACCAGAATTTTGGTTTTATTTCCTTTCCGGATGAACTCACCACCGGCAGCAGCATCATGCCGCATAAAAAAAATCCGGATGTATTTGAACTGATCAGGGGCAGGTGCAACCGGATTCAATCCATTCCGAATGAACTCAGCCTGCTGATGAATAATCTGCCTTCGGGTTATCACCGGGATATGCAGCTGACCAAGGAGATCCTGTTTCCCGCCCTCGAGGACTTTAAAATCCTGTATCAGCATGACTATCCTGATGTTTTCCCATATCCAGGTAAAAAAGGATATTCTGCAGGATGAAAAATATAAATACCTCTTTAGTGTGGAGGCAGTAAATGAACTCGTAAACCAGGGCATTCCGTTCCGGGAAGCATATAAAAAAATCGGTGATCAGATAAATGCCGGCAAATTCACATTCGATCAGTCAAAACCCCTGAAACATACCCACGAAGGCAGTCTGGGGAATTTAAACCTTGCGAGATCAGTACGGAGATGGAAAAAGTGCTGGCTAAATTTTAAATAGCCTGAATCCCATTGGGCTTTAACCAGTATTCCCGGAGTTTCAGCTGCTCTGGTGTAGCCGTTTCCGAAAACTCAAGTGCATTGCGTTTTACCATGGGGTATTTTGTCATTACCGCTTTTAATTCCACAACCTGGTCTGCGCCATTTGCATCTTTTCGTTTCACCTTGACTACAAATTCCTCACCTGCTTTTGCCGAGACCTGAAAATTTCTGAAATAATTTCCGGCAGTGGAATAGTTAAAATCCATCCCGTTAATCGAAATAAACTCATCGCCCTTTTGGTATCCCAGTAATTTCCCAAAGGAATTGATACTGGAACTATCCCTTATATAGAGTCTGTTATTTTCCCGGTTCAATCCAAAACCCGAAAGCCCAGTCCAATGCTAAAGGCACTGTCTTTAGTTTCAACCAGTGGTTGAAAATTTATGCCCAGACTGGTAAATACCTGGGCCAGCGGGAGAGGCTGGTTACCCGAAACATAGGTCTTCAGAAATGTTTCGATTTCAGGATAGGTAAGTTTTCCGATCTGGTCGAACAATTCCTCATCTTTAAATCCTTTCTGTTTCCCATATGTAGCCGAGAGATCATTCATCAGATTTACAAAACCATATTTACCATTGGACAATTTCAGGAGTTCCACATCTATGCAAAAGGCGATAAGTGCACCTTTCTGATAAACATTTTCATATTGTTCTTTATACTGATCCAATGCCCCCTTGCTTAAATCAGTAAAAGGAAGTGTATCCAGGTACCGGGTTTTTGAATCCGTTATTTTTTTACTCAGGGTATTCAGAAGTTGCTGGGGAGTGATCAAACCATATTTTTCCTGCACCATATGCGCATGATATTCAGTCGAACCTTCGTAAAGCCATAAATGCTCTGACATATCCGGATTATTGAAATCGAAATACTGGATTTTGTCAGAATGGATGCTCAGCGGGGTAATGATATGAAAGAATTCATGCGCTGCAGCGTCCAGGAAAAACTGGGAAAGCCTCAAAGAATCCGTTTCGCCCATATAATAAAATGAACTGTAAGAATGCTCCAGTGCGCCAACATGGCCTGAAGGACCTGGTTTGTCATCCAGAAAAATGATGTAGGCATATTTTTCCACCGGCAGTTTCCCACCCAGGTATTTAGTCTGGGCAATTAACAATGTATCCAGTTTCTTTGCCAGAAAACCCGAGCTAAGCAATTTATTGGGAGAGTATACAGAAATCAATACAGAAGAATTCCCTACTTTAATTACCGTGGTATCCGGAACATCATACAGGATAGGATTATCAACAATCTGATTGTAGGATGAGGTAATGAATTTATCAACGGAAACATTTTTATCCAGATCAATCATGGCTGTGCTGCCATACATTTTTGGAGGATGAACGACAGTTAATTCATAAGGAATATTTTTCATGTCGTCGAAATATCCCAGGAAACAATGATTGTTGATGGCATATACGGTATCCTTTACGATATCACTTCCCGCCGGCTCAAAAATCACCTGCTTCGTGGTGAAATCATCATAAGAATCGTTTACCAGGTAAGACAGTCTAACCATTTTATCCGATCCGGAAATCGTCCAGCTGTTTTCATCTTTCCTTACCACTTTCAAAGTATCTCCTTTGATATCAAATGCTTTAAACTGTTCTACATATCGCCCGTAATCATCAATGGAATAAGTTCCGGGAACAATTTTCGGAAGCTGATAGGTAATGGTTTTGGCAGTAATAGCCGGTGTTTTTAAATCCACTCTGATCTGATCATTGGTTACCCTGGTCAAATCAATGGTAAACCGGTATCCTTTAAATTCCTTTCCCTTTTGAGCAGATAAAGAAAGCGTAATCAGCAATAACCCAAGTACAGAACTATATTTATTAATCATATCACAATTTGGAATTTGTAAATGTAGGGACAAACTAAAAGAATAATGTCATAGCTACACTGAATTATGATAAGTGGCAAAGGCTAAAAATCTTATCTGTTTTAAAGGGCAATTGGTAATTTTATAGAAAAATGTCAAACCCTCAAATTCACCCGTTTGTTATTCCCGCTTTTCCTGATCATCCATGGTCAGGGCATGGGTCAAACCAGTGCTGATCAGAAAAAAAATGACGAATATAACCAGCTCAAAAGCAGGATAGAGTCGAAACAATTCTACTTTCATGCCCAGTCAGCCACGACCCAGAAGGGTAAAACCATACAGCTTACCAGCGAGTACTTTTTAAAACTGAATAAAGACAGTTTGCAGGTTGATCTGCCCTACTATGGCCGGGCTTATTCTGCGTCCTATTCCTCTTCGGACCAGGCGCTGCTGTTTAAAACCACTGAATTTAAATATTCAGCAGATTCCACTAAAAAAGGGGGCTGGAATATTTTAATAGAGCCAAAAAATGCTTCCGGCGTCAGTAAGATGAACCTGAGTGTGACTTCAAGTGGCTATTGCACCATGCATGTTATTAGCAGTACAAGATCCTCCATCAGTTTTTACGGAACAATTGAGGATTATAATTATCGCTAGTCAGGAGGTTTTTCCGGTTTCCGCCTTCTACAGTTTTATCCGCGCCGGAGTATCCTTTCCGGAGATGATGGACCCTGCACTTAATGCGATTGCATTGATAATTTCAGTCATGTTTTTCAGGTCAAGTGTCTCAACTTCATCTCCCTGTGTATGATAAAATTTTTCTGAATCCATTTTTGATGTGCTGATCGTATGTGCCGGAACACCCAGTTTCGCGAGGGAAGCATTATCTGATCTCAGGAATAAATTCTGTGCGGGATAAGGGTCCGGATAAAATGTAAACTGCGTATTTCAAAGATTTTTTTGCAGAATAGCCCCCATATCAGATTTTTCATACCCGGTAATATAGGCACTGTTTTTCCCCCATTTACTTTCCGTTCCGATCATTTCTATATTGAACATGGCCATTATCTTTTCCGGATCCAGCTGCCCTGAAAAATAGGAAGAACCGAATTCACCGATTTCTTCTGCCGTAAATGCGGCAAAAACAAGGGTGCGCTGATTATTATTGATCTTATTGAAATAATCAGCCAGCAATATAACTGCCGTAGTTCCGGAAGCATCGTCATTGGCACCATTGTAAATGGAATCCCCTTTCTGATCCGGTGCTCCAATACCCAGGTGATCGTAATGGGCAGAAAAAATTACATATTCATCCGGTTTTGAATTGCCGGGAATAATGCCGACCAGGTTGGTCAGTTCCTTCTGTTTTTGTTTTCTGCGTGATCTGAATTTTATACTGTTGCGGATCCTTTGCGGTTAATATTAATACATGGTTGCCAAAACCTTCAAACTGAGGCATTTTCCATCATTGCCATTCTGGTAAAATTTTTCGACAAAGCCGTATCCACCAGAATGAGAACATTTTCTTTGGAATCAAGATATTTAGAATAGTATTGGCCGGAATTCCGCAGCAGATTTAACGAATATTTTCTGATAATGATCCCCGGGTGTGATGGTTAACGTGGATGCTGTCGAATAATACAATCAGTTCATTTTTATCGACCGGCTGAGCCATCCAGAGTAGCCTCCACTTCCAATGATTCTGATTCAATCATCGTAAAGGATTGTTTAAAATCCTTGGCACCGTTCAATGGCTGTAATCCGGCTTTTTTGAATTCATCTGTTATAAACGCTGCCGCTTTTTCAATTCCGGAAGTGAAAACTTTTCGGCCCTCCATATCATCAGCGGCAAGTGTCTTTTCCACCCGGCTCACTTCTGATTCACTAATCAGACGGAAGATTCTGGGCCTGTGAAAAATTGAACATACCAGAAGACCCGATAAAATAATATAATCGCATTTGTAAATTTTTGGAATTAAAGACTCATCATTTCTTTGAACTTGACCGTTTGTCTGCGGCTGACTTCGATTTTCTCTCCTCCTTTCAATTCCAGCAGTAAACCTCCATTGAAATAAGGTTCAATTTTTTCGATGAGCCGCAGGTTTACGATATGTTTCCGGTTCGCCCGGAAAAAAACTTTTTCATCCAGTCGTTCTTCCAGCGCATTCAGGGATTTCAGTATAAGTGGTTTGTGTGTGCCAAAATAAATTTTTGCATAATTGCCAACACTTTCAAAGAGCCGGATATCAGCGAGTTTCACAAACCAGCATCTTTCCCCGTCTTTTACAAATACCTGGTCAGTTTCATGCAGAAGGCTCTTGTTCACGGCAATCTCCTCATCTGTCCCCGTTTCCCGGTCCGGTGTTCATCCATGTGCAATTTGTGCAAGGCATCTGCAAGCCTTCGGGGTTCAACCGGTTTTAACAGGTAATCCAGCGCATTTACTTCAAAAGCTTTCAGCGCATAATCATCATATGCCGTGGTAAAAATCACATCGGGAGCCTTATCCAGTTCGGCCAGCATATCAAATCCTGTTTTGCCCGGCATTTGAATATCGAGGAATATCAGATCCGGATTGAGACTGTCAATTTTTTCAATCCCTTCATTGGCATTGGCCGCTTCAGCGATTACTTCTATTTCGGGGAATTCCTGAAGCAACTTTTTCAATTCGTTGCGGGCCAGTCTTTCGTCGTCAATAATTACTGCTCTGATCATACAAATAATTTAAGTCAAAGGAATTTGTAATTCTGCCTCCACCATATTTTCGTGTATCTCCCGGATATTAAAATTTGCCTGTTCACCAAATAAAAGATATAAGCGGTTACGGGTACTTGTCAGACCAAACCCGTCTTCATTCCCGGAATTATTCAGGCGGCCTGTATTCCGGATCACCAGTTGATGATAATGATCCTTCATTTTGGAAACAATGGTCACCGTACCTCCGCTCACCTGTTTACTGATGCCATGTTTGATGGCATTTTCCACCAGGGTCTGCAACATCATCGGCGGGATGGGCTGGGTCAATGTATTTTCTGCAATTTCATACTGCACATTCAGCCGGTCTTCAAAACGGATATGTTCCAGGGCCAGGTAATCTTTTACAATATTCAGTTCTTTTTCAAAAAATACCGTTTCCTGTTTTTCTGTCTGCATGCTGCTTCGTAAAATATTGCTCAGCTCGGTAATCGCCGTTCTTGCCCTCAGCGGATTTTCGTCAATCAGTGCCCGGATACTGTTCAGTGCGTTAAAAATAAAATGGGGATTGATATGACTCTTGATCGTTTTCAGTTCCAGTTCTTTTACGAGTGCTTCCAGTTTGAGGGTATCCAGCTGTTGTTTCCTGCTTTTACCGATATAGTGGAAGAAAAAATAGATCAGGGTCCAGGGAACAATACATAAGAGGTTTTCCACTGTTAACAGGAGAAACCGGTTTGAAAACTCAAGATTATTATTGATCCTGGACGGATCAATCCAGTTGATTACGGAAATCCGGATCACGGTATCCAGCAGGCAAACAAATAAAATTCCCAGCAGATAACCTCAGGAGGGCTTTTTCAACCGGGAGATTCAGCCAGCCCGCCTTTTGGATATACATCCTGAACAAATGGGTTGTAAAAATTCCGGCGAGCACATTCAGGCAAAGGGGAATTAAAAAGTGATTGTCGACCCTGATCCCGAAAAGTATATTAATCAATATAAGAATCAGGGCAAGACTGCCCCACCCCCCAATCTGGAGCCACCAGTAGTATTTGCTTGTCTCTTGCATACGTTCAGACAGGGCAAATCTATAGGATAAATCGTCTTTTTTCAGATTTTAAGTACTAATGGAGGATTCGCCCTATTGGCGGTCGCCGGCCTCCGGGAAGGGAGCCCGGGCCGGCCCCAGGCTGGCTATATCGGATGAAAATCTTACTTTTACACGCTTAAATGAACCAGATGGACCTAGTGCCGGGACCCCTTTTACAAACCATTGATTCCCCTGAAGATCTTAAAAAATTAACCAGGGAACAGCTGCAGCAGCTTATCTGATGAATTACGGCAGTATATCATCGATGTGGTCAGCCTCTATGGGGGTCATTTTGCTGCCAGTCTGGGTGTGGTTGAACTTACCGTAGCCCTGCAGCATGTTTTCAATACCCCCTATGACCAGCTGGTATGGGACGTGGGTCATCAGGCCTACGGACATAAAATTCTTACCGGCCGTCGCGATAATTTTTCCACGAACAGAAAATACAAAGGAATAAGCGGTTTCCCCAACCGGAGTGAAAGTAACTATGATACATTCGGGGTTGGCCATTCCTCCACATCCATCAGTGCGGCGCTCGGCATGTCCATGGCAGCGAAATACAAAGGGGAAACCGACCGGAAAGTGGTTGCCGTGATCGGAGATGGTGCAATGACTGCCGGACTCGCTTTTGAAGGCATGAACCATGCGGGCGTGGCGGATTCTGACCTGCTGATCATACTCAACGACAATTGTATGAGTATCGATCCCAATGTGGGTGCCCTGAAAGAATACCTTACGGATATTACGACTTCCCAAACCTATAATAAATTCAAGGATGATATCTGGAAAGCCCTTGGTAAACTACCTGTGGGCGGGCATTTCAGCCGCGAGATGGCCAGTAAAATCGAACACAGCATCAAGAGTTTTGTAAATAAAAGCAGCAATCTTTTTGAAGCATTGAAGCTTCGGTATTTTGGTCCCATCGACGGGCACAACCTCAATAAACTCATCGATACCCTGCAGGATCTGAAAAATATTCCGGGTCCTAAACTTTTACATATCATTACGACAAAGGGAAAAGGGTATTCACTGGCTGAAAATGATCAGACCAAGTGGCATGCTCCCGGTTTATTTGATAAGATTACCGGTGAAATTTATAAGAAGAAATTTGATACCCTGCAGCCCCCCAAATACCAGGATGTATTCGGATATACCATCATTGAACTGGCGGAAAAAAATAAAAATATTTTTGCAGTCACACCGGCTATGCCCAGTGGCAGTTCTCTGAAATTCATGATGGAAAAAATGCCCGACCGTGCTTTTGACGTGGGCATTTGTGAGCAGCATGCCGTTACGCTGAGTGCGGGCATGGCTACCCAGGGAATGCGTGTATTTTGTAATATCTATTCCACCTTCATGCAGAGAGCCTATGACCAGGTGATCCATGATGTGGCCATCCAGGATCTTCCGGTTGTATTCTGTCTGGATCGCGCCGGACTGGTGGGAGAAGACGGACCTACACACCACGGTGCTTATGATATTGCCTATATGCGTTGTATTCCGAACCTGATTGTCAGTGCCCCAATGAATGAAACTGAGTTGCGGAATCTGATGTATACTGCCCAGCTGGAGAAAAATACACATCCTTTTGTAATTCGTTATCCGCGCGGAGAAGGTGTTTTGCCCGAATGGAAAACACCATTCCAGGAAATAGCAAATCGGCAAAGGGAGAAAATTAAAAGATGGAAAAGGATCTGGCCATTCTTTCATTCGGTCATCCCGGTAATTTTGTTACCGCGGCAATCCGGCAGCTGCGTACCGAAGATCTGGACCCGGCTCATTATGATCTGCGTTTTGTAAAACCACTGGATGAAGACTTACTCCATGAAGTATTCCGTAAATACGATAAAATAATAACCGTTGAAGATGGTACCGTTGTCGGCGGATTCGGGTCGGCCATTCTCGAATTCATGGCAAAGCACCAGTACCAGGCAGAGGTTATCATACTGGGCATACCGGATAAAATCATAGAGCACGGATCTCCAAAAGAACTTCAGCATGAAGCCGGATACGATGCAGAGGCAATTTATCAGGCTTCAAAATCTATCCTCACCCAGGCTGTCTCCACAGAAGATCCCGGTGTAGTTCCCGGGAAATATAAACTCTGTTTAGGAAAATATAGAGACCATAAAGGGTCAATATAGAGACCTTATAGGGACTTCTACGGCTTATGACACCTGTTTGCACCAGCCTGCTAAGCTCCTGACAGGCCTATAAACCTAACCTAAAAGTGGTACTTCAATAGCCAGGAGCTGGGTATCGGCAACTGCTTCAATATTCACCTGATCGGTATCGGAAATTCCCAGCGCATCCCTTTTTGCAAGCGACTGATTTTCGGTTTTCACCGCTCCTTCAATCACAAATAAATACAGACCGGAATTTTTCCATTTCATCTGATAGGAGATCGATTTACCTGCATCCAGGTCGGTCAGGGCAAACCGGGCATCCTGGTTAATATTCAGTGCCTGATCTCCGGCATCCGGACTCACCACCACCTGCCATTTATTTTTCCGATCTTTTACGTCATAGTTTTTCTGGCCATAAACCGGTTTGATATTCTTCAGTTTTGGAAATACCCAGATCTGCAAAAGTTTTGCAAATTCTGAAGCTGAGCCATTGTATTCCGAATGACGGATGCCTGTACCGGCACTCATGATCTGTACATCTCCCTTCTGGATAATGCCTTCATTTCCGGTACTGTCTTTATGGGCCAGTTTACCTTCCAGGGGAATGGTAACGATTTCCATATTGTCGTGCGGATGGGTTCCAAAACCACCACCACCGGCAATACTGTCGTCATTTAATACCCTTAAAGCTCCAAAATGAACTTTTTTAGGATCGTGGTATTCAGCAAAGCTGAATGAAAAATGACTGTCGAGCCAACCGTGGTTGGCATGTCCCCTTTCTTTGGCGGGATATAATATTGATTTCATGTTTATTAGTTTGGTGTTTAAACATCAAAATGAGTGCCGGCTTTAAGCCTAACGCTAAACGCCTAACGCTTAACGCCTTATTAGCAGAATTTTACCAGAATTGGCAGATTTATAACCTTGTTCTGCCATAATCAGTTAGACTGGCTGTTAGGCGTTAGGCGTTAGGCGTTAGGCGTTAAGCGTTAGACTCTCCTCATTATGCTCCAGTATAAAATTATTCCTTCCTTCCCCGATCAGGATATTCATCTGCCCCTGTTGCACAAGTTCAAGAATGGAAAGGAAGAGAAAAATGGCATGAATCCGGTTTTCACAGGTTTCAATGATTTTTTCAAAAGGAACCGTTTTTTCCCGGCTCACCAGGTCAATCATATATTCCCTGGTCGCCTCAATCGTATAATTATACTGAACAACAGTATGTCTGGGCTGATTGTTCCGTTGCTGCTGACGGATCATCACTTTTTCGAAAGTCTTCATCAGCTTAAATAAACTGATAGACTGGATTTCAGTTCCTTCGCCGGATTCCTCTCCAATCTGTATCAGTTCCCGGTGCAGATTACCCCTTCGGATCAGCTTCATCCGCTGTTCTTCCATTTCCGCCAAACGTGCCGCAGCTTCTTTGAATCGTTTGTACTCAAGTACTTTATTCACCAGTTCCTGTCGGGGATCAATTTCATTTCCCTGGTCGTCCAGTTCTTTTCTGGGCAACAACATTTTAGCCTTGATCCGCATCAGGGTGGAGACAAACAGAATAAATTCACTGGACAATTCAATATTCAGCGTCTCTTCCGTATGGATGAAATCCAGAAAATCCTTGATCAGTTTATGGATCGGAATATTATAAATATCCAGTTCATCCCTTTCAATAAAAAAAAGGAGCAGATCAAAAGGACCTTCGAACTGGGATAACCGGATCTGATAAGAGGACGAATTCAGCATGGGGATGGTTAGGTTGCAAGGATACTGAAAAAGCGTAAAGCTTAAAGTTAAAGCCTAAAGCTTTTGTTGACATTTAAATCACAATAACGCTGAAGCGTGAAGCGTGAGGCTTTATTGGCTTCACGCCTCATGCTTCGAGCCTCGGCTTATCCTCACGCCTTAAGCTAGAATTTCAGCGCCACCCCGATTCCCAGCAGTTCCTGAAGCTGGGGCTTGGGCCCGCCGGTAGTTCCGTCTGCGTTTACCGTGGTAACATCATTGTCATAAATCAGGTTGAACGCCAGGGTCATCTGCAGGATGCCGGTCACTTTTACTGCCAGGAGATTGGTCCAGTTGATATCTACATTCTGCGGATTATGCAGGTAATTTGAAAACAGGTCCAGCCTTCCGGTGTACACCGCATTGTCACTGATTTTTTTCGTGTAGGAAATGGTTGCATAGGCACCGAATTCCAGTTTTACATTCCTTGCCCGAATCCACCCCAAAAGCACCGACAGAAGAAAGCGAATCATTCTTTACAAATATCCATCTCAATGTGGCGGGCGAAATAAAAAATGAAAATTCATCGTTGGGTTTATAATTCATTCCCGGAGAAAGAATAACATATGCCGGGCGCAAGAAAATCAGAAGTAAGTACCGGCGTTTTGGTATCTTTTGGATAGGCATAACCGGGAGAAAACTGCGTCCTGAAATTGACCAGACCGCTCAGATACCAGTGTTTGCCTACATCATACCCGTATTTTGAAAGCAAATCAATTTTATCGTCAGATTTCCGCGAACCCAGACTGGTTGTATTTAAAAATCCATAGGCCAGGTCAATGGTATTATCCCAGGCATGTTTCCCTTTTTTATAGTATGCATATCCGTTGAAAAAACTGGATAAGCCCAGTGTGGAATTTTCCCCGCCGGCCGCCCAGTTAGCCTGTGCGCCCTGGGTCAATCGTGAGTCTGAGCAGTCCGCCGGTTTTCCAGAGTTTGGGAATCGTATCATTCGGATCTTTTTTAATATCACGGTTGGCTTCGTTGCGCATTTCCTGCACGGTTTTATCCTGGGCCACCACCCGATGGAGGCTGACTAAAGAAAAAATAATAAATACAATCTTTTTCATAAAACAGATTTATGGTATTGAAATCAGGACGATTTAAAATGGCTGGATGGATGCGTATAAAAATGGGCCGGGTTATGGTTTTTTTAATTCGTCCCGGATTTCAGTCAACAGTTTTTCTGTGGGTGAAGGTGCCGCAGCTGCAGGAGCTTTTTTCTTTTCTAGGGATTTCAATCCCTTTGACGATAAGGAAAAGTATAAACGCAATAATGATGAATTTTATGATGGCAGCTAAGAAACAGTCCGTATTTGACAGCACCATAGCTCAGTTTGTCCAGGTCATCTGCATTTGCTGCTTTTAAAGCCGGATGTCAGCAGCAATGGTGTAATTACATTATCCACCAGGGATGAAACAATAGCACCAAATGCTGCGCCAATGATTACCGCAACAGCCAGATCAACCACATTTCCCCGAAGCGCGAAATCCTTGAATTCTTTTAGGATTCCCATAGAATTATTTTTAAGATGGTTAGGAATGATATGATTCAATTGCACTACTCAGACTGACATGATTTCTTTTTCTTTGGAAGCCAGATGTTTTTCCACCAGTGATATGCTGATCTGTGAGATCCTGCATTTCTTTTTCTGCATCTTTGGTAAGGTCTTCACTCAGGCCATCCTTCTGCAATTTCTTGATCTGCTCAATGGATTCCCTGCGGATATTCCGGATGGCAACACGGGTTTGTTCACCTTCTCCATAGGCACTTCTTTACGAATTCTTTTCTTCGCTCTTCCGTTAGAGGAGGCATGAATAGCCGGATGATATTGCCGTCATTTTGAGGAGTCACACCCAGGTTGGCATTGATGATGGCCCTTTCTATGGGCTGCAGCATATTCTTCTCCCAGGGCTGAATGGTCAGGGTCCTGGCATCCATTACTGAAACATTGGCCATCTGGTTAATAACGGTGGGTGACACCGTAATAGTCAACCTGAACACCTTCCAGCATTTGTGGATTTGCTTTACCGGCACGGATCCTGGTAAGTTCATTTTCGAGGTGATTGATGGCTTTTACCATGGAATCCTTTGCAACTTCCACGATAAAGTCTAATTCATCAGACATAAACAATTATTCTAATTCGGGATTTTTGCAGCTGTTGCTGCCAGTTAATTTTTTTGTTCCAGCATACTGTCACGGATAAAGGTAACCAATTTCGATTCTTTAATCTTCTCATTTTTGTCGTTTCCTTCATTAGCCCACGCAAGGGGAATCCGCGACCTGGAATAATAAGCAATGGCTATAAAGGTGAAGAAAAGTGCAATGACAGAAAAAATAAGTATGGTACATCCCAGTGAGCGGGCCAGGTACACAAACACGACCATACTTGCATTCAGCGCCACCAGTAAAAGGGTAATTGTCCGGTGGGATAAGACCCCGGTCCAGCAAAAGATGGTGAATATGGTTCCTGTCCGGACTGAATGGCGAACGGCGTTTAAAAATACGGATTGCAAAAACACGAAGTGTGTCGAGCAGCGGAATCATGAGAATGGTGAATCCAATGGCAGGAGATGACTGGATCGGGTTCACCGAGGCCGGACCATTTCCCGGATCAATAAATTCCATCACCAGGATCGCGTTGACCACACCGATCAGCAGGGATCCCGTATCTCCCATAAATATTTTAGCCGGCTGAAAATTAAAAATCAAAAAGGCAATCAGGCTCCCGCATAAAGAAAACGCAAGAACATAATAAGGCTCCATGCCTTCACTCAAAAAATATATACCGAAAAGCGTAGCTGACATTAAACCGAGTGTTCCCGCCAAACCATCCACCCCGTCAATCAGGTTAAATGAATTGATGATTACAATTACGGAGAAATAGGAAATCAACAGGCTGAACATTTCAGGTATCTCATGGATTCCAAAAAATCCATGCATGCTCCTTATTTGTATTCTTCCATAATAGATGATCAGGAAGGCCGCCAGCACCTGACCGATGAATTTTTTTATGGGTGAAAGCACCAGGATATCATCTTTCAATCCCAGAAAGAAAATAACCATTGCGGCTGCAATGAAATATTGGAATTCTGAAGAATATTTAAAATTAATGGTGAGCAGGCACCCAAAAACAAAACCTGCAAAAATTCCAATACCCCCCAGCGGTGTGATGGCTACCTGATGAATTTTGCGCGCATCCGGCATATCATACAGCTTCTTCATCTCAGCAACGTTGATGATTACAGGAATAGCCAGAAAAGTAATGGTAAAGGAAATAGACAGGGATAGTAATACATCAAACATGTAACTCGGTTTACATTAAATAAAAATCAATTCATTGCTAAAATCGAGCCTTACCCCGTTTTACTTACGTTCAGGTTAGAATGTTGAAATTCAAGATGTTCTGACCAGCAATGTTATAATGTCACTGAGCGCATGAACAAGCAAGTTAGAACAAAAGTTTAATATGATTCCGGACATAGTTAAATAAATTTAAATTCCATTAGCTTTGCCAACTTCAGAATAAATTATTTTATATGGCTGATTTAAAGGCTATTGCTTCTCAAATCCGACGCGATATTGTAAGAATGGTGCACGGTGCTTCCAGCGGACATCCCGGAGGATCCCTGGGTTGTGCAGATTTTTTTACCGTACTCTTTTTTGAGGTCATGAAACATGATCCTAAATTTTCCATGGATGGGAAAAATGAGGATATTTTCTTCCTCAGTAATGGACATATTTCCCCCGTTTTCTATTCCACACTCGCCCGGTCAGGCTACTTTGATTTAAAAGAACTGGCCACATTCCGAAAACTAAATTCACGTCTGCAGGGTCATCCGGCTACCCATGAACACCTGCCCGGCATCCGGATTGCCAGCGGATCACTGGGACAGGGAATGAGTGCCGCCATTGGCGCTGCGCTTACTAAAAAACTCAATAAGGATTCAAATATTGTCTATTCCCTGCATGGAGACGGAGAACTTGATGAGGGCCAGAACTGGGAAGCCCTGATGTTTGCTGCCCATCACAAAGTGGATAACCTGATTTCGACCGTCGACTGGAATCACCAGCAGATAGATGGTACCACAGACCACGTGATGAATCTGGGTAATATCCGCCAAAAATTCGAGGCATTTGGGTGGAAAACGTTGGAAACCAATGGAAATAACCTGGAAGAACTGTCTGCGACCCTGAAAGAAGCCAAATCTCTTACGGGTAAAGGACAGCCTATTGCCATCATGATGCATACCGTTATGGGCAAGGGGGTTGATTTTATGGAAAATGATCACGGCTGGCACGGAACCGCCCCCAACGACGAACAACTGAAAAAGGCCCTGGCGCAGTTACCCGAAACTTTGGGAGACTACTAAACACAAGTGTGAGAGTGTGAGAGTGTGAGAGTATGGTAGTTATTAAACCATACTCCAGACTCCCATACTCCCATACTTGCTTAAGTTTTCAGTTCAAAAGGCTGCAAAGCTGCTTTTCTTGCCGGTAACCAGGAAGCGAGCAGAACCACAATCAGGATGGTGGTTCCGACCAGGATAAAATCGCCGGGGATCAGTTTCACCGGGTAATAACTGATCAGGAAATTACCCTCCATCTTCAAAAGTTCAAATCTTACCTGCATCCAGCATAATAATATAGCCAGTCCAAAGCCGGCGCCACCACCGACAATGCCCAGCAGTATCCCTTCATTTAAAAAGATCTGACGGATAAACTGGTTGTCTGCGCCCATGGCTTTCAATACCTGGATATCTTTCTTTTTTTCCAGCACCAGCATGGTCAGTGCGCCAACGATATTGAAAGCAGCAACAATCAATATCAGGGTCAGAATCATATAAATGACCCACTTCTCCATTCTCATTATGCCGAAGAATGTCTGGTTCTGTTCTTCCCGCGTCTGCACCAGGAATCCCGTCCCGAACAGCGCCTGGATTTTGGATTTTAATTCGCTGCCCGCCACGCCACCCCTCACGGCAATTTCTATCGCTCCATATTGATTGGAATCCAGACCCATCATACGTTGCATGAATTCCAGATTCGTAATTACATAGTGATCATCAAAATCCTGTTGTATCCGGAATGAACCCGCGGAGGCCATGGCTTCAGAACGTACCGCAGATTCGGGATCTGCAGGATTTATGCCGCCATTTCTGAACAGGTAAACAGTCATGGGCACAATGGCCCGGTCGGCTTCGATATCCAGCGCGTATTCTATCCCTGAGCCCAGAATAGCCGTAGGATGATCTGCAGTACCTATCTGGATATTCACCCTTGGAAATATTTTTAGAAACCCCGTTAATATTTTTATAATTGGTGTCAACCCCCTTGAGCATCACCGGTTGAAGGTTATTATATTGTAAGAGTGCCTGGTCTTCTACCGTTAATGAGTAACCGATAACGCCGTTCAGATTTTTTAAACTGACCACCCTTTCATGGGGAACCCGCATAATTTTACCCGAAGCAGGTGATATCCTTATATCAGTATAAAAAGAGGAATAGAGTGACTTTACCAGTTCTTCAAGCCCATTGAATACACTTAATACGACAATTAGCGAAGCCGTTCCCAGAATAATCGCAAGCACACTAACCCAGGAAATGATGTTAATGGCATTTGTTGACTTTTTTGCTTTAAAATAACGCCAGGCGAAAAGAAACTTCAAGGCTAAATAATTAATCAGGAATCTGATCCGGTATCGGGTTTGCTATCATTTATTTCACGAAACAGTGCATTCATTTTATCAACATATTCCAGCGAATCATCAATATAAAATGACAACTGGGGCATACTCCTTAACTGATTTCGGATAGAACTCACGAGGTCCCTTTTTATTTCCCAGGCCCGGTCTTCAATCAGTTTTAATGCATCAGGCTGACTGGCGACCTGGTAGAAACTCAGGTAAACCCGCGCTTCAAAAAGGTCTGGTGTTATTTTAACAGAAGAAATGGAAACCATCCCTCCCTGTATAATGTTCAATCCGAGTTTCTGAAATATATTGCTGAGTTCTGCCCTTAATAAAGCAGCAACCTGTTTCTGTCGCTTACCTTCTTTCATATAATTGTCTATTTCAGTGTAAATTTACGGGTTTACATACCATTCGGAAATAATGAAAAGATTTGCAACGATTTTAAATTACCTGCGGGATCAGAAAGGGCAGGTGTTTCTGTATTTCGTAGTAAACCTGCTTTCGATATTATTTTCACTGGTTTCCCTCACGATGCTGGTTCCCTTTCTTCAGTTGCTTTTTGGCAAAGAGAAACCGCCGGATCATGTTCAAAGTCTTAGCTTCTCCGCATCCAGCGTTTTGGATAATATAAAATATCTTCTGGGGGTGATGATCCGTGATCATGGCAATGTGTATGCGCTGGGAGCTATCTGCGTGATCATCATCGTTTCCATTTTTTTAAAAAACTTTTTTCTCTATTTGTCCTACCGGATCATGGGACCTATGCGAAACCGGGTGCTGACCAGGCTTCGGGCAGACCTGTATTCAAAAATCCTCGAACTCCCATTGGGATTTTTTACCGAACAACGAAAAGGAGATATCATCAGCCGGATGAGTAACGACATCAACGATATTGAATGGAGTGTGATCGGCACGCTGGAAGGTATTTTCCGTGAACCGCTCACCATTCTGGTTATCCTGGCCACCCTTGTTTTTCTCAGTCCTCCTTTATCCCTGTTCCTGTTTGTATTACTTCCGCTCACCGGATTTATCATTGGCCGGGTGAGCCGTTCATTGAAAAAACAATCCACCGTTGCCCAGGAAGAACTGGGTACACTGATGTCCATACTCGATGAAACACTCGGCGGACTGCGTGTAATCAAAGCATTCAACGCAGAAAACCTGCTGAAATCCAAATTTTTCAAAACAAACAACTACCTGAATTTTGTCAGGAATAAAATTGTTTTCCGAAAAGACATGGCTTCGCCGATGTCTGAATTGCTTGGGGTAATCGTATTATGTTGTATTTTATTTTTCGGGGGACAAATGATCCTCAGTCATCAATTTGCTTTACAGGCTGAAGGATTCATTGCCTACATCGCCATTTTTACACAAATTATCAATCCGGCCAAATCCTTGTCCACCGCATTTTACAATGCGCAGCGCGGCACGGCTGCCATCAAAAGGATCGAGGAAATATTGCAGGCTGATAATATCATCAATGAACCTGAACATCCGGAACCCATCTCAGCATTTACGGATTCTATTGAATTTAAAAATGTGGGTTTCGCCTATGAAGGAGTACCCGTTCTGCATCAGTATTAATCTAAGAATAAGTAAAGGAAAAACAATTGCACTTGTCGGTTCCTCAGGCGCCGGCAAATCCACACTGGCCGATCTGATTCCCCGTTTTCATGATGTGACCAGCGGTGAACTGCTGGTAGACGGAATTAATATTAAAAATTATTCCCTTCATGCCCTGCGCGGCCAGATGAGTATCGTAACACAGGAACCGGTTTTGTTTAATGATACCATTGCTGCCAATATCGCATTGGGAACACCGGATGCTTCACCGGAGGAAATTGAACACGCCGCAAAAGTGGCAAATGCCCATTCGTTTATCAGCCAGAAAGAAGAAGGATATCAAACCAATATTGGCGACCGTGGTTCCAAATTAAGTGGCGGCGAAAGACAAAGGGTTACGATCGCAAGGGCCGTTTTAAAAAACCCTCCCATCCTGATTCTGGACGAAGCCACTTCTTCCCTGGACACAGAAAGCGAACGTCTCGTTCAGGATGCCATCAATAATATGATGCAAAACAGGACCTGCGTGGTGATTGCCCACCGGCTCAGCACCATCCGGCATGCTGATGAAATTATCGTTTTACAAAAGGGAGCCATTGTAGAAAGGGGGACACATGATGAACTGGTAACCCAGAATGGTTTCTATAAAAAGCTCGTTGAAATGCAGGAAATACGCTAAAAGCCTAAAGCCTAAAGCTTAAAGCGAATTTGGGAATTCGGGAATTTGGGAATTCGGGAATTTAGAAATTAGGAAATGAGATCTTACTTTAAGCTTTATTCTTTGAACTTATATTCCTGCCTTAAGCTTTAAGCTTTGAGCTTTATTAATACTTCCGAATCAGCACGACTCCGGCAATAAGCAGTATTGCACCAATTATTTTTCCTGCAGAAATTTCCCTAACGGCCACGCCCATCCAGCCAAATTGATCAAATAGGATAGCAGCGAACATTTGTCCGGCGAGCACCAGACTAAAAGATAATACCACACCGAGTCTGGGAAGAAGTACCACAATTCCGGCAACAAAAAAAGTTCCCAGGATACCACCGGTCCAGATCCACCAGGGCGATTGAGAAGAAATAAATCGAAATTGAAACTGCCCGGCAATGATCAGAAATATCATCAGTGCCATCGTGCCGACAGCAAAAGATACAAATGCTGCCATCACCGGACTTCCCGCTGTTTTAGCCAGGCGCGCATTGATAGCGGCCTGCAATGGTAGTATCGCCCCTAATGCCAGCGCCATTGCGATAAATAAAAGACGGGATTGCATTTTAAATTTTAAAGACTGGCGAGATAAGATGACAGATGACAGTTAACAGTTGACAGCAATTGACATCAACCACATCATTCCTTTTGTAGCTATAAAACCGCAACGCGTTAAGTGTTGGGCTTTGAGCTTTTGGCGTTAAGCGTTAGGCTTTAAGCCTATTTATTCATCGTCTGTTTAGCTTCAATGCTCAGTGTAGCATGAGGCACCGCTTTCAGTCTTGCTTTATCGATCAGCTTTCCGGTTACCCGGCAGATGCCATAGGTTTTATTTTCAATGCGCATCATTGCTTTTTCGAGGTGATCGATAAAAGTGATCTGACGGCTGGCCATCTGGCTCAGCTGCTCACGCTCCATGCTCATACTGCCATCTTCCATGGTCATATACCGGTTATCCGTTTCATCACCGCCCATTTCATCCCTTCGGGTAATAAGACCCTGCAGATAAGCCAGTTCTTTCTTGGCAGCATCCATTTTCTTTGTAATCAGCTCCCTGAATTCTGTCAATTCTGAATCACTGTATCTCATAGATGGTCCGGTTTGTTCCTGCTGATGTATATCCAGGACGGATTTTGTGAATTCCGGTTCGTATTTCCGAACGGTTTTTGTTTTAATTTCGGGTATAACTACTTTAACCGCTTTTACAGCAGGCATTACCGGCTTTTTTGGCTCTGGTTTCACGGTAACCGGGCTGGTGTTCTTCACTTGCTGTTTGAATACCGGCTTTTTATCTTCCGCTTTGCCGGCAGGTTTTACCGCCAGAACAGGCTGAACAGGTTTAACGGCTACCGCTGGCCCATGTACAGCAGGTTTTGCAGGAGGATGGGCTACAGGAGCATGCTTTTTTGACCGGTGCTACCGCAGGCGTCGCTTTTTTAGCAACCGGCGCATGGTTATTAGCCTGTTTTTTGGCCGGAACTGCAGATTTGGAATTAGCTGGCTTACTTACTGACGCGACATGTTTCTTTACCACAGGTGTAATTTTTTTTGAGCTGTCCTTTTTTGCAGGTTTTGCCGGCGCTGGCTTTTTGGCAACAACTTTCTTTGCCGCTGGTTTAGCGGCCTTTTTAGGTTGTACTTTTTTAACGGATTTTACCGCTTTTTTCTTGATTGCCATATGGTTAGGCTTTTTTTGTGACAAACACTGTTAAAGGGACATCATTAACTTCAATTTCAGTGCCATTCAGCTATTTCGGCAACCAAATCGAGTTTGTCTGCCAAAATTTCCGCGCAAATATAATAATTAAATTCTCTTATTGTCTCCTCTAATGTTTGTGCACCGCCGATTTGTACATTTATCCGGTCTGTAAGCTCAAATTCCTGGTCTTTTCTGATTTTCTGGATCCGGTTGACCAGTTCCCGGGCATTTCCTTCCTTTCCAGTTCAGGAGTAACCGTTACATCCAGGGCAACGGTCAGCGGACCTTTGGAGGCTACCATCCAGCCCGGAACATCTTCACTGCTGATTTCCACCTCTTCCAGGGCAATTTCATGGGTTCTCCTGCCAATGAGCAACCGGATATTACCTTCTTTTTCCAGTTTACTGATATCTGCCTGGGTGAATCCGGCCAAAGCCTGACTGACCGCTTTCATTTTAGCGCCCAGCTTTTTCCCCAGGAGCACGAAATTGGGTTTGATTTTTTTATGAATAAACTCGTTATCTGCTTCCAGATATTCAATCTCTTTAATATTCACCTCTGACCTGATCAGTTCTTCCACTTTTTCCAACTGCGCTTTCATTCCCGGGATTCAGCACCGGAATCAAGCCTTTTTGCAGGGGTTGCCGAACTTTGATATTGATTTTTTTACGAAGGGAAAGTATCAGGGAAGAAGCATCCTGTGCCAGTTGCATTCTTTCTTCCAGATCAGTATCAATGGCTGCATTTTTGATATCCGGGAAATCGGTAAAATGAACGGATTCAAATTCAGACCTTCCGGTTACATCATTCAGGTTTTGAAAAAGCCAGTCTGCAAAAAATGGGGATATCGGGGCCATCAGCTTGCTCAGGGTTTCCAGGCATTCATATAAAGTCTGATAGGCACTTATTTTATCCTGTTCATATTCACCTTTCCAGAACCGGCGGCGGCAAAAGCGTACATACCAGTTACTCAGTTGCTTCATCCACAAAATCTTCAATCAGCCGGCCGGCAACGGTAGGTTCATAGTCATCCAGGCTATAAATCACTTTCTTCACCAGGCTATTCAGCGCAGAAGATATCCATTTGTCAATTTCCGGTCTTTCTGCCAGGGGGATATAGTCTTCTCTAAAAGCAAATCCATCCACATTGGCGTACAGGGCAAAAAACTGGTAGGTATTATAAAGTGTGCCGAAGAATTTTCGCTGCACTTCCCTGATTCCTTCGTATCGAATTTCATGCTGTCCCAGGGAGATGCATTGGTGATCAGGTACCAGCGGGTGGCATCGGCGCCAAACTGGTCAATGGTTTTAAACGGATCAACCACATTTCCCACCCGCTTGCTCATTTTATTGCCATTCTTATCCAGCACAAGTCCGTTGGAAACACACGGTTTTATAAGCAACACTGTCAAACAGCATTACACCCAGGGCATGCAGGGTATAAAACCATCCCCGGGTCTGATCCACTCCTTCGGCAATAAAATCTGCCGGAAAACTCTTTTTGAATTTTTCTTTATTCTCAAAAGGATAATGCCATTGGGCATAGGGCATGGCACCAGAATCAAACCAAACATCCACCAGGTCGGGAATGCGGTTCATCTTTTTACCTCCGCTGCTCACCAGTATAATTTCATCAACAAAAGGTTTATGCAGATCCAGTGCATCTTGAACTGATCCCTTCATTTATATCTCCGCCCGAATATTTTTTTGGCCTTTTCAATTTCTTCCAGCAATTCGCCAATGGAGCCAATACATTTTTCTTCTTCTCCATCTTCTGTTCTCCAGATCGGGAGTGGCGTTCCCCAAAAACGGCTGCGGCTCAGATTCCAGTCCACCATATTTTCCAGCCAGTTGCCAAACCGGCCCTCGCCGGTAGAAGCCGGTTTCCAGTGAATGGTTTTATTCAGTTCCACCATCCGGTCTTTTACTGCAGTGGTTTTGATAAACCAGGCATCCAGCGGATAATATAAAATGGGTTTGTCTGTTCTCCAGCAATGCGGATAGGTGTGTTCGTATTTTTCAATTTTGAAAGCCCTGTTTTCTTTTTTCAGCTTTACGCAGATGTCGACATTTACATCCACATAATTCGGATCGTCTTTATAATTTTTTACATAGCGGCCACTGAATTCTCCAACACCATCAACAAATTTTCCCTGCTTGTCAACCAGGATCAGGATGCCGAGATTATTTTTCTTGCCTACTTTAAAATCATCTGCACCAAATGCCGGGGCGGTATGAACGATACCGGTTCCATCTTCTGTGGTAACAAAATCCCCGGTAACAATCCGGAAAGGATCAGCATCGGAGTCAGATCCTGAATCTTTTCGGGACTGGCTGCTTCAGTGGGAATTAATTGTTCGTACCGGCAGTTTTCCAGATCGTGAACCTTGGAAATGAAACTAATATTTTCCAGGGAAGAATCTTTGATGCCGGCTGATAGCATGCAAAATCCGCGTTTTCGTCTTCCGGTTTAAAATATTTTCCAATCAGCGACTTTGCCAGAACCAGATTGACCGGAAAATGCGTATATGGATTAAAGGTTTGTACCAGCGACATATTCAATATTCGGACCAACGGTCAGACCCAGATTGGAAGGAAGTGTCCAGGGAGTGGTGGTCCAGGCCATGAAAAAAATCTCCTTGTCCTTGCTGTTCAGAAGAGTTTCAAATAAAAAATCTGATTCTTTATTCTTAACCGCCTTAAACATGGCCACACAGCTGGTATCCTTCACATCTTTATAAGTACCCGGCTGATTGAGTTCATGCGAACTCAAACCGGTTCCTGCAGCCGGGGAATAAGGCTGAATACTTACACTTTCGAATAACAAATCCTTCTGATATAATTCTTTAAGTATCCACCAGAGCGTTTCAATATATTTATTTTCAAAAGTGATATAGGGATGTTCAAGGTCAACCCAATAACCCATCCGGTTGGTGAGATCATCCCATTTATCCTTATACCGGAGTACCGCTTCCCGGCATTTCTGATTATATTCTTCTACAGAAATCTTTTTACCGATATCTTCTTTGGTAATCCCCAGTTCTTTTTCCACACCCAGTTCAACCGGCAAACCATGGGTATCCCAGCCACCTTTGCGTTTTACCTGGAAACCCCGCATGGTTTTGTACCGGCAAACCAGGTCTTTCAGTGTTCGGCTGATCACATGGTGAATACCGGGCATACCATTGGCACTTGGCGGCCCTTCATAAAAAACAAAAGGTGTTTTTCCTTCCCTTAAATCAACACTTTTTTGAAAAGCTTCCGGTAATCTTCCATTGATCCAATACGTCCTGACCGATTTCCGGCAGATTCAGTTTTTCATATTCTTTGTATTGCCCCGGCATACTGATCTGTTAATAATGAATGGGTTAGGAAATAATTAGGGAAGAGGTAAAATATGAACCGTTTAAAATGGCTGCAAAGCTAATGAATTTAAGGGTTTTTTTACCCGTATAAACTAACCGTAAATAATCCGTTTGAATTGGCGATTCAAAGTATATGTTACGCGGAAGTTGAGCATAATCAAGCTGTTTGTAACTGTTCAATTATCCACAATGAAATCCTTTGGCATAATTTATGTTTAAAAAAAGGAGTCCGATCCTTAATAAAATCATTGAGACGTTTCTGTAAAAAGACGTTCTCTGGTTCTGAAAATTTTTTTCTACGGTTTAGGGTTTAGGGGTTAAAAAGGGGGGTATTCCTACTCCCCTTCCTTTTTACACTGATCGGTTTTTATTCATAATCCGCACCTTCCCGTTTTTAATTCCTTTTATCGCTTTTGCAAAACCATTGCTAGCTAATCGTATTTATTACCAATTCCTGAAATCACCATTTGAAGCCAGTTTCTGAAAGACCACCTTTTTTGCCCCTTATTTAAAAGCCTCCTCTTTGGGAGGCTTTTTAGTTTATGGTGAGATCGGTTTATGGTGAATGGAAAGGAATAATCCATCCACCTACTATTTACTATATCACCAGTTCCTACTTATTTCTCAATCTTTTTATAAATCCTGATCGCCAGCATCAGCACCACGGCAAGGGAAACAATTCCGACAGTTCCGAACACCCAGCTCATCGCCTGTTTTACGCTGGCAAGAAAAACAATGATGAATAAAAAAAGGGTGGCCAGTTCATTCCAGATCCGCAGTTTCTGGGAACTGAAACGAAAAATACCTTTTTGCTGTTCCCGGTAAATAAAGTGAAGGGAGAAATGATAGCCATATAACAGTACCACAAAAATAAGTTTCACCACCAGCCATTCGGGTGTACTACCCAGTAAGATCCATATCCAGGGACCGAATATCAAGGTGAGTATGGCTGAAGGCCAGGTAATACCCAGCCATAAGCCGCCTGATCATGATGCGGAACTGTGCCCTCAGAATTTCACGTTCCGGTCCGGTTTTTTCTGCAGCCTCCGTATTATAAATAAAGAGCCTGACAATATAAAACATGCCGCTGAACCAGGTGACAATAAAAATAATGTGAAGGGCTTTAATATATAAATACATAGTACAAATTAAGACTGAATCCATCCAGCCAGGGCCTGCACCCAGAGCGGATGCGTATTTAAACAGGGGATCATGGCATAGGCAGTTCCCCCGGATTGTAAAAAACTTTCTCTTCCGCGAATCTCAATTTCTTCCAGGGTTTCCAGGCAATCACTTACAAAGGCCGGACAAACAACCAATAGTTTTTTTATTCCTTCCGCAGGCATTTCCTGAAATCTGAAATCGGTATATGGTTTTAACCAGGGTTGGCGGCCCAGACGGGATTGAAAAGAAAAACTGAATTTATCCGGCGGCAGTCCGAGTTTTGCAGCCACCAGGTTCATCGTTGTCAGACACTGATGCCGGTAACAGGTAGCGTGCGCCGCAGAAAGACGGGAACAGCAATCAGCAGACTGTAGACAATGGTGATGTGTAGGATCTGATTTTATCAGATGCCGTTCAGGAATTCCATGAAAACTGAACAGCAGGTGATCAAATTCATTTTGCAGCCAGGGCCGCATATTTTCTGCCATCGCATGTATATATGCCGGCTCCGCGTAAAAAGGAGGAACAAATTTTAAACTGAAACGGTATTTTTTTTTCCGGTGTATTTCTTTGGCATGTTCAACGGCCGTTTCATAGGACGACATGGCATAGTGCGGATATAGCGGAATGGCAAGCACTTCTTCCAGACCGGGATTCATTTTAAGGAGGTCTTCATAAGCTGATTCCATTCCGGGATTACCATATCTCATGGCAATACTGACCGGTTCAGGGATCTGTGCCTGCAATTTTTCAGCCAGTTCACGGGTAAACTGCTATCAATGGAGAACCGTTTTCTGTCCAGATCGTCCGGTATGCTTCTGCAGATTTCGGTGCCCTGGCAGGAACGACTAAACCCTGCATAACCACCTTCCTGAAGAGCCAGGATGTCGATCACTCTTTTATCGGTCAGAAATTCATTCAGGTATTTCTTCAGGTCACGCACTTCCGTGGAATCCGGCGAACCCAGATTCATTAAAATGATACCCCTCTTCTGATTTGCCATTGTGCAAATGTAATTAAGAAACCATCGGGCAAATCAACCCGGAATTCTGAAGTATTTTTATAAATGACACTATTATGACACTAAAATACTTTAATCGGGAGCGCACAAAGTAATTTTGCGTACTACTATCAGGATGAGCAGAAACCCAAACGCAGAGCTGTCTAATTTCTTCGTCACCGGCATCAACTATAAAAAAACCGATACCGCAATCCGGGGCTCTTTTGCTATTGGACCGGAACAATATGAGAACATGTTGCAGATCGCCAGCCAGTATGAAGTACGGGATCTTTTCGTTTTATCTACCTGCAACCGTTCCGAAATATATGGTGTCGCTGATAACCCGCAGCAGCTGATCAATTTATTCTGTTCCCAAACCCAGGGCGCAGAAGAATTATTCAAAGAACTGTCTTATCGCAAAAACGGAAAGCATGCTCTTGAACATTTATTCGATGTAGGAGCTGGTCTGGATTCCCAGATTTTGGGTGACTATGAAATTGTCGGTCAGCTTCGGCAGGCAATGAAATTTGCAAAAGAAAAAGGCTTCATTCATACTTTTCTGGAAAGAACACTGAACCAGGTTTTACAATCTTCAAAAGAAATTAAAAACAATACTGCACTGAGCGATGGAACGGTTTCCGTTTCATTTGCAGCAGTCCAGTATATCCGGGACAATGTACCGGGCTTAGACAATAAAAAAATTCTTTTACTGGGTACGGGAAAAATCGGAACAACTACCTGTAAAAACCTGGTTGACTATACCGGCACCAGCCAGATTACCCTGATGAACCGCTCACCGGAAAAAGCCGAAAACCTGGCTTCCTCCTTTGATCTGCGGACAGCCCCGATTGAATTCCTGCAGGACGAAATAAAAAATGCAGATATCATTCTGGTCGCAACCCATGCAGCGGAACCGATCATCCTGTTTAACGATCTGGTTGGTCTTTCAGGTAAAAAACTCATCATTGATCTTTCCATTCCCTGCAATGTTGAAAAACAGGTAGCTGAATTACCCGATATCACCCTGATTGATGTAGACGGACTTTCAAAACTAAAAGATGAAACCCTGCTTCGGCGTGCCGCGGAAATTCCGAAAGCACAGATGATTATTCAATCCCATCTCCGGGAACTGATGGACTGGCATGACATGCGCAGAAATGTTCCCGTTCTTAAACAGGTGAAAATAAAACTCCAGGAAATTCACGGCTCTCCTTTGTTTGACCAGGCAGCTCCCGAAAATCTTCACTCCATCAGCAGGGATCAGAAAATACAAAGAGTGCTCAACGGAATGGCTTCAAAAATGCGCCGCGAAAATCAGCGCGGTTGCTTTTATATTGAAGCTATCAACGAGTTTATTGCATAAATAAACGCGAATCATGTCAAAAAAACTCAGGATCGGCACACGGGAAAGCCAACTTGCCCTCTGGCAGGCCGACCATGTGAAATATTTGCTTAGTCAGTCCGGTATAGAATCGGAATTGGTTCATATAAAAAGCGAAGGCGATCTGGACCTGACCACTCCATTATATGCCATGGGGGTACAGGGAATTTTTACAAGAAGTCTGGACCAGGCATTATTAAATTACCAGATTGATCTCGCTGTTCATTCGATGAAAGATGTGCCCACCCGGCTTCCGGAAGGTATTATTCAGGCAGCCGTTCTGGAAAGGGACAGTCCGTTTGACTTGTTTGTGCCGCTCCCGGCAAATCATAATGTTCAGATGGACGAACATGAACCCTGCACCATTGCCTCCAGTAGTTTAAGAAGAAGGGCGCAATGGCTCCATCGATTCCCTAACGATACCATTGAACCCATCCGGGGCAATGTAAATACAAGATTAAAAAAACTGGCCGACTCCAATTGGTGGGGAGCCATTTTCGCTGCAGCCGGTCTGGAACGAATCGGAATGCGGCCGGCAAATGCGGTTGAATTGAAATGGATGCTTCCTGCTCCGGCCCAGGGTGCGATACTGATTGTTTGCCGGGAAAAGGATGAGCCCGTTTTTTCACAATGCCGGGCAATTCATCACGAACAGACTGCTTTTTGTGTTAAAACAGAACGCGATTTTTTATCCGGCCTGATGGGCGGCTGTTCAACTCCGATCGGTGCACTAGCGCAGATAGAAGGGGATGATCTTTTTTTCAGGGAAATCTGCTGGATGAATCAGGGGAAAAAATGTTTTCCATAGAAAAAAGAGTTTCTATGGAACTGGCAGCCAGCCTGGGTGAAGCAGCAGCCCATGAATTACTCAGCAGCGGCGGAAAAAACATCCGGATACAGAAACACCATGCGTGACCGGCAATTCACCATATTGTCTACCGCCGCTTTGCCGTTTGAACGGATTTCGCGAATACCGGATTCGATTGACATCCGTGTAATCCCATTTACTGAAATCCTGGCCCGTACAGACGAAAAAATTAAAACAACCATTCAGTCGCTTGCTTCAAAAAAAATAACTGCTGTTTTCACCAGCGCTTATGCTGTAAAATTTGTAGCCGCTTTGCTGGACCAGAAACCAGACTGGAAAATTTATTGCATCCGGAATGAAACCCGGAATGCAGTTGAGAACGGAGTTTGGAGCCGAACGCATTGCCAAATTTGCAGACAATGCGCAATTTTTATCAGAGACAGATCATTGAGTGACGGAATTAAAGAAGCCGTATTTTTTTGTGGGGATCAGCGAATGAATATTTTGCCCGAAAATTTAAAACAGCATGGTATTCAATTGGAAGAACTGATTGTATATGACACCCGGCTGACTCCTGAAAAATTGGACGCCAGACCCGATGCGATATTGTTTTTTAGTCCGACCGCCGTGCGCAGTTTTTTTTCCATGAACGAATTGTTTCCCGAAACAGCTGTTTTTGCCATGGGAACAACTACAGCCAGGGCACTGAAAGAAAACACCGGCATTCCGGTAATTGTTTCTCCGGAAGCGGATAAAGCTTTTGTATTACATATGGCAATGGAATATGCAGGATCACATCCTATAATATAATTATGCAAAAAAACGATTTGATATTAAGGACCCTCCGGGGCGAATGCACAGAAAGGACACCCGTGTGGATGATGCGCCAGGCAGGACGCTACCTGCCTGACTACCGGGTATTGCGGGATAAATATGATTTTTTCACCCGTGTGCAAACCCCGGAGCTGGCCACAGAAATCACGCTGCAACCGGTTCACCAGATCGGTGTGGATGCGGCCATTTTATTTTCTGATATTCTGGTGGTGCTGCAGGCCATGGGACTGGAAGTTCAGCTGATCGAAAATAAAGGTCCGGTATTGCCTGACCCGGTAAGAACTGCGGCAGACCTGAACCGGATCCGGGTTCCGAATGTGGAAGAAACCCTGGGATATGTTTTTAAAGCGATACACTTAACGAAACAGGAACTGAATAACCGGGTTCCCCTGATCGGATTTGCCGGAGCACCCTGGACCCTGTTATGTTATATGGTGGAAGGGAAAGGATCGAAAACTTTTGACCAGGTAAAATCATTTTGTTATACGCAACCACAACTGGCTCATACTTTATTGCAGATGTTAACGGATACAACTATCGCTTATCTGAAGCAACAGGTTAAAGCCGGTGCGGATATTATTCAGTTGTTCGACTCCTGGGGCGGTTTGCTGAGTCCGGATGATTTCGAAATTTTTTCATTGCATTATATGCGGCAGATTATTCATGCCCTGAAAGATGAAGTGCCCACCATCCTGTTTGCAAAAGGGGCATGGGGTTCCATCCGGGAAATGGTGAACACCGGAGCCACGGGAATCGGACTGGATTGGTGTATTCGTCCGGAGATCGCCAGGGAAATGGCTGGTAAAGAAGCCATATTGCAGGGGAATTTTGATCCTGCCCGTTTGTTGAGTCCTATTCCGGAACTGAAAAAAGAAGTGACAAAAATGCTGAATGGATTTGGACACGGCCGGTACATTGCCAACCTGGGCCATGGAATTCTTCCGCATGTTCCGGTGGATCATGCCAAAGCTTTTGTGGAGACTGTTCAAAATCATGTTTGTAAAAATCGCGGGAAACAAGTGTTCTCGTCTCTTTAGTCATGCGTGAAATCATTTCAGATATTCCTGCGCCTGTTCTGTTCCGCGAAAGCTGGATTCATTTTATCCATGCCCTGCAGGATACCATTTGCAGCCGGCTCGAAGAAATGGATGGAAAATCAAAGTTCGTGGAAGACCGCTGGGAGCGTCCGGAAAATGGTGGTGGTGGAAAAACAAGGGTCATTGAAAATGGACAGGTATTTGAAAAAGGCGGTGTGAATACTTCTGTTGTTTATGGAGACGTTTCTGATGCCATGCGAACGCAATTGAAGATTGAAGGATCCAGCTGGTTTGCCTGCGGTTTGTCGCTTGTCATTCATCCAAAAAATCCTTTTGTACCCACGGTACATGCCAACTGGCGTTATTTTGAATTGTATGATGAAAACGGGGAACGCATAGATTGCTGGTTCGGAGGCGGAACCGATCTCACACCGTATTATCTTTTCAAAGAAGACGCTGTTCATTTTCATTCCATTTTAAAACAAACCCTGGATCCATACGGGAAAGAATTGTACCCGGAATATAAAAAAGAATGTGATCAGTATTTTTCGAATCATCACCGCCAACAGGAAATGCGGGGTATCGGCGGAATTTTTTATGACTACCTGCGACCGGCAGACGAAGCTGATGCAGAGAGATGGTTTAGTTTTCAGCAGGCAAATGGAAATGCTTTCCTGGAAGGATATTTACCCATTGTGGAGAAAAGAAAGGATTTGCCCTATGGTGAAAATGAAATCCGGTGGCAGGAAATCCGTCGCGGACGATATGTTGAATTTAATCTGCTCCATGACCGCGGTACATTGTTCGGACTCAAAACAAATGGCCGAACGGAAAGTATTCTGATGAGCCTTCCGCCCCGGGCAAGATGGGTATATAATTATCAAGCCGGTTGCCCGGATCGAAAGAAGATGAATTATTGCAGGTATGCCTGCATCCAAAGGATTGGGTTTGAAACGCTAATTATGGGATATAGCAGGTTTCAATGATGTGGAAATATGAAATTGTGAAAATGTGGAAATGATGAAAATGAAATTTTTAATTGAATTTAAAATTTCAGTTCCATCTCTCATCGCATTCACTACAATTTCACATTCCCACATCATGAATAAATGAATCTTAAAATTATTTATGTATTTACAAAAAAGAAGCAGAATATTACGCGCGTCTCCGGCAATCAGGGACCTGGTGGCAGAAACGCAGTTAAGGAATTCAGATTTCATCGCCCCGCTTTTTATTGACGAAGGATCCGGCATTAAGCAGGAAATTGCTTCCATGCCCGGATATTTCAGAAACAGCCTGGACATAACCGTAAAAGAAGTGAAGGAATTGCATGCGATGGGATTGAAATCCATACTGCTGTTTGTAAAAGCAAAAGATGAAGTGAAGGACAATACCGGAAAAGAAGCCTGGAACAAAGACGGACTCATGCAACGCAGTATCCGGACCATCAAAGAGGCGGTTCCGGAAATGCTGATCATGACGGATGTTGCCCTGGATCCGTATTCATCCTATGGCCATGACGGTATCGTGAAAAACGGAGAGATTGTAAATGATGAAACGGTTGAAGCCCTGGTTAAAATGAGTTTGAGCCATGCAGAAGCCGGTGCCGATTTCGTTGCGCCCAGTGATATGATGGATGGCCGCATTGGTGCGATCCGGGATGCGTTTGAAAAAAACGGATTCAGCAAAACCGGCATCATGGCCTACAGCGCAAAATATGCATCCTGCTTTTACGGTCCCTTCCGGGATGCACTGGATTCCGCACCTGGTTTCGGCGATAAAAAAACCTACCAGATGGATTATGCCAACCGCACGGAAGCTGTAAAGGAAGCCCTGCAGGATGTGGAAGAAGGCGCGGACATCGTGATGGTAAAACCTGCCCTCGCCTATCTCGATATTATCCGCGATGTAAAAAATGCGGTGCGCGTTCCCGTTAGTGCTTACAATATCAGCGGGGAATATGCCATGATAAAGGCCGCAGCCAAAATGGGATGGCTCGACGAAAACAAAGCCATTCTGGAAACCCTCACGGCCATTAAAAGAGCCGGCGCAGATCTGATCGCCACCTATTTTGCAAAAGAGGCGATTGGGTTGCTGAATGATTAGATAATTAGGTGATTAGATGATTAGGTGATCTAAATTGTAATAATCTAAAGCTTTAGGCGTCTGCCGGCAGGCAGGTTAAGCTTTAAGCGTTAAGCTTAAAAATGGAAATCAATAAAAGTAAAGAACTGTTTGAGCGTGCGCAGAAAACCATTCCGGGTGGTGTGAATTCACCTGTCCGTGCATTCCGCAGTGTTGGCGGAACACCCCTGTTTATTAATAAAGCACGGGGCAGTTATCTGTATGATGCGGATGGAAATAAATATATCGACTATATCGCTTCCTGGGGACCCATGATCCTGGGGCATGCTCATGAAGAAGTGGTGAGCGCCATCCGGGAACGGGCCGCGCTTTCCACTTCTTATGGAGCACCTACGGAACTGGAAATTGAAATGGCCGAACTGATCACCGGCATGGTTCCGAATGTGGACCTGATCCGGATGGTCAACAGCGGCACAGAGGCCTGCATGAGTGCGGTCAGGCTTGCCCGTGGTTTTACAGGTAAAAATAAAATCATCAAATTCGAAGGCCATTATCATGGCCATGCCGATTCATTTCTGGTGAAAGCCGGCAGCGGACTGGCAACTTTAGAAATACAAACCGTTCCGGGAATTCCGTCAGGGGTATCGCAGGATACCTTAACGGCACCCTTCAATGATCTTCCCGCCGTAGAAGAACTGGTTAAAAAATATTCCGGGAGAAATCGCTGCCATCATTGTAGAACCCGTGGCAGGAAATATGGGTTGTGTGCCACCGGAAAAAGGATTTCTCGAATCTCTGCGAACTATCTGCGACCGGGAAAATATAATCCTGATTTTTGATGAAGTGATGACCGGTTTCCGCCTGGCACCCGGAGGCGCACAGGAAAAACTGGGCATCCGTGCCGACCTGGTTACCTATGGTAAAGTGATTGGCGGCGGTATGCCGGTAGGTGCTTTCGGAGGCCGGAGGGAAATCATGGAACATATCGCTCCGCTGGGAAAAGTGTATCAGGCAGGTACATTGAGCGGCAATCCGATTGCCATGATCGCCGGCATCACCACTTTAAAAATTCTGAAAGATAATCCGTCTATATACCAGGAACTGGATGAAAAAACCCGTTACCTGCATGCGGGTCTTGAGAAGGTGTTTAAAAAAGAAAAATACTCCCTTTGTCATAAACCGGTTTCGGTTCCATGATCAGCGTTCATTTTACTGACCGTCCGGTAAAAGATTTTGAAACTTCTTCCCAATCCGATATGCAAAAATTCAATCAGTTTTTTCATGGCATGCTGGATCAGGGCATTTATCTGCCTCCTTCTGCTTTTGAAAGCTGGTTCCTGAATAATGCCCTTTCCACCCGCGATCTGGATGAAACCATCGACGCGGTTGCGGGATTCAACGCTTAACGCCTAACGCCTAACGCCTAACGCTGAACGCTTAACGCCCAACGCGTCAACGCTTAAAGCCGTCAACCGTCAACCGCCAACCGTCAACTGTCAACCGATACAGTACAATGATTGTTCAGTAACGAACAGTTTCACCCGTGCATATGAATCACAATAATCTGATTGACAATATATATATCAGAATGGCATCCTATTGGATTCAGACAACCGTAATTAATAATTTATAATTGATAATTAATAATTGATGTTCAAGACCTATTTCAAAACTTCCTGGCGTTTTCTGCTCAATAACAAAACCTTCAGCTTTATCAACGTATTCGGACTTGCCCTGGGCACGCTCTGCTGTATTTATATTCTCGTGTATGTGCAGGATCAGTACAGTTACGACAAACATCATGCGGATGTAAACCGAATTTACCGCCTGGATAAGAAAGAGACCGGTCCGGACGGCACTTACCATCTCGCCATTTCCGGCGGGTTTCATGGCGCCTGCGATGAAGCGGGATTTTCCGGAAATAGAACAGTTTACGCGGGTGGTGCCCTTTATTGGTATCGACAAACATTTATTAAAATATAAGAACAGTTCTGTTTATGAAACAAACCCTTTTTATGTAGACTCTACTTTTTTCGATGTGTTCTCTTATCACTTTGTGGCGGGCAACAGGAATGCACTGATGAAACCATACACGGTGGTTCTATTAAAATCTACGGCTGACAAACTGTTTGGATCCACCGACCCGATGGGTAAAATTATTACCATGGATAATGTACAGGGCATAACCAATTTTACGGTAACGGGAGTTGTAGATGAAAGTCTGGGTAAGTCACATTTGCACGCCAACCTGTTTATAACCATGAACAGTGGCGACAATGGGGACTATACCATGCACAATCAATCCTGGACCAATAACAATTATATCGCTTCCTATATCAAACTGCGGCCCAATACAAATGTCGCGATTGCTTGAAAAAAAGTTTCCTGCATTTGTAAATAAATATGGCGGTAAGGAGTTGAAAGAAGCCGGATTGAAGGTTGATCTGTATTTGCAATCCCTTGCCAGCATTCATACCACCACCGGTTTGGAAAATCCGGGAATCGGAAAACCCGTGAGTCCCTGGTTCCTCGGTATACTTTCGCTGATCGCTGCATTGATTCAAATCATTGCCTGTATCAATTTTATGAATTTGTCCACCGCCCGGGCTTCCAAAAGAGCCAAAGAAGTGGGTGTGCGGAAAGTAATCGGCGCGGGACGTGCAGACCTGGTGAAACAATTCCTGGGAGAATCTTTTTTTCTATCGCTGATCGGCATTTTCATTGCCTTGCCCCTGTTGGTCGTTGCTGTTGCCTTATCTGAATCAGATTACCCAATCCGATATTAATTTATCCTTTCTGAAAGAGATGCGGGTCTGGATAATGCTGGTTTCACTGGTCGTCGTCACCGGAATCATTGCCGGAAGTTATCCGGCTTTTTATCTTTCTGCTTTTCGGGTAGTCAAAGTGATCAAAGGAAATTTCACCAGTGAGATTTCCGCAACCGGTATCCGCAGATCCCTGGTGGTATTTCAATTTGTATTATCCATCGTACTCATTACGGGTATTGTGGTTATTTACAGTCAGCTGGATTATATTAAAGAACAAAGACCTCGGTTTTGATAAGGAACAACGACTGATTTTCACGTTTAATACAGGCGAGTCTTTTGAAAAGATCCCGTCTTTTATGGACGATCTGCGCAAATTGTCCGGTGTGAAAGAAGTAAGCAATGCCAGTAAATACATTAGCAATCCGGCACTATTTTCCAATGTTTTCACGTTACCGGGTCAGGCAGCGTTCCGATGCGAAATATGCCGGATTTATTGTAAGTGATGAATTCTTTGTCCGGGCCAATGGTATTAAACTGATCAGCGGCAGGGATTTCAGGGAAGACGATTCAGCCAAAGTACTGGTGAATGAAACCTTCGTCAGAAAAATGGGACTGACCCCGGAGACTGCCCCGGGCAAACGGATTACAGATGCACCAGTCGAGGGTCTGGGAAATAGCAGGCGTGATGAAGGATTTCAATTATGGAACCCTGCATAAGGACGTTGAAAGTTTTATGGTCTGGATCAACCACAAGGCAGACGGTCTCTGGGCCAACCTGACCGTGCATACGGACACAAGGAATTATAAAGAGCTCCTGGAAAAAATAGAAACCGTCTGGCATAAAGACATTCCCGGTGTGCCTTTTGAATATGCATTTATGGATGAACAGGTGCAGAAGCAATATGAATCGGATATTTCCATGTCGCGCATCATCAATGCGTTTACGATTATGGCCATATGTATTTCCTGTCTGGGTTTGTTCGGACTCGCGGCATTCAGTGCAGAGCAGCGGAATAAAGAAATCGGGATACGGAAAGTATTGGGAGCAAGTGTTGGCGGAATCGTTCAGTTGTTGTCTACAGATTTTATCAAACTGGTGCTGCTTGCTTTTCTGATTGCCATTCCCATTTCCTGGTGGGTGATGAATAAATGGCTGGAAGGTTTTGCCTTCAAAATACAGATCAGCTGGTGGATGTTTGCGATCTGCCGGAATTGCAACCGTCATCATCGCTTTGTTCACCGTAAGTTCGCAGGCCATAAGGGCGGCATTGATGAACCCGGTAAAAAGTTTGAGGAGCGAATAATACAACTGTAACGTGTATCGTGTATCGTTAATCGGTTAATCGTTACGATTACGATACGTTAGCGTTGAGCGTTAACGTTGGGCGTTAGGCGTTAGGCGTTAAGCTTTAAAAAGTAGTTCACAAGGCTTCAGCCCCGTGTGTTTCTTAAATGCGGTGGAAAAATGGGAGATGGAAGAATATCCCAGCATCACGGATACATCGGTAACACTCAGGCCTTTTTCGTAGAGGAGATACCGCGCATGTTCCATGCGCTGACTCTGGTAGAAATCAAAAATGGTGGTTCCAAAGAGTTCCTTGAATCCTTTTTTCAGATAACATTCGTTGATGGCCACTTTACGGCTGAGTTCCCGGATGGTGAGCGGTTCGCCGATATGTTCCAGTAGATATTTCCCTGGCCAGACTGATTTTGTCCCGGTCGGCTTCATTGGCAAGGAATTTACACTGAAAGGAATCCACTTCCTTTTCGCCCAGCATGCATTCCAGGCTGTACAACAGTAACATCTGGGTTTGGGCGTTAATAAAAATATTTTCCAGACTGTCAGTATAGTTATGGTTCAGCAGTCCTTCCAAAACCATCCGGGTGCGGCCGCAAAGGGATAAGATTTTTGAAAAAGAAGAAGGATGTTTAAAATGGAGCACATTGTCAGACAGGCTTCCTGAAATATGCTGTGGTTTCACAAACTGGGAAAGGTGTACCGGAGAAAACCGGAAACTCATCACATCCACGGTTTCTGAACGATCCGGGCAGGCCCTGAAATTATGCAGCTGACAGGCGGCACAGTCTTTCTCTTTCTCCCGGCAATAGACATTTCCGGAAATACAAAAACGCAGTTCGAAATAATTTTCCCGCACATTTTCCGCTGGAAGTGATAGACCATCATTCCGGTATCTTCCAGGTTCCAAAGCGGATTCTTCTCGTACCGGCGGATCATATACTGAACGGATCCCGGAATCTGACGCTCTTTTTCATCCAGTAAAAGCAATTGCTCCTGCATGAAGGGCTGTTTATAAGCCAGGGTGAGTATATCCGGGGGCTGATGCATAAATATCCGGCAAATTTAGCCCCTAAATTCCAATCGGTAACAAATTGTTGTTGAACCATTGAACTTCACCCTGAAAAGCGCGTTTTTTACCGGTTTTTATACCCTGGAAAATAGTTTAAAAAAGAAGGTTTCTGACCCGGATCTTCGGCCTGTTTTTCGTAAATTTGCAAACCTGGCTATTTTACATCTAATAACCAGTTTTTCAATAATATATGAACGAAAGTGTACAACAGGTAACAGCTCCTATGGTGAATGGTTACGGAGCGGATAGTATTCAGGTTTTCGAAGGTTTGGAAGCAGTTCGGAAAAGGCCCGCCATGTATATCGGCGATATCGGTGTAAAAGGGTTGCATCACCTGGTATATGAAGTGGTAGATAATTCCATTGATGAAGCGCTTGCCGGTTATTGTACGAATATTATGGTGGAGATCTATCCAGATAATTCCGTCAGTGTGGAAGATGATGGCCGTGGTATTCCAACCGGCATGAATACCAAAGAGAAAAAAAGCGCACTGGAAATGGTGATGACCATTCTTCATGCAGGTGGAAAATTTGATAAGAATACCTATAAAGTTTCCGGTGGTTTGCACGGAGTGGGCGTGAGTTGCGTAAATGCACTCAGCAGCGATCTGCATGTAACCGTACAGCGGGAAGGAAAAATATTTGAACAGGAATATAAAATCGGTATTCCGCAATATCCGGTTCGTGAAATCGGACTCAGTGAAAAAACAGGAACCCGCGTACATTTTCATCCCGATCCGTCCATTTTTATTACTCTGGTTTATAACAGGGATATCCTGGAAGGCCGTTTACGGGAACTGGCTTTCTGAACAAGGGGGTGAGAATCACGATCAATGATCTCCGGGAACTGGATGACGAAGGGAAGTTTTATACGAAAGTTTTTTACAGCGAAGGCGGTATTACGGAATTTGTGGAAATGCTGGACAGTAATGCTTCCAGGTCTCCACTGATTCCCAAGCCCATTTATGTAAATGCACTGGATGCAGCAACAAATGTATCCGTGGAAGTTGCCCTGACCTATAACGACAGTTACAGCGAGCATATTTATTCTTACGTAAATAATATCAATACCATTGAAGGCGGTACCCATGTGGCCGGTTTCCGCCGCGCACTGACCCGGGTATTTAAAAGTTATGGGGACAAACAAAATCATTTTGAAAAAGCCAAGGTTGAAATCGAAGGCGATGATTTCCGCGAAGGACTGAGCGCCATCATTTCTGTAAAAGTTCCGGAACCGCAGTTTGAAGGACAGACCAAAACCAAGCTTGGAAATAATGAAGTGAGTGGTATCGTGGATACTACCGTGGCCAGAATTCTGGAAGCTTACCTGGAAGAAAATCCCAGGGAAGCAAAAAATATTATTCAGAAAGTGATCCTGGCCGCCCAGGCCCGGGCGGCAGCCAGAAAAGCCAGGGAACTGGTACAGCGTAAAAGCGTACTTAGCGGCGGTGGATTACCGGGTAAACTGGCCGATTGTTCTGAAAGAAATCCGGAACGATGCGAACTATACCTGGTGGAAGGAGATTCGGCAGGTGGAACGGCCAAACAGGGCCGTGACCGGGGTTTCCAGGCCATTCTGCCGTTAAGGGGTAAGATCCTGAATGTGGAAAAAGCCATGGAGCACCAGATCTATGAAAATGAGGAAATCCGGAATATGTATACCGCCCTGGGTGTAACCGTGGGTACGGCAGAGGATCCCAAGGCATTGAACCTGACTAAACTCCGTTATCATAAACTGATCATCATGACGGATGCCGATGTGGATGGCAGTCATATCGCCACCCTGATCCTTACTTTCATTTTCCGTTATATGAAAGAACTGGTTGAACAGGGTTATATTTACATCGCCCAGCCACCGCTGTATCAGGTTAAAAAGGGAAAGGACAGGCCTATGCCTGGACGGAAGACCAACGCAGATTGCAAATCGAAAGACTTGGCTGCAGGCAAGGAAGACAGCGTAAGCGTACAGCGTTACAAAGGTCTGGGTGAGATGAATGCCAGTCAGTTTTGGGAAACGACCATGAACCCGGCAACAAGGACCCTGAAACAGGTAACCATTGAAAGCGCCGCAGAAGCAGACCGCATCTTCAGCATGCTGATGGGAGATGAAGTGGCACCCCGCCGGGAGTTTATCGAATCCCATGCGAAATATGCCCGTTTAGACGTGTAAATCAGCAGAAAACCCGTTTAAGAATATTTATTTACCTTTAAGCGCTTAGGCAGTTAGTTTATTCAGAACCTTTTAAAATTTAAGATATGTCCGACGTAGTACTTACAGCATATAACGTTAAAACTAAAGAGAAGAATGTTCCGATCATGGATGCGGTGATCAGCAAAACGGCCAAGGGCGCTTATATGGCTCAGGGTCATGATGGTAAAGGAAATAAACTAACTACTTTACTCGGAGCTGAGAAAGCACTGGCTGCTATCAAGGCCGGAGTTGCAAAACAAAGCTGGTAGGACTGCTCCCGGAACCTGGTTCGGCCTTTGGAAATTGACCTGGAACGTCATTTCAGCATAAGAATAAAATCGAATTTCCTATGAAGAAATAAGTTCCGCTTTGGGTCAATGATTCTGCTTATGAGATTAGGTTTTCCACATGTATTCATGCTGGCACTGTTCAGCATTTCCCGGATTTCGCTTCATGCGCAACAGAGTCCCACTTATATAGTCAATGGAGATGCCATCACGCTGAGCTGTAACTGCTATCAGCTTACTCCGGATATTAACTGGAGGGGAGGATCCGTGTGGAATAAAAATAAAATCGATCTCAACAATTCCTTCAACTATATCTTCAATGTTTATCTGGGAACAAAAGATTCAGACGGGGCAGACGGAATCGTTTTTATATTACAGCAGGTTGGCACCAGCATCGGTACCCAGGGGCAGGGACTCGGATTTTATGGCATTTCACCATCTATTGGGATACCAATCGATACTTACCAGAATTTTGATTTCAATGATCCTTCTTACGATCATATCGGAATTTATAAAAATGGAGACCTGGTCAATGGAACCGCAAATACCCTGGCCGGGCCGGTTCCCGCTATAGCCAACAATCCGAATATTGAAGACGGCGAATGGCATACATTAAGAGTAATCTGGAATGCGGGTACTAAATCACTCTCGGCTGAAGTGGACGGTGTACCACGGGTACAGGCAACAGTTGATCTGGTAAAAGATATTTTTAATAATGTTCCCGAAGTTTACTGGGGATTCAGCGGGGCAACAGGCGGACTGAATAATGTTGAAAAAGTCTGCACTTCCCTTAACCCTGCTTTCACCATTCCGGCATGGCAGTTCCTGTGCACCCGCGGTCGTTCAGTTTGACGACAGTTCCACCTGTTTCGGAACCATTGTCAAATGGACATGGGATTTTGGCGATAATACCAGCTTTATGGGTCAGCGTCCGGCACCACATGCTTATTCAACTCCGGGCAGTTATATGGTCAAAATGACCATTGAAGCCAACAATGGCTGTACATCTGATACGCTCTTCAAAAAAATTGTCATTGGTTCTATCCCCGAAGACTTCTTTTGGCAGCTCACCCCCTGTGATATGCGCTGACAATGAAGCATTGCTGACGGGCAGGGCGTTGGTGCAATATGGAACCATAAATCAATGGGACTGGATCATCAATAACGGGGCGGAAGTGATTCAGACCACCGACTCTTTTATTCGGAAAACTTTCCCCGCCGGCAATACCCAAATACAACTGGTCGTAAAAACAGTCGAGGGATGTGTATCAGAACCCTTCACGAAAACAGTGGATATCACAGCCAAACCTTCCATCAGTCTGGCAGTGCAGGATGCCTGTTATGGAGATCCTGTTCCGCTGGTTTCCGGAAATCTGACACCCGGCATACCTATGCGGCAATGGTACTGGAATACCGGAGACGGAATGGTGGACAGCTCCGAAAGCATTAAACATTTTTTTCCTGCCGGGGGTGAATATACGGTGACTGTATACGCCGTAAATTATGCCGGCTGTTCTTCGGATACGTCAACGGCGATGCTGACTATTTATCAGTCAAATGCAAAAGTCGGTAATGATACGGTTGTCGCATTCGGACAACCACTGCAGCTAAGCGCTACCGGAGGCGAATTTTATCAATGGACACCGGCAAATGGATTGAATGATCCGGCGATTGCAAATCCCGTTGCCATCCTGTACGACAACATTCGATATATTCTTCAGGCAACAACTTCTTTCGGCTGTCCGACTTATGATACGATATTTATCAAAGCTTATAAAGGACCGGATATTTATGTACCCAATGCCTTTACCCCCAATCATGACGGACACAACGATTATTTCCATCCTGTTCTGGTAGGGATGAGCAGGGTTGAAAATTTTGAAGTATTTAACCGCGATGGACAAAAAGTTTTCAGCAGTCAGGGTGGCCTTCCCGGATGGGATGGCAATTTAAACGGCAAACCCCAGCCCGTCGGTACTTATGTATGGATGATAAAAGGGCAGGACTACCTGGGAAATATGCATAGTGAAAAAGGAACGGTGGTGCTGATACGATAATTCGGGAATTCGGGAATTTGGGAATTCGGGAATGGCAGTATGAGAAATTAAAAATTTTCTAAACAAAATTCAAATATTCATATTTCTTCCCCAGAATTTGAAGGTCGTCTGCGCCGAGCCACTTATTGAGAACGGTGGCATATACCCGTTTGAAATCCATCTGCTGGTTCAGGTCGCCATCTGTGAGGTTTGACAGGTCGGGCATTTCATTCAGCATACCCTTGTTTTTTAATCCTCCGCTGATCAGAAACATATTGTTTGCCGTACCATGATCGGTACCACCACTTCCATTCTCCCCCACTCTTCTTCCAAATTCTGAAAAACTCATCAGCAAAACATCTTCAAAACGATGATTTGCTTTCAGGTCTTCGGTAAATGGCCTGATGGCTTCGTTGAGATCGTTAAATAATTTTTCCTGTTTCGCCTCCTGGCCCACATGGGTATCAAAACTTCCCAGCGATACATAGTAAACGCGGGTGTTGATATCCGATGAAATCAGCGTTGCAATCGTTTTCAGGTTTTTTCCCAGTTCGGAATCCGGATAAACGGTTGTGCTGGGTCGCATTTTACTTTGCTGGAAAATATAATCCGCACCGGAAAGGGTTTCTGCCATTACTTTATATAAATAGGAAGCCGGATCTTCCGGCATGCTGCCGGATTCCGGCCTGCAGGAGGTTTTTATAAAACGGATCCCGGCTGGTATCATATAATCTTTTCGGATCCCGCAACGCGATTCCTTTCATCTTTTCACCACTCATGGCCAGACTCAGCATATCATCCATTTCCAGGGCCTGCGTGGGTTTATCACATCCTGCACATTGTGCATCCAGATATCTTCCCAGCCATCCTGAATTAATATATTCATTGCTTCCGCTTGCCGTCTGCCAGATATCCATACTGCGAAAATGCGAGCGGTCCGGATTGGGATAACCCACATTATTCAGGATTGCGAGATTTCCTTCGTCATATAACCATTTCAGTTGGGTGAGGGAGGGATGAAGTCCGGTTTCTGCATTCAGTACCAGGGCCTTTTCCCGGCTGATTCCAAGCGATGGCCTGGACTGGTAGTAAATATCATTCCGCACCGGAATAACGGTATTCAGTCCGTCATTGCCCCCGCTTAACTGAAGAACGACCAGTACTCTATTGCCCTGCATAAAATCTGCCGGGCCATCAAATGCTTTTAAGAATTTTGGAACCATCAGCGTGCCGGTGGCCAGCGAACCCAGGGTAATAAATTTTCTTCTGTTGATCAGCATAATTTTATTTTTCCGGTTAACACAACTGATATTCCGGCGTACCCATCAACCGGATGGTAATGGATTCGATCCTGGTTTGCCGATTGGTTTCATCAATATAATTTACCAGTCCGGTTTCATTCATTGGAAAAACCCTTTGCAGAATCAGGTCCCTTATTGATCCATAGAGATCCTCGTCTTTAATGTTATCGAAATAGCGCAGGTACTGATCCCAGAGAATTTTTGTTTGAAAAAACTGTCCGCCCGGGTTTTTTAGTCTCCGGATATTTCCCGCGAGTGCCTGTTCCCGCATGCCCATCATCACATCATCATCGTCTTTGGGTTTGGACTGAATGGCATCCGAATGATACATCACCTGGGGAAGCTGCATGCGCAGCATCAGGCTTGAACTGTCAATCCAGTGTTTACCACCGGGCCATCCGGCCACATTGGGGGGCGCAAATAATACCTGTCCCAGTAAACGCTCGAGCACCAGTTGCACAGCCGGATTTTGTATTTCCATGGGCAGCTGCCGGCGGATGCCGACAAGCCATACCACGGGGGATTTAATCTGTGTACCTATATTTTCGGGATTATAAAACCAGGGCGACGTAAAAATGCTGATCATCAAACTCCGGATATCGTATCCGCTTTCGTAGAATTTTGATGCGAGTGCATTTAGTTTTTCCTCATCCACCGTTTCATTTACAAAATACCTGTAAATTTTTCTTGTGATGAAGATGGCTGTTTGTTTCTGGTTGAGCAGGATTTCAATGATGTCTTCTCCTCCCAGGTTACCCGTCTTTCCGAAAAAAGTTTTCATGCCGTCATCGTGTTGCCGGGGCCGGAAATTATATTCCCCCTGAAGGGTAGTGCCCCATCCGGTAAATGCCCTGGCCGATTCCTTCACATCGTTTTCCGTATAGTGTTCCCGGCCGATCGTAAAAAGTTCCATGAGTTCCCTTGCAAAATTCTCATTCGGATGGCCTTTTTTATTTTGGTTATTATTCAGAAACTGGATCATTGAGGCCGTTTTACTAACACTCAGTAGCAGGGTCCTGAAATTGCCCAGGGCATTTTCGCGGATCACATTCAGCAGATCCTGGTCGTATAAAATATTGATCGTCTTGGATGCAAAATGCCCATGCCAGAACAGCGACATTTTTTCAAGCAGCTGGGCTTTGCTGTCGGTCATTTCCTGCAGCCAGCGGATATTCAGCCGGGCGATATCCAGGACCGACTGTTTACGGAACTCCTGTTTTTCACCTGGTTTGAGTCCGGATTTTCTGCCTCCGGCCATTTGCATGGCATCATTCACCATTGCCCGCATTTCCGAATCGGCCACATCAAACAGGTCTGGTTTTTTTTCGGATGCTTTTAGTATGGAATGAAATAAGGAATCCGGTTTCTCCCGGGCCAGCGAAGATGTCTGGTCTGCGGGAGGGCCAAAACCTGCCCGCCACCAGAGGTGCTGATTTTTTAGCTGATTACTGCTCATGCTTCTGTGAGACCGAAATCAATGGGGAAAGTTTAATAGGCTTTCGTTGGGCTTAACGCCAAACGCTTAACGCCTAACGCTTAAAGCCTTTTTAATTATTTAAGATTAATTCGTGAATCAGGGACTGACAAGTAATTTCTCAATTTGAAAATGAGTTTGCCTGCATTCCGGAATGCTTTTGACTTTCGTGGCTTAGGCTTTAGGCTTTAGGCGTTCAGCCTTAAAATAAGGATGCAACACCTCTGGCAGGGTGATAAAATCGGATTGCTGGTTATTTTCCAGCAGGCAGGCCAGTATGCGCGGAAGGGCGAGGGAACTTCCGTTCAGGGAATGCAGCAGCTGTGTTTTTCCGGATTCATCCTTGAACCGCACTTTCATGCGGTTGGTTTGAAATGTTTCAAAATTGCTAACGGAACTTACTTCCAGCCATTTTTCCTGGGCAGCACTGTAAACTTCAAAATCATAGGTTATCGCGGAAGCGAATGACATATCCCCGCCACATAAACGGAGTATCCGGTAAGGCAGATTCAGGGATTGTAAAAGTTTCTCCACATGCAATACCATTTCATCCAGGGCTGCATAACTTTTGTCCGGATGCACAATCTGTACGATTTCCACCTTGTCAAACTGGTGCAGTCGGTTCAGACCACGCACGTCCTTGCCATAACTGCCGGCTTCTCTCCTGAAACAGGGTGTATAAGCCGTCATTTTAACCGGCAGATCCTTTTCTTTCAAAATCATATCCCGCCAGATATTGGTGAGCGGCACTTCGGAAGTGGGAATCAGGTAAAATTTATCTTCCGTTGCAAAATACATTTGTCCTTCTTTATCCGGCAGCTGACCTGTTCCATAGGCACTATCTTCATTCACCATCAGCGGTGGCTGGTATTCCACGAAACCCGCATCTGTATTATAATCCAGGAAGTACTGGATCATCGCCCGCTGCAGTCTGGCACCCTGGTGGATATACAGGGGGAAACCCGCGCCGGTAATTTTATTTCCGAGTTCAAAGTCGATCAGGTTATATTTTTTGGCCAGGTCCCAGTGCGGAACAGCATTCGCCGGTAATGATGGTTTTTTTCCTCCTTCCCGCACCGTTACATTATCTGCAGGAGTCTTACCAGGAGGCACTTCCCTGGCGGGCAGGTTGGGAAGGGATACCAGTATTTCCTGCAACTGAATATCTGTCTGGTTCAATAATTCCTGTAATGGCGAAATGGTGGATTTAACTCTGGAAACTTCCAGCTTTTTCTCCTCTGCTTTGGCTTTTTCTCCTTTGGCCATCAGCTGACCGATTTCTTTGGAAACAGCATTCAGACCTGCCTGGGCAGATTCCAGTTCCAGCTGGCATTTTTTTCTTTTTTCATCCAGGGCAAGAATCGCATCAACCGCAGCGGACGCGTTGAAATTTTTGACCTTTAGTCTTTCTTTTATCCATTCCGGCTGCTGACGGATAACCGCTAACTGTAACATGACAAAAATTTGCGCAAAGGTAACAGATGGAGGGATAGAATCCTGAGCGGGTTATCTTTGCCGGATGAACGTGAAAGATGATATTCAGACCAGATGGTGGGCGCTGGAAGAAAAACTGATGAGCCGGTTTGGAAAAAAGCCTGATATGGAAGCCATTCTTTTCCTGATCGGGATCCAGGAAATTGGCGATTTCGAAACCAAATTTAGCAAGGAACAGAAACAGGATCTCATGCATGTTGCCGTTTGCACTCTTCTGTCACCCAGTGGTTATTATGAGCTGGAAATGGTAGACGATGATGGCTGGCCGCATTACCGTCAGTTAAAAGCCCTCCCGGTTTTAAATATGATTGAGCAGGAGAACTTCATGAAGGATCATATCCTGCTTTATTTTGAAAACCAGGAAGGGAACGAATCCTGAAGGTGGCTGGAATATGCAAATCCTTCTATATTTGCAGCTGTCGTTAAAAGAACTTCTAAAAATATCTACATGAGTTTTCCAGCAAATCTGAAATACACAAAGGATCACGAATGGGTTAAACCCGAATCAGGCAATACTTTCCTGGTAGGCATTACCGATTATGCACAGCGCGAATTGGGAGATATTGTATATGTCGAAGTGGAAACCATTGGTAAAACCATGGAGGCCGGCGAAGTATTCGGTACGGTGGAAGCCGTAAAAACAGTCTCGGATCTTTTCCTTCCCGTTGCCGGAACCATTGCTGAATTAAATCCGGCCCTGGGCGCCGCCCCGGACCTCGTGAACACAGATCCTTATGGAAAAGGCTGGATGATCAGACTGACTGTAAATGATCCCGCCGAGGTGGAAAAGTTGCTGGATGCAGCTGCGTATGAAGCGCTTGTAGGCTAGAAGCGTGAAGCACGAAGCGTGAGGCTTTTTTTTCCTGCCTCACGCATCACGCATAAAACATACTTCAATTTGGGAATACCCGGAACATATACGGAACAGGAACTGATCATTGCTTTAAAAGCAAGGGATGACCAGGCTTTTTCCTATCTGTATGACCATTACAGCGGCTCCCTGTACAGTATTATCCTGCAGATCGTAAAAACGCCCGAAACCGCCAGTGATGTGCTCCAGGAAGTATTTATAAATATCTGGCGTAAAATGGATTCTTACGATCCGCTTAAAGGCCGTTTATTTACCTGGATGCTGAATATCTGCCGGAATGCTTCCATCGATATGCTGCGGTCCAAAAGTTACCAGAACGATCAAAAAAACCGGGAGATTACTGATACCGTATATGGTAATAATCAGTCAAGCCAAACCAGTATTGACGGTATCGGCCTTAGCAAATTCCTGGGAAAACTTCGACCCGAACAACGTGTTTTAATAGAACTTGCCTATTTTAAGGGTTATACGCACGATGAAATCGCAGATATAGAAGACATTCCGCTGGGAACGGTCAAAACCCGGATCCGAAATGCGCTTTTGCAATTAAGAGAATATTTAAAATAAGTGAACGTACAGGAATACATATTAAGTGGAATAGTTGAAAGCTATGTGCTTGGCCTTGCTTCCCCGGAAGAAGTGGCTGAATTCGAAAATATGTGCGCAGCACATCATGAAGTGCGGGCTGCCAGAAATGCTTTTGAATTAAAATTGGAAGAAAGACTGAATGAACAAAAACTGGATCCGCCCCGTGAACTGAAATCGCGCATATTTTCCAATATCGGCATGGAAAAAGAAGAAGAGTCCCCCCGGACTGCTTCCCTGGTCAGACCTAAACTGGTTCCCCGTATCGGATTCGCAAAATATGTGGCTGCGGCTTCCCTGATTTTACTCGCCGGAAGTGTCGGCCTCAATTTTTATTTACTCGAACAATATAAAAAGACCATCGCCCAGAATAAGGAACTCGTGGATGCGCAGTTGCAGGTTGCCGCTACGAATAAAATTCTCCAGACCAAACTTTCCAATGACGAAACGGCGCTTACCCTGATCCGGGATCCGATTATGGAGATTATCAAATTGCCCGGCGTTCCTACCAGTCCGGCCCCACTGAGCCAGGCAACGGTTTACTGGAACACAGAAACCCGGGATGTCTACCTGCTGATTAACCAACTACCCAGGCCGGAAGCCAATAAAGAATACCAGCTCTGGGCGATTGTGGATGGCAAGCCGGTAGATGCAGGGGTTTTTAATATGGCAGAAGGCCTTTCTTTTGTAAAACTCAAAACAATACCCCGGGCAGAGGCTTTTGCCATTACATTGGAAAACAAAGGAGGCAGCCCCACACCAACCATGTCGGCTATGTATGTGATCGGGAAGGTTGAAGGTTAGCCCTTAACTTCGTTTTTCATTATGCGCAGCCGACTGTACAAAATTCTTTCGAGCAGAATCACTGCTCTTGTCTGGACCCTCCTCGTATTCATCCTGCTGACGATTCCCGGAAAGATGTTGCCGGATGAAAATCAGCTGACCATTCCGAACCTGGATAAACTGGTGCATATTATTTTGTTTGGATGTTTTGTATTCCTCTGGTCCTTTTATTTTGCGAGCAGGAAGGATTTGCATACCCCGTTAAATAAAAAACTATTTCACATTTTATTGATTGCCTGTTTATTTGGTACCGCGATGGAGTTCATTCAGAAATATTTTATTCCGAACCGGGACTTTGATATCTACGATATTGCTGCTGATATAATCGGCGCGATCTGCGGTTATTTAATTGCCCGGCTGATCGTTCGGGTGGTAATAAAAAACTAATATTTAACCTGCTCCTGCAGCAGGGATTTTGAACACCCGACATGGGAAATGAATAGCGGGCAGGAATGCTTTGTAATTTAAAATATGGAAAGTGGAGTTTATCAAGGTGGGCGGGAAACCTGTTGCAATCAGCGGCAGGGATAACTTTAAAAAGTAAGCCCCTGTTGAAACAGGGGCCGTAACCAAAACTAACTGCTTATGAGAAAATTGACTGCTTTTGTGAAGTCAAATAGAAAAGACGATCTTCAATTAAACACTGGCAATTCAAATGCCAACTTTAATCTTTCACACGAATCTGGCACTTTTAAAGAACTACCGTAAAGGTAATAGTCAAAACCAATCCAAATCTTTCTTCCGTTTCTTAATAACAATTTTTTAAGACTGCTTCTGTAGCTAACCCGCTACTACCTTATATTAACGCGGTAAAGCAGAAATGGTTTACCAGGGTATTGTTAAGGAATTACTATTATGAATTTACCAAATAAAACCATATGCTTCCAACTATTAATCCCTTTCGTTTACAATTGTAGAAATATTGCAACATCCTAAGCGGGTTTTGCAATTTTCTCAGCATTTTCGGCAAACTGCAGCGCATCGATAAATTCACTGATATTCCCGTTTAATACATCACCCAAATTATAGACTGTCAGGCCGATCCGGTGATCGGTTACCCTTCCCTGCGGAAAATTATACGTACGGATTTTTGCGCTCCGGTCTCCGGTGCTCACCAGGCTCTTCCGGTGCCGGGAGATTTCTTCTTCCTGCTTTCTCACCTGTTCTTCATAAAGCCTGGTTCTCAGCATCTGCATGGCTTTTTCCCGGTTTCCCAATTGTGATCTTTCCGTTTGGCAAACCACCACGGTGCCGGTCGGTAAATGGGTCAGCATTACTTTGGTTTCCACCTTATTAACGTTCTGACCACCAGCGCCTCCGCTTCGCGCCGTTTCCATTTTAACATCTGCCGGATTCAGTTCAAAATCCACTTCCTCGGCTTCGGGCATGACTGCTACAGTAGCCGCACTGGTATGTACTCTTCCGCTCTGTTCTGTGTCGGGAACCCTTTGCACCCGGTGTACGCCGCTTTCAAACTTCAGGGTGCCATAAACATCTTCTCCCGTTACTTCCAGCTGCACTTCTTTATAACCACCTACTGTGCCTTCACTTTCACTCAGTAGCGCTGTGCGAAATCCTTTTTTCTCACAGTACTTCATGTACATCCTGTAAAGATCGCCTGCAAAAAGGCTTGCTTCATCCCCTCCTGTACCAGCCCGGATTTCAATAATCGCATTTTTTTCATCCTGGGGATCCTTGGGTATCAGCATCTGTCGGATATCCGCCTCCATCGTGAGTTTTTTCTCCTCTAATGCGGAGGTTTCCATCTTGGCCAGTTCCCTTAACTCATCATCATCACCATTCAGTGCTTCCCGGTTAAATGCCAGATCATCCAGCAGGTTGCGGTATTGGTCATAAGAATGAACAATTTTCTCCAGACTCCGGTATTCCTTACTGGTGGAACTGAATTTCTTATTATCATTTACAATTGCAGGGTTGGTGAGTGCGACGCCCAATTCATCGAATCTTGCCCGGATAGCATCCAGTTTATCAATCATAACCAGCGAAAAATTTATATTGCTGCAAAGTTAACTGAACCATGAGTTATCGGAAATTCAAAGCGGATTATTTGTTTGATGGCTACAAAATGAGGCATTCCGACAAGGTTTTGATAACCCGGACTGATGGAACCATCGAAGATATAGTGGATGAAACCCAGGCAGGCGATGATCTGGAGACATTCCCGGGCATGATCACCCCGGGGTTTATCAACTGTCACTGTCATCTGGAGCTTAGTCACCTGAAATCCCGGATCCCGCAAAAACAGGGTCTGGTCAATTTTGTGCTGTCGGTGGTCTCGCAGCGAAATCAGCCGGAAGACCAGCGCCTGGAGGCTATTCTTTCTGCAGAAGACAGTATGCTGGACTCGGGAATCGTAGCCGTTGGGGATATTTGCAATAATGGGGATAGCCTGAATGCCAAACAGGCAAAACGACTCGACTATTACAACTTTATAGAACTTTTAGGCTGGAATCCCCGGCAGGCACCAGAACGTTTTGAAGCATCCTTGCAACTGTCTGCACTATTCAGTGGGGAAGCCCCCGATTCAGAACTATTCAGCAATAAAGGGTCCGATACAAGTCATGTTTCCATCAGTCCGCATGCACCCTATTCCGTTTCTGAAGAATTATGGAATCTGATGACGCCCGGCTTTAAAAATAAAACCATTACTATACACAACCAGGAGTCGGCTGCAGAAAACGAATTTTTCCATGACCGCAGCGGTGATCTCTTTCGTATGTACGAACGGATGAAAATACCAACGGATCATTTTAAATCGCCGGGAATGTCGAGCCTGTCTTTCTACCTGCCCAAATTAAAAGAAGCCGCTAGAATTCTACTCGTTCATAATACCTATACGGAAGAAGCGGATATTTTGAAAGCCCGTGCATTCAGTAATGCATTATTTTTTTGCTTCTGTCCCAATGCGAATCTCTACATAGAAGACAGGCTGCCGGATATTCCGTCTTTTATAAAAAATAAAACCCGGATCGTACTGGGTACCGACAGCCTCGCCAGCAATCATCAGTTGAGTATCCTGGAAGAAATGAAAACGATTAAAATGAATTTCCCTTCCATTCCCACAGCTGAATTACTGATATGGGCCACTTCAAATGGTGCGGAAGCATTGTCTTTCGAAGATAAACTGGGAAGTTTTAGTAAAGGGAAAAAGCCTGGTGTGGTTTTGATCGAAAATCTTAGTAACGGGGAGATTGGGGCGGAGAGCGGGAGCAGAAGATTAGTATAAGAGTATAGGAGTATAAGAGTATGGGAATATGTTTTCACTCTTATACTCCTATACTCCTATACTCTTATACTTCCAATATGGTTCTCAGCACCGGCAGGGTCTTGAGCGGAGTAAAGCCTGAAATATGAATGGTATAAAAATCTTCATAAGCCATCAGCAGCAGTCTTCTTTTTTCTTTATTGAGCGGTAAGGCTCCAAGCTCATCGGGTTGTAAAATTTTCAAGAGGTGGGAACTGATTTCACTTAAGGGATTTTCCAGAAAATGGGGATGCGCCGGCTTCTCTTCAGAAAAATATCCTTCGCGCAGGTCCAGGTATTGTCTTTTTTCTGAATAATTATCATCAATACGCAGACCAAAAAAACCAGCGAGGTGAAGAGCAAAAAACAGGGGGAAATTTGCCTGTGCCTTCTGGTCGGCCTGATCAAGACCCTGCAGGGCGTCTTCCATAAAATAAAACAGCTCCGGATTGGGTTCCGGTTGTTTCAGGCATTTTTGCAATAATTCGATCATAAAGAGGGCCACCGTATTGGTGATCACATCCGAAAAAATATGCTGGTAGAGATGGTTCCAGCTGAATTCCTTAATCCTGTGCAGGTTTTTTGTCTCCTGATGATAAATCACCAGGTCCAGTATGGCCGCCGGCTGAAACATTCCTGCCCTGGACGCCCCCTTACGGGAAATGGTTCTGATTCCGTTGACGATATAAGACTGGAGACCGAATAGTTCCGTGAGTATGGTTACGATCACACTGGTTTCCCCGTATTTCACAGTGCGCAGTACAATGCCTTTTGTTTTGTGAACCATGTAAGAGGATTCCTGCGAAATTCGGTTAAAATAAGTTTCTTTGCCGGGCGAATGCCGGAAAGCACAAATATTCAGATCCCTGGGTAGACGAACATCGAAATTCATAAATATTCGATTCTGTGATGGGATGAACACAGGATTTCATCAGTATTCGATTCCGGGAAAGGGTGAACACCGGATTTCATCTGTATTCGAATCCGGGAAAAGATGATACCGGATTCAATAAAATTCAAATATTATGTGGGGACGAGTTGCCGCCTTTGTTTTAAAATATCGTTTACCGTTGCTTATTATGCTGGCAGCTGCGGTAGTCTTCGCAGCTTTTAAAGCATCGAAAGTTGAATTAAGCTACGAATATGTACGGGCCATTCCAACCGACAATCCGAAATGGCTGGCGTATCAAAATTTTCTTAAAACATTTGGCGATGATGGCAACCTGCTCGTGATCGGGGTTGAAACGGATAAGCTTTATCAAAAAGATGTTTTTAATGATTACAGTCAACTGAGCCGGGACCTGAAAAAGGTAAAAGGGGTGGAACAGGTATTGAGTATTCCGGATGCCATCATCCTGAATAAAGATACAGCGACTGAAAAACTGATCCCCAGTCCGATTTTTAATGCCCCGTTCGAAAATCAGACTGCATTGGATTCAGCAAAAAAGATATTTGAGAACTTATTATTTTATCGCGGACTCCTGTATAACCCCACCACCCATGCCTGTCTGATGGCCATCACCGTGAACAAACAAATTCTGAACTCAGCTGCCCGAATAGCGGTGGTAAAAAATATTACGGACCTCGGTGATCAGTTCGGCAATGCCCACCAGCTGCAAATGCACTACAGTGGTCTTCCCCTGATCCGGACCAATATGGCTACGAAAGTGGCCACAGAAATGAAATGGTTTTTACTGGGTTCTGTCCTGCTCTCGGCGCTGATCCTGCTGATCTTTTTCAGAAGCCTGAGTAATATGGTATTGTCACTTGCGGTGGTGATTATCGGCGTGGTGTTCAGTCTGGCAACGATGCACTTATTTGGATATAAGATTACCCTGCTCAATGCCCTGATTCCGCCCTTGATCGTGGTGATCGGCATTCCGAATTGTATTTATTTCCTGAATAAATATCACAGTTCATTCCGGGAAACGGGTGATAAACACCGGGCCCTGTATGAGATGATCCGTAAAATGGGTATCGTTACCCTGTTCTGCAATATTGCAGCTGCCATCGGGTTCGGCGTGTTTGCACTAACCAAAAGTGCCATCCTGAAAGAGTTTGGTGTAGTTGCCGGAATCAATATCATGTTGCTGTTTATTATTTCCATCATCCTGTTGCCGGCTGCACTCAGTTACCTGCACGCCCCAAAAGAGCGGGAAATGAAATATCTCAACAACCGCTGGCTGATAGGTTTACTCGATACCCTGGAAACCTGGTCGCTGCACCATAAAAAAACTATCTTCATTTCCACCTGTATCATATTGATCATTGCTGTTGCGGGTATTACGCGTCTTCGTTCAGAAGCATTTATTCTGGATGATCTTCCAAAAACGGATAAAGTATTTACCGACCTGAAATTTTTTGAAAATAATTTCAAAGGCGTGATGCCTTTGGAAATCCTCATTGATACAAAACGGAAAAACGGGATCCGTGCCAATATGCTGGGGAACTTTACCAAAATCGATCGGCTTTCTGCTTATATCGATTCCAGCGCCGTCATGGCCCGTCCGCTTTCCATAGTGGAAGGACTAAAATTTGTGCGGCAGGCTTATTACCATAACGACAGCCTGAATTACGGACTACCGAATGAATTTGATATCAGTTTTCTGGCTCCTTATCTGAATATGAAGGCCAGTACCGGTGCAAAACCAAATGGCGTAATGAAACTCGCCAATAGTTTTATCGACAGCAACAAACAAATTCTGCGGATCAGCGTGAATATGGCCGATGTGGGCAGCATTCAATTGCCCGTCCTGCTTTCCAATCTTCAGCAACGCGCTGATGCTTTATTTGATACCGCACATTACCAGATTGTATATACGGGCACCACCGTAACATTTCTGGAGGGAAGTTCCTTTATCATTGCCGGACTAAAACAAAGTATTGTCTGGGCCTTTCTGCTGATTGCGGCCTGTATGCTCTACCTGTTCCGCAGCTTCCGCATCTTATTCTGTTCACTGCTGCCAAACGTGATACCCCTTGTGATTACGGCCGGTGTGATGGGCTGGGCGGGCGTTCCGTTAAAACCGTCCACGGTCCTGGTTTTTAGTATTGCCCTGGGCATCGCCATCGATATTACCATCCGGTTCCTGGTAAATTATAAGCAGGACAAACAGGAAGGAGATGATGTGCAAACCACCGTTGTCAAGACCATTCATTCCACGGGGATCAGTATCGTGTATACTTCGCTCGTGCTGATTGCGGGATTTGTAATTTTTTGCTTCAGTGGATTTGGCGGAACGCAGGCACTGGGCTGGCTTACTTCTCTTACCCTGGTGATGGCGACACTTACGAATCTGATATTTTTGCCAGCGTTACTCATTGCGATTCGAAAGAAAATTAGATGAATTAGATAAAATTAGATAGATTAGAAAGATTATGTGAATTGATCGTTATGCAAAATTTTCTTTATTCAACTAATCATTCCTATATCACCTAATCATTCTAATTACTCTAATCCTACAAATTCCCTATCAGTTCTAAAACCTGCTTAAGCTTCAGCATCCAGTTCTTCTCCGCGCAATGACTCGCCTATCACTTTACCGGAAGGATCCACGAGAACATTAAACGGGATACCCTGAAAGCCAAAGGTCTCAACAGCCTGGCTGTTCCAGTATTTTAAATCGCTCATTTGTGACCAGGCGAGATGATCCTGGCTGATGGCTTTCTTCCAGGAATCTTTGTCTTTGTCAAGCGAAACACCGAGTATCGTAAAATTCTTTCCCTTTGAATTCATTGTAGGCTTTCACCACATTCGGATTTTCCATCCGGCAGGGACCGCACCAGCTGGCCCAGAAATCGATGAGCAGGTATTTTCCCCTGAAAGAACGAAATGGAAATATCATTCCCGTTCAGATCGGGCATGGTCAGTTCCGGAACGGTTTTGCCAACCCAGGAAGCGCCGGAGCTGGGCTCAGCCTGCTGTTGCTGACTGCTGGCTTTTTCCATTTCAGCTAAAAAAGTATTTCCCGGGAAACGGGTTTTCAGTCCTTTGAGCTGGCTGTCCATTTCCGCGGGCGGAAGACTCCTGGATGCCCAGCCCAGCGCCAGCACCCCCAGTGTTGCGTTCGGAGTAGTCTGGATAAACTGTTTGAGATAATCATTCAGCGAGCTGATCGCGGTGTTCTTGGTATTGTTGGCGGCCACCAGCACACTATCCGGCGCGTCCATTTTTTTCAGGCTGTCGAGCGTATTAAAAGAGCTCTGGATATCATTGTTCTTCGTCCCCACATTGTCCAGCAGACTCTGCAATTGTTTACTCGCCGCTGATCCCGAAACCGTATAAAAATCCTTTGTTTTGGAGAGGTCGGCATCAATCTGGATTCCCGGCACGTCATTGATAAGGGGAATTGCTAAAATATTATCTCCGAAAACCAATTCATAAATCCCTTCCTGCGTGTTCTTACCCTGAAAAGTTAAATTCCCGGAAGAACCGGATATTTTTTGTGAGTCTACGATCACAGGCAGCTGGTTTTTCCCGTAGACAATCTCTTCCAGGAAAACCCAGCTGTCAGATTTTCCTGAATTCTGCGGAATGATCATTTTATCACTGTTCTTATAGGCGAGTTTCACCTGGAACATATTTTTGTCTCCGCTCTTACAGGAAATCAATGCGCCACAAGCAACCAGTACAACTAAAATTATTTTTTTCATTACCGTAAGATTTGAAATTATTTTTCCAGTTTTTGAATGAGCAGTTTATTTGTAAGCTGGGGATCTGCCTTCCCCTGGGAAATTTTTTTTACTTCGCCAACGAATAAACCCAGCAATCCTTTCTTTCCTTTTTTGTATTCCAGCACTTTTTCCGGCATTTTATCCATCGCCTGTTTCACCCATTCCAGGATCTGGGATTCGTCGTCTGTCTGAATGAGATTAAGTGTGGTAGCCAGGGTAACCGGATCCGTTGCTGCGCCTGATGCAAGTTCAGGAAATATTTTTGATGAAGCCGTTGAAAAATGAACCCTTCCGTCTTCTACCAGTTCAATCAGCGAAGCCATCACGGCTGGTTTTAACCGGAATTCTGAAATTGAAATATTTTTTTCATTCAGAAAAGATTTTACCGGTCCGGCGATCCAGTTAGCAGCCGCTTTATAGTGGGGTGTGAGCCGGATAAGCTGCTCAAAATAATCGGAGGTTTCCTTGTCGTCGGTTAATACATCCGCATCATACCGGCTCAGGTTATATTTTTCCATATACTTTGTTACCAGTTCCTCTGGTAGCGCAGGTATGGTGGCTTCTATTTCTTTCAGCAAGGATGGCGTTACTTCAAAGGGCGGCAGGTCCGGGTCGGGGAAATACCGGTAATCGTTGGCTTCTTCTTTGGAACGCATCGAAAAAGTAGTTCCCGTCAGCGCATCAAAACTGCGCGTTTGCTGAGTGATGATTTCATTATTGTCCGCCATTTCGCACATGCGCTTTACTTCAGATTCTATTGCCCGTTTTACATTGCGGATGGAATTCAGGTTTTTTATTTCCACTTTTACGCCCAATGCTTTTTCTCCGGTTCTACGGATGGAAACATTCGCATCACAGCGCAGGGATCCTTCTTCCATATTCCCGTCACAAACAGCAAGATAACGCAGTATACGGCGGAGGTTTGTCAGAAAAGCGACAGCCTCATCTGCACTGTTTAAGCAGGGCTCCGTTACGATTTCAATCAGGGGAACACCGGCGCGGTTAAAATCCAGGCTGGTAAAATCATCGTCCCTGTCGTGGATGCTTTTCCCGGCATCCTCTTCCATATGAATGCGGTTGAGCTGGATTTTCTTTTCCGTTTCACCCTGCCCGATTTTTACATATCCTCCTTTACAAACCGGGGTGGTATGCTGGGAGATCTGATATCCTTTTGGTAAATCGGGGTAGAAATAGTTTTTGCGGGCGAAATAGTTCCAGCTTTCAATTTCAGAATGGCAGGCAATACCCATTTTTACGGCCAGCCGCACGGCTTCTTTATTCAGCACCGGAAGTGTGCCCGGATAACCCAGGGTAACCGGGCTGATATGCGTATTCGGCTCCGCGCCAAAGGATGTTTCATCTGCGCAGAACAGTTTTGTCCTCGTCAGCAACTGGGCGTGGACTTCCAGACCGATTACCGTTTCATACTTGGGTTGACTCATAATTCCGTGTTGATCCGGATTCAAACAAAAGCGCAAAGAATGGCCAGCCGTAGCCGGTTCTTTGCGCTTAGCGTGAACCAGTCAGATCCAGTGCACGAAGGTAAAAAATCGCGGGAAGTTTCTATGATTTCATTTGAATCTCCGGAGTTGGTGTTACCCCGGAGTTGCCATTTCCCCGGACCTCTGATTTTTTTAGAGTTCGGCCGTTTTTAATTTTCTGGGGATTTTAACCTCAATATCCTGTGTGGCCCCGTTTCGCTGGATTTTGAGTTTATAGGTATATTTCTGCTTATCTGCCACAGACATCGTCTGTTCCAGGAGCTGGTTTACACTGTTTACGTCAGCGCCATCTACCTGCAGGATGATATCTCCTTTCTTCAAACCCGCTTTCCAGGCCGCGGAGCTGTCCGTTACTTCCAGCACGGTTACCCCTTTACCATCTTCCGCATCCTGTGCCTTGATGCCCATTTTTGGCCGTCCGAAATCCCAGTTGAAATCCATATTTCCCATCTCACCCAGGCGGGGGAGCATATCCATTTCCGGTGATTTGTACTTATAGTCGAAACTGTATGTTTTCGGTGAAAAATCGTTTTTATCGAGGGTAGCCACTACCGTTTGATCCTTACCGTCCCGGGTAAAAAGAATTTTTACTTTATCGCCGGGTTTGTAATCGTGAACGGCTTCGAAGAGCATATCGGGATTATCGATTTTTGTATCGTTTATCTTCTTAATGATATCGCCTTTTTTGATCCCTGCTTTTTCTGCCGGACTGCCCTTGGTCACTTCCAGCACCGTGGCGCCTCCCTTATCGGAAGCACGGGAGGAAATTCCCAGGAAGGCTGTATTCATTTTGATCTTTATGGACTTTTGAATATTCCTTTTCATATCCCGTACAGCCCGTTCCTGTTCCATTACAGCCCGCTCCTGTTCCATTTTTTCCATCCTGTCTTCATTCCAGGGATTAACCCGAAACGGAGATGGGGAATAAGACATTACTACTGCATCTTCGTCATCTGCGTCCCTTTTTTCTATGATGACATTATTGTCATCGAATTTTTCCAGGGGCTTGCCGTTAATGAAATAATCCCCGTTTTTTATTTCCAGGGTGATTTTCGTGTCTTTATCTCCCTTCTGCCGGATGATGATTTCTTTCTGATCTGTTTTTATTACAGGCTCATCTGATTTTATAACAGGAGCATTTGTTACTGGAGCAGCAGGGCGAGGCGGGGGTGCGGGGGCAACGGCGGCCTGTGCCATGGCCAGCTGACCGATAGCCAGACAAAAAGCGCTAATGGGTAATGCCTGGTAAATACATTTTTTCATCTCTGATAATTTTGTGTTTTTGAACTACGTCAAGTTTCGTATTTCAAATATAGACAATTATTTGACATACGAAAATATTCGTCATATTTAGTTTGGGGAGTTTTAACAGAGCTTTTAGGGCTTAACGCCCAACGCTTAACGCTTAACGCTTAACGCCTAACGCCCAAAGCTTAAAGCCAGAACGGTCAACGATCATCGGTCATCCGTCATCGGTCATCGGTCATCGAACCGGCAAGTCTATAATAAAGGTGGCTCCCTCACCATCCCGCGATTCCACTTTAATTTCCCCGCCGTGGGAACGGATCATATCATAACTAAGGGAAAGCCCGAGTCCGGTGCCATGACCGGGAGGTTTGGTGGTGAAGAAAGGTTGAAATATTTTGTCCAGCACTCTGGAAGGAATCCCGTTTCCATTATCCTGAATTCGGATCTCTATTATTTTTTGAAGTTTCTTTGTTGAAACCGATACTGTCGGAATCATAACCTGGCAGGTTCTCTTTTGTCTTTTCAGAAACGGCATAAAAAGCATTGTTGTACAGATTCAGCAATACCCTCCCGATATCCTGTGGAATAATATTTATTTTCCCGATGTTTTCATCATAAGTCGGTTTGCAGGGTTGCATTGAAGGTTTTGTCCTTTGCGCGCAGACCATGATAGCTCAGTCGCAGGTATTCATCGGCCATGGCATTGATATCGGATGGTTCCTTAATGCCTGTATTGGTGCGGGAGTGTTGTAGCATGCCTTTTACAATAGCATCGGCGCGCTTTGCCATGGTGATTTATCTTTTCTTCGTTGTCAATCACATCACCGGCAATTTCACTTACGCAACTGAGGTCTCCTTTAGTCGATCGCTTCTTTCATTTCTTCCAGCAACTCCTTGTTTACGTCTGAAAAATTATTGACAAAGTTCAGCGGGTTTTGAATTTCATGGGCAATACCCGCAGTAAGTTCTCCGAGGGAAGCCATTTTTTCAGATTGCAGGAGGCGGGTCTGAGTGGCCTTTAATTCACTATATGCTTTTTCAATCTTCGCCTTGGATTTTTGCTTGTTCTGATTGCTCCGCCACAATAAGGATGTAATAATCAGCAAAGCCAGCAGGCCGGCAGCCAGCCCGTACTTCTGTGTTCTGCTATTATATTTCTCCTGTGCGGATAATAATTCTTCCTTACTCAGCTTGTCGTTAAAAATTATATTCTGTATCTCCCGGTCTTTTTCCCTGCTGTAAAAACTGTCTTTTAAAGTTTGCTCCAATACAACGTATTTGAGTAAACTGTCTTTATTATTCTTCAGCTTATACACGTCCTGCAGACTTTGAACTGCTTCCAGAATATTTTTTCTTTCGGAAGAATCCGGATTCCAGGATTCCGTTACAATGCGTGCATAATAAACGGAGGAGTCTAAATTCCCCATGCGGAAGAAAAGTCTTGACATCCCACTGTAAATCTGAAATGTATCCCGAGGCAGGTCATTCTTTACCGTGAGTATTCTGGACAAGCGATAGTTGGATAAGGCCTCCTGATATTTTCCCTGCCTGTTTTGGATATCAGCCAGCAGGTAAATCGGAAAAGCCCAATCAACCCCGTTAAAGATTTCGTGTTCATCGATTGACTGCCGGGTATAATACATGGCGGAATCCAGCTGGTTCATCAGCACGTAAGTCTGCCCGATCTCGGCCAGGAATAATGGCGATAACCTCATACCGGGAAACAAGCCGAGACGGCCCAGGGCATGGTGCATTTCGGAGATTTTCAATCCCGACAAAGCGAAGTTTAAAGCATTCCGGTAATCCGCCTCATCCCGATAGCTTCCCTGCAACAACAACCGGCAATTGCAAATACCAGTTGAATCCCCGAATCTTTCGTAGATATTTAATGCCTCCGTCAGGTTTTGGATCGCACGCAGGTTGTCCATTTGGTTGGAGCCCAATAAAAACCGGCAGTCTGCCTCCTTATGTTCGTCCTTTAATTGTTGAGCAAGACGGAGCCCGCGACTGGCATATTTTATAGACGAATCCCGCTCAGTCCTGTTCACGGCGGTTTGGATCAGTGCATTTAATTCCCGGATATCCCCCTTCTGCTGAAAGAGGATGAATTGTAAACTATCCCTCACTGTTGTGGACTGGGCAAATGGATACTGGTAGCAAAAAAACAGAAGAAAAAAAAGCGTAGAAGGGAATTTACCTTTCATGTCTCTAAATATATTAAAATTCCGCGTCCCGGCGATTGGCGGTGATAATATATGGTATGTGGTAGATGGTTAATGGTAGATGGATAATATGACGCAGATGCCCGACAACTGCCAACGGCCTACGGCCAACGGTCAACCCAACAGATCTCTTACCATTACAAAGACTTTATCCAGTGCACCCGCATCCTGGCCACTGGCCGAAGCCAGGGTTTTCTGACCGCCTCCGCCTCCTTTGATCAGGGGAGCAACGGTTTCTTTGATCATCTTTGCGGCATCAAGATTCTTTTCGGTCAGTAACAGGTCACCGATACCGACCACCACAAAGGGTTTCCCTTCATTCATGATGGCAAGCGTGAGTAGCAGGGCTGGTGATTCCTGGCGGAGCTCACCGGCTAATTTTCTGAGTGCCTCGGGACCGACACCCTCACAGATTCTTCCAATGAAAGCATATTTCCCAACCGTCTCCGTTTGTTGCAACAGTTCTTTTTTCAAGGCAGTAGCCTGCTTCATTTCCAGCGACTCCATTTTTTTGCGCATACTGCTGTTGTCAGATTGCAGATCCTGGAGTGATTTGAGCAGTTCCTTTGGATTTTTTAACTGGTCGCGGACAGTATTTAAAAGAGAGAGTTCCTGGTTCAGGTAGTTCTCGGCGGCGATTCCGGCAACGGCTTCAATGCGACGCACGCCGGCAGCGACGGCGGCTTCGGATTTTATTTTAAAATATCCGAGCTCACCGGTAAAGGCCACATGGGTTCCGCCGCAGAGTTCAACGGAATAAGATGGGTCCACGATGACCACCCGTACGATCTCGCCATATTTTTCGCCGAAAAGCGCCATGGCACCCGTTTTCAGGGCTTCGTCCCGCGGCATTTCTTTTATCACCACCGGAATATTATCCCGGATTTTTTCATTCACTATTTTTTCTATGGCTGATAGTTCTTCGTCCGTCACTTTGGAAAAATGCGAAAAATCAAAACGCAGGTGTTCTGCATTCACCAGGGATCCTTTCTGGGCCACATGGGTTCCCAGCACTTTTCTCAGCGCGGCATGCATCAGGTGCGTGGCGGTATGATGGATAGCGGTATTTTTTCTTTTCTCTCCATCCACACTGGCTTTCACCTTTCCCTTCTGATCGGCGGGAAGTTTTTCAGTATAGTGAATGATGAGGTCATTCTCTTTTTTAGTATCAGTTACCTCTATTATTTCCCCTCCGATTAGGAGTGAACCGGTATCACCAACCTGTCCCCCGCTCTCTGCATAGAAAGGCGTTTTCTCCAGAACAATCTGGTAGAGATCTTTCCCTTTGATCTTTGCTTTTCTCCAGCGGGCGATTTCAGTTTCGGAATCCAAATCGGTATAGCCGGTGAATAGGATTTTCCCGTTTTCATGAACCGGCACCCAGTCATCTGTATCCATTTGACCCGCTGCCCGGGAACGGTCTTTCTGCTTTTGCAGTTCCGTTTCAAAATCCTTTTCGTCCACGGTCCATCCGATCTCCCTGGCCATGAGGGAAGTAAGATCCACGGGAAACCCATAGGTATCATTCAGTTTAAAGGCGAAGGCTCCCGAAATGCGTTTTTGTGCATGCCATTTTTCTTCTCCTTTCTGAGTCGCCCCTTTCTCAATATATTCCGTAAATATTTTAATCCCCTTGTCCAGTGTGCGCAGGAAGGATTCTTCTTCTTCCCGCACCACTCTTTCCACGAAGGACTGTTGTTGCTGTAATTCAGGAAATACTTTTTCAAACTGGGTAGCCAGTGGCGTCACCAGCTGATATAAAAGGGGTTCTTTCTGGTTGAGATAAGAATAATAATACCGCACGGCACGGCGTAGTATGCGCCGGATCACGTAACCTGCGCCGGTATTAGCCGGGAGCTGGCCATCGGCAATGGTAAAACAGATGGCTCGGATATGGTCGGCAATTACGCGAAATGCAATGTCTTTTTTTGAAGTATCAGATTTTTCGTAGGACTGACCAGTTATCGCGGCGATCTTTTCAATGGTACCACTGAAGATATCTGTGTCATAATTACTGTTCTTATTCTGAAGCACCCGGACAAGTCTTTCCAGTCCCATCCCCGTATCCACATGTTTGGCAGGAAGGGGTTCAAGGACTCCTGATTTTGCCCGGTTGAACTGGATGAAAACGAGATTCCAGATTTCTATCACCTGGGGATGATCGGCATTCACCAGGGTTTTTCCATCCTGAATTTTTCTTTCCGAATCGGGACGAAAGTCCATATGTATTTCTGTGCATGGACCACAGGGGCCGGTCTCGCCCATCTCCCAGAAATTATCTTTTTTACTGCCATTCAGAATTCGGTCCGGCTGTACCCAGTTCAGCCATTCAGATTTGGTCTCTTCATCCATGGCCAGATTCTCCGCCGGGTCACCGCCAAAAACGGAAATATAAATCCGGTCCGCGGGTATCTGGAAAACCTGGGTTATCAGTTCCCAGCTCCATCCGATGGCCTCTTTCTTAAAATAATCCCCGAAACTCCAGTTACCCAGCATTTCGAACATCGTATGATGATAGGTATCCACTCCCACTTCTTCCAGGTCATTGTGTTTTCCGCTCACCCTTAAACATTTCTGGGTATCAGCTACCCGGGGGTGGGGCGCCGTTTTATTTCCAAGGAAATAATCCTTGAACTGATTCATTCCTGCGTTGATAAACAACAGGCTGGGATCGTTCTTGGTGACGATCGGGGCAGAAGGAACAATCACATGTGCTTTGGACCTGAAAAAATCCAGGAACTTTTCCCTTATCTCAGCGCTTCCCATCATATTTTAACAGACAATCTTTAAATCGGGGGTTATAAAAGGATAATAATTAGTACACTTGCGTTATTAATCAGGCGCTGCAAAGGTACAGCGTCCACTTCGTAAACAGTGGACCGGGACTAAGGGACTGCATGAAAAAGATTAAATATTACTATAATACCAATACCCTCCGGTACGAAAAACTGGAAACGCCATTACGCGTTACCCTGCTGCGCATTCTGGGCTTTCTTTCGGCTTCCATCGTCACCGCCCTGATCCTGGTGACCCTTGCCTACCACTATTTCCCTTCCGCCAGCGAAAAAAGGCTGATGCAGACCAACGAGGCCCTGAAAGACAATTATTTTGTGCTGAACGAGCAGGCGAAGAAAATGCAGGAACAGATCGCCGGTCTTGAGAAACGGGACAATGAAGTGTACCGGGCCATTTTTGAAGCCAACCCCATTCCGGATAGTGCCCGGTTGAAAAATATGGCCAAGGAACAGGAATTCCAGCTGGTTCAGAAAATGGATCAGGAGAACCTGGCAACCTCGATTTACGGCTCCCTGAACAGCCTTTCCGCACGAATTTATGCACAGACAAAGTCATACGATGAAATCAATAATTTCATCAAAAATAAAGAGCAGCTCCTGGCCTGTACACCTGCCATTCAACCGGTGAGCAACAAGGACCTGAAACGTATCGCTTCCGGATTTGGTTACCGGGTTGACCCCGTTTATAAAACCACCAAGTTTCATGCGGGGCTCGATTTCGCTGCGCCCCAGGGCACTCCCATATATGCCACGGCAAATGGTACGGTGGAAACGGCCGGCAATACCGGCAATGGTTATGGAAACCATGTAGTGATCCACAATGGCTATGGATATGCCACCCTGTTCGGTCATATGTTTAAGATTAAGGTGCGGCCGGGCGAAAAGGTAAAACGGGGTGAAGTGATCGGATGGGTAGGCAATACCGGGAAAAGTACTGGTCCGCACTGCCACTACGAAGTGCATCGAAACGGGGACCCGGTGGATCCCGTGTTCTATTTCTATAATGATATCACCCCCGAACAATATGACCGCCTGCTGAAGCTGGCTTCCTCCCCTAATCAGAGCTTTGACTAGATTTTATCGTTTGGCGGATCGATTAGGAATAGTTTTTGTTATTTTTGGGAAGCATGACTACTTTCTCCCAGATTGCCATGAAGTTTGTAGAAGAGTCCAACCTGCCGGCTGACGCCCAGGAGATTCAGAAACCAACCGAAGATCTTCCGGTGAATGTGGGCGTGCGCCTGAAGAAATTAAAGTCCGTTGAGCCGGCTGATTCAACTGAACATCTTTCAGAACCTGTTGAAGAAACTATTTCTGAAACCATTACGGAGTCCATTTCTGAAGAGCCTCACTCCGATTACAAATCTCCGGAAGGAATACAGCGAATTAAATCCGGCCGCGGCAGAAAGTCCATCAAACAGATTTCCGAAGAAGCTGATCTGATTCAGATTCCCGAAGACGAGGTCCTTTTCCAGAAACATTATTATACTATGGGCGAAGTGGCCGATATGTTCCGGGTGAACCAGAGCCTGCTGCGTTTCTGGGAGGCGGAGTTCAGCGTGCTGCAACCTAAGAAGAATAAAAAGGGCGATCGCTATTTCCGGCCCATCGACATTAAGAATCTCCACTTAATATACCATCTCCTCCGCCAGCGAAAATACACTATCGAAGGCGCCAAAGATTTCCTGAAGAACAATAAAAAGTCTGAAGAGAAATTCGAAACCATTAAGAAACTTGAAGAAGTAAAACGGTTCCTGCTCGAGATGCGGGCGAATATCCGGTAATTCACCATAGACATCATCCATTCCAAAAATAAAAGCAAGTGAGCCCTGCCTGAGTTAATGCTCATTTTCGAAAGCTTTCTTCATGGACTCTAACATCTCCTGTGTTTCCTTTCCTACTTTCCACTTTATAAAAATATTTAATAGCCAGACTTTCCATTTTGAGCTTGAATAGAAATGGGAAATATCAACCAGGGTTTTATGGTTGTCTATTTTCTTTAAAGTCGTCTCCACTATATAGTCAGGTAATAATTTAGTAAGCCCCATCGTATCAGAAAGAAAGATGGTAACTACTTTTTCCATCGGTATGATTTCAATGTCTTTTTCTATACAGGTATTTTTACCGTCGGAAAGATGACATTGATAAGAAACGCCGGCCTCCCGAAATCGCTTGCCGGAAATCAGGTCAACTTTGTCTACACGCGGATGATATGACGGTATTCGCGAAAGGTCCAGTCCAAACTCCCATACTTTCTCCAGTGGGGCATTTATTATTACAGATTGTTTTGATTGAAATTTAGGTCTCACGACTTATTCCTTTGGTGCCCGGACGGGCAATGCTTTCTACTTTTTCAATTTGCTTTCTTCGTCAGCCAGATGTTGCAGGTAGTAACAGTACGTCAACTGTCCCTTTACGAATACTTGATAGTCTGAAATATTCATTGGCGGCATGCCATTTTTCGTCGGCCAGTTCAAATCCCAGCGGATAGGCATATAACCCCAACACTTCTTTTACGGATAACATGGCTCCAACACTGCCCCCGCTGGCATACTGATATGGTTCTTTGCCATAAATTCCAGTAAGAACTTCAGATATATAATGATATTCTTTTGTGTCTACTGGAAAAGTCATGGGACTTGCATAACCATTCGAAAACTTATAAGAAATCGTAGCACCCGGCGGACAATGTTTGTTGATATGTTTTACAATCAGTTCGACGATCTCTTTGCCATCCTGATTGTTCACCAACCTGCAGGTGATTCTTGCCATCGCAGTGCCGGGAACAATATTGGAGTGACCTTCCGGCGCGGTATAACCGCCCTGCATGCCTATAATTTCAAGTGTAGGCCGGAACCAGACCCGTTCGAGTGCCGAGTAGGTGGTATCCCCTACTTCAACCGTGGTTCCCAATATTTTCATATCTCTGGCGGGATCGTATGGAATTTTTTTGATCATTTCCTTTTGCTGCGCAGAAATGGGCAATACTTTATCATAGAACCCCTCTACTGCTACATTACCGGCTTTATCATAAAAAGAACTGATGATCTGCGCCATGTCCACCACGGCATTGGGTGTCTTTCCGCCAAATTCCCCTGAATGTGCATCTGTATTTGCCGTCTTCAGCGTAAACTCCAGGGGAACAGAACCCCTTAAACTTACCATGATCGCCGGGGTGTTTTCATTATACTGATCGCCATCCGCGTTCAGAGCAAAATCTGCTTTCAGCAATTCCTTATTCTTTTCCAGAAAACTTTTAAAGTACGGACTTCCCACCTCCTCATTGCCCTCAAACATGAATTTCACATTCACCGGTAATTTCCCGTCCTTTTTTAACATCGCTTCGACTGCCCAGATCGTTATCATTACCCCGCTTTTATCATCACTTGCACCACGACCCAGTATTTTACCCTCTTTTACTATAGGAGAAAAAGGAGGATTGTCCCATTCTGATTCCTTTACGGGCTGTACATCATAGTGCGCATAAATTAGAACGGTTGGTTTCCCCGGGGCCTTGTCCCAGCTACCATATACAACCGGATTGCCTTCGGTTGGAATAAGTTGTACGTTCGTCATTCCTATCGCCTTCAACTTGGCCGCAATCCATGCAGCGGCTTTCGCCACATCAGGCTTGTGGTCGGGAATAGAAGATATACTTGGGATAGAAATAATTTCCATGTACTCTTTCAGATGGGCATCATTGTTATCATCAATATATTTTTCGTAAGATGCCAGAGAAGATTTATCCTTTGCCGGAGCATTCGCATTGGTTGACTGCGCTATTGAATTTGTGCCAGCGAATAAATTAAGGCTAAGAAAAATTGAAAGAACCACAGATTTTGAAATTGCCATTTTTATATTTGGTTGAGTTTAAGGATTTCCTTAAAACGAAGATTTTCCATGTATTAAAATATCAACCAGCATTACTATGCCTATCCCGCCAACAATGAAGGACCAATATTGCATCTTGATAAAAAAAAGTGAATTCGCCGCCTTGATAATAACTTCTTTTCCTGATTGTTTATCAATCATTACCCTGTCTTTTGCCGGCGCATTGAGTTTATTGCCAACAATCCAAATGACAACTGCAGAAATAATAGCGCCAATTGCGGCACCAAGATCCTCGGTTGAGCCCATCTTTCCAAAAATTAAACTTAGGGTTGCACCAATAACCAGTGCAATCACGAGAACTAAATAGCCGTAGCCTTTCCAAATAATCATATAGCATGTTTTAGGGGTTAGCCGGGGACAGGTGAATTGCTACTAATATAATTCTGCCTGCCCGGTTATAAATATTTATCTACTGTTCAATTTAAGATATTTTAACTAATACCAGATCAGTTACCAGTTAAAGTTATATAGCTGAGGTGAGTGTTAGGATTGTGTTTTACTATTTACTTTGTTGTCTTTGCACCCATTTTAACGCCAAGCTTTTCAAATTCTTTATCATTTGGCTCCCATAGTTCAACTTTATTACCTTCTATATCCATGATATGAACGAATTTTCCATAGTCAGCCGTTTCGACTTTGTCTACGATTGTAACACTGTCCTTTCTAAGCTCATCAAGTAGTGCTTCCAGATTTTCAACCCTGTAATTAATCATAAAGTCCTTCGTTGAAGGCTCAAAGTATTTCGTTTTTTCATTAAACGGGCTCCACTGGGTAAACCCTTTTTTTGTTGTATCTGCACCTTGTCTCCATTCAAATACTGCCCCATATTCGTTAGTGTTTAAACCGAGATGCGTATGATACCACTCCCTGACTTTTTTGGGATCCTTGCATTTGAAAAAAATGCCACCAATGCCTGTTGCCTTTTTTAATGGTTGTTCGCCATTACTTTTTGTAATCAAAGATTTAAAGGCGAATCCCAGGGCAAATGTGGTGATAAGGCCTAAGGTGAACCAGATTCTTTTTTTCATTTGTTGATGTTTTAGGTTTGTGTTGATTACAAATATGCGGCAGTAGCCATCCTCATTCAAATATCATGGCGCATCAACGAATTTTTTATTTTTTCCCGCTAAGATTTCCAAAAAATAAAATCAGGGGAAATAATGTTTTCTGAACAATAGAGGGAATTTCTACCATACCAAATTCAGATTTGTATCTATTTAGCAAAAATGCTATGTCGTACATGCCTGGTTTACCTCCATTTTCATTAATAGACTTGTAGATTTGCGAAAGAAAATAAGCCAGATTCCCGGCAGGACTTACATAACCTGAGTAATACAATAAATCTTTACCTGCATTCCAAAATTTGTGTGGAACGCCTGCCCCAAATAATACAGTCTCACCCGGCCCGGCATATTTTTTTTCACCACCCAGTTCCTGATAACCTAATTTACCCGATATAACTGTAAAAGATTCGTCCTGGTTGTAGTGAACATGCATTGGAGGGCCTGCATTTGGTTGAACTTCATTCTCGCCCTCCAGATACTCAATTCCATCTCTAATTACAACTCTTAAAAATGTTAGTTTCTCACCTGTTATACTTTCAATCGTATGTGGTAAAGTCATTTGCATTGCTTAATTTATTTCGGCTCGTAATAGTGAGTTATCGCACCGCAACCAAATGATTTAGTTTTTAATAGTCTGAGGTCAACCCTTTCCCTGACGTTTTTAAATAATGGTAATCCGATACCTACAATAGTTGGCTGGATGCTAAGTTGGTATTCATCGATTAATCCGAGTTGCATTAATTCCACAATTAAACTTGGGCTACCCACTAATATGGGCTTACCTGTTTGTTGTTTGAGCTCTGAAATTTCTTCTTTAATCACCTCCTCTTTCAATTTTGTATTTTTCCAATCAACATTTTTTAGCGTGCGTGAAAAAACAATCTTTGAAATATTGTCTATTAATACAGCGAATTCATCCATTGGTTTATTACCCGTGGGATTTTGAACAACGGATGGCCAATAATTTTCCATAAGCTGATAAGTTATCCTTCCATATATAAGGGTGTCTGCATTCTCCAATAGATCGTTATAATGCTGATGTATCTCTTCATCGGCAATCATTGCTGTGTGATCGCAAAATCCGTCAAGCGTCATGTTGATTGCTGCAATTAGTTTTCTCATATCTAGTTTTTTAATTAATTTGGGAATTGCCTGAAGTATTCTTATAGTCAGCCTGAAAGTTTATAAATGTATTCTTTAATTTCTGCCTGGCGTGCATTAGCAAATCCTTTATCCTCTCCTATTTTTATAAAACCACATTTCTCCAGAACTTTTTGTGAGCTGTAATTGTCAAATGCCACGCGTCCATAAATGGGTCTGGTTTGTTCTGTTTTCAAAAAGTCTTTCAGTGCAGCTGTGGCGATTCCCCGTCCCCAAAATTGTCTGTCAAACCAATAGGTAATCCCGGCTTCATTTTCCATAACAAATTTCGCTATGCTGCCTATGATTTTATCATTAGCTTTTATTGTACACATATGTATTGTCGGGTCGGCCAAATGCTTTGAATACTTATCCACGTATGCAGCTTTATCGTTTGGGTCTTTGGATGTAAACGCTGCTAAATAGTTGGCTTCTTTGTCAAGCTGAAATTGAAATAATGCATCTAAATCATTAATTTCTGTTTTAGTCAATATGATATTTATGTCGGTCATCATTTCGTAATCTTTTACAGATTTGTTGTCCTGAGTATGGTCTTGCAATGACACCTGATGTGAGAGTTTTTGTGTACTTTAGAAATTTACCAACTGCCCGCCCGGAAATGAATCTGAATTTATGTACAATTTTTTATTCCGGAGCAGTTTTATCATAAGAAAGAGCAGGGCCTACAATTTCAAAGCCGTGGGCCTGTCGGAATTTGTGTATTTCTTCCTTCGTCATATTTGCATAGACGCCTTTACTTACGGCCATAAACAGTTCTTCCATTTTGCCTGCTGGTTGAAACACCATTAATAGTCTTGCAGCTCCATCATTGAATTTTGCGAACGCATGGGGCACCATACGTGGCCCAAATACGCTATCCCCCGCTTTAGCTGTAAATGTTTGATCACCGACTTTAAATAAAAATTCGCCTTCCAGAATGTACCACCATTCATCTTGTTCATAATGGTAGTGAAGTGCCGGACCTCCTTTCTTGTCTCTTATTGATTCAAAAATGTAAATATCTCCGTCAGTATCTTTCGTTGAGACTTTGCAAAAAAAAGTATCTCCTTCAAAAAGTGAGATGCTCTCGCCAAATCGGTCTTTTCCTGCTCCAACCTTAATGCCCTTATCGACTCTTTTTTTTCCAAAGGGTTTTGCCATGACAGTAAAAGGTGTTGACAGAAAAGTACCGACTGCTAACCAAAGGTTCAAAAATGAATTACGGTTCATGTGATTTGATTTAGTGTAGGTAATTAAGGGAAGAGTATAGCAAATTCTCCTTACCTGTATTGTCCAATCTATACCTCCTTTGCGATGATATTAAGCTCCAACAGTACCTGTCTTAACTTTTCCAGCTCGCTTGTAATATGGCAATAATGACTCCAGTTGGTGTAACAATACTCTCTGTTAATGTAAATGCTGCCGGAATCGTTCCATTGTCAAAAAGCTTTTTTCCCTTACCTAAAGTCAGGGGGTGAATTTTGAGCCTGAGTTCGTCTACAAGGTCATTCTTAAGTAGCAGCTGAATGAGCTCACTGCTACCCCAAACCTGAATGTCAGAGCCTTTTGAATTTTTGAGCTTTTTGATATCTGCCAGGCTTTTTATGACTACTGAGTTTTTCCACCCGGTAACCATCGGGTCCGACTTTTTCATGCTTTTGGAAAACACGTATTTTGTGCCTTCATTAATACCCGGCCAAAAGTCTCCATGTTCAGGCCAGTAGCCGGCCCAAATCTCAAATGTTTTTCTGCCCAAAAGATAATCTGCAGGTTTCAGCTCTTCTTGCACCACCTTACCATAAACTTCGTCACCATACGGTGCAGTCCAACCGCCATATTTGAAACCGCCTGATGTATCTTCCTTAGGTCCACCAGGTGCCTGCATTACTCCATCTAATGTAATCATTGATAAGACAATTATTTTTCTCATATTATTTTTATCTCTATCCCTAACAAAGACCATGCTAATCGCTGTATAAATGAGTGATCAGGCATTCGGTTTTTTTGATTCATAATGACCACTATAACCGAAAAGTTTCCCCATTGGCGCCAACATCCGGTACAACAAAAGTTGTAAAAACCAGGGCGGACTAGTCAGGCGGATAGCATCTTTGTAAGCCAGGCCCATAACAGAGGTTTGAAACATGTTAGGAATGCCTTTTTTGTTCAGTTTTCCGTCTCTTGCAAGGGCAAAAAAACTATCAAAGAACTCTGCAATATTTAAGGCTGGTGAAAATGTACCAACATGATGAGCTTCTTCCAGGCCTTCATTCCAAAAGCGATGAGGTACACCTGCTGACACCACAATCCTCTGATTTTGTCCCAATATATGCTCCTTACCGTTTACCCACACATGCAGAACGCCTGACAAAACTTCAATTGAGCTTTCCTGTTTGGGATGTATATGTACAGGCTCCCGCTCATTGGATACCGGATTAAAACTTTCAATCTCCACTAACGTTCCATTGGATTCTTTCCCGGTCGTCTTGAAAATCATAATTTGCCCGGTTCTGGGATTTACAATCTTATCACCTTGTTTTATCATTGTGTTGATTCCTTATTACTTTATCTGAGTAAATATCAAAATTGCAATCAAGGTGCGGAGCCACTGCTGTGCTGGCACTCACTTAAAGCTGTCCAAACATGAATACCTGCTGCTCAAAGCGATTCAGTTAATTTTTTTGCAATAATTTGTAGTTCGCTTGTGGAGGTCATGCTCGTGATCTTATTTATTTTTAATCTTATCAGCTTATTTCCCTTGCGAATAATGATCATGTCAAAATTTTCAAAATCCGTGTGTCTTAGTGCTTCATCGCCTAAATCATAAATCTTTTGCAGGTTCGGCATATTTTGATTGCCTGTTAATATACCCTCATAAACATCCCGGGCCGGTCGCTCATTATCATATTTTTCAAACAGGTAATAAAGATGTGCAAGATTGTTCGTTTTGATATCAGTTTTATTTGCCGTATATATACATCTTTGCTTAAAAACACTATCCTTTTCTTCAACTGCGCTTTCCGTTAAGACAACTTGCTGGCCCAATATTTTTTCCACGTCTGATAGGGACAGACAATCAACTTTCGCTATTGTACAAGATTGGGCGGAACTTAACAACGCAGAGACCACCGTTGCTAAAACAAGAAGCATATTTCTCATAAGTGGCATTATTTAAGCCTGTCACTAAAGTTCGCATATTTTCAGCCAGTTTTTGCCAAATCAATTGCTGGCTGCTGTCTCGGGGCCTATTTTCTCTTTCTTTCATAGTAGCTTCTGATAAGCCCATTAGACTGTATCGCCGTTGTTATATGTTTAAATTGAAGGTCTGTATCTATATAATTGAACAATTGTATACCGCTTCCTATAAGTATCGGTGCTTTTGTGATAATCATTTCGTCAATCAAATCTTTTCTTAAAAAATCCTGTATTACTTTTCCGCCGTCAACATAAATGCCTGAGAAGCCCATACTTGAAAGATAACTTATCAAATCTTCCGGCTTCATTGAAAGAAGGCTTACTTTGTCTATCAGGGTATCGGATAATTGCTTAATGCTGTTGCTTAACAGAAATACTTTTTTTTCATATGGCCAGGAAGAAAAAGTCAGTACTTTTTCAAAAGTCCCCCTTCCAATAACGATTGCATCAATCCTTTTCATGAATTCTTCATATGCATGAATAGCTTCATCATCAGCAAATTGAGTCAGCCATTCTATGTCTCCATCTTTTCTTGCGATAAAACCATCCAGACTTGTCCCTATATAAACTAATGTTTTCATTTCACGAGTTTAGAATGAACTCTGTTTCTGTTGGGTGCAGGCATGGTTTTTAAATCAATACTGTTTATACAATTTGATTTTTCTGTACAAATCGCCATGGACTATCAGAGTCCCATCAAGTTTACCCGTCTCCATATTAAAAGTCCAAATACTACTATTAACAGTTGCGATGAGTTGATTTGTTTTTTTATTATAGATGAAGGGTATGATGCCCATATCTACTTCTTCACCATTAACAATTTTGCTTGCATCAATATAAAAGGTGTCAACACCCTTGTTTTTTGTAATGCGATATACAACAGTCTCATCGTGGCATGCTGAATTTTTGATCTGGCAAATAGAATTACCTTTCCAAGTACCGATCAGTAAAGTGTCATTATTACCTAATGTGGTTTGAGCCTGACCCGAATGACCCGCCAGGCAGAATAAAAAAGAATATAATAAAGCCGATTTAAACATGATGTTTGCTATAGTTTAAAGGTGCTACATAAAGTTAAAATCTTTTTAAATGTCAATCAGCTTGCGAAATCCATTCAGTTGCAATATTGGCCTTCTGTCTAAGTAATAAATTTAATTGTCCAACATGGTGTTGTGCATGCCTAAAGTTGTAAAGCAGGATGTCCAATAGACTGTATTTTATTACAAGCGCCGGGCATAGACCGTGCATATCTATTTCGTCATCATTGATCCATCGTTCGCTAAATTTTTCATTTGGAGTCTGTTTGATAATTTTTTTACACTTGTCCCTAACGGAAGAAATATAAGTCAGGAATTCATCTTTAGAATAGAACCGGCCAGGTAATACATCGTCGATAGTTTCCGGAGGTAAATGATCCGGATCGCCAAGTGTATAAGGCAAATGAGGATGAAAATCTTTAACGGGGCTAGTGAGATAGTAGTCAAGAAATATTACGGTATGATATGTCATGTAATAAATCTTCCCTTCCTGCCGCCAAATTTCGTCCGGACAAATGACAACAATATTTTTAAGCATATCAATTACTGCCGCAAAATTCCTCCATAAACTTTCCTGAAATATTTGATTCATGGCTGAGTGCTAATTGGGAACGAAAGCTTCTCTAGGAACACAATTGCTTACTCTTCAATGTTATACTTGTTCTTTAAAAACTCAATTAAGCGTTTCGAATTTCTTAATTGTGGTTCTAAATCATTCTCGACATAAGAACTTGTAATCAACTTAAATACTAATATTTTATTGAAAAATGTTGTCAGTTTCCCATTTTCTGTCCTTAACTGGGGAAATGTTTTCTTCATCATTATCCCTGTTTTTATAAAAGAAGTGTCACCAAGAACAGTCATATCAGCCAATTCATCGAGCCTGGATAAAATCTCTTTATAATAAATTTCGTAATAGTCACCTTGTCCATATACGCCATGTATGTCGCTGTCATATTTCGTAAGGCTGTCTGCTACATGATCCTTTTCAATCAGTCTGTAATCACCTGTGCTTTTTAACTGCTGCAAGGTGGCGTCATTACTTTTAAAAACAGATGAGTTATAACAATAGTTAATTACATAATAATAAAATAATTTGCGATTAGAATCAATAGCCAAGTTTACGTGAGAAAGCATCAAGACACTGTCTACTCCTTTTGCCTGCCGACCGTCGGACTCAATCACATGGCGTAAACTCGCCGTATCATCTTTCAGGTTGCGGATGAAACCTTCCATATATTGTCTTTCTTTTGCCCTTTCGGTAAGATGCTCCCGAAGGTTCTCTGCAATAAATCCCAGCGAAACGGCAAGAAATATCATTAAAAACTCCAGAAAATATTCTTTCCACTTTTTGGGGTTATGATGAATGTCAGGATGATGATGTACTTCCATATTATCTAAATCGTTTTCCGATTGTGCACTTGTGAAATTATCTGTAGGTTCTTCGCCTAATTCGTCCGTCATTTATATAATTTGATTATTTTCCATAGTATTAGCAAGCGCCCGGGCTCAGGACGCACAGCATGTCCCGATTAATCGTGTTTTCAATTGCCATTTTTCCTCACCCGGTCAAAAAATTCTTTCTGCAGCATCAATGTTTTATTATCACTCTTAATGGCTTTTATCGCATCAACCAACTGGCTGATCGTATGGTCAGCTACCAGCTTTCCAAGTGCCGCTGTGGCCTTATCGCCTTCACCCGCATAATGATTTGGGAAATCGGCGTACCACCAGATGCCAGTGTACACATTTGGTATTGACAGCCGGTTCAGGTTTTTACCAGATTCATTTTTGGCGCTGTCCAGTTGCACCAGGTCGGGACGGAAATACAAAACCTCCGATGTTTCTTTTTCACCTGCATGCTGGTCGCCTTCGGCATCGGAACGCCGCAGGGCGGCTACTTGTTTATTAAAAGCAGAATCCGGGGAAGGTTGAAAAAAATACACAGCATAGTTTCTTTCTTTTTCAAGCCTTGTTTGAATAAAATATTCAATCAGCTCAGGGTTTCCACCGTGACCATTTACAATGATAATTTTATTAAATCCATTCCTCGCAATTTCATCGCAGGTATTTTCCAGCAGGTCCCACACCACTCTTTCGGGCAAAGCAAATACGCCAGGCTGGTGCCTGGCTTCATTTATCTGTCCATAAAAATAATCAGGAAATACAACGGCGTATTCTCTTTGCGTAGCACGTAAAGCATACTCACGCACACGGATCAGATCGCTTCCCACAGGTACATGCGGACCATGTTTCTCCAATATACCAATAGGCAGAATACAGGTTTTATTGCTTCTATTTAAAGCATTATTCCAGTCAGCAGCTGTTATTTCATCCCAGCGTACGGGCAGTTTCTGAGCGGCCGCCTGCATACAAATTAAAATAGCCGTGGACCAGACAAGCGTGTAAACCGTCATTCTATTCATCGGTAATCGTTTTAACAAATATAATAACCGGATGGGAATGTGATGCAAAACTTTTGCTTTTCGTAGTGCTGGTTATGCTGGTCGGGACAGTCTTGATATATTTTCGAGTTTGTACTTTACAAAATCGGTCGATACTTTTGTAGTCCTGCAGATCTCTGTTATTGGAAAACCTTCACGGACCATTATTGTCGGAAGGCAATTTTGAACGGCATGCTTAATTGCAAACTTTCTGCTTTTCATAAATGGTTTTAATATAATAATCGATTTTTTTGTACCAATGTAACCTAGTGCTCCAATAATACCTTCCAAATCATCTACCATGTGTGTGTCAGCCAATTTATTTAATAAGTAATCTTCCATTCCATGTGCAGAGTTTGTTAATGCATAATAAGCACTGCGACGAATCAGCAATCCTTTTTTATCAATTAAATTTTTAATTACAGTAAGGTCAAAATAATCCGGTTTGAACAGTTCAGCCAGCCTGTCTAAAATTAAAATAATAGTATGAGTCCTCTTCTCTTTCTGCAAACGTTTAAGAAGAAATTCAGTGGCAAAAATATCCGTTGTATTTTTTGCTATGAATCCAACAATAAAAAGTGCATGCCGCCTTTTCTCGTCCTCGTCGGCTTTTTCTATAAGTTCATATAAGTTTTCCAGCAGAGACGAGTCGTCCAGCATTCTTGCTTCATTATACGCCTGAGAACGAACAGTTTTTTCACTCTCCCATACACCTTCAATTTTTTGCTGATCAGGCCTGTAAGAATCGTCCTGCATTCTCAGTAAAAGGTCATGTAAGTAAGGTTTCACAACCAGGTATTTGCAAATCTTAAAACCGCTGTTTGTTAAGTCCTGAAATCTCGAATAAATAATTAAAAGTACAAGTTAACTAAATCGGGCGACTAAGATACCGCCCAGGTTGAGTATCGTACAGCAGTGGCTTTAGTGATTAATCTTCCGCCAGACATGTTTTTGCAAATACTGTTGTTGGCGATTCGTTGCTTCTCATAACCCAAATTGCCTCAAGTGATGGTCGTGATGTTTGTAAACAAATTGTCCAACCTGCTCTTTGGTCATCGCACCAAAAAATGGATGAACAAAATTATGGTTGTCAAAATACTCGTAATCACAGATTCTTTTAATCCATTCAGTCTTCTGAAAAGCAAAATCACCTGCTTTTTCTTTAATTATCAATTCAGGTGCGGATGGCGAGTTTCTGTCCAAAGGATTATCATTTTTTAAAACGTTCTTCAGAGCTAATTTTCCAAATATTCTTCCGAGAAACATTTGTTTTACCCGTATTTTTCCCAACATCATATCGTCCCATTTGGTGCAATGTTTCATCATCTGGTAAACATTCATTTTCCCCCATTGAGCATTGCAATTTTCTTTGAGCGAATTTATCCTTATAAACAATTCCTCTCTTGAGCTGTTGTCAAATACGGTTTTCATTGTTAAGAATTTATTTGTCCCAATGAAAACCAATTTCCTGAGTCATCAATTAATAAAGCCTCAAAGCCATAAAATTCTTTTGTTGGCGGCTTTTTAAAAACCACGCCCTTTGATTTCAATTCCTCATATGTAGCAATCAGGTCCTTGCAGGTAAAAACTGCAGCTCCGAAAGTCCCTTTCCTGATTAATGTTGTCATTGTCTGTACCGTTTCTTTGTCAAACATTGCACCTTCAGCAACCAAAAAAAGCGTTATTTCCAACTCAGGTTGTTCCGGGGGTGTTACAGTTAGCCATCTTGCCCCTTCGCCCATGGGTGCATCCGTGTGAACCTTAAATCCAAGTATGTTTACATAGAAATTGTATGCACTGTCCTGATTAAGAACATAAATGCAGGTATGAGTCATTTTTGTTATCATCTTAAAAGTTTTTGTAAAATTGGGATTTATAGGCTCTTTTTACCTCTTCAAAATTGCTATTTTACCCAACCATGTGTTTCTGAAAAGCAATTAGGTACAAAGAGTAAAGGATTTGCCTGTATTGCATTCTTCCTTATTTCCTGTTCTTTTTGAAACATGCGAAGGTGTTTGTCCGGAAATTTTTTTAAACATCGCGGCAAAAGAAGTGGGGCTGTCAAAACCGACCATTATGCTTGTTTCTAATACAGAATGTCCTTTCGCTAATAATTTTTTAGCGTTGTCCATCCTGATTTTTATCAGATAATTGTTTGGTGTCTTTCCGTAAATTGATTTAAACAGCCGGATAAAATGAAATTTTGAAAAATGAGCCTGGCCGGATATGTTGTTAAGGTCTATTTTGTCAGCAAAGTGCTTGTCAATAAATAGTTTTGCCCGAACTATTCGTTGGTATAAGTATATTTTCTCGTATTGCTCCATCCCTTGTCAACTGTTGAGGTGTGCCGCTTTATAATGAACATCAACGTTCAGGGCTTTGCGATGTGCTGGTTTTTGAAAAATGCCCAGCCTGAGCAAGGCCGCTTAAAGAATTCCTTCTCAATATAATAATTCTACGGCTGATTATATAACCTTAGGTATTGTTGGCCGGGGTTTTTTATTGAAGGACTTCTTTATCTGTCAATAGAACAATCGCAAAAATAACTGCACCTAAAATCAGAAATCCGACAAGCCCAATCCATACGGCTCTCCAGGTTGAAAATGTTTGTCCACCCATTTCAATATGTGTTTTGATAGATGCACCCTGATATTTTTGCACTAATTTTTGCGTAATTACTGTGTAAATTACAGGAATTAAAAAGTTTGGAACTTTCTCCATATTTGGAATAAGAAATACGCCTCCTAAAATTATTATTGTCGCACAAATCGCAATTATCCAAGTCATCCTAAACTTGTCGGCTTGTCCAAGTTGTTTAAAATTATCAGCAGCTAAATATCCGGCTACTAATGGCCCTCCTATAAATGTGCCAATATAAATTGCCCTGTCCTTATATAATTTAAAATCTGGTTGGATTGGTAAGATGTTTTCTTCCATGCGATTGTTTTTGGGGTCTAGTGGCTAACCTACGGCCAATATACAAAAGTTCAATAGAATTATCACTACACATAAACCCTTAGTCAAGGGAGTATTTATTTTCTACTAGTACGGGATAATATTTTATGAAGCATGGCCCTTTGTAGAGGTATACAAGACTATTTACTTAATAAAATATTTATCGTAGCATCATCATAGTTACTTACAACAATATCTCCTTTACCGTCACCATTCAAGTCTTTTATTGCAATACCATCAGGGTGGTTTCCAACTTTAATGACTATACTTGACATAACTCCGTTTTTATCCATAAAATAAACCGAAATACTTTTATCATTGTAATTAGATGCAGCAATATCAGCAATACCATTTCCATCAATATCACCAATTGCCAGGCGGCTTGGGCTTTTACCAGTTCCAAAGGGAGAACCTTTTAACGCTGAAAAATCCCCCTTACCATCACCTATTAAAATAAACAATCCATCTTTGCCCCGGCTTTCAGCTGTTATTGTGGGTGCATCAACAATCACAATGTCATTGTTGCCATCACCACTTACATCACCAACCGCTACACCAAATGGTGCATCGCCACAGGGGAAAGGAGAACCATTTGCTTCTCTGAAATTTCCCTTACCATCACACAATAAAACAGTGCAATTATTTCCTTCAAGATTGGTGGTGATAATATCGGGAAAGTTGTCCTTATTTAAATCCGCTGTTCTTACTCTTTGATAAGGTCTTTTCCCAACTTTAAAATATTTTGCCGAGGCAAAATCGCCTTTCCCATTTCCAAATATAATCAGCACACTATCTACTCCCCAACTTTCTGTAAGCAAGTCAACATTGCCATCATTATTAAAATCTGCGGCTGCCACACTATGCGTGTGCGGTTTAACTCTTAACCTGAATGGTGAGTAAGGCGAAAATTTAAAATCCCCTTTTCCGTTTCCTAAAAGTACACTCAAATGTTTTGTTTCATTGTTGGCTATTGCCAAATCCATATTGTTGTCATTGTTAAAGTCGGCAATTGTAATATCATTTGGAAAAGAGTCGACCGGGAAAGGGGAACTGTTAGCTATTGAAAACTTACCAGCCGTCTCGTTAAAATAAATAGATGCACTGTTTTCGTCAGAATTTGCAACAATAATATCTGGTTTGCTGTCTTTGTTGAAATCTGCTATTTCAACACTTCCAGGCCCTTTGCCTGTTTTAAGTGTTAGTTTTTCATAGGCATATTCAGTATTCAGCCTTTCAGTTTTAATTCCGTTTTGATCTTGTTTAGATGATTGTCTTTGTCCGCAACTTATAAAAAAGGAGGACAACAGCAAGATGATTGTCAATACAGATTTTGTCATTGGGAATGCTTTAATGGCACATAATGTCCAGGGTTTATAAGTGTTTTGAATTTAATGCAATACCCGGTTACACTTGCTTTGCCTGGTTTTGTTCCATGGGTCCGGGCTAAGTATGTCTTATCTTTTAAGCCAAGGATATAAATAGAGACTCCTGTAAAACTATTTTGATGACAACGGGTGTTTAAAATGCCAACCTCCAAATGGTTTTACTGTTGCACAGTTTGGCCCTCCATCCTTACCAGTTCCAGGAACAATAGTCTGCAGCATTGAATTTCCAGATAATGAATCAATATCCTCCCAGGTAATCCCTGTTAAAGGAATTTTGAGCCGTCTCGACCAATTTGTACCAGATTGTCCTGCGCATGTACCAATATCGATATACACAAACTTATTATCCGAGGGACCTTGAACAAAACTGCCCGAAAATTTGGGGTTTTTTTCTTTTGATTTATCCCCTTTTACCTTAATCGTTAACTCAAAAGATAAATCGTTGGATAGAGGAATTTGCTTCTGAACTGTTTCGTAATTATTACCAGATCCTTTTTGCAAGCCAAAAACTACCTCCGGCGTAGGCTTGATTAGAATGATTTGAAGTGTTATTTCTGATTCCATTTTTTTCAACAAGTCGCTACCCTTTATCCAGGTTCCTACTGATCTGGGCGCAGATTTAGCGCTTATTCATCACCTTGTCATAAAGATATTTCAATTGAACGTCGCCAAAACCATAAATACTCTCCCTGTTCCAAAATTCCTTAAATACTTCACCAAATTCTGTAGAAACATTTTCTGTAATGTCTTCGAGAGCTCTTTCAGGTCTTCCCTTAGTCCCGTCCTTCGGAAACCGGTCAACATGAGCTTTAACCACTTCCTGCAGATATGGGAAAATGGGTGTTTGATTCTTTGCAAGACGAATTAACTCTTCAAAATTACTGCTTTTATATGCAGTCCATAAGTCTTGTCCCAATTGAAGGTCATCAGAATTTAAATGAGTTCTGTTAGCAAAACAAAATACAAGGTCATCAGAATTTACCAATCCAAACCCATTCCAAAACTGTTTACTGGTTCTGTTTAAGTGGGAACTGTAAATAGCGTAAACCTTTTTCTTTATTGGTAAACTGTTGATAATTGAAATAACGAACCACATATTAACCTGGCAAAACAAATCATACTCAAACCAAAGGTTAAACTCAGAATTATCAGGAGCATTTATTAGTTTCTCAAATTCCTTTACAACGTCGTAATGATATTCCGTTTCAGTCAATCCTAAGTAATTAGCTCTTGATCGCCAAAAGTCATGCAGACTGCCTCCTGATAAATTTCCATCTATAAGAGCTTCTCTGACAATGATTATATCTCCTTCGATACCGGAGTCCGGAAAACTATATGCAAGAGAATCTCCATTTAGAATATTGTAAACCATAATCGTAATGTTTTTGCATTACCGCCAACATAAGGGCTTAATGGTGTTGGAATATTTGCTTCCATCTGTCCATTACCGTTGTTAAATTTATAAACAAAGTTTCATTGTTTTTGCCAAAACCAAGGATCTTTGTTAAGTTCAAACTGACGACTGGCTTCGCTTCAGCTGTTCCGCTGTCAGCAACATCATGCCGGGACAGTTGTGGCAGTTTTGCCGGACTTAACTGATATCCTATTTTTTTAATTGAATTCTTTTGTTGTAAGCAAGTTGCCGCCATATCCATTCAATGGGACCGAATCTGAATCTATTCAGCCAAAAAGTGCTGAATACAATTTCGACTATGAGCCATACGAATGCACAAATCCATGCTGTATGCATGGGCATTATTCCTAACTGTCCGAAGCCAATTCCATAAAGAAGTGTAACTAATATAGCAGAAACCAAAAGGTAATTTGTTAGCGTCATCTTTCCCAATGATTGCAGCGCTGCGAAGAATTTCGTTCTACCGAACGTTATGAATAAAACGACAAGCAAACTTGCATAGAAGCAGGCGGTAGACAATATACCCAGTTTCATCAATGGATCCCAGTAATTCTGATCGGTTCTAACCACGCCTTGCAACGATAACCATCGAATAATAAAATAAGCAACCATAAGAGGTGCCGTAATAAACAAAATATTTTTGAAGAGCGATTTTTTATTTTCAATAGATTCAAACAATCTTATCCTGACTAAATAATATCCAAAAAGAAATCTGCCAGTGATATCAATAATCTCACGCAACTCGCCTTTGCCGGGATTTAAAATCCAGGTTTTGTAATACAAATTGATATTCGCTTTAAAAACCTCAATGATATTGCCATTGACGTATTGATTATATAGCATTTTTAAATTTTCATCTGTAAAATCGGCGTTCTCATTTCGAAACAAAAATGAAACAACAGGAGGAATAATGAACATAAAAAGCAGCGAACAGATCAGGATCTTGGGAGTAGAAAGTTTTCTAAATGCTAAAAGTAAAACGCCGCTTACAGCATACAGGTGCAAAACATCTCCCCACCAAAAAAGAGTATGGATAACACCAATCATAAAAAGCCAGAACATTCGTCTGATAAAAAAATAGTTAGAATTAATATTTTTCTTTTCAAGACTGCTAAGTATTAAACCAAATCCATAGCCAAACAATATGCCGAACGTGAAATAAAACTTCCACTCAAAAAAAACAGTGTTGAAGTTTTTCAATGCAATATCAAAAGGGGAAGAAATTGATTTAAATACTTCTGAAGGAAGGTTTTGGTAATTGTAACTGGTAAAGTTTGCAATCAATACTCCGACAAGCGTAAACCCTCTTATAATATCAACAATAACCACTCTTTCGTTCTGTTGAATAGGAGATGCGGTCGTCATTTCATTCGTTTGTTTAAGTCAGGGATCATAAATTTGCCACCAACGGTACGGCTTGCCGCCAGCAGGCTACTGTAATTCATCCTATCAGCTACAGAACTAAGTTATAAAATTGAATATAAATCCAACAAAATCCAAGTTTTAATCGGTCGCCGCATAGCGGTGGTATGCCGAACATAATTCATCAAGGAGACAAGGCGGGCTATAGTTCTTGTTTTTCGTTACAAATGAATATTCTATTTATTTTGGTTTGAATGTCATGATAAGCCCGTCAGTTGAAAGTTTTTGTGAGGAAACAAGTGTTAATGGCCTTGGAGTAATACCCTTTTGAAACAACGGCCTCCCACTGCCAGCGATAATAGGTGCAACTCCAATCCTGTATTCGTCAAATAGATTGTCGATAATAAATGTCTGGAAAAGATTAGCACTGCCAAAAACATACATATCGCCGCTACCTTGCGCTTTTAATTTGGAAATTTCTGCGGATGTATCTTTCCTTTCTTCACCGGTGAGATATAACCAGTATCAAACTATTTTTTTAATTGAACCCGGGTTATTGAAAAATACATAACCAAAAAGTATCGCAAATATGAGATATAAAATAGCAAAAATCAAGATGCTGTTTTCAAAATTCCTGAGTAATACTAACTTAGTCAAAGCAATTCCACCAACTAGAAAATGTGCAAAGTTTCCAATACAAACTGGTCTGCTATAAATTCCTCCTATTAAGTTTGCTTTTGCTGTCCAGTTTAACATTGCAAATCCAAAATAAAGTGCTCCTAAAATCTGAAACTGGATAGTTGTTGATTCTGTCAAGTGACAAAAGTTAGCAACTTCCTGAGGCATAAAAGTCAAAAGTATTCCTGTCGCTCCTAAAATAACAGCACTTGATGTCATTAATAATTTTGTGTTCACTTTTTTAAAATTATCCGGTTAAATAAGGTTTAAAAATAGATAGTCTGTCAAGTAAGTTACTTCTTATTCTTGTTCTCCTTTGCAATGTATCGGTCATAAAATACACCAGTTCCCTTCGCATCTATTCTTCCAACAATTACTTCCACTGAGCTTTTACTTATGTCAAGGTTAGGTCGTAAATGAATATGTTCTCTTGCTCCAATTGGAAGGTGGTCTATTTCGTCTTGGTTCAAATCAGCAATTCTTATCAACAGTCTTGCAAAAGATCTTAGTCCTTCTTTGTCTCCGTGAATTAATATGTCTTGCCATTTTGATATTTGACCATCAAATTCGTCTTCATTGTCAGCAATAAATATGTCCAAATGTCCCGTGATCTCTGATTTGAATTTTTTCATTTTTCCTTAAAATATCGTCAATATTTATTTGCATCCAAATCTTGCCCAAAGTAAACTACAACATGAGTGTATTTGGGCTGTGCCGTAAATAAAATTCTAGTGCTGTCTTGGTCGTAGATTTTCTTTAACCACGGCCTATGTACTAAAGTTAAATAGTTTTTTCAATGCAGATAACCTGTTACTCCCTTCTGCTATACTACTTTATCTGTTTGTCGTCCTTGTATTTAACGATTTTTACTGTGTCGCCTATTTTGGAAAAATAAACCCACGAGCTATCTCTTACCCATTTGTCAATATTATCGAAAGGGTCTTTAGAGTTTACAGTATCCACGCTTTTATAGTATTCAATTTTCTTAAGATTCTCTGTCCCACTGTAGTTGAATTTGATCACTTTATATCGACGTTGGTCTTTTTCGTAATACCATTCTGATTCTGCTGTGTTATTAAATGTCATAATAGTTCCAACTGCAATAACACACAGAACTGGAGTCGCCGTAATTATACCTATTTTATCAAGAATAGTCTTGGGTTGAATTACCTTCTTTGCTAGCAATAAAATAAGTGTCAACAAGGCGACAGTCCAAAAGCCGATCATAAAGAAACCGTAGCCCAAAGAACTACTCGGATCTTGTTTGCCTAGATAATAGAAGACAAAAGTGATAAAGTAAAATGCAATATTGAAAAATAATATTCTTTTATTCATAGGGAGTTGCCGAAGTATCGCAACCAATGACCAGGGCTTTATACTTTTGGCATAAAACCCGTGTTTGCGGCTGGTGTTTTTGTTGCTTTACAATTATAAATCGTTTAAAAGTCCACGAAGCATTTCCGCTTTGTCGTTAATCTCATTGCTTTCTATATTACTTACTGATAGAATTGGTGAAAGTTTGGGATACAAATCCGGTTTGTTTAACCATTTTGCAACCTGCTCTTTAATCCACTTATTGTAAGCAATCGGATAAGTCTTATTAGCGATAAAAAGTGTCTGCAAATATTCCTGAAATGCTTTGCATAAAATGTCAAACGCCTGAAAATACAAGCCACGGTTAACGAAAAACGGAATATGGTTTAAATCGTAATCACAGGCGTTTCGTGCCATAGCAAAGCGTTGCAATCGAAGTTCTTCTTCGTAATATGGTACCCATTTATTTTGTAACTCCTGAAAATAAGGGCCTGCATTGCCCATTGCCGCTGAATAACAAATTTGATTTCCTATTTCCAATTCAAAATAGTCAATCGGTTCGCCATTTTCCATAATTTTCGGTGTATAAATTCCATCAATGATATCTAAATGCAAATGAGCAAATTGCCTTGATTCTTTATATCTTAAAATTGTCGGCTGAGAAGATGAATACTTTAACCAGGCGGTTTCAATTTCTTTTATTTCGGCTTGTGTCGTGTCAGGGTTTACCAATATTGCAAAGTCAAGGTCGCTCTCAGGCACCGCTTGTCCCCTTGCGCAAGAATTCACAACCAGGATAGTATCTACATATGGAATTGTCAAAAAGTAGTCTTTTACCAAATCTGCTGTGTCCTGATGTAAAGTAGTAGGAAAACCTGGTTCAAAAATCATTTCAATTTTGTTAGTTGTATTCACTGATGTTGATTTGTGCAGGATGTCCGATACACTTATCGCTAACGTCCGGGCTTACTATTTTGAATAGACATTTTTATTGTGAAGCTCCATCCATTTGGTTGAGTCCGCAATATCCATCCATCCAAATTTCCGATATAATTCGTGTGCGTCACCTGTGAGTAATATCCACCTTCTTAATCCCTGCAGATTCTGATGATTCATTACGATTTCCATCAACCACTTAGAAAGCCCTAACCCTCTGTATTCTTCTAAAACATATACATCACCCAAATATGCAATTGTTGCAAAGTCAGTAACTACCCTTGCAAACCCAATTTGCTTCTTATCTTCATAAACTCCAAAACATAATGAATTATGTATCGAGGCTTGTACCTTGTCTCTTGGAATATTCAAACACCAATATGCTTTGGTAGATAAAAAATCATGAATTGCATCAACGTCTAGCTTTTCCTTGTTAGTTGAAATGCAAAATTCATCTTTGTATATAGTAATTTCTTCCATAGCGTATTCCCCAAAAATATCCGCTAACCTTCACGGCTTTGCGCAGGCGGTGAATTGTTGTTTGTCCAGCCCGGAACTGAAACCCGGTAAAAAAATAAAGTACAAGTTAACAACTAATGTTCAAAATGATTTCGTCAAGCCCGGATGCAGTACAGTAAAGATTTACATCCGATTATTCATCCGACTGCCCCGTTTGCACAAAACCGTCTGTTAGCGATTCGTTGTTATTAGATGTCATTTCTTGTACTTATTGTCTTTCCACTGGTTCGTTCCTGCAGCACTGTCTGAGATAAGTTGATTTAATCGTTTTATTTGGGTCGTCTCTTGCTTTGCACTCATTACCCAATGTGCTGATACCTTTCTGTATGAAGGTGCCAGGGACTGAAAGTAGTCCCAGGCATTTTTGTTTGCTTTAAATTGTTTTTTAAAATTCGGAGTTAATTCTACTTCCTCTTTTTCGTAAGAATATATCTTAGACTTACTTTCTGTTCTTTTTTCAAAACTCGCAAGTCCCGCTGGTTGCATAAGCCCTTGCCTTGTTAATTCTTCAATTTTTTTGATATTAATTGCACTCCATATACTCGTTGACTTTCGTTGTGTAAAGCGAATTTGATAACTGTCTTTGTCTATGGATTTTCTAACGCCGTCAATCCATCCAAAACAAAGAGCTTCGTCAACCGATTGAGACCAGGTCATACTGGGTTTTCCACTACCAACCTTATAAAAGCCTACCAATAACTCAGTTTTCTTTTTATGATTTTTTTGTAACCACTTTCTAAAATCAGATTGCTTTGCAAAAAAGGTTGGTATTGTCTGCTTGTCTTTCAAAATATGCAGGATGTCGATTAAAGCTTAGCCGATTTTATAATGTAGAGACCAATTTGCATAAAACCCGTGTCAGCGATTCGTTGTTTTGTCTGGAGTAAACAACTTCCACTGTCCCTCAGAGACGACTTCGACAGAACCATCTTTAACTATAATGGCAGTCTCATCGTCAATTGCGTAAACAGGGACGGGGAGCCTGGAGGCCCACTTTTCTGCGTTGGTCGACGATGCTTCCAGGTGGTCCTTATGCTCAAAGTGCGGAATCACAGCGAAATCTGGTTAGACCCATCCCGTTTGCGGTAAGGAGAGTCAGGCGGGTTTCACCTTTGGCCGAGGAAAAAACGATTTCCTCAGATGTCAACGGGCTGCCAGCGCAGGATCGGTCTGCGTTGTAGGTCTCAGCGAAGATGGAAGCAACGGCTATGCTACCGGCGCTGACGCCCACGTACACCAAGTCGCCAGGTAAGGAGGGCAAGAGATCGGTAAGCCCCGATTTCTGCATCCAATAGCTGAGAAAAAGAGGGTCGCCGCCCCAGACGAGCAGGGCGTCCGCTTCCGCGAGGGTTGGTAGCCACTTGTCCCTATCGATGCTGGGGAGTACGCTCAACTCCAGTATTCCCACGGACTTCCAGCCCAATTGGCACATGCGTGGTGCGGCCTCTCCGCCGATGGGATTCCAGGCGTAATACTGACCGCCCCGAAACGGGTATACGCCTGTCGGAACGAAAAGGGCGTTTGCTTCGGCAATCGGTTTACCCAAGAGTTCAACCAATGCATTGTGAATGCTTTTGTTACTAATACCCGAAGAAGTTAAAAGAAGTTTCATTGTCCCATTTATAAAATCATTTTCAATTTATCACGTTATGCAATAGCGTAACTAACCGGAATTATGTTTTATACAATGACGGCCGCATTTTCAATAAAATCTATCTCATTTGACGGTAAAGTCACCATTTGTTCCAATATCTAAATGTGCTTTCCCTGTACTAATATCTGGAATCATGCAACTTAAATAATAATCTCCTTTTTTAAGGTTTATCGGCAACCAAACCTGGCCACCCGGTGAAAAATCCAATGACCCGCCAACGGGAACACCGGAAGGATCTTTGCTTCTGTCGTGAAACCAATTTATGTAATCGACTTTTGTTTTGCCTGGATTTAGTCTGATAAAGTCCACTTCGTGATATTGGTGACCCCGGTTAATAATTTTAATTAAATGCTCTCCCGCGGTAAGTGGTTTTAAAAACGTGTATGCTGTATCGGTCAGGATTAAAACATCATCTTCTTTTGGTGGCTCATTGTAGGTTGGGCTCTTATTAACCACGTAAAACTCTTTGCGCATACCTGCCATTAAGTGGTTGTCGATGGTACAAATAATGCCATATTTGCCCGGCTCCAAATTCAGGAGTACTTCGTTTGAATCTTTTGCCACTGTCATACCCGGACCACCAACGTCAATAGCAAAAGACGGAAAATCTATTCCCCTTTTTACGCTGTCAATATATCGTTGAATCGAAAAAGTATCGCTGACAAATCTAAATAAAACAGCTTCATGCCAAACTTTACCAGAGTTGATTAATCGTATTAGATTATATCCGGCTGGAATGGTATCCGGCATCTCGTAACTAAATTCAGTTCCTATCAATCTTACTAAATTATAAGCAGAAGTTTCTTTCTCATCATGCCCGCATGACATAACAAAAAATAAAGGAATTACCAGTAAGATAAATGTCCGTCGCATGCGTTTAACAAAATAAAGTCCTCATTAGGCAGTTTTATTGTTTCTTGTATGTTCATAATAATAAAAGTCAACGCCGCTGACTTGCTGCTGTGCTGGCATTTTACAGCTGTCAGGCTACACCAGAGCCGAATAAAATCACATATGATGAAGTTAATAACAAATGCTCAAAAGAATCCCGTCTGTCAAGCTTTTGCAAATACTTTTTTTGTGTGCAGTGCATTCTCATTATGCTGCCGTTGTCGACGTATGTTTTGGATTATAAAAATAAAACACTGCTATAGCAATTGTCATGATTAATAAATAGCTAATCCATGCGTTTCGCTCTACAACATTTTCAAAACCTTTTTCCGTAATGCCATGTAATAAGCCCGTCTCTTTTTTAAAGCCCAAACACCATTGTCCAAAATTCCATGCGGTATGAAGTCCAATAGGTAAAGCAATTCCCTTTGTCTTTAGTGCTGCAAACCCAAATAACAATCCTCCCGTCCCTGCACCTAAAAATGCTTGTACCCACGTCATGCCACCTGCCATATGCTCCAATGAAAATATCACAAGGATAATTAGTTGAGATGTCCACAATCCAAAACCGTAATTTAAACTAAACAGTGGGTAACCACGAAATGCTAGTTCTTCACGAATGGCTACTAAAATATAAAGCGTCAAGTAAAATATTACTGTGTAGAAAGAAATAGAGGGGCTCACAGCTATTTTATAATGTCCCAGTAATAAAACAAACGCAGGTTGAAGTAAGGTCATAAATAATCCTATCCCAAAACCGATAGATACTCTCCAAAAAGTCATTTGGTTGGGAACTACCCCAACTTTTTTCAATTGGAGCTTTTCCCACTTCGTAAATACTATTGTCAAACTAAATGTAATAATAATTGTAATGACAAGTAACAAATGCTGTTTCCATTCTGTCAGAAGGTTCTTGGTCAACCCAGAAATTGTCGCAAGAATGATTGCACATAGCAGGCAAAATAATACAACTCTAAAAATTGTCAGTTTGCGATTTATCATTTCCAACTATTTACTCTAAGGAAACCGTCAGTATGCAGACAACGCTCGAGGGTTTGTACAGTTGGGGAATTGACCAACTGTCCGCCTGGAACTGAAACTAAATTTATAATTTAAAGGCGATGTTTACTAATATTGCCCAACAGAATTCCGTCCAGCCCGAACCAAAGAACAGCGATGCAAACAGCCGAAGTTTGAATATCCAGCCCTGCTTACTCAAAACCCAATGTTGTGCGTTCGTGCTTTTATGAACTATTCGATGTGGTATTGTTTATTAAGCAGTTGTAATAGGTCAGTTGCCTGTAGATTCAAATTTTTATAGAAGATGATCGTATTTGCTAAATAAAAATTTTTTAAAGCACACCAGTTTGCATATTCTTTAAGCCGTAAAGGTTCACTGGTTAACAATTGTCTGTGACTGAAAAAAGTGGTATCACTGATATTTTCGATTTTATTACCGGAAATTAAACCATCCTCTTCCAAAAACTTAATCACCGGATTGATTTCTATAATCTGGAGTTGGTTTTTCCTGAATTCGTTGTTAAAACTTGCCGCAATGACAGAAAAATTTTTGAATATTTGTATGCTATTGTTATAGATTTTTATCGAATCAACAAGTAAATTGTCTTTCAAATAACGAAGTGACCCGGAATTCAATAACTGCTGAAGTGTTGATTCAGTGGGTGTTGAAATTGGCAAAATAAAAGCATATTCACTTAAATTGTATATAGATGAAATTCTTTTTTGAGCTTCTTTTGTATTACTGAGTATGCCGACTAAAGTATCAATTTTTTTTGCACAGATTTTCAACCATTCAATGTTTCTGTTGAAAACAGCCGTATCAGTTACCAAATCTCTGTGAAGTGACAGGGCATAATCCTTTGCTCTTTGTTTCTCTATTACATGTTCCAATTGATACTCAGCCAAAAAACCAAGAAATACTGCAAGAAATAGCATCAAAAACTCCAGTAAATACTCCTTCCATTTCTTTTTATGTGTTACATGGTGTGGATGTTTGTGTACTTCCATATTTTCTGATTCTTGATTTGGGTTAATTGTCTTTGTATCAACAGTAGGAGTAATGTCGTCAGAAAGTTTTTCCGATTTAATATTTATCGGAATATCTAAATGTCCTTCGTTTGCATTATCAAGCATTTTTTTTATCCGTTAAGTTATTAGAATGTTCGACTGCATGACGCACAACGTACAGGGCTTTATGCTGTTGGGATATTTACTTCCGTCTGCCCACAACCGCTGCTAAATTTATAATTAAATGTTCATTGTTTGTACAAAAGTTCAAAGATGCTGGTCAAGCCGAAACTGAAGACTGGCTTTGCTTTTAGCTGATGTTTGTTGGTCAAGCCCCAATAGCATAAAACTTTTTGTTAGCTGTAGACATTTTGTTATAACCATTTTTACTTTGTTTTCAAAGGATGCCAAATATTTATTTCTAGTTTTGACACAGAAGTTGTTTCAATATAATTTTGAATGTAGGCGTCTTCAGATAATTTGCTCTTTAGAATAGCTTGCTTTATGCCCCAATTATACGTTTCATGCTCCCGAGCGGAAAATATGCTTATTTTCCAAATACTATTTTCTTTATTAAAACGAAAAGTAAATGAAGATCGTTTCCCTTCTATTATTCTTTCTGTTATAGCAGAATCGTTATAAATCTTTATATTACCAAGTTCGTATTTTGCAATGTTTAAATTTCCAGCAAGTCCCTTACTCATTAAAGATTGTAGAAGGGTTTTGCCATCCATTTGCATGATTGAATCTTCAGGTAAATTTTGCCTAACTTTTAAAATTGTATATTTATCAATAGTTGATTCATTTTCAATTTGAAGACTATCGAATTTTATTATTTTATTGAGAGTTGCAGAATAAAAATTGATAGTGGCTGAATCCACACAATCAACACCATTTTTCCCGTCTTTAGTAAGAATAGCTGATTTATATTTAGCGAAGCATTTTTTTATTTGTTCATTATCATTATTTGGAGAAATACATGAATTTAAAAGTAATATTATCAGAAATAAGAGAAGGCCTTTTGACATATGTGATGCTCTTAAATGGTTACACCTGACGTTCAGGGTTTGGCGAAGAACTGATATTAGCATACCTGTCAGCCTGGAGCCGCTGCTAAATTTATAATTAAAGTTCATTGTTATTTCTGTTGCCAAATTTAAAATGTCCCGCGCTGAGAACTAAAGCTGAATAATGAAACAAAAGTTGATGCTGCGTTGGGTTTGCCAGTTTTTTGCCAAACCACATTTGTTGCCTGTAGTTTTGTCCGGTTAGACTACTTGCAAAATTCTTGTAAAGCTGATTTGGCGTCTGGATAATCTTCATCGCAAAATTTTCGTAAATCGTCACAACCAGTCTTGTCACCTGATTTAATTTTCACTATAGCCTTGTTCATTTGTATGTCTTTACGATCTGGTCGAATAGCTATTGCTTTGTCAAAGTACTCAAATGATTTTTTATAGTCTGGAGTAATAAAACGTTCAGTTGAATGCCAAATGCCTAAATTGTTCAAGGCACTCGAATTATCTGGATTATATTGTAAAGCATAAACAAAGTCTGATTGGGAAAGAATAGCTACACCAACTGAAAAATAAACTTCACCTCTTATGCAGTGCATATTCGAAAGAAGTTTTTTATCTGGGTTTGATTTGTCAGTTTCTTTTTTGACTGCATCTGAAAGTTTGTTAACCGCTTTTTCATGACTTCCACTGCGATACAATTTTACTCCTTCGTCGTAAAGCTTTTGTGAAGTCTGTCCACCGAAAATATTTGAGAACATAAATATTGAAATTAAAATTAGTAAGTCAAACTACTGCAATAATAATATCCAATTCAATGTTATGTGCAGGACTTTTAATCTTATCTATTACTTATGTCCTTTTATATAACTTGGTATAAATATTTGCTCATAGCAAGGTTGGGCAGTCGTAAACAGACCTTTTTGAAATGCTAACAAACGCAATTCAGGTAATTTTTTAAATTGTTTCATTCGACGTTTGTCAACTTTTTTCAGGGTTTGCTAAATACTGAACCCTTAGAATACATTTCCCTTAGTACCATCTCTTCTTCATCAGGTGCCAGCCGAAAGTGATCAGGAAGATGGCGAAGGAAATAAAAGTGTTTACATAGGCCAGGGGAATAGCGGCCAGGATGGCGATGACCCCGATGGCGGAATAGAAGGCGGTTCCTTTGCTGGCTTTCCAGAAAGCGGGGTCGGTCAGGTTTTTCGATTTCGCGTATAAGAAGATGAGCATGAAAAAGAAATTCATGATACAATAGGTGGCGCTCAGCAATGCCACGGCAAAGGAATCCCGGAAGTGTTTGCCGGCAAAAGCTGTTACAAAGGGCGCAAAGGAAATCGAAAAGATGAACAGCATGTTCAGCAGAATAAACCGCTTGGTGATATGCGTGATATTTACAAAGAGCAAATGATAATCTATCCAGAAACCGATAATCAGCATGAAGGATGCCAGGTAGGAAACAATGATCGGTGTCAGCGTCTTCACCTGTTCGTAGGTAGACGCGTTTTCGATTTTATCTTCCGGTATTTTTATATCCAGCACCAGGATGGTCAGGAGTATGGCAATGATGGCGTCTATGAAGATTTCAAATCGTTTCTGATCGAATTGATAGCTGACAGGCATGGGCGTTCGTTATTTTAAGGGATATTTAAAAATAACTGAATAATGGGACAGTAAAAAATATCCCCTTTCAGCAGTTCACTTATGCTGGTTTGGCCCTGATTTTGACAATACCCTGTCAGCGGCTCGCTGCTTTTAAGTCCGGTGTTATTTAGCATTTGGAAATTAATTTATAATATTCCCTTTATTATTCGCCAACTTTTCTCGCCATTTTTGAAGTTCGTCAGCTGTTATTCTTGCCCAGTCTGTTACTTCGCCAACTATTTTCAATGGTGCCTGGGTGCGATATGAACGTGTTGGGTTACCAGGAAATTTTTTGTTTGTAACATTGGGATCATTTTCATAGTCCCCCACAGGCTCAACAATATACACTCGTTCACGCCCATCACCTTTAGCTAATGCTGCGGCAAGTCCCGCACCATTTATTAAGGCTGTAAAATAAATATGATTCATTGTGAGTTCAGAGATGTAATTAGAACCAAAGCCTGCTGTGAGTAACTCACCTACCTGTAAATCTGCTCTTGTCCCGTGATAAAAAGGGCCTTTGTCAGATGGAGCGTTTTTAAACGAAGCGGCTAATTCATAATTCCTTTTTGCATTGTCGAGATCGCCTAACTGCTCATAGCATTTAGCAATATTTAAATATAAAGAAGGAAAAGCTGCCCTCACGCTGTCGTCATTGATTTTTAAAGCATGATGCAAAGCTGTTTCGAGCCATTTTAATCTGTCGGTAAGAAGTTTTTGATGTCGGGATACGTAATGAGCTGTTATAAATTTTTCAAAATCATTTGTCGCTTCGTTCCAGGCCTGAACAAATAATCTACCTGCTTCTTCAAAATCGCCTTTTTCCTCCAAGCCCATACCCTGAAGACAGAGCCTGACAACATTATTGCTTGGGCTGAATTCCATTTTCTGACTGATTTACCTGTCAATTATTGTAGTAGCAATTTATTTGCCAGTCCTTGGACGTTGAGGTTAATATGAGGATTAATAATTTATATTTTATTTTGTTTATTTGTTTTTAATTTCCAAGATCTGCTCTATAGTGAATTGCCTCTTTCAGTATTTCTAAATTAATCTCCTTAATGGACTTAAACGTGATACCATAACTACCGACTTTTGCTTTGCCAATAGTTTTTCCGTACCTATCTATTAAGTATTTTTTATCATCTAACCCCATTATATGAATCGCTAGACCGGTCGGGTTGGCCAATAATCCAATTCTGAAAAATTCTCTTGTGCTTCCGTCTTTGTACGTTATCGTGTAATTTCCATAACCAATCGTTGGATGAGCTACTTGTTTACCATCTTCATTTTTACCGTCAAAATACCATTGTTTGCATTTAGGCATCAACTGTAGAATGAGAATGTGCAATTCTTGCATTTCACTCTTCTTCGGTTCGGGTTGACTATTAATGTATTCTTTTATTTGAGTTTTTATATCCATATAAATATGTTATTAAAATTGCGTTATACTCAGTCTGCGCCACATTGACGCCTAATTTTGTTTACCTACGGCCAATGTCCTAAAGTTCAATATAACTCCCAATATTGAATAACCCGTACTCCGCCGGCATAGCGCCAATACAAATGTTATATGCCTTTTTTCTTTGTTAATCTTTTGAATTTGGCGAATTAGTCTTTCTTCCGCTTTTGTCAATATACAACCAATTGTCGCTTGTCCAATAATGATGTTCGCCGTTTGCATGTGTCACACAATTAGAACCAACTCTAGCGATACCATTTTCAAAAGGAAAGGCACAGTCAAACTGAGGTTTAATTATGATTTTCCCGGTAATTTCGTCAGCGTAACCAATCTTGTTGTTACTTATAATTCTAAAAAGACCATCAGAAGCGTAGTCAGGTCCATTGTCAAACGGAAATACAGTGTATAAAACGTTTTGCTGCTTGTCAATTGCAACAAAGCCAAAGTTTTTATACGCTACAACTGCGTAAGTTTTAAATGTGTCCGTAAAACAAAAATTATATTTGCCAAGTTGAATTACAGTGTCGCCTTTCTGGTTTATGTAGCCATACTCGTCTTTGATAGTGTCAGCAATCAAAAGCCAATAGTCTCTATTTGTGCTGCGCTGTGAAAATACCGTCGAACTACAAAGGAGCAAAGCGAGTAGAAAGTGGGTTTGAATTCGCATCATAAAATGGCATATAGCGTTCGAGGCTTTTTGCAGTTGGGAAATTGACCAGCTGTCCGCCCGGAACCAGGTTAAATTTAAAATTAAAAGTCGAAGTTTAGAACAACTGCCCGACAGAATTCTGCAACCGAAAGCAACGCCTGGACATGCGCCACGATGTTTTCACTTCCGTCCCACCTCAATTCCACAGAGCCTGATATTAGTGGTAGTTTTTTTTCTGGTCAATTTCTTTTTTAATTCTTTCTCTTACGTCAATCTTTGCACCGGTGAAAACAAAGATTGTAGTTCCAAATTCCCTTGCTAAGTTATTTGTAACCGAAGCGGCAAGGATTGAATTTTGAAAAAATGGAGCTGTTTTTTCCAGCTCGGTATTTGAACGCTCTCGTACTTTAACTCTAATTAAGTTTTCATAATTTCCAGATAAATCAAACCAATTGATGTAGTCCGCACTGAATGAAACTGCTCTTATCTTTTGGCTGGTATAAAAATTTATTGCTCCTGCCTGTCCATAATTGTCACAAAGAATAATTGTACTTTCTTTGTTGGGTAATCTTAAATAGGCACTATCTACTTTAAATGCCAGCTCTTTCCATCCAAGCATATCTGCAAAATCCTGTGGCAAAGTATGGTCTTTGCCATCTTCCCAACGCAGTAAGCCTAATTTTTGATAGGCCTTTTCCTTTTTCAAAATGTCTTCTGGTTTTTGGACAGAATAAAAGACATTAAACAACAGAATATAAAATAAAACCGGAATTGAAATAAAAACAGGTCGCAAATATTTTCTCCTATTTGTGTTTAAAATATTACCAAGGAAAACTGAGCCAAAAGAAATATAGACTGGATAAAGCCCAATCGCATAATAGCTTTTAGCTCTTAAATAGGCAAAAATTATGAGTGTGAAAATGAATGACCAAAAAAAAGGTTTGTATTTTTTAAAAGGTTCATAAAATAATAAGGCATATAACGAAGCAATAATTATAGGTAATGAGCCTACAAAATAAAACGCTTGTTCTTTAAAAAAATCCCACCTTTTAATATTTATTAATTGAGTCGATGCCAAGGTTTGAAGATGATGAAAAACCGGAAAATCATTATTGTATTGCCACAATAAATTTTGGGAAATGAGTAACAAGCATAATAAAATTGAAATGTAAAGTTTTTTTACAGTAAATATTTCACGTTGTTCAGTCAATAAAACAGCAGGGAAAAACCCGACGACCAAAAACGCAATATTGTATTTATTCAGAAAGCCAATGGCAAATGCAACTGCAGCTATTAAAATCCATTTTGTTTTTTTTCTATTAAAGTATTTGATAATGAAAAAGTAAACTGTTGTCCAGCTCAAAACATCTAATGAATTAGGCTGAAACAAAAAGTTTAGCCTCAAAAGAGCCGAAAGCAATACGCAGGTAGCTCCTAATATCAATGCAAATAAATTGCCTTTTAATTCCTGAATGATTTTCCAAACTACTACAATTGTCAGGGCTCCAAACAATGCGGGAAAAAACTTAACCCAAAATAGAGAGTTACCCAAAAATTGTATAATACACGAAATCCATGAAGTGACGGGCGGCACTGATAAATAGCCCCAGGCTAAATGATTTGCCTGGTCAAGATGCAAATACTCGTCTCGATGTAAGTCATAATAGGGATTGATTAAATTATATTGCAGCAGGAATTTTGCAAGAATAAATCCCAATAAGAGTAATGTTTTTTTGGTCATTTGGGATATTATCATTCGACTTTCTTACAAAAATTCAAATACACGGCTGGTTTTCACGGATTTAGGCTTAGCCTGCCCAGTAATTTTTTTTGTTTAAAAGTTACTTTCAAAGTCCCCTTATTTGTTCTTTCATTAAAGTAGCTGCCGTCTAACACGTGTATGTCAGGGTAAAACTTCATATAAGAGGCCCCGTAATGATTATTGAGATCTCTTCGCAGGGCATCCGGTTCACCTGAAAAAATATGATACACACTAAAGAATCCATCATCTTCCCTGACTATTTCCTCTGAATGGCTATACCCGATCGATGTTTGGTTGTTCTTTCCGGGATCTCCATAGTAAGAGAATATTCTTATTTTAGATGCTGTTTGCTCTATTTCTATTGCACAGTTTTTTATTGTATTTGCCCCGCTTGTTTGAAAACTGGACTCAAGTGTTCCTTCATATCTCCCGTTTAAATTTGGAATATTGACCAACCATTTAAATAATTTCCATTTCCAGCCAAATTCATCTATGAATAGTAACGTGAAATAAAGCAGGCTAACGGTTGAAAATAAATCAATGTATTTCCAAATTTCTTTAAATGTTGAGCCTGTGGGTAGAAACTTATCCAGTTCCTCCGATAGGAGACTGTAAAGTATTGATAAGATTATTATAAATGATACTAAGCTTTTTGTCTTATAGTATTTAAAATTCATAATCTAAATATTTACAAGTGGCTATTTGTCTGGTACGCTTTGCCATTCAAGCTCAATTTTTGTCATGATCAAAGCATTATCAAACTTTGCAGACCCTTTTCTGAAACATTTCTCGTCTTCAAAAAAGCTCGAATGCACAGCTGTCACGTCCATCGGTTGTACCTTCCAGTTATAGGCATTTAGTTTCAGCCCATCAAACTTTGACTTGTTTGGCGAATACCCAAGTTCTCATTTTTCAAAAAAAGTCTGAGGCATTTTCGAGTGTCTCAAAAATAGAGTTGGCGTCAAATGGACACGAAGATATGTCGTTGCAAGTACTCACAAATGTTTGAACGAGTGATGATCTCTCATTGCTTTTAATCGTCAGTATGATGTCTCATAAAATGGTTTTCGTGGATTATCTTTCAGTCGTTTATCAATTTTTTCAGCGAGCCATTGAAAATACTCACAAAGAAAAGGGTCTGGCCGGTTCTGTCTTGAATCAAGAATCATTATCTTGTATTTATCCCAGGCAGTCGTTACTAATGAACCAATCGTTTTATCCACGAGATCAATATTTATTAACCGTTCAGCTACAAGAATGCCCAGCGATTCCATTTGTTGTGCAAATTGCGTAACCATAATTTGTTCGGTAGGAGGACGCTTTTGCCATTCTTCATGAGTTGGTGGCACATCAGAGTTAGTAACAAAATTCATGAGTTCAGAAAATTCTCGTGTCTGAAAGTTGCGCAATGTTTCAAGAGTGAGCCGCTCTTTGCGGTCTCGGGCTGCTGCCCGAACTTGTGCAATACCGAATACAAGTCCTACAATAAATGATAGTGCAAGTGCAAGATTTGCAAGGAGTGTGATAATTTCTGCTGTCATAATCAATTCTTGTATTGAGTTGTCAAAGTTAATATGTCGAAGTAAAGCAAATTTCTTGCAGGCAGTTTGAAGTCGCTATGTCTCACGGGGTGCAGCCAACGTAAAAGTATTTGCGATTGGCAGGATATTCGCTGTTCGTCCAGTCCGGACAAATACTGATCTAAATATATTTTACCGAAGATAACATTTGCAGCTTAATTATTAACGTGAAGATAGGAATGTTGCTGAGTAAAGATTTGCTGCCGATTGCTCTTCGGTCAAACCCTGCTATTGTGAATACACATGTTGAGCGTTCGTTTTTTACCTTTGAGTAGCATCAATTGCTATTTAACTCTTCCATGAATTTTTCAATTTCTTCGATAAATCTCTGTTTGTTTGTTACAAATACGAAGTGTCCGGCGTTTTCTATAATAACCAGTTTTTTTCTTGGTGCCCCTATTTTAGCAAAGTAATTCCTAACAGGCTCAGTTGGTGTAAACAAGTCATCACTGCCTTGTATAACTAAATAGGGAGTTTTAAAATTCAATGCACTGGTAGAGAGACGTTCTTCAAGTTGATATGGCAAAAGAACATTACCAGAAAAAAGACTCCCGCCTTCAAGGTTATTAAACTCAGGTTTTGGAAGCCTTGTAACTTTTTTTCTCAAAGTGTCAAACCATGACGCATCGGCGGCGTCCAGGTATTTCCTCCTGGTTCTCGTAAAATGAAAAAATTGATCGGCATTTTTTGGATCAGGTATGCCAATTTTATTTAGTTCGTCTAACAATAAACTGTCATTGGATTCAACGGCTTTACTTTTCATAAATTCAAAAAGCCATTGTACTGATTCAGCCCAACTGGCAATTTGCCCGGTGCCTACATACGTTTTAAAAAGATCAGGCCGTTTAATAACCATACCCGTTGCAATCGCTGTTCCAAGTGAATGACCCAAAACAATTAAATCATTTCGCTCAAAACGTTTTTTCAAATACTCTGCCAGTTCAATTCCATCGCTTACCAATTGCTCTATTGTAAGATTGGGCGTATGTTCACGGTATTTACCAAAGGTTTCTCCTGATCCCCGCTGGTCCCATTGCACTACAATAAATTTCTTTTCATAGTCAGCATAAACATCTGTAAAACATGATTGCGCATCACCGGGACCACCGTGCAATATAAGAAGCAGCGGCGAGCTTTCTTTTTCTCCACGGATAGTAATCCATTGCTCAATACCACCAAGGTTAACAAATTCGGCTTCTCGGATTTTATTCGCTGCTGTCTGGAATTGGGAAAAAAATAGCGTGATAAATACTATAATGAAAGATGATTTCATTTATGAAGGTTTAAAGATCTTTTTTAAAAGTTCCAAACAAACAATTTTACGAAAACGTTCGTAAATAAATCAAATTTTATCTTTCCTACAATCGGCGAGGGTTAATTTTTTGATGAATCGTCACTACAAAATGACGCACAACGTTCGAGTATTTGCGAAGGCAGGAAATTCATTGGTTGTCCAGCCTGGTACAAATGCTCAATTAAAGTATGTTGTCTAAGTTATGCCCTAAAGTTGAAAATTGAACCTCTGGCCCGAACTGCTGCTGATGCCTGCACATAGCTAATGTTACTTTGTCCTGCGCTGCTTTTGCAAATACTTTTGTTAGCGGTTGTTTTGTCTTATGCCTCTTATTATATTATTTCCGAGACCGTAGTGCAATTCGAGATTTGCGATTGCACCAGATTGGTCTCTCACAAAGCGTATGGACGAACGAAAAAAAGCCCATGCTTGAAATTCATCTTTTTGAGACCAGATAATTTCTGTTCGTGGAGCAAACGGCAAAGTCATATAAACCTGTGTCCCCTCGTTTTCAATCTTTAAAGGAATTTCCTCATATGGTCCCCCTACATAAGATTGAAGCTTCTCTAAGATTGTGCCTTTAAACTCCAGTTCATAGGTACCTACGTAATCCTTTAATACTTTTTCAGGAACAGCACCTTTCAGCACTTCTTCAATTACAATATTAAATTCCATTTGTTTATAGACGTCTTTATCCAATAATGGTCTAATAATTTGTTGCTGTTCCTCATGTGTAAGTTGGTTTAATGGGCCATCCGTTTTATTTCTTTCCTCACCTTCAAAATATAGCTGAGTTACCAGTTCATGATAACCTCTTTTCGAAATCTTGAAATGAATATGACGTGCTCTGTCTGAATATAACCCTGGAACAATGGTCTTAAATCTAAACTCTCCATTTTTATTTGTTATCGCTTGTCCCCAACCTTGAAAATTAGGGTCGTCATGTCCTTTGGTATCGAATTCGTGCCTGTACTTTCCATAATGATTCGCCGACCATATTTCAACTACGGCTGATGCCACAGGGTTACAATGTTTATTGGTAATTCTACCAAAAACTGTAATAATCTGACCGGTTGCAATTCCTGTCTGACCTTCAATTTTTGTCAAATCAACATCATGGTCAGGTTGTGTCCTATACTTCATTGCGGGATAAGGTCCTAATTCCTGTACAGGAGTAATTTTACAATCCTCGTTATCTGCGGTTTTAAAAGCTGTTATTAAACTTGTACTAAAAAAGCTCCCCCCAACACCTGTTCCTAAACGGCTTATAAATTTTTTTCTATTGATACTTTTCATCTGATTAATTTAAACGTTTCCAATAAAATAACTGCTAACGACCGAGAATTGCTGCAGGTGGGATATTTGATAATGTCCAGCGCGGAGCAACTGCTTAAAAATGATATAAAATTGAAGTTAACAACTAAAAGCGAAATAGATATTCGTCAAGTCCTGACTAAAGTACAGCGATGCAAATCGTGATGTTTCAACGTCCTGCCCCACTTGCAGCAATACTTTTGTTGGCGGTAGTTGTTCTCGTTAAGATTCTCTAAATCGTTATTCCAAAATAAATCATTATCAATGCAATCGTATCAAAAACGGCATGTGAAATAATAGGATACCATAAATTTCCTTTGTAACGCCATAGAAGAAATGTCCAAAACAATCCCCCGAGAGCGGTAGCGATTATACCAAAAATGCCTTGTTGCCAATGATATAAGCCAAACAAGCTACTTGTCAAAACTCCGGCGAGCCAAAATGAATGTCTCGATTTGGTCAACCATTCACGAATAGTTATCTGAATAAACCCACGAAAAACTATTTCTTCATATAAACCACCTACTATCCAGGCGGCAATAAGTGTAAAAATCAAGTTTGATAGTTTCTTTCTAATGAAATCGTATTCAGTATAAGGCTCAATAACAAAAAAATGACTTATAAATGGATGATAAACCCACTTATTAAATGCTATCCAAATTAAAGCTGATAAAATTCCTATGAAAAAAGAATGAGTAGTTAAACTCTCGCTTTTAAGTCCAAGATTCCGTAACGTCTTATTTTGCCTACGTAAATAAATAACGATAACAGCAAAACAAATAATAGCATAAGAATAAAATGGCAATGGCACAAAATGAGGAAATAGAACAAGAAAAGCTATGATGAAAGCTTTTACCATGTCTTGCCCGAAACTCTTACTATTCATAAAGTCATTTTAGAATTACCGCCAACGTCAGGGCTTGGCGATGTGGCGATATTCCGTGTTACGTCTGTTCGTTCGCCAAGTCGCCATATTGCCAAACCGTTTGTTGTGCGGTTATGCTTTTTTTATGCCGAATTGGGTCAATCAGTGGCGCAATAGGATTTTGAAATATTATTTTTTATTGACACAGTATATTAGCATGCCTTACAATCAATATCCATTCGCCGTTTTCCTTCGACCAAATATGAGTGTAGCGCCTTTTTAATGTCTTGCCAGCATCACGATTTTTCCCAGTTGGTTGTACTGTTTCGTTGCCCATTGTAATAGCCAAGCCGTTTTTTATAATAAGTTTTTCCATCTCAAATTTATAACTGATAAAGCTTAGCGAGTCAGCCACAATACGTTCTATTGATTTATCTCTTGTTGAGAGTATACCAATCGGGCGATTTACGGCATAGTCAGGAGAATAGATTTTTAGCAAAGCTGCAGTATCTTTTGCAAGCAAAGCAGATACTCTTTTTTCTTCCATTTGGCGAATTTCCTTTTCTATTTTTTCGTTTTGAGAATAACTACAAAAGAAAAAGAGCAACGAAAGAGATATGACGATCAATTTTTTCATTGTATTTAAGTTTAATAGTTACAAGATAATTTCAAAAAACTATTGTTCTACTGTTACGGACTTTATTTCATTAGTGAAAGTATTCTTATTGAGCATTCGTGGGTAATATGATAGTATGACGCACAACGGACACGGCTTGGCGATGTGGCGGTATTTAAAAACGTCCAGCCCGGAACCGCTGCTGGGTAAAGTTACAAATGTTGATTTTACGAACTACAGCTCGGCTTTATTCGTCGAGCCCGGACTGAAGATGATTAGCGAACTAAAAGCCGAGAAAATATTCGTCCAGCCGCCATATAGCCAAACCGCCTGTTGTGTGCAAGGCTATCTAATTTTGATAGTAATTACTTTGTTACTTGTACTTCAGGTATTTAATTCCGTTGTATGTTTTTAATATTGGTATATCTGCAACTATCACCACTTTTACTGTATCGTCTTTTTGCAGAGCGAAAGTCGCCTTGGGATAACCTATGCCACCTTCAAATGTGTTATTGCCCATGTATTTCAAACTTGCCCAAAGCTGTCCATTTTGTTTCATAAACAGCAGGTCATCGCTTTTGCTAAATTCAACGAAATTATTATCGCCAACGTCATAAAGTCCCGTGATGTTGTCGTAGACTTTTTTGTCAAGCGGGATTTCTTTACTCATTACGACATTAAAGACAATTTCGTTTTCACCAGAATTATTCGTATGCATGGTGAGGATTCTGTTGACAGCTTGTGGCGCTGACGCCCATTTGTCGCTGTCAACATACTTACCCCCTTTAAAATAGACCTGCGTGATCAAGTCTTGTTGATCAGGTACTGAAACTCTCATGTGTATATGTGCCGGTCGCCAGGATGTTTCGATAGTGGGGACAGCTTTATAAGGAACGGGCAAAATAGATTTGAATTCGTACATCCCATTTGCTTTTGTTTTTTGTCCGCCACGATATTTGTATTCGTCGGAAGTGTTATCATACATTTCGTTTTCATCGCAATGCCAGATTTCTACAAAAGCATCTTTTATAGGTGTTTTTCCATCCTCTCTGAAAATCTTTCCTTTTAAAACAATCTGTACTCCTTTTGAACCCGGGAGCCTAAGATTGGTTCGAAGCGGTGCGCCGGGTCGGTAGAATGGACCAAGAATATCAGTAGTTGTTGGCGTGTCGCCTTCAAAGTTTTTGCCATTCCAGCTTAATGCTCCAAAAGCACTAACGCTAATAGCCGTCAGCGTTGAATTTTTGATAAACGTTCTCCGTTGCATAATTATCGTTTTGGTTGTTGAAGACTGAATGCTCGTCCTGGGTTTGCACACAACGGCACCGCATTGGGGCTGTGCCGGCAATAAAATTCCTACCGTTGGCTTGGCCGTAGATTTGTTTTATCTACAGCCAATTTGCTAAAGTTCAATAGAATTACAACTACACATAAACCATTATCCCGCCGGCATAGCGCCATGCACATGTTAGCGACTGCTCTTCGCTTTACCAATCTCAATATGCTAATTTCAATGTATCCCCTTCAATATATTTACCTTTCGAGAAGTGTATGGGAATTCTTTCGTCTGCTGACATCCCACATGTTTGCCCTTCTTTAAAAGTTACATCATTGTCAAGAACATAGTGAGTTATGTTGAATAAAAACTTACTAATTTCTCCTATGCTTTTTGATGAGTCAATAATCTCCATTTCGGTTTTGCCAAACTCTTTAAGACCATACGTATAGCCGCCATTGCCTTTGTCCGTTATTCGATAACCAAAATAAATCCAAAGATTGAGAGGCAAATAGTCGTCGGTCATTAACGATGCTTCGTCTATGTAGTCACTTTTAGGGATTAGTAAAGATTGGGTGCCCTCATAAACCCCCAGAGAATTTGTCGTCCGAAGCAAAGAACAAATTACCTGGGTGAATATTTTAAAACGTCTGATTTTGTCTTGTCCACTGCTTATAATTGAAACAATTAAATGGCTTTTATGACTTTTAAGATCTTCTAACGCTGTCTCCCAATTATAAGCATACTCTGCAGTTCCTTCAAGGTCGCCATGTGGGATTGGGACAGGCATATGTGCAACCACAATAAGCTCATCGTCAATGTTGAGTGAAAATGACAAACTATCGCCGCTGGGCTTTTTGACAGACTCTTTATAATTATCCTTAAAGTCCTTGCAAAATACTTTCGGGTCAAATGAATTCTCGTCTTGAAGAATAACCATTCCAAGAATTATCTTTCCTTGAGTATCGCGTTGCTTTTTCCTATTCCCAAACATTAAAAAGTGTCATTTTAGAGTTGACGTTAACGGGCAGGGCTTTGCACAGGTTGGAAAATAGCATTCCGTCTGCCCGTAACCGCTGCTGATTGAAAATATAAAGTTTAAGTTAAGTACAAAAGTTCAGTAATGCACCTCAGCCCGAACAAATGTAAAATAGAATTACAAATCCCTATTGCTATTACGTCTGTCCAACTTGTACAAAACCCAATGTTCGCGGTAGGCATATTTTAAGCCTGTAATAGAGTTTCTATTTTTTTCTTAAAAGCAATGTAATAATTCTTGGAATAATCGTCTTGTCGTTTTCGTCAAAATATTCGGCAATATCAATTATTTCAAAACTATTTTGTTTTGCTGATAATGTAAAGTCCGAAATGTTATGGTTAAAACAAGTCACGATTTGTTGTCCAGCTTCTGTGTCAAACCTTGCTTTCGTTCCTGTATATTGTTTAAATGGATGAAGCTCTCCTACATAGACAAAACCATTTGAGCTTATTACATTTGATGCTTTTTTAAAAATGTCATTCAAGTTTTCTATATGCTCAAGTACTAAGCTAAAAGTTACAAGGTCGTATTGTTTGGTTACGAAAGTCCAATCATTTTTAATGTCTGTTTGAATAAATTGAACATTGTCAGTATTAATTTTTTGCCTTGCCTTAGCAAGCATTTCATTTGAAATGTCTACTGATGTAACTTGTTTTGCTTTCGTTATAAGATACTCGGTATTTTTTCCTGTCCCACATCCTATTTCTAAACAGTTATCAAATTTAATGTCAGGTAAAATAGCTCTTAAGGATATTGCTTCAAGGTCTCTTGTTTTGTTGCTATTTGAGTCATATTGGTCTGCCCAAATATTATATGCTTGTTTTACATCCATACTGATTATAGAATTGAAATGAAATGTTTTAAGCCTCGCTCAATGCTTACCGCTAACGTTAGGGCTTTGCGTTCGGCGGGGCATTTGGAAAACGTTCTGCCCAGAACTGAAGCCGGTTAAAGATACAAAAGTTGAAAATATATTCTATAGCTCATCCGTGTTACGCCAGCTGAATATGCAGCCGATAGTAGTACTAAGATTAGGATTTATTCGTCGTCCCCCGCTGACGCAAAATTCATTGTTGTATGCAGTTGCTTCATCATCTTCAATTCATCAGTCAATCGCCAATGTTGTGTTATCCTGCCATCTTTTATGTACTCAATATTTATTTGGTTTACTTCAATTTTCTTGCCGTTGGGTTGCATGCTCCACAATTCGCCGAGCAAAGTTCCAGTCATTACGACTCTAGCTACAATACGAGTTTCCGTTATCACCAAGTCCTTAATGGAATAGTGGAGGTCAGGAAAGCCTTGACGCATGGCAGCCACAATGGGTTTAAGGCCTGCTGCACCAGGCGGCGGTGTAACTGATGCACCGGGAGAATGATTAATGTAATTTTCGTCTATAATTGTATCCAATAAATCAAGTTGACCATTATTCCATACGCGAAAAAAATACGTTTCGATAAGTTTTTTGTTCTCATCAAGGATATTTGTGCTCATATTATACTGTTTTAAATGAAACATTAATGAACAACAAATTTCCTGCAAGAAAATTTAAAATTTATGCACCTGCGTTAAGAAATTAGGATTTCAGCATTCTTTTTCTTATGCGGCTTAATGACTGTGGTTTGATACCGATATAAGAAGCTATATAATATTGAGGTACACGTTGCAACAACTCTTTACGATTTCGTACAAATTCGCCGTAGCGCTGCTGCGGTGAGTCTGTATAAAAAGATATGATATGTTTTATGGCATCTGTATAAACGTCCTCCATATGTAATCTGCCAAATTTTTCTCCGTTAGAGATGGTTTTATAAAGTTGTTGCAGTTTATTGAGGGATATGCAAAGTAGTTCGGTAGGTTCCAACGCAATAATATTCTTATATGATACAGTTTTATTAATAAGGCTGTCATAGTTGCAAATAAATTCATTTTCCATTGCAAAGTTGTGTACTACTTCGCTACCATCAGCCGTTACATAATAGCATACGAGTCCCTTGGTAATGAAGCCAAGATCCCTGCAAATTTTCCCTTCCTGTAAAAACAGCTCTCCTTTTACCAAAGTTTTTTTATCGAACAACGTTTCAATCACAGCAATATCTTGGTTAGATAACTTTATGTATTGTTTTATTCTATTTGTTAGCTGACGGTACATTAATGAAACGTTTTAGTATAGGCAAGATTAGAAACTTACTTATTTACTCTACTTAAGAATTACTATGCCTGGTTTATTTTAGATCAAAACAGACAATTGCATACAACGCCACCGGTTTGCTGCTGTGCTGGTATTTATATCCGTCCGCCGATTGCCGGAGTCCGGTTTTATTTTTAGCTGAAGTTACAACAATAGCTCAAAAGAATTATATCCGTCGGAGCCGAATGTGAAAAATGATTTGCCTCTGATTTCTCTTCCTTCCGCCAGCATTGCGGCAAACCTGATGTTGTGCGCATATCATACTTTTTAATAATTATAAATCTTTTCGGTTAATGGAATAAAAAGTAAGTTTGATAGATTATTTGCTACAGTCAAAGAATAAAATGAAATCTTTTTTATCAGCAATATTGATGATATTGAGCACAAGGGTTCTTGCACAGGACAGCATCCCACCTTTTACTGAACTTTCAAAACAGGTATATCAGTGTTTGCGCCACAAGGATTATGGTTGTCTTGAAAAAAATATGCTCTCATTAGACGAGATGATAAAATCGCTGAATGCGCTCATGAAAGACTATCAGAAAGAAAAGGATAGTGTTACCACATTCGACTCAAATACTTTAGCTCCACTTCTTAGTCATAGAAATACCCAAAATATTGATGCATTTTACGAAAGAGCTAAACAGTTAAATATAAACTGGGATCGAGTTGAATTTGTAAGTATGTCTGACAGCACTGTCGATAATTATATGCTTAGCGAATTCGGAACCGCATTAGCTCAATGCACCATCAAGATTTCTGAAGGTCAGAATATCTACGGCATTGATTATGGGTTGAGATTTATTAATAAGCAATGGAAGATTGAAGAAATCCACCCATATATAGTTGTATATGAAAAAGATGGTCGAATAAAAGGTGTAATGCGGCAGGATGGTTACGACACAGACGTGGGTGCACTTAACCCACCTAAGAAAAACATAAAAAAGAACCAGTGATTTTTCAAAAGCTCAATAGTTTTTATTTTCCTGTGCAAGCGTCCAATGATTAAGTATCTTGTCTATACTAGTATGCTTTGCCAAAGTTGCGCACAACGATCAGGGCTTTATGCTGTTGGCGAATTTACTTCCGCCTGTCAATTACCGATGCTAAATTTATAATTATATGTTTATTGTTTGTACAAAGTTCAAAGATGCCGGTCAAGCTGAAACTAAAGATTGATTTTGCTTTTAGTTGATGTTTGTTGATCAAGCCCCAATAGCATAAAACCCAATGTTGGCTGCAGGCTTTTGCTTTTGTTTTACATCCATTTATGTCGGGATTTTTATGATGGATTCTATTATGGATTGTAGATGATTGTATTTTGATCAAGTGTCAACAACCATTTTCCTTTTTGTCGCACTACAATATACGTTTTCATTTGTTTTTCATTCTCATGCTTAATTCCGTCTTCTGGCGTTATATAGGTTCCACTTGTATGAACAGCATTAACTATAACGACATCCGCGGTCAAGAAGCGAGTTGTTATGGTATCAATTGTAATGCTAACTCCTTTCAACATGGTTTGATGAATAGCTCTTACCTCTTTTAGAACATCTTCACGTCCTCTGGTAATTCCACCGCCGGGATTTATATGTACCCAATCAGTAGTTGTATAAAAAGAGGCGTTTTTGAAATCACCATTATTATAATCATCAACGAATGATTTCACTACTTCTCGCACCAACTGTCCATCCTGTGAACTTTGTCCTTTGCTGCTAAATGATAAGAAGATGATTAAGCATAATAAAAGGAAAACTTTCATATTGTTTATTTAATTGAAATAGCTGGTGTTATTCATTCATTGTTTCTCGGTGACATCTCTAATTAATTCTTCACAACTTGAAATGCAACATCAAGCTTGCAGCCAACTCAAATTTATGTTATAAGGTGTTGTGTTAGGAGAATATTGCCGATGATTTTGAATCGATTGGTGTTATACTACTCAAGTTGTCGTTAAGACAATTCATTTTAATTATATTTTTCATATTGTTGTTTGGATATCCTCATTCGTTGGCATTTAACTATTTGCTAAAACTGCAATGGATCTACGCTGTTGGCTTCATCGTCTTCCCCACGGCCATCCACCCGCGGTCCAACTGATGGCTTTTTGTCCAGCATCAAAAGTTGGTCAGCTAAGATTTCTGTAACATGGTGCTTCAGGTTATCCTAATCCTCATATTGCCTGTCTCGTGTTTTGAGCCAATGAATAGTCATTTGAGCCAATTGACAAGCCATTTGAGCCAATTATTTGATGTTTTTGCCTGGTTTGAGATTCTTCAGGGTATAAACCGCGCCGGCTCCTTTCGTAACCGGAGGGTTGAAGATTTTCAATTTTACAAGCGCTTGGAGATCACGGGTTGCGGTGGCCTTGGATACGGCGTTCAGCTTCTGGTAGACGGCATTGGTAATATTTTTTCGCTTCGCCAGATACTTTATGGCCTTTTTCTGGCGTTCATTCAGGGAGGGATGTTTCAGGTATGTGCTGATATTGATCTTTGATTCAGGGGCTTTTTTCGGACGGCTGGCAGCCATGAAATCGGCCAGGGCACTGTGATACACGGAAGTTCGGTCTTTACGTTTATAAGCGCGTCTTTTAACGGGGTCGTTTACAATATCACTCGCAAACTTTGCGGCCTCAGCGAAGATCTTTTTGACCTTGAGTTGCTCTTTGCTGTATTTAACCTTGGTCCGGTCAGGATATTTGCCGCTAAAAGTCTTGCCATTGATGATTTTGAAAACCACGTCTGTTCCAATCCTCCCGGCGTGACCGCGCATTAAAACATTCTCTTTAACCCATGCCATCTGCTTTTTTTCTACCTATAACGAACAATCTTCCGTATTCTTACGTATTCCTACGTCTTTCGAGCTTTAGAAATCGAATAAAAAGGCCTTGGTTAGGCTACTTAGTCATCTTTCCCGTTCTAGTTCGTGGATTCAGAATATTAGCTCATTCTGCTTTTGGCGGAAAACTTCCTGGGCGGAATAAAAGTTCACTCCCATACTCCCATACTCCCATACTCCCATACTTTTCTCACACTCCCACACTTTCACACTTTATCCAGCTTCACCGTCACCCCCGATCCCGCAATCACAATCTTCCGGTTCTCGATGAATTTCAGAATTTCGAGATTAAGTCGTTGTTTGATTTCATTAAACTGATTCACGGGGATGGGCGCGGAGAAATAATCAATATTCACGAGGTAGGCGGTTCCGGAAATATCATTCAGGAAAACGGTGGCATCACTGATTTCCGGCACATCGTTTAACAGGTTCCGGCATTCTTCCACAAAAGCCGCGATCGTGGCAGCAGGTGTGGCGGAATCAAACTGCAGGCGGATTTCGGCCTTCCGGTAGGTACGCAGGGTCTGGTTGTCCACGATACTGTCCACCATCATCTTGTTCGGAATGGTCATGTAGGTTTTCAGATCGGTGCGTATCCGCGTGCTGCGCAGACCGATCAGCTCAACGGTTCCGGAAATATTATTGGTCTTCACTATGTCTCCGGGGGTAAAGGGTTTATTAAAAAAGATGATAAAGGACGCGATCAGGTTTTCAATGCTCTCCCGCAAAGACAGGGCAAGTGCAGCACCAGCCAGACCCAGACCGGTCCAGACCTTACTCACTTCAAAACCAAAGGCCATACCCATCACCATCAGCGCCCCGATAATACCGATGATCACTTTCAGGAAATCACGGAAAAAAAGCACCAGGGAATGATCCTTCACATCCCCGGTCACCCGCGCTTTTTCCTTGAGCAGCAGCGCGATGAAATCAATGGTGCGCAGCAGGAGCCAGATGAAGGCCACGATGAGGATGGTCTTGGCGGCTCCGTGCACGACAGACTTAAACGGGGTCTCTACGATTTCAAAATCCAGCGCACTGGGAAAATTCAGTTTATCAATGGCAACGATGGCAACAAAGGAAATCAGGAAGGTTTCCAGGGGTGCCAGCATGAGCTTGACAAAGGAAGACTTATCCAGTCCCTTGTCCAGCGCCTTGGCGCCACGGAATATCTGACCTGCCACAAAACGGGAAAGCAGTCGCTTCAGCAGCAGGGCAACGGAAATCGCGATAAAAACATAGAGGTATGATTTTATCGGATTGTCAAACACCAGCTGGTTCCAGAATCCATTCATAAAAATCAGTTCTTGAATACATGAATACGATCAGCTTTTAAAAAACAAAAATCAGTTCCTGTCACTGAATGCTCTCACCTTCAAAACAGATCAATCTCATCACAATCACTTTTAAAACACAAAAATCAGTTCCTGAATACATGAATACCGTCCGCTTTTAAAACATATAAATAGTCCGGCATGATCAGGATTTTTGTCGCCGGCAACAAAGGCGCCGGGATATTCTTTTTCTCTTCGGCATAGGGCAGCTTGTCCTCCATCTTCAAAAATTCCTTCCCGTTCCATCCCAGCATGGTCTTATTGATCACGGAAAAATGCCGCCAGTTTTTCAGTTGTATACTTTTCGAATAGCCGCCATAATGATCAAACAAAAAAGCTCCTTTCTGCGGATCAAATAAATAAACCAGTCCGCCCTGATCGGTGAGCAAAATCGGATTGGGTACTGAATCGGTGAACTGCCGGATATCATTGGTCTTGCTGATCGCGGTTCCGTCATTGGAAATTTTATTCAACTGTCCCGCCAGCGCATCATACACCCAGATATTATTATCATAGGCCAGTCCGATACAGGTCACCTGGTAGTATCCCAGCTGCCGGAGGTCAAGGCTGCCGACATTATTCAGAAAACGGTCCAGGGTCACAATGGTGCCGAACTCCTGGTAAAACAACAGGATCTTCAGCGGATTCGTCACGTCGATATACGCGATCTTCCCGTAGCGGCGCACATCATTGAAAACACCCAGGGAATCTCCCGGCAGCGCTGTATTTCTTCAGCTGGTTATCGGGAGTCAGCACAAATATATTGCCGAGGTTGTCCACCTGGAAATCAGCAAAAGCTCCTGCAATAAAGGCGGACATCTGCGGGATGGTATCCGTTTGCGCCTTCAGGTTCCCGAAGCACAGACTGACAACGATATAGAGGATGAATTTTTTCAATTTCTGACGATCTTATTATCCAGGGCCGGGTCAAAACTCTGCAGCGAAAGTGTTGAACCATCGAAACTGGCATAGGTAAAATAGTTGATCCAGTCACCGAGGTTCACATAACGCGATCCGTTCGGGAAGGTAAAATCGATCGGCAGGTGGCGGTGACCAAAAATCATATAGTCGAAATGTTCTTCTTCCAGTCTTTTCTTACAGTACTGAATCAGCCACTCTCCATTTTCCCCCCAGAATTTTGTTTCGCTCTGATCTGCCACGGCACGGCTTTTACGGCTGAAATAATTGGCAACCCCCACGCCGATGGCGGGCGGCAATACGCCAAACAGGGTCTGACTGAATTTATTCCGGAATATCTTTTTCAGGAATTTATATCCGCCGTCGCCCGGACCGAGTCCGTCGCCATGACCGATTAAAAACTTCTTCCCGTTCCGCAGAAAAATTTTCGGTTCATAATACACGGGAATGGAGAGTTCTTTTTCAAAATAATTCTTCATCCACATATCGTGGTTGCCCACAAAAAACTGGATGGAGATACCGGCATCGGTCATCGTGGCCAGTTTACCCAGGATGCGCACATATCCTTTTGGCACCACGGTTTTGTATTCGAACCAGAAATCAAAGAGGTCGCCGACGATAAAAATTTCGGAGGCTTCATGCTGAATGGAATCCAGGAATCGGATGATATATTTTTCCCTTTGCAGGCTGGTGAGACGGTCGGGTGTACCGAGATGGAAGTCTGACAGGAAGAAAATCTTTTTACCCGCTGCAATTTGCATGGGCAAATATAATTCACTGGGCATCGATCAGGAAAACATAAACTTCTTTGGGTCCGTGTACCCCCACCACCAGGGTCTTTTCGATATCGGCGGTGCGGCTGGGACCGGTGGCCAGGGTGATAAAAGAGGGGATTTTGTTTTTATATTTCTCCAGCACCTGTCTCCAGGCCTTCCCGGATATCATAGACCAGCTGGTTCGACCAGGCAATACAGATATGGACGGGCGCATATACGCTTACGGTACGGCCACTTTCCTGGGCCGAACTCATCATCAGACTCCCGGTACGGGCGATCAGGGCCTCGCAGCTGGTGATGGAAACATCCGCTTCCGGAAGTTCCTCCGAGATCATCAGGCCTTTCAGGGGTTCCTGCAGCAGGCGCTGGAGTGCGGATTCCCGGCAATAGACCTGGGTCCACTTCATGCGGGCAACGAGTTCGGTTAACTGCCGGATCATATCGGCTTCATCGGCGCAATAGAGGAAACGGCCCTGTATGCGGCTGAAATTTTCAGCAAATTCAATTTCATTCTCCTGCGAGGAGGCCTTATACACACTTGAATTGCCTTCGCTTTGCGGAAAAGGGACAGGCGTTGGGTTGACCAACGCCTGCCGGATTCTTTTGAAAATATTTTCTTTTGCCTGTGATATCTGCATATATAGGGACTAAAGGTCTCCTACGGGAGGAACCGGTATCGGGTGGCTCGGCATTCCATTCTCAGCAATCTTGATTTCAGGAACATCTCCCACCAGCGGATCATCATGGTCCGATACATCCAGGGTTCTTTTTTCTTCATAAGGCCTCTTGCCGATCAGGGCTTCCACATCACTCTGGAACAGGACTTCTTTTTCCAGAAGGGCCTCTGCCAGCAGGTGCAACTGATTCGATTTCTCGGTAAGCAGTCCCTGCGTAAAGATATAGGCCTTATCAATCAGCTTCCGCACTTCTTCGTCAATAAGCCTGGAGGTTTCTTCTGAATAGGGTTTGGTGAATTGATTTTCCTGGGCAGGATCGTAAAAACTCACGTTGCCGATCTTATCGTTCATACCATATACGGTAATCATGGAATAGGCAATCCGTGTGACCTGCTGCAGGTCGTTCTGCGCACCGGTAGAAATCTTTTGAAAAGTAAGTTTTTCGCTGGCCCTTCCACCAAGGGTCATACAGATCTGGTCGAATAACTGATCCGTGCTGTATAAATATTGTTCTTTCGGTGTGTATTGCGCATACCCAAGGGCAGCCACTCCGCGCGGAACGATGGTTACTTTCAGCAGTGGATAAGCATGTTCCAGGTACCAGCCGCAAATGGCATGGCCGGCTTCGTGATAGGCGATAATTCTTTTTTCTTCGGGAGAAATGATCTTGTTCTTTTTTTCCAGCCCGCCGATCACGCGATCCACCGCATCCTGGAAGTCTTCCATTTCCACGCTGTCTTTTCCCTTACGGGCAGCAATAAGCGCAGCTTCATTACATACATTGGCGATATCCGCACCGGCAAATCCGGGTGTTTGTTCCGCCAGTTTATAAATATCGAGTTTGGAAGAAATCTTAATAGGTTTCAGATGCACTTTGAAAATGGCTTCCCTTCCTTTGAGATCCGGTTTGTCAATGGAAATCTGACGGTCGAATCTTCCCGGGCGAAGCAGGGCCGTATCCAGTACATCCGGACGGTTTGTTGCGGCCAGGATGATGATACCACTGTCTCCTCCGAAACCATCCATTTCCACCAGCAACTGGTTCAGGGTGCTTTCGCGTTCGTCGTTGCTCATCATCGCATTTTTACCGCGGGCACGACCGATGGCATCAATTTCATCTATGAATATTACACAGGGTGCTTTTTCACGGGCCTGTTTGAACAGGTCACGCACACGGCTTGCACCGACACCCACAAAGAGTTCAACAAAGTCAGAACCACTCATAGAGAAGAAAGGAACCTGGGCTTCCCCGGCCATGGCTTTCGCCAGCAGGGTCTTACCGGTACCCGGAGGGCCGACCAGCAGGGCACCTTTCGGAATCTTTCCGCCGAGTGCGGTATATTTTTTAGGATTTTTCAGGAAATCCACGATTTCCATCACTTCCACTTTGGCTTCATCCAGACCGGCCACATCGTTGAACGTAATGTTCACGCGTGTGCCCTTATCAAATAAGGTCGCTTTTGATTTACCGATATTGAAAATACCGCCGGGACCGCCACTGCCGCCCTGACCACCCATCTTGCGCATGAGCATAACCCAGATGAGCAGGATGATGAGGATGGGAAGTGCAATCTGCAGGAGGCCGGGTATCCAGTCGCCTTCCTGAACCGGAGACATCGGGACTTCGAGAGAAGGATTTTTAATGAAAAACTCATTCATCTTCTTCTCAAATTCGTCGATCTTGGTCACCGGAAATTCGAACTGCGGACCGTCCACTTTCACGATTCCGTTACTCTTTCCCAGCAGTTCTTTATAGAGGGGTTTATCCAGGCTGTCTTTCTTGATATAGACCCTGACCAGGTTCTTATTGGTGACGAGGATCAGGTGATCCACATCTCCTTTTTCCAGCATATCTGTTCCTGAATTTCAGTTCAGAATCGAGATGTCGTGCATCGGGTTGAAAACCGGCACCGAAAAAATTATATCCGAGTAATACGATGGCTATGACGCCCCAGACCCAATAGATATTGAATTTTGGGCCCTTTTTAGGTGTGTTATCCTCTCCTCCTCCTCCTGTACCGCGTGGCTTGAATCGTGAAAATCCTGGCCTGTCGTTCGGTTTTATATTATTCTGTGGCATTTGATAGAGATCCTTCTAGTAAATAATGATTGGGAAATAAAAAAGTTCAGAAAAGCGATTTAAACAGTTTGATGATCAGTCTGCCAGTTCTTCCAGAACGGCATCGTTCCACATCTCCTCTAACTTGTAGAAACGCCGGGTTTCGGGTAACATTATATGAACGACAACATTTATATAATCTATCACAACCCACTGAAGTGCCTGCCTGCCTTCGTGCATATAGGGTAGTTCATCGCAGACGTCCTTTACATCTTTTTCAATGAAATCCGCTATAGCTCTGATTTGTGTAGTGCTGCCAGCTTCACAAACTATAAAGAAATCTGCAACGGCTTCGGGTATTTTACGGAGATCAAGTGATATGATTTTTTCGCCTTTTTTTTCCTGAATTGCCTGTATGATGGCTTTTATAATTTTTGAGTTCTTTGCTAACCGGGCAGATTTATTTGGTTTCCGGCTTACCAACATTGACAATTGTTCCAATAATCACAATATTTTAGATGATGAATGATGCGGCGATGCTCCCAGTTATCTAAGGTATGCTACATTCGTACTGCCCAAAAATAGTAATCTTTTGCCAGATCCCCTTATGGAGAAAGCGCACAGTACAACATTTGACAATCAGTTGATTGAGCTGGAATCAGTGGATAGCACCAACAACTATGCCATGGGCCTGATTCATGCGGGATTGGCCAGCCCCGGCACGGTCTGTCTGGCCCGTCACCAGTGGGCCGGAAAGGGTCAGCGGGGCAGGGACTGGCAGGATGAAGCGGGCCAGAATCTGATGGTGAGCCTGATAATTGCGCCGGAAGGGCTGCTTTTATCCAGGCAGTACCTGCTTTCGGCGGCCGTATCGCTGGGTATCCTGGACACCACCCCTCATATAAAAGACGGGGAATGGCGAATTAAATGGCCCAATGATATTTACTGGAATGACAGAAAGGCAGCGGGTATACTCATCGAATCGGTGATTCATGGAGAGAACTGGCCCTGGGCCGTGGTCGGGGTCGGGATGAACCTCAACCAGATTTCCTTCCCGGATGATATCCCCCATGCCATCTCCCTGAAACAGATCACCGGAATGGACTATGAGCCGGTTTCTGTGGCCCGGGAGATGATCCCGGCTGTTCAAAGCCGGATTGATCAATTAAGAAATGATCCGATGAAAATACTGGAAGACTTCAATCATGTTCTGTATAAAAATGGCGAGACCGTTGCCTTGAAAAAAGGAAACGAGCTGATCGTCGCCACCATTAAAGGAGTGAATGAACAGGGATTGCTTTTGACGGACGCAGGTACGTTTACTTTTGGGGAGGTTTATTTGTTCGTGACGATGACGGTTGATGGTTGACGGATTCTTTAACTTCAGTTGATCACGTAAATGAACCACGGTCAACGGTCAACTCGGTCATCCGTCATCGTAATAAAATGTAAAACCGTACCCGAAGCATTCCCCGCTTCATCTTCAGCATAAATTTTTAATTCATGCCGGCCGGGAGGACAGTGTTCATCAAAATGATAGATGAATGCTTTTGCTTTATCATTGGAGAAGAGCAGCCATTTCCCATCGAGGGTGGCGCGGAAATTTCTGATCTTTTTATAATTGTCCGTAACCACTACCGCTATCCGGCTGCTTCTTTGCAGGTTTGCATTTTCAACGGTGCCGGGTATGCGAATTACCGGGGCAACGGTATCGAGCACCAGGGAAAAATTTCCGAAACTCTGAAAGGTTGCCGTGGCCCAGTCACCCAGCCACTCGGGTTTTTTTACATCAAAATCATCCCCGTTCTCCCATTGCATCAATACATGCTCCTTTTCAGTCACCGCCCTGGATAATTTAATTCGTACGGTCATGGTATCGGCCAGTGGTACTTCAGTAGTTCCAAAATGATGCAGAGCAGAAACCTTGTCCATACCTGTCGTCGTCGTTTCCTGGTAAACAATATGGAGCGAATCATATAAACAATCCGGCCCCAGGTAAAATGCAGCGTTGGGCGCTTCATTTCCATCCAGCATGCCCGGATAAAAAACTTTTCCCGGCAAAACCGCTTTGGCGTTTTGGAATGCTGCGGAGCGGGCGGTTTCGGGTGCATCGGACCGAAGGCTTTCGGGCGCTTCATACCGCACTTTAAATTCCAGGTTGGAAGAATTGCCATAAGCATCTTTCAGTTCGATGCGGATCTCATGGATCTGTCCGTCTTCCAGGTGAATGATTCCGCCCGGAGTGGATTCCCGGTAAATGGAATGTTTGTATCCCGGCATTTTAAAAAGCAGCTGGTACCAGGGTCCGCCCCGCTCACGGGTCGGATAATCAATATGTGCATTAATGCCACGGGTATCGTTATAACTGATCCGGTCCATCTGAAAACCGGACAGTGCCGTACCATTATCGTACAGTATTCCTTCAAAAATCCCGTTCGGATTGGTGGAACCCGACTGGGTATCGAATCCCTGTATCCCGAATCCAGGATTGGGGGTGTTCAGTACCAGGACCGGCTGGCCAATTTCATACCGGCCGCCGGCTTTCCGAACGGAGATCAGCCGGGGATACTGTTCATAGAAACTCATGCTGCGGTCATAGACTGATAAACTCCGAAAGACCGGCGGGACATTATCTTTTACCGGTAATCCGAAGAGCATCGGATTGAGATTGGTATCATCCGGAAAAGTCCGGATTTCAAAATGCAGGTGCGGTCCCTGCGACCCACCCATATTGCCGCTGTATGCAACCAGCTCTCCTTTTTTAACGTTTAATAATCCGGGAGGCAGATCCAGCGAAACATCCCAGCGCTGCAGTTCGTATTGTTTTTGTTTTACATAGGCATCCAGGGCCGGATAGAAGGCATTCAGGTGGGCATATAAGCTAACATATCCGTCGGGATGACGAATATAAATGGCCTGTCCGAATCCAAAAGGTTCAATTTTAACCCGGAATATATAACCATCGGCTGCTGCATAAACCGGCAGGTTTTCCCGGTGTTCCGTGCGGATATCCAGGCCCATATGATAGTGGTTGGACCTGAGTTCCCCGAAATTCGCAGCAAGACTGATGGGTATACCCAATGGGTTTCTGAAAACATCCCGGGGGTATGACCGGGTCTGGAATAACTGACCGTAAATAAAACCGCTGTAAATAAAAAGACAGATAAAGAGAACAGGTCTGCGCATGGTTCCCAAATGTAGAAATACAATATCGATTCATCCCAAATAAGGATTAGAAATCAGGCTTTATCTGCCGTTTAAATAATGTTAGTAAATGATTTTAAAGGATTTTAAAAAAATCTGAAAACTGGTACAGCTTTTGGCATAATATATGCTGTCTTTAAATTGAACCATCCTTGAAAAAGTGTTAAGATGTTATTTAAGAATAAATTTTTACTGTTCTTCGTCATTAGTGTCGGTTCCGTGATCGGGATGGTACGTGGCCAGGAAGCCAAAGCAGAAATGGGTCTTTAAGATTAAGTCGAAGGTTGATAACAAAAAGCTGATCGCCGAAAAACGCCAACTGGCTAAAAAAGGCGGTGTATTGCTGGATGATATTGAAATGGCATCGTTCCACAACAATTAATTAATCTTTCTGCTATATAATAAGTTCCCGTTCACGCCTCAGGCGTGACGGGATTTTTTATTTCCCCCTGCCTAGGTTATTTCTACTCGCCCCTACATTACACGGTTTTTTATTTCTTTCCCCCGGCTTCATATAAATTTCTCCAAGAACCCGTACAACCTTACTTTTGCGGAATTTGTTTTGACATGCCAAAAGACAATCCAGCAATCAGTTCAGTTCTCATTATCGGTTCCGGCCCCATCATTATCGGACAGGCCTGCGAATTTGATTATTCCGGCTCCCAGGCCGCCAGAAGTCTGCGGGAAGAAGGAATAAAAGTGATCCTGATCAACAGCAATCCGGCCACCATCATGACCGATCCGATGATGGCCGATAAGGTGTACCTGCTGCCGCTAACCGTTGAAAGTATTGAACAGATCCTGGAAGAAAACCAGATTGATGCCGTGCTGCCAACCATGGGCGGACAAACAGCGCTGAATCTTTGTAAGGAAGCCGATGAACTGGGCATTTGGGAAAAATATAATGTCAGATTGATCGGTGTGGATATCAAAGCCATTGATAAAGCAGAAGACCGCGAAAAATTCCGGCAATTGATGATCCAGCATTGGAATTGCCGGTGGCACCTTCAAGAGTGGCCAACTCATTTCTGGAAGGAAAAGAATTTGCACAGGAAATCGGTTTCCCGCTGGTTATCCGTCCTTCCTTTACCCTGGGTGGAACCGGTGGTGGTTTTGTACATGAGCAAAGATGACCTGGATGCAGCACTGAACCGGGGTTTGCAAGGCATCTCCCATTCATGAAGTGCTGGTAGAAAAAGCGGTGCTGGGCTGGAAAGAATTTGAACTGGAACTATTGCGTGATAAGAATGATAATGTAGTCATTATTTGTACGGTTGAAAACTTTGATCCCGATGGGTGTTCATACCGGCGATTCCATCACCGTGGCCCCGGCGATGACCCTGAGCGATACCGCTTTCCAGGAGATGCGCAACAAGGCCATCCTGATGATGCGCTCCCTGGGCAATTTTGCCGGCGGTTGTAATGTGCAGTTTGCCCTGAATCCCGAAACAGAAGAAATCATTGCTGTTGAAATCAATCCACGGGTAAGCCGTTCTTCTGCGCTGGCATCCAAAGCAACCGGTTATCCGATTGCAAAAATTGCTGCCAAACTGGCTATCGGTTATACTCTGGATGAACTGAAAAACCAGATCACCCAAACCACTTCTGCCTATTTTGAACCGGTGCAGGATTATGTGATCGTAAAAATGCCACGCTGGAATTTTGATAAATTCAAAGGCGCCAATGATACACTGGGTTTGCAAATGAAAAGTGTGGGTGAAGTGATGGCCATCGGCAGAAGTTTTACCGAAGCCGTGCAAAAAGCCTGTCAGAGTCTGGAAAATAATGCCGTCGGCCTTGGTTATTATGGAAAAAGCCAGATGCATGCCGAAGAACTGATTGAATATATCAAGATTCCAAAATGGGATCGCATATTCCGGATTAAAGATGCACTGATGCTGGGCGTGAGTGTAAAAACCATTTCCCAGGCCACCGGTATTGACCGCTGGTTCATTTATGAGATCCAGAAAATCTGCGATGGCGGAAAAAGAAATCGAGCAAATATAAACTGGATACGCTGCCGGTGGAACTGCTGCGGGAAGCCAAAACCCATGGTTTCAGTGATGAACAGATCGCCACGCATCATGCAGGATGGCAACGAAGAAGATGTATATGAAAAAAGAAAAGCTGCCGGCATTAACCGGGTATTTAAAATGGTGGATACCTGCAGTGCAGAATTTGAAGCCAAAACACCTTATTTCTATTCCACTTTTGAAAATGGTGGCGTGAACGAAAGCATGGTGACCGATAAGAAAGAAAATCATCGTACTGGGTTCCGGTCCCAACCGGATCGGCCAGGGAATTGAATTTGATTATTGCTGTGTACATGGATTGCTGGCTGTAAAAGAATGCGGTTATGAAGTCCATCATGGTGAACTGTAATCCGGAAACCGTTTCGACCGATTTTGATATGGCCGATAAACTTTATTTCGAACCCGTTTTCTGGGAACATCTTTGGGAAATCATTGAACATGAAAAACCTGATGGCGTAATCGTTCAGCTGGGCGGACAAACTGCCCTGAAACTGGCCGAGAAACTGCATGAAAAAGGAATTCAGATCATCGGTACTTCTTACGACAATATGGATATTGCCGAAGACCGCGGCCGTTTCAGTGATATGCTGAAAGAACTGGATATTCCCTATCCTTCTTATGGAACTGCCACTACAGTGGATGAAGCGGTAGAAGTGGCCAAGACAGTTGGTTATCCCTGTGCTGGTAAGACCCAGTTATGTACTGGGCGGACAGCGCATGCGTATCGTGATCAATGATGAGGAAGCTGGAAAGTGCCGTAGTGAGTCTGCTGAAACATCTTCCCGGCAATAAAATCCTGATTGATCATTTCCTGGACCGCTGCCAGGAAGCGGAAATAGATGGCATCTGTGATGGCGACCAGTTTCATGTGATGGGCGTGATGGAACATATTGAACCGGCCGGTATTCATAGCGGCGACAGCAATGCCGTGTTGCCCCAGTTTAACCTGACTCCGCTGGTGGTGGAGACCATGGAAGAATATGCCAGAAAAATCGCGTTCCGATTAAATATCAAAGGACTGATCAATATCCAGTTTGCCATTAAAGACGGAAAAGTATATGTGATCGAAGCCAATCCCCGTGCATCCCGCACAACGCCATTTATTGCAAAAGCTTACCAGATCCCTTATCTGAATATTGCCACCAAAGTGATGCTGGGTCAGAATAAACTGAAGGATTTCACTTTTGAAAAGAAGCTGAAAGGATATGCGATTAAAGAACCCGTATTCAGTTTCGATAAATTTCCGGGTGTAAATAAAGAACTGGGACCGGAAATGAAATCAACCGGAGAAGCCATCCGTTTTATCAAAGACCTGAGAGATCCTTATTTCAGGCAGCTGTATAAGGACAGGAGTATGTATCTCTCGAAGTAAATGCAACAGCAGTCGTAGTATGGGAGTATGGGAGTATGGGAATGTAAGTATAGCCATACTCCCATACTCCCATACTTCTCATACTCCCATACTTGCCTCAGGCTTCAACCAGTCCGTTCCGGATGGCGTACATCACGAGGCCGACACGGGACTTCACTTTTAATTTTTCAAAAAGCGAGTTTCGGTATTCATCTACCGTGCGGGGACTTACATACATTTTCGCTGCGATGTCTTTATACGTTATTTCCGAGCAGATAAGTCGGAGAAAATCTTTTTCTCTTTGGGTGAGTACGGGTACTTCTTCCGTTTTGTCAATGTCTTTGTGCAGTCCGCTGATGATTTTCCCGGATATTTCTTCAGAGAGGTAGAAGTTTTTTTTCACCACTGAATCGAGTGCATTTTTTAATTCTTCCGGGTCAATATTCTTCATGATATATCCCCGGGCACCCTGGCGAAGCATCCGGATAATGGTTCGTTCATCACTGAACATGGAAAGCGCAAGCACTTTGATTTTCGGATAATTTTTATTCAGCCAGCCCGCGGTTTCAAATCCGTCCATTTCGGGCATATTCACATCCAGCAGGACGAGGTCGGGAACCAGGTGTTCATTAATTTTCTTTTTGATTTCCTTTCCGTTGTCGGCTTCGAACAAAACAGAGTAGTTTTCAAATGAGCCCACCAGTTTGGCCAGTGCTTTTCTCAAAAGGGTATGATCATCCGCAATGGCTACCAGGATCTGTTTATTGTTGGATGAAGACATACTTAAAAAATTTGGGTTAGTTCAAGGGTATGATCATCCGCAATGGCTACCAGGATCTGCTTATTGTTGGATGAAGACATACTAAAAAAATTTGGGTTAGTTCAAAGGTACGTTTACAATCACCCGGGTTCCATTTCCCGGTTCCGATTCTATTGACAATTCCGCACCGATCAGTTTAGCCCGGTTGCGCATACTTTTTAAACCCAGCCCACTGGATCCGCTGGTGGATTCCTTCTTTTGAAACAGGTCAAATCCGACCCCATCGTCGTTAATCTTCATCACAAAGTTATCGGTGTTATTGTAAATCAGGGATACTATAACATTCTTGGCCTTGGAATGTTTAAGGATATTGTTCATCATCTCCTGGTACATGCGAAAGATGAATATGGATTTCTGGTCCGGGAAATGAAATTCATCTCCCTGTGTGTCAAAATCAATTTTCATCAGACCGGCTCTTCGGATGGAGGCCAGGTCGAAGCGGATCGCTTCTGATAATCCGATATCCGTAATGCGGTCCGTATGCAGGTTTTTTGTCAGGTCCGCCATATCCCGGATCGCCTTATTCAGTAATTCCTTGGAATTCTGAACGCCTTCGAATGCTTCGTGTTCGGGTTCAATGGGTGCAATGGCCATCCAGAGTTTGATTACCGAAAGACTCTGTCCGATATTGTCGTGCAGTTCCTGAGCGATGGTTTTCATGGTAGATTCCTGGATTTCCAGCTGGGAGCGCAATACTTCCTGTTCATATTCTTCCTTCAGGCGAATCAGCTCCTGTTCCTGCTTTTGCCGCTTGCGCTGATAAAATAAAATCATTCCGACGATAAACCCCAACAGCAAAAATGCCAGCAGGGTTCCCGCGAAAATTACAAAGTAGATCTCTTGATTCTGCATAAAAAACCGATCGAATATAATATGGCGCTTAATACAAGTATGATATTATTAATGGCTCCAAGATTTCTGAATATAATTTTAGAGGCTTCCGTATGAAAATGCGTTGATTCCTCCATAAAAGTTTGCATAACATATAATGGGTATGAAATAACCGCACTAAAAAATATTCCCGTAATTATCCAGAAGGCAGGCTGCCTGGCCAGTGAAACCTCCGTGCTTTTTTGGAACAACTCTATGAAGTAAAAGATACACAAAACGGTGGTGATGAGGGTCCCGATCGTATAGTTCACTGCATCAAAACCAATTTTCCCACCATTAAAATAAAGACGAATAAAGGCAAAAAGAGCGAAAAGAACAATAATAAACAGTATGATTCGCCTGATTGTAGGATTGACAAGCACTTCCCGAATCACAAAAAAATAAAAGCAGAATTCTATTGGACCGAAGGTATTTGCTACTACGGTATTATATTGATGCTGGCTCGCAATATATTCCTGAACCAGTCCAAAAATCATCGCACACAAAAAATAGAGTGGGAATAATTTTAGATATAAAGGTGAGGGCTTTATTAAATAAACCGAAAGACTTACCAGGAAAAGCGAAATAATCACTCCGTCGAATATTGAAAAGTTCATAGGTGTCAAAGATCGGTAAACTTAAACGTCATAAAAAAACCTCCCGAAGGAGGATTTTTCTGCGACATTATGGAAACTGCGAATTCTTAATGCAGCCTAAACGATTTCCATACCCTTTTCGCCTCTGTCAACCATGCGTAATTCCCAAATCCCCTATTCCACCTTCCGTACTCGGAAAACATCTCGGAGGACAGCCAATCGGAATAAGGCCGCTTAACAGTTTTGCTTTCCCGTTTTTTGATACATAAATATCTTTCACAACCCTGTTTCCTGATTTACTTTTTTTGTTTTTAGTCGCTACCATTACCAGGGTCTGACTGCCTGCATAATCAGGATTGCCTGCAAAGTCCTTTCGGAAATGCTCCAAAATAAAATTTGATGCCATCACTACCGTGCTCTTTTGCCTGAGCGAGGAAGTCCTCCATTTCCTGAATGCTGTACCAGGCACTTAGCGAATCTGGTTTATCAATTCTTTCTGAATTTGGAACCCATCGGGTTTTTTTATATTCTCGTACCAGAGATTGTCTGCTAGTTCGGTGTTTCATCTTTCTCGACCTTGTACTATTTTTTCAATTTGAGTGATCATTGCCTTAACTTTTTAGGGTTAAACAAATTATCTTGTGTCCCCTAAAACTATCAAGAACCTCAACTCAATGCTTGGGCAAGAAAATGGTGGTCAAAGCATTACGAATTAGTAATATTTGTAAACTATAGATTCTCAGTTAGTCCCGTAAAAAAATGGAAAAATAAACCGTGATTTAACGGTTGAAAATACCGTTATAAAACATGTTGTTCCACCGTATAAAAAACGGGTAGAAAACCATCCAAAACCGCAGAAATAGCTTTTGCTTCACATCCAACGGGGCTCCTCGTCATGCTCCTAAAAATTGTGGATCAAAGACCCTTCTGGACACTATCGCCTTTCTTCAGGATCCTGGTTCCTTTTATATCCGGGATTCTGTTCGAAACATATCTTCCGGCATCCCTGTCCGGTCTCATTCCCGGGTTTTTTCTTTCCCTGTTTATTGTTCTTTATTCTGTTTGCTATCCGGCGATTTTCTTTTCCATTTATTATCCACCGGTTTTCCGTCAGGCCTGGATCCATGGACTCGCCATTCAACTGATATTTTTTTCTTTTGCCCGTATCCTGCTGCATGTTCACCAGGATCATCCTATCGTCAAATGCCGGAACTTCTAAAAGATTCCCGCATACCCTGGTGATGCAGCTGATCAGCGATCCGGTATCAAAACCAAATTCCCTGAAATGCACCGGCCGGATCCTCTGGCTGATAAAAGATCAATCCTGCTTCCATGAAAACGAAAAGATCCTGGTTTATTTTCCCAAAAAAACAGAACAGCTGGTTTTAACTGAAGGCACCCGGATCATATTCCGAAAGAACCTGCAGCCAATAGAAAATTACAAAAACTCTCCGTTTGATTACAAAAAATATTGCCGGCTGCGACATATCTATGCCCAGGTCTATTTAAGCGATAAAGACTATTCCATCATTTCTGAAGGAAAAGCGAATTCAATCTCCGGTGATGCTGGGAAAACTTCGTAAAAAAATATTGGGCATCATCAAAAAACAGATCCCCTCAGGCTCAGAAAATAGTTTACTGGAAGCACTGATGGTGGGATATACGGATGATCTCGATCCGGGACTCCTGAAATCTTACGCGGATTCAGGAGTCATTCATATTATCGCCATATCCGGACTTCACCTGGCTCTAATCTTTCATATCCTTCAACTGGCATTAAAAAGAACCGGACAGAAAAAGACCGGGAGATGGATAAAATTAACCGGAATCCTCCTGGTGTTATGGGGATATAGTTTTCTTTCCGGTTCATCCCCTTCCGTGATCCGGAGTGCCATGATGTTCAGCCTGGTGTTATTTGGCCGGAATATTTTCCGGGAAGCGGTTTTGTACAATATTCTTTGCGCTTCCGCATTCCTGCTGATTTGTTTTGATCCAAACTGGATCTGGGATACCGGATTTCAGCTTAGTTATGCGGCTGTTTTGAGTCTGCGATTATTTTCCCAACCGGTTAAGGATCTTATCCCCCTTCAAAATAAATTCCTCACCGCCTTATGGGATGCAGGTTCAGTAAGTATTGCCGCACAAATCCTTACCACACCGGTAAGTATATTTTATTTTCACCGTTTCCCCAGTTACTTCCTGATCGCCAATCTCCTGGCCGTTCCATTATCCAGCGCCATACTGGTTGGCGGAATACTCCTGAACCTCTTTCGCCTGGTCTACTCCGGCCGGTCTCTGCCTCGGATGGTTGCTGGGAAAAGGCATCCGGCTGCTGAACGGATCTGTTCACTGGATTTCCCAATTACCCGGGTCTGTTATCTCCTCCCTGACCCTTTCCCTGCCACAGCTCATATTTTCCTATGGAATTATTTTTTGTTTTTACCGGTTTCTAAACGGAAAAGAAAAATCATGGTTAATGGCAGGATTAGGACTGATCTGTTTTTTCCAACTCAGCCGTTATTTATTTTAAGCAGGATTATCCCACCCACCATACACCATACACTATTCACCATACTCCTATACCCTACACCATTTGCAAAGCTGACTTTGCCGGGAAAACCGATTGCTGTAAATTTGCGGCTCTTCTCTAACCGGACCGGCGTTAAAAGCGTTTATACCATGAAAAAAATACAATCCGCACTGATTTCTGTTTTCTATAAAGACGGCCTGGAACCCATCGTAACACAGCTTCATAAACTGGGTGTTCGACTGATTTCAACGGGTGGAACAAAATCTTTTATCGAAGGGCTCGGACTTCCCTGTACCGGAGCGGAAGAACTGACCAGTTATCCTTCCATCCTCGGGGGTCGTGTGAAAACACTTCACCCGTCCATATTTGGCGGTATTCTCGGGAGAAGAGAAGAGGCGCAGGACCTGAAGGAAATGAAAGAATATAATATTCCTGAAATCGACCTGGTGATCGTGGATTTGTATCCTTTTGAAGAAACGGTGGCAAATACAAAAGAGGAAAAATCGATTATTGAAAAGATAGATATCGGAGGGCCATCCATGATTCGTGCAGCAGCCAAAAATTTCTCCCATGTTGCCGTTATTGCCGATAAAAAAGATTACGCCCATTTTGAACAGTTATTAATAAGCCAGCAGGGTGAACTTTCCCGCGATCAGCGGAAAGAACTTGCAGCAAGGGCTTTTGAAGTGGTTGCCGGTTATGATCTGGCCATCCATGAATATTTCAATCCCGGGAAATCCATTGGCGCTGCGCAAAACAAAAAGCATTTACGTTACGGCGAGAATCCGCATCAGCAGGCTTATTTCGAAGGCGACTGGGGATCCATTTTCACGCAACTGAACGGAAAAGAAATTTCCTACAATAATCTCGTGGATATTGACGCTGCCATCCAGCTGATCAATGAATTTGAAGAAAAAACCGTTTTCGCGATAATCAAACATACCAATGTCTGCGGGATTGCTTCCCGAAAAACAGTCCGGGCCGCCTGGGATGATGCGTTGGCCGGAGATCCGGAAAGTGCTTTCGGTGGTGTGCTGGTATGTAATAATGAAATAGATCTTTCAACGGCAGAAGCCATTCATGAATTATTTTTTGAAGTGCTGATTGCGCCTTCATTTTCCGCAGAAGCTTTTGATCTGCTGAAGACGAAAAAAAACCGGATCCTTCTCCAGTTGCTGTCCAAACCTGCACGGGTTTGATGAAAAAATCCCTGCTAAACGGTATCCTGGTTCAGGACCTCGATAAAGGAAATTTTTCAAAATGGGAAGAAGCGGGTGGCAGAGACAGTTCTCCGGCAGAGAAAGCAGACCTGGAGTTTGGAAACCTGGTATGCAAACATTTAAAATCAAATGCGATTGCCCTGATCAAAAACAAACAGCTTATCGGAAAAGGATGTGGCCAGACCAGCCGGATCGATTCTCTTCGCCAGGCAATTGAAAAAGCAAAACAGTTTGAATTCGATTTAAAAGGAGCTGCGCTGGCTTCAGATGCTTTTTTCCCTTTTGACGACTGTGTTCAAATCGCCGCTGCAGAAGGAATCACCAGTTTTATTCAGCCCGGTGGCTCCATTCGCGATAAGGACAGCATTGAATTCTGCAAACAAAAAGGACTGGTGATGGTCATTACCGGGATGCGGCACTTTAAACATTAGCGAAATCATACATTCTCAGATTAGTGATATCACGGTGGATTCATAATATGTGAAATGTGGAATTGTGAGGATGTGATAAATGTGGAAATGAAATTTTCAATTTAATTATAAATTACATTCTTACATTCACGACCAAATAATTGCAAAGCGATTATTTAAAATTTCATATTTGCGCACATTATCGAGAATAGGACTTACATATCCCAGTATATCTGATCTTTCAGAAACACTTCATACACTTCTTTCCATCCGGCAAACATCGGATCTGTTCCAAAAAAATTATTGTGCCAGATGGTGACCATCAGGCCATTTACCTGTTTGATTTTCCGGTAATAATCCATCAGCTCGTTAAATGCAGCTTTGGGGCTCAGCCGGCCTTCATAAAAGGAATTCGCATCCATGAAACAAAAAGGGAAGATCATCAGTGTCGTTTTTTTTTCTGCTTTCAGATCGTACCAGTAAAAAGAAGAAGCAATGGATGCCCGGAAACCATTGGCAGTTCCATAACCCATGGAAAAATCTTTGTCAATTCCCACATCAATCAGCTGACGATAGGTTTTTGGTAAACTCATCCGGATATAATGCTGGCGGCTGTATTTTACGGGCAGTCCGGTTATCTCCTGCCAGCTTATCCACTTCCTCCATTAATACGGCCTGTTCATCCCCGCTTTGCCAGGAAGGATGAATACCTACGGTATATCCGCCGGCATGATAAGAGATCAGTGATCTCAATGCTTTTTTATCCGGTGAAATATTCTTATCCACCCCGGCCGGTTTTTTTGCGATCAGGAAAAAATAATATGCTCTCGTGCGGCAATACAGATGCAGGGAATCCAGCCATTCGTAGGAATCAAATGGATCCGTTTTTTTATTGAAAAGTACATCCCAGCGATCAAGCAGATAGGTCCACTCTCCTTTTACCAGGGATCTGCAAAAACCACCCAGGTTACGTATCAGGCCCTTATGTTTATAAGAATACGCGATATCAATATCATAGCTGGGAATAAATTTAAAATCCTTATGCCGGAAGACCAGTTCCGGAAATTTCGCGCCCAGGGCGGATTTGAAATCTCCGAACCAAAAGTTGATCAGTGGGAAGTCAAGGAAATTTTCCTTAAAAGCCAGGGAGGTCTGATGCGGAAAGCGGCCATATTTATCGGGCTAAACGGAAGATATTCCTCGTACCGGCTGACCAGGTAAAAAGCAGCCGAAAAAATATCGAATGGAAAATCACCGTCTGTTTTAAAAAATGCGGGCCTGCCCTTAAAATCAAAACAGGTGATGGATTGCTCGCGGATACCCGTTTCAAAAATCAGCGGATGCGGCTGGATAAAAAATTCTTCACCGGAAATCCGTTCAGCTGAATAATTGATTTTGGATTCTGAATAATTTTTAAATGCTTCCTTATCTGAAACCAGACGTAATGGGTTCATTTAAGATTTCATTGCTGATCAGATCCAGCATATAAACCAGGCGGGGGCTCGTATGTTCGCTATAAAAAAGCATGGTCATGGATTATGCTTTTCTTTCCAGCGTTGATTGAAACTTTTTTCAGGAAAATGCAGGTCAGCCCTTTGCCTGTTCCATCCCCGAAATACCCTGTTGATAAACCAGTTTTTCAGATTTTGCGTTGCCCATATTCATCCATTTTCTATGCAGGCTCGCCTGCTTCCAGCCTTTCCAGGCCAGTTTTTCCATCCATCCGGCAGATCCTTCCTGAACGGCTTCATGTCTGTTTTCCAATAAAATTTCATGCAGGTTAATTTTTACAGCACATACTTCCGTGCAATTTCCACATAAGGAAGAAGCATAACTCAGGTGTTTCCATTCACCCATATCTTTCAGATGCGGTGTAATCACGGCACCGATCGGACCGCTATACGTTGTTCCATAGCTATGACCACCGATATTTTTATATACCGGACAGGCATTTAAACAGGCTCCGCAGCGAATGCAATACAGACTCTCCCTCAATTTGGTATTGGCCAGCATATTGCTGCGGCCATTATCGAGCAGGATAACATACATTTCATCCGGTCCGTCGTATTCTCCCGGCTGGCGCGGTCCTGAAATAATGGAATTATAACTCGTGACCCGCTGACCGGTTCCAAAAGTGGCCAGCAGGGGCCAGAACAAAGCCAGATCGGTAAGTGAAGGAATTACTTTTTCTATTCCCGTAATCACGATATGTGTTTTCGGAAAAGAAGCACTGAGCGTGCCATTGCCTTCATTTTCTGTAAGCGCAATGCTGCCCGTATCTGCAATAATAAAATTTGCTCCGGTAATTCCAATTTCAGCTTCCAGATATTTCTGTACGCATTATTTCCCTGGCAATCAGGGTCAGTTCTTCCGGGGAAAGCCCGGGTGCCGTATTTAATTTTTCATGAAAAAGTTTGGCAATATCTTCCTTGCTTTTATGCATGGCCGGCGTAACAATATGATAAGGTGGTTCATCATCCAGCTGCTGAATATATTCGCCGAGATCGGTTTCCAGGCTTTCAATTCCATTTTCTTCCAGAAATTTATTCAGATGAATTTCTTCCGTGACCATGCTCTTGCTTTTCACAATGGCCCGGCAGTGTTTTGCCTTGCAGATAGTCAGAATTTCCCGGAGTGCTCCGGCACCATCTTCGGCCCAGATGACTTTGCCTCCACGTTTGGTGAAAGCCTGTTCAAATCGTTCGAGTTGCTGATCCAGGGATTCCAGAGCCCGCCATTTGATATTTTTTGCTCTTTCCCGGGCCAGATGAATCTTATCAAATTGCTGTTTACCCTGTGGAACAACCGCATTGTATTTACCAATATTATAATTGATCTTCTGCCGGTGATCCAGATCAGCAGCTTTGATATTGCTTTTATCCAAAAATGTAGAAGCCTGATCCCGGTTGGTCATGGGTTGAAGTTAATAAAAAATCCGGGCTGCTGTTATTTTCCGGAACCAATACTGTTAAAACCTCCACTTACACGGCACCTGAAAATAATCCGCACTTTATATCTGCGCGGTTCATCCTGCCCGTCTTCGTTTTTCTGGTAAAATTTTTTATATTCTGCCTGGTATTCGCCCAGCAATATTTCATTTCTTGAACCATCCGGGAAATATTTAAATACCAGGGACTGGGAGGTCGGTTCTATGTTCACACTGGTCAGATACACGGAATCTTCATCAGAAAGTTTATAAATTTCCGTATTGTGCATATTTGCATGCAGCGAACTGGAAAATTTTCCCTGGAACACTTTTATACCCACGCCCACGCCAAGCTTAGCGCCCAGACCGCTGTTGAGCAACAGCGTGTCGTCGTATTTAAAACCCAGGAATGCGGCCGCAAAAAAATCAGTGGAACCTTTCGGAGGAGCAACGGGATCCCCGTTCAGGTACAAATAAAAATCCGCAATATTATATTGAAGATCAGTTTTCGTCTTTCCTTTTAATGCGGTGCCGGATTGTATCACAAATGCACTCTGTGGCTTTACTTCATATTTTTTCCAACCCGCCCAATGACGGGTTACAGAATCGGTATAAAGACTGTCCCGCAGGGCAGTCAGTGAATCCCGGATCATCTCAATGGAATCTTTATAGGGATACAAATCCCGGATCACAAAAGCAGGATCCAGGGCAATAACCGTATCCTGCATCGTCATGGGTTTGTTTATCGAATCCTGAATAGCATCCTGACGGTCTTTCTCCAGATAAATATTCCGGACTACAAAAGCAGATTCCAGCATTATCGTGGTGTCCTGCATAGCGGCGGCCCGTTGCAGTTCACCCGTTAAAGAATCCCGCTTCGCGTCCTGCATATCTTTTGACTGGTAAACATCCACTACAACAAAAGCCGGATCCAGGGCAATCGTAGTATCCTGCAGGGTGGCGGCCTGGGCCAGCTGGGAGCGGGCCGAATCCCGGATCGTCTGCAGGGAATCCTTCTGCGCGTATACATTCACGACAACAAATGAAGGATCCAGCGCGATGGTGGTGTCCTGCATATCTGCCGTACGCATTAGCGCAGATCCGATGGCATTTAATGAATCCCGGATGGCTTTTCTTTTTGCAACCACCGGATCCACATAAGCCTCTATGGAATCCTTTTCAGCATAAACATTTCTGACAACGAATTCAGGTTCCAGCAAAATGGTCGTATCCCGCATTTTGGAAGCCCAGACCCGGAAAGCGGCGATGGAATCTTTTACGGCATACCTGTTACTGACAACAAAGTTGCCTTCCAGATAAATGGTCGTATCCTGCATCAGGGAAGCGGGATCAGGAGAACTTGAACAGCAGAATCCTGACCAAAAGAAACCTGGGATGAAAAAAGGCAAATCAGAAAAAAAACAACTGCAGATAAAATTTTCATAGATACCGTCAGGCTTTATCTTTTTTAAGGTGTGCCGCCGTTGCTTCAAGGGTTGCGTAAAAATCAGTTCCGTATTTTCTGATCAGGGCTTCTTTCAGGAATTCATACACCGGAACTTTTAATTTGTTTACCCAGCTGACAGGCTGCCTGGCAGAGATCTTCCCTGGGCTCATAATTTACATAGTCCTGATTTTGTCTTTTGCTCTTGGTGATTTTTACCGGGAATAAATGACAGCTGATGGGTTTTTTCCAGGAGATTTTTTTATCGAGCCAGGCCTGTTCGATACCGCATTTGATAATGCCCTGTGAATCCCTGAATCCATAGGCACACATGCGGCCTTCGATCGTAGGTGTTACCCAGCCAAATTCAGCATTATACTGGTATAAAGTCCTTCTTTTTCAAGTACTTTCAGACCTTCCGGCGTGAGATAGGGTTTAATTTCTTCCAGGCAATTCCGGAGCTATTCCAGTTCTTCCTCGGCCAGCGGGGCACCGGAATCGCCGTCTTCACAGCAACCGCCCTTGCATTTATTCAGGTCACAGACAAATTGTTCCGAAACCACTTCGTCACTAACCAGTATATTATCTATTGCTATCAAGTGTTCATTTGAAATTCAGGCTAAGATAGTATATCAGAAAGGATTCCGTATCAGTTTTTCCATCGGAGTGTGTTGATCAGATGGTTCATGTCTTCCTGAAGAAAATCATTAACAATACCCAGGGAATCGGAATTGGGTGTGGTATCAAAATAGAGTGCGCCGCGCAGAAAATGCCGGGTGGAGTCACTTACAAAAAACTGTTTTGCCGTGGCAGCATTTCCGCCAACATTAAAAAAAACGCCATGTACACCCAATGGGGTGCTGATCAGGGAATCTTCAATGGAACTGGCTTTATAGGTGTGTTTGTATGTCATTTTATAAGCATCCTCCCGGAGTTTGTCAAAATTGCCGTCAACCTGTTTATAGCTGATATATATCCGGGCATGGAATCGCGGGAAATCAATATTGATCCAGTATGGATTTTCAGGTTTGTCTCCAAAAAATGCAGTGTCCCGGATTACATTACCATAAACCGGATATTCAAAGGAATATGGAAATTCGGGCCGGTTGAAGGACTGATACTCATGCGGTGGAAAATCAATTCTGAAATAACCGCGGGGTCTGGGCGTATAGTCGCTGTTGCAGGCGATGAGGAGAATGATTAATGATAAATTATTAATTATTAATTTTTGGAAACGGCTCAAGGGTAAGATTTTATAGTTTGATGCGAACCTTTACTTTTTTAATCCGGCTGCTGTCTGCTTCCAGAATATTAAATTCAAAATCACCACAGACAATAATATCATTTACTTTCGGAATCTCTCCGGCGAGTTCAAGGATCAGTCCGGCGAGGGAATCTGAATCTCCTTTCACATTATCAAATGTATCCACCGGCAGGTTCAGGGTTTTGCAAACATCGTTGATCATGGTTCTGCCTTCAAAAATAAATGAACCGTCATCCTGTTTGGTGCTGGAACCATCATCCTCATCAAATTCGTCCTTGATATCACCAATCACTTCTTCCAGAATATCTTCGAGGGTAACAATTCCACTGGTACCGCCGAATTCATCCACCACAATGGCAAAATGAATGCGGTCAGCCTGGAATTCCTGCAGCAGGTCCTTGATCATTTTATGTTCGTGTACAAAATGAGGAGCGCGCATCAGGCTTCGCCAGTCAAATTCAGCAGGTTCGTTCAGATAGGGGATCAGGTCCTTGGTATGTATCATCCCGGAAATTTCATCCAGGCTTTTTTTGAATACCGGAAGCCGTGAGTAATGCAGTTCTTCTATTTTTTGTTTCAGTTCTGTGAAATTCAGTTCATCCTCAATCCCGCTTACATCAAGGCGGGTTTTCATAATCTGTTTTACCGTAATATTCCCGAATTTGATAATTCCTTTCAGGATATTTTTTTCTTCTTCCGTAGTATCATTATCAATGGCGTGATCCAGTTCCTCGAGACTATTGGCTGCGGATCGCTGACTGCCGAAAAATCTTTCCAGTCTTTCCGAAATACTGGCCAGCCAGATACCGAACCTCCTAAATAAAAGGTGTATTACTTCTGTGACACCGGAGGTATAAAAAGCAAACTGCAGTGTATTCTGACTGGCCCAGACCTTCGGCATTACTTCCCCGAAAAGAATCAATACAAAACTTACCATGATCACCTTCATCATGAATTCAAAAAACCAGTAATCCTGTTTAAAAGAAATCACCTGATCGATCAGGAAATTCGAAAGTATGATGATGCCGATATTGAGCAGGATATTCGCGATCAGCAGGGATGCCAGCAGGGCTTTCGGATCTTCGAGCAGATTAACGATCCTTCTCCAGCCGCTATCCTGTTTTGTTTTCAGGATATTTATTTCCTTATCACTTAATGAGAAAAATGCAATCCTTGATCCGGAAACGATAAAAGACATCACAAGAAAAAAAAGTATGAGGATTACCAGAATTGTGGTCGCCTGCGCACTGATGAATAAAAGAAGACCTGAATGCCCCGGGGCGAAAGTCATGTTAGAAGGGTGATCCAAAATAGTGGGTTTCGTTAAAAATCCTTTTCCCTGCAAATAAGCCGTCGCTTAACGAACAGGATTGTAAATTTAATAAAACTATGCTATTTCGCTTTTAAAATGGTAAATCCGCGGAAGGTTCCCCCACGATCGGAGCGTCTGAGCCATTCAGTCCTTCCTGTCCCTCATGAGGCGGAAGTACGGAATGCTGCCCGTCTAATTTTTTATCGAGCATAATCAGGTTGTCTCCAACCACTTCGGTTGCGAATTTTTTATTCCCTTCCTTGTCCTCCCAGCTGCGGGTGCGGAGTCTTCCTTCGATATATACCAGACTTCCCTTATGCAGATATTTCTGGGCCAGTTCGGCCAGACCGCGCCAAAGCACGATCGTATGCCATTCCGTTTGGGAAATCAGTTTTCCCGTCCGGTCTTTAAATGTCTCAGTGGTGGCCAGTGAAAATTTTGCCACACCTATGTTTCCCTCCAGATATTGGACATCAGGATCTTTCCCGAGGTTTCCGATCAGCATTACCCTGTTAACACCACGCATAATCAAGTTTATTAGAGTGTTGATAAATCCCAGCCCGGAGTTTTTTCGTTTTCCGGTTCATTTTCCAGGATAATGTATCAAAACCTTTACCATAAGGAATTAAAGCACCCCCGAATTTTTCAAATAACCTGTTATTATTTTGGGGAAAGGGAATTCCGGAAGCTGTTTTCTTGAAACGGACAGGTACCCTGAAAGTTTATCCAGCGGCTTATCCCGTTTCACATGAATAAAACAACTTTTTACGGATTGATGGGTGAGGGTCTGTTGGAAGGTCGGAGAGATATTCAGGATCTTAAATCCCTTTTTCCCGAAATTATCCTGAAAAAAAGAGGAATGCGGTAACTCATCCTGAGGTAATATATTCCCAGTTTCCCATAATACAAATTCATACAGGTTCTGCCAGATATCCTTTCCGGTTCTTTCCCGGATCCAAAACCTGTCTTTTCCGGCTTCTACGATAAAATAGGTCAGCCACCTGTTTTTGCGGACTGCCGCTTTTGTTTTCAGTGGAAGAAGATTTGTCCAGCCCTGCTGAAATGCCTGACAGTTTTTTGCCTGAACACATTCGGAACAAAGCGGATTTTTCGGTTTACAAACCGTTGCACCGAAATCCATTATAGCCTGGTTGTACACTGCGGGATCAAGGGAATCCATCAGTTCGTCAGCGATGACTGTAAATAATTTTTTCCCTGAACCGGATCCCTGTGCTGCGCTGATTCCAAAGTACCGTGCGATCACGCGTTCAACATTTCCATCCACCACTGCATAGGGCAAACCAAATGCAAATGATGCAATCGCCGCTGCGGTGTAGGGACCCACACCCGGGAGCGCAAGTATATCAGCATATTCTGAAGGAAAGCGGCCATGAAATTCTGTGGTAATTTTTTTTGCAGCGGCGATCAGGTTTCTGCACCGGCTGTAGTAACCCAGTCCTTCCCAGTTTTTAAAAACTTCTTTCTCCGGCGCATTCGCCAGATCCCCGATGGTTGGAAAAACGGAAATAAATTTTTCATAATACGCCAGCCCCTGCTCTACCCTTGTCTGTTGCAAAATAATTTCACTCAGCCAGATCCGGTAAGGATCCCGTTCTCCCTTCCAGGGCATGGACCGGTTATTGTGAAACCGGTTCCATTGGAGTAATTTTTTTCCGAAATCTATCTGCATCCAGGCTAAAATAAAGCATGCCGGGGAATAATTCATATCTCTGATAATCAGCAGTTTATAATCGGTTGAAATGCAATGGATTAGAAATTCAACCCGATGTTTAAAAAGTCAATTTTTCACAATTTCTTGCAGATTAATTTTTTTGTTATATATTTAAAATCAGAAACTTATAAAACTAATTCCCCATGAGAAAGGCAGACCTCGTTAATCAAATATCGGAAAAAACAGGTATACCTAAGGTTGACGTACTGGTGACGTTGGAGACCATGTTTAAAGAAGTAAAAGATACCCTGGCCAAGGGAGAGAATATTTATATCCGTGGATTCGGCAGTTTTATTACAAAAAAAAGAGCTGCAAAAATCGGTCGGAATATCAAAAAGAATGTTGCTGTTCATATTCCTGAACATTATATTCCTTCCTTCAAACCAGCCAAAGAATTTGTTGCAGAAGTTAAAAAACTGCAATCCATTCAGGATGATCAGCCAAACCCTGATGAAGAGATGTAATTTTGCCGGCTAAAAGCCTGATGTGAAGAAACAGCAAGCCATTGTAGCCGGAACCGGAATTATTATTCTTGTTATATTTTACTTTTTTGGAAAAACAGTTCCTCCCTAAAGAAATCTGAAACTCCTGCCCAATCCCCAGACAACAACTCAATCGCTTGATATCAAGACGATTCTCGATGCCGGCAAGTCAAAACTCAGTCCGGCACAGACTGGCTTATGTGAACAGACTGGAAAATTCTGTCGTACGTGGAGATGTAAAGGATCAGCAGATCGAAGCCGACCGGGAACTGGCCAGTTTCTGGAAGGATTCCGTTGAAAATGGCTTCCTGGCCTATGCTTATTATACCGGGGAAGCAGCAAAGTTGGAAAATTCTGAAAAAAGTCTCACTTTTGCAGCCCAATTATTTTTGAATAACCTGCGGGGACAGGATAATCCGGAACTTAAAAACTGGATGGCAGGTGAAAGCCGGAATTGTTTGAAAAGGCAATTTTGTTGAATCCGGACAATGATTCTACAAAAATCGGATTGGGAGCTACATATATTTTCGGAAGCAGTGGTGCACAGCCGACAGATGTGATGAAGGGGATCCAGGAAATCCTGGAAGTAGCCCGACGAGATTCACTCAATATGTATGCACAGTTGATGCTGGGTTTGGGAGGAATCGAATCGGGGCAGTATGATAAAGCTATTCCGAGGCTTTTAAAAGTTGTTCATTATGAGCCCGGAAATCTGGAAGCTGTTTTGAGTCTGGCGGAAGCCTATGAAAGAACAGGAAACACAGAAGCAGCGAAAAGCTGGTATGGACAAGGCAAAAAACTGACGAAAAACCCGGAGATGATCAAAGCGATTAACGATCGGTTAGGGTCTTTAAAATAAAAGCCCAAAGGGGCAACAGACAGAAATTATTAGTTAACTAAAAGAAATTATCGATGCCTTGTGGTAAAAAAAGTAAGCGTCATAAAATTGCGACCCATAAGCGAAAGAAAAGATTGAGAAAGAATCGTCATAAGAAAAAGAACAAATAAACGCACTCCGCCGGAAACCTTTCCGGCCTCGTTCTGCTGAAATTATTTATATGCTAACGCCTACTATGCTTGCTTGCATTCGTACTGGCTGTTAACAAATTCCCCTTCAGCATTTGGATTCCTTTTTTGTGTATTGGTATTGGACAGGCAGAGTAAATGTTACATGAACATTGAATAAGGAACTGATCATAAATGCAGCCCCGCAGGGTGTTGAAATAGCCCTACTGGAGGATAAAAAGCTGGTGGAATTACACCATGAAAAAACTGATGCCAGTTTTGCGGTGGGAGATTTATACCTGGGAAAGGTTAAAAAACTGATCCCGGGTTTGAATGCCGCTTTTGTTGATGTCGGTTTCGAAAAAGATGCATTTCTTCATTATACAGATCTGAGCCCTTATGCCCGTTCCCTGCTGAAATTCACCCAACAGAGTATGCAGGCCACCGACAATGCATTTGACTTTGGCACATTCCAGGTAGAACCGGAAATTGTAAAAACCGGAAAGATCAACGAAGTGCTGAGCGGCAAACCGAATATCCTGGTTCAGATTCTGAAAGAACCCATCGCAGCCAAAGGTCCGCGACTGAGTTGCGAAATTTCTTTACCCGGCCGTTTTGTTGTGATCACACCCTTTAATGATATTGTTGCCGTTTCACGCAAGATCCATTCTTCGGACGAACGAAAAAGACTTCAGAAAATCGTGGAAGCCATCAAACCGAAAAATTTCGGGGTGATCGTTCGTACGGCAGCGGAAGGAAAAAATACGGCGGAGTTGCATGAAGATCTTACAGAGCTGGTCGCTACCTGGAAACTGATTCAGCATAATCTGAAAGGCGCCGTAGCGCCTGCGAAAATCCTGAGCGAGCAGACCAAGACCACCAGCATGCTCCGGGATCTGCTGAATGAAGATTTCAATAAGATCGTGGTAAACGATCAAAATCTTTTCAACGATACCAAGACCTATATCCAGCGTATTGCCCCGGATAAAATAGATATCGTTTCTTATTACCACAACGGTTCACCCATTTTCGACCAGTTCGGCATCACCAAACAGGTAAAAGCTGCATTTGGCAAAACGGTTAACCTGCCCAGCGGCGCCTACCTGATCGTAGAACATACGGAAGCCCTGCATGTAATTGATGTAAACAGCGGCTATAAGAGTGTAAGCAATAACCAGGAACAAAATGCCCTGGAAACCAACCTGGAGGCTGCCGATGAAATAGCCCGCCAGTTGCGGCTCCGGGACCTGGGCGGTATCATCGTAGTTGATTTCATCGATATGAAGCTTCCGGATAACAAAAGGAAGCTGATAGAGGCCATGGAAGGCTTTATGCGTACGGACCGGGCAAAACATGCTGTGCTGCCCATTTCCAAGTTTGGCCTGATGCAGATCACCCGGCAGCGGATGAAGCCGGAAGTGACCATCAATACCCAGGAAATCTGTCCGACCTGTAATGGTACCGGCAAAATCTCTTCGGCGCTGATTCTCGAAGATGAAATTGAAAAAAACCTGAGCTACCTGCTCAATCATCAGCATAAAGACCTGATACTGACTGTTCACCCCATCATGCATGCCTACCTGACCAAGGGAGGCTGGTTTTTCAGCAAAAAATGGAACTGGCGCAGGAAATACAAACAGTCCATCCGGATCCAGGCCAACAATAATTACCACCTGACGGAGTTCCATTTCTTCGATAAACAGGAGGAAGAAATCAAGTTATAACCCCACTTTTTTCCCGTTTTTCCATCCTTTTTTACCCTTTTTTGACCCTCCTTGCATGAGTTTTTATTCTAATATGTAAAGTTTTTACCATGGTCCTGCAACTGTGGGAAAATGGAAATTTCTGACGCATTTTCGGGGCTCATTTTCAGGTATTTAGCTTTCGGCCCTCTTAAAAAAACTCCTCATAATATATTGAATTTCAATCAATTACAAATTAATTTATACAAAAATCGGGATTCGGTTTTTATTTTTAAAGTTATTAACAGGGAGAAAAATTTATTTTGTTATGTGACCTGATTTAGTAATTTAGTGGAAGAATTTAATGGGTTAGTAAGTAAAAGGTCGGCTCTCGTAGCTGGCCTTTTTACTTTTCTGCCATTCAAGCCGTTAACTTTAACGATGAGTAAAATAAAGACCGCTTTCTTTTGTAATAATTGCGGCTACGAAAGTGCAAAATGGCTCGGAAAATGTCCTTCCTGCGAACAATGGAACACTTTTACTGAAGAAGTAATCAATAAAGACGACAGACTGGGTGAATCAGGCTGGAAAAAATTTTCTGATAAGAAGGAAATTAAAACGATTTCTATTCATGAGGTTATCAGCGGCGAAGAAAAAAGAATTGTAACTCCTGACAGCGAATTGAACCGGGTACTTGGCGGAGGAATAGTATCCGGTAGTTTAATTCTTGTTGCAGGTGAACCAGGAATCGGTAAAAGCACATTATTTCTTCAGATCGGTTTAATGCTTCATCATATCACCGTTTTGTATATCAGTGGTGAAGAAAGCGAACAACAAATTCGCATGCGCGCCGACCGTTTGAAAGTTCGCGATAACCGGTTGATGAATAATACCGAAAATTTCTACCTGCTTACAGAAACTTCCACGCAGGCTATTTTCCAGGAAATAAAAAAATTAAAACCGCAGGTTGTAATTGTTGATTCCATTCAGACTTTGCAGTCATCTTATATTGAATCCGCACCGGGAACCATTTCTCAAATCCGTGAGAGTGCAGCAGAATTTCAGCGCTTTGCCAAAGACACCGGAACACCTGTTTTTCTGATCGGACATATCACCAAAGATGGAAATATTGCAGGTCCGAAAATACTTGAACATATGGTAGATACCGTGTTGCAATTCGAAGGCGACCGGCACTATACTTACCGGATTTTGCGAACGTTGAAAAACCGTTTTGGAAGCACGGCAGAACTTGGAATTTATGAAATGACGGATGAAGGAATGCAGGCTGTAAACAACCCAAGCGAGATCCTGATTACACAAAAAGAAGAGCAGCTCAGCGGAAGTGCAATCGCCGCAAGCATAGAAGGGCAGCGGCCTCTGTTGATTGAGGTGCAGGCACTCGTTACTGCATCAGTATACGGAACACCACAGAGAACTGTGAGTGGTTTTGACCTCAGGAGACTGCAACTTCTGCTGGCGGTTCTGGAAAAAAGAGGGGGATTTCACTTTGGTGTAAAAGATGTTTTTTTAAATATTGCAGGCGGATTAAAAGTGGAAGATCCTTCCATCGATCTCGCTGTTCTTTGCGCATTATTAAGTTCATTTGAAGATGTTCCGATTGCAGCAGATACCTGCTTTGCCGGTGAGGTTGGATTGAATGGAGAGATACGTGCAGTGAACCGGATCGGTCAGCGGATTGCTGAAGCAGAGAAACTGGGTTTCAGTAAAATCCTTGTTTCGAAATACAATCAGAAAGGTCTGAAAAATAACTCCCATCAAATTGAAATTGTGCTGATGGGAAAGGTTGAAGAAGTGTACAAATATTTATTTTAAGGTTCCGCGATTGGTGTTTTCAATGTTGAAACCGTGGACTCCTTTTTTCATTCACTCACCCATCTTTTTTTCCCATATACCTGTTGCGGATGTGGCACGACCCTGATTTCTGAACCTTCCCTGTTTTGTATTTATTGTGAAGCTTCCATGCCACTGACCCGCTTTGAATATTATTCCGCAAATCAGGTTGAAAAAATTTTCTGGGGACGCGTGGAAATTATGGCAGCCACTGCGTTTATGTATTTCACAAGCGGTTCAGCCGTTCAACACAGTCTTCATCTTCTGAAATACAAAGGGAGAAAAGAAATCGGAATTTATTTCGGTCGTAAAATGGGTGCGCATTTAAAACAATCACAACGATTTCAAAATTGCGAAATCATAATTCCTTTGCCGCTATTTGCTGACAGGGAAAAAAAGAGAGGTTATAATCAGGCAGCGATGATTGCAATGGGTATAGCGCTGCAATTGGAAATTCCTGTTATTTATGATGCGGTTATTCGCACAAAAAAAACAGCCACACAGACCCATAAAAGCAGGATAGAAAGATGGGAAAACATGCGATCAACCTTTAAAATCGGGGATCCTCAGAAAATCCTGGGGAAGCATATCCTGCTGGTAGACGACGTGGTCACCACCGGGGCAAGCCTGGAAGCCTGCGCCCTGACCCTGCTGTCCGTGCCCGGCACTACCGTCAGCATCGCCTGCCTGGCGCATACGGTTTCGGCGTGAGGGGATGACGGATGACGGATGACCGATGACCGATGACCGCCTGATTTATCAATGTTTATTAAAAGAAACTGCCGTCATCCGCCATCCGTCATCGGTCATCTTGTATTTTTGTCCCAATGCTTAAAGCCCTGCTTTTCCTGATTTTTTCTGTCACCCTCCTGGTATCCTGCCAAAAGCAGTCGGATCTGAACGGAATCACCCCGCTGTTTTCCTCTACGGACTCGGTATATTTTGACACCCTTTTTACCAGCTTAGGTGGTGTAACTCAAAAGGTTAAGCTGATAAATCCCAACGACCGGGGCATTGACATTTCTTCCATTTCCCTGGTGGGTGGATCAAATTCACCTTTTATCATCAATATTGATGGCAGCCCGGGCCCGTCAGCCTCCAACCTGAATATCCCGGCCAATGACAGTCTGTACATTTTTGTATCCGTATATGTAAAACCCCAGGCCGGTCCGTTGCCTTTTATCCTGGAAGACAGTATTCGGATCAGTTATAATGGTGTAGATAAGATCATTAAACTGAGTGTTTGGGGTCAAAATGCCCATTTTTTGAAAAATCAGGTGATTCTGGCCAATACCAGCTGGCCAAATGACCTTCCCTATGTGATTTACGGAGGTCTCCGGGTAGACAGCAATGCCACCCTGACCATTCAGCCGGGAACGCATATATATATGCATGCGGATGCCCCTGTATATATAGATGGCAGCCTGAACGTGTTGGGAGACTCCGGAACAGCAAAACTTGTATACTTTTCCGGGGACCGGCTCGACGAGCCCTATTCCCACTATCCGGGATCCTGGCCGGGTATTTTCTTCGGGGAATCCAGCAGGGACAATATGCTGAATTATGCGGTTTTTCAGAATGGGTTTCATGGACTGGTAACAACCGGACCAGGCCCGGACCTGAATCCCAAACTCACCCTGAATCAATGTATCATTAATAATTTCCTGCAGGAAGGTATACTGGGCATAGAATCCAGTATCAAGGCGGTCAACTGTCTGGTTAGCAATTGCGGTCAGAATATCGTACTGGGTCTGGGCGGTAATTATCAGTTTGAATACTGCACCGTCGCCTCCTATTCAAACGAACTTGTTTCCCATCAGCAGCCGGTATTAACCGTTTCCAATGCCGGAACAGATGGAACCCAGGTCTTAATCAGCGATCTGAACGCAGCTTTTATAAACTGTATTTTTTGGGGAAGTCAGGGAATTGCGGATGAAGCCATTGTGCAAAAACAGGGGAATACGGTTTTCAATGTTCTGTTTGACCATTCCATTCTGAAACAGGCAAACTATCCCGCAAATATCGACAGTAATTTCCTATGGCTCAATGCCAATCCCCAATTTACTGACACGACCGGCTATCCCGCAGGCTCATATAATTTTCAGCTGGAAGCCGGATCACCTGCCCTGGACCTGGGTGCCGACCTGGGAATTACAATCGATCTGAACGGATACCCAAGACCAGCCGTTCAAAGCGACCTGGGCAGCTATGAAAGGCAGTGATTGCTTCCCGCTTTCACGTAACTTTGATAGGTAAACATTGATTATTTAAACTAAATATATTTTATGCTTCGATTATTGCTCATTCCTTTTTTATTCATGCTGAATATGAGTGTATATGATTTTAAAGTACCTGCCCTGGATGGCGGGACCATTGACCTTTCTGCCTACAAAGGGAAAAAATTGTTGATTGTAAATACAGCATCAAAATGCGGCTTTACACCACAATATGAGGGCCTGGAACAATTATACAACAAGTATAAGGACAAGCTGGTGATCGTTGGTTTCCCTGCCAATGATTTTGGCGCACAGGAACCAGGAACCAATGCCGAGATCCAGGAATTTTGTAAAAAGAATTATGGCGTAACCTTTCCACTGGCTGCCAAATCGGATGTTGTGGGTGACAATACCAGCCCGTTATTTAAATATCTAACGGAAGAAGCGATAAAACTGGGAACCCCCGCTCCGGTGATCAAATGGAATTTCACCAAATTCCTGATTGATGAAAACGGCAAATTAATCGGCGTTTACAACAGCAAAGTAACTCCGATGAGTGATGAGATCACCGCTCACCTGAATTAAATCCAAACCTGCGGATGTTATTCAGTGAGGTAATTGGTCAGCTGGAAATCAAGATAAAGCTTCGCAATCTCGTTGAACAAAACAGGTTGAGTCATGCTTTACTGCTGAATGCACCGGAAGGTGCAGGCGGACTGCCACTGGCATTGGCTTTTTCCCAGTTCCTCGTTTGTGAACGCGTGTCGGGTTATTCTTCGCAAAATGAATTTCCTTCGGAATCCTGTAATGTTTGTCCGGGCTGCGTGAAGGCAGCAAAGATGATTCATCCGGATATTCATTATTCCTATCCCGTTGTTACCCAAAAACCCGGTGAGAAACCGGTGAGCGCGGATTTTATTACTGAATGGAGAGAATTCGTTTCACAGTTTCCATACGGAACTATTTTTGACTGGCTGCAATTTATCAGGGCAGAAAATAAGCAGGGAAATATTACCGCGCAGGAATGCAACGAAATAAACCGGAAGCTGAGCCTGAAAAGTTTCGAAAGCGGATACAAGATTCTGATCATGTGGATGCCGGAATACCTGGGCAATGAAGGAAATAAATTATTGAAACTGATAGAAGAACCACCTCCCGATACCCTCTTCATTCTCGTTTCGGAAAATGAAAACCTGGTTCTTCCAACCATACTTTCCCGTTTACAAATTATCCGGCTGCCGAGGCCATCGGTTCCGGAAATTCAGGATGCCCTTATTTCACGGGCTGGTGTTGCTCCGGATCAGGCGAGACAACTGGCAGCGGTGAGTGAACAGAATTACCGGGAAGCCCTGAATCTGCTACAACATGTCCAGGACGACTGGCAGGGTTTGCTTCGGGAATGGCTGAATGCCATTTTGAAAACCGGACCGGTTGCCCAGGTAAAATGGGTGGATGAAATGGGTAAGACCGGAAGGGAAAAACAAAAACAGTTTCTCCAGTATTTTATCCATCTGCTGGAGCAGGCCATTCGGCTACGCATGATGGATAGGGATCTGGCTGATCTGCCGGAGAAGGAAAAAGATTTTGCAAACCGGCTGAATAAAATTGCTGACCTGGCCGCGCAGCAGGCAATCGTACAGGAATTAAATAAATCTATTTATTACATCGAACGCAATGCACATGCAAAAATGCTTTTTCATGCGTTAACCATTCGTCTCTATCATATCCTGGCATCGCGGGAAGAGGCGGTGGTGACCTAGAAAAGAGTATATTTGTCAACTTTGCTCGCTAATTTACACATATATGGGATGTTCTAATTGTGGCACTGCCAGTGGGAAGCCGGGCGGATGCCAAAGTCACGGAAGTTGTGGTACCGGAAGTTGTAACCGAATGAATGTGTATGACTGGCTCTCCAATCTGCCCATTCATGATCCCGCCACGGAGTGCCGGGTGATGGAAATAAGCTTTAATCAGGGTAGCCGCAAGGATTTTTTTCGGAATAATACAACACAGATATTCGAAAAAGGAGAAATGGTAAGTGTGGAAGGAGTAAGCGGATTCGACGTGGGTTCGGTTAGTTTAACCGGAGAGCTGGTCAGGATACAGATGAAGAAAAAGACGGTAGATGAATTTCATCCCGACATGAAAAAGGTATTACGTCGTGCTTCGGATCGTGATCTGGATCTGCTTAAACAAAATAAAGCAAGGGAAAAAGAAGCTGTAATCCGGTCGCGGGCCATTTCCCGTCAGCTTAAGCTGGATATGAAAGTATCGCAGGTAGAAATACAGGCTGATGGACGCAAGGCAACATTCTATTATATCGCTGATGACCGGGTAGATTTCCGGGAACTCATTAAAATATTCGCCTCTGAATTCCGCGTGAAAGTGGAAATGCGCCAGATCGGTGCCCGGCAGGAAGCGGGAAAAGTAGGCGGCATCGGAAGCTGTGGACGTGAACTCTGTTGCTCCACCTGGCTGACAGATTTCAAATCAGTAAATACCACGGCTGCCCGTTATCAAAACCTTTCCATCAATCAAAGCAAACTCAGTGGTCAGTGCGGCCGGTTGAAATGCTGCCTGAACTATGAACTCGACACCTATCTCGATGCCCTGCAACAGTTCCCGGATAATGCCGATACACTGCAGGTAGCCAAGGGAACGGCGCTGCTCATCAAAAAAGATATTTTTAAAAACCTGATGTGGTATGTGCTGCCTGACAGCAGCAAGCAATACCCGCTTTTAATTGAACGGGTAAAAGAAATTAAAAAACTCAACCAGCAGAATAACATTCCCGATGACCTGGGAGCTGTTGAGAATACCGGTAAACCAAAAGAAGAACTGGTGAACGTGGATCTCACCGGGCAATTCAGTTTAAAAGGACTGGACAGCGCAGATCGCAAAAAAAGACAGAACAGACCCGGACCATCCAATCAAAAAAGAGATAATCGCGGTCCGCAGCAAAGGGACAACCAGCCACCTTCGCAAGGCAGGGATAACCGTGGTCCTCAGCAAAGAGACAACCAGCCGCCTTCACAAAGCAGGGAAAACCGTGGTCCGCAGCAAAGAGATAACCAGCCACCTTCGCAAGGCAGGGATAACCGTGGTCCTCAGCAAAGAGATAACCGGCCACCGTCTCCTCCAAGGGATAACAGACCTCCAAGGGATAACCGGCCTCCGAGGGAAAACAGACCTCCGCCGCCGATTAAGAAACCATAAACCATGAAGGGTTTTAAAAAGAAAATACTATTGCTTTCGGGAATATTTCTCCTAAGCTGGGTTTTCTTTGCGCCCGGCTGTATGAGTTTTCGTAAATCTGATGCAACAGCGAAAACAGAATTCGAAAAAGACCATATTGAACTTCGTACGGCAACAATTGAAACGGAGGGCAGGCATATTCACTATGCGATGACCGGGAATAATTCCCTGCCAACCATTTTTTTTATTCATGGATCCCCGGGAAGCTGGGATGCTTTTGCAGAGTACATGAAGGATTCGCTGTTACTGACAAAAATTCAGGATGGTATCTGTTGACCGCCCCGGATTTGGATATAGTGATTTCGGCGAAGCCCAGCATCTGGATGTACAATCCCGGTTAATCAGTCCGCTTTTTCATGATCTCGCCAACCATCAGCCCATGTTTCTTGTTGGTCATTCGCTGGGTGGACCAATGGTGATTAAACTGGCTGCGGATAATCCGGAAATATTTTCCGGACTGGTTGTTCTTTCCGGTTCCATTGATCCCGCGGAAGAAGAACCCGAAAAATGGCGGCCGGTTCTATATAAAACCCCGCTGAATTTACTCGTACCCGGAGCCATGCGTCCTTCCAATGAGGAACTCTGGTATTTGAAAAAAGACCTGGTGCTTCTGGAAAAAGATTTTACCAAAATCACCTGTCCCGTATATTTTATTCATGGTGAAAAAGACACCTGGGTTCCGCCGGGAAATGTGGACTATGGCCGGAAGATGCTGGTGCATTCATCCAAAGTAGAGGAGATCCTGATCCCGGGCGCCAATCATTTCATTCCCTGGTCAAAGTTCACTGAAATCCGGGCTGTACTGTTAAAATTATACTAAGTGTGCAGCGAGCGCTTCCGCCCTTTACAATACCTTTTCTTTTTACTAAATTGCAAGTCCTAAACGAATCAAACTATGGCTATTTTCAAATCTGGTAATCCTGCGATGAATGTTTTCCAGAATACGATTACCCTGCCCGGTGCCGGCACGATGACGGAAAGAGGCACACTCAATAAATTTTTCATGTTGTTCCTGCTCGTCATGGGTTCCGCTTCCTTAACCTGGAAAGCATTTTATGACGGTGTGAATGTGATGCCCTATATGCTGGGAGCTGCAGTTCTGGGATTCATCACAGCGATGGTGGTTATTTTCAAAAAAGAATGGTCAGCCTACCTGACACCGGTATACGCTTTATTCGAAGGTGTTTTTCTCGGAGCTATTTCCGCAACCTATAATAATGTATTTGCCAAATCGGCTCCCGGAATCGTTACCCAGGCGGTGCTGCTTACTTTTGGTGCCGTTATTTCCATGTATCTGCTCTATCGTTTCCGTGTTATTAAAGTAACGGACAAATTAAGATCTGTCATCTTTATTGCAACAGCCGGAATCGCTATTTTTTACCTGCTTTCCATGGTTCTTCGGATGTTCCATGTGGATATCGCATTCATACACGAAGGATCTATGCTGGGAATCGGTTTCTCCCTGTTCGTAGTAGTTATTGCCGCAATGAACCTGTTGCTGGATTTTGATATGATTGAAAAAGGCGTTGCCGCCGGTGCGCCCAAATACATGGAGTGGTATGGTGCGTTCGGATTACTGGTAACAATCGTGTGGCTCTATCTTGAAATTCTTCGCCTGTTAAGCAAGCTGGCTGATAGAAGATAATTAGATGATTAGAGGATTAGGTGATTAGATGATTTAATCCTCTAATTATCTAATCCTCTAATCTCCTAATCCCTCCCTACCGGTCTCCGCCCAACAAACTTCCAAGACCTCCCAGAATACTTCCTTCTTCTCTTCTATGCCCCATCTGGGGACTGTATTGTATGATCCTGCTGGCCAGCCGGCTGATGGGAAGCGACTGAATCCATACTTTTCCCGGACCACGCATCACGGCAAAAAATAATCCTTCCCCGCCAAACATCCAGTTCCGGATTCCGCGGATGAATTCAATATCGAAATCAATCGAAGGCTGATAAGCCACCACGCAGCCTGTATCTATTTTAAGGATTTCACCTGGTTTTAATTCTTTCTCCATAATATATCCTCCGGCATGTACAAATGCCAGTCCGTCACCGTCCAGTCTTTCCATGATAAATCCTTCACCTCCGAAAATACCCGTCCCCAGCCTGCGCTGGAAGGCAATGCCGATGCTTACGCCTTTGGCTGCGCAGAGAAAAGCATCTTTCTGTGCGATGATGGATCCACCCAGCTGCTGCAGATCCAGGCAAATAATTTTTCCGGTATAGGGTGCAGCGAAACTGATTTTTTTCTTCCCCTGCCCTACATTGGTAAAGGCCGTCATGAATAAATTTTCTCCCACCAGCACCCTTTTCCCGGCATTCATCAAACGGTCCAGCACACTGGAGCCCTGTTGCTGGGAACCGTCTCCGAAAATGGTCTGCATATCGATGCCGTCTTCCATCATCATAAATCCGCCGGGCTCGCCGATCACGGTTTCCTGCGGATCGAGTTCCACTTCTACGAACTGCAGTTCTTCTCCGTAAATCTTATAGTCTATTTCGTGATTGTTTCTCATGAATTCAGTTTTTACAAAGATAAAATGGTTTATGGTTTATGGTACATAGTACCATTTACCCCTAAAACCAGGAACCAATCCAGGTTTCACTCACACCTTTGCCTGCCAGATTTCTTTTTCTTCTTGCTTTTTCAATAAAATGCCTGACAATAGTTATTGGAATCAGAATAAGAAGAAATATAAAAGTAAGTGGCGGAATACCCATCATGGAAATCCATTTGCCACCAAAATACCTGCGCATCGGGCGTTTAAGCCGTTCAGCAATCAGGTACATACTCGGAAGAATAAACAGCGTCATGAAGAAGGCAAATGCCAGTCCGAATATGATGGTCCAGGAAAGCGGTTTCCAGAATACAGCACTGTCACCTCCGAAAAATATATGCGGATTCAGGTCAGCAAATAGGGTAACGAAATTGATATTGAAACCTATCGCCAGCGGAATCAGGGCAAGTATGGCAGCCAGTGCCGTGAGCAATACGGGAATAATTCTCGTTTTACCCGCCTGGATCAGCGCCTCTCTTGTTTTCATACCGCGTGCCCGCAGTTCATCTGCAAATTCAATTACCAGGATACCATTCTTCACTACAATACCGGCGAGCCCGACAATTCCAAGTCCGGTCATTACCGCGGATATGGTCATGCCGGTGAAGGCAAATCCGAGCAGCACCCCGATAACGCTGAATATAATTTCCATCAGGATGATCACCGGTTTGCTGATCGAATTGAATTGAAGTACCAGGATAAACAGGATCAGCATTAAGGCTACCAGAAGTGCGGAACCCAGGAAGGATACTGTTTCCTGCTGTTGTTTTCCTTCTCCCGTCTGTGTTATGGTTACATCATCTGCTTTTGCCTGAAAATTATCAATGGCTTCTTTCAATTGTGCATTCACAGCCGGAGGTGTAAATCCGGTGAGCACAGTGGAGTACAATGTAATTACTCTCTTCAGTCCCTTTCGTTTAATGCTTCCATAGGTACTGGTAAAATCAATTTTTACCAGGTTGGTGATCGGAATTGATTTTATGGCGCCCGTCGGTTCACGGAAGAATATTTTCATATTCAGCAGATCCGACAGATTTCTGCGCTGGACTTCTGTATTCCGCAATTGTATTTTATATTCCTCCTTATTGTCTTTGATTTTTGAAACTTCCCTTCCGAATAATGCCGTGCGGATCTGTTGTCCGATCTGTGCCGTGCTAACACCTTCAATCATGGCCCGCTGGCGATCGATGGTCAGGGTAATTTCAGGATTCGTCAGATCCACATCCATTTTCAGTTCTTCCACACCGGGAGTCTGGATAGAATCCAGATAATTTTTAAGCGCGGTTGCCGTAGTGGTCAGGTCTTCAAAATTATCGCTGCTGATTTCAATATTTATCGGGGGATCGGTTGGTGGGCCGTTCTGTTCCTGGTCCACGGAAATGATCGCACCGGGAATTCCTTTCAATGCCGTACGGATTGAATCCAAAATCGGCGTGGTTGCCCTTCCATGACGTTTTTCATATTCCACAAAAGAAACCTGCACCCGTCCCAGTTCCGGCCTTGTACTGCGGTCACCGCTCTGGGGATTGCCTGCGCCGATGGCCACATTGGAAATCACACTTTCCACGAGCGGATTCATTTTCCCGGTTTCGATACCCAGTACTTTATTTACGCGCTGTTCCAGTTGACGGGTAACCGAATCGTATAATTTACATTGGTACCCACCGGCAGTTTCAGGTATACAAAGATAAAATTCGGATCTCCCTTCGGAAAGAATACCACAGGCACTTTCCGCACAACCAGGAATACAAAAGAAAATATAAATAATAAGAAAGTGCTGACGAGTAACCAGACCGGTCTCCATCCTTTCAGTGCCCAGCGCAGTCCGGATTCATAATGACTCATGATCCAGGGCAGACTGCGGTTCTGGAAGGTATGAATCATACCGGTAAACAGATATGCATTCAAAAACATGAGTATGCTGAACAGGATGAGGAGATTTCCGGCAAAAGTAAAATGGGTTAAATCCAGCAATATTCCCAGTACCAGGAAAGTCCAGAAAAGCGGGTTCCTGAATACCCTTGATTTTCTACTGGCATGATCATCTTCCGCATGATTCATAAAATCAACCGCAAAAATCGGGTTCATGATAAAGGCAACGATCAGGGAGGCAGACAGGGTAAATATCAGCATCACCGGCAGGTAGATCATGAATTTACCAATCAGGCCCGGCCAGAATAATAATGGGAAGAAGGGCGCCAGGGTGGTCAGCGTACCGGCCAGCACCGGAATAAATATTTCTCCCGCCGCCATTTTCGCGGCAATCACGGATGTTATTTTCCCCTTGCCTTCCGTGAATATCCGGTGCGTATTTTCGATGACCACAATGGCATCATCCACAATAATCCCCAGACCAAATAGCAACGCAAACAGCACGATAAAATTCAGGGTAACATGACCGCCGATAATGATATCGGCCGCCGGTAAAAACATAAATGCGACAAACATGCTCAGCGGCACAGAAAGCGCCACAAAAAACGCATTGGTGACACCCATAAAAAACATGAGGATCACCAGTACAAGCACAAAGCCGATTACGATGGAATTTACCAGGTCGTTAAATGAAGTTCGGGTGGTCCTGCTCTGATCACCTGTAACTACCACATCCAGGTCTTTCGGGAACTGGCCTGCTTTCATTTCTGCCACTATACGCTTCACTTCATCAGAAGTTTCAATCAGGTTTTCCCCGCTGCGTTTAATGATATTCAGGGTAACTACATTTTTTCCATTCAGCCGCGCATAACTTTCACTTTGTTTAACGGTATCCTTAATGGTGGCAATATCTTTCAGGTAGATCGGTGCTGCAGAAGTATTGCGGACCACGATCTGGGAAATATCCTGAGCCGTTTTAAACTGTCCCTTCAACTGCAGCGTTCTTTTCATATTGCCCACTTCCAGCAATCCGCCGGACATATCCAGGTTTTCATTGGCAACTGCATTGGCAATATCATTGAAAGTGATATTGGCACTCTGCATTTTGAAATTGTCCACATTGATCTGGAACTCCCGTTCCGGTGCACCCACTACGTCTACCCGGTTTATCTGGGACAGTTCTTCCAGTTTATCTTTCAGGTCATCCGCAAATTTTTTCAGGTGTTGCCCGTCATAATCTCCACTCACATTTACATACATGATCGGCTGATCGGAAAGACTCACTTCCACTACATTCGGCTGTGTGGTCAGGTCGGTGGGCAGATCTGTTTTTGATTTGTCCACCGCGTCTTTTACTTTTTGCAGGGCCACATCTGTTTTTACATCCGTTTCAAATTCCACGATGATCGCAGAAAAATCCTGTACAGAAGTGCTGGTTAGTTTATTGATCTTGGCACCCGTGATTCCCTTGATCTGTTTTTCAATCGGACGGGTTACCAGGTTTTCAATATCCTTGGGAGAATTACCCACATAGGTGGTCTGAACATAAATAGTGGGAATAACAATATCCGGAAATTGTTCTTTTGGTGTGGTTACAAATTTATTAATCACCCAGGATGGTCACAAAAATGATCAGGAGGTAAACGGAAGTTTTATTGTTGATGGCCCAGCTGGTGGGTTTAAACTCTTTTATCCTGCCTTTAATATTTTCAAGTGTGGTCATAAAAATGATTCTGATGGTTTGAGATACTCACTCACATTGTCTGCGTGGTAATGGGTTGTTCATCATATAATCCCTGGTATCCTTCGGTAATGATCTGATCACCTGGCTTTATTCCGGATAAAACTTCTACTTTATCGCCATACATCATTCCAATAACAATCGCCTTTTTACTGGCAATCATCCGGTCTCCGGTTTTCACTGCCACCATCACGTATTTCCCTTTTTCATCATTCTGCAACGTATTGAGCGGTATGGTTATCGCATTGGATTTTGTATAATCCTGGATTTTGATCAGGGCCACCTGGTTCGGATAGAAAGCTTTTTCATAAGGAAGTTTGGCTTCGATATAGAAACTGCGGGTAGATGATTCAATCGTTTTACCGGTTACGGAAACTTTTGTATCAATGGTTTTATCTTTCAGTTCAGGAATAATCACTTTAATATTACTTCCCACTTTTACCTGGCTAAGATAATTCTCAGGAACCTGGGCAACGGCTTTCAGGTCGGTTGTGTTGACAATCTGCAGTTGGTTATTCCCGGTAAAAATTTCACCCAGTCGGATATTCACCACATCGGCTACTCCATTGATGTCCGCATAAACCCGGGTCAGTTCTATCTGCCGGTTTACCAGGTCCACCTGCATCTGTGCCTGGTCCAGCGTGTTTTTTGCGGTTACCAGTTCCACTTCAGAACCGATCTGCTGCGCCCAGAGATTCTTCCTTCTTTCGTATAAATTTTTTGCAAACGCGAGTTGCTGTTTGGCAGTAGCCAGTTGCTGCTGCAGCACCACATCATCCAGTTTAAGAAGAAGCTGGCCTTTTTTTACCATATCTCCTTTTTTAACGATAGATCTCTTTCACCTGTCCGCCTGTACCATTTCTTGGTGTTACCATGGCAATATTGAGGGCATCAATTTTACCCTGCAGTTCGATAAAATGGGTGAAATCAGCCGGAACCACCGGCTTGGAATGCGATGAGTTTTGTTTTTTCCTTTTTCACCGAAGCAGAATCCACCTTTGCCAGGTCATCTTCCGCTTTTTGTATTTTGGATACAAGCGCAGCCTGGTCATCCTTTAATTTTTGCAGTTCTGCTTTTTTCTTTGCAACCGGGTCTGTGGTCTGTCCGCAGGACATAAACAATATGGTTCCGGTGAACAGGGCAGATAAAAGTATCTTATTCATAATTGCGTAGTTTGGCGTTTTTAAATTTTACCGATGGCTTTCAGGAAATCAACTTTTGCTATTACGGCTGTATATAGTGCATTCACATAATTGTACTGTGCTGTGATCAGATCCTGCTGGGCATTGGACAGGTCAGTATTGGTAGAGAGTCCGGATTCAAATTTCTTTCTTCGTTTGTGAATACACCAGATCTGCAGTCTGCATATTCGACTTTTGTGCAGTCATTGTTTTTATTGCATTCAAAAATGTATTTCTTGCCTGGGCTACTTCCTGACCAATACTCAGTTTGAGGTTCTCGACCTGTTCGTTCGTTAAAGTAGCGGTTATCCTGGCTTTTTTGAGTCTTGCGTTTTTAGCAAACCCTTCAAAAATGGGAACGTTCAGGGAAAGTCCAACATAGGATGAAGTGAACCAGGTACCTGCGGTAGTAAATAAGTCGTAGGTATTGCCGGCGGCATTTTTCTGATAAGCCGCGTTCAGGCTGAGCGTCGGATAGTAAGCGGCCTGATAACGCCGGATATCAAAATCATTCAGTTGTTTCTGTATCTGCAGACTTTGAAAGTCGTTCCTGTTCTGATAACTGTAAGCCGTGTCTATAGGCACGCCTCCCAGCAGATCAGCTTCACCGAATTCGGTGGTCAGCACAATGGAATCCTGCGCCGGTACACCCACCAGGAATTTCAAAAAGGTAAACCCGTTTATGATATTGGTCTCGGTATTTTGTTTGGCGGTTTCCAGGTTGGTCAGCTGCACTGCCGCTTTGTCCACGTCCAGTTTTTCCGCAAAACCGTTTTCATTTAATACCCTGGTGTCATGCAATAATTTCTCAGCCCTTCTTACATTGGAATCCTGCAGCTGTATCTGTGTTCTGCTAACCAGCAGCTGGTAATAAGTTTTATATACCTGGACGGACAGGTTTTCTACAGACAGGTCGATTGCTTTTCTGTAATAATCAAGCGCCGCTGTTCGGGCTTTCAATCCGACAAAAACCGAACCGTCAAAAACAGTCTGGGTTAAATTGATCCCGCCTGATGTAATAAATTTCTGCTGAAATTGTACCCCTTTGAATGACCCCGGGGCACCACCAGGGAAAAAATCTCCGGGTACCAGGGTAACCGGGATGTTGAAGTACTCGGTACCAGCACCCGTAGCGGTAATTTTAGGAAGGGCCAGTGCCGTAATTTCTTTATTTGTCTGCTCCTGTATTTCGAGATTGGCCACCGAGGCTTTCACCTGGATATTGTATTTTTTTGCCATGTCAATGGCTTCGGGTGCACTCATCGGATGAATCGTTTGCGCTTTCGCGAAAGGGAGTATCCCGCAAACTCAGGAGCGTGGACCACAATATCCGGCTGCAAAATCTATTGCTCATGTATAGTATGTTTTTGTCTTTCCATTAAATATTTCTCAATCAGTTTTTTGCCCTTTTCATTCGTAATGCTGTGCAGGTACAGGATTACCAGCTCCCGGCAGGTCTGGTTCATCGGATATTTTGCCGATGGAAATGCTTCATGATTAAAAGGCATAAAGGATGATTCTATACGGTGGCGGGTAACCAGGTCAAGGTTCAGATTTGGGCGGTAAATTTCTTCCTGCAAACCCCTTTCCAGATTGGCTTTAATGATCGTATAGAGATACTGGTATTTAAACTGTTTCAGTCTTTTATAGGCGACAGGGTGGTGTTTCTCCAGGTCATACATGATCTGGGGATTCATGGCTTTCATGATCTCCTGTAAACTGTCCATCGCCAGGAAATTTTCATGCACGGCATTTTCTGCCGCTGAACTATAATTCCGGCAATCATCTTCGTTCCGCTTGGTCTCCTGATTGACCACCGCCTCTACCATGGCGTCTTTATCCGTAAAAAACTGGTAGATGGTTTTTTTGCTGATACCAAGCTGGGCCGCAATCTCATCCATCGTGATCGACCGGATTCCGTATTGCATGAATAAGGACGTGGCTTTCTCTAATATTCTCTCTTTGTGTTCCATGGTCATTCTCAAAAATGACCACAAAACTATGGAAACTTTTTTTGATACCAAAGTTTCCACCGGTTTTTTAATGCATTTCACCGAAATAATCTGTAGTTCCTTTCGTAACTGGCTAATTCCCCGCGCAACCGCGTCGGTTTAAATCGTCGTTTTAAATAAGGAAGCTGCCATTTTACACTTTTCTCCGAAAAAATGAGTAGTTCCCCTTGTAACAGAGCCTGTTTTAAACATGGACTCCGCCAAATGTTTGATTATTTTTGAAGACAAACCACTGATTATGAAATTCCAGATCATTGCCCGGAAACTTTTCAAATACTTTTTGCAGGGTTTGATCATCCTGGCGCCAACCACCATTACCCTTTGGGCGGTTCTATCCCTGTTTAACTGGGTAGACAGCATCCTGCCGGATTTTATTCACCGGATTTTCCCCAGACTTGCCCTGGATGAAAACGGGAATCCCCGGCATATACCCGGACTGGGATTTATCCTGGTGACGGGTATTGTACTGATGGTGGGTTATATTTCATCCTCCTTTATTGTCAGTAAGCTGGTAGATCTCTTTGACTATATTCTGGAAAGAACACCCGGAATAAAAATTATTTATACTACCGTAAAGGATTTGTTTGAGGCCTTTGCCGGAAACAGCCGCAAATTTGATCGCGCCGTGCTGGTCAGCACAGAGGCAACCGATGTATGGCGCATCGGTTTTATCACCCATGAGGAACTTACGGAATTCGGATTGCAGGATTATATATCGGTATACGTTCCGCAATCCTATGCTTTCGCGGGCCATCTTTATTTTGTGAAAAAAGACCGGGTCCGGCTGTTAACAGATATCGGTTCAACCGATGCCATGAAATTCGCCATCTCCGGCGGGGTGACGAATATTGAAGAGTGACTTGGTTCGATGACGGATGACGGATGACGGATGACCGTTTTTCAAAATGGTCAGTTAGTGGTATTGGAGAATTTCCAGACTAAATTAATTTGCAATCCACAAACTGTACTGTCATCCGTCATCCGTCATCCGTCATCCGTCATCCATCATCCGTTATCCGTCATCCGTCATCTGTCATCTGTCATCTGTCATCCGTCATCCGTTATTAAGATTAGCAGCATTCATTATGAAAAAAATATGCTGCTCTATCTGTCTCCTGCTGCTTTCCCACCGCTCTTTCTGCTGGGGTTTTTATATGCATGAAAAGATCAACTACCATGCTGTTTTTCTGCTCCCGCCCCAGATGATGATCCTTTTCAAACCCAGTATTGGATTTCTAACGGAACACGCAGTAGACCCTGATAAAAGGCGGTATATGGTTGCCAGTGAAGGGGCACATCACTTCCTGGATATTGACCATTACGGCAAATATCCTTTTCCTGACCTTCCGCGGGATTATAAAACAGCCATTCAAAAATTTTCTGCCGACACCCTCCGGACATATGGAATTGTTCCCTGGTGGATACAGATCATGATGGGACGCCTCACGAAAGCATTTCGGGAAAAAGATAAACAGGCTATTCTCAAAAATGCAGCTGAACTGGGTCACTATATCGCTGATGCCCATGTTCCGCTGCATGTATGTTCCAATCATAACGGCCAACTGACCCATCAGCAGGGAATTCATGCGTTCTGGGAATCGAGGGTACCGGAATTATTTGCCGAGTCCGACTGGGATTTCTTCATCGGAAAAGCGGAATATATTCAGGACCCGGCATCTTATATCTGGGCCCGGGTTCTGGAAAGTGCAGCCGCTTCAGATACAGTGCTCCGCTGTGAAAAAGAAATCAGTCTTCAGTTCAGTGCTGACCGGAAATATGCATTTGAGGAACGAAAAGATAAAATAGTCAAACAGTATTCCACAGCATATGCCCTGGCATATGAAAAGAGTTTAAACAATATGATTGAACGCCGCATGCGTCAGTCCATTTTCTCGATAGCATCATTCTGGTATACGGCCTGGGTAAACGCCGGTCAGCCACCGCTCAACCAGTTCTTGAATGATACTTTAACTGTTTCGGAACAAAAAGAATATGAAATGCTCAATCTGGAATGGAAAAACGGGGCGTGTAAGGGGAGGGAGTGCAACTGATGGACGATGGATGACGGATGACGGATGACGGAATCAAAATAAAAATTCAAATGACAAATTATAAAACGCTTGACGCCTGGAAATTATCCATGGACTTAGTGAAAGAAATATATATACTGACTAATAAGTATCCAATGGAAGAAAAATATTCTTTAGCGAACCAGACCAAAAGAGCTGTTGTCTCTATTCCAAGTAATATTGCTGAAGGAATGGGAAGAAATCATAAGAAAGACACCCTCCAGTTTCTCCATATTTCCAGAGGCTCTGGGTATGAAGTAGAAACCTTATTGAATGTGGCAGTAGTAACAAACATTATTGATGAAGAAGTCTATCATAAATTATCGGTAAAAATCGAAAGAAATTTAAAAATGATAAACGGATTAATCAACTACTTAGAACAAAATCCGTAAAACTAAAATCTTTCTGCGGTCATCTGTCATCCGTCATCCGTCATCGATAAGGACATTTACGTTTTTAGTGCTAAATTGCGGGTCCAGAAAATTGAAAATGATACACAACTTCAACGCAGGACCCAGCATTTTACCCAAAGAGGTTTATGAGAATGCCGCAAAGGCAATTTTGGACTATGAATCAACCGGTCTTTCCATTCTGGAAATCGGTCACCGTACCCCAATGATTGAATCGATGGTGGCAGAAACCGTACAGCTGGCAAAGGAACTCATGAAACTGGATGCAGATCACGAAGTTGTATTCCTTCATGGTGGCGCCACCACCCAGTTTTTCCAGGTACCGATGAATCTCCTGAATGAAAACCAGACCGCTGCCTATCTCGACTGCGGTGTATGGGGAACGAAAGCCATTAAAGAGGCGCGTCTGTTTGGTAATGTGGACGTGGTCGCCTCCTCAAAGGATAAAAACTATACTTATATTCCTAAGGGATATCGTATTCCTGAGGATGCATCTTATTTTCATTATACAACCAACAATACCATTGAAGGAACAGAAATGTTTGCCATTCCGGAAACGAATATTCCGCTGGTGGCAGATATGAGCAGTGATATATTGAGTCGTGAACTGGACTTCAACAGGTTTGCTTTAATCTATGCGGGAGCACAGAAAAATATCGGAGCCACTGGCGTGAATATGGTGGTTGTGCGGAAAGATATCCTGGGAAAAGTGAACCGCAAACTGCCGGGAATGATGGATTATCGCCAGCATATCGAAAACAAATCCATGTTGAATACACCGCCGGTTTTCGCCATTTATGTTTGCCTGCTCACTCTGCGATGGTTAAAAAAAATGGGCGGGGTTCCGGCAATAGAAAAGATAAATAAAGCAAAAGCAGAATTGTTATACAATACCCTGGACGCCCGGGATGGATTCGAACCCACTGTTGCAAAGGAAGACCGGAGCCGGATGAATGTTGTATTCCTGATCAAAGATCCTTTGCTTGAAAAGAAATTCCTGGAAGCCTGCAGGGAACAGAATATGGTGGGGGTAAAAGGTCACCGGAGTGTAGGTGGTTACCGGGTATCCTTGTATAATGCGCTTCCTTTGGAAAGTGTTCAGGCAATTACCAGTCTTATTAATCAACTTTAAACTATTTCATGGCCCTAATATCCCCTTTCCGTGCCCTCAGGCCGGCAAAAGAACTGGCTTCGCGCGTAGCTTCACTTCCTTACGACGTCTTAAACAGTGCTGAAGCCCGTATACTGGGTGATCAAAATCCCTATTCCTTTCTTCATATCACCAAATCGGAAATCGATTTGCCGGAAGGAACAGACATCCATAGCGACAAAGTTTATCTGAAGGCCGCTGACAATCTCTTTATTTTCAGGGATAATAAAATCCTGGTCAGGGATGAAAAACCGGCTTTTTATATTTACGAACTGAGCATGGGAGGAAGAAAACAAACCGGCCTGGTTTGTGCAAGTGCGGTTTCGGACTATGAAAATGATATCATTAAAAAACATGAACTGACGAGGCCTGAAAAAGAACAGGACCGGATTAACCATATCCGGATCACCGGGGCTCAAACGGGAAATGTATTTCTTGCCTATAAATCAAATGTCTCCCTGAGTCAGTTGATTAACGGCTGGAAAGAAGCCAATGAGGCTGAGTATAATTTTATTGCCGAAGACGGAATCGGTCATCAGGTTTGGGTAGTTCATGATCCGCATACCATTTCAGAGATCACACAGATATTCCATAAACAGATCCCCTTTACCTATATCGCGGATGGGCACCACCGGGCCGCGTCTGCAGCAAAAGTAAAAAATGCTTTAGGGAAGGAAGCAACGGAAGATGCCGCTTACTTTTTAACCACCCTGTTTCCTGCAGATGAATTGAGGATTCTGGATTATAACCGGGTTGTAAAAGACCTCAACGGACTCGAAGATTCGGCTTTCCTGGAGAAACTTTCTGAAAATTTTCTGGTCGAAAAAATAAACAGCCCCTATGCTCCGGACCGCCTGCATTGTTTCGGGATGTACCTCTCTGCACAATGGTACCTGCTCGAAGCAAAAGAAAAAAGCTTCCCCGAAGATCCTATCGGCGTGCTGGACGTAAGTATTCTGCAGGAAAATATACTTTCCGCCATCCTTGGAATCCGGGATCCACGAACTGATACCCGGATAGATTTTGTTGGTGGTATAAGAGGACTGAGAGAACTTGAAAAAAAAGTGGACAGCGGTCAGATGAAAGCCGCATTCAGTCTTTACCCTGTTAGTATGGACCAGTTATTCAATATTGCTGACAGCGGACAGATCATGCCGCCTAAAAGCACCTGGTTTGAACCCAAACTACGGGATGGCTTACTGACACACCTTATCAGATAAGCGCTAATTTTTGTTAAATCAGGTCTACACATACTGGCACATTCTCAAAAGGGGGTGTATATTTATTACATGAAGAAATTCCTGTTTGTCATTGTTCTTTTTCTGTCTGGAAACATATGCTTCTCCCAAAAGGCAGATTCACTCCACCGGATTGCCAAACAGTTTATGCGCAGCGGGGATTATGCAAATGCCGCTATCGTATTAAATAACGCACTTAAAAATAATCCGGATAACCTGGAACTGCAAAAGGATCTGACATTTACCTATTATCTCCAGAGAAATTACAGCAAAGCGGTTGAATCCGGCAGACTGCTGATTGCCCGCAATGATGCGGATGAACAATGTTACCAGATCCTGGGTATGGCCTATAAAGCCATTGATGAAAAAAAGGAAGCCGATAAAATGTACAAACAGGGAATAAAAAAATTCCCGGCCAGTGGTGAGCTGTACAATGAATACGGCGAAATGCTCTGGGTGAAACAGGACGCAGAAGCCATCAATTTCTGGGAGAAAGGCATACAAGTGGACCCCGGATATTCATCCAATTATTACAACGCCAGTAAATTCTACTATTTTACCTATGATAAGGTCTGGAGCCTGATTTACGGCGAAATATTCATCAATCTGGAAAGTTATAGTAAACGCACCCCTGAAATAAAACTTCTGCTGGTAGACGCCTATAAAAAACTTTTTACGGAATTGAAAGCCTCCAAAAACTTTCAGAACAAAAACCCGTTTACAGCGGACTACCTGGCTGTTATGAATAACCAGGCAGCCAGCGTAAACCTGGGCATTACTCCCGAATCCCTGAATATCCTGAGAAGTAAATTTTTATTGGAATGGTTTGAAAAATACAGTGACAGATATCCTTATCGTCTTTTTGAATATCAGCGGCAGTTGCTTAAAGAAGGGATGTTTGAAGCTTATAATCAATGGGCGTTCGGCTCATCGATGGGCCTAACTGCATTTCAAAACTGGACAACCCAGCATGCTGAAGATTATAATCGTTTTATTAATTTTCAAAAAGGACGTGTATTCAAAGTGCCGGCCGGACAGAATTATCGCAATCTGACTACCAAATAAATACCATGATCAAGCCTGAACGATTGTTTGATTGTATAAAGTATCAGTTGGAAAAATTTCCCAAACCGGATATGATCGCCGGCAAAGAAAAAGGGGAATGGAGAAAATACAGCACACAGGAAATATCCGACAGTGTGGATTCACTGGCATACGGCTTATCCGCCCTGGGTGTTTCAGGAAATGACTTCAGTGTCGAAAAACAGGACAAAATTGGTCTCATTTCCTATAACCGGCCGGAATGGCTGATCACGGATATGGCAGTGCAGAAACTGGGTGCCGTACTCGTGCCCATATTTCCCAATACCAGCAACCAGGAAATAGAATTTATTTTTAAAGACGCACAGGTAAAATATGTTTTTGTAGGGACGGCTGATTTTTATAACAAGGTCTCCCAGGTCAGATCCAATGTTCCTTCCATTCAAAACATATTTACTTATCGATGAGATTCCGGGGGCCGACCATTGGTCTGTGCTGAAACAGGCCATGACGGAAGCAAAAAAACAGGAGCTGGAAAATATCAGCGATCAAATCCGGCCTGAACATCTGGCTACCCTTATATATACATCGGGGACCACCGGAACCCCGAAAGGTGTGATGCTCACCCATCAGAATATCCTAAGCAATGTAATGCTGTCCAAAGAAAGTTTTCCATTTGAAGACCGGCCCGATTTTAGAGCCCTCAGCTTCTTGCCCCTCAACCATATTTTCGAAAAAATGGTGAGTTATATCTATATGTTCTCCGGCAACGGTATTTATTATGCAGAAAGTATTGAGACCATCGGGGCCAATCTGAAGGAGGTCAGGCCCGATCTGTTCACCACCGTTCCCCGCATTCTGGAAAAAGTATTTGAAAAGATCATGTCGGCAGGCGCATCCCAGAAGGGAATCAAAAAAGCGCTTTTTTTCTGGGCGGTGGCGTTGGGGAAAAAATATGACAACAATAAAAATCAGGGGGCCTGGTATAATTTCCAGCTTGCTATTGCCAACAAACTTATTTTCAGTAAATGGCGGGAAGCACTGGGAAATAATGTGAAGTATATTATTACAGGAGGCGCCGCCTGCCAGGAAAGGCTGATCCGGATTTTTACCGCGGGTGGCATGCCGGTTTATGAAGGCTACGGTCCAACAGAAAATTCACCGGTGATTGCGGTGAACCGTCGGGGACCCGGCGGAACACGTTTTGGTACAGTAGGACCCGTCATAAACGGCACCAGTATGCGTCTGGAAGCTGACGGGGAGATTTCCGTAAAGGGCCCCAGTGTAATGAAAGGTTATTATAACCGACCTGACCTGACGGCAGAGGCCATTATTGACGGATGGCTGCATACCGGCGATATCGGTGTGCTGGAAGAGGGAAAATATTTACGCATCACAGATCGGAAAAAAGAATTATTTAAAACCAGTGGTGGAAAATATGTCGCCCCGGCAGTTATTGAAAATAAACTCAAGGAATCCCGTTTTATTGAGCAGATCCTGGTAGTGGGATCAGAAATGAAATTCGTGGGTGCCCTGATTGTTCCTGCGTTTTCCCAGATAAAGGAATGGTGTATACAGCAGGGATACGACACCAGCTCCCATCAGGCGATTATTGAAAATCCATGGTTTTGAAATTTTATAAAGACCTGATTGCAGAATACAATCAGAATTTCAATCATGTTGAACAGATAAAAAAATTCGAACTCCTGCCTACAGAATGGAGTAATGAAACCGGTGAAATGACTCCAAAGCTGAGCATCAAACGAAAAGTCGTAATGGAGAAATACAAATCCTACATTGACCGCATCTACGATTAGACAGCTTTAAGCTTTATGCTTTGAGCCTTAAGCCTTATTCGCATGAACGAAGAAAAAAAAAGACTTCAGGAGGATTCCTGGAAGAAATGGGGACCCTATCTGAGTGAAAGACAATGGGGAACCGTTCGGGAAGACTATAGCGAAAACGGAACTGCCTGGGAATTCACTACACATGATATTGCCCGAAGCAAGGCCTGGCGATGGGGGGAGGATGGAATTGGTGGAATGGGCGATTCAAAATTACAACTATGCATAGCCGTTAGTCTCTGGAATGGGAAAGATCCCATTCTGAAGGAACGGTATTTCGGACTCACCGGTAACCAGGGCAATCATGGTGAGGACGTTAAGGAACTATATTATTTTCTGGATGCCACGCCAACGCATTCCTACCTGAAAATGCTGTATAAATATCCGCAGTCGGCTTTCCCTTATGAGCAACTGCTGGAAGAAAATGCCCGAAGGGGGAAAACTGATCCCGAATACGAAATCCAGGATACCGGCATTTTCAATGAAGGAAAATATTTCGATGTATTTATCGAATATGCCAAAGCAACGGAAGAAGATATTTTGTTGAAAATAACCGTATTTAACCGCGGACCGGAAGACGCACCAATACGAGTTTTACCCAATATCTGGTTTCGCAAAACCTGGGGACTGGGGTATTCTGACGAGAAACCTTCATTGGAAAGACTTACTGACGACAGCCTTTTCATCCAGCATCCTACCCTTGGAAAACGCATTTTATATGCCGATCGTCCGGATGAGTTGCTTTTTTGTGAAAATGAAACGAATCCCCAAAAATGTTATGATATCGCCTGTCAAACAAATACATATTATAAAGACGGTATCAATGAATATATCGTTCATGGTGCGGCAACGGTAAATCCCGGACAAAGCGGTACGAAAGCGGCCTTTCATTTTAATAAGATTATCCCGGCGGGAAAATCAGAAATTTTCCGTCTGCGTATGCGGATGGAAGGTTCTGACAAACCATTCGATGATTTTGATCAGATATTTACAAAACGGATTCTGGAAACGGACGCATTTTATGCCGACCTGCAAACCAATCTTACCGATGATGATTTAAAGAACATTCAGCGGCAGGCCTATGCCGGAATGATCTGGTGCAAACAATATTATGATTACAATGTGGAACACTGGCTGAAAGGCGATCCGGCTGGTCCTCCCCCTCCGGCAAAAAGAAAAAATGGCCGCAACCGCCAATGGCGCCATCTCAACAATGCCGATATTATTTCCATGCCAGACAGTTGGGAATATCCCTGGTTTGCTGCCTGGGACCTGGCTTTTCATTGTATTTGTTTTGCAGATATCGATCCTGGCTTTTCCAAACAACAGCTTACCCTGCTCACCCACGAATGGTATATGCATCCCAACGGGGAACTTCCTGCGTATGAATGGGCATTTTCAGACGTAAACCCACCGGTACATGCATGGGCAACCCTGAAGGTGTATAATATTGACAAAAAAGCAACCGGTACGGGTGATTTCAAATTCCTGGAAACCATATTCCTTAAACTGCTCCTGAATTTTACCTGGTGGGTAAACCGGAAAGACGAACAGGGAAATAATATTTTTGAAGGCGGCTTTTCTGGGAATGGACAATATCGGGTTGTTCGACCGGAATACACCATTGCCAGACGGATCGATACTGGAACAATCCGATTCCACGTCCTGGATGTGTATGTATTCGCTCAATATGATGCGGATTGCACTGGAACTGGCTCAGATAAATCCAGTTTATCAGGATATGGCCACTAAATTCTTTGAACATTTTCTGTTTATCGCCCATGCCATGTTTGCGGAAGGCGAAGAAGGCACGGGTCTTTGGGATGATGAGGATGAATTTTATTATGACGCGATTCAGAAATCCAATGGGATAAACCAGAAATTAAAAATCAGGTCCATGGTTGGCCTGATCCCATTGCTGGCCGTGGAGATTCTGGAAGATGATTTGTTAACCAGTCAGAAAGAATTTACCGAACGTTTGTACTGGTTTCTCAATCACCGGCCGAAACTGGCCAGCCTGGTTGCGAGATGGGGCGAAAAGGGAAAAGATGCAAAACATCTTTTATCCCTGCTGCGGGGTCACCGCATGAAACGCATTCTATACCGCATGCTGGACGAAAATGAGTTTCTGAGCGATCACGGCCTCCGGGCCCTTTCCAAATACCATGAAGCCAATCCCTATGTTCTGGAAATAGATGGAAACCTGTTTTCAATTCATTATACCCCCGGTGAATCAGACACCACGCTTTTTGGCGGCAATTCGAACTGGCGCGGACCGGTATGGATGCCGATGAATTACCTGCTGATCGAATCCCTGATCCGTTTTCATGATTATTACGGGGATGATTTCAAAATTGAATATCCAACCCGTTCCGGAAATCTGTTAACACTGAAGGAAATTGCTTCCCGGCTTTCGGAACGGCTGATTTCCCTGTTTACCCGGAACAAAAGCGGTAACCGGCCGGTTTTCGGGGATCAGGGTCTTTTCCAGAATGATCCCTATTTCAGGGATCATATCCAGTTTTTTGAATATTTCCACGGCGATACCGGAAAGGGCCTGGGTGCTTCCCACCAAACCGGCTGGACGGGCCTGATTGCCCGGATTCTCAAAGTCAGATAGGGCGGTTTTATTCAGTTATCTTTGCAGCCCAATAATTGAAAGTGGAAAAAAGCAATTTCGTAGATCAGATCAGGGTATTTTGTAAAAGCGGGCATGGCGGAGCGGGAAGCAAGCATTTTATGCGCACAAAATACAATGCACTGGCTGGTCCGGATGGCGGGGATGGCGGCCGGGGAGGCCATATCATCCTGCGCGGAAATAAAAATACCTGGACCCTTCTGCCCCTCCGGTATTATAAAAATGTACATGCGGAAGACGGGGAAGCCGGCAGCGGAAACAATAGTTCCGGAAGGTTTGGAAAAGATGTATATATCGATGTTCCGCTCGGAACCATCGCAAAGGACGAAATCAGCGGGAAGATTGAAGCGGAAATTCTGGAAGACGGCCAGGAAATCATCTGGCTGAAAGGCGGACGTGGTGGTCAGGGCAATGCCCGTTTTGCCACCCCGACCAACCAGGCTCCGGAACATGCCCAGCCCGGAGAAGATGGTGTGGAGGGATGGAAAGTGCTGGAATTAAAAGTGTTAGCCGATGTGGGGCTGGTCGGTTTTCCAAATGCCGGCAAATCAACCCTGCTCTCGGTTATCACGGCAGCCACTCCAAAAATCGCTGATTATGCATTTACCACCCTGGTGCCGCAATTGGGCATGGTGGAATACCGGGATGGAAAAAGTTTTTGTGTTGCCGATCTGCCGGGTATCATAGAAGGAGCCGCAGAAGGAAAAGGACTGGGACACCGGTTTTTACGTCATATTGAAAGAAATGTTGCCCTGTTATTTATGATTCCGGCCGATAGTTCAGACCACCGGAAAGAATATGAAATCCTGCGTAGTGAACTGGAACAGTTCAATCCGGAATTGATGGACAAGCGTTTCGTGATTGCCATCAGTAAATCCGATCTGCTGGATGAAGAACTGATTACCGCCATCCGGAACGAACTGCCTCCGGAAATACCGAATATTTTTATTTCCTCTGCTACACAAAAAGGAATACAGGCATTGAAGGACCTGCTTTGGTCAATTATGAATGAGGACGTTAAGAAAGTCTGATTTTTGAATTTTCATACCTTCATGTCATCTCGTCGCATGAAAAAATTCAACTCCTTTTACTCCTTGTCTTTTTTCTGCAGCCGTTTCCGGGAAACAGCCAGACGACTTCCCAGGTGGATTCCGTGCAATCCGTTGTTGGCGATTCAAGCCGGAGCCAGACGCCGGATGAAAATATGGTTATCCGGTCGTATAAAGGAAGAAGCGGAAAACATCCGGGAAATCCGCGGGGTTCCGGGAATTGCATATGCGGTTTTTTCAAAAGACAGTATTCTGGAAATCCAGGTATCCGGTTACCGGGTTTTTAAAAAGAAAAATCTGATTGAAAAAAAGGACCGTTTCAATATTGGAACAAATACCGCAGCTTTTACGGCCTATATCGCCGCGAGGCTGGTGCAGGCCGGGAAAATTAAATGGAATACGACAGCTGCTTAAAATCTTTCCGGAGTTTGGTAAAAAAACTTTCCCGGTATATAAGACAATCACATTTCAGGATCTTCTCAGCAGCCGTACACGCATACCCGCATTTATGGAAATGGGTGACTGGTTTAAAATCCCCGAATTACAAGGGAAAGATCATTGCCAAACGAAAAGCTTTTACCTATTGGATGTTACAGCACAAACCGAATATGGAGAATTTCCACAATCAGAAAATCGTTTTTTCCATGGCGGGTTATGTAATCGCCGCTTCCATGATGGAAAAGGTAACCGGAAAATCATGGGAAGAACTGTTGACAGGAATATGTTCGCAAACCGATGAAAATTTCCATGGTCTATTCCTGGCCGAATATTTCCAACCCCTCAGCACCTGCGGGTCATTGGAACCAGAATGGTACTTTTCATTCTGAAGAACCGGAAACCTGGATCAAGGGGAAACCCGGTTTTATATCCCGGTCAGGGCATCTCGATCAGTTTGCCGGATTATATTACCTATATGCAGGCAAACCTGAAGGGCCTTACTGGAGGAAAGACAAAACTTTCTTCCAAACGAATTTGAATTTCTTTATTTTGGTATTCCGGATTATGCCATGGGTTGGAATAATGGCAGTTTTAATGATCAGTCATTTGCATTTCATGAGGGCCTTTCTCTCCTGTTTAATTGCAGAACGGAAATTCTGAAAGAAAAAAACCGGGGCATCATCGTAATGTGCAATTCCGGGGATAAGTGATGGCAGGGGGGCCGTGCTGGATATTACTAAACTGCTGGAAGAAAAATATTTCTGATCAATCCTGAAAAAATATATCCATGAACTGTATTGCGATGATTCCTGCCAGATATGCATCCACCCGTTTCCCCGCCAAGCTGATGCAAATGCTCGGGAACAAAACCGTTATCCGGCATACCTATGAGAATACGGTCAAGACCGGTCTCTTCGATCAGGTAATGGTGGTAACTGACAGCCAGGTTATTTTTGATGAAATCAAAGGGAATGGCGGCGAAGTAATGATGAGCAGGAAACAACATGAAAGCGGAAGTGACCGCATTGCAGAAGCCGTGGAAAATCTCGATGTGGATATCGTGGTGAATGTTCAGGGCGATGAACCCTTTGTTCAGAAAGCACCTCTGGAAAAATTGCTGGATGTTTTTAAAAAAACAGATGGCCACCAGGTACAGGTTGCTTCCCTGATGCAGGTGATGAAGGATAAAAAAAATATTGATAGATCCAAACTTTGTAAAAGTGGCGGTGGACTTAAATATGAATTCCCTTTTTTTCAGCCGCAGTGTAATTCCGTACCCGAGAGATGTTGTCCGCGACTATTGCCTATTATGAACATATCGGCGTTTATGCATTCCGGAAACAGGCATTGATGAATTTTACCAAATGGCCGGTAACTCCTCTGGAAGCAATAGAAAAAATCGAATGCCTCCGGTATCTCGAACATGGTATACCTTTAAAAATGGTGCTGACGGATTATATGGGAATTGAAATTGATACACCGGAAGACCTTTACAGGCTGAAAAATGGCTCAGCTAATGGGATTAAAAAAAATAAACTTGTAATATGAAAGAAACGATGTGGGGAATCGACCTGGGGGGCACCAAGGTGGAAGGAATTATCCTGCGGGGTGACCAGGAACCCGAAACCCTGATCAGGACCCGGGTGGATACGGAGGCTGCTCAGGGATATGACCATGTTATCGGCCAGATCGAGAAACTGGTTAGACCAGATGAAGGCCGAATCAAGACAAACACCTACCTGTATCGGATTCGGAACACCCGGTATCCTGGATCCCGTTTCACATACTTTAAAAAATTCCAATACCACCATTTTAAATCATCAGCCCTTAAAAAAGGATCTGGAAGAGCGTTTACAATTGCCCGTTATCCTCGCCAATGATGCCAATTGTTTTGCACTCGCAGAAGCGACCTGGGGTGGTGTAAAAAAAGCAGCCCCGCATGCGCGGATGGTTTTTGGAATTATCATGGGTACCGGGGTTGGCGGCGGACTTGTGATTGATGGAAAAATCTGGGAAGGACATCATGGAATTGCCGGTGAGTGGGGTCATAATTTTCTTGATGAATCCGGCGGTCCCTGTTACTGCGGTAAAACCGGATGTGTGGAAAAAATAATATCGGGTCCATCCCTGCAGAAATTTTATGAATCCATTTCCGGTGTTAAAAAACACTGAAGGAAATCGTCATGCAGATAGACAGCGATCCGTATGCACGGCATACGATTGACCGGCTAAATCATTTTTTTGGGAAAGCCGTTTCCTCCATTACGAATATGCTGGATCCGGATATCATTGTAGTAGGTGGCGGAGTAGGAAATATTGATGAAATTTATACGGAAGGCGTAAAGATCCTTAAACATTTTATTTTTAATAATTATTGTACTGTCCCTGTAATCCGACCGGAACTGGGAGACAGCGCCGGAGTATTTGGTGCTGCAGCTCTTAACGCAGTATTATTAAATTATTAACCGCCTTAGGCATTGGCCTGTCTGCCGGCAGGCAGGCGTTTGGCGTTAAGCTTAAATATATGAAATTCAGAAATTTCAAAATGGTAAGTTATGTGGTGTATGGCCGCGGAAGTTTCAACCAGCTGGATGAAATCCTGGCCCCGCACAGAAAAGAAAAATCGCCGATGATTTTTCTGGTGGATCATTTTTTTGAAAATAAACCATTGGTAAGCCGTATTCCATTGCGGGATAAGGATAAAATTATTTTCGCCGATGTAAGCCATGAGCCTAAAACAAAACAGGTTGATCAGCTTGCCGGTCAGTTGAAAGCAGGAATTCGGAACCATCAGTGGAATTATCGGTATTGGCGGCGGATCCGTAATGGATCTGGCCAAGGCCGTTTCTTAATGATGACCAATCCCGGTTCTTCTGCCGATTACCAGGGTTGGGACCTGGTAAAATACCCGGTGTATATAAAGCAGGTATTCCAACTTTAAGCGGCACCGGAGCCGAAGTTTCCCGAACAACCGTACTCACCGGACCTACCCGTAAACTGGGCATGAATTCAGATTTTACCCCTTTCGACCAAATCGTGCTTGATCCTGAACTTACCGCCAATGCTCCTGTGAATCAGCGTTTTTATACCGGCATGGATTGTTATATCCATTGTATTGAAAGTCTTACGGGAACATTCTTAAATGAATTCAGTAAATCCTATGGTGAAAAAGCCCTGAGTCTTTGCCAGGAAGTATTTCTCGGCAAAGAAGCCTGGGGACCCGCTACATGATGACCAACTCATGATGGCTTCCTATGCCGGTGGAATGAGCATCGCTTATTCACAGGTAGGCGTTGCACATGCCGTGAGTTACGGTTTGGGATACTTGTTAGGAACAAAACATGGAGTTGGTAATTGCATTGTATTTGATAAGCTGGAAGAATATTATCCAGAAGGGGTGGAAGAATTTAAACGAATGGTGGAAAAAAATAAAATAGATATCCCACAGCATATCACCAAGGGACTCACGCGATGAACAGTTTGATACCATGATCAATGTATCTCTGGGCATGAAACCTTTATGGGAAAATGCACTTGGACCGGATTGGGAAAAACAGATGACCAGGGAAAAGTTGCGAACACTATATGAAAAACTTTAATGGGAATCAGCACGATTTGATAATCGTTATCCGGTATTAATTTTGCTACCTTAGACAGTTCGTAAAAAAATCCGGAGTACACCTGATTCCTTTCTAATCCCCCTGCAACCTTATCATAATGCGGATCGCGTGTATTATAATGGCACATAAAGACCCTCAGCAGATTGAGCGTTTAATAAATAAATTCAACCAGCTTCCTTTCGATTTTTACATTCACCTGGATAAAAAAATAAACCGGGACCCATTTGAATTATTTATCCTCCATACCGAATGTTTATTTTATTCAGCAACGGATTCGGGTAAGATGGGCATCCTATAGTTTTTTAAATGCAATACTTCAGTCGTTAAAAGAAGTACTGGGAAAGAAGATACCGTATGATTTTCTCAGTGTGATGAGTGGTCAGGATTATCCCATCAAGCCGGTCAACCGACTTTTATCATTCGCTTGAAAATAATACCGGCAGAAATTTTATCAATTACGAAGTAGACGGGAAATGGTGGAAACATGCCATCACCCGTATTCATAAATATCATTTCACCAATTTTGGATTCTGGGGAAGATATAGAATCCAGTTTTTTCTGAACAGCCTTTTACCAACCAGAAAATTTCCCCTTCCCTATCGATCTGTATGGCGGACCCAGGGCCATGTGTATGACGGTCACTTCCGATTGTGCTGCTATACCTGGTTGAATTTATTGAGTCGAATAAAAAGCTCAGGCGATTTATCCGCTTTACCTGGGGTCCGGATGAATTTGTAATTCCTACCCTTATCATGAATTCCAGATTCAAAGAAACGGTTGTGAATGATAATTTTTATTATATCGACTGGTCCAAAGGCGGCGCCAATCCCAAAATACTGACTGCGGAAGATTATGACCAGCTGGTTTCTTCAGATAAAATTATGGCCCGAAAATTTGATATCAGCCAGGACCATGCTATTCTGGATATGCTTGATGAAAGAGGATGACCGTTGACCGTTGACGGTATGACGTGACGTTGACCGATTGACCGTTACGTTAGCGTTAAGCGTTAGGCTTTAAGCTTTAAGCCTACTTGGGTAACGTCTTAAAAACTTTCTCATAAATAGTAACCGGATATTTCTTCTTCAATTCTCCAATCCATTTATTCTCCAGTTCATTCTGATAATCGTTGATGACCAGTCCCCGGGCTTCCTCAAAAGTTCGTGGGAGAAGAACCGTTGTATTCCCGGATTATATAGCCGAATTGTACTGACTTATCCGCATTGGTTCTGTATTTCTGTAAACCGTCCGGCTTCCATCTGCAGCATGACCTGGTATTTGTTTTAATTCAAACCTGCCTGAATCAGCCTGAATCCTGACCACCAAAACTGTCTGTCATTTTTCGCCAGTTTCCAATTATTTCCGATCCAGCTGATCCTGAAGTTTTTTAGCAGATGCGGCATTTGGAGCATTAAAAATAATGGCATCCGCTCCGGGTTTCCACCAGTAGTCTCCGAAGAATGCGCTTCAAAATATTTCTGCAGTCCGGCAGAATCTGCAGATGCCTTGTTCCAGATCTGTTGCTGCATAATTTCAAACAAAAGATTTCCATCCCGGAAATCCGTTCACCTGCGTGGCAAATTCGATATTATATTTTTCGAGATGATCTTTATAATATTCAAAGGCAACGGTCTGGCGGTATAAATCCAGGATTTCGGAATTCGTTCTTTCCGTTGGTCAGGTTGGGAACTGATCTTCAGACTTTTCCGGTAATTGATCCAATCGCCCACCGTATATTTTTTATCCGGAAACTGAAACAGGACCGTTTGATCATTTATCCCTGCATTTGCCGCCGGTTTTTTATTTGCCAGTACACTATCTGTGTATTCCCATAAACTGTTTCCGGCAGGAATAAATTCCCTGAACCGGGTTTGTTTTAATATGGTCTGCAACATATGTTTTCTGGAAACCGCCACCCGCGGATCCGCCTTTATTTTTTCCTTCAGATCATCCAGTATTTTCTGATCTGGTTTCGAAGGCACGGGTATTCTTGAAATCCTTTTGATAATATGATATCCGAATGCAGACGCATAGGGTTCGCTTATATCTCCGTCTTTTTTCAGGTTAAATGCAGTCTCTTCAAACCCGGCTTCGTATTTCCCGATTCCGAATTCCGGTAATGATCCGCCCAGCTGATAGGATAAATTATCTCCGCTGAATTTTCTGGCCATTTCACCAAAATCAGCACCGGCCCGGATTGCCTGATAAATCGAATCCGCCCTGCGATGGGTTTCCGCCTTTGCTGCTTCACTGGCCTGATAAGGAAATATCAACAGAATCTGCGCCACACGAATGCGACCCTCCGCAGGTCTTTCAGCTGTTTTCTTCAAAATAATATATCCGCCGTCTGTTCTGAAAACAGGACTGTATTTTCCGGTTACTGGATTGATATGCTACGGTTTCCATGGAATAAGGCAGATCAAAAACAGTAATGTATCCGATATCGCCTTTATTCGTTTTTGCAAACGGATCTTCTGAAAACTGTACGGCCGTTTCACCAAAATCCTTACCGTTTTTAAGTGCCTGGTAAGCCTCCTGGATCTTTTTCCAGGCTTTGGCTGTATCTGCAGGAGATAGCATTTTTAGGTGCCGCCACATATATGTATGAAATCCGGAGATCATGCTGACTGCGGACAAATGCCTCAGCCGGCCATTTGTTTCAGGCTGGTTTCATCATTGGTATACTGATCGGCAATCTGGCTTTTGAAATTCTGGAGTTCGGTTATCTGACCAGCCAGGGTATCGAGTTTCATATCCAGTGCAGCCTGTACTTTCAGGCGGTAGCGGATATAGAGATTCAGGTAATCCCGGTAAGCTTTTTCGGTAGCCTTGCTATTGGCATTATTCTTCTGGTAAGCCTTTATAAATTCATTCCGGGTAGATGGTATGATTTCCATACCGGGCGAGTGTTTGACCGAAAAATATTTTGGAACTGAGAAACAGCACAAAGACCAGTACAACATTCTTCATATCAGGGAGTATTGACCTTTTTCAGTTTGAGGTTGATGACTTCATCCACCTGCTGATAAGTGAGTTTTTTCGCCACAATTCTTTTTTCTTTATCCAGCAGGTAAAGTACCGGTGTTTGGTAAACATCATATAACTGCCGGTAATCCGGCCTGCCGGCAGCTACCACCGCATCATGCTGGGCCGTGGTCTGGTAAACGTTTATCCAGTCGCCCAGATTGTGGGCCCGAATAAAATTCCGCCAGTTCTCCTGGCCGCCGTCCACCATCACACCAAATATCTGCACGTCCCTGATATTTCCACTTGGCCTGGTAGATGGAATCCAGTTTGGGTATGGTCTCCTTACAATGACTGCAGGTGGGATCCCAGAAACAGACCAGCACAAAATTGGCGGGAATTTCATAAAGCGTACCGGGTCTTTCCAAGACGTGTCTGTCATTTCAAGGTTCGCCGCCGGCTGTCCGATCAGGTTCGCCATGATGCTGTAAGCCCGGTCATCTACAAATTTCCGGTACTTCTCCGTGAAAAAATCTGCCTGTCCGGTATTGATATATTTCTCAAACAGATGAATAAATACGGCATCCTGACCCATGTATTCCGGATTGATATATTTCTGGGTAAAATAAACGAGCAGAAATTTGAACATGTCTTTGTTGGTGCGGGAAAACAGCAGCATATGATCCATTTCCCGATTGATGGAATCCGGTTGCGGGGGAACCAGGTCCTTATAATAGTGATCCAGTTTGGGTTCAAAAATCGGGGTCCGGATCAGCCGGTCATCGGTAAAGGAAATATTATCCCAGTAATGTTCTTTATAATAGCGATAGGCAAAGGTACTGTCGGGCCTGCCGTTTGGCAGCGTGGGGATCGGGGGAACTACCGGTTCTTTCAAAGCCAGGAGCAGCATGGTCAGCAAAGAATTCGGATCCTTATTTTTCAATTTTTTCCCGTTCTGTTTTTACTTCTTCGTTGAGTTTTTTGATTTTTTCCCTTATAACCGCGGAATCATTTTTTGTTTTTGCCATTCGCTAGTCCGGATTGCAGTGTCAGTGATCTCCTTGCCATGGCTGTTCATGTATGCGGTATATTCCTGAAAGGTTTTGTTTTCGGGTGAACCGGTAAATACAATGCTGGCCGGAAGCCGGGCGGTATCAGCTGAAATGGAAAATGTCTGTCCCTGATCGATCAGCAGTTCAAAAAGGATTTCCTTTTTGGGAGAAACGATAAAATAAATGCCTCCTGGCAGTTTATCCTTTCCCTTGAAAATGCCTTCTGAATTCCCGTCGAGGATCACGGAATCGGCTACTGCTTTCACTTTACCATAATGATAGCCCAGGTAAACTTTGCTATTGGTAAAGGGTTTTAGGGTAAGATGAATGGAATATCCCTGGGAATAGCCGAAACCTGTAGTCAACACAAAGAAAACGGCTATAAAAGTCTTTTTAGATAAAAGGTTGATCATAGGAATGCTAAATTAGGATAATCCTACATTTGCCGCCGTGGGAAAAAGGAAAAATATCGTATTAGAGAATCTGCTGGTGACCGGATATGCGGCTGAAGGCAAATGTCTGGCAAAACACGAAGGCAAGGTAATTTTTATGGAAAACGCTGTTCCGGGCGATATTGTTACGGTGCGGTTGATAAAAAATAAAAAAGACTGGGCCGAGGGCCAGGTAATACAGATTACCGGGTTTTCGGAGAAAGGATAGCAGCCTTTTTGCAAACATTTTGGCATCTGCGGGGGCTGCCAGTGGCAGATGCTTCCTTATGAAAAACAACTGGAATATAAACAGGATCAGGTGCTACAAAGTCTGAAACGTATCGGGAAACTGGAATTACCCGAAATCATGCCCATCCTGGGCTCTGAAAAAACCACCGGTTACCGGAATAAACTGGAATACACTTTCTCCAACCGCCGGTACCTGTTGAAGGAGGAACTGGCGGATCCGCAAATTTCGACCTTTCAGAATGCAGCCGGATTTCATGCCCGGGGAATTTTCGATAAAATCGTGGATGTGGATATCTGTTATCTTCAGGACGAACCAACCAACGATATCCGAAAGGAAATTAAACGCTGGGCAGTGGAAAAAGGGATAACCTTTTATGATATTCAGCGCCACGAAGGGTTTCTGAGAAATGTGCAGGTCAGGCTTTGCCGGTCAGGGGAAATCATGGTGAATATTGTTTTCGGTTATGAAGATGAACCAGTGCAAACCGGGCTTCTGCGAACATGTCAGAGATCAGTTCCCTTCCATAACCACCCTGCTGTATACCATCAATCCGAAAATGGAACGACAGTCTGAATGACCTGCAATCCGATTGTATTTCACGGAAAAGGATATGTAATCGAAAAACTGGAGAGATTTTCTTTTAAAATAGGCCCAAAATCTTTCTTTCAAACCAATACGGCGCAGGCCGAGCGATTATACCAGACCGTACGCAGTTTTGCAGCGCTGAAAGGAACAGAAACCATTTACGATCTTTATTGCGGCACGGGAAGTATCGGAATTTTCCTGAGCGATCAGGTAAAGAAACTGGTGGGCATCGAACTGATTCCGGAAGCCATTAACGATGCAAAAGAGAATGCTTTGTTAAATCAGGTTGATCATGCAGCTTTTTTCGCGGGAGACGTAACAGCGATTTGCAATGATGCATTTTTTGAAACGCATGGCCGGCCCGACCTGATTATTTCTGATCCGCCCCGTGCGGGCATGTCGGAAAAACTGATTGCCAAACTCCTGGAAATAGCTGCAGAAAAAATAATTTATGTGAGTTGTAATCCGGCAACGCAGGCCCGGGACCTCCATCTGCTTTCAGAAAAATATCAGATTTCAGCCGTACAGCCGGTGGATATGTTTCCGCATACGCTTCATATTGAAAATGTTACTGCGCTTTTCTTAAAACATTAACTTGCAGCCAGTAATTTTTGCTGACCTATGACCGATTTCCGATTGGGGCGTTCCCAGGTAATTCCGCCCGTAATTAAAAACCTGATCATCCTGAATGTTATTGTTTTTTTAATCCAGCTAACCATGGAGCGCAGCGGATCTCACTGGATGGAAAATTATTTTGCTCTGCATGATATCCGGTCTTATTTTTTTAAGCCCCATCAGATCATAACGTATATGTTCCTGCACGGTGGCTTTATGCATATTTTCTGGAATATGCTGATTCTTTGGATGTTTGGAAGTATCCTGGAAAACTATTGGGGACCGAAGCGATTTCTGATCTTTTATATTGTTTGCGGTATTGGCGCTGCCATTCTCCATTTATTGGTAGTATACCATGAATTAACGCCCGCTTTCCTGGAACTGGCTAATTACAGCCCATTCATGAACAGTTAATCGTCAGGTCAACCTGGGGTGTATCTATAAATGTGGCTACCCTGGGGGCATCGGGAGCCATCTTCGGTTGTATGGTGGCTTTCGGACTACTCTTCCCAAACAGCCTGATTTACATTTATGCCCTGATTCCCATAAAAGCAAAATGGGCTGTACTGGCTTATGTTTTATATGAATTATTTTTAGGCGTTCAGAATAATGCCGGGGACAATGTGGCGCACTGGGCCCATCTCGGGGGTGGTCTCGTTGGGCTGCTCCTGGTATTTTACTGGCGAAAAACAGATCGTCAAAATTTTTATTGAACAAGCATGCTTTCCGGATGTTAATAATACACCGGATAGCAGGCCCATAATGTCGTAAGCATGAGCGCCATGGACGTAAAAGAAGACAATTACCGGAAAAGAATGAACCTGGGTCAGGATGGCAATGCGCTTGTCCAGCTGCTGGTTCTCAATGCGGTGATATTTGTTGTTCTCAAATTTGTTTATGCATGCTTTCTCATGACCGGTGCTTCTGAACCCAGCTTTATCACACCATGTTTTCAACTGGTTTGTATTGCCTGCAAGTCCGGAAAAATTAGCCTGGCGACCCTGGACCCTGATCAGTTTTATGTTTACCGATCAGCAGTTGTTCCGCTTTATTTCCAATATGTTCTGGCTGTGGAGTTTTGGGTATATCCTGCAGGATCTGACCGGCAACCGGAAATTAATTCCCATTTACCTGTATGGAGGAATCGGGGGAGCCCTCCTCTTTGTACTGGCCCATCTTATTTTCCCAAATATCCGGGCCCATATCGATACCGACAGCCTGTCCGCGGCGAATTGTTCGATTGCAGCAGTAGCCGTGGCAACAACCGTTGTTTCTCCGGATTACCGGATTTTCCCGATGATCAGCGGGGGTATCCCGCTTTGGATACTTACCCTGGTTTTTCTGTTGCTGAATTTTTCAGGTGTTCCGAATGGAGATATGGCCACTTATCTGGCGTATTCCGCCGGTGCCGGTAATCGGATTTTTATTTATTTATCAGTTACGCAGGGGACGTGATGGCAGCATTTGGATCAATCAGTTTTTCGACTGGTTCGGAGATCTCTTCAATCCGGACAAAAAGAAAAAACCAAAGAATAAAAGAGATGAATTTTATTATAATGTTGCCGGCACCCAGCCTTATAAAAAAATTCCCAATATCACCCAGAAAAGAATTGATGAAATACTCGACAAGATCAATCAGCAGGGATACCGTTTTCTAACCAGCGAAGAAAAAGACATCCTGAAGCGGGCAGCTGAAGAGGAAGATTTGTAACTTCGTCAATTCTTCCTCATGACCTCACTGCGGAAATTTACCAAACGTTTTTTCATTCTGCTGAATATTGTTGTCGGGTTTTTTTTTCTCCTCGCCTGTTGCAATGCATTTCTACATCCGGATAAATGGTGGTTTATTTCCTTACTGGCATTTTTTTTCCCCTTGTTCCTGATTCTACTGCTGGCCTTTATTATTTTCTGGCTATTCTTCTGTGCCCGGTATACCGTTGATTTCAGTGATTTGCCTGCTCATTGGCTGGAAGAATATCCATGCTTTTTTTGGATTCAGCCTGGCGCACATGATTTCACCCATAAAGATTCAACCAGTATTCGTATTATGACCTGGAATGTGCGGAGCTGGGATGAATTCATAACAAAAAAACCAGGAGCTTCCGGTCATCGCCTGCCCATGCTGGAGCTGGTTGGAAATCAGAATGCCGACATTCTTTGCTTCCAGGAATTTTATGAACCCGCAGATTCTGCAAAATCGAATATCCGTTATCATCAGTCACTGGTTAAAATTCCCTTATTACTTTTTTTCCAGGGATTATATTACACGGGGTAATAAATATGAAACCGGCGTAATCATATTTTCAAAATATCCGATCACGGCTACTTCCCAAACACATTTTATCAGTGGATCTGCATCAAATACAGAAAGTCTGATTTCAGCAGATATTAATGTCAATGGCAGAATGATCCGCATATTTACCACGCATCTTCAGTCGGTTTTATTTAAAACCAAAGATTTCAGGAATGTAGAAATCATCCGGAATGCAGAAGACAGCATTCTGGAGGCATCCCGTTCCCTGGCAAAAAAACTGAAAAATGCCCTGGGTCTGCGTGGTTACCAGGCCGATACGGTCAGAAGCAATGCTCGATGAGAGTCCCTATCCCCATTTTATCTGTGGCGATTTCAATGATGTTCCCAATTCCTATACTTATTTTCATATCCGGGGAAACCGGCAGGATGCTTTTATTGCAAAATGTTTTGGAATCGGCAGAAGTTATATTCACATTTCGCCTACGCTTCGGATTGATTATATTCTTCCCACCGACGATTTTAAGATCATCCAAACCATGAAACTCAATTCTCCATATTCAGATCACCATGCGCTGCTTACTGACCTGCAACTGCAGGACGACAAGCGATAAATGTTTATATTTGGGCGAAGGCATGAGCAACTTAAAAGTTTATAATTCTTATACCAGACAGAAGGAAGAATTTATTCCCATCACACCCCGTCATGTGGGCATGTATGTTTGCGGTCCTACCGTAAGCGGCGAAAGTCATCTCGGCCATGCCCGGCCCTATATCACTTTTGATGTGATTTACCGTTACCTGCTTCACCTGGGTTATAAAGTACGTTATGTACGAAATATTACCGATGCCGGTCATTTTGAAGAAGAAGGCCGTGAAGCGGAAGATAAGATTTCCAAAAAAGCGGTTATCGAAAAGCTCGAACCCATGGAGCTGGTACAGAAATATACCAATCTTTTTCACTGGGCCATGCACCAGTTCAATACTCTCGATCCCAGTATTGAACCCACCGCAACCGGCCATATTGTGGAACAGATCAATATGATCCAGGAAATTATGAAGGCCGGATATGCTTATGAAGTAAATGGTTCTGTATATTTTGATGTAAAAAAATATGCCGAAAAATATCCTTATGGAAAACTAAGTGGCCGCAAACTGGATGAACTGCTGGAAACGACGCGGGACCTGGAAAATCAGGAAGAAAAACGGAACCGCCAGGATTTTGCCCTTTGGAAATCTGCACCGCCGGACATATCATGCGCTGGACAAGTCCCTGGGGAGAAGGATTTCCCGGATGGCATATTGAATGTTCCGCGATGAGCACCAAATATCTGGGTCATCAGTTTGATATTCATGGCGGCGGAATGGACCTCATGTTCCCGCATCATGAAAGCGAAATCGCCCAAAGCATGATCTGCAATCACCAGCTGGCAGCCCGTTATTGGATTCACAATAACATGATCACCATTAACGGGAAGAAAATGGGCAAGAGTTATAACAATGTGATCCGACTCACCGAAATGTTTTCGGGAAACAATCCCCTGCTTGCCCAGGCCTATCATCCGATGACCATCCGGTTTTTTATTCTGCAAACCCATTACCGGAGCACACTGGATTTTGGCAATGAAGCCCTGCAGGCAGCAGAAAAAGGACTGAAACGGTTGTGGGATGCTTATCAGGAACTGCTGAAAATGAAAACAGATCCGGCAAAAAAAATAAATGATCAGATCGAAACCCAGTTCAATACGCTTTGCCGGGAAATGGATGATTTTATGAATGATGATTTGAATACGGCCAAAGTGCTGGCAAATATGTTTCAGCTGGTAAATCATATCAATTCATTCCGGAGTGGAGAACTTGAAAAAACAACCCTGACAGCCGAAACCCTGTCTTATACCCAGAGCCAGTTCAAAGCATATATGGAAGATGTACTGGGACTTCAGGAAGAATCCGCTTCCGGTTCCGAAAAACTGGAGGGAATTATGAAACTGCTTATTGACATCCGACGGGAGGCAAAGGCAAAAAAGGATTACCAGACTTCAGACCGCATTCGAAATCAGCTGCTGGATATCGGCATTTTACTCAAGGACGAAAAAGACGGACGCGTAAGCTTCAGTGTGGAATAAAAGAATGAAGAAAATATTTATACATAAAGGATTATTCATAACACTTGTTTTAGGATGCCTGTTCTGTGGATTGAGCTGTACTCCGGAATCCGGCTCGGGTATAAATGCTTCCACTTCCACTGTCGGATATATTCTGGCCAATGGAACCAATACCACCATTTTTAATTCGGCTGTGATAAAAGCAGGACTGGATACGGCTTTCAACGGTCCTTCCATTTTCACCCTTTTTGTTCCGAATGATCAGGCCTGTATTCAGTCTGGATATCCGCAGGATACCATCAATGCATTCACCCGTGCACAGGCCCGGGACTGGGTACTTTACCAAACCTATGCAGGTTCTATACTAACCCTGGAATCCTTTATTGGTAAAACGGAAGAAAAGCTGATCGTGGCTAATGGCGATTCCATCTTTGTTACCGGAGATTCAAACAGGACCTATGTGAATGGATTCCAGATGAATAATGCCGAAGTAGCGGCAGTAAACGGACAGATGCTCTCCCTGCAAAATGCATTGAGGCCGCCCACCCAGAATCTGGCCCAGATGGTTAGTACAGATACCACATACAGTTTTCTGAACCAGGCTATAATATTGTCTACCCCGGTGCCGGATAGTTTGAGTACCCTGCTTTCCACCGGAGGCCCTTTTACATTTCTTGCACCCGACAATAACGCCTTCCGGAATCTCGGATATACGTCCCCGGCAGATCTCAGTACGGTGAATCCTGACAGTCTGCGTACCCTGGTGCTGTCAGGATTGATTCCGCAACGATTATTTAGTTATGATGTGGCAGACAGCAGTTCCTTTCAAACCGTGAACGATAGTACCCTGATATTTTATATCAAAGGACTTGTGGGAACGGTAAAACTGCAGGGCAGCGACACCACTTCAAATATTATTTCTATCGGAGCAATGGCCATTAATGGTGTTTTATTTAAGCTTGATGCCGTTCTTGGCCACTAACAGATTAATCTGTGAATATGACTGCCCCACCAGCTTCTTCCTACATTAGCCATCTTTCAAAAGACAGGAAATTTGCGCGGGTATTAACAGATCAGATTCCCCTTAAGCTTGTAAAAAGAAAGCAGATTCATCTGCATCTCTGCGGATCCATTATGAGTCAGCAGCTTTCTACAAAAGTGGCAGCTGTGATTTATAAAAGATTTTCCAAATTGTATTCCGGGAAACCGAGTCCTGGTCAGATACTGGATACATCCTATGAAACTCTTCGCTCCATCGGGTTATCCGGAGCCAAAGTGAATTATATTCATAATGTGGCGCGGTTTGCCATGGAGCATGGTATGGATCACCAGGTATTGGGGAAAATGAATAATGAGGAAGTTATTGAATACCTGACCCGGATAAAAGGAGTCGGCCGCTGGACAGCTGAAATGCTCCTGATGTTTACTTTGGGAAGGGAGGATGTATTTGCAGTTGACGATCTGGGTATACAGCAGGCCATGATCCGGATATATAAACTCGATAATTCAGATAAGAAAAAATTCAGGGAGGATATGTTGCGGATTTCAAATAAATGGACGCCCTACCGAACTTATGCCTGCCTTCATTTATGGCGGCATAAAGAAAAGACGGGGAACTGATATTGAACAGGCAACCCGGCATTCTCAAAACCGTATTAAATGATAATCCGGGATCCGGAATGCGGTTAGAAGAAATAAATTAACTTGCGTATCTGCCCTTTTATTCATTCATATATAAAAATTTTAAGATGAAAAGCATCAGAACCCTGCTGGCCTTGGTAACCATTGTGACTTTTGGAATTACGAGCTGTAGCAAAACAGGTGATACCGGACCCGCAGGACCAACAGGTCCAACAGGACCAGACAGTGTTTTCTCTTCTGCGTGGATTGTTCTTGCACCGTCTGGTTATATTAATGACAATTCGGACAGCGCTTATGAACAGACGATTCCTGCTGCGTCAATAACCAAGGCAATTCTGGACAGCGGTGTCATACTTAGTTATGTTAATATAGCTAGATCCTGGCAGCGGCGACTATTTCGTAAAAGATATTTCCTCTTTGCCCAATGTGTTTTATGAAGACTTTTCAGTGGGCAGTTTATATCTGAATGCAAGTTTTGATTTTACTTCACTTCCTTTCCGTTACGTTACCATTCCGGGTAACCTGGTTGCGGGTAACGGAGCCAGCCGTAAAGTGAAGGGATACACAATTACTGAACTGAAGGCGATGGGATATGAAAAAGTAATGCAGGTGCTGAAGGACAATAATTAAATCAGACGACGATCCGGGCTTTGTGCAAATGAAGAACCAGTCGAATAATCGGATTTTAAATTTTTACACAACACCGAAAGCTTATGCACCAGTCATAGGCTTTCGGTTTTTTATTTGTCATATTTCTTAAGGAATTCGACAAGATTGGAATCTACCTGTGTCGCCGTATCTGACAGGGTCTTACCAAAAAAATGTGTTTCATATTCATTCCGGTAAAGTCCTTTGGCCTGGGTCTTTGCAAATTCTTTTTTATTGAATGAAGTATAGGTAACATACCCGATGGAAAAAATTCCCAGTACGGAATATACCAGTAGATAAAATCTGCTGAACAATTTAACCAGGCGGGAGCTGGAAAAATCAGTCTGACCGATAACAGCTGCAATCAGCGGTATGACCGGTACCCAGAACCGGGGATCCGGGAAGGGCCAGTTGAACATGAGCAGGAAATAAAACAACAGATAGGCTTTCACAACAAACGGGATCCTGTTTTTCCGGATGAAACAGATATAAATGAATCCACAGACTCCCACTATGCCAATGAGGAGAAATAACCAGGTTCCGGATTGCCCCGGAAGCATCCGGATAATTTTTAACCTTGAAACATTCAACAGAATTTCGCCCCATTCAGAAAAATGCCAGCCGATCACATCACTGAACCGGAGGCCATCATTAAATTGTTTCGACATTACTCCGGTATAATGATTCAGACCAAGTTGTTTGGAAAAAATCAAAACAGACAGTTGCAATACATATCAGGGCGATAACCAGGATTCTGTTTTTCCTGATGAGGACGATCAATTGTTTTCGGTATTCCCAGATCAGGGACAGAAACAGGGCTGCAACAAGTACAACACCCACTGTTCTCGTTAGAAATGCCAGTGCGGCCAATAGAAAAGAAAACAACAGGTTCCAGATATTTTTATTCCGGATGAAATTGGAAAAGGCATATAAACTGGCGAGCGAAAAAAACAGGTACTGCATTTCAGACAATGGATGCGTTACGAATTTTATGATCGTCCAGTTCATTAATACCAGGAAAAAAATAAAGAAGGGTGACTTTACATAATTAAAGATTTTCCTGACAAAATATAGTCCGCCGTAAAGAAATATGCAGTTGACAAAAACGAGGGTAAAAGATCTCAGTATGCCCAGTTTGGAAAGAATCAGCAGCAGGGCTGTATAACCATAAGGCAGATAATCATTGGGATCCGCTCCCGGAGGACATTTTGACTCAATGCAATCCTTAATGGCGAAATAGCGCAGCATGTCATAATGCAGCCGCAGCGGGGTAAAGCAGTTTAAAAAAAATAAGAATCCGAGTACGAATATGCTCCATTCAAAATACCGGCCCTGCTTTTGTCCGGGCAATGAAATTTCAGTGGCTCTTACCATATATTCACTATTTTATTTTTGCGCTGCCGGTACTGTTGCCAGTACCATGGTTCAGCGATTTTTTCATTCCATATGGCTTAGAATGAATTTAGCGGAACAGGTTATATTTCAAAATGCAATAAATGGCACGGAATCCGTCTTTCCATCCGATTTTTTTTCCTTCCTGATAGGTTCTTCCATAATAGGATATTCCAACCTCATAGATCCTGATTTCGGGTATGCGCGATAGTTTTGCAGTTACTTCCGGTTCAAATCCAAATCTCCTTTCCTTTAACTCAATACTCTGAATAATCTGGGTTTTGCACAGTTTATAACAGGTTTCCATATCGGTGAGGTTCAGGTTGGTGAGCATATTGCTCAACCAGGTTAAAACCTTGTTTCCTATGGAATGCCAGAAAAACAGGATCCGGTGCGGGTTTCCGCCCAGGAATCGGGAACCAAAAACAACATCCGCATTCCCCCGGATAACCGGCTTCAGGAGTTCATTAAATTCTTCAGGATCGTATTCCAGATCGGCATCCTGAATGACCAGGTATTCACCGGTTGCTTTTTTTATTCCGGTATGAATAGCCGCGCCCTTCCCCTGGTTTACTTCATGTTTGAAGTATTGCATGTTCATGCCCGGGTGATCTGCGCGGTATTTCAGAAGTACTTCTTCCGTAGCATCGGTTGAACAGTCATTTACGAGTATGACTTCTTTTTGCAGATCATGAATTAACCGGACTGCATACACGCGGTCCAAAATGAGATGAATGGTTCTTGCCTCGTTGTATGCCGGAATAATGATGGATAGCGTCTTAAAAGAATCCATAGTCTGAAAGGGTTAAGTTAAACGATCCGGGAATCTGGATTTTAAGAAGCTTTGGGCTTATTCACGTGGCAAAAATCAGCTAGCCCTGTAATATTCAATGAATTGAGTCGCTAAAATAGCCTAAGTTCTCCTATAATGCAAACCCGTTTCCAAAAAAATTTTATGCCCGGCACGGAGTGGCCGGATGAGCATTTGCCGTTTACTCTATCAATAAAACTGTAGTGGCTGAGCAGGGTAAACGGAGATTGTTATAAATGATAATCCCCCTTCAGTGGAATCCAAAGGGGGATTATAATCGAACGGGAGTGTCGTTTATTTATTCCCGTCGTATTTTTTTTGCGCTTCCTGTGCTTTTTTGAAATCCAGCACGACGCCGTTGATGCAGTAACGCAGTCCGGTTGGTGGAGGACCATCGTCAAAAACATGACCCAGATGTGATTTACATCTCCCACATTCCACTTCGGTTCTTTCCATTCCAAAAGAATTATCCTTTAAATAGATAATGCTGGTTTTACTGATGGGTTCATAAAAACTCGGCCAGCCGCAACCGCTTTCAAATTTTGTATCACTTCGGAACAAAGGATTTCCGCATACAGCACAATAATAGGTTCCGATATCCTTTGAATGTTCAAACTTGCTTGTAAATGGTCTTTCAGTTCCTTTTTCACGGGCAACATAATAAACATCGGCAGGAAGTAATTTTTGCCATTCTTCATCCGTCTTGTTTACAAATGAAGAATCGGGATGGGTCTGGGTATTATCCATATTTATTTTTTTATTTGTATTGGTCTGGGAATAACATTGCTGAAAAAGAAAGGCAAGCAATAAAATTCCGCCTGTTTTTATAAATCTGATCATGGCTGATAATTTGAATAACAAATTTACGTAGCAACGGTTCGTTCGGTTTGTCATATCCTTGACATAAGTCAGAATTTCATTTTATTATCACAAAATACGCCTGATTACCCTCTATTTATATACTTAACCCGTCGATTTGTTAAAGGAATTATAAGATGCGTATACTATATTTGTTCATACCTAAGGCTCGATACTATGTTTAATTTAATCTTTTCGGTCCACCCGGAAGCGGGAAGGGCACACAGTCTGAAAAGCTAATTGCCCGCTACGGATTCAAACACCTGAGTACGGGTGATATTCTGCGTAATGAGATCAAAAACGGAACTGCTTTGGGCTGGAAGCCAAAAGCCTGATGGACCAGGGTCAGTTGGTGCCGGATGCTGTGGTTATCGGAATGATCCGGACGGCCCTCGAACAAAATCCCGGTGTAAATGGTTTTCTGTTTGACGGATTCCCCCGAACAAATGCCCAGGCAGAAGCCCTGGATGCATTGCTCGCAGAAAAGAATACCTCCATTCAGGTAGTACTGGCACTCCAGGTTTCCAAAACAGAACTCATTAAAAGACTACTCAACCGCGGACTGACTTCCGGTCGCACAGATGATGTAAATGAATCTGTTATCGGTTCCCGTATTGAAGAATACGAAAGAAAAACCGCTGCGGTGGCGGATCATTATAAAAAACTTAATAAGGTGGCCTATATTCCCGGAGAAGGCACCGTAGATGAGATTTTTGAAAAACTTTCGGAAGAAATAGACCGGAGAATAATGTAGAAATGTGAGTAGTGAGAGTGTGGGAGTGTGGAAAGTGAAATAATATTGAATTGTAAATTTCATCATCCGTTATTCAACTCTCACACTCCTTACTACCTTACTCTCATACTCCCATACTCCCATACTCCCACACTCCCATACTCCCATACTCCCATACTCCCATACTTGAATTTTAAGCCTTCGGCTTAAAATTCAGCATCTCTTTTCTTTATATTTTTTTCCACCCGCACTGAAATCCGGATACTGATTTCATACAAAAGAATCAGGGGCAGGGCAACAATGGTCTGGCTCATCCAGTCCGGCGAAGGTGTAATGACTGCAGCTACAAAAAGTATGGCCACATAGGCATATTTGCGGTAGGTTCTGAGAAAGTCGGAGTAATCAGCCCGATATGGGTAAGCACATAACTGATCAGCGGCAGCTGGAAGGCAATGCCGGATCCGATCAGGATATCCAGCAGATTATCCAGATAATCATCCAGCGTGGGCCGGGTTATCAGCATCCCGCTGACATGCCGAGTTTATAGTTGGAAAGAAAACTGAATGTAAACGGTGCCAGCAGAAAATATCCGAAAGAAATACCCAGCAGGAAAAAGAAGGTCACAAAAAATATTGATCCCCGGGTACTCTTTATTTCTTTGGGTGAAAGGGCCGGTTTTACAAAACGCCAGAATTCCCAGAATACATAGGGAAAGGCGATGATGAATCCGCAAACAAAGGCAATCGTGATACTGGAAATAAACTGGGATCCGAATGCCGTGGTTTGCAATTGCACATTGGCAGCCGGTAAACAAAGTGTATTCCCGATATGCAAAAAATGACTCAGGTTACACAGTCCGACCACCGACAGAAAATCCTGTTTCAGCGGGCCCATGATGATATTCTCAAAAATCCAGTCAATCTTTAATGAAGGCAGAAAATGGCAATAATCACGATCGCCAGTACAGACCGGACGATATGCCAGCGTAAGGCTTCAAGATGCTCAATAAACGACATTTCTGCCTGCCCCGGGGTTCTCTTAAAAAAATTAAAAGCCATAATTCACTGAGTTGCCGTTTATTAAGGCGTCGCAAAGGTAATTTGAAATGAACTGTTTAAGCCTAAAGCCTAAAGCTTAAAGCCTAAAGCCTGAATATTTTTTTAACAATTGACTCCGGGTAAAAACTGCAGAATGCCTGATTAATTAGAACAGATTCGACAAATCCGCGTTATGGGCTTAGGGTTTAGCTTTAGGCTTTAAGCTTTAGGCTTTCAGCTTATTTAAGGAGTTTCATCTTAACCATCTCAATCCGGGTATCACTCACACTGAGGATTTCAAATTCATAATCGTCGATAATGATATGTTCTTTCAGCCGGGGAATGGCTTCGTGGCGGTTAATGATAAACCCCGAAAGGGTTTCGGATTCATTTTCGGGAAAATCCAGATCATATTTCTCATTGAGATAATCCAGTTCCAGTCTTCCGGCAAAAATAAATTCATCATTCGATAATTTCTTTTCTTCAAATTCTTCGGTATCATATTCATCCCTGATTTCTCCGAAAATTTCTTCCAGCAGATCTTCCATGGTTACGATGCCGGCTGTTCCTCCAAATTCATCCACTACCCAGGCAATACTTTTTCTTTCCCGGCTGAATTTGCTGATCAGGTCAGTAGCACTCATACTTTCCGGTACAGCAGGAATCGGCAAGCAGGATATCCTGGATCGTTACAGGCGCTTTAAACAGATCCAGCTGATGGATATATCCCATAACATGATCAATATTCCCATCGTACACGACCAGTTTGCTCAGTTTGCTGCTCATGAATTTTTTTCGGGCATCGTCAATATTCATCCGGATATCAATTCCTTCAATTTCTTTCCGGGGGATCAGGCATTCCCTCACTTTCACTTTGGGCAGGGAAAGCGCTGCTTCAAAAAGTTCCGTATTCAATTCCTGCTGCGGTTCATCCGTTTCACCGGTTTGCTGAAAAAAATTACTCAGGTCTGCTTTCGCAAAAAGATCCTTGTCGTTCATCAATCCGCACATTGAAAACATATTTCAGGATCCATTCGGAAATGCGGGTAAAAAAAACGGAAACGGGATAAAATAAATTATAAAAGAAATTGCTTACCGGTGCAAAAAAATCGAGCAGGCTGTCGCTTTTCGCCCGGAAAAATGCCTTCGGAATCAGTTCTCCGAAAAAAAGGATAAAAACGTGCCGACGTAAAAGTTTCAAACATCAGTCGAAAAATATCCACCCAGGCCTGGGGTACTACCGTTTTCTTGATGATAAATTCCCATAAGGGAGACAGGGTTTCGCCCACCAGCAATCCGAAAATAACCAGGAAAAGATTGAATCCGATCAAGCAGTGCACTGATAAACCGGCTGGGATTATTCAGAAAATCCGGACAGGAGAATACTGCGCTGAAGTCCCTGTTTTTTTTTGATTTCAATGGTGAGCCGGTTCGCATTGGCAAATGCGATTTCAATGCCGGCGAAAAAAATGATCATCAGCCAGGCGATGATGATCCAGATCAGGGTATTGGTATTGATCATGCAAATACGAATATAGCTTTTTAGGCTGAAAGCAAAGTCGAAAGATTAATCAGCCGACTCACGGTACCGGTCACCATCGACCATTGCCGCCTGTTCAGAAAGTCCGCAATCGCATGCCGGGCTTCTTCGCAGGCTTTTTCCAGGTTATCGTTGACGATGATTTTATTGAAATGATGCCGGAAGGAAATTTCATAAGCTGCTTTGTTTAAGCCGGTCCTGCAGGGCTTCAGCCGATTCGGTGGCCCGGAATTCCAGTCTGCGCTTCAATTCTTCTATGGAAGGAGGTTGTACAAAAATGGACAGGCTTTGTTCGGGATAATTGTTCCTGCACATGGATGGCGCCTTTTACATCGATATCCAGGATCGGGATTTTGTTGATTTGCCCGTATTCGTTGCAGTTCAGTTTTCAATGTGCCATAATACCTTCCTTCATACACCATTTCCCATTCCACAAATTCCTGGTTTTGTATTTTATGCTGGAATTCTTCCAGGGTCAGAAAATAATAATCAACTCCATTTACTTCATCCGGCCGTTGCGCACGCGTGGCAGCAGAAACAGAAAATGCCAGCTGCGGAAAATGCTGCAGCAGGTATCGGGTGATGGAAGTTTTTCCAGCGCCCGAAGGTGCAGTTATAATGATCAGCATCGGAAATGATTTATATTCTTTTAATCGAAGCGCCCAGCCGGTTCAGTCGTTCATCAATATACTGATAACCGCGGTCGATCTGATCAATATTCTGAATCATACTTTTCCCTTCTGCACTCATGGCTGCGATCAGTAGGGAAACCCCGGCCCGGATATCCGGGCTGCTCATGGTGATACCCCGCAGTTTGTGCAATCTGCCCAAACCGATCACAGCAGCGCGGTGTGGATCACAAAGAATAATCTGAGCACCCATATCGAGCAGTTTGTCAACAAAAAACAAACGGCTTTCAAACATTTTCTGATGAATGAGTACACTGCCTTTGGCCTGTGTGGCTACAACGAGCATCACACTCAGCAGGTCCGGCGTAAGCCCGGGCCAGGGATGATCGTATATTGTAAGCACGGATCCATCCAGATAGGTTTGAATTTCATACAGATCCTGGTGGGGAATAAAAATATCATCTCCCTGAATTTCAAGCCGGATGCCCAGCTGGCGGAATTTATCCGGTATCTGCCCAAGTTCCGTGAACACGTGCAGTCCTTGATCAGGATTTCACTCTGGGTCATGGCAGCCATTCCGATAAAAGAACCGATCTCGATCATATCGGGAAGCATCCGGTGTTCTGTTCCGCCCAGTTCGCTCACCCCTTCAATCACCAGCAGGTTGCTGCCGATACCGCTGATCTTTGCACCCATGCGGTTGAGCATTTTGCAGAGCTGCTGAATATAAGGTTCGCAGGCTGCATTATAAATGGTTGTTATGCCGTTGGCCAGACTGGCAGCCATTACAATATTGGCCGTACCGGTTACGGAAGGTTCTTCCAGCAAGAGATAAGTACCTCTTTAGTTCTGGTGCTTCGAGTCGGAAATAATCATCTCCCGGATCATAGGAAAAACGGGCACCCAGTTTTTCAAAACCGGTCATATGCGTGTCCAGCCTTCTTCTGCCGATCTTATCTCCACCCGGCTTGGGAACAAATGCTTTTTTGAACCGGGCCAGCAGAGGGCCGGCCAGCATTACGGAACCCCGGAGTTTGCCGCTTTTTTTGCGGTAGGTTTCACTGTTCAGATAATCAACATTCACATCATCGGCCTGAAAACTGCAGATATGCCGGGAAGGTCGTTCAGTTTTGACACCCATTTCCTGCAGGAGTTCGATCAGCAGATTGACATCCAGGATATCCGGAATATTTGAAATGGTGATTTTGCCTTTCGATAAGTAATACAGCACTGATAACCTGGAGCGCTTCATTTTTGGCTCCCTGGGGAATGATTTCTCCTTTCAACCGTTTACCACCGGTCACTTCAAAGGAATTCACTAGTATCTTTTCTTTTTGAATTTGCTTCCCCGCGATCGTTATTATTCCGGTTGTTATTATTGTTCCGCTGAAATTTCTGATTGCGTTTGTTACGGTCATATCCATATCCGTTCCCGCTTCTTTCACGGTTTTCATTCGGACGGAAACTGCGTACAAAAGGAGTATTGGTAAATTCCAGCTGTCCATTGGTAATGGCATTCAGTTCGCCCTGAATCGCATCGTCATGAACCGTTTCCTTATGCCAGTTATTATAAGCCAGTTTCATGTAATAGGCAATGGCATTGGCAAATCCGTTTTTCTTTTCCGGATTTTCTTCCTGCAATGCTTTGTCGATGATCAGCTCCAGATTTTTGCCCAGATGCGCATGTTTCGGATATCGCTTCGGATAAGGAAGCGGATCTGATTTTTGTTTCAGCGTTTCGCGCGTCGGAATCGGATATGGAGAAGAAACATCGAGTTTGAAATCGGAAATCAGGAAAAGATGATCCCATAGTTTATGGCGGAAGTCTTCCACATTTTTCAGGTGTGGATTCAGAAATCCCATCAACTCAATCACCACTGCTGCATTTCTTTCGCGCACTTCAGGATCTTCGATGGTAAGCAGGTATTCGATCATCCGCTGGATATGGCGGCCGTATTCACGCATAATCAGATGATTACGCGTTGTATTGTATTCCATTATGTAGTATTTATGCCTGACAAACCTACGGAAAAAAATCAGTTCACGATCACCTTGGTCAGGAACTGCCTGTTATTGGCCAGATTCACGGCCCGGAGAAAGTAAATCCCACTGGCCGGTTTGTTTAAAAGGTCCATATTGGTCATGCTGCTTCCCGAAAGTTGAACCTGTTTTCTTTCAATAATCTGGCCTGTTCTGCTTACCAGTTCCAGGCTGAAATTACCGGTTTGCTGTTCATCAAACTGTATAACTATTTTCTGGTTTACCGGATTCGGATAAATCTGAATTCCGGGACGCTGATCCTGCTGTTGCAGATTTACCACTTTGACGATCGAGTAAACGACGTTTCCTTCCGGATCGGTGCGTTTGATGCGGAAGTATATTTCTCCCACATCAGTCTGAGCAGGGTTGTATTGATACTGGTATTGTGCAACAGTACCGGTTGGAGCAGATCCAGCCGGGACGGTTCCGGCAGTTTGCCAGTTTTCGCCGTCTTTGCTGTATTCGATTTCATAGGTTATATCTTTTTGATCGTTTGTGCCAAGCCATTGCAGTGAAATTTTGCCATTCTTTTTGTATACTGAAAAATTGCAGATCGCATTTCCCAGTGGAATCGTCGCACACCAATAATAGGTCAGATGCAGTGTACCCCCGATAACGGTGGTAATGGACTGATTGAAATTAGATCCCCCGTCCAGTGTGGTCAGACCTCCATTAATGGTATAGGTAAATGGAACGGTTCCCATACCCAGGTAAGCTGCATTACCACCGGCAGAACCAAATCCGTTCGGATTGGTAATGATATTTTCCGGGCCATGGGTAATCGGAATCTCCCGGAACGCCATAATAGGCCAGCGAATCATATCCGTAAACATTATTAAATGTATGGGTAATGGAAATTCCCGGTCCGCTGATTTTATTGACCAGGGTTAGATTAAACAGGAAATAGGTAGTGTCTTCTGGAATGGGTGGTCCAGGTATATATACCGGTTCTGTCGGTGTTGGAAGCCATCCGGTGGGAATTCCCCTGACACCTGTATTTCTGACCCCAATTGTGGAAATCCCGGAAATCGTATCATGCAGCGATACACAGCCCAGGTTTCCTATGGCAGGATTGAATTGCTGGAAATTAAAGTTCAGTGTACTGGCCTTGGTCGGCGAAATGGTGATGGACTGATCAATGGCTGTGGCCGGAATTCCTCCGGCACAGGAACACTGGGCGGATAAGGTGGTGTGAAAGAAAAAGTTGAGGCATGCCAAAAGCATGAAACCCCTGAAGTAAAGATTTTTCATAGTACGGATTTTGATGACCCCGCGGATGACGGATGACGGAAAACGAACTACTGTAAAAATATCTAATAACATACTGGGATCACAGCGCATTAGTACGTGAAGGAACGACTCGTAATTTCCACATCTTTTCTGCCCCCGGAACTTGTTGAAATGACCAACCCTTTTTCCCGTTAACTTTGCCCCTTCAGGCTTAAAACGCCAAACCTGAAACCTAAAGCTAATTTATTAATAATGAGTTGCTTATAAAAGATCCGTCATTAAATTTATTCAGGGTCCATAACATTAATCTGAAAAAAATGACTGAAACTTCGATACATATCCAGGTGGAACTGGACGAACAGAAAATGCCGGTTGACATAAGCTGGAGTGCCCCGACTCCCCCACTGAAAATACGCGGAAAGCCAAGGCTTTCCTGCTTTCCCTCTGGGACGGCCCGGATAAAACGGCCCTCCGGATTGACCTCTGGACGAAAGACATGATGGTGGATGAAATGGAGGATTTTTTTTACCAGACCCTGATGACCATGGCAGACACCTATCAGAGGGCCACCCGGCATGATGATCTGGCTGTGGACATGAAGAATTTCGCCCGGAATTTCTACCAGAAATCAAGAGCAAAACAATTAAAAGAAAATAAATTATAATCTCACTATGAGCCTCGAACAAAAAGTAATGACGGATCTGAAAACAGCCATGCTGGCCAAGGATGAAAAAGCTCTCCGGTCCCTGCGCGCCATTAAAGCAGCCATCATTCTGGCTAAAACATCCGAAGGCTCCGGGGGGGACATGAAGGAAGAAGACGAAGTGAAGTTGCTCCAGAAACTTATCAAATCCCGAAAAGACTCACTGGAAATATATCAAAAACAGAACCGGCCAGATCTTGCGATGAAGGAAGAAGAAGAAATAGCCATCATTGAAAAATTTCTTCCCGCCCAGATGAGCCCGGAGGAACTCAAAACAGTTCTTCAGAAAATAATTATCAGATACCGGTGCCTCTTCTCCAGCCGACATGGGAAAAGTAATGGGTCTCGCAACTAAACAACTTGCCGGAAAAATAGACGGGAAAAGCATCAGTACGATGGTGAAGGAACTCCTGGTCTGAAAGTATAAGGAAAGTATAGGAAGTATAAGAAGTATAAGAATATGAATTCACTCCTATACTTCTATACTCCTATACTTCTATACTCTTGTATTAGTTATTAATCACTGGCAAATCAATCCGGGTCGGATATTGAGTCAGAAAAATAAATTGTCTGAGTCGCTTTGATAAAATCAGAATCTTTTGCTTCAAAAATATTGGGTACAAATTTTTGCGGATTGCGGTCAATCATCGGGAAACCAGCTGCTCTGTACCTGTATCATGATTTTATGTCCCTTCTTGAACATATGATTCACCTGGTGCAAACCGATAACAAATTCTTCCGGTTTTCCCGGAACCAGCGCCTCCGGTTTTGAAAAACTTTTCCGGAATTTACCCCGGAATACTTCCATGGTTACCGGAAATTGATATCCACTCATTTTAAAACTGGCAGAATCCCATTCCGGATACACATCAATCAGTTTTACAATCCAGTCTGCATCGGTTCCCGTAGTGGATGCAAACAAATGCGCCTTTACTTCTCCGGTTATCACCAGATCTTCTTTTAAAATCCGTAGTAAAACTGATTACATCAGGCCTCGTATAAACAAACCGCTGATCCTCCACCTGCCAGGGACGCCAGCGGCTTCCCGGGCCATAGGTTGCTTCAATGGGAAGTGTTCGGTATGGAACCGGTTTTTGCGGATCACTGATATAGGAAACAGATCCGTTGCCTGCAGGTTTTGTGAATCCTGCGGTTTGATCCGGACCGGCATACAGTGATCGGTTAACGGACTGCAGCGGAGGCCAGTGGTCATAGGTTTTCCATTCATTTGAACCGGTTTGAAAAACATAGGCTTCTTCAAATTTTCCATCACCAATTCCTTTCAGATAATAGTCAAACCATTTTTTCTGCAGCCGGCGAAATTCCTCCCCGGTATGACTCCCAAAAGAAATCATGGAAATACTGTCGCCCTTCCCTCTTGCCCAGGGACCATGATACCAGGGACCCAGTACAATATGATTAATATTTTTGTCATCTGTTTTCTCCATATGGGCATACATCAGCTGCGGACCATTCAGATCTTCCTGATCATAAAATCCACCCACATGTAACTGCGGAATTTCAGCTTGCATGTACATAGGAAAGGGGCGAATTTTTTTGCCAGAAGCTATCGTAGTTGGGATGTTTCACAAAATTGTTCCAGGTCGGAATCCTGTTGTGAAAATATTTTTCATTCACATTTTTCAAACTGCCGAGTTGCAGATACCAGTTCAAACAAATCAAATGCCGGAAAAGGAAAATCACTGTCCTGTGGTATGATCCCATTCCACTTCATACGTATATTCCATTCCATAACTTAACCGAAATGCCCCGTTGTGATGAAAATCATCACCCAGGAAAAGATCAGCCATACAGGCCTGTTCAGATGAAGCTTTTAGTGCCGGATGCGGATCTACGGCGCCTACCAGCGCAAGCCAGCCCGGATAAGAAATACCGGCAATTCCCACTTTTCCATTATTGTTTTTAAGATTATGTACAAGCCAGTCGATCGTATCCCAGGTATCGGTACTTTCATCCACTGCACCCTTTTGGATTTGATGAATCAGGGGCTGATGAATTTCCATTTTACCCTGGCTTTTATATTTACCCCGTATATCCTGAAATACAAAAATATATCCATCTTCAGCCAAGTGAATAAAATTGAAAATTTTTATGGAGCACCTGCAGTGAATCTACTGGTTTCACGTCCCCTGCACCATAGGGGGTGCGCGTAAGCAAAATGGGGAGAGCATTGCTTTGACCCACCGGATTAATCACAACCGTATTCAGCATTATCCCATCCCGCATGGGAATCATATAAGATCTCATTTCATAAATCAGGGAATCTGTCTGTTTGGGCAAAAGCAAAACAACTGGTTCCCAGGAAAGCAAGAAGGGCAAAACTTTTTTCATATTGGAAATTTTTCGGGGTTGTCATTCATAAATCCTCAGGCTGGCTCTCAGGATTTCTGCTTCGTGCTGAAGCTGTTTTATTTTTTCCAGCAGATTTTTCAATGCATCAATCCCGGCTACATTAATACTGAGTTCGTAATACATCCGGCTGAATTTTTCCAGTTCTGCCATCTCTTCTTTCAAAATAAACCGTTGATTTTCTTTCTGACCAATTGAAATCAATCCATGGGATTCCAGCGTTTCCAGAAAAGAAGGTTCCACATTATAAAAAGAACAAAACATTTCGATCGGTATGATTTCTTCTTCTGACATATGAAAGTTTATTTCATTTTCGAAAGTTCAGTAAACAGTTCTTTCTGACGGGGGGTAAGATTTTTTGGTATCAGAATATTATATGTAACATATAAATCACCAAAAACGCCATCCTTTTTATATACCGGGAAACCTTTCCCTTTCAGACGGGTTTTCGTATTGTTCTGTGTTTCCGGATTTATTTTTAATTTTATTTTCCCGTCCAGGGTATCCACCATCACCTCGCCGCCCAGCACAGCAGTATAGAAATCCAGGTTTAATGCGATATAAAGATCATTCCCCAGGCGTTTAAATACAGGATCTGGTTCGATCCGGAAAGTAATATATAAATCCCCGTTCGGTCCTCCGTTCACTCCGGGTGCACCGTGATTTTTCAAACGGATCACCTGCCCGTCTTCCACGCCGGCGGGAATGGTAATGCGAATATTTTTTTCATTGACGGTTAACGTCTGGCTATGCGTTTTTGCCGCATCCCGAAGGGAAAGACGCAGTTCTGCCTGATAATCCTGTCCACGGAATTTTGTATTGCGTGTATTGCGGGCTCCGGAACCAAACATCTGTTCAAAAAAATCAGAATATTCGCCACTGCCAAAGTCTGATGTTTCGCCAAAATCCGAAAAAGGATTTTCCTGGGATCTGCGCTGGCGGCTGCCGGCAGAACCTCCCTGGCGTGCCGGCTTTTTCAAACTGTTCCGCATTTTCCCAGTTCTCGCCGTACTGATCGTATTTTTTTCTTTTTTCCGGATCACTTAGCACTTCATTGGCTTCGTTGATCTGCTGGAATTTTTTATTCGCTTCTTTATCGTTGGGATTCAGGTCGGGATGTAATTTCCGGGCCAGTTTGCGGTATGCTTTTTTTATATCCTCGTCAGAAGCTGTTTTGGAGATTCCGAGAATTTTATAATAGTCAGTATATGCCATAGTCGTCCTGGTTATACCAGTTCTTTCACAACATTCCAGATAACTTTTGGTTTACCCAGGGTATAATAATGCAATACCGGAACCCCGGCTTTTTTTAATTCCCGGCTTTGTTGCAATAACCATTCGGTACCAATCTGTTCCACATCTTCATCTGTTTTGCATTTCATAACGGCATTGGAGAGATCCGCGGGAATATCAACATGAAATACTTTGGGCAAAAGGCTGAGTTGTTTTTTATTGGTGATGGGTTTCAGTCCGGGAATAATCGGAACATCAATTCCGTTGTCCCGGCAAGTTTTCACAAATTCAAAATATTTCTGATTGTCAAAAAACATCTGGGTGGTAATATATTCTGCACCGGCATCCACTTTGGCTTTCAGAAACATCAGGTCGGTGTCCAGGTTGGGAGATTCAAAATGTTTTTCAGGATAACCCGCCACACCGATACAGAAATTTGTCTTGCTTCCATTCTTAATATCTTCTTCCTGGTATAAACCCTGGTTCAGATTAACCACCTGTTTCAGCAGGTCCAGCGCATACTGGTTGCCGCCCGGTTCAGGTGTAAAAGCGGCTTCATTTTTTGGCGCATCACCCCGCAAAACCAGCACATTGTCGATTCCCAGGAAATGCAGATCGATCAGTGCATCTTCGGTTTCTCTTTTGCCAAATCCGCCGCAGATCAGGTGCGGAACGGCATCCACCTGGTAATGGTTCATGATGGCCGCACAAATACCAACGGTTCCGGGTCTTTTTCTCACTTCCACTTTTTCAAAAGTGCCATCGCTCTTTTTCTTGAACATGGTTTCACTGCGATGATAGGTCACATTGATAAATGAGGGTTTGAATTCCATCAGCGGATCCAGGTGGTCATAAATCGAACTAATGGTCTTTCCTTTCAGGGGGGGAAGAATTTCAAAGGAAACGGCTGTATCTTTTGCCTGTCGGATGTGATCAATAACCTTCATCTGTGGGTTCCTGAACGGTTTATTTGTGGATTGCAAACTTAATTCAATAGCATTATAACACAAGCACCTGTTAAACTATTTTAAAATGAACCGGTTATGCATTCTTCCGGTATTTTTGCTCAAATACTTTACTGTCTTGAATCTTACCATTCATACCCACGATCTTGTTAAAAGCTACCACAACCGTACCGTGGTGGATCATGTTTCCGTAAATGTAAAACAGGGTGAAATTGTAGGTTTGCTCGGACCCAATGGCGCCGGTAAAACCACCACTTTTTATATGGTGGTCGGACTGATCAAACCCGATGAAGGACAGGTTTTTCTGGATGATGCGGATATTACCCGGCTGCCCATGTATAAAAGAGCCCAGTTGGGCATCGGTTACCTTCCCCAGGAAGCATCCGTTTTCCGGAAGCTGTCGGTGGAAGACAATATTAAGGCCATCCTGGAAATGACCAAACTGTCCAAAAAGGAACAACGGGAAAAACTGGAAGCGCTGCTGGATGAATTCCATCTGCACCATGTACGAAAAAATAATGGGGATTCCTGAGCGGCGGGGAAAGAAGACGAACAGAAATTGCCCGGGCCCTGGCCGTAGATCCGAAATTCATTTTACTGGATGAACCCTTTGCCGGTGTTGATCCCATTGCGGTGGAAGATATCCAGAGCTGTAGTTGCCCGACTGAAATATAAAAATATCGGCATCCTGATCACCGATCATAATGTAAATGAAACCCTTTCCATCTGCGACCGGGCCTACCTGCTGATCGAAGGAAAGATATTCAAACATGGAACGGCCGAAGAACTGGCGGCAGACGAACAGGTCCGCCGTCTGTATCTCGGCAGAAATTTTGAATTGAAACGAAAAGACTATCTTCACGAAGAAGCAGGCCGTATTGAATTCGGTCGGCTATTTCTGTGAATCATGAAATTGAAATACTAAGTCCTGCCATATCACGACTGGCCAGGATGAGACGCTGGCAAATTGAACAATGGGTGCTCAACCCGGTTGCCGTTCAGCGTGAAGTATTACAGCACCTGGTTACTTCCGCCCAATACACCGAATTCGGCCGCAAATATAATTTCTCGAAACTATTCTCCATCAAAGAATTTAAAAAAGCCGTGCCCATCCATGAATATGATGACCTGAAACCCTATATCCAGCGGATCATGCAGGGGGAAGAAAATCTGCTCTGGAATACACCCATCAACTGGTTCGCCAAAAGCAGCGGCACCACCAGCGATAAAAGTAAATTCATCCCGGTCAGTGAAGAAAGCCTGCAGGATAATCATTATCAGGGCGCCAAGGATGTACTGACCATGTATTATCATTTCAATCCCGATTCGGATCTGCTGACCGGAAAAGGTCTGGTCATCGGCGGCAGCCATACCATCAACCAGGTGAATGCAGACGTGCAGTATGGCGATCTGAGTGCCGTGTTCTTGCAGAATTCACCATTCTGGGGCCATTGGATCCGAACACCGGAACTGAGTATTGCCCTGCTGGATGAATGGGAAAATAAGATCGAACAGCTGGCCGAAACTACCATCCACGAAAATGTGACTTCCATTTCCGGTGTTCCCACCTGGACCCTGGTACTGATGAAAAGAATCCTGGAGATTACCGGCAAGAAAACCATCCTGGAAGTATGGCCTTCCCTGGAATTATATATTCATGGCGGTGTTTCGTTTACTCCTTACCGTGAGCAGTTTGCAAAAATGATCGGAGGGCATGATCAATTACCTGGAAATGTATAATGCCAGCGAAGGTTTTTTTGCCGCACAGGATTCTCCCGATGATGATGGCATGCTGCTGTTTACGAATCATGGCATTTTTATGGAATTCATGCCGGTGGAAGAATATGGGAAACCCGATCCCGCAAACGATCGGATTGAAGGATGTTGAAACGGGTAAACAACTATGCCCTGGTGATCAGTACCAATGGCGGATTATGGCGATATCTGCTGGGAGATACCATCCAGTTCACCCACCTCGCACCCTTACCGCATCAAGGTCAGCGGACGGCTAAAACATTATATCAATGCTTTCGGAGAAGAAGTGATTGTCGACAATACCGATAAAGCAATTGTTCAGGCAGCGGCAAAATCAGGTGCCGTCGTAAATGATTATACGGCTGCCCCGGTATATTTCGGCGACCAATCCAATGGTGCCCATGAATGGCTGATTGAATTTGAAAAAGAACCGGACAACCTCTCCCTGTTTGCGGAAGAACTGGATAAAGCACTGAAAGAACAGAACAGCGATTATGAAGCCAAACGGCATAAAGATATCGCCCTTCGCCCGCCGATTGTAAAATCTGTACCCAAGGGCCTGTTCACCAGCTGGCTTCGCAAAAAAGGAAAACTGGGCGGACAGCATAAGGTTCCGCGTCTATCCAACGACCGAAAGAATATTGATGAACTGTTAATGATGCTTGCGCAAATGTGAAAGCAGCTAAGCGGATAATCTCCGGATACGATCAGTGTTGAAATTTCACGGTCATTACCGATTCTCAGGCATCAGTCTTCCGCCCGGGCTGTATCTAACAAGACTGCTGCAATCACCAGACTCACGAAAGAACAGGTATAGAAAAGATACCCATAGGGCACATCAATGAATTGATAAAAAACCAGCAGGCTGAGTTTAAAACAGGCCAGATTTATGTTTTGCAGTTTCCATTTTTTCTGAAGCAGGCAAAAACACATAAATAAAATCGGAATTCCAAAACTCAAAATCATCAAGGTTTGATGCAATATGGCCATCCGGTGGGGTCCATAAAATTTTGCCATGCCCAGGTTGAGCCAGTACACTTCTGGACTATATTCCCAAACATGTTTTGCAAAGGCAACATAATTTCCCGGCAGGGCAATCATCTGTTCCAGGGTTTTGAATCCAAACGGCAGGATAAAAAAAAGAATAATACAAGCCGTGCCGGTAACTGAAAAGATAATAAGCTTGCGAAAATTCTTTTTTGCAATAAAAAAAATCAGGCAGGGAATCAGCCATCCGATCATACTGTACCGGCTTAGCAGACATAAAGAAGCCGTTATTCCCATAAATAACGGGTTTCCTGAAATGATGGCCAGGGTAAGCAATACGAAATAGAAAATGACCACTCCTTCTTCACTCATGCTGATAAGTCCGTGCACATCATTTCTTGAAAAAATCCACCAGAACAAAATAGCTGCAATGGCGATCTGACCATACCCGAAATATTTATTTTTCCTGATCCGTATCAACGCTCCGACAATAGCAAAGACAACCAATACTGAAACCACGGTAACCCATCGCATATCAAGTTTCAAAGCGATGGCTGGCACATAGGGAAGCCACATCGCCGGAAGGTAGATGGGACGGGTACCATTCCAGATTTCCTGAATCGGATCATATACCTGTTTCCATTCACCATGCAGAAATCTTTCATTCATCACTTTCATGATTGGCAGCATATCGGCAAAATCCGGATCAAGGGGGATCTGCTCCAGCCAGTACCGGGAAGTAATAAAAGCAGAGAAGAGCATGACCAACCCGATTGAGCTTTTTAACAGCCAGTCCTTTTTCAATTCACCAGTCCTGACCAGGCGGGCATCCGGCAGGGTTAACATGGTAAAAATGAAAACCAGTGAGCTCAGGAGATAAAGAATAGATACGATAGTCGTCTGCTGGCCGGCAAGCAGTCCATAACTGGCCATTATCGTTTCAGCGGCCAGAGAAAAAAATAATAAATTCTTTCTTCTATTCAGATTCATGATTTGCAGGAAAGGCCTAAATTAATATTTATATTTACCTGCCATTTGTCCAGTTTATATATTTGAGCCAGCTTAATGCAATGAAATGAAACTTTTAGAAGGTAAAATAGTAATCGTTACAGGTGCTTCCCGTGGAATCGGCGAAGCTATTGCGATCAGAATGGCGGAACAGGGCGCCCATATTGCATTTAGTTTTCTCTCCAGTGAAGAAAAAGCCAAAACACTGGAACAAAAACTGCAGGCATTTGGTGTGAAAGCAAAAGGATATAAAAGTAATGCCGGTTCATATGAAGACTGCGAAAAATTCGTCAACGAGGTGGTTGCAGAACATGGAACAGTTGATGTTTGCATAAACAATGCGGGCATATCCAAAGATAGTTTGTTGATGCGTTTTAGTCCGGCCCAGTGGGATGAAGTAATGGAAATAAATCTGAAGAGTGTTTTCAACATGACGAAACAGGTTATCCGGCCTATGATGAAAGCCAGGAAAAGGTTCGATTGTCAACATGAGTTCCATTATCGGAATCCGCGGAAACGCAGGTCAGTCAAGCTATGCAGCATCCAAGGCCGGTATTATCGGATTTACAAAATCCATAGCACACGAATTGGGCAGCCGGAATATACGATGTAATGCCATCGCACCCGGTTTTGTTGAAACGGATATGACACATTACCTGCAGGATGAAGAAGGGGCAAAATCTTTTTTGTCCAAAATTCCGCTTAACCGATTTGCCAGTTCGGATGAAATTGCCGACACGGCTTTGTTCCTGGCTTCGGATATGAGCAGTTATATTACCGGACAGGTAATCAGTGTCTGCGGAGGATTGAATATATAATTGAAATCCATTATTCGATATAAGGTTGTTAAAATTTTAAAAGAAGATCCCATATTCCTCCGGCGATTATAGATTTGCATCCTTACATGAGTTATACAAAGCTGATATCATTTTTTTTATTTCTTGTTCTCAGTGTTCAGGTTTTACCCGTGCAGCAGATTGCCGCCTGGTTATCTTCCGGCCAGGTTACTGAAGAAATTTCTCATGACGTGAATCCGGTAAAATTGAAATCGGCAAGTGATGAAGAGCATTCTTTCTTCACTTTCATTCACCAGGGTGATTTGTCTTTTCAGTCTGCGAGTTTTCTGGTGAACTTTAATTATTGCCGGGATGAAGCGGTATACCTGCGATATGCAGACGATATTCTGAGTCCCCCTCCGAATTGTTAACCGAATCATTATCTTAATTTCTGTTAACTTGTAATAATTTCATACAGGTTTACTATTTACATTCTTTAATTTATAAAGTTTATGATAAAGCTTTTTAAAAATGCTGCGGCAGATATTCCTGCTTCGGTAGTAGTATTTCTTGTTGCCCTGCCCTTATGCCTGGGTATCGCACTGGGTTCCGGTGCACCGTTATTTTCCGGTATCATCGCCGGTATTGTTGGCGGGATCGTAATTGGTTTACTGAGCGGGTCATCGCTGAGCATCAGCGGACCTGCGGCCGGCCTGACTGCTATCGTGGCCGTTGCGGTAGGCAAGTTGCCTGCTTATGAAGCATTTTTATTGTCGGTTGTGATTGCAGGTATTCTTCAGGTAATACTTGGTTTTATACGGGCTGGCATTATTGGGGATTATATCCCAAATTCTGTAATCCTGGGCATGCTTGCTTCCATCGGTTTTGTTCTGATCCTGAAACAGTTTCCCCACCTGATCGGTTATGATTCAGATTATTCCGGTGATGAAACTTTTATCCAGGGCGACAAGAATAATACATTTTCAGAAATTCTTAGTTCGGTAAATGCCATTACCCCGGTTGCCCTGATCATCGGGCTTCTGTCGATACTCATATTACTTATCTGGGAAAGGCCCGCTTTAAAAAAGATTAAATTTTTTAAAAACCTACCCGGACCCCTGGTTGTGGTGGTTGTCGGCATTATCATAAATGTATTTTTTACTACCCCGGGAACAAGATTTTCTTTAAATACAAACCAGCTGGTCGACCTGCCCATCGCCAGCGATTTTAAATCCTTTACCGGTTTTTTTATGTTTCCCAAATGGGAATATCTTGGCAATGCCGATGTTTGGACAATTGGTCTCACCATCGCGCTGGTGGCCAGTATTGAAACCCTGTTAGGTATTGAAGCTGTTGATAAACTGGACCCGCTGAAAAGAAGAACACCCGCTAACCGGGAACTGAAGGCACAGGGCGTAGGTAATATCGTATCGGGTCTGCTGGGCGGACTTCCCCTCACTTCGGTTATCGTGCGGGGATCTGCCAATGTGCAGGCCGGCGCCAAAAGTAAACTGTCTGCCATCAGTCATGGAATGCTCATTTTACTGAGTGTTTATTTCATTCCCGGACTGCTGAATAAAATTCCGCTGAGCGCGCTTGCCGCGATCCTGATCATGACCGGATACAAACTGGTCAAACCGGCTATTTTCAAATCGATGTACCGTAAAGGTTGGGATCAGTTTGTTCCTTTTATGGTAACGATTGTTGCCATACTGTTTACAGACCTGCTGGTCGGAATTGTAATCGGAACCATCGTCGCTTTATTTTCGCTTATTCGGAGTAATTTTAAATCAGCGGTGATGGTGGTGCATGATGACAACAAATACCTGATGCGTTTTAGGAAAGACATTTCATTCCTGAATAAACCGATCGTCAAAGAAAAACTCGAATCCATCCCTGCTGATGCCTATATTCTGATCGACATGACAAGGGCAGATTTTATTGACAAGGATATTATCGATGTGGTGAACGACTACCTGCAGCATGCCCATTTAAAAAATATAAAGGTTGAAATCAAAAAAAGCAATATTAAAAAAGTTCACAAGCTGGTATTTTCCCAATCAACCATCAGTGAATATTCAGCATCCGGTATACATTAACGAATAAAATGCACGATATGAATTCCATAACTAAATTATTACTTGAAAATAAAGCCTGGGCCGCAGAAAAAAAGGCAGATGATCCCGGAATATTTTAAGGCACTTTCCCTGATTCAAACCCCTGAATTCTTATGGATAGGGTGCAGCGACAGCCGGGTGCCCGCCAATGAAATCACCGGTACGCAGCCGGGAGAAATATTTGTTCACCGGAATATCGCCAATATGGTTATCCATACTGATGTAAACCTGCTGAGTGTTCTGGAATATGCCGTTGCCCATATAAAAGTGAAACATGTAATTGTTTGCGGGCATTATGGATGCGGAGGTATTAAGGCAGCGATGACTAACCACGATTTTAAACAGGTGCTGAATATGTGGCTCCGGAATATTAAAGATGTTTACCGGCTTCACCGGGAAGAACTGGAAGCCATATCGAACCAGGAAGAAAGAGAGAACCGGCTTACCGAACTCAATGTACAGGAACAGGTTTTGCATCTTGCTAAAACTTCCATCATCCAGCGTGCCTGGAAACACCGGCAGGGTCCTGATCTGCATGGACTGGTTTATGGATTAAAAGACGGATTGCTGAATACCATCTTTACAATGACTGCGGATAGTGCTGTTGATCCGCTTTATTCATATAATGATCTGGGAGCTGAATGAAAGTGTGAAAGTGTGAGAGTGTGAGAGTGTGAGAATGGAATTTCACTCTCACACTCTCACACTCTCACACTTTCCTAGGCTTTATTAAACATCGAGATCGCCCTTTGTGCTAAAGGGGTAACTACTAAATGACCACTTATTTTCGCCCGTTCTGATAGCAGCTGATCCCAGTGGGCTGTATCATGCCAGAGTATTTTTTTTATTTCTTTCATCGCCTCCGGACTTGAACGGCTCAGATGATCTATAAGTCTTTGCAGGGATTCATCGAGTTCCTGCATGTTCGCGTGAACTTCTGAAAAAAGACCGCGGGATTTTGCCCAGTCCGCCGTGCGCCAGGACGCGGCATCAATGGTCAGTTGTGAAAAAGCCGAAAGACCGATTTTGCGTTCGACAGCCGGCCCGACTACGATTGGTCCGATCCCGAGTTCCAGTTCACTGAGTTTAATATTTGCGTCCGAGTGGGCTATCGCATAATCTGCAGCAGCAGCGAGACCTACTCCGCCACCAACACATTTCCCCTGAATGCGGGCGATGATAAATTTGGAGCATTTTCGCATGCTGTTGATCACCCGGCCAAAGCCATTAAAAAAATCTTCCCCTTCACGACTGCTGTTTAATTTCGCCAGTTCATCAAAGGAAGCACCGGCACAAAATGCACGGTCACCCAATGATCGCAAAACAACTACACGGATTTCATCATCCAGCCCGGCCGCATGAATATGAGATGTCAGATCATTCAGCAACCCGGTAGACAGAGAATTACTCTGGGGATGATAGAATTCTATGGTTAATGTGGTTCCGTGTCTTTCTGATTTTACATAACCGGCTGTTTGTTCCTGCATATAGTATTATTTTTTTCTTACCATCGTTAAAATAGTTGCAATCATGACCGACTCTCCTGTATCATCATATACATCCACATACCATTTCACAATGCCTTTCGGAATATCCTTTTCCTCTTTCAGTTCCTGGCTCGTTTTTTCCTTACAGGTAAACCGGACACCAATTTTGGTGCCGGCATAAACAGGTTTCAGAAACCGGCATTCATCAATACCATAATTCAGCAGTACGGGTCCCTTTGCGGCATCATCAACAAATAATCCGGCCGCCGCACTCAGAATAAAATATCCATGGGCGACTCTTTTCTCAAACATGGTATCTTCAAAATGAACCATGTTCATCATGCGCATAAAAATGATCTCCGCTAAGATCCGCAAACCGGTTTATATCTTCATCCGTAATTTCCCGGATACCCGTCTGCACACTGTCGCCGATCTCCAACTCTTCAAAATATTTTTTAAAGGGATGTTTTTCTTCCAGCTTCATCGTCGCATGGGCCTGGTAAATGGAGGTTATCGCTGTAATGGAATCCGGTGAACCCTGAATGGCCACTCTTTGCATATAGTGTTTTACTCCCCGGATGCCGCCCATTTCTTCTCCACCACCTGCCCGGCCGGGACCACCATGAACAAGCATGGGAAGCGGGGATCCATGGCCCGTACTTTCTTTCGCACTATGACGGTTCAGTACCAATATTCTTCCATGATGGGTGGCAGCATGTACAATATATTCCTTCGCTATCAGATCGTTTGCGGTTACAATGGTGCTGCAAAGAGAGCCCTTTCCTTTTCTGGAAAGAAGGATCGCTTCTTCCATGTTTTTATAGGGCATCAGGGTACTTACCGGTCCGAATGCTTCAATATCATGAGATCCTTCCCCAATAAAAGGTTTTATATTCCCCAGTAAGAGCGGACTCATAAATGCTCCTTTTTGAAAATCGGCATCCACCAGTTCCACACTGTCGAGCGAACCATAAATGATATGTGAAGAAGCCAGTAATTTTTGCACCTGCTGTTTTACTTCTTTTCGCTGATCCTGTCCTGCAAGTGAACCCATTCTGACTTTTTCATTCAACGGATTTCCAATCAATGTTTGTGCCAGCGCGGCAGAAATGGACTTTCCCATTTCATCCATCCTTTTTTCCGGAACAAAAATCCGCCGGATGGCGGTGCATTTTTGCCCGGCTTTCACTGTCATTTCCTTTCGCACTTCTTTTACAAAAATTTCCCATTCCGGCATGTCCGGCTCCACATCTTCTCCCAGCACAATACAATTCAGTGAATCTGCTTCCATGGTAAAGGAAACATTCTCCCTCAGAATGGAAGGATTCGATTTTAGCTTAAGTCCGGTTGATGCCGATCCCGTAAAGGTTACCACATCCTGTGCGGTAAGCAGGTCAAGCAGGTTTCCCGTACTTCCGCAAATCAGCTGCAGCGCACCTTCGGGCAGAATACCGGAAGCATGAATTTCCCTTACAACGGCTTCCGTCAGAAAACAGGTGCAGGTAGCCGGTTTTACAATGGCAGGCATTCCGGCCAGAAGGTTAACGGCAATTTTTTCCAGCATTCCCCATACCGGAAAATTATATGCATTGATATGAACGGCAACACCTTCTTTGGGCACCAGGATATGCTGGGCCATAAAACTGTTGTTTCTGCTCAGATTTACCGGATCTCCGTCTGTACAAAAAGGCTGGTCCGGAAATTTTCTGCGCAGGGATGCATAAGAAAAGAGGTTTCCGATGCCGCCTTCCAGGTCAATCCAGGAATCGGCACGGGTTGCACCCGTCTGATAACTGATCTGGTAAAATTTTTCGAGATGAAGGTTCAGATGCAGGGCGAGTGCTTTTAGCATTCTTCCTCTTTCGTGAAAACTCATTTTGCGAAGTGCCGGATTTCCAACTTCCCGGCCATAACGAAGGATCTCCTGGAAATCCAGTCCCTGGGATCCGGCCTGATATAAAGGAATACCTGAAACGGCATCCGAGAGCAATTGCCCGTCACCGAGACCTTCAATCCAGCGACCCGTTACATAGTTTCCCAGTCTTTTCATATGCCATTTATAAGCTTAAAGCGCAAAGCATAAAGCCTAAAGCTATTTTTGATATTGTAATTTGGCGTTCCAATTCATCAAACCGCCAACCGCCAACCGCCAACCCTGCCTGCCGGCAGACCGCCAACTGCCAACCCTGTCAACTGTCATCCGTCATCCGTCATCCCCTCTACCATCCCAGTATCCAGGCAAAAATCAGCGGAACCACAATCGTGGCATCACTTTCCACAATAAATTTCGGTGTGTGGATATCCAGTTTTCCCCAGGTTATTTTTTCATTCGGCACCGCACCGGAATAGGAACCATAGGATGTGGTTGAATCCGATATCTGGCAGAAATAACTCCAGAATGGAACATCATGCCATTCCAGATCCTGGTACATCATCGGAACCACGCAAATCGGGAAATCACCGGCAATACCGCCGCCGATCTGGAAAAAACCAACTCCTTTCCCGCCTGAATTTTTCCGGTACCAGTCACTCAGCCAAACCATATATTCGATACCACTTTTCATGGTGGACGCTTTCAGTTCTCCTTTCACGATATAGGAAGCAAAAATATTTCCCATCGTACTGTCTTCCCATCCCGGTACCACGATGGGCAGATTTTTTTCGGCAGCCGCAATCATCCAGCTGTCTTTCGGATCGATTTCATAATCATGCTCCATCACCTTACTCAGCAGCAGTTTATACATGTATTCATGCGGAAAATAACGTTCGCCTTTGGCATCGGCATCTTTCCATAACTGTACGATATGTTTTTGAATTTTACGGAAAGCTTCTTCTTCCGGAATACAGGTATCGGTTACGCGGTTCAAATCCTTTTCCAGCAATTCCCATTCCTCCTGCGGGGTAAGGTCGCGGTAGTTCGGTACTCTTTTATAGTGTGAATGCGCCACCAGGTTCATGATATCTTCTTCCAGGTTGGCGCCTGTACAGGAAATGATATGTACTTTATCCTGCCGGATCATTTCGGCAAGCGAAACACCCAGTTCGGCCGTACTCATGGCACCGGCCAGGGTAACCATCATTTTACCGCCTTCCGGCAAATGGGTTTCATATCCTTTTGCTGCATCCACCAGGGCAGCCGCATTAAAATGCCGGTAATGATGTGCTACAAATTGCGAGACAGGTCCTTTGTTCATGTTCTTGATAAATGGATTGTAAAATTAAGGCTTAAAGCTCAAAGCTTAACGCCAAACGTCCAACGCTTAACGCCTAACGCTTAACGTTCAAATGAAAATCAGTGTTAGTGTGAAAGCCTGACACCGGTATTAAATAATTTTAAACTTTACATGACAGTTGCTGACATTCGATGGCTTTTAAAGTCAGATGTTAAGTCAGCTTTAGCGTTAAGCTTTACGCGTTAGGCTTTAAGCGTTAAGCCCTAAAGGTGTAATTTTATCCTTCATGAATTACCTGGCCCATGCATACCTTTCCTTTGGTGATCCTGATATCCTGGCGGGAAATATGATCAGTGATTTTGTGAAGGGTAAAAAAAAATTCGACTACCCCGACCGGATACAAATGGGTATTACCCTTCACCGGAAAATTGATGAGTATACGGATACACATCCCGCCACCCGGGCAGCCAAACAATTTCTGAAGAATCTGCAGGATTATATGCCGGAAGCTTTGTGGATATTATCTACGATCATTTCCTGGCCAATGATTCCTATGAATTTGAAGAAGGCGCCCTGTATGACTTCACCCAAAAAACCTACCTGCAGCTGGAATCCGCTGAAAAATGGTTCCCGGAAAAATCCCGGCGCTTCTTTTTTTATATGCATGCACAAAACTGGCTTTATCATTACCGGACCACCGAAGGCATCCACAACAGTTTCACCGGTCTCTGCCGCCGGGCAAAATATATCGATAATCCGGAACCGGTATTTGAGGCTTTCCTCCATCATTACGATGCGTTAAAAATGGCCTATGAGTTTTTCTTTCCCCATGTTAAAGCTTTTGCATATCACGAACTACTCTACCTTCGCGGCAGTTAATACCTTTACCTATTAATGTTGATGTTATGAACAAGATGAAAACCTTATTACTATTCATTTTATTTTCCTCAGCCACCGGGTTGGTGATTGCCCAGACCACCCTTCCCGCATTGGATAAATCGCCAATGGATATGTGTTATTATCCGGTAGATTATCCCATATTAAAAATCCAGCATAAATCCGACGCTCCTTTAATCGCCCGTGTTATTTATGGCAGACCTCAGAAAAATGCACGCAGCATTTTCGGAGATCTTGTTCCATACGATATGATTTGGAGAGTGGGAGCCAATGAAGCCACCGAAATTGAATTTTACCGGGATGTAAAAATCGACGGTAAAAAACTTGCGAAAGGAAGATATTCAATGTACGCGATACCCTCTGCTGAAAAATGGACAATTATACTGAATAAGGAAACGGATACCTGGGGCGCTTTTGGTTATGATGAGAAAAAAGATGTTCTGAGAACCGACGTTAAAGTAGAGACCGTTGCGGATCCAATTGAAGTATTTACCATTTGCTTTGAAGGAAAAGAGAAAAATAAAACAAGCCTGCTGATCGGATGGGATAATAAAGAAGTTCATTTACCCATTGGATGGTAGTTTTGACAGGAATCCGAAAAAAATAATAATGAAATTTGCAACCAAAGTAATTCATGCAGGAATGGAACCTGACCCGAGTACCGGTGCGATCATTCCGCCCATTTATCAGACTTCTACTTTTGTACAGGCCGCACCAGGCGACAACAAAGGATTTGAATATGCCCGCTCAGCAAATCCGACAAGAAAAGCGCTGGAGACCGCGTTGGCTGCCATTGAAAATGCCCGTTTTGCACTTTCTTTCAGCAGTGGCGTAGCTGCCTCAGATGCGGTTATCCGCTTACTGGTTCCCGGTGATGAAGTGATTGCCGCCAATGATATGTATGGCGGAACATTCCGGCTTTTTTCTAAAATTTTCGAAAAAGCAGGCATCCATTTTCATTATGTGAATATGCAGGATCCTGAAAATATCCGGGCAATCATCAATGCAAAAACAAAAATGATCTGGACGGAAACACCGACCAATCCCCTGATGAATATTGTGGATCTGTCTGCGGTTGCTTCTCTTGCCAGAGAAAAAAACCTGTTGCTCTGTGTGGATAATACTTTTGCTTCTCCTTACCTGCAAAATCCGCTGGATCTGGGAGCACATATCGTTATCCATTCCGCTACAAAATACCTCGGCGGCCATAGCGATGTGATCCATGGATGTTTGATGATGAATGACCCTGCCCTGCGGGAACAATTATATTTCATTCAAAAATCCTGCGGTGCAGTACCCGGTCCGCAGGACTGCTTCCTGGTGCTGAGGGGAATAAAAACCCTGGAGCTACGCATGCACCGGCATTGCGAAAACGGAGAGAAGATTGCCCACTGGCTCAGAAAAAATTCCAAAATAAATAAAGTGTACTGGTGCGGTTTCAGCGATCATCCGGGATATGCCGTCGCAAGTAAACAAATGCGTGGCTTTGGCGGTATGATCAGTTTCGAATTGAAAAACGATTCCGATGCAGAAACCAAAAGGGTTTTATCTGCTACCCGGTTATTTTCGCTGGCTGAAAGCCTGGGAGGTGTGGAATCGCTGATCAGCCACCCGGCCAGTATGACGCATGCATCCATTCCCCGGGAAGAGCGGATCAAAAACGGACTAAACGATTCCCTTATCCGCATCAGTGCGGGAATAGAGGATGCAGACGACCTCATAGAGGACCTGGATCAGGCCATCGGATAATATGAATGGTTTCAGAACTAAAAAAGAACTGCGGGATTTTCTTGAAAAGAAAGTACTCGAATACAATCATCCCTCCTTTATCGGGAAAGATCCGGTTTCTGTACCGCATCGTTTCAGCCGTAAACAGGATATAGAAATCGCGGGACTGTTTGCAGCCGTATTTGCCTGGGGCAACCGCACCACCATCATACAGAAATCCAATGAACTGATGGAAAGGATGGATGAGCGCTCCTTATGATTTTATTACTAATCATCAGCCTGAAGACCTGAAACGGTTCCTGAGTTTTAAACACCGCACCTTCAACTCAACTGACCTTTTGTATTTTATTCATTTCTTACAACACCACTATAAACAGGCAGACTCACTCGAATCCGCTTTTACGCCGGGCACAACGGATGAAATATTATTAAACGGTCAGGCAGTTGTAATTCCTTCCGGAATAGAAAAGGAGCAGGCGGTACATGAAAAATCCATCAACGCAAATGAGTTTGTGAAAAACGCCCTCAATGTTTTTTATAAAAGATTTTTTGCTTTATCAGATGCTCCGGAGAGGACGAAAAAACATATCGCAAGTCCGGATAAAAATTCCACCTGCAAGAGACTCAATATGTATCTGCGCTGGATGGTACGCAAGGATTCAAAGGGCGTTGATTTTGGTATCTGGAATAATATATCCCCGGCAGATCTGATTTGTCCGGTTGATCTTCATGTAGCCCGTGTAGCAAGGGGTTTTGGCCTGATCAGCCGGAAACAAACGGACTGGGAAACGGCAATGGAACTAACCGCGCGCCCTGAGAAGGATGGATAAAAATGATCCGGTAAAATATGATTTTGCTTTATTCAGTCTCGGAGTAACGGAAAAATATTAATACATCAGTTCGCGCACTTTTTCCTTGTCTTCTTTTTCCTTTTTCAGATCGAACATGGTTCCAAAAACGCGGTCCCAGATGGTTGTACTTACTCCAAAACCTTTGTGGTCGTCTTTGTAATGATGCAGGTGATGGTTTCTCCAAAGCGGTTTCATCCATTTAAACGGCGGGTTCCAGGCATGAATAGCGTAATGCATGGTACCGTACATGAGGTAACCGAAGATGAATCCGGAAAAGAAAACGAAAGTATATTCTTTCATTCCCAGGTACATGATCCCGAAAATGGTGGAGGAAATAATAATGCTGGGTACCGGTGGCATAAAAAGCCGCTCTTTGTCCCTGGGAAAGTGATGATGATTACCATGCATCACATAAATAAATTTTTGAGCCTTCTCACTGTCCGCAATGGCATGAAAAGCAAAGCGGTGCATCAGGTATTCGAAGAATGTCCAGAAAAATGCCCCGCCGACAAATAAGAAAAAGATCCCTATATAACTGAATTCCAAGCTGAAATGACTTAAATAAATAAAGTATATAATCACGGGCATGTAAATGCCCCAGATCACCAGGGGGTGGGTTTTGGTGAGCATTTCCATATAACTGTTACGGAAAAGCTGTGCCTGGCCCTTATTATGAATTTTTTCGAACTTCATTTCAAAGGATTGAGCGGCAAAAATAGCCTACTTACGCGTTAAAGGCCAAAGTCAAGATCCGAATACTTTGCCATAACGAATTAATCATTTGATTTTCATATGGTTAAGCCCGTTAGAACGATTGGCTGAACAATTATATGGCTTTAGGCTTTACGCATCCGGCTTTAGGCTTAAAAAACTACATTTGCGGGAATTTCGAAATGTATATGTCGCAACCCTCCTTGTCAGAACAGGAAATTATCCGCCGAGAAAAGTTGAAAACACTGGGTGAACTGGGAATTGATGCCTATCCTGCGGCAGCCTACCCGGTAAATGCCCAGGCTGCTTTTATCAAATCAAATTATACAGAAGAAAAAAAGGCGGATTTTGATTCTGTTTGCCTGGCAGGACGCATTATGAGCATCCGGGACATGGGGAAGGCTTCCTTTGCCGTGATCCAGGACAGCAGTGGCAGGATTCAGCTGTATATCAAACGCGATGATATTGCACCGGGGGAAGACAAAACAGCCTATGATAAGGTTTGGAAACACCTGATTGATCTGGGTGATATCATTGGTGTTAAAGGCTATGTTTTTATTACAAAAACCGGAGAAATTTCTGTTCATGTAAAAGAATTCACCCTATTATCCAAAGCACTTCGTCCCATTCCCATCACAAAAGAAAAAGAAGGGGAAACCTTTGATGCGGTAACTGATCCGGAGTTCCGTTACCGTCAGCGTTATGCAGATCTGATCGTGAATCCACAGGTGAAGGAGGTGTTTATCAAGCGGACCAAAATGGTGAACAGCATGCGTGAATTCCTGAATGCGGCAGGCGCTTTGGAAGTGGATACACCTGTTCTGCAAACCATTCCGGGAGGTGCCGCGGCAAGACCCTTTATTACCCATCATAATGCCCTGGACATTCCTTTTTACCTGCGAATCGCCAATGAATTATACCTGAAAAGACTCATTGTCGGAGGATTCGACTGGGTTTACGAGTTCAGCCGGAATTTCAGGAATGAAGGTATGGACCGTACCCATAATCCCGAATTCACCATTCTGGAATTTTATGTGGCGTACCGGGATTATTTCTGGATGATGGAAACAACAGAATCCATGCTGGAAGCAGCGGCGATGGCAGTAAATGGAACGACCTCCGTTCAGGCCGGGGAAAAAGAAATTAATTTCAAAGCACCTTATAAAAGGATCAGTATTCTTGATGCAATCTCTGAATCCACCGGTACAGATGTTTCGGTCCTGGATGAAGAAGGTCTCCGGGCCTTATGCCACAGGTTACATATTCATGCAGATAATACGATGGGCAAAGGAAAACTGATTGATGAATTATTCGGAGCAACCAGTGAACACCGTTTTATTCAGCCCACATTTATCACGGATTATCCGGTGGAAATGAGTCCGCTGACTAAAAAACACCGTTCAAAAAAAGGACTGGTGGAAAGATTTGAACTCATCATTAATGGGAAAGAAATTGCGAATGCCTATTCTGAATTGAATGATCCCCTGGATCAGCGGGAAAGATTTGAAGAACAGGTTAAACTCATGGAAAGAGGGGATGAAGAAGCCATGTTTATCGACAATGACTTTTTAAGATCCCTGGAATACGGAATGCCGCCGACGGCCGGCATCGGTATCGGTATTGACCGTCTTTGCATGCTGCTTACAAACCAGTCATCCATACAGGATGTACTTCTGTTTCCCCAGATGCGACCCGAAAATCAGGCTTAAAGCTTAAAGCATTAAAGCATAAGATCGAATTCAGCTTATCCATAAGTGTTTACGCTTAGCCTCTACCATCAGGCATTTTGACATACGTAGATAAACTGTGGAAATACTTTTTTAACTTCCTATTACTCATTAATTAAGTGCCTAGCCCTGCGCTTTTCGCAATGATCTTTAATCGTATTTCTACGGATAAGCCCGGTAATAAATGAAATTGGGAGATCGAGCGCAATCCCGCTTGTTCCGGCATATGCTATTTGTATGTTTACATCGTCATCGTGATTGACGCCCGGTTAGATGGCTTATCCAATCCTAAGAAAAGCTAACTATGAAACCAACCAAAACCATTTATCAGGGCACCGGTCACAGACAGTTAAAATCCAAATTCCACGAGAAGACCAAATCCTACGAAGTGTAAATTTGTACCCTATTGAATGACCAACTTGGTAACGGTTAGGTTAAGTACAAACACATTCAGGCCCTCCGGTTCGCCGGAGGGCTTTTTTAGTTACAGTCTGCAGTTGACAGTTGACAGTTTTTAAAAAATTACCTCGCCAGCTTCACGCCTTAAGCGCTTAAGCTTTACGCCTTAAGCCTTAAGCTTAATTTTTAGGCATTCCTTCAGCGGGAAAGGCGAAGGGTCCTGTAATCTGGTAGATGGTATATCCACTGAAATCCTGAGGGGCTTCCAGACCGGTACCATACAATACGGTACCGCCGGATTTATGAATCTGGACCGGTTTATCTGTATAAAATTTTTCTGCCTTCTGATCCCACCAGAGTTCTTTACAATACAATGTGTCTCCTTTCAGATATATTTTTAACCACCACGCTGTCCCGAAGAAGGACTTTCGCGTCCTGTTCCTGCCATTTTCCGTAATTTGCATCCATCACACTTTCTATTTTCTGCGTCGAATCATTGTAAAAATCCACATGCAGGGTTTTTGGAAATTCCACATAGGATGAATCCAGTTCTTTTCTGCGCATATACGGAGCTGTTAGCTTGGCCTTTACTTTTGCATTCTCACTCATATAGGCTGTAATCTTTTTCCCTTCATCCACACTTATCTGTTTTTGGCGGAAGTTGGGTAAGGTCTTCATATTGTTCTCACAGGCCGTAAATAATCCGCCTGCGAAGTAAAGAAAAATCCAAAACCTGATTATGGTAAGATGATTTCAATTTGAAAAATTGTATTCACTGATTACATAAAGTCCTTTAAATATCAGGTCCGGATCTTCCGTTATTTTTTTCTTCAGAAACGGATTAAAATAATGGGCATCTCCTCCGGTCATCAGCACATGAAGATTTTCATACCGTTCTTCATATGCTTCAATAACGCCGTCAATTTCTTTTGCCATCCCAAATATGACACCTGACTGAATATTGGTTTTCGTATCGTACCCTGATAATGGAAAATTCCAGTGCGGTTTAACCAGGGGTAATTTTGCGGTAAATAACTCAAGCGATTTAAAACGCATTTCCATGCCGGGTGAAATACTGCCACCAATGAATTGATGAAACCGGTTGATATAATTGTAGGTTACCGCAGAACCCAGGCCAATAACCAGGTTATTCTTATCCGGGAAGATAATGTGCAGCTGCAACAACCAGCGCGAGCCTGTCTGCCCCGATCGTCTCGGGTTTGCCAACCGGAGTGGTAATCGGAACGCGCGACAGATGATTCAGTTTATGAAACCGGGTATGACTTTTCAATAAATCTTCTATTTCCTCCTTGTGATCTACAACGGAAGAAAGCAGGCTCCGGTCTGGTTTGATAAGTTTGCAGGCATTGGTTCAGATCCTCAATACCATCTCCTTCCAGAACTCCGGTATGCCGGATTTCACCCCCGGAAAAGACCGCCCATTTCAATCTTGTGTTTCCGAAATCTAAACAAATGGTCGTATGCATTATTTTCTATGTGATCCGTTGAGGAAAGCTATACTATTCAAAGCGAAAGGAAGATAAGGTTTTTAAAATGACCATTCAGTTTAACTCTTTCTTTCAGAATTTCCATTTCTGCAATCACGGGTAATACCTTTCCCAGGTGCCTTTTTAAATATTCCTGTCTTTGTTCTTCGCGGAATAAGCCGAGCAATTCATATTCTTCTTCCTGGGACAAACCGGCATGATGTGCCAGGTCATAAGCATTTAATTCCTCATCCGGTTTCCTGAAATCTTTGGTAATATTCAGCATCCGGTGCAGTTCACGAACTGCCTTGATCACGACCAGGATCAGGTCTTTTTTTTGATATACCTCCGAATTTTCCGGATAATTTACGATCGCCCCGCTATATAGTTTATCGGGAATTTTTTTTATGATCTCCAGAATACGGAATACCACGGGTTCCGCTGGTTACAATATCCATTTCTCCGTTATCATATTCTTTCGCAATTTCTGTAATGGAAACCAGGGTTCCATATTCAGCCACATTACCGTTAATTACGGCCGGAATTCCAAAGGGTTTTTTTGCTGCAAAACATTCCTTTACCAGTTCTTTATATCGGGGTTCAAAAATATGCAGGTTCAGTGTTTCGCCCGGATAAAGCACAACATTCAGACGGAAAAATGGGAATGAAATTAGTCATCGGATTTAAAAGAGCCTGCAATTTAAATATATAAATGGAATAATTCAGATTCCTGCCATGCCCTGGATGTGGATTTACATCGGTATATCCGGTTTCCTGAATCATATTTTGTACCTTCCGGGCCTTAAAAAAGCCACTGATACTGACAGGAATTAATTTTTAACAAAATGAAAATATCAGGTTTTACCATCATCCGTAATGCCATCATAAATGACTATCCCGATTGTAGAGGCTATCACCTCCATTTTACCGGTGGTGGATGAAATGATTGTGCTGGTTGGAAACAGTGAAGATAAAACGGAAGAACTGATCCGTTCGAATATACCATCTGATAAAATCAGGATCCATCATTCCGTCTGGGATCCGAAATCTGAACAAAGGGGGTACGGTACTGGCGGTGGAGACCGATAAGGCACGGCAATATATTTCTGCAGATGCTGACTGGTCATTTTATATTCAGGCCGATGAAGTGGTGCATGAAAAATATCACGACGCCATCAGAAAAACGGCGGAGAAATATAAGGATGATAAACGGGTGGAAGGATTACTTTTTGACTATCTGCATTTCTACGGCAATTACGAATATGTTGCCGACAGCCGGAAATGGTATAATAAAGAGGTCCGGATTATCCGGAACGACAAAGCAATCCAGTCTTACCGCGATGCGCAGGGATTCCGGAAAGGATCAGTGAAAATCAATGTGAAACCAGTGGACGCCACGGTATACCATTACGGCTGGGTTAAAAGCCCCAAAAAGATGAAGGAGAAAATGAACAAGGTTCATGAATTCTGGTCAGACTCTATTTATGAACCGGTATCCTGAGGAAGTATTCGATTTTTCCCAATTTGATTCTCTTAAACGATTTTGACGGTGAACATCCTTCCGTAATGAAAAAACGCATAGAAGAAAAAAACTGGCATGTTGACCTTGACATAACCAAAAAAAAGCTATCCTTTAAAAATAAACTGCTGTACCGGTATGAAAAGATAACCGGTAAAAGATTATTTGAATTCCGGAATTATAAAATCATCTGAACTATACTTTCTTCTTTGGTCTTACAATAAAGGAAAGGTTACTTCCCAGGTGCAGGAAGCGGTTGGAGAGTCTTGAAAAGATGGAGTTTTTGGAAACGGGATCCTTCCGGCTATAGGTGAAATAATCCAGCACTTCAAAATGATTGGCTTCCAATAACCTGAGCATACTTTTTACATTGGGCTCATATAAATGATCCGGCACCCGGGAGGGGTCGGTCCAGGTTGAAGAAAACTGTTTTTTAAGCCCAAGCTTATAATAGAAATGCTGCATCCTGAAACTCAGGGAAAATTTATTCGGAACGTTAATCACCAGAACCCCGTCTTCTTCAAGCATGGAGGCTGCTTTCTGCACCCATTCCACCGGATTGGGAATATGTTCAATCACATGACTCATATGAATCAGGGAAAATTTTTCATCATAAAAAAACTCATTGAACTGCTGAAGGTAAACCGTAACCCCGACGTTTTTTTCAACGTATTGGGCCATCTGCGCCGACACATCCAGTCCAATGGCTTTTTTATAAAAAGGTTTGGCCGCATATAAAAAAGTGCCCATCGCACTTCCGATATCCAGCACATTGGTTCTTTTCTTATCGTACTTCAGCAGATTCGCAACTTCTTCCCTGAACATATTTACGGAAGAATGTAAAACTTCAGCATTATCATCCAGTTTTATTGTTTCGCTGAACTGATAATAGGAAGCATACGCAGAATCGATAAAATCCTGATCATATTTGGGGCGGGGCGAGTGATAGACCAGTGAGCAGTTACTGCATAAAACATATGTGAACTGCAGTTCACTTCCAAATCTTTCGTAAATTGAATATTCAGATGATCCGCAAAACGGACAGGGAACTGTTTCCCATTCCTTCGGATTGTATTTGTGTGAGCGATGGCATGATTGGCCAAAAATACACATATGTTGCTAAACTTACTTCCGGAAATCCAGCTTGGTAATATTAAGTCACTGGCACGTTGTATTTCCGGAATTGAAAACCAGGATCCGGGATCTGCGTTGTTGTTAAAAAAACTTCCCCCTTCCAAAACACCGGTTATTGGTTTTACCGGACCACCAGGTGCCGGAAAGAGTACCATTGTGAATGGCACTGATCGGAAGCTTTGTCAAACAACATAAAAAGGTTGCCGTTCTTTGTATTGATCCGTCTTCTCCTTTTCATCATGGTGCATTTCTCGGCGACCGTATCCGGATGAACCAATGGACCGGAAATCCAAATGTATTTATCCGTTCATTGTCCTCCAGGGGTTCACTCGGCGGACTGAATCCAAGAATCTATGAAATATCCGATCTGCTGAAAGCAGCACCTTTTGATTATATTTTTATAGAAACGGTCGGCATTGGACAAAGTGAATTGGAAATTGCCGGTATTGCCGATTTTACAGTAGTCATTTTAACGCCGGGATCAGGAGATGATATTCAGGCGCTGAAGTCCGGCATTTTGGAAATTGCAGATCTTTTCGTGGTAAATAAATCGGACTATCCGGACGCAAAACATTTCATTTCCAATTTACAATCGGCACTTTCCCTGGGATCAAAAAATATTGATATTATGGAAACCATTGCCACTGAAGGAAGGGGTATTGATGAACTCGCCAACGCCATTGAAAATAAATTAATAATTCCGCTCCGGGAAAGGCCATCATCATCTTGCTGAAAAAGTTATCCGTTTAATACTGGCTGAAAAAATGAAAGAGATTAATAAAACGGATCTGCTCGATAAAATAAAGCAGGAATCCCGGCTGGATAATTTTAATGTGTATGTTTTCGTGGAAAATTATTTGTCCGGGATGAAATAATATATAACAACTAGCGGTTTTGTTTCCACCAGCGATAACCCAGTATTCCGCCAATGGCAAGTGGTGTAAAAGCGAGGTAGATAATTCCTGCATTAAATGCTTTTCCGGGTCTTTCTCCCATTTGCTGTGTGGTCCGGGTGCATATGGAACATTGGGCCCGTACACGACTGGTGCCGAGAGCTGAGGCTAATCAAGCAGTAGAAGGCCAAATATTCCTTTCATATACTTTCTGTAAACGGGCAAACATGCCAATGCAAATTTAGATTGAATCCGGCTATAAAAAAAAGAGCACCTTTTGGTGCTCTGGTATATTCTGAAATAATGTCTTATAACAGATTCCACCGGGCGACCGGTACCTCATATTAGCTGACTTCTTCAGTTTTCAGCATCTTCTGAAACTTCTTCCGGGTATCTTCATCCAGAATTGTTTTACGAAGGCGGATAATCTTCGGTGTTACTTCAATGCATTCATCCTGCTGGATATACTCCATACATTCTTCCAGTGTCATCTGGATCTTTGGGAATGATACGGACTGAATCATCACTTCCGCTGGCGCGCATATTGGTGAGCTGTTTTCCTTCTGTTGCATTTACGATCAGATCTCCTGGTTTGATATGTTCAGCGATAATCTGACCTACATAAACTTCTTCTCCCGGATCAACAAAAAATGATCCGCGATCCTGTAATTTATCAATCGAATATCCGGTAGTCGTAGCCTGGTTTTTCGCAATCAGTACACCATTGCTTCTGCCGGGAATCGGTCCTTTCCAGGGTTTGTATTCCAGGAAACGGTGTGCCATAACAGCTTCACCGGCCGTATTGGTAAGCATGCTGGAACGCAGGCCGATCAAACCACGGGAAGGAATTTCAAATTCCAGATGCTGCATATCACCCTTGGTTTCCATTACCAGCAATTCACCTTTCCGGCGGGTAACCATATCAATCACTTTTCCGCTGAAACTCATCCGGAACATCTACCACCAGTATTTCAAATGGCTCGGATTTTTTTCCGCCGATTTCCTTTACAATTACCTGTGGCTGACCAACCGTCAGTTCATATCCTTCCCTTCTCATCGTTTCAATCAGGATTCCCAGATGCAGAATACCGCGGCCAAAAACCAGAAAACTATCTGCACTGCCGGTGTCTTCCACGCGAAGGGCCAGATTCTTTTCTGTTTCCTTCATCAACCGGTCGCGCAGATGACGGGAGGTTACAAACTTTCCATCTTTTCCAAAGAAAGGAGAATTGTTGATGGAAAACATCATACTCATCGTAGGTTCATCCACACTGATCAGGGGCAGTGCTTCCGGATTTTCAGGATCAGCAATGGTATCACCGATATTAAAATTCTCCAATCCAACTACTGCACATATATCACCGCAAAAAACTTCAGTTGCTTTTTTCTTACCCAGGGATTCAAAAACATATAGTTCTTTTACCTTGGATTTTTTAATCGTGCCATCTGCCTGCATCAGCACAATATTCTGACCTTCCTTAATGGTATCCGCGGGCAACTTTACCCACCGCAATTCTTCCCAGGAAAGAAGAATAATCCAGGGAAGTGATCTGCATCTGTGTAGGGCCTTCATTTACAACCGGGGCAGGAACATATTTAAGAATACCATCCAGTAAGGGAATGATATCTGTTGTGGGTGTCAGTGAATCATTAAACCAGCCATTCTTTCCCGATCCGTAAAAGGTTGGGAAATCCAGCTGCTCTTCGGTTGCATCCAGATTAAAAAATAATTCAAAAACTGCTTCATGAACTTCTTCCGGACGGCAATTTGGTTTGTCTACCTTATTGATAATTACCATTGGCTTCAGATCCAAGGTGAAGTGCTTTTTGCAATACAAAACGGGTTTGTGGCATGGGACCTTCAAAAGCATCCACCAGCAATAAAACGCCATCTGCCATCTTGAGTACACGTTCCACTTCACCGCCAAAGTCGGCGTGACCCGGGGTATCGATGACATTTATTTTTACACCCTTATACATTACGGATGCATTCTTACTGAAAATGGTAATTCCTCTTTCTTTTTCAAGATCGTTGCTATCCATGATCAGCTCACCGGTTTCCTGGTTGTCCCGGAAAACCTTTGTGGCATGTAATATCTTATCTACCAGCGTGGTTTTACCGTGGTCAACGTGTGCGATGATCGCAATGTTCCTGATCTCCATAATTTTCTTTGCTTTATACAGGATCCGTGACCCTGTTTTTGGACGCGCAAAGGTAGTCATTTTTACCCGGGATTATGAAGGGTGGTCCGAATTGTCCTATACCCGCACATAAATCTTCCGCTTATCAAGGATATACCCGATGATCCAGCAGAATAACATCCAGGAGATGGCAAATAAAAACGATCCGAGATAGAGGCCGGCATGTTTAAAAATATGGTGATAAAGCCAGGAAAAGAGTGATACACCGGGTTCTACATGTATCATATATCCAAAAGGGTAGCGCCAACCTCAGAGAGCAGGTAAATAAACAGCGGATTTTTGCCAAAAACCGTAAAAAACTTCGTCCATTTGGTTCTGCCCAGAAAATCAACCACATAAATAATGGCAGAAATAATAACACAGTCGATTCCAACCGTATAGACCACAAATGAACTGGTCCATAATTTTTTGTTAATAGGAAAAGAAAGGTCCCAGAAATAGCCAATTACAATCAGGGAAAACCCCAAAAGCAGCAATTTGGTAAGTCCTTCAAAACTTTTTCCCTTCTCCTGAATAAATTTTCCAACCATATATCCAAAAGTCACATTCACTACGGAGGGCAGTGTTGATAACCATCCTTCCGGATCAAATGCAACTCCTTCACCATGATACATATGGTCCTTACCCATCAGCCATACATCGAGTTTATATCCAAAATTTCCGGTCATCGCCAGCGGATCGGGTGCATCACCTCCCCAGAGCAGGATGGCCCAGTAAAAAAGCAGTATGGAAATGGAAATACTGATCACCGTTCCCGGTTTAAAATAATAAATCAGCAGGGAAGCAATACAGTAGGCCAGCGCAATTCTTTGCAGCACGCCGAGTACCCGGGTATGGAGAAAGGGGAAAAAATGGTATTATGGGCTTTGTCCATTTCAAAAAACGGGAACCAGTACATTAAAAACCCGCAAAGAAAAATGATCAGGGTTCGTTTAAAAATTTTCCCCAGCACTTCGGCCTGGCTCAGGGTATTCCATTTATTCATCACAAAGCTCATCGCATTTCCTACGGCGAATAAAAAGGAAGGGAATACCAGATCGGTGGGTGTGAATCCATGCCAGTGTGCATGTTCAAGTGGTGAATAGGTAAATTTACTTCCGGGGGTATTCACAATAATCATAAAACAGATGGTCATGCCTCTGAAAACATCCAGGGCCAGGAACCTTTGTTTTGGTGCAATCGTCATGCTTGAAGTTTTATGTTTTGGTTGGATCTCCAAGTTCGGAAACTATCCCCAATGGTAAATGAAAGAATACCGATTTCTTTTTTGAAATTCATCTTTTAGCAGAACTTGCGTGTATGTCCCGTAAAATTATCTACCTGATCAATCCGGTTTCCGGTACGAAGAAAAAAGACCAGCTGAAGGACCTGATCATTCGTAAAACACGTGCACAGGGAATCGAATTTGAAATTTATCCGTCAAAAGCCGACGGGAGTTATGATAACCTGGAGAAGATTATCAAAAAAGATGGCATCACGGATGTTGTTATTTGCGGAGGGGACGGCACAGTGAATGCGGTCGTTAATGCCCTTCAGGGTATTCCGGTAAATTTCGGAATCATTCCCATGGGTTCCGGTAACGGGCTTGCCTTCGCCGCCAAAATTCCAAAACAAGCCAGCCTGGCCCTCGATGTAATATTTAATGGAAAGGCTTCCCTGACAGATGCATTTTATATCAACGAAAAATTCTCCTGTATGCTCTGCGGAATCGGATTCGATGCAGCAGGTTGCCCATGAATTTGCAAAACAGAAAACCAGGGGACTGCAGACCTATATCCGTATATCAACCATTCAGTTTTTTAAATCCAGGCCATACCCGTTCGAAATAACAGTCAAAGACCGGATTTTAAAAACCGATGCTTATTTTATCAGCATTGCCAACAGCAATCAGTTTGGAAATAATTTCACCATCGCCCCCAAAGCCAGTATGTCAGACGGTTTGCTGGATATCGTTATCGTAAAAAAAATGAATAAGCTCAATCTGCTTTTTTCAGTTCTGCTGCAGGTATCCGGGAACAATAAACCCAGGCATGTAATGGACTATGCTAACAAAAAAAATATCGTTTACCTGCAGACGGATAAAATCGAAATCCGGTAATCCCGGCAATGCCCCATTACATATCGACGGGGATCCTCAGGACACCAGCGGTTCATTTTCCATACGCATTATACCGGAGTTGTTTCAGGCTCTTACAGCCTTCTTAAGCTTAACGCCTAACGCTTAACGCCTAAAGCTTAACGCTAAAGGCAATCTTTAAATTTAATTGTCTATAAAAATTCAAACGGTAAACCAATGCCGTTATGAAATGAATTTGCTTGCATTGAGGACTATGCGTTAGGCGTTAAGCGTTAGGCGTTAGGCCTGCTTACGGATTCAGCAAATCATTCACGCTTTTAAATATCTGCTGATTCTGGTTATTTTCAATGGCATTGGCAATATCCAGTTTTTCCTGGCGGCTCAGATGAAAATTTAATGCTGCTCCGGCATTGACCGTTTTGGGTTCGTATTGAAAAGTCATTTTATAAAATGTGTTGCCCATATACCCTTCCATCACACTCAGCAGATCATTCTGATTATATTCCTGCATTTTATACCAGTTATACTGGATCAGCAATAAGGGTTTAGTGATGATCTCCGTAATATCCGTGGATTCAAACGGGAACTCCCATCCGCCGGTTTTCCGGTCACGGATCTGTATAAGGAGTACTCCCCGGGTATTTTTAAGAATCCAGTCACGGAACACATGAACGAACCGGAGGCCCACCTGTTCACCGAAATTATCCCGGAATCCGGCATCCATCACATCAATCACCGGCTCAGAAGGAAGCCATACATTGGGCAGCACATAGGGGAACGTGGCATTCATGCGCAGGGCCGTTAACATCCGCATATTCATCGGATCCTGTTTTGTAAAAAACTTATGAAAATCAACTGCATCCGGATCAATGGTTTTGATATGGCTGCTGTCAAAAACCGGCCGCATCAAAAAACTGATCGGCTGTGTACTGATCAGCATCGTGCGACTGTCCCGCGTAATGACAGAACTAAATAACATCAGGGGAATACGTGCAGCTGATTCGTCAGAAGCGAGATCCTTCAACTGTCTGTCCAGGACACCCCCGGTATTTTTATTTAGTTTTTGTTCAAATGCATATCCGCGGTCCTTGATATATTCATAGTCACCCACACTAAATTTTTGTGCGGGTGAAAAAAGGTCGCGCGCCACAAAGGAAGAAAAAAGCGGGTTGAGCAAATCGCCGGAAATGGCATCCGTATACCGGCGGTCATCCGGGTTGATGGACGAATCCTGGTATTCTTTCATCCGGCTTAATTCCCGGAAATAGGCGGCACCAAACATACCACCGGAGGCACCGGTGATCAGGAATGTTTTATCCATCAGGTGACCACCATTCTGTTTGTCGAGTTTCTGGAGCACATTCATGGTAAATGCAGCGCTCCTGCTTCCTCCACCGCCACTGGTGTTGATGATGAGCAGCAATGGCTTCTCCTCTTTTTTGT